>NZ_VRUA01000001.1 GCF_008017535.1 Ottowia flava
GACGCCATTGTTCCTGCCGCACACCGCTCACGCCATTCGGGCTTGACCGGGGTTTTGAACACCATCCTTAGGCTCGCGCATTGCTTCTTTCATGACATGCGGCGCGTCGGGCGCCGCATCGCCCATCTGGCATTGGGGTCGAAGCCCGCGCCGCCCAACGCCAACGCACGCCCGAGATGACACGCTCCACGGTTCTCATCGTCACGCCCCACCAGACCCAGTCGCTGGAAGTCGACACGCGCGTGCTGCGATGGCTCAAGCCCGCGCTGATCGGCCTGGCCTGCGCTTCGACGGTGCTGGCCATTGGCCTCACGGCGGGCGGCGTGCATTACCTGCTGGCGCGCGCCGAACACCAGAGCGAACAAAGCGCGCGCCGCGCCGAGATCGACAGCCTGCGCACGCAGGTACATGACCTGAAGAACTTCACCTCGGCTGAAATCAACGCCAAGCTGGCGGCGCTGAAGAAGTCCGAACAGATGATCAGCGACCTGCAGGCCTACCTGGGCGCGCGCGGCGTCAACGTCAAGCCGGTTTCGATCGAACCGCCCAAGGGCGCGCCCAACCCCGCCGCCGGCGGACCGGCGGTGCCGGTCGCGCGCCCGGTGCCATTCACCGGCAGCTTCGTGCGCGATGCCGGCGACCTGTTACAAACGCTGCAGTCGGTCCCGCTGGGTGTGCCCCACGATGGCGTGCTGAGCTCACAGTACGGCGGGCGGCCCAATCCGTTCACTGGCCGCGGCAGTGAATCGCACGGCGGCCTGGACTTCAAGGGCGCGACCGGCGACCCGGTGCGGGCGACGGCGCGCGGCAAGGTCACACAGGCGGGCTGGCTGGGCGGCTATGGCAACGTGGTCACCGTCAGCCACGCCCTGGGCCACAGCACCGTCTACGCCCACCTTTCGCGGGTGGATGTCAAGCCGGGTCAGCACATCGAGGCAGGCGCCACGGTGGGCCTGGTAGGCTCCACTGGCCGCTCCACCGGCCCGCATCTGCACTACGAAGTGCAATGGCGCGGCCAGCGCCTTGACCCCGAGCAGTACCTTGCGCTGACCGCGCCGGTAACCGCGCCCGCCCCCTGACCTGCGAAAGAGAGCTTCACCATGTTCGGCTCCGGCAAAGACAAACCCTCTCCCCTTGCTACCCCTGCGGTCAGTGCCGCGGCCGGCAAGCAGATCGACACCCTGATCGCCGAGCAGTGCACCCTGGAAGGTGATCTGACCACGCAGAATTCGGTCAAGGTCGACGGCCAGATCAAAGGCACGCTGCGCGCCGAAGGCCGCGCCATCATCGGCGAGACCGGCGTGGTCAAGGGCGACGTGCACGCGGCCGACCTGCTGGTGCTCGGCCGGCTGGAAGGCAACGTCTTCGCCCAGCGCCTGCACCTGCAGGCCAGCGCCAACATCCACGGCAACATCAGCACCGAAAGCCTGCAGGTCGACCCGGGTGCGCGCTACCACGGCAGCGTCAGCATGCAGGGCGACGCGGCCAGCGGCCCCACCGTGGTGCCCTTCACCGCGCCCGCCAGCGACGGCGCGCCGTCGCGCAGCGTCAAGGGCTGATGCCCGCCGGGTGCGCCAAAACGCGCCCGACCTCCTCCGCCTCTAACATCCCCGCGCTCGTTGGCCCGCCGCGCAGCGGCCGGCGCCGTCTTTGCGCGACCCGCCTACGGCTGCGGTCATGGATTCGGGGTAAGCTGATCGGTTGTGGGCGCCACGTGCGCCGACAACGGGTGCTTCATAGCCAATCCCTAAAAATAGTTTAGCTAAAATGGATTGGACTATTTAATAGTTCTTTTCTAAGATACACCCATTCCCAGATTTTTTCATCAACTCAGGAGAAGCAGCAGCATGTCAGCCCTCATCAACAGCAAAGTCCTCCCGTTCAAGACTCAGGCCTTCCACAACGGCAAGTTCGAGGAAGTGACGGAGAAGAACCTGTCCAACGGCAAGAACTGGTCCGTGGTGATCTTCATGCCCGCCGCCTTCACCTTCAACTGCCCGACCGAGATCGAAGACGCGGCCGACCACTACGCCGAGTTCCAGAAGGCCAACGCCGAGGTCTACATCGTCACCACCGACACGCACTTCTCGCACAAGGTGTGGCACGAGACCTCCGACGCCGTCGGCAAGGCCAAGTTCTTCCTGGTGGGCGACCCCACGCACCAGCTGACCAACAACTTCGGCGTGCACATCCCCGAAGAAGGTCTGGCCCTGCGCGGCACGTTCGTGATCGACCCCAGCGGCACGATCAAGACCATGGAAGTGCATTCCAACGAAATCGCCCGCGACGTGACGGAAACCCTGCGCAAGCTGAAGGCTGCCCAGTACACCGCCGCTCACCCGGGTGAAGTCTGCCCCGCCAAGTGGAAAGAAGGCGAGAAGACGCTCAAGCCCTCCATCGACCTGGTTGGCAAGATCTAAGGCTCCTCAGCCTGACTGCGCCTGCCGCCGAGCCGGCGCAAACTGACCGGACGGCGACAGGGCCTGCGTGCCCTGCCGTCCGGTATTTTTTTACCTGCGATTTTCACAAGAATTCCGGCTCCTGCGCCCTATCCGTCAGCGCAGCCAGCTATCAACTCAGGAGCATCCACCATGTTGGACGACGACATCAAGCAACAACTCGCCGCCTACCTCGAGCGCGTTCAGCAGCCGTTCGAGATGGTGGCCACGCTCGGCGCGGACGACAAATCCACCGAAATGCGCGAACTGCTGGCAGAAATCGCCAGCATGCGCCCCGACAAGATCACCCTGCGCACCGACGGCAGCGACGCGCGCGTGCCTTCGTTCACGTTGCAGCGCGCCGGCAGCGACACGCACCTGCGCTTTGCCGCGATCCCGCTGGGCCACGAATTCACCTCGCTCATCCTGGCGCTGCTGTGGACCGGCGGCCACCCGCCGAAGGTCGAAGCCGACGTGATCGAGCAGATTCAGAACCTCGACGCCGATCTCGACTTCGAGATCTACATGAGCCTTTCCTGCCACAACTGCCCGGACGTGGTGCAGGCGCTGTCGCTCATGGCCATCAACAATCCGCGCGTCAAGACCACGGTGATCGACGGCGGCATGTTCCAGAAGGAAATCGAAGAGCGCGAGATCATGGGCGTGCCCACGGTCTACCTGAACGGCCAGTTCTTCGCCAACGGCCGCATGTCGGTCGAAGAAATCCTGCAGAAGGTCGACACCGGCGCCGCGAAGCGCGACGCCGAAAAGCTGAGCGCCAAGGCGCCGTATGAAGTGCTGATCGTCGGCGGCGGCCCCGCTGGCGCGGCTGCGGCCATCTACGCGGCGCGCAAAGGCATCCGCACCGGCGTGGTGGCCGAGCGCTTTGGCGGCCAGGTCAACGACACGCTGGAAATCGCCAACTACCCTGGCGTGCCCGAAACCACCGGCCCGCAGTACGCCGCGCAGCTGGAGCAGCACGTGCGCAACTACGAGGTCGACATCATGAACACCCAGCGCGTGACCGGCCTGGTACCGGCCGAGCAACCGGGCGGCCTGATCACCGTGCAGCTGGACAACGGCGGCACCCTGAAGAGCCGCAGCGTCGTGCTGGCCACCGGCGCGCGCTGGCGCAATGTGAACGTGCCGGGCGAGCAGGAATACAAGACCAAGGGCGTGGCCTACTGCCCGCACTGCGACGGCCCACTGTTCAAGGGCAAGGACGTGGCGGTGATCGGCGGTGGCAACTCTGGCGTCGAGGCGGCCATTGATTTGGCGGGCTTGGTCAAGCACGTGCACGTGGTCGAATTCATGCCCGAGCTGAAGGCCGACCAGGTGCTGGTCAACAAACTGCATTCGCTGCCCAACGTGACGGTGCACACCAACAAGCAGACGACCGAAATCCAGGGCACCGACGGCAAAGTCAGCGCGCTGGACTTCAAGTGCCGCGCCAAGGGCACGGAAACCACCGTGCCGCTGGAAGGCGTGTTCGTGCAGATCGGCCTGGTGCCCAACACCGAGTTTCTGGGCGACACGGTCAAGCGCAGCAAGTTCGGCGAGATCGAGGTCGACGCGCGCGGCGCCACCAACGTGCCCGGCGTGTTTGCCGCCGGCGACTGCACCACGGTGCCGTACAAGCAGATCGTGGTCGCGGCCGGCGCCGGCTCAACGGCCGCGCTCAGCGCCTTCGACTACCTGATCCGCAACAGCGCCCCGGCCGACAACGCCGGCGCCGCAGCGGTCAAGGAAACGGTCACGGCCTGAGCCTGCGCAGGCTGAAGCGCAGGGCCTGCCCTGACGCTACAAAGCCCCGCCCGGTGACAACCGGAGCGGGGCTTTTTTTGGGTGGCTCGTGGCTAGCGCCACAGACATGTGACGCGTGATTTCGTGCCGTGGCCATGCCTCAAGGCATCGCCCACCGCTATCACTAGAATAGCTGCCCGCGCTTTCTGCTGTAGCGCGGCAGCCCGTTTTCACCTGAAAGTCACTCCAGGCGCCGCAGCCTCCTGGCGCCGCTCAGCTCACTTGTTCACCAGCGCGCAGCCACCGTCCTTCAGGCTCTGGAAGGCGACGTTGCCGGGGATGGTCTTGTTGATCTTCAGCAAGTCCCATTCGGCCTTCGACTCGCTCGGCTTCTTGGCTTCGACCAGGTACATGTCGTGCTGGAACAGGCCGTCGGCGCGGATGCGGCCTTTCGAGAAGCCATCGTCGATTTCCATCTTGCCCAGCTGTTCGCGCACCGCGTCGCTGTTGTCGGTGCCCACGGCCTCCACGGCCTTCAGGTAGGTGCGCACGGCCGAGTACGTGCCGGCCTGGTCCATGTTGGGCATGGACTTGCGCTTGGCGTAAAAGCGCTTGCCCAGGTCGCGCGAGGCGTCGGTGCGGTCCCAGTAGTAGGCGGTGGTGAACTGCAGGCCCTGCGCCACCGGCAGGCCGAGCGAATGCACGTCGGTGATGAACATCAGCAACGCCGCCACTTTCTGCCCGCCCTTGACGATGCCGAATTCGTTGGCCTGTTTAAGCGCGTTGAGCGTGTCGGACCCCGCGTTGGCCAGGCCGATGACCTGCGCCTTCGAGCCCTGCGCCTGCAGCAAAAAGGACGAGAAATCGCTGGTGCCCAGCGGCGCGCGCACACCGCCCAGCACTTTGCCGCCTTTGGACTCGACCACCTTGGTGGCCTGGTCCTGCAGCGACTTGCCGAAGGTGTAGTCCGCGGCCACGAAGAACCACGACTTGCCGCCGCCGTCCACCACCGCGGCGGCCGTGCCCACCGCCACGGCGTGGGTGTTCCAGCTGTAGTGGATGCCGTACTTGCTGCACTGCGAGCCCGTGAGGTCGGGCGAGCCCGCGCCAGTGTTCATGGTGATGACCTTCTTGGCCGAGGCCACACCCTGCACCGCCAGGCCCAGCGCCGACTGGCCGAGGCCGGTGATCAGGTCCATCCCATCGCGGTCAATCCACTCGCGCGCCCGTGCCGACGACACGTCGGCTTTCTGCTGGTGGTCGGCCGACACCAGCTTGATCGGCACGCCGTGGATCTTGCCGCCGAACTCGTCGATGGCCAGCTGCGCGGCGGCCACGTCGCCCTCGCCCGTGAGGCTGGCGTAGGGGCCCGACATGTCGGTCAACACGCCGATCAGGATCTCGTTGCGGGAAAACTTGGGGTTGTCGGCCGCGCCGCCGGCCAAGGGCAGGCACAGGGCGGCCACGGCAACGGCGGGCACAAGGGGGCGAATCTTCATGGTGTCTCCTCGAAGGGTGGATACAGCTAGTGAGCGCTGTCCAAAAGCATTCTAGGGAGGGGTTTGACGGCCCCGAGTAGCGCTGGCGACAGGCGTGTGCCTGGCGGGCGAATCGCCGGTTCTGCGCCACCGCACCGCTTGTCGATTGCTTCTAGTTTGATAGCTGCTTGCGCTTTCCAGTCCTGGGTCAAAGCGACTTTTATCCCGATTCTCGGCGGCGAACGCACCCTCAGATACAGGGCTCAGTAAAACCCTGCGTCAGGCGTCGGCGTCAGGCGCCGGCGGCGTGCTTCCAGGCTTCGGCGGCGGCCGTGGCGTCGCCGCGCTGCTCGGCCAGCTCGGCCAGCGCGCGCCATGCCCGCGCGCGCAGTTCGGCGTCCTGCAGACCGCGCACCGCCTGGGTCAGCAGCAACTGGGCCTTGCCCCACAGACCGCGGTGCAGGCAGGCCATGCCAGCCAGGTACTGCAGGGTGGCGTCGCGCGGGTGGGCCTGGTGCGCAGCCTCGACGCGCGCCAACCATTGCTGGTCGGCCGCATCGCCGGTGGGCGCCATGCCGGCCTCCAGCACGCGCGCCAGACGGGCGCGGTGGGCGGGCGAAAACGATTCGGGGAGTGCCAGCATTTCGCCCCACACCGGGCGCAGCCAGTCGCGCACGACGGCGTGGTCGCCACCCAGGTTCAGCAGGCGCTGCGCCGCGCGCAAAGCCAGTTCGGGCATGGCGCGCTCGGCCGGCTCCAGCGCGGCCCAGAGCTGCTGCAGTTCGGCGGCGTCGCGCGCTTGGGTGATCTGGTCGGCGGCCAGGCCGCGCACCACAGTGCCGGCGGCGTCGCGCGAAAAGGCGCCGTGCTTGGCCAGCAGGCGCGCGGTGTCCAGGGCCTCGCGCTGGCGCCCGGCCTGGCGCGCAGCCTTGAGTTTGATGCGCAGCGCGGCGGTGCGGCGTGTGGCGCCTGCGGGCAATTCGTCCAGCCGGGCCATGGCGGCTCCGGGGTCGCGGTCGTGCAGCGCCCAGCGGGCGGCGCGCAGCAGCACACCTTCGCGCAGCTCGGGCAACGCACCGTGCGCGCTCGCGCGGTCCAGTGCCAGGGCCAGGTGGTGATCGCGCGTGCTCTGATCCTGCAGCGCATGGGCGCTTTCGGCCACCGTCAGGTGTGCCAGTGTGCGCAGGCTCGCTCGGTGCGGCAGCACGTCGCCTGCCTCGCGCAGCGCCTGTTCGCGCGCCAGCGCGGCCTCAGCCGACTTGCGCGCGCGCAGGTAGCGGCCGGCGCCGAACTGGGTCATGGCGTCCATCATCGACGTGTGGGCCGCGCGTTCGCGCTGTTGCGAGCGCCAGCGCCGCGCCTGGCGGGGCAGCTCGAACAGCGCCGCGAACGCCCGCAGCGCGAAATGCAGCAGCACGAACAGCGCCACCAGCAGCAGCAGCAGCAGGTTGACCGACATGTCGACGCGGTGCGGCGGCCAGAAGATGGTGACCGTCCCGTCGTTGTCGCCCGCAAACAGCGCCAGCGCCACCGCGGCACTGAACAGACCCATCAGCCACAGGGCGGCGCGCATGGTGCTCAGTTGCTCCGGGCCGGCTCGGCCGCGGCGACGTGGCCGAGGGCCAGCAGCGATTCGTCCACCCGCGGCAGGTCGGCCGAGCGCGTCTGGGACTGCACCTGCTGCAGCAGGGTCGCCGCGGCCTGGGTGCGGCGCGAAGCCGGGTCAAACCAGGTGCCCAAGGCGGTGCTGGCGGCCGACAGGTCGTTGCGCGCCGCTTCGTACTGGCGCGCCAGGATGCCCAGGCGCGCGCCCTGCAGCCGCAGCTTGAGGTTTTCGCGCACGAAGAAGGCCTGGTCGGGGCTGAGCATGGTGGCTTCGGGCCGCTCGATGCGGCGCACGCGCAGCAGGCTTTCCGTTTCGCTGCGCACGTTGGCCCACAGCCGTCCCCACCAGCTGGTCGGCTCGGCCGCGGCCGGCTCGCGCGCGCGGGCCACGCCGCTGGGGCGGCCGACTTCGTTGGCCACCGGCAGATCGTCGGCCTGGCGCAGCAGCTGGTCGATGCGGCCGAGCAGGCCCGCGGTGTCGGCCACGGTGGCGGCCTTGACGCGCTCCAGGTCGCGCGCGACGGCGCGCGCCACCGGCGCCAGCCGCGGGTCCTGCGAGCGGCCCAGGCGCCGCTCGGCGGTGCGCAAGGCGGCCAGCAGCGGCTCGGTACTGCCGGTCAGCTGCGTCTGGTCCTGGGCCAGGCGCAGCGCGGTTTCCAGATCGACGGCCAGGTTCTCGTCGCGGGCGCGCGAAGCGCTGTGCGCCAGCTCTTCCAGCTGGGTGCGGTAGGCCGCCATGTCGGCCACGCGCGCGTCGAGCGCGGCCAGCTTGGCGGCGCTGTCGCGCACGGCGTCGTCCGCATGGCGGGCCAGCGCGCGCGCTTCGACCGACTGGCTGCCAGCGTCGGCGTTCTGGCGCGCCAGCGCTTCCTGCATGCCGTTGACCTTCTGCCACAGCAGCACCGACACCGTCAGCGCCACGATCGCCACCATCCAGCCAGCCACGACGGCGGGCGGAAAGGCACTGCGCTGGGGTTGGCCGGGCAACGGCCCGCCAGGGCCCAGCGGCGGCGCGACCGGCGGCGAAACGGGGGGCGCAGCGGGCGGCAGCGCTTCCGGCGCGATGGGCGGCGGAGGCCAGGCACCGGACGCCTGGGGCACCGACGGCAGCGCAGAAGGCGGCGTCGAGGTGTCGGAATCAGGCGTTGTCATGCAGCGATTTTATCGACGCGGCAACGGCGTCCAGCGTGGGTCGCGACGCCGTCACGCGACCGAAACCGGCCGCGTGCGCGGCCTCGGCGATGCGCGGGTGCGTTGCGATTGCGCGCGCCCCGGCCCAGTCCTGCGCCGGCAGCGCCTCGCGCAGGTTGGCGATGGCTTCCGAGCTGCTGAACAACCACACGCTGCCGTCGTGCGCGGCGGCCTTAGCGCGCGCGGTCCACGGCCCATCGCCTGGAGGCGCCGTGCGGCGGTAGGCGGCCACCTCTTCCACGGCCGCGCCCACGGCGCGCAGCTGCGTGGCCAGCCAGTCGCGCCCCGTCGGCCGGCCTTCGGCATCCCCGCCGCGCACGATCAGCACGCGCAGCCCGGGGCGCATCTGGCCTGCGACTTGCGCCCAAAGTGATTCGGAGTCGAACTGCGGTGCGTCGGGCGCCGGCTCGTCGATCCGGTCGGGCGGCCAGCCGGCTTCGACCAGCGCCGCCGTGGTGCCTGGGCCGGGCGACCAAGCTCTTGTTTCAATAGCTGCTTGCGCAGGTGGTTGTAGGGCCGGCGCCGCATTTTCTTCAAAAAAACCGCGCACGGCGTTGGGGCTGACGAACATCACTACGGCGACTTCCGCCAGCGCGGCTCGGGCCGCGGTCAGCGCCGGCGAGTCCCGCAAGGGCACGATGTCGATCAGCGGCAAGGCTTCGGCCGCGATGCCCTGCGCTGCCAGTGCCCGGGCCCAGCGGTCGGCCTCGGGCGCGGGGCGCGTGACCAGCACGCGCGGGGCGCCGGCCGCGGGCGGCTGGGTAGGGCTCAATGCGCGCCGCCGGCGCCCAGCGCCTCGGCCACGCGCTGGCCCAGGGCTTCGGCCTCGGCCAGGGTGGCGACGTCGCCTTCGGCCTCGGCGCGCACCAGTTGCGGCGCGCCTTCCGGGTCGCCCCAGGCGCCGCGCAGGTGCAGGCGCTGCCCACTGAGCGTGGCGTGCGCCGCCAGCGGCATGGAGCAGCTGCCGCCCAGGGCGCGGCTGACGGCGCGCTCGGCCGCCACCGCCAGCCAGGTCGGCCTGTCGACCAGCGGCGCCAGCGCCTCGGCCACGTCGCTGCGGTCGGCGCGGATCTCGATGCCCAGCGCACCCTGCCCGGCCGCGGGCAGCATCTCGTCGGTGCTGAAGATGTGGCGGATGCGGTCGCCCTGGCCCAGGCGCTTCAGCCCCGCAGCGGCCAGCACGATGCCAGCGTACTGCCCTTCGTCCAGCTTGCGCAGACGGGTGTCGAGGTTGCCACGCAGCGGCTCGATGCGGACATCGTTGCGCTCCAACTTCGATAGCGCCTCGCGCAGCAGTACCGTGCGCCGCAGGCTAGATGTACCAATGACGGCACCCTGCGGCAAATCGGCCAGACCGGCACAGCCGGCCGACACCCAGGCGTCGCGCGGGTCTTCGCGCTGCATGACACAGGCCAGGGCAAAGCCTTCGGGCAGCTCCATCGGCACGTCTTTGAGCGAATGCACGGCCAGCTGGGCGCGGCCTTCCTGCAGCGCGGTTTCCAGCTCCTTGACGAACAGGCCTTTGCCACCGACCTTGCTCAGCGTGCGGTCCAGGATCTGGTCGCCGCGCGTGGTCATGCCCAGCAGGTCAACGCTGTGGCCGCGCGCGCCCAGCAGCGCCTGCACATGCTCGGCCTGCCACAGGGCAAGGCGGCTTTCACGGGTGGCAATGGTCAGCAGCAGGGGCATAGCGAAACGGCTCGGTTCATCAATTGGCGAAGCTCGCAATGGTACCCGCCGACATGTGCGGCCCGCCTTGCGACAGCGCAGGAAGTGGGCAGCCAGTGGGCGCAGCACGCCAGCGCCGCGGTGCCGGCCGGAACGCGGCCGGGCAGCGCCCTACTCGCCCAGCGATTCGCGCAACGCGGCCACCTGGCGGCGCGAGACCATCAGCACCTCGTCGATGCCGGCCAGGCGCACGGCCCAGCCGTCGCCCTCGACCGGGTCGTGCTGGCGCACCAGGGCGCGGATGGCGCCGCGGGCGACCAGCGCGTTGCGGTGGATGCGCACGAAGCGCGGCGGCAAGCGCTCGGCCAATTGGGCCAGGCTGTCGTCCAGCACATAGGTCGCAGCTGCCGTGCGCACGGTGATGTACTTGAGCTCCGCCTTGAAATAGAGCACCTCGCTCACCGGCACCCGCAGGGTGCGGCCCCGCTCGTGGATGACCAGCCATTGTTCTTCAGACAAATCGGGCTCTGGCCCTGCATGGACCTGCGCAAGCCGCTCCACTTTTTGAAGCGCCGCCTGCAGGCGCTCGCGCCGCACCGGCTTGGTGAGGTAGTCCACCGCGTCGATCTCGAAGGCCTTGACCGCGTGTTCGGCGTGGGCGGTGACGAAGACCACCGCCGGCGGCTGCGGCAGCCGCGCCAGCGTTTCAGCCAGCGTCATGCCATCGGTGCCTGGCATGTGGATGTCGAGCAGCACCAGGTCAAAGTGCGCCCGGCCCACCAGGGCCAAGGCCTGGGCGGCGCCGTCGGCCTCGCCCCCCACGGCGGCGGCGGGCGAATGGCAATCGCCCAGCAGCGTGCGCAGGCGCGCGCGCGCCAGAGGCTCGTCGTCGACGATCAACACGTTCAGGGCGGTCATGGGGCGATCGTGGCGTTCACCGGGCCGCGCGTTACGGGGCAACATGCGCCCGAGTCTGCCCCAGCGGCAGCGGCCAGGCGCCTTGCACGGCCGTGGGCAGGTGCACTTCGCAAAGGGAGCGTGACCGGCTTCACGCGCGTGTCGCTTTCTCGGGCATAGGCACCTCGATCCGTGCCTGGTACACCCCATCGACCAGCGCGGTGCGAAAGCCACCGTGCAGGTCGTGCAGAAGCTTGAGGCGCGAACGCACGTTAGCCAGCGCAATGCCATGGCCAGCGGCGCCCTGCCCTGCTGGCACGGTGTTGGTCACCTTGATCAGCGCAATCGGCCCGCGCAGCTGGGTCGACACGCGCAGCTGCGCACCGTGGGGGCTCGGCTCGACGCCATGCTTGACGGCGTTTTCGACGAGCGGCTGCAGGATCAGGGGCGGTAGGCGCGCGTCATTCACGCGATCATCAAGCGCCCATTCGATCCGCAGGCGCCGCCCGAAACGCACCTGTTCGATCTCGAGGTAGCGCCGTGCCAGCTCGATTTCCTGCCCGACCGTGGAGCTGCCCTCCTGATCGGTCAGGGCGTGGCGAAACAGGTCGGCCAGGTCTTCCAGGATCAATTCCGCCTTGGCCGGCTCGGCGCGCACCAGCGCGATCGCGCTGTTGAGCGTGTTGAACAGGAAGTGCGGGCGGATGCGCGACTGCAGTTCTGCTAGCCGCGCCGTGGTCGCCGCAGGTGTGCGACCGCGCACGCGCCACACCAGCGCCGCCACCAACCCGGCCGCCAGCAGCGCGCCGGTGCAGGTGCTGGCCAGCCACGGCGGCGAGCCGGTCACCCGCAGCAGCGCCAGCATCGCACACGCGTACAGCCCGGCGAGCCCGCCCAAAGCCACGCCAGCCGTCATCTGCCCCACCTCGCTCAGCCGCGCCAGAGGGCGCTTGAGCGCGCAGCCGACGATCAGCCAGAGCAAGGTCGCAGGCAAGACACCTGCGGTGAGCAGCGATACCCGCGTCAGCCAGTCGGCGGCGCTGTCGGCCGCGTACATGACGGCGACGGCCACCACCACCTCGACATAGAGCACCGCACGCAGCACCACGCCGACCTGGCAGGCGTCAAACACCAACGCAGGCGCGGCCGGTGCCGGCGGTCGGCGGCGGGCGCGTTCAACGAAGGTCGATAGAATTTGGGAATCGTCCATGGGTCCCGGCAGTGGCGCCTCAGTGTAGGCCGTGCACCTGCGCGTTGGTCCACCCAGGCGCGCCGCCCGTCGACTCGCCGTGCGGCTTGCCCGGCCTTTTATCCAGATCCCTCCACGCATGTCCACCAACCAATTCGACAAGAAGACCGAAGCCTGGTCTGCCCTGTTCTCCGAACCGATGAGCGAGCTGGTGCAGCGCTACACCGCCAGCGTGTTCTTCGACAAGCGCCTGGCCGACGCCGACATCACCGGCAGCTTGGCGCACGCCGACATGCTGGCCGCGCAAGGCATCATCTCCAAAGACGATCTGGCCGCCATCCAGCGCGGCATGGCGCAGATCCGCCAGGAAATCGCTGACGGGCAATTCGAATGGAAGCTGGCGCTGGAGGACGTGCACCTGAACATCGAGGCGCGCCTGACCCAACTGGTGGGCGACGCCGGCAAGCGCCTGCACACCGGCCGCAGCCGCAACGACCAGGTCGCCACCGACATCCGCCTGTGGTTGCGCGGCGAGATCGACCTGATCACCGGCCTGCTGCGCGAGTTGCAATTGGCCCTGGTTGAAGTGGCGGAAAAGCACGTCGACGTCATCCTGCCTGGCTTTACTCATCTGCAAGTGGCCCAGCCGGTGAGCTTCGCCCACCACCTGCTGGCCTACGTCGAAATGTTTGCCCGCGACGAAGCGCGCATGGGCGACGTGCGCCGCCGCGTCAACCAGTTGCCGCTGGGCAGCGCGGCCTTGGCAGGCACCACTTACCCGCTGGACCGCGAGCGCGTGGCCAAGACGCTGGGCATGGAAGGCGTTTGCCAGAACAGCCTGGACGCCGTGAGCGACCGCGACTTTGCTATTGAATTCGCAGCTGCCGCCGCCCTGGTGATGGTGCACATCAGCCGATTGAGCGAAGAACTCATCCTGTGGATGAGCCAGAATTTCGCCTTCATCCGAATCGCCGACCGCTTCACCACCGGCTCGTCGATCATGCCGCAGAAGAAGAACCCCGACGTGCCCGAACTGGCCCGCGGCAAGACCGGCCGCGTGGTCGGCCACCTGATGGGCCTGATCACCCTGATGAAGGGCCAACCTCTGGCCTACAACAAGGACAACCAGGAAGACAAGGAGCCGCTGTTCGACACCGTCGACACCTTGCGCGACACGCTGCGCATCTTTGTCGAGATGATCGGCGGCCAGGCTGACCCGGCCACCGGCACGAAAAGCGGCGGCATCACCGTCAACGCCACCGCCATGGAGGCCGCGGCGCAAAAAGGCTACGCCACGGCCACCGACCTGGCCGATTACCTGGTCAAGAAAGGCCAACCCTTTCGCGATGCCCACGAAACCGTCGCCCACGCCGTCAAAGCCGCGCAGTCGCACGGCTGCGATTTGTCTGAATTGCCGTTGAACGTGCTGCAGGGTTTTCACTCTGCGATTGAGAAAGACGTGTACGACGTGCTCAGCTTGCGGGGGAGTTTGGAGGCACGGGATACGCTGGGCGGGACGGCGCCCTCTCAGGTGGCGGGACAGATACAGCGGCATCGTCAGCGCCTCGTGCCTTGATTTGTACTGCGCCAAAGCAGTAGGTAGTCAGCAGTAGGAAGTTCGATGGACCCAGCCACAGCAGTTCCCCAGGTCGCGGTCGTCATCCCCAGCTACAAGGTCAAGCGGCACGTGATGGACGTGATCGCGCGCATCGGCTCGGAGGTCTCCCGCATCTACGTCGTGGACGATCAATGCCCGGACGGCTCGGGTGAATTCGTTGAAGGCCAGAACACCGATGACAGGGTCCGGGTGATCTTTCATGCCGAGAATCAGGGCGTGGGCGGCGCCGTCCTGTCCGGCTATCAGGCTGCCATCGATGAGGGCATGGACATCATCGTGAAGATCGACGGCGACGGTCAGATGGACCCGGCGCTGTTGCCGCAGTTCATTGCGCCGCTGATCGCGGGCGACGCGGACTACGCCAAGGGCAACCGATTCTTCCATCTGGACGAACTTCACCAGATGCCGCGCACGCGGCAGTTCGGAAACGCCGTGCTCTCGTTCATGAGCAAATTTTCGACGGGCTACTGGAGTCTGTTCGATCCCACCAATGGGTACACGGCCATTCAAGCGCGTGTAGCCAGCCACCTGCCTTTCGACAAGGTTAGCCGTCGGTATTTTTTTGAAACTGACATGCTTTTTCGGCTCAACACCTTGCGAGCGCTGGTGGTCGACATTCCAATGGACGCCAACTACGGGGATGAGGAAAGCAATCTGAAAATCAAGAAAATTCTCCCTGAATTTCTCAAAAAGCACATCTCCAATTTTTTCCGTCGAATTTTCTATAACTATTATCTCCGCGATCTTTCTCTTGCATCGCTTGAATTACCCTTGGGCATCGCCATGGTCCTTTTTGGCCTAGTATTCGGTATTACGCATTGGATATCTGCTGTTCAAAACAACATCGCATCGACCGCGGGAACGGTCATGTTGGCAGCCCTGCCATTGATTCTAGGCGTGCAGCTTCTGTTGGCATTTTTGGGCGCCGACATTGCAAATCAACCGCAGAGGCCCATCTTTCGATCCCTTGCGATCCGCAAAAAAACCGGTTTAAAATGAGCTTTTCAGTATATTTTTTGGGATTGATCTGCGTTCTGGGCATCGCGGCAGGTCAACTCATGTTCAAGTTGACCGCTAATGCGATCAACTCTGCCGGCACCCTATTCAGCCTTGCGCCGCTCGCCTGGTTTAGCGCCACCATCGCACTGTACGGCATTACCTCCATCGGCTGGGTTCTTGTCTTGAGAAATGCCGATCTTGGCAAGATTTATCCGATGATGGCTCTGGCATTTGTCTTGGTCCCACTGGCGAGCCATATTATGTTTGGCGAACAATTCCCTAAAGGTTTTTATCTCGGCACAGCATTCCTAATTGCTGGCCTGCTTATCATTTTTGCAAGCACAAAATAATTAAAACCTTCGACGAATGAGAAAAAATTGACAGAGGCGCCGATCCACCACCTCAGCCCGCGCGGCTTGCGCCAATTGATCTTTTGGTGGATTGTCGCCATGCTGTGTGCGGCCTTGTTTATTCGATTGACTCCGCCCTTTCAATCGCCGGACGAGAACGTCCATTTGCTTAGGGCGGCGATGCTGGCCAACGGCCAGATCCTGCTGCAGCCTTCCACTGATCCCAATATTCGCGACAGCGGATTCGTCAACAACGACTTTGCCGATTTCGCAGAGTACGGCGCACGGTCGCGGCCCTTCTACGGAACAGAGCATGATAACGGTTCAGCTAGGTTTTCAGTGTCGAACATCGCGCAAAACCACGATTGGTCCGGAAAAATGGTATTGGCCAATGCAGGAGGCACTGGTTACTACACGCCATTCATCTACATCCCACATGCCGCGGGGATTTGGATTTCAAACCAGCTGAACCTCAACTTATTGGCCAGCTACGAACTCACTCGGGCCCTTGTAGCGGGACTCTCGATTACTCTTGCATTTTTTGCCTGTAGTTTTTGGCGACCCAATGTGCTCGTCTTGATGCTGCTCTTGACGCCCATGTCGCTCTTTCAGTGGACCGCCCCCACTGTCGATGGTCTGGCCGCGGCACTTTTACTGCTTTTGCTTGGCCTTTGGATCAAGCTCTTTACATCTCCAGACGGTTGCCGCCTGCGCGACGAAGTGTTTCTCTACGGGATCGTATTCATCCTTTGTACTACGCGCACGCACCTGCTCACCACGCTGATGATTCCTCTGTCCTTACTTTATCACCGCTTCACCTGGCGTCGGTTAGCAGCGCTGACAGCGTTGGTGGTGTGCGTTCTGGGCTGGCAAGTTTATGCCGCAAGCGTGTCCGGGCAAACATTTTTAAAACGGCATCATTCGACCCAAGAAATCATTCTTCTCTATCTACAGAACCCTGGAGAGTTTTTTTCCGCATTATGGAGGACCTGGCACTTCGAGCCGCTCGCCAAGTTTGTCCAACAAGGTTTTGTTGGCCTGCTGGGATGGTCGGATGCGCCGCTTTCGTCCACCAAAACAAGGAACATTTATGGCTTTCTGTATGCCGGTACCGTGGTGACGATTTTGGCAGGTCTTCCTTGGAGAAAGGCTTACGACGGGATTCGTGCAAGCGGCATCGTGATGGCGATGTGCAGCGTATTGATTGCCTACTTCGCCCTGGCCGTCGGATTCAACACCTACCCTACGCTCTTGATCGACGGCATACAAGGCAGATACTTGATCCCTGTTGCAGTTTTGGCGGCTTGTTCCTTGGGGCCTATCACGGCAGGAGTACGTCAATATAAGAGTTCTGAACTGGTGCTCTTGACACTTTTCATTCCCTACTCGGTCTATTCGCTGGTAGAGCTGTTGATGCGCTACTTCGGCACGTCACCGTTTGGACGCTATTGAGCTCAAAGCTGCACGCAAGGGCACTGCGTCTGGTTTAGGAGCAAAGTGGCCCAGCCCTCCCTGCACTTAGCGGCGATGTTCCGACTGTCCGACGTTATATTGCCATCGCGTGCCAACAATGCATGGCACCTTTGGGCACCTCTCAAAACCTCCCCATAGTTCCAGCAGACCCCAGACTGCGATAAATTGACCTCATGATCACCCCCCGCAGCGCCCTGAAGTTCGATCTATTCTCCGAAGCCTCACGCAAACGCAAGATCGACGAAGGGGGCGATCCGCTGCAGGTGATTGCTCAGCACATCGACTTCACCGCACTGGCTGCCTTGGTCGATGCCTTCACCCTGCGTGGCGATGGCCGCAAGGGCGGGCGGCCCGCCTATCCCACTGAGGTGATGGTGCGCATTCTGGTCTTGAAGCGCCTGTACAACCTCTCAGACGAGCAGATGGAGTACCAGTTGCTGGATCGTATGAGCTACCAGCGCTTTTGCCTGCTGCAAGACTGCATGAATGTCCCTGACCGCAACACCATCTGGCGCTTTGGCGAGCGCATTGGTGTGCAGGGGGCAACAGCCTTGCTGCAAGGGGTCGATGCCCAATTGCACCGCCATGGCTACATCGCCCGAGGCGGTCAAGCCATTGATGCCACCTTGGTGCCAGCGCCTCGTCAACGCATCAGCAAGGATGAGCGTGAGCAACTCAATTCAGGCCAGAAGCCCGACTGGAGTGACACCAAGCGCCGCTACAAAGACACCGACGCCACCCACACCAAGAAACATGGCAAGAGCTACTTTGGCTACAAGCTCAGCGTGAGCGTCGATCACAAACATGGCTTCATCCGGGGCGTTGTCACGGGCACCGCCAGCGAGCACGATGGGCACCACTTTGACGAGGTGCTGGACCCGCACAACACCGGCAAAGAAGTGAACGCAGACAAAGCCTACCCCAGCGCACAGCGCCGGGAAATGCTCAGGGTTCTGGGCTTCAAAGACGGCATGCAACGCAAAGCCCAAGCGGGCAAGCCGCTCTCCGACTGCCAAAAGAGGCGCAACCAGCGCATCGCCAAGAAGCGGGCCAAGGTCGAGCATGTGTTTGCAGGCATCCGCCACATGGGGGGCAAGTTCGTGCGCTCGATTGGACAAGTCCGCGCATCAACAACGATGACCCTGATGGCCGCTTGCTACAACTTGAAGCGCCTGGCATCGTTCCTCGATCGCAAGGTGGATGCGTTCTACAAAGCCAAGCCCTCAAAGATGCAGATGCGTCTGAAGGCAGCGTAAGGCGCAAAGAGGGGGCC
The DNA here is from genome assembly GCF_008017535.1 of Ottowia flava. GTDB lineage: Bacteria > Pseudomonadota > Gammaproteobacteria > Burkholderiales > Burkholderiaceae_C > Ottowia > Ottowia flava. The sequence continues at coordinate 17,923 of NZ_VRUA01000001.1, forward strand.
GAAAAGGCCTGAAATTGCGCAAAATTCAATCAAATCGCGGGATCTGTGTGGTTGAAGCCTCGCATTCTGAATTGGGCGGAAATTTATAGGGTTGTGAGAGCTTCCCCTTTAGTCAATTTGAGGAGTGTGTGCTTGATTCGGACATTCATCTCAAGCCGGCGCGCCGCGGGCATGGCCTTTGTGTTTTTGCTGGGCGCGTCATCGGCTTCTGCTTTCACAACCACGTCCTTAACCCCCCAGGGCGAAGTCGCCTCCGTTCGCCAAGTGGTGGCCAAATTCAGCGACGACGTGGTCAAGTTCGGCGACCCCAAGGCGCCGGCGCCGTTCAGTGTCAGCTGCGACAATGCCGAGGCGTCCAAGGGGCAGGCGCGATGGAACAGTGCGCGCGAATGGGTCTACGACTTTGCGGCCGACCTTCCGCCGGGCGTGCGCTGTCGGGTTGAACCGATTTCTGGGTTCAAATCGGCCTCTGGCGCAGTACTGACAAGCGCAAGCAGCTATCAATTTAATACTGGCGGTCCATTTGTTCAGCGCGTCACGCCGTCGACCTCGCAACCGATCGAAGAGGACCAGGTGTTCGTGCTGCGGCTCAACGGCGCCGCCACGACGGAAAGCCTGCAGAACAATCTGTGGTGTCAGGTCGACGGGTTAGGTGAGCAGGTGCCGGTGCGCATGGTGACCGGCGAGCCGCGCACCGTGCTGCTCAAGGCCTTGCACATGCAGGTTGAGGCCGAGAAAGCGCCGGGTCGCTATGTGACGCTGTCCTGCAATCGCCGCCTGACACCCGCCAGCCGCGTGCAACTGGTGTACGGCAGAGGCGTCGCCACGCCCAGCGGCGTCATCAACCACGTGGAAAAGCGCTACGCCTTCAAGGTGCGTGAGCCCTTCACCGCCAGCATGACGTGCGAGCGCGAGAACGCGCAGGCGGCCTGCATGCCGATCCGTCCCATCACGCTGCGCTTCAGCGCACCGGTGCCTCGGCGCCTGGCTGGCGAGGTGCGCCTGCGCGCGGACAAGGCGGAGTACCGGCCGGTGTTTGACGAAAGCCTCGACGCCGATGCCCTGGTTGACGAAGTGCGCTTTCCGGCGCCGCTGCCCGAGCGCACCGCGCTCAAGCTGAGCCTGCCGCCCGACCTCAAGGACGCCAGCGGCCGCGCGCTGGCCAATGCCTCGGGCTTTCCGATGTCGCTCGCGACCGCCCCGCTGCCGCCGCTGGCCAAGTTCGCCGCCGCCCCGTTCGGCGTGGTCGAGCGCTTTGCCGAAGGCAAGAACAGCACGCCGCTGATGCCTGTGACGCTGCGCTATGTCGAGCCCGCACTGGCCGCCCAAGGCCTGCAGATCGGTCGCGTGCAACCGCAGAGCGACGCCGAGATCATTGCCTGGTTCACGCGGGTGCAGCGTTTTGACCAGTTCATGGTGCCGCGCAAGGTCGCGGCGGCCGAAGTGCGCCAGATGCTTCCCAAACCGGTCAGCGAGCCAACAGAGGACTACATCGAGGCGCGCAGCGTGTCGCTGCTGCAGGGCGCGCCGGATGTCCAGCGCCTTGCGCTGCCGCCTGCACCGGGTGGCAGCGAGCGGCCGTTTGAGGTGGTGGGCATCCCGCTCACGCCGGGCTTTCATGTGGTGGAGATTGCCTCGCAGCGCCTGGGCAGCTCGCTCTTGGATCCAAAGTATGGCGCCCAGCGCACGATGTATGTGCGCAGCTCTGCCCTGGTCACCAATTTGGGCGTGCATTTCAAGCTGGGGCGCGAGAACGCGCTGGCCTGGGTCACCACGCTGGACACCGGCAAGCCGGTGGCCGGCGCGGCGGTGCGCGTGTCTACCTGCGCCGGCAAGGAAGTGGCCACCGCCACCACCGACGCCAAGGGCATTGCCCGCTTCAAGGGGATTGCGGCCCAGGCGCCGCAATGCGGCCAGGACGGCGACTACGTCGGCGACTTCCAGCAGGCGTACTTCGTCAGCGCACGGGCCGACAACGCCGGTGCGCAGGACATGGCCTTCACCTGGTCGTCGTGGCAGAGCGGCATCGAGCCCTGGCGCTTCAATGTGCCCACCAACCGCGACGACCTGCCTAACCTGCGCGCCCACACGGTGTTCGACCGCAGCCTGCTGCGCGCCGGCGAAACGGTGTCGATGAAACACGTGCTGCGCACCGAAACCAGCGCCGGCTTCGGCCTGCCCAAGGCCAGCCCAGCCACGCTGGTCATCACCCACGTCGGCAGCGGACAGGAATTCACCCAGCCGCTTGCCTGGCGCGCCACCGCCAGCGGCGGGCGCAGCGCCGAAAGCACGATGGCCATCCCGCCTGCGGCCAAGCTCGGGGTCTACCAAGTCTCGCTGCGCACGCCCGCGCCCGCGCAGGGCGAAGCCGGCAACGACATGCCGCAGGAGATCGCCACCGGCCAATTCCGCGTCGAGGAATTCCGCCTGCCGGTGCTTCAGGGCAGCGTTGGGCCACAGTCGAAGGAGCCGCTCGTATCCGCCAGCAGCGTACCGACGCAGGTGCAGGTCAGCTATGTGTCGGGCGGGCCAGCCGGCGCGCTGCCGGTGCGCGTGTCGGCACTGACGCGCAACAAGAGCGTGAACTTCAAAGACTACGACGAATTCAGCTTTGAGCCGCCCCGACCTGCCGATACGCCCCAGGGCGGCGATGGCGAAGAAGAAAGCACCGCCCAGGAAGACCAGCAGGTGGTGGCCGACAAGCTGCCGCTCACGCTCGACCGCAATGGCCAGGGCCAGTTGACCATTCAGGGCCTCAAGCCCTCGCCACGCCCGCGCGATCTGTTGATCGAGGCCACGTTTGCGGACCCGAATGGCGAGATACAGACCCTGCGCGGCACGCGCACGCTGTGGCCGGCGTCGGTCGTCCCGGGCATCAAGGCCGAACGCTGGGCCTCGACCGAGCAGGCGGCCAAGCTGCACGCCGTCGCGCTCGACCTGCAGGGCAAGCCGATCGCCGGCGTCCCGCTGGACGTCAAGGCCGTGGCCCGCACCACCACCACCAGCCGCAAGCGCATGGTCGGCGGCTTCTACACCTACGACAACCGCACCGAAACCAAGGACCTGGGCACCGTCTGCACCGGCACCAGCGACGCGCGCGGCCTGGTCGTGTGCGATGTCAAGCTCGCGCAGGCAGGCGAGGTCGAACTGGTCGTCAACGCGCGCGATGCGCAGGGCCATGCTGCACAGGCCGCCACGTCGGTCTGGGTCACGCAACAGGGTGAACTCTGGTTCGGCGGCGAAAACCACGACCGCATGGACGTGCTGGCCGAGAAAAAGAGCTATGAGCCGGGTGACACCGCGCGCTTTCAGGTGCGCATGCCGTTCCGCCAGGCCACGGCCCTGGTCGCGGTCGAGCGCGAAGGCATCCTGCACACCGAAGTGGTCGAGCTGCGCGGCGACGACCCCACCGTCAGCCTGAAGGTCGACCCGGCCTGGGGCCCGAACGTCTACGTCAGCGTGTTGGCGCTGCGTGGGCGCCTGTACGACGTGCCCTGGTACAGCTTCTTCACCTGGGGCTACAAGTCGCCACGCGCCTGGTGGCAGGCGTTCTGGCACGACAGCAAGGACTTCGTCGCGCCGACCGCGCTGGTCGACCTCAGCAAGCCGGCCTTCCGCCTGGGCATGGCCGAAATCCGCATCGGCACCGCCCAGCACGCGCTCAACGTCGCCGTCAAGGCCGATCAGGAGCGCTACCCCGTGCGCGGCAAGGCGCGCGTGACGGTGACCGTGAAGCGCCCCGACGGCCAGCCCGCTGCGGGTGCCGAAGTCGCCCTCGCCGCGGTCGACCAAGCCCTGCTCGAACTGATGCCCAACCGCAGCTGGAACCTGCTTGAGGCCATGATGCAGCGCCGCGCCTGGGGTGTGGAAACTGCCACCGCGCAGATGGAAATCGTTGGCCGGCGCCACTACGGCCGCAAGGCCGTGCCCACGGGCGGTGACGGCGGCGGCCGCAGCCCCACGCGCGAGCTGTTCGACACCCTGCTGCTGTGGCAGCCGCACCTGAAACTGGACGCCCAGGGCAGCGCCGTGGTCGAGGTGCCGCTGAACGACAGCCTGACCAGCTTCCAGATCGTGGCGGTGGCAGACGAAGGCCTGGGCCTGTTCGGCACCGGCCAGACCACCATCCGCGCCACGCAGGACCTGCAGATCATCAGCGGGCTGCCGCCGCTGGTGCGCGAGGGCGACCAGTTCCGCGCTCAGCTCACGCTGCGCAACACCACAGCCAAGCCGATGAAAGTCGAAGTCACACCGCGCGCCAGCCTGATCGAGCTGGCCGCCCAGACCGTCGACATCCCCGCAGGCGAAGCGCGCGAGGTGCAGTGGGATGTGACTGCCCCCGAACAGCCGGTCAGCGGCCGCGTCGACGCCCTACAGTGGGAAGTGCAAGCGCGCGACACCGACAGCGGCGTGCGGGACGCGCTCAAGCTCAGCCAGCGCATCGTGCCCGCGGTGCCGCTCACCGTGCGCCAGGCCACGCTGGTGCAGCTGGCCGCGCCCTACTCGCTGGCCGTCGCCGCACCCGCCGACGCGCTGCCGGCCGGCGGCGCCAAGCGCGGCGGCGTGCAGATCGCGCTGCAGCCCAAGCTGGCTGACGGCCTCCCCGGCGTGCGCGACTGGTTCGCGCGCTACCCCTACAGCTGCCTGGAGCAGACCGCCAGCAAGGCGATCGGTCTGGGTGACGACCAGCTGTGGCAGCGCACCACGGCGCAGCTGCCTGGCTACCTGGACGAAGACGGCCTGGCCTACTACTTCCCGCCGCGCGGCGGCGAGACGCACCAGGGCAGCGACACCCTCACCGCCTGGCTGCTGGCCGCCACGCACGAGGCCGCGCAGCTGAAACCCGGCTTCACCCTGCCCGACGCCGCGCGCGCGCAGATGCTGGCCGGGCTGGCCAGCTTTGTCGAAGGCAAGATCGAGCGCAAGCACTGGTCGCCGCGCGACGACCTGGACGTGCGCAAGCTCGCCGCCATCGAGGCGCTGTCGCGCTACGGCGCCGCACGCCCGGGCATGCTCAGCAGCCTGACCATCGCGCCCAACCAGTGGCCGACGAGCGCGCTGATCGACTGGATGAACATCCTCAAGCGCGTCCAGGGCATACCCAATCAGCGCGACCAGCTATCACAAGCAGAGCAGATCCTGCGTACGCGCCTGACCGTGCAGGGCACGCGGCTGGGCTTTTCGACCGAGAAGGACGACCACTGGTGGTGGCTGATGGCCGGCGGCGACGTCAACAGCGCGCGCCTGCTGCTGACGGTGATGGACAACCCGGCCTGGAAGGACGAGCTGGGCCGCCTGGTCACCGGCTTCATCGCGCGCCAGCAGAACGGCGCCTGGAACACGACCACCGCCAACCTGTGGGGCGGCCTGGCCCTGCAGCAGTTCTCGCGCCAGCACGAGTCCGAACCCGTCACCGGCAGCACCCGCGCCACGTTGGGCAGCGCCTCGGCCGACATCGACTGGGCCAAGGTCACGCGGCGCACCGCGGCCGACGCGCAGGGCGCCCCGGCCAGCACCCGCACGGGCGCGCCCGCGGGTTCCGACACGCTGACCAACAACCGGGCGCTGCTGCCCTGGGCCACCGGGGCCGATGCGACCCTGGCCGTCACCCACACCGGCACCGGCAAGCCCTGGCTCACGCTGCAGGCGCTGGCCGCGGTGCCGCTCAAGGCGCCGTTCTCCGCCGGCTACCAGATCAAGAAGACCGTCACCGCGGTGGAACAGGCCAACAAGCAGTTGCCCGAAGGCCAGTACTCGCGCGGCGACGTGCTGCGCGTGACGCTGGACGTGACCGGCGCCAGCGACATGACCTGGGTGGCCGTCAGCGACCCGATCCCCGCCGGCGCCACCATCCTGGGCGGCGGGCTGGGCCGCGATTCGACCCTGGCCACGCTGGGCGAGAAGATCGGCCGCACCACCCTGCCCGCGTTCGAGGAACGCAGCTTCGAAGCCTTCCGCGCGTACTACCAGTACCTGCCCAAGGGCACGGCCAAGCTGGAATACACGGTGCGGCTGAACAACGCCGGCAGCTTTCAGTTGCCGCCGACCCGCGTTGAAGCGTTGTACGCGCCCGAGATGTACGGCGAGGCGCCGAATGCGCGACTGTCGGTGAAGCTGCCGTGACATCCTCAGCGGCCTGGCCGGGGGCGCACCGCCGCCCCGCGGGCGCAGGCCAGCGCCGCTGGAGCCGAAGACGGTGTGCCTGTAAAAATTCCAGGCGTTTCATGCCCTCAGCCCTACAGCCACCTGCGCAAGCAGCTCTTCTTTTGGTAGCTGAATTGGCGGCGCGCCTGGGCCTCTGGCGCCGCCGCGTACGCTTCTCCGGGCCCCTAGCGCGCGGGCACTTCCTCGTTGCGCATGCGCGCGTCGAGCAACATCACGGTCTGGCGGGCGAGCAACTCGAGCGTGCGCACCTGCACCGGGGTCAAGTCGCGCGGCACGGTGTCGGCCACGCTGACGGCGCCCATCGACACGGCGCCAGCGGTCATGAACGGCGCACCCGCATAGAAGCGGATGCAGGGCGGCTCGTTCACCAGGGCAAGGCGGTTGAAGCGCGCGTCGGCCCGGGCATCGGGCACCACCAGCACGTCGGGCATCCCGCCAACCGCGTGCGTGCAGAACGAGGCGTCGCGCGCCAGCTTCTTCAGCTCCGCGCCGACGATGGCCTGAAACCAGACCGCCTCGCCATCCATCATCGACACGGCGGCGATGGGGGTTTCACAGATGCGCGCCGCGGTTTCGGCCACGTACTGCAGGGCCGACATGCCGCGCGCCTGCAGCAGCGCCAGGCTGCGGCGCTCGGACTCGTCGCGTGCGCCGTCCGCGCCATCGGCCAAGTCGGCCAGCAACACGGTCGGCTCCCACGCGCCGGCCGCGCCCCGCGGTGCCGGTGGCGCCGGCGCGAACAACTGCGTTTCGGCATCCCCGATCGGCGCAGGCGTGCCGCGGCCCACCTCCACTGGGGTGCGGCGAAGCATTTTGACCAGCCAATCGAACATGATGGATGCAGTCTGGGGTATGCGGTTGGCAACCCCCTATAGGCGCAATGGTGACTTTCGTGTGCGATTATTCCTTACGTTTTTTTACAGGGCCAGCCCCTTCGCAATGGCCCCACGGCCGTGAAGCATTCCATTGCTCGTGGTGGGGACAACTACATAGGGGTGTATTCACCCAATTGCATGTGCGCAATGACATTCATGCAGTGAAGGGTGCGCGCCCAGCCGCTTCTACGCGCGCGCGCAAATTGGTCGCAGCGGCACTGCTGGGCTGGCTGCTGTCCGGTATGGCGGGTGCCCAAACCTTCGACGCCCTGCGCGCCGAACACCGCCCGTCCGACACGCAAATCCTCGACCGCCGCGGCGAGCCCCTGCAGCGCCTGCGCACCGACACCCGCGTGCGCCGAGGCGACTGGGTGCCGTTGGCGCGCATATCGCCCGCGCTGCGCCAGGCGCTGGTGCTGTCGGAAGACAAGCGCTTTTACGAACATGCTGGCGTGGACTGGCGCGCCGTCAGCGCCGCCGCGTGGGCCAACCTGTGGCACACCCGCACGCGCGGTGCGTCCACGCTGACGATGCAGCTGGCTGGCCTGCTGGACGACGATTTGCGCCTGGGCACGGGCGGGCGGTCGATCCGCCAGAAGATCGGCCAGGCCGTGATGGCCACGCGGCTGGAGACGCAGTGGCGCAAAGACGAGATCCTGGAGGCCTACCTCAACCTCGTGCCCTTCCGCGGCGAGCTGGTCGGCATCGACGCGCTGTCGCGCACCCTGTTCGCCAAGGCGCCACACGGCCTGCAAGACCACGAAGCCGCCATCGCCGCCGCCCTGGTGCGCGCCCCCAATGCCCACCCGGCCCTGGTGGCCGAACGCGCCTGCGGCGTGCTGAAGGACATGCGCGGCCCGCAGGCCCAGGTCGACTGCGTGGCGCTGGACATGCAGACCGAGATGGCCCTGTCGCGCCGCGCTTTTGCGCCCAGCGACGGCGTGGCGCCCCACGCCGCGCGCCGCGTGCTGGCCGCCTGGCGCGCCGCCCACGCGGGCGAGCCCCTGCCCGCCAGCCTGCGCAGCACGCTGGACGCGCGCGTGCAGCGCCTGGCCCTGCAAACGCTGACGCAGCACGTCAAAGAGCTACACGGCCGCAACGTCGAAGACGGCGCCGTCGTCGTGCTGGACAACGCCAGCGGCGACGTGCTGGCCTGGGTCGGCTCCACCGGCGCTTTGAGTGCAGCTGCCGAGGTCGACGGCGTGCTGGCCCCGCGCCAGCCCGCCAGCACGCTCAAGCCCTTTCTGTACGCGCAGGCGATTGCCGAGCGGCGGCTGACCGCCGCATCGCTCATCGACGATTCCCCCGCCGCGCTGCAAACCGGCAGCGGCCTGTACATCCCGCAGAACTACGACCGGCGCTTCAAAGGCTGGGTGTCGGCGCGCACCGCACTGGCGTCGTCGCTGAACGTGCCGGCCGTGCGCACCCTGGTCATGGTGTCGCCCGACGCGTTTGCACACCAGCTGCGCGCCCTGGGCATCGGCCTGCGCGAAGGCGGCGACTACTACGGCTACAGCCTGGCGCTGGGCAGCGCTGAAATGCCGCTGCTGCAGCTCACCAACGCCTACCGCGCGCTGGCCAACGACGGGCGCTTCAGCCTCACGGCGCTGCTGCCGGGTGGCCCGGCGCCGCAGTTCAAACAGGTGCTGGATGCGGCCGCCAGCTTCATCGTCAGCGACATCCTGGCCGACACCAACGCCCGCGCGCCCACCTTCGGCTCCGACTCGCTGCTGGCCACGCGCTTTTGGACCGCCGTCAAGACCGGCACCAGCAAGGACATGCGCGACAACTGGGCCGTGGGCTACAGCCAGCGCTACACCGTCGGCGTGTGGGTCGGCAACGCCAGCGGCGCCGCCATGTGGGACGTCAGCGGCACCAGCGGCGCCGCGCCCGTCTGGGCCGCCCTGATGCGCGCCCTGCACGGCCCCGGCGCCGCGCCATCGCGCGCCCCCACCCCGCCCGCTGGCGTGGTTGCGCAGCGCGTCAGCTTTGGCAATGGGCTGGAGGCGGCGCGCAGCGAATGGTTCATCCCCGGCACGCAGCAGGCGCTATTTGCTATCGAATCAGAAGCTGGCCGCGCAGATGGCTCTAGGGCCAGTGGCCCAAAAGGCTCAAAAAATTCAATTGGGAACAGCGCCAGCGACGACGCCATCGCCCCGCGCATCACCGCCCCGCAAGACGGCACCACCCTCGCGCTCGACCCCGACATCCCCCCCGCGCGCCAACGCCTGACCCTGAGCGCCGAAGCCGGCAGCGCCCCCCCGGCCCAGCTGCGCTGGTGGATCGGCGAACGCGAAATCGGCCGCGGAGAACGCGCCCAATGGCTCCCCTGGCCCGGTCGCCACACCGTGCAGCTGCGCGACGCGCAAGGGCGTGTGCACGATGAAAGGCGGGTGGAGGTCAGGGGCGCCACCGTCAAAGCGCCAGACGCCCGCCGCACACCGCGCTGACGCGCCGAGGAGCCGCTCGCTCGTCCGCTGAGCGAGCAAGCCCATCGGCCTGTCTGTCTTCTTCCAGCACACGAACGAAAGGCCCGCTGGCCGCGCCGTTTTCGCGCACGGCCTACACTCGTTTGGGTTTTTTCCCAGGCTTTGCGGCGCTTTTCATGTCCGACTTCGACTTCGACCTTTTCATCATCGGCGGCGGCTCCGGCGGCGTGCGGGCGGCGCGGTTTGCGGCGCAGCGCGGGGCGCGCGTGGGGGTGGCCGAAAGCGGGCGCATGGGCGGCACTTGCGTGAACGTGGGCTGCATTCCCAAAAAGCTCTACAGCTTTGCCGCGCACTACGCTGAAAGCTTTGCCGAATCGCGCGGCTTTGGCTGGCAGTTGCCGGGCACGCCGACGCTCGACTGGGCGACGCTGAAGGCCAACCGCGCGACCGAGATCACGCGGCTGAACGGCATTTACGACGGCATCGTGGCCGGTGCAGGGGCCGAGCGCCTGCAGGGCCACGCCAGCCTGGTCGACGCGCACGCGGTGGCGGTGCAACTGGACGCGGGCCCTGAGCGGCGCGTGACCGCGCGCCACATCCTGATCGCCACCGGCGGCACGCCTTTCAAGCCGGACCTGCCCGGCGCCGAGCTGGCGGTGGTGTCGGACGACGTGTTCGACTTGCCCACCTTCCCCCAACGCCTGGTGGTGGTGGGCGGCGGCTACATCGGTTGCGAGATGGCCAGCATCTTCCACGGCCTGGGCGCGGCGGTGACGCTGGTGTACCGGGGCGAGCAGGTGCTGCGCGGCTTTGACGAAGAGGTGCGCACCTTCACCGCGGGCGAAATGGCCAAGGCCGGCGTTCAGATCCGCACCGGCACCGACGTGCAGCGCATCGAAGCGCTGGCGGACGGCGCGCGCCGCCTGCACCTGACCGACGGCAGCACGCTGGACGCCGACGTGGTGCTGTACGCCACCGGCCGCCGCCCGAATGTGGACCGCCTGAACCTCGCCGCCGTGGGCGTGCGCCAGACCAAGAACGGCCACATCGAGGTGGACGAGCACTTCACCACCAGCGTGCCCAGCGTCTTCGCGCTGGGCGACGCCATCGGCCGCAAAGACCTGACGCCGGTGGCGCTGGGTGAAGCCATGGTGCTGGTCGACCACCTGTTCGGCCCCGCGCCCGGCAAGCCCGCGCGCGAGCCGCTGGACTACGCGCTGATCCCCACCGCCGTCTTCACCCACCCGCCGATCGGCACCGTGGGCGTGGGCGAGGAAGACGCGCGCAAGCAGTACGGCGCCATCCGCGTGTTCCGCAGCGACTTCAAGCCACTGAAACACACGCTGAGCGGCAGCACCGAGCGCACGCTGGTCAAGCTGATCGTCGACGCGGCGACCGACCGCGTGGTGGGCCTGCACATGGTCGGCGCCGAGGCCGGCGAGATCGTGCAAGGCTTTGCCGTCGCCTTGCAATGCGGCGCGACCAAGGCGCAGTTCGACCGCACGGTGGGCATCCACCCGACCACGGCAGAAGAGTTCGTCACGCTGCGCGAAGTCACCAGGCTCTGATTTTCATAGCTGCCTGCGCTCGTCTGGCGGGGGCTGAAGCCGCTTTTTGACCTTGATGGGCGATTCGGTCGGGTCAACGCACCCCCGCCATCGGGTCAACCTGAGCGGGGGTGGGTCGCGCACCCGGGCGACGGATACGCCCCCGTGATTCAGGTGCTTTTCTAGTTTCTTGGTTCGCCCCCGGCCGCAGCCACCCCGCGCCGGCCACACGCGCACCCTGCGCTGTCTGTTCATCCGCGATGCCAGGTCAATTGGCACCCAACCAAGGGTTTTTCCCAGGCATGGCGGTCACGTCAATGCCAACTCAAAGATAGACAAGACCGTCCACCAAAAGTTGGAATAGGGGTGGGTAACGTATGTATACAAGCCAGCCCCGCCCCCGGGGATTCGCTGCTCACCCTTGGCGCCACACCATGCACCTCGCTCCCTCGTCTTTGAGCCAGATCCTGCCGCGCCGCTCGCATCGCATGGCCACCGCCTTGCTGTTGGCACTGGCCGGCACTTCGACCACCTCGGCCGCGGCCCTGTCGTCGTCTGCCCCCAGCACCGAACAGGTGCAAAAGGCCTTGGGCGGACTGGGCGTGCCGTTTGAGGCCAACACCGGCCAGTGGGATGCCGGCGTGGCCTACCTGGCCAAGACCTTTGCCGGCAACGTGGTGGTGATGCGCGATGGCCGCATCGTCTACGACTTGCCGGGCAAGGTGCTTGAGTCGGCCGCGGCCAAGACGTCGGATTTGCCCAAGGAGCGCCAGCAGCCCACCGAGCGCGGCCCCGGCTGGCGCCTGAGCGAGACGCTGGTGGGCGCACTGCCGCTGTCGCCCCAGGGCCAGCAGCAGGCGGCCACCCAGGTCAGCCGCTTCACGCCGCAAGGCAGCTACCACAGCGTCACCTACCAGAGCATCCAGATGGGCCAGGCCTGGCCGGGCATCGCGCTGGAGCTGGCCGCGCGCGGCAACAACGTGGAGAAGCTCTTTCACGTCGCCCCCGGCGCCGATGCGCGCCAGATCCAGTTGCAAGTCGGTGGTGCCCAAGCCCTGACGCTGGGCAGCGACGGCAGCCTGATCGCCAGCACCGGCAACGGCGATGTGGCCTACACCCCGCCCGTGGCCTGGCAGACCATCGAGGGGCAACGCGTGCCGGTGCCAGTGCGCTATGCGCTGCTGGACAAGCAGGCGGGCCAGCGCGGCAAGCCAGCCGCCAAAGCCATCCATGCCAACCGCACCTCCGCCAGCGCCCGCTACGGCTTTACCCTGGGCGCGCACGATCCGGCGTACCCCCTGACCATCGATCCGCTGCTGCAGAGTACGTACCTGGGGGGAGGAAGCGACGACCGGATCACCGCCCTGGCCGTGGCCCCCCAAAGCGACGGCAGCTTTGACGTGATCGTGGCGGGCTATACCACCTCCTCCGACCTGCCCTGCGCCGCCGGCAGCACCACCGCCTCCAGCGCGCTCAACCCCACCTGCCGCCAGGATGGGGCTCAGAAGGTCTACAAGGGCGGCCTCTGGGATGGCTTCGTGGCCCGCCTCTCGGGCGACTTGCGCACCCTGCGGCAGAGCACTTACCTGGGGGGCGGAGGCTACGACCTCATCACCGCCCTGGCCGTGGCCCCCCAAAGCGACGGCAGCTTTGAGGTGATCGTGGGCGGCTATACCTATTCCACCAACCTGCCCTGCGCCGCCGGCAGCACCATCGCGTCCAGCGCGCAAACCCCCACCTGCCCCCAGGATGGGGCGCAGAGGGTCCTCAAGGGTATCGCCGACGGTTTCGTGGCCCGCCTCTCGGGCGATCTGCGCGCCGTGTCGCCCCAAACTCTCACCTTCCACGCACCCAACCCGGCCAGCCGGCCCTTGGTGCCGGGCGGCAGCGTGGCCTTCGGCGCCGCCACGGCCAGCTCTGGCCTGCCGGTGAGTTACAGCGCCGGCCCGGCCGGCGTGTGCACGCTGGCCGATCCAGCCGTGTCCACGCTGACGATGGTGGGCGTAGGCACCTGCACGGTGGTGGCGCGCCAGGCGGGCAATGCGCAGTGGCAACCGGCCGAGGATGTGTCGCAGACGCTGACGTTCACCGCTCAGACCGACTGGACGGGCCCGGTGCCGGGCATGACGGGCAGCGGTGGTGTGGCGGTGACGGGTGGCAGCGCCACCTGCACGCTGGACACGTCGGCGGCCACGGGCTTTGTGGCTTCGCCCGGTGCGGCGGCCGAGGCGGAGCTGCAAGCGCTGCACCCGGGGGCGACGCTGCCTTATGGCGCCTTCACCTTGCGCGCCAGTGGTTGCGCGGGCGATACGCTGACGGTGACGATCACCTACCCTGAGCCGCTGCCGGCAGGCCTGGTGCTGCTGAAGTGGGGCCCGCCGGCCGCGGGCGCTGCACAGGCCTGGTTTGCCCCGCCGGGGCTGAACCTGTCGGCTTCCCGCCGGACGGTGAGTTACCTATTGGACGACGATGGCGCGGGCGACAGCGAAACCGTCGCAGCCGGCGTGATCATCGACCCGTTCGCCCCGGTGCTGCTAGCGGCCGTGCCGGTAGCGGTGCCGACGCTAGGCCAGTGGGCGCTGATCCTGCTGGGCGGGCTGATCGGCGCGCTGGGGCTGCGCCGCTGGCCGGTGGGGGCTGCGCTGCGCGGCGGGGGGCGCTGAGGCAGCAGCGGGTAACTTGAGGTGACTAAGCCAAGGGCCTGCGGACCCTTTGCTTTGCTATGGATTGGGTAGCTGCCTGCGCTGATGGGTGTAGGGCTGGCGGGCGAAATCACCTAAAACTGCACGGTGCCAGGCAGCGCGGCCAATCGCGCATGCGCGGCGCCCGAATCACTTGCATTTTGATAGCTACTCGCGCTGATGGTTGTAAGGCCTGCGGCCTAAAAAGCTCACAATCCGCCAGTTCAGGCCACGACAGCGCGTCCGAACCGGCGCCCCCTTCAGCCAGCCACGGCGTTCAGCCACCCGTGCTGTCTACCCGCCGCTGCGCGCGGCGCCGCCGCCAATGCCACAGCGCCGCCGCCAGCATGACGACCAGCAGCGCCAGCCCGGCCCAGTGTTCGGCGTGTTCGATGCCGTGCAGCGCGCGCTCGGCCGCGTGGCCGAACAGCCAGCCAGCGCCGGCCACGGCCACGCCCCAGACGGCGGCGCCGAGCGCGTTGAAGGCGACAAAGCGCTGCCAAGGCAGGCGCGTGGTGCCCAGCAGGATCGGCCCGGCGATGCGCAGGCCGTACATGAAGCGCACACCCACCACCATGCCCGCGCCCCAGCGCGCCAGGCCCTGGTTCAGCCGGTCGCGGTAGGCGCCCAGCTGCGGCCAGCGCGCCAGCACCGCCGGCCCGTGGCGCCGGCCCAGGGCGAACAGCGCCACGTCGCTCAGGGCGCCCATGGCCGCGCCCAGCGCCATCACCGTGGGCAGGGCCGTGGCGCGCCGCCAGCCCGGCCAGGATCAGCACGGTTTCGCCTTCCAGCAGGCAGCCCAGGGCCACGGCCCAGTAGCCGTACTGGGCGATTAGGTGGTTCAGGTGTTCCACGGTGCGCCGGTGGCCGCATCGGGGCCGCTGGCGCCCAGTTGCCGCGCCAGGTCGGTCAGGCTGGCGGCGTGCAGGTCGTTCTCGGCGCGCGGCGACACGTCCTTGGGCCGTGCGGCGCCGAATTCCAGCGGCCGTTCGATGTATGCGGTGCGCAGGCCGCACGCGCGGGCGCCGGCCAGGTCGTCGTGGTGGGCGGCGACCAGCATGACGGCGTCGGGCGGCACGTCGAAGGTGCGCGCCACGCCCAGGTAGGTGGCCGGATCGGGCTTGTAGGCGCGAAAGACCTCGGCGCTCAGCACCGCGTCCCACGGCAGGCCGGCGCGCTTGGCCATGCGGGTCAGCAGGTCGAGGTTGCCGTTGGACAGGCTGACGACGATGAAACGCTGCTTCAGCTGGCCCAGGCCGGCCACGCTGTCGGGCCACGGCTGCAGACGGTGCCACACGCGGTTGAGGTGGGCGCGCGCGGCTTCATGAAGGTGCGCCAGGCCAAAGCGCGGCAGCAGCGTCTCCAGAATCTGGCGGTGCAGCGCGTCGATCAGCGTCCAGGGCTGCTCGCCGCGCATCACGGCGGCCATGGCGGGTGCGTAGCCGGCGCGCCAGGCGGTGGCGAAGGCGTCGGCGTCCACGTCCGGGACCAGCGCCTGCAGTTCGCGCACGATGCTGCCGTGCCAGTCGACCACGGTGCCGAAGATGTCGAAGGCCAGCACTTGCACGGTGTCGGCCAGGGGGGAAAGGTTAGCAGCGGGGTCGGACATGGGGCGCGTGCTCGGGGCGGTGGGGCCTGCAGTATCGCCGGCCAAACGCGCCGCGGTGTCAGGCAAATGCACGCGTGCAGGCGCTACGATGGCGCCACTGAGGAGCCGCCCGAATGCCCGACCTGTCCAAAATCACCTGCATCGAAGACCTGCGCGTGATCGCCCAACGCCGCGTGCCGCGCATGTTCTACGACTACGCCGATTCCGGCTCGTACACCGAAGGCACTTACCGCGCCAACCAGGCGGACTTCCAGCCCATCCAGTTGCGCCAGCGCGTCGCCATCAACATGGAAGGCCGCAGCACGGCCACCACCATGATCGGCCAGCACGTGGCCATGCCGGTGGCCATTGCGCCGACGGGCCTGACCGGCATGCAGCACGCCGACGGCGAGATTCTGGCGGCGCGCGCGGCCAAGAAGGCGGGCATCCCGTTCACGCTGTCGACGATGAGCATCTGCTCGATCGAAGACGTGGCCCAACACGCGGGCCCGGGCTTCTGGTTCCAGCTGTACGTGATGCGCGACCGCGACTTCATCGAAAGGCTGATCGACCGCGCCAAGGCCGCCGGCTGCGGCGCGCTGGTGATCACGCTGGATTTGCAAATCCTCGGCCAGCGCCACAAGGACATCAAAAACGGCTTGTCCACCCCGCCCAAGCCAACCCTTGCCAACCTGATCAACCTGGCGACCAAACCGGCCTGGTGCCTGGGCATGCTGGGCACGCCGCGGCGCAAGTTCGGCAACATCCACGGCCACGTCAAAGGCGTGACCGACATGAGCAACCTGGGCGCCTGGACGGCCGGGCAGTTTGACCCGCGCCTGAACTGGGGCGACGTCGAATGGATCAAGAACCGCTGGGGCGGCAAGATCATCATCAAAGGCATCATGGAGCCCGAAGACGCGCGCCTGGCCGTCGACAGCGGCGCCGACGCGCTGATCGTCAGCAACCACGGCGGCCGCCAGCTGGACGGCGCGCCCTCGGCCATCCACGCCCTGCCCGCCATCGTCGACGCGGTGGGCAATCAAATCGAAGTGCACATGGACAGCGGCATCCGCAGCGGGCAGGACGTGCTGAAAGCCTGGGCGCTGGGCGCACGCGGCACCTACATCGGCCGCGCCTTCCTGTACGGCCTGGGCGCCGCGGGCGAAGCGGGCGTCAGCAAGGCGCTGGAGATCATCCAGAAAGAGCTGGACACCACCATGGCCTTCTGCGGCCACACGCAGATCGGCCAAGTGGACCAAAGCATCCTGCGGCCGGGGACGTACCCAACGGCCTGAGGCCGGTGGGCAGGCAGCCCAGCACGCACCCGGCGCTTCGCGCAGGCGCGCAGGAGCGCGGCCCCGGCCGGTGCTGCCACGCTGGCTTCCTCATCGCCGTAACCGTAGCCACGCGCGTCGGCGTGGCTGCCGCCTTGCGCCCCCCGGCCCGCCTGTGGCCGACGCGGCAAGCACGGCCCTCGCCGCGCATCGCCCGCTGCGCCAGGGCGACAGCGGTCGTGGAACGCGCCGCCGTCCACCTACGTTTTGTTGCAGCGCCCCTGCCGCCCTCGAACATACTCCCTGCCAGTTATTTAGCAACGTGGACCCCCACGGTCCGCGCCGTCTGATTTCAGGAGGAACCCCGTCATGACCCGATACCCATCCCGCCCCCTGCACGGCTGGCCCGTGGCCGCCACCGCCCTGGCGCTGGCCGCGCTGAGCGCTTGCGGCGAGAAAACCGCCCCGGCACCCGCGCCCGCACCGGCCCCTGCGGCGGCCCCTGCGCCAACAGCGCCGCCCGCACCACCCGCACCGAAAGCCCCACCGGCACCGCAAGCCAAGGCCCCTGCGTCGGAATCCCAGAAGCTGAACGAGTACGTGGCCTGCTACAACGGCGCCGACAGCCGCGCGCACGACGCCATGAACCGCTACCGCCGGTGGGTGCAGGACATGAAGACCGGCCCCACGGGCAAGGAGCGCAACGTCCTCGGCGTCTACACCGTGTCCGACCACAGCGTGAAGGCATGCGCCAAGCTGCCCGAGTTGGCCGACGCCGCCCCGCCCCTGCCCGAGCTGGACCAGGCCGCCAAGCCCTACGCCGCCGCCCTCACCGCCTGGGCCGGCACGCTGGCAGAAGCCGACAAGTACTACAGCCGCCAGGACTACAAGGACGACAAAATGGCCAAGGGCAAGGCCATGCACGCCGACCTGGTCAAGCATTTCGAGGCCTTCGACACCGCGTCCAAAGCCTTCAGCCAGGCGCTGGAAACCGCCAACGACAAGCGCCAGACCGAACAGCTGGCCGAGCTGGAAAAGTCCGAAGGCCGCAAGTTCAACTACTGGCACATCGCCACCATGATGAACGCCAAGAAGCTGACCAAGCTGATCAGCGAAGACAGCTTCGACGTCGACCAGGCCAGCGCCGCGCTGAAGGCCTTCGAAGACGCCGCCCAGGGCCTGACCGACTTCGCCAAGCAGGCGCCCAAGGACGAGCTGCCGATGATGTATTCGTCCATGGGCTCGGCCGTGGAGGACTTCCTGGTCGCCGCCAAGCAGCGCATCCGCCGCGTGCGCGACAAGGTGCCTTACAGCCAGGGCGAGAAGATGAACCTGGGCGGTGGCGGCGGCTGGATGGTCAACGGCTCGCCCGACGCGCTGGTGCGCAAGTACAACGACCTGATCGGCGCCAGCAACCGGCTGCGCTGACGCACGCAGCGGCGCGTCGCTGACCACGCAGCGGCGCGGCCCAGGCGCACGCTGCCACTCTGCCCGCTCAGCGCTTCTTCTTCGCCGCCACGCGCGCCGCGTTCTGGGCCACGTTGTGCGCCACCGCAGCGCGCACCAAGGCCTGCAAGGCGCCCGCGTCCAGCGCCTCGCCCTCCCGCACATCGATCGCGCGCCGCTGGTTGCCGTCCAGACTGGCGTTGAACAGCCCGGCCGGGTCGGGCAAGGCCGCGCCTTCGGCAAACGTCAGCTTCAGCTTGTCCTTGTACACCTCGCCCGTGCACAGGATGCCGCCGCACGACCACACCGGCACGCCCGCCGGGTTGCTGGGCTTGACCCATTTCACGGCTTCGGCGATGGCCGGGTCGGCCGCCCGAATCCATTGGCGCAGCTGCGCCAGCGCCGGGCCGCGCCAGTCGGCCAGCGCCGCGATCTTCTGGTCGATGCGCCGCGCGGCGTCGGCCGCGCCGTCGTCCATTGGGGTTAGGGTCATCGCAAAACCTCCGGCCAAATCAAGGGAAACGACGCTAACAGAGCGCTGCCGTGTCCTGCAAGCGGTGGCTGCAAACGCCAGGAAAAGCGCCTGCTGCGCCTCAGGCGCCACGCCACCCCGGCCATGGAGCGTTCGAGGCTGCCCAGCAACGAGGCGAGCGCAGCGGGTGACAGAGCAGGTTTTCGAATAAAAATCGAGTTCCGCCATACAACCATCAGCGCAGGCAGCTACTCAATTCATAGCTAATGACTGGCCACGCGTGATCGCCAAGGGCCTGGGCACGGGCCTGAACGGAGGCCGGAGCACGCACGCACCGACTGCACTGCGGCAACACGGGCTCGGACGCTCACCCGAAGCGCCCTTCCCGCCAATCGGCCTTCGCCCGGCTGCTCTCGCCGACCGGTGTGAACGCCGCCCCGCCTGCCCCCGACCGGTGCAACCGTCGACGCTGCCCTGGTCACCGCCCCCGCGCAGACCTAAGCCAAAAGGTTTCGCCGCCGCCCGACCCGCGCAAAAAGCCGGTCAAAACCTGTCGTTTATTTGCCAACTTTGTCACGTTTGCAGGCCCGCTGTCAGCCAGGTGGGGTTCAATCGGTGCATCGCCCGGCGCACACCGCCACCGCGCAACTTCTGTTTACATATCAAGCACTTAACCCAAGTTTCGGGAGCGAACCACACCATGAAAAAGACCCTGATTTCCCTCGCCGTGCTGGCCGCCAGCACCGGCGCTTTCGCGCAATCGTCTGTGACGCTGTATGGGACGGCAGATGCAGGCGTGGGCAAGTTGGGACATGGCAAAGTCGGCATGCAAGGCAATACCGCGGTCAACACCAGCAACAGCTATCTGGGCTTTCGCGGGACGGAAGATCTGGGTGGTGGCCTGAAGGCGGGCTTCCAGTTCGAGCAGGGCATCAATCTGAAAGACGGCAGCACGGACGACAAGGCGAACTATTCGATACCGACCATTTGGCAACGACAGGCCAATTTGTGGCTTGGCGGCAATTGGGGCACGTTCCGCCTGGGTCGTGCCTTCTCGCCCAGCCGCAACGCCTTCGCGGCGTGGGACATCACGGGGGACGCGAACAACTCGGTGGCTGCCGCGAGCTACGGGAATCTTGGCGGCAACGGCCCGCGCAACAGCAGCCAGTTCAGCTACAAGACGCCCGACTTTGGCGGCTTCGCGGCCGAACTGGGTTACGTGTTCAAACCCGACAACGGCGGCCGTGCCAAGGTCGATCTCGGCCTGACCTATATCAATGGGCCGCTGAGTGCCGGCGTGTCCTACAACAAAGAGAAAAATTCCAAAGCCAACTACGCTCTGGGTGCGCAGTACCGCTTCGGCATGTTTGCGCTTGCCGCGGGCTACCACCATATTGAAAACGGTGGCTACAACGATGACATTACCGGTCAACCCATTGCTGGCGCTGTGGGCCGTGGTAGTGGTGTGTCGCTGGGTGGTAAAGCCAATTTCGGTGCGGCCAGCGTGACGGTTGGCCTGACTCGAGACACGAAGTCGGAGTACGTTGTCAACAACATCAAGTACAAAGGCAGGAAGAACACCAATGGGCTGGTTGAGGGGCGCTATGCGTTCTCCAAACGCACCTTTGTCTATGCTAACTACCTGCGTGTAGACCGCACCAACAGCTACGGTGTTGGCATGCGCCACGATTTCTGACGCCGCTTGAGCGTTGCGCCTGCGCCCGCCGCAGGCGCTTCGTAAAAAAGAACAGCCCGCACATCGCGGGTTTTTTTGCGCCCCCAGGGGCGCGCTCAGGTCGCGCCAGCGGCGGCAAGCGCGCAAGGCACGCCCGTCGGAGAAAGGCGGCGTTTTTCAATGAAATCGCCCTCCAGCGCTAGAGTCACCAGCGCGGCCAGCTATCAAATGAATAGTATTTCGCGCAACAAATCGATTGACCCGCGGGTGGGTTCGGTGGAAGCGGCGCGCCTCCAACCGGTGACGGGCCGCCGCGCTGGCCGCCCTCTCGCCCCTCACACCCAACGCCGCACACGCTCCGCATAGCGGGTGAAATGCTCGCCAAAGCGTTCGCGCAAGATGCGTTCTTCCGGCTGGATCTGCAGCGCGTTCAGCACCCACACGAACAACGGCAGCACGACCAGGCTGGCGGCGTTGCCCAGGTAGGCGGCCCAGCCGATGAGCACCATCAGCATGCCCAGGTACATGGGGTTGCGGGTGATGGCGAAGACGCCGGTTTGCACCAGGGTGCTGGCGCGCTGGGGCGCGAGCGGGTTGATGGTGGTGCGGGCGCGGCGGAATTCGACGACGCCGGCCAGCGCGATGCAGCCGCCGGCCAGCGCCAGGCCAATGGCGGCGCCCACACCGAACGGGTAGGCGCCCGTGGGCCACAGCTGGGCGGCCGGAAACGTGCGCGCCAGCCACCACATGAGGCCGATGCCGGCCAGGTCGATGACGGGCGGGGGGATGCGGTGTTCGAGCCAGCGCATGGGAATTCAGGCCTTGTGGGGAAGGCACCGCTGCGGCGGTGCGATGGGCGAAGGCGCGGCAGACGGGTCTGCGCGTGGGCATGGCGCGTGCTGCGCGCACTGTGCCGGGAAGTCGTGCGCAGGTGCCGAGGCGCCGTTCGCAGATGCCACCAAAGCCCTGCCCTGCGCCCGCCCACGGCTGGCGGCGCGGCTCGCGCACGCGCTCGCCTTGTATGTCCACGATGTGCCGTACGCCCGATGAAAAGCGCCGCGGCCCACCAACGGCCCGCCAAGGCGGGTGATGGTGAGGCGCGGCGCGGGCATGGACTGCTCCTGAAAAAGAAGCTGGCTGCGCAGGCGCTTACTTGCGCATCAGCACTTTCAGTGCGTTTTGCAGGCGGCGGGCGGTGGCTTCATCGTGCGGTGTGGCCAGGACTTTGCCGGTGTCGGCGGCCCAGGTGTCGGCGGGCGACGGGTCGTTGCGGCGGGTCAGCAGTTGCAGCTGCAGCGCGCGGCGGGCGTCCAGGTGCTCGGCGGGCGTGGGCACGTCGGCGGCCATTTCCAGGCGCAGCAGGGCTTCGGGCGCGCTGCCTTGCGGCGCGGCCTGCACGGCCTGCACCCAGGCGGTGCGGGTGCTGCCGCTGACGCCCTTGCCCAGCTCTTGCGCGCTGGGCAGTTTGTCGGCCTGGCGGTCGGCCCAGGCGCCCATGAGTTGCGTCAGCGTTTCGCCGTGCGCTTGCGCGGCCAGTTTGCGCAACTGGGCCTGGGCGTGTTCGACGGCGTCGCGCTGGGCGCGGAAGGCGGCGTCGCCCAGGCGCGGGCCGCGGTCTTCGCGCGGCCCGCGGTCGCCGAAGCGGCCACCACCGTCGCGGCGGTCACCAAAACGGCCGCCTCGGTCGCCACCAGGGCCACCGCGGTTGTCGCGCCCACCGGGGCCACCGCGGCCGTCGCGGCGGTCACCGAACTTGCCGCCACGGCCCGCGGGGGCGGGCTCGGCGCGCTTGGCGCCAGGGCGGTCGTCGCCGCGCATGGCGATGACGGGTTTGGGTGGCGCCTTGGGCGGTGCGGCGGGGGCCGGCGTTTCAGCCGCGGGCGCGTCGGTGGCTTCGCCTTCGGCGGCCGGGGCGGCATCCGCTGCGTTTTCTGTAGCTGGTTGCGCAGATTCCGCGCCGGTTTCAGGCGCTTTTTCTTCCGAGGCGGCGGGTGCTGGTGCGGCAGCAGCGGGTGCGGCGGCCGGTGCCGGCTGGGCGCGCGTGGCGGCTTCCAGCGCAGCCATGGCGGCGCGGATGCGGGCGGCATCGCCACTGGCGTTGGCTTCTTCCAGCGCCTTGGCGGCGTCGAGCACGGCGCGGTCGTGCGCGCTCATGGCGGCGGCGTGCTTTTCGCGGTCAACGGTCTTGCGGTTGAAGGCGTCGTCGATCGGCTTGCGGAAGGCGTCCCACAGCTTTTGTTCGTGCTTGCGGTCCAGCGGCACGGCCTGCGCTTCGGCCTGCCAGCGCTGCTGCAGCGACTTGACGGCGTCGATGCGCAGCTGCGGCGCGGCGCCCAGCTCTTCGGCCTCGGCGATTAGGCCCTGGCGGCGCGCGGTGCTGTGCTTTTGCGCGGTTTCCAGCGGCGCGGCGGCGGCGTGGATGGCTTCCTTCCACTTGCCCTGCAGTTCGCCAAAAGCCTTTTCGCTCAGGTGGCCGGCGTTGCGCCAACGGTCGGAGAACTGGTGGATCTGGCGGTTGAAGGCCTTCCAGTCGGTGCCCTCGCCCGCACCGGCGTGCGCGGCGCCGAAGGCCTTGACCTCGTCGATCAGTGCCATGCGCTGCGACTTGTGTTCGGCCGCTTCGGCGCGGACCTTGGTCAGCCATTCGTCGACGTGCTTGTGCGCGGCGTTGATGGCGCGGTCAAAACGCTTCCACAGGCCGTGGTTGGGCGCGCCGCCCTGGTCGGCGGCCTTCCATTCGTCGCGCAGCTTGCGGATGGTGTCCTGCAGCTTGCGACCGCCCATGGCGGGCACGAGTTCGTAGCCGGGCTCCAGCGCTTCGGCGGCGGGCGCGGCCTTGGGCGCGGCGGCGGCCGCGTCTTCGGCGGCGCCGGCCTGTTCGGTGGCCGTGGTGGCGGCGTTGGCTTCGGCGTTCTGCGCGTTGGCGCTGGCGTCGGCGGGCGCGTTCACTTGATGGGCGGCGGCCTGCGCGTCTTCCATCGCACCGGCTTCTTCGGTGGCGCGGGTGGCGGCGTTGGCCTCGGCGCTGGCGGCGGCCGAATCGGCGGCCGGTTCAGCGGGTTTTCCGGCGTCAGCGCTAGAACCGTCTGCGCCGGCAGCTGCGTTTTCTGTAGCAGCGGCGGCTTCGGCTTGGCCGGCGGCTTCGGTCGCCGTGGTGGCGGTGTTGGCCTCGGCGCTGGCAGCGGCGGACGTGGCTTGCGCGTCCTGCGCGGCGCCGGCTTGCTCGGTCGCGGTGGTGGCTTCGTTGGCCTGGGCGCTGGCGTCGGCGGCGCCCTTGATCTTGCGCTTGACCATCAGCGCCTCGGCCTTGGCGACCAGCTGTTCGCGCACCTTGTCGGCGCTCCAGCGCTGCCAGCCTTCCAGCTCGCCCGCGGACACCAGCGTGGCGTGCACGCGCGCTTCGAGCGCGTCGTCGATCAGGCGGCCATGCGCCTTGAGCGACTGGCGCAGCGCCTGCGTGGCGCTGTGCATGTTCTTGGTGTGGCCGGCGGTGACGGCCTGCTCCAGCAGCTTGACGCCGGCTTCAACGGCCTTTTGCGCGGCGTTGCGCTGCTCGGGGTCGACGCGCGGCTTGGCGGCGGGTTTGGCGGCGTCTTCGGTGCCAGCGGCGGCGACGGGCGCTTCACCGCGCGCGGCGCGCAGCTCGTCGGCCCACACCGGTACGGGCGGCAGCGGCGCGGCCTTGTCGGTAGCCGCCGCGGTGGCCTGCGCCAGCGCGGCGACGAAGGCGTCGCGCACGGCCGTCAGTTGGGCCTGCGCGGCTTCGAGTTGCGGCGGGTAGCGCACGTCCACGCTCAACCACTGCGGGTCGGCCAGCAGCAGGCGCGCGTGGCTGCGCCACTGTTCGACGTCGGTGGCGAGACCGGCTTGCTGCGCCTGCGCGTCGGCCAGCGGCTTGGTGGACAGCAGCTCGATGCGCTGCGCCAGCATGACGGCGGCTTCGCGCTGCACCATCACGCGCTGCTGCAGGTCTTCGACCTTCTTGACGCGGTCGACCAGCTGCGCGCGCAGGCTGGCCAGCGGCTCGCGCGACAGCGGCGCGCCGGCCTTGGCGGCGTCGCGCTGCCAGGCCAGGGAGTCGGCGATGTTCAGGCGCGCGGCCTGCAGCAGGGCCTGGGCCTTGGCTTCCCATTCGGCGGCGACCGCCTCCTGGCCCTTGGCGCGGCGCAGCTCTTCGAGCTTTTCACGCAAGGCCTTGGCCGCGCCTTTGTCCTTGGACGACAGTTCCTTGTAGACCTCTTGCATCTGGTCGGGCGTGGGGTCGCTGGCCAGCCAATCGCGTACGCGCTGGGCGCGTTCGCCCGAAGTGGCGGCGGAAAACACGCCGCCCGTCATGGCGTCGAGCGGGTGCGCTTCAACGGCCTTGGGCGCGGGTGCGGCGGCCTCGGGCTGGGGGTCTTTGGGTTCGCGAGAGAAGGGAAACATGGCTATGGAATCGATCGTTGGCGCGCGCAGACACGGCGCGCCCGGAACTGGGTATTTTCACCCGGAAATGCTTCAGCCCTGCGGGCGAGGTGTGACCACGGCACCGATGGACCCATGCCGGGCCCTTCCCACGGTCATCGGCGGGGCACATCGCGCCGATGACAGAGGCCGATCAGGGCCATCGGCCGGCACGCCGCAGGGCCGTTGGGCAACCCTGGCGCGGCGCCCTCAGCGGGCGCTCAGGTTCAGTTCGGCCCGCGGCGACCAGGCGCTGCGGGTCGCGCCCTCCGCCCCGCTGGCCGCGCTGGCGGGCGCGTCGGCGGCCGTGGCCTGCTTCGCCGGCTGCGCCCCGCTGCGCGCGGCGCCCAGGAACACGCGGTCGGTCGGCAGCTTGCGCGCGGCCAGGTAGTCCTTGACGGCGACGCCGCGCTGCGTGGCCAGTTGGCGCATGGCGTCTTCGCCGACCTCGATCTGGGCCATCAGCAGCGCCTCCATCTCGGCCACCGGGATGTCCTTTTGCAGGCCGATGGCGTTGCGCGGCTTGCCCGGCAGGTCGGCGCGGCGGTACAGGCGGCGCAGCAGCTGCGGGTATTCGGCGTCGGTCACCGTCACCGCGGCCGCGGCGCCCGAGGCGGCGCCCGCTGGCGCACTCGCGCCCGTCGCGGGGGCCGCAGCCGCTACAGATTCCGAAGCTGCCTGCGCTGGTGTGGCGCTGGCTGCACCCTGATTCGCCCGTTTTTCCGCGGCGACCAGGGTCTTCAGCCGTTCGCGCTTGTAGCCTTCGCGCTCGGCCGCCAGGCTGGAGGTGCCGACCACCGTCAGCTTCAGCGTCGGCCGGTCGGTCAGCGCCTTGGCGACCTTGTCGAGCTGCTCGCGCGCCTTGGCGTTCAGCTGCGCACTGCCGGGCGCGAAGGCCACGTTCGACATGTCGTCGCCCGGCCCGCCGCCGAGCGCGCGAGCCAGCAGCGTGAACGGCGCGGTGATGGCCTTGCCGATGATGTTGATGATGGCCTTGACGATGATCGGCCCGACCGAGAACTGCGGGTCGTTCAGCGAGCCGCTGATCGGCAAGTCCAGATCGATCACGCCCTTGCTGTCGGCCAGCAGCGCCGTGGCCAGCTTGACCGGCAGGCTGGCGGGCGCCCCGGCGACGGCTTCGCCGAATTCCAGCTGGTTCAGCACCAGCTTGTTGGTGGCCGTGAGGCGCCCGTCGGGCTCGACCTTGTAGGCCACGTCCATGCTGAGCTTGCCGCGCTCGATGCCGTGGCCGGCGTACTTGACCGAATACGGCGACAGCGGCGGCAGCTCCAGATCGCTGACCTTGGCCTGGATGTCCAGCGCCAGCGGCTTGGCCAGCGGGTTGAGCTTGCCGCGGATGTCCAGGCCGGCGGTGCCTTCAGCGCGGCCGGTCAGCTCCAGATCGGCCATCTGCGGTGCGCCACCCGGAGGCACCGAACTGAAGGCGCTGAGCGAGCCGTTCAGCTCGGTCAAATCGGCCGAATAGTTGGGCCGGATGAAGCGGTCGGAGAAGAACACCTTGCCGTTGCTCAGCTTCACCGGGCCAAAGCGGATGACCGGCGCGTTCGGATCAACCTGTTGAACGATTGGGGCTGCGACCGTCGCTGGACCTGCGGCGGCAGCTACAGAACCTGTAGCGTCACCGCTGTTCTCGCCGGCCGCGGGCTGGCCGACGGCGGCACTGCGCGTGGCCACTGGCGCGGCAGCGGCGGTGACCGTGGCGTCGCCGTCCTTGGACTTGACCAGATCCTGCAGGTTGATGCGGCCATTGGGGTGGATCAGCAGGCGGGCGTAGAAGTCGGACAGCTGCGTGTCCTTCACGTCGACCTGAAGCGGCTTGCCGGGATCCAGCTGCACGTCCACGCCGCCCAGGCGCAGTTGCTTCCAGCTGAGCAGTTCTTCGCCCAGGCCGCCGGCGCGGTCGGCCCCGGCGCCGGGTGCCAGCGGGGCTTGCGATCCGCCCGAGGCGCGCGCCACGGCGCTTGCCTGATCACCGCGGGCCGCCGCCGGGCGCGCCGGACCGGTGGCCGTGGTGGTGCGGCTGCCGCCCAGGTTGCGGTGCGTGGTCGATGCCGGCGCGCCGGGCGCGGGCGGTGCGTCGGCACCGCCGCTGGCGGCGCTGCCGGGCCGGCTGTGGGTGCGCAGCTCTTCCACCAGCGCGTCGCCAGTGACGCGGGCGCGCGGGCCCTGCGCGGTCTGCGTGAAGTCGACCTTGCCCTTGAAGCTGGTGTCGGCGCGCAGGATGTCGATGTTCAGCGCCTCGCCAAAGTACGGCTCGAAGGCGTGCACCGGCAGGCGCACCGCGTCGACCTGCCCCTGCGCGCTGAGCGCGGGCAGCACACCGACCTGGCCGCGCCAGGACAGGCGCCCGGGGTCGGACCGGCCCGCACCCAGGCGGGTGACCAGGGCCACCTGCATCGGCTGGGCGGCGTTCAGGTCGATCTGCTTGGCCGTCAGGTGCAGTTGGGTCAGCTCGGCGCGCACCGGCTCGGCCATGGCCAGGTCCTGCCAGCCGACGTTGCCGTCGTCCACCGCGAGTTCGGCGACCTGCACCTTCCAGGGAAAGTCGGTCTTGGGGCCCTTGCTGGCCGCGGCGGGCGACTTGGCAGCGGGCTTGCCCTTGTCCGCGGCCGGCTCGCCTGCGGGTTGGCGCAACCAGCGCTCGAACATCAGGCGCTGCTCGGCGTCGCGCGCCACGTCGATCTGCGGCTTTTGCAGCGCGACCTTGCCGACGGTGACGGCGCGGCTGCGCAGGTCGACTAGCACCTGGTCCAGCGCCAATTCGTCCACGCTGCCCAGCACGCCCGGAGCGCGGGCACGGCTGCGGGCACCGCGCGCCGGCGCGGCGGGCGCCGTGGCGCCGCTCTCGTCGGTCAGCAGCAGGTGGCTGAGCACCAGGCGATCGGCGGCGACCTTGAGCTCAGGCGGCAGGTCGACGGCCTTGGGCGGCGCCCATTGCAGGCCGACGTGGGCGTCGAGGTTGCCGGTCAGCTGCGGCACCAGGTGCGGCGCCAGGTAGGGCGCGGCCAGCGCCAGCGGCAGCGCGGCGATGCGGGCGTTGACCTCGGCGCCTTGCAGGCTGGCCGTACCCTGGAATTCCAGCGAAGGCACGGCGCCCAGGGCCGAGGCGTGCACGGTGGACACCGGCGCCGAGGCCGCGCCTGCGGGCGCTGCGGCGGTCTGGAGATGTGGTGGGGTGTCGGCTTTGGCGCCAGCCTTGGGTTGGGCGCCGGCCTTCGCGTCGTCGGTCTTGGCAACCGCCTTGCCGCCGGCTTTGGCGGCCTTCGCGTCCGCCTTGGCGGCGGCTTTGGTGGCCGGCTTGGCGGTCGCTGGCGCGGGCAAGGCCTTGGTCAGCCCTTCGGTGCCGACCAGCGCGGCCGAGCCGTTGAAGGCCACGGCCTGTGCCATCGGCCAGGCGATGCGCTGGGCGGCCAGCTCGACCTCGTTCAGGCGCACGGTGGCGGCGGCGCTGGTGTCGCTCAGCGTGGTGTCGTCGGTCACATCGACCGTGCCGCCGTGCACGGCCAGTTCGTCGACCTGCACCTTCCAGACCGGGGCCGCCGATTTGGCGCCGGTGGCCGCAGCCGATGCGCCGGACGCGCGCCGGGCGGCCTCGGACGCGGGCGATGCGGGGGTCAGCACAGAAGCAGACGCCGTTGCGGAGGCGGGCGCGGCCGGCGGCGCTGCGCTGGCGGCGCTGACCGGCGATTTGGCATCCAATGTGCCTTCAGCCCTACTGCCATCTGCGCGGGCAGCTACTGTTTGAGGAGTTTTTGCTGCCGACTCCGACACCAGCAGGTTGATGCGCCCGCCCTTGTCGCGGCGCACGGCGACGTGCGGGTTGGTCAAATCGACCTTGGCCAGGTGGATCTTGCCTTCCAGCGGCCGCACGTCGGCCAGTTGCACCTTCAGGCCGTCGAAGGCCACGGCGTCGGCGCCCTGCCCGTCCTTGGCCTTCAGACCGCTGACCTCCAGCCCGCCCAGGACGCGCAAGCTGGGCTGCGGCGTCTGCTCGAAGCCCAGGCGCAGGTCGGCATCCAGCGTGGCCGCTTCCAGCTTGATCGGCAGGCCGGCCGGCACGTAGCCCAGGTAGGGCGCCAGATCGAGCTTGCTGAACCGGAAGGCGGCGTCGGTCTGGCGCGAATCGGTGAAGGGCAGCGCCGAGGCGCTGGAGTCGAACGCGCTGCCGTTGGCGACAAAGGCCAGCTTGGGCTGCACCTTGATCTCGCGCTGCGACGGCAGGTTGCTGATGAAAGGCACGTTCAGATGCAGATCGCGCACCTGGTGCTGGCGCCCGACGGTCTGGTCGTCAAAGTCGATCTGGCCGCCCTGCACCTGGATGTTGTAGAGGGCAAAGCGCGCCGGATCGCCCGGCTCGGCCGGTTGTGGGCGCGCGGCGAACTTGGCCAGGATGTCGTCGATGTCGTAGTGGCCGTTGCCCAGGTGCTTGAGGCGCAGGACCGGCGCATCGACCTGGATCGCGTCCATCACCGGCGCCAGGCGGACCAGCGATTCGATGTCGGCGTCCACGTAAGCGCGCTGGATCTGCACCTGCGGCGGGGCGCCCGCAGCGCCGGCCACAGCCAGGTTGCGCAGCGTGAGTTCTAGCGTCCAGGGCTTGAAGTCGACCTCGCCAATGGTCACGGCGCGGCCCAGCTGTTCGCTGGCGATCTTCTGCGCCTGCCATTTCAAAAGCGGCGGCACGGCCAGCCAGCCGACGGCCCACAGGCCGAGCACACCGGTCACCGTCCAGACCGCGCGGCGCGCCCAGCGGTTGGCGGGAAGGTGGCGCTTCAACCGCCCGCCTACGGGGCGTTGGGGCGGCGCAGTTGGCGGTGCGGCGGAGGGGGTGGACTCGGGGGATTCGCTGGCGCCAGACGTCATGAGCGCATTGTCGCCGCAGGGTCAAGCCCTGTTGCCGAACCACGTCAGAACCTGGCAACCCAATGCAACTGGGGCGCACATCTGTGCGGGATATCACACGCAGGTGCGCTGCACGCCACACTCCCTCTTCCCCCGCGCAGCGGTTGCGGCTAGCGGCGCCGCGTGAAAACAGGGTGTGCAGAGCGAGGAAAGCCCGGCTTCGAGGCCTGGGGCCTGCCCGCCGGGCTTTCTAGGCAGTGTGGCAAAAGCGCCGTGATCTGCCGGTTTTCCGCACAGGAAAGCTGGTTGTTTCCAGATGCGGGAAGGCAAGGATTGCCTTCAATGGATGGCTGGAGGTGGGCCCATTCTGCTGCATCGTCTGCAACTGACCGGCTCCTGTCAGCCTGATGCCCGAGTAGCTCGGACGGTCTCACTTTAGAAGCGGATCAGTGCGCACGCCAACGGAAAAATTCAATATGCCGCTTCAGTCAGATTGGGCAACTCAATCGGTTGGTGCCCGCTCGCTTGCCAACGCCGCGCTGCGGCGCTTGTGGCGGGTAAACCCGTGGTTTCGATGGGCTGGCATCGGGGTTTTTTATGCGTTTTTAGAATTTCAACTCCAGTTTTTTAGCTTGACCGGCCATATAGAGGATCCTAAAATCCACCGATTCCGACCAAATTGGTAGGAGATAGAGATCCTGACTTGCTGCCGATCCCCGGCAAGCCGTGCGGCCAACGCCCACACGATGCGTCAGTGCCTTGGGTCAGCGACCGTCTGACCGGCACCGCCCACGGCCATGGACTGAAGTGCAGGACGCCCCCGCAGTACCCGTTCGCTCCTGAGGCGCTTGGCCCCATGGACGGTGCGTGCGGGGACGTCATGACAAGGAGTGCTATGACAGCCAAAGCGAGATTCGCCGCAGTGGGACGCGGCGCTCGAACCTTCGCCACCGATGTGGCCGAAGGTTTTTTTGAGATCACCCACAACAGCCTGGCCCTCCTCGGGGTGGCCGTCGTCGTTATCGCGGCCCTGCTGGCGACCCGCCCCGACCTGCGTGCGCAGGGCGAAGAGCGCCTGACCAGCTGGTTGACCGCCCGCAAGGTGGCCGCCATGGGCATCCAGCCCGAGCTGGGCGCCATCGAGCGTGCCACCGCCGCCAACCCGAGCGATCTGCCGCGCGAGCAGGCCACGGTGGCGCTGTGGATCGCCAAAAAGTACCGCGTCGCGCCCGAGCCCGTCGCCGCGCTGGTGGCCGAGGCCTATGAAGTCGGCCGCGCCAACAAGCTCGACCCCACCCTGATCCTGGCCGTGATGGCGATCGAATCCAGCTTCAACCCCTTCGCGCAAAGCCCCGTGGGCGCGCAGGGCCTGATGCAGGTGATGACCGAAATCCATTCCGACAAGTACCAGCACTTCGGCGGGCAGTACGCAGCGTTCGACCCCAAGACCAACCTGCGCGTCGGCGTCAAGGTGCTGCAGGAATGCATCGCCCGCGCCGGCTCGGTCGAGGCCGGCCTGAAGTGGTACGTCGGCGCCGCCAACCTGCCCTCCGACAGCGGCTACGCCGACAAGGTGCTGGCCGAGCACGGCCGCCTGTACCAAGTGGCCAAGGGCAAGCCCATGCCGACCAGCCCGGGGCTGCGCGCCGAGGCCAGACCAGCGCCTGCCCCGGTCAAAACGGTCGACGCGGTCAAGGTGGCGTCGATTTCCTGACACGTCGGCCACGCTGCCGCCAGAACGGGCCCTTTCGGGCCCATTTTCTTTTTTTGCACAAGTCTTCTCAGCCGTCACTGGCGCGCTGCACTGGTCGCTTCGTCGGCTAAACTCTCGCGCGTGCGCAACTGGCGATAGGCCCGCCCCTGGCGGAGCCGACGTGGATTTCCGGTCGATGCTTTCGACCACCCACCACGGGGAAGCGCGCCGCCCGCTGAGAACCTTTCTTCTCGCGCGGCGTTTTCCGCCGTTCGCCTGGGCAGCCCTGGTTGGCTTTGCGCGCCGATCCGGGATCACCTTGCACCAAGGACTGCCATGTTCAACCGCAGCACCCATCCCCTGTCTTCCGTTGACGCCGACGTCTGGGCCGCGATCCAGAAAGAGCACCAGCGCCAGGAAGACCACATCGAGCTGATCGCCAGCGAAAACTACACCTCGCCCGCCGTGCTGGCCGCCCAGGGCAGCCAGCTGACCAACAAGTACGCCGAGGGCTACCCCGGCCGCCGCTACTACGGCGGTTGCGAGTACGTCGACATCGTCGAGCAGCTGGCCATCGACCGCGTCAAGCAGCTCTTCGGCGCCGAAGCCGCCAACGTGCAGCCGCACTGCGGCGCCAGCGCCAACATCGCTGCCTTTATGGCGTTCTTGAAGCCCGGCGACACCATCATGGGCATGAGCCTGGCCGAAGGCGGCCACCTGACGCACGGCATGCCGCTGAACATGTCCGGCAAGTGGTTCAACGTGGTCAGCTACGGCCTGAACGACCAAGAAGCCATCGACTACGACGCGATGGAGAAAAAGGCGCACGAGACCAAGCCCAAGCTGATCATCGCGGGTGCCTCGGCCTACAGCCTCGAAATCGACTTCGCGCGCTTTGCCAAGGTGGCCAAGGACGTGGGCGCGATCTTCATGGTCGACATGGCGCACTACGCCGGCCTGATTGCCGGTGGCGAATACCCCAACCCCGTGCCGCACGCCGACGTGGTCACCAGCACCACGCACAAGAGCCTGCGCGGCCCCCGCGCCGGTTTCATCCTGATGAAGGCCGAGCACGAAAAGGCGATCAACAGCGCCGTCTTCCCCGGCCTGCAGGGCGGCCCGCTGATGCACGTCATCGCGGCCAAGGCTGTCGCCTTCAAGGAAGCGCTGGCGCCCGAGTTCAAGCAGTACGCCAAGCAGGTGAAAGCCAACGCCAAGGTCGTGGCCGACACCCTGACCGAGCGCGGCCTGCGCATCGTCAGCGGCGGCACGCAAAGCCACGTCATGCTGGTGGATCTGCGCCCCAAGGGCATCACCGGCAAAGAAGCGGAAGCGGTGCTGGGCAGCGCCCACATGACGATCAACAAGAACGCCATCCCCAACGACCCGGAAAAGCCGATGGTGACCAGCGGTATCCGCGTAGGCACGCCCGCCATGACCACGCGCGGCTTCAAGGAAGACGAGGCCCGCGCCACGGCCCACCTGATCGCCGACGTGCTGGACAAGCCCAAGGACGAAGCCAACCTGGCCACCGTGCGCGCCAAGGTGGCCGAGCTGACCAAGAAATTCCCGGTCTACGGCGGCTGATCCTTCGCCTGGGCCGACACCACGGCGCCGCTCCGTCAGGACGGCGCCGTTTTTCCAGGTCTGATTCGCTGCTATATTGATAGCTGGCTGCGCAGATGGCTGTAGCGCTGCAAGCCGTTTTGATTCAAAACCACCGGTTCCACGCATGCACTGCCCCTTCTGCGCCCACACCGAAACCCAGGTCGTCGACACCCGCGTGGCCGACGACGGCGGCTTCGTGCGGCGGCGGCGCCAGTGCGGGCACTGCGGCAAGCGCTTCACCACCTACGAGCGCCCGGATGTCAGCTTCCCCAGCATCGTCAAAAAAGACGGCCGGCGCGTGGCGTTCGAGCGCGCCAAGCTGCAGGGCTCGCTCGACCTCGCGCTGCGCAAGCGCCCGGTCAGCACCGAACAGATCGACGGCGCCATCGAGCGCATCGAAGAAAAGCTGCTGGCCACCGGCGCGCGCGAAGTGCCTTCTGCGCGCCTGGGCGAGCTGGTCATGCGCGAACTGAAAAAGCTCGACAAGGTCGCCTACGTGCGCTTTGCCAGCGTGTACCGCAGCTTCGAGGATATCGACGAATTCCGCGCGCTGGTGGACGAGGTGCGGCGCTGAATGCAGTCGCAGGCGGTGCCAGCGTGGCCGTCGCCACCGTTGCGGCCGTCGGGTCCATCTCCGACCGCGTGGGCCGCGGCACTGGCTGGCGCGCTGGTGCTGCACGCCGTACTGCTGCTGTGGACGCAGCGCGTCGAGGTTCGCCCGCCCGCGCAGTCCCGGCCCGCTGCCTGGCACGTCAGCTTTCGCACCGCGGCTGCGCCTGCGCCGGCCACGGCGCCCGCCCCAATACCTGCGCCGGTCGCGCCCGTCCCGCTGCCGCCTGAACCCGCCACCACGCCGGCGCCCAGCCCCCAGCCGCGCCCGCGCGTTCGCCCCGCGCCGAAACCGCCGCGCCCAGCGCCGCCCCCCGCGGTCGCGCCGGAGCCACCCGCCGAGCCGCCGCAACCGCCCGCGTCCAGCGCCCTGCCCGACACATCGCGCACCGCGCGCGCCCAGGGCGGCTGGTTGGAGGCGACCAACGCCGACCAGGCGCCCGCCCCCATCGACAACACCTGGCGCCTGGCCGACGGCCCCTGGCCCTCGACGCACCCGCGCGTGCTGCTGCAGCTGTGGATCTCGTCCGAGGGCGTGATCGAGCGCTACGAGCTGCTGGGCGACGCCGCCCAGGACCGCGCCGTGCGGGCGCTGATCGCCCCCATCATCGAAACGCCGATGACGCCCGCCATGATCGGCCGCGTACCCGTGCCCAGCACCATGCGCATTGAGCTGTGGGAGGGCGACGCGGGCGCGCCCGACTTCATCGGCCCGCTGGCGCGGGACACCGTGCGTGGCATGGGCGCCGCAGGACGCGCAGCTTCGCCCCCATGAGCTGGCAGCGAAGATCAGGCGAATTTTTCATAAAAATAGGCCTCAAGCGCTACAATCACCTGCGCGGACAGCTATGCTTTTGCTAGCAACCGGGAACACTCAACCCACCGTTGCTTCAGCCTGAGCGCGCAGCGTGGCCTCGGTCGCCGCGTCGGCGGGGTAGAACAGCTCCACCGTCAGTTCCGCCAGCGTCACGTCGCGCGGCGAGCCGAACGTGGCCTGTGTCGTGAACATCGACAGCTGGCCGCCCTGCCCGTCCGCCAGCACGCAGTGGATCAGCAGCGATTCGGCGTAGCCGTGGCGCTGCGCCGGCGCTCCGTCGCGCAGCGCGATCACGTTGGGGTAGGCGGCGATTTCTTCGGCCAGCGCGGCGAGCGCCGGATCGTCCGTGGCTGCGCGGGCGCGTTCCAGCTCGTGCAACAGGTGCTCCGCCCATTCGGCGAAGTTCAGCGTGTGGGCGGCAAAGCCGTCGGGGTGCAGGCTGGCGCGCAGCATGTTGATCGGCGTGGTGGCCAGCGCGGGCGGCAGCAGCGCCAGCATGCCTTGCGCGGCGGTGTTGGCCAGCACCACGTTCCAGTGCCGGTCGAGCGCGAGGCCGGGGTACGGGTCGTGCGCGGCCAGCAGGCGTTGCAGGGCGGCGCGCACGGCCTGCATGTCGGGCGCGTCCAGCGAAGTTTCGGCGTAGCGCGGGGCGTAGCCGGCGGCCAGCAGCAGGTCGTTGCGCTCGCGCAGGGGCACGGCCAGGTGTTCGCTCATGGACAGCAGCAGCTCCGGGCTAGGCCGCGAGCGGCCGGTTTCGACAAAGCTCAGGTGGCGCGGCGAGATGCCCACGTCCAGCGCCAGGGCAAGCTGGCTGAGCTTGCGGCGCTGGCGCCATTCGCGCAGCAGCGGGCCGACATCGCGGCGCGCCGCCGTGCGCAGGCCGTGCGGCGCGCCGCGGCCGGGGTGGGCGGAAGGCATGGCGCTCATCCCTTGAACGGGTTGGCGGTGGCGAACCACAGGCCGATTCCGGTCGCGATGATGAAGGCGCCGTCCAGCAGACCGGCGGCGATGAAGAAGCGCCCTTGCAGCTCGGTGCCCAACTCGGGCTGGCGCGCACTGGCGTCCAGCAGGTGCGCGGCGGCCAGGCCGATGCCGATGCAGGACGCCGCGGCGGGCACGCCGACGATGAAGGCGACGGCCAGGGGAAGCAGGTCGAAGTTCATGGTGATCTCCTAGAACAAGGGGCAGTGTCGCCCCAAAACGGTGGGTGCAGCGTCAGGCGCCGGCCGGGCGCAGGGCAAGCGCGGCGCGCGAGCGGCGCAGGCCCCACCATTGCAGCTCGGCAAACACCACGACGATCAGCGCGTGCAGCACCAGGTAGGCGCGGCCCCAGCCATTGGCCTGCGCGCCCACGTCGCCCAGCAGCAGCGTGATCGCCGCCAGCGCCCACAAGGCGTTGCCACCGATCACGGCCCAGACGGCGCCGGCGCCCAGCCCGTCGGCGCGGCCCAGCCAGATCAGGCCGACGCCCCAACCAAGCAGGAACACGCCGGTACCCAGCAACAGCGCGGAAGGCAGCGCCAGCCACGACGCCAGCAGCGCACCGGCCAGCAGGTGGACAGCGGCGACGGCCAGGCCCATGGCGCCGTCCGCCAGCAGCACCTGGCGCAGGAAAGAGGTGGGATGGGTGTGCTTCATGCGGTTTCTCCTGTCACGGTGGGCAGACCCCCTTGGTCTGCCCTGTGTAGCAGTTTCCGCAGGCGGCGGCTGCGCGGCAATTACCCGTCAGGTAAGGCGCTTGTGCCGGAGCCGGGCAAAAAAAAGCCCCCGACACAGGTCGGAGGCAGGCAGGTCTGAGGACCTGGGAAGGGGTCAACCCGGCGGCGTGTGCGCCTTGACCCAGTGCGCGATCTGCGCTGGGTTGGTCATGGCACCGGGCTGGCGGGCGACTTCCTTGCCGCCCACGAACAGCGCCAGCGTCGGGATGCTGCGGATATTGAAGCGCGTGCCCAGGGCGGGCGCGGCTTCGGTGTCGACCTTGGCCACGCGCACGTGCGGCTCCAGTTCGGCGGCGGCTTTTTCATAGGCGGGCGCCATCATGCGGCAGGGGCCGCACCAGGGCGCCCAGAAGTCGACCAGCACGGGGATCTGGTTGCGGCCGATCTGCTTGTCGAAAGCCGTCACGTCGTTCAGCGCCACCGGGTGGCCGGTGAACAGGGGCTGCTTGCACTGGCCACAGGTGGGGTCGCTGCCGAGTTGTTCGGCGCGCACGCGGTTGGTGGTCTGGCAGTGGGGGCAAACGATGTGCAGGGCTTCGGCTTCGCTCACGGCAATCTCCGGGTTAGGCGGCAGGGGCGGCGTCGGGGGCCGCGCTGTCGGCGGCGGGGCCCGACGGCGTGCGGCGTGCGGTGTCGATCGCCTTGCGGGCCTGCAGTTCGGCGTTCATGGCGGCGTCGAGCTGAGAGCGGCACAGGCCGGCCTCGTTGTAGAACATGTTTTCGTACACGGTGGCCGCAGCCGGGCTTTCGTCGAGCAGCGGTTGCCAGTCGACGCTGTCGTCGGATAGGAATTCGACCAGCCGAGCGACCACGGTGCGGTACTGGTGCGCGTCGACGGGGACGCGGCTCGCATCCAGCCGCTCCAGCAATTGCGCCAGCACGGCCGCGGTTCGAGAGGGGGATTGCAGGGTTTTCATAGGTCTGCACGTGGGGGCGGTGCGGGCCATTGCAAGGGCGAGGGATGCCCCGGAAACACGCTCGAAAGCCCGCACGATCCTCCGCCATTTCGGCCGATTTTTACTTCTATTTTGATAGCTGCTTGCGCAGTTCTATCTAGGGCTGGAGACCGATTTGGCTTGAATTCCGGCAGCGCCACCGCGCAGGGGTTGCAGTAGCGCCCGCGCGCCGGCCTGGTCGACCTCGTGCATCAGCGCCAGCAGGCGGCCAATCTCGCCCTTGGGAAAGCCCTGGCGCGCAAACCAGTCCAGGTAGGCGCTGGGCAGATCGGCCAGCAGCCGGCCCTTGTACTTGCCGTACGGCATGGACAGGGTGACCAGGCGCTCCAGCTGCGCCGACGCGCCGGGCGGCGCAGCGCCCTGCTCTGCCGCGCCCTCGCCCTGCACCACGACCGGTCAGCCCAGCGCCTTGACCAGGCGGTGCACGCCTTCGCGGATCTTGGCATCGTCGGCAGTGGCGAAGGACAGGCGCAGTGTGGCCGGGTCGGCGTTGCTGGCGTAGAAGGGCGCGCCCGGCACGAAGGCCACGCCCTCGGCCACGGCGCGCTCGTTCCACGCTTTGGCGTCTTTCAACGCGCCGCCAGCGCCCGTGAGGCGCGCCCACACGAACAAGCCGCCCTGCGGTCGCACAAACTCGAGCCGGTCGCCCAGGCCAGCGCTGAGCGCGTCGCACATGGTGCGGGCGCGCTGGCCGTAGGCGGCGCGCGCGTGGTCAAGCGTGGCTGCCATGCGGCCCGCGGCCAGGTACTGCGCGGCGGTGGTCTGCGCCAGCGTGCTGCTGTTGGCGTCGCTGAACTGCTTGCACATGACGGTGCGCGCCAGCAGATCGGGCGGTGCAATCAGCCAGCCCAGGCGCAGGCCGGCGGACAGAATCTTGGACAGCGAGCCGCAGTGCACCAGGTAGCCGCGGCTGCCCGGCACCTCTTGCGACAGCGCCAGCAGGGTGGGCGGCGGCGGTGCGTCAAAGTACAGATCGCCATAGGGGTCGTCTTCGATCACCAGGGTCTGGGTGCGCGCGGCCATTTCCAGCACACGCCTGCGGCGCTCCAGCGTCAGCGTGGCGCCGCTCGGGTTGCCGAAGGTGGGGATGAGGTAGACCAGCTTCGGCTGGTGCTGCTCGACCAGCTTTTCCAGCACATCGACCCGCACGCCGTCGGCGTCGATCGGCGCGGTGATGACCTCGGCACCATAGAGACGGAAACACTGGATGGCGGCCAGAAAGGTCGGCCCTTCGACGATGACCTTGTCGCCGGGCGAGATCATGCATTTGGCCAGCAGGTCCATGCCCTGCTGGCTGCCGGTGGTGACGATGAGTTGCTCGGCCTTGACGTCAGTCGCGCCCTTGGCCCGCATGAAGGCGGTCAGCTGTTCGCGCAGTGGCATGTAGCCTTCGGTCGCGCCGTAGGCCAGCGCGGCGGCGGTGTCTTGCTTGAGCGCCGCGTTGGCCGCCTCGGTGATGCCGGGCGCATCGCACAGCGTCACATCGGGAAAGCCGCCGGCAAAACTGACGATGCCGGGCTTGCCCAGCAGCTTGAAGAGTTCACGAATGGCGGAAGTTTCGACGTTGTCGAGGCGTTGGGCAAAGGTCAGGGGCATCGGTGCGCTCTATGGGGTCGTGCAGAGACCGGGAATGTTAGCGCGTGGCTGTAACCATCCGGTCGGGCGTCTTGGCCACGGCGCTCACGACCGCACCCGGCGGTGGCCCCACGTCTCGCGCCTGGCTGTCGGGGCGCGTCAAGAGATCGGTTTAGCGCGGCGAGGCGGCGTTCTCGGTCGTCGGCTCCGCAGAAGGCAGTGCCAGCGTCGCGGTTGATTCACCCACCACCGCTGGCAACGCCGACGGCGCAGACAAAGGCACCGCAATGCGCTGGTGGCCATGCAAGGCCACATACTGCCCATCCAGCCACAGCGCAACCGGCCAGTTGTTGGCCCGCAAAACGTGCTGCTCACGCTGCAGCTGATCGACCGTGCTGACCTGGCGCAGACCGGGCGCCCGCTTGAACGCCCGTTCGACGAATGCGATGTTGCGCGGCTCGTATTTGGTGGGAGCCTTGTCTTCAGCGCCCACGATCAACACGTCGCCGCGGGTTTGCATTGCCGGCAGCAGCACCTCGTTGAGCGCCCGGGGTGTCAAGGTGTCGCAGCCAAGCAGGTAGAGATTGGGCGCCGCATCGGTCTGGTTCAGGCTGACGGACAGCAGTTGGTGCATCTGCTGCCTGGACAGCGACACCAGCTCGCCGGCGAAGAACCCGTTCTCGTGGTGCCCCGACACCACAACGGAATGCCAGCGCCGGCCGTCGGTCACCAGGTCGTTCAGCTCGTTCAGCAAGGTGTCGCCCACATAACCTTCCAGCGCGGCCACCCGATCAAGCTCGCTCTGGCGCAGTCCATCGCCCACGGCATCGCAGGCGGCGGCATTGGTACCGGGCTCGTCGGTCGCGCAATCGAGCGCCAGCTTGGTCAGGCGCTCGTTCTCGGTGCTGGCACGTGAGGCCCGCTCGCGCTGTGCCTGCGGCAGGCGCGCGTACGACGGAATGATCCACAGTTTTTCGCCGGGCGCCAGCGTGCGCTGCACCGCCTGGATTTCTGGGGGCGCATTGTTGGTATCGACAAACAGCACGTCCGCTGCAGCGGGGTGGCTCATCGCCCACACCATGCCGACCGCCACCAAGGTGCGAAGAAGGAAAGGCAGGTGTGAACGGGCTCCTGCCCCGTCCCCTGCAGCGAACGCAATGCTTCTGGAGTGCTTCATTTTTTGGAGCGCTGGACAGACGCACCCATTCTCCACAACCCGCGTGCTTGTGTCCGGGGCGATGCGGCAAACTGCATCTTTTGTTCCCTGAGCGGCAATGCGTCACACGGGATCGGCACCGCCACCACAGTCGATGCTGTAGACCCCGTTCGACGACAACCGCCCCCTGGTCACGGACCCACGCATGACACCGCAACAGATCGACACCTTCTTCGCCACGCTGCAGGCCGCCAACCCGATGCCCGCCAGTGAGCTGGAATACACCAGCGTGTTCGAACTTCTGACTGCGGTTCTGCTGTCCGCCCAGGCCACCGACGTCGGCGTCAACAAGGCGACGCGGCGCCTCTTTCCCGTAGCCAACACGCCAGCGACGATCCTTGCGCTGGGCCAGGAGGGGCTCGAAAGCCACATCCGAACGATCGGGCTGTATCGCAGCAAGGCCAAGCACTTGCTGGAAACCTGCCGCATCCTGGTCGAACGCCACGGCGGTGAAGTGCCGGGCACCCGCGCCGAACTGGAAGCCCTACCGGGCGTTGGCCGCAAGACCGCCAATGTCGTCCTGAACGTCGCCTTTGGCGAGCCGACCATGGCGGTGGATACGCATATCTTTCGTGTGAGCAATCGGACGGGGCTTGCGCCAGGCAAGACGCCGCTGGCCGTGGAATTGAAACTGCTCGAGCGTGTGCCCGAAAAATACCTGCCCCACGCCCACCATTGGCTCATCCTGCACGGCCGCTACGTCTGTCAGGCGCGCCGCCCGAAGTGCTGGGAATGCGCGGTGGCGAGCTGCTGCGATTTCGAACCGAAAGTCCGCGCAGAGCGCTGACCCGCCATCGATCCTCCAGCCGAATCGAGCTTGCTGATTCGGCGCCGCTCGCGGCCGGGGTCGCGCTGCGCACCAGCTGCCAGGAAACTACACAGGGTACTCATGCGGTGTGGTCGGGGCATTTTCCGTATGCCTCGGCTTCCAACCAATACGGCACGCAGGCTGCGGATCGAAGCTGCTCGTCGCAACAGGGTTGAGTGACCAAGATGCTGATTGGCAGCCTGTCCGGAGGTCCTAGGGAAAACCCGAGAAAAGACCGCAGGATTGATTTGCTCCCTCTAGCCTGCTCGTTCACAAATTTCCAATATATGGAAATCTAGATTCAGAATAAGGAACATCCTACGATGAAACGCTTCTGGTCGTTGAATCGCGATGTCCTCTCCTTCTGCCGCTCGGTTTCATTCTGAAACGCCGCGCCCGCACCGACGCCCTGATCGGTGCGTCATACCGGTACTGGCTCTGAATTTCGGCGCGCGTGCCCTTTCACTTGCAGCCCGATTGAGGATCGCGCCACTGGCAGGCAGCAATTTCCGCAGCCGAGTTGCTGCCCGCACATCTGGCCGACCAGTCCAACTGAAAGTCTGCCGATGAAAACCGACCCATCTCCGCAAGTCGTGGCTGCGCATCCCGCGCGCCCTGAGCCGCGACTGACCGCCGCTCATTGGGGCGTCTACGAAGCTGTGGGAGAAGGCGACGCGATGCACCTGAAGGGTTTCGTGGGCGATCCCTCACCCTCACCCATCGGGCTGTCGATGTTGGACGCTGCGCGCGGGCCGGTGCGGGTGCGCCGCCCCGTCGCGCGGCAGAGCTGGCTGGCGGCGCGGCGCGCCGGACAGCCGCAGGTGCACGGCGAGCGCCGCGGCGACGAGCCTTTCGTCGAAGTCTCGTGGGAAGAGGCGCTGGACCTTGTCGCGCACGCCATCGAAGAAGTCCGCAGCGAGCATGGCAACGAATCGATTTTTGGCGGCTCCTACGGCTGGTCAAGCGCTGGGCGTTTTCACCACGCCCAGAGTCAGGTGCACCGCTTTCTGAACAGCGTGGGCGGCTATGTGCGCCATGCCGATTCGTACAGCCTGGGCGCCGCGCGGGTTCTGCTGCCACACATCGTCGCGCCGATCGACGAGCTCTTCGTCAAGCACACCAGCTGGCGTGTCATGGCGCGCCATACGCAACTGTTCGTGACATTCGGCGGTGTTCCGGCAAAGAATGCCCAAGTCAGCTCGGGTGGCGCCACGGCGCATGTCGTGGATCAAGGCCTGCGCGACATGGCGTCGGCGGGTGTGCGTTTCATCAATGTGAGCCCGGTGTCGGACAACCTGGATACGGGCGGTCCGGTCGAATGGCTGCCGATCCGACCGCACGCGGACACGGCGCTCATCCTGGCGTTGTGCCACACGCTCCTGACGGCCGAGTTGCACGACCGGACCTTCCTCAGCACGCATTGCGTCGGATTCAACAAGGTCGAAGCTTACCTGCTTGGCCACACCGACGGCCAACCCAAGGACGCCACCTGGGCCGCCGCGCTGACCGAGTTGCCCGTTGGCCGCATCATCGCGCTTACGCACGACATGGCGGCTGCGCGCACGATGCTGAACATCTCGTGGTCACTGCAGCGCTCGCACCATGGCGAACAACCGTTCTGGGCGCTGATCACGCTGGCGGCGATGCTGGGGCAGATCGGTCTGGCGGGCGGCGGCTTTGGCGTGGGCTACGGCACCACGAACATGATCGGTAACGACAACCTGCGCATCCCCGGCCCCACGCTGCCGCAGGGCCGCAATGCGGTGGGCGCTTTCATTCCGGTGGCGCGCATCGCCGACATGCTCGAGCGACCCGGTGAGGCGTTCGACTACAACGGTGCTCGGCACCGCTACCCCGACATTCACCTGATCTACTGGGCGGGTGGCAACCCGTTTCACCACCATCAGGATCTGAACCGCCTGCACCGGGCGTGGCAGACCAAACCGCGGACGATCATCGTACACGAGCAGTACTGGACGCCGACCGCCAAGCTCGCCGACGTGGTGCTGCCAGCCACCACCTCTTTGGAGCGTGAGGACATCGGCTACGCCTCACGTGAGCGCTTCATGATCGCCATGAAACCACTCCTCGCGCCTGTGGATGGCGCACGCGACGACTACGCCATCTTCTGCGATCTGTCGGCGCGGCTGGGGGCATTTGACGCCTTCACCGAAGGCCGCGACGCCCATGGGTGGTTGCAATGGATGTACGCGGAGTCCCGCAACAAATGCCGGGAGGCTGGCGTGAACCTGCCGGACTTCGGCACCTTCTGGCGCCAGGGCACGATCGATCTGGCCGAACCAGAAGCCGAGGTCGTGATGTTCGCGGACTTCCGCACCGATCCGCTCGCGCACCCCTTGAACACGCCCAGCGGCAAGTTGGAGCTGTTCAGCGAGCGCATCGCTTCATTCGGCTATGCCGACTGCCCCGGTCAGGCCACGTGGATGGAGCCTGTGGAATGGCTTGGCAATGCCGCAAGCGACCGGCACACACTGCATCTGTTGAGCGACCAGCCCCACACCAAACTGCACAGTCAACTTGATCACGCCGCCTACAGCCAGGCCAACAAGGTCGGCGGCCGCGAGCCGGTCACGCTTTCACCGCAGGATGCCGCTGCCCGTGGATTGACCGATGGCGACGTTGTGCGCATCTTCAACGCGCGCGGCAGTTGCCTCGCTGCCGTGCGCATCTCGGACGCGCTGCGCACGGGGGTAGCGCGCCTGTCCACCGGCGCCTGGTACGACCCGGCCTCTTGGCGCGCGGGCGCCATCGGGCCCGACAAGCACGGCAATCCCAACGTGCTGACGTTGGACATGGGCGCGTCGAGCCTGTCTCAGGGTTGCATCGCGCAGACCTGTCTGGTGCAAATCGAACGCTACGACGGCCCGCCACTGGCGCCCACCCCGTACCAGCTTCCCGAGATCGTGGCGGACTTGGAGCCTGCAGCATGACTTCGCATGAGTGCGATGGCCCCAGTGAGCAACTGCGCCAACCATCCCGATCTTTCACATCAATTTTTTTCAGGAGACACCCATGACCCGACCCGATAGATCACGATTGCTGGTTCCGCTGGCCTTGTTCGCGCCATCACTGCTGCTCCCGGCGGCCGCACGAGCGCAGGCCCCGTGGCCTTCTCAGCCCATCAGACTCGTGGTTCCGTTCCCGCCTGGCGGCTCGTCCGACATCCTGGGCCGCTTGATTGCCGAGCACCTTGGCAAGACGCTCAACGCCAACTTTTTCGTGGACAACAAGCCGGGAGGAACGACACAGATCGGCACCGATTTCGTTGCCGCTGCGCCACCCGACGGCCAGACCCTGTTGCTGGGAGCGGCCTCGAGTTTTACCGTGCTGCCGCACCTGCGCAAGCTCCATTATTCGATCGACAGCTTCGAGTGCGCCGGCGGCATTGCCG
Organism: Ottowia flava; assembly: GCF_008017535.1. Lineage (GTDB taxonomy): Bacteria > Pseudomonadota > Gammaproteobacteria > Burkholderiales > Burkholderiaceae_C > Ottowia > Ottowia flava. The sequence goes on from NZ_VRUA01000001.1 coordinate 61,796, forward strand.
ACTACATCGCCGTGATGGCGGTGCGCAAGACACTGCCCGTGAAGTCGGTCAAGGAATTCATCGCCTACGCGAAGGAAAACCCGGGCAAGCTGTCGTTCGGCTCGGCGGGCGAAGCCTCAGCGGGCCATGTTTACGGTCTGACACTGGCGCGAGACACGGGCACCAAATTCCTGCATGTCCCGTTCCGCGGCTCGGCCGCCGCCGTGAATGCCTTGGTTGCAGGCGAGATCGATTTCATTATCGATGGCGCCGTCACGCCCATGGTGAAGGCCGACCGCGTCGAGCCCCTCTGCGTGATGTACCGCAAGCGCCATCCGGATCTGCCCAAGGTGCCCACGCTGCACGAAGCCGGGTTTGACATCTCCACATCGAAGGGCGCGGGCTGGGGCCTGCTCGCGCCCAAGGGCACGCCCGCGTCCGTCATGGACAAACTGTCCGAAGGACTCGAAAAGGTGCTACAGCAAAAGTCGGTTCAGGACGCGCTGATCCGTGCGAACTCCATCGCTTCGTGGCAAACGCCCGAGCAATTCCGCCAGGCCACTGCCGCCGATTACAAGATGAATGGCGAGTTGCTGCCGTCCATCGGCATCCGCGGCAGCTGACCCCGGTGACCACCCTCCCATGGACCACTTGAACGATCCCTCTATGACGACAGTGCCTGCTCCCCACCAGACGGTGCGTGAAATCCTCCATCCTCAGAGCGTCGCCATCGTCGGCGCGTCCGACAGCGAAGCCAAATGGGGGGGCCGATTGCTGCGCTATATGCTCCGCCACCGTCACGACGGCCCGCTCTACCCCATCAATGCGCGCGCGACCGAGCTGATGGGCTTGCCGGCCTATCCGTCTGTGCGCGACTGTCCGGGCTCCGTCGATCTCGCCATCCTATTGGTACCGCGAGAGCACATTCGTGCCGCCATCGAAGACTGCATCGCCAAGAAGGTCGGTTGCGCACTGTGCATCACCGCCGGCTTCGCCGAGACAGGCCCCGAAGGCCGCGCCGACGAGGAAGAACTCGTCGCGCTTGCGCGCAGCGGCGGCGTGCGCCTGATCGGCCCCAACTGCATGGGCCTGATGAACGCGCACCACAACCTGTGCGCCACCACGGGCGTGGTCATGGGCAGCATCGAGCAGTTGCCGCGCGGCGGCATTGGCATGGCCAGCCAGAGTGGTGCGCTCATGGGCGCGATGATCTCGCGCGGCATCGACGTGGGCGCTGGCTTCTCGTCTACCATTTCCGTGGGCAACCAGGCGGATCTGGGCCTGAACGACTTCTTCGAGTACCTGATCGACGACCCGCTGACCGACGTCATCTGTCTGTACATGGAGGGTGTGAAGGACGCCGAACGCTTTACCGCCTTGCTGGCGCGCGCAGCGGCCGCGGGCAAGCCGGTCTGCATCGCCAAGTCCGGCCGCAGCGAAGCCGGCGCGAAAGCAGCTGCGTCGCACACAGCCAGCTTGGCGGGCGCTTGGCCCGCGTTCGAGGCGACCTGTCGCCGCTGGGGCGTCTACCTGTTCGAGAACATCTACGATCTGCTGCAAGGCGCCCAGCTTCTCCAGCGTGGCAAGCGCTGCCATACGAACCAGGTTGCGGTGTTCTCGGGCTCGGGCGGCGGTGGGGCATTGCTGGTCGATGCGCTTGAAGCACACGGGCTGGCACTGCCGGCGCTCTCCGCCGAGACCGAAGCCGCGGTTGCCGACGTCCTGCCCGCCACGCATCGTCAGTTGCCGTTCGACTTTGGCATGCTGAACCACATGGTGCCGCCCGATCCGGACGTGGCAGGCGGTTCGGTCGGCATTGCGCTGGATCGTGCCATGCACGACCCGGCGGTGGGCGCGGGCATGCTGCTGCTAACCACGCAACCAGGGCAGGAGCGCGTCGTTGAAGCCGCCATCGCCGCGGCCGACCGCAGCGACAAGCCGCTGCTGTTCGTTCAGGGCGCCGGCAACCACGGCGACATCGCGCGCCGCATGCTGCGCGATGCGGGTCAGGGCTACTTCGACAGCACGCACGATGCACTGGCGGTGCTGCAGGCATTCGCCGAGCGCACCGAACCTGAACCACCCGCGTGCGCGGCCGCGCCACCCGCGCTGCCCGTTGACCTGAAACCAGGGTTCCAGACCGAGCCGGCAGCACGCCGCTTGCTGGAGGCAGCGGGCATTCCTACCACGCGCTGGCGGGAAGCCACGGATGTCGATGGCGCTGTGCAGGCTGCGCGCGAGCTGGGCGGCGCCGTGGCCATCAAGGCGGTGAGCGCCCAGATCGTGCACAAAAGCGACATTGGCGCGGTCCGTCTGGGCATCGAGGGCGACGACGCAGTTCGAGCGGCGTGCGAGGCCATAGCAGAGGCCGCTCGTCGTGCTGGCGTGCCAGGGCTGGATGGCTACCTCGTCACCGAGATGTGGAAGGCCGACGCCGAGCTGATCCTGGGCATCCAGCGCGATCCGGACTTTGGCCCGCTGGTCATGGTTGGCGCCGGCGGTGTGCTGGTCGAGCTGATGAAGGATGTGCAGCTTACGCCCGCGCCGGTTTCGCATGCCACCGCGCGCGCCATGCTGGAGCGCTTGCGCAGCCTGCCGCTGCTCACAGGCTACCGCGGGCGTCCGCCGGCCAACCTTGATGTCGTCGCAGACGCCATCGTCCGCCTGGGCCAGCTCGCCATGAGCGGAGATGGCCGCGTGCTCGAACTCGACATCAATCCGCTTTTTGTGGCCGGTGACCGCATCGCGGCCGCCGACGCCCGGGCCACGCTGGCCTGACCTCAGTCACTCAAGGAGACACCTCGCATGTCCGCTGTACTTTATGAATCCAAAGATGGCGTCGCCATCATCACGCTCAACCGCCCCGAGGCGCGCAACGCCATCAACAACGAGGTCGTCCAGCTCATGCAGCAGGCCTGGCAGCGTTTCGAACGCGAGGACGATCGCGTCGCGGTGCTGGCCGCCGCAGGCGATCTGGCCTTCTGTGCCGGCGCCGACCTGAAGGACATGCCGCGCGACATCTGGCTGACCATGCCCAACCTTTCCGTCACCTGCGACAAGCCCATCATCTGCGCGATCAACGGCGTGGCGGTGGGCGCGGCTTCGACCATGGTCATGCTGGCCGACATGGCCGTGGCCGAGGAACAGGTGCAGTTCATCTACCCGGAAGCCAAGATCGGCGCGTTTGCCGGTGTGATGGCGGGCTTTCCGCCCCGCTTACAGTACAAGGCGGGCCTCGAATGGCTGATGACCGGCGACCCGATCAGCGCCCAGCGCGCCTACGAGATCGGCCTAGTCAACCGCGTCGTGCCCAAAGGCCAGGCGCTGACGGCCGCTATGGAGATCGCCAACAAGATCGCGGCCAACGCCCCGCTGGTCGTGCAGGCCATGAAGCAGATCGCGCGCAACACCCTGCCCCAGTCCCCCACCGAACGCTACTACCCCCAGCGCCGCCTGCTGGACGGCATTGCCAACAGTGAAGACATCCAGGAAGGCGTCGCTTCTTTTCGCGAAAAGCGCGCGCCGCGCTTCAAAGGCGCCTGAACCGACAACCACTCAAGGAGACCCAACACCATGTTTACCGCCTCACGCCGGACCACGCTCGCCCTCATGGGCACCTGCCTCCTGGTCAGCACCAGCGCCTTCGCAGCCGACACGGCCGCCTGGCCCTCCAAGCCCATCCACTTCATCACGCCCTATCCGCCGGGGGGGTCGTCCGACATCATCACGCGCTTCATTGGCGACCGCGTGTCCAAGGCTCTGGGCCAGCCGGTCATCGTGGAAAACAAGCCCGGCGCCGGCGCGATGCTGGGGACCGAATATGCATCCCGCCAGGCACCCGACGGCTACTCCTTTTTCGTCGGCCCTACCGCGACGGTGGCGGTGGCGCCCTACATCCGCAAGACCACCTATACGTGGGAAAACTTCGTCCCTGTGGCCAAACTCAGCTCATCCTACGGCCTGATCTCCGCGCGAAAAGACGCGCCCTTCAACAACTACAAGGAATTTGTCGCGGCCGCCAAGGCCAACCCGAACAAGTTCACCTTCGCCTCCAACGGCGTCGGCTCCATCGTGCACCTGACGGGCGTGCTGCTGCACAAGCAGACTGGCATTCAGGTCACGCACGTGCCGTACAAGGGCGCCGTGGAATCCATGACCGACATGATGGGCGGGCGCATCGATGTCATGTACGACCCGGTGCCCGCGCCGCGCGTGAAAGCCGGTGAGCTCAAGGGCCTGGCCACCACCAGCGACCAGCGCAACCCCGACCTGCCCAACATCCCGACGTTGAAGGAGCAGGGGTTTGAAGTGAGCGCACCAAGCTGGTTCGGCCTGTTCGCACCCAAGGGCACGCCGGACGCCATCGTTGCTCGCATGGCCGCCGAAGCCCAGAAGGTCCTGGCGCAGCCCGGCGTGCGTGAACAGCTGCAGCTGTCCGCCATGTACCCCGACTATGAGGGGCCTGCCGAATTCGCCAAGCGCGTGCGACGCGACGCGAACTACCTCAAGGACGTGATCCAGAAAGAAGGCATCAAAGCCGAATGAAGCATCACGCCCGGGTAGGGCGTGCGCTGCCGGCGGACAAGCCCTCTGACGCACGCGCCGCCCGGCTCTGAGTCGAGTCGCCTTCGTTGCCTGCCCGCGCTCGGCTTCCGGTCATATGGCTTTTTCCGGACTCTGGTTGCGAGCACCCACTGGTCGGTCAAATCCGGTCATATCTCACAGTCAATTCACATTCATACCCAATCAAGTAGCACTTTATTACTCTTTCGAATTCGATAATCCTGACTGAGAGCAAGGGCATTTTTCTTGCACTTTGGTTTTCAAATTCTCGCTTCGAAAGGTGCATCTTGATTCAGCTCATCCGGCAACTCTGGGAACGTTCGACGGCACCTGCCCGGACGGAAGGGCCCGCCAACAAAAGCCCGGTTCCCAACGCACCCAAGGCGCCTTCCGGTAGATCGTCGAAAGCGCGCCCAGCAGCAGCCAGCGGGGTGATTCAGGTGACTGCGCCACTGCGCACCGGTATCCGGCACAACCGCAAGCTGCGCAGCATTCTGCACGATGAGCACGACCAGCTAACGCTGCAGCTGGAAATCATCCGCACTGCACACGAGGCGCGCGACTACCTCAATACCGCCCTCACGCTGCAGCGTTTCAGGTCTGGATTGAACGCGCATGTGCTGAAGGAAAATGTACATCTTTATGCTTACCTTCAGCAATACCTCCCTCACGACTCGGAGGAAGCCCTGCTGATGCACGAGTTCCGACGCGAAATGCACGGTGTCACGCGGCAGGCACTGGCCTTTCTCAAGCGTTACGACGCACCCGGCGCCCTGAATGCCGACTCGCACGAAGCCTTCGCCCACGACGTGGAAGAACTGGCCGAGTTGCTCGCCAAGCGGATCGAGAACGAAGAGCGCTTCCTGTACCCGTTGTACGGCTAGCGCGACTTCCCGTTGTCACACGGCTCTGGCCGCGCGCAGCGCCGCGATCTGCGCCTCATCGCAGCCCAGTTCCCGCAGGATCGCCGTCGTGTGCTGCCCGACGGCTGGCACGGCGCCCATGCGGTGTTCGAACGCGCTGCTGCGCCCCGCCGGCTGCAGTGCCTGCACTGGGCCGGCAGGCGTTGGCACGCCCTGCCAGCGCTGACGCGCCGCCAGCTGCGGGTGCGCCCACAGGTCGGCCATGTCGTTCATATGGGCGTTGGCAATGCGCGCGGCATCCAGTCGCGCCTGCACCTCCGGGGTTGAAAGCGCTGCAAAGGCCGTGACGATTTCGGTGTGCAGCGCCTCGCGATGCGCATTGCGCTGGGCGTTGCTGGCAAAGCGTGGATCGGCCAGCAAGTCCGCCCGCCCCAGCACCTGCTCGCAGAACACCGCCCATTCGCGCTCGTTCTGCAGCCCAAGCATCACCGTGCCGCCATCGCCCGCGGGAAACGGGCCGTACGGGTAGATGCTGGCGTGGCTGGCACCGGCGCGGGGCGGTGGCGGCGCACCGTCGTAGGCGTAGTACATCGGAAAGCCCATCCATTCGGCCAGCGCTTCCAGCATGCTGACGTCGATGTGGCTGCCCTCGCCGGTCTTCGCGCGCAGCAGCAGCGCCGACTGGATGCTGGTGAAGGCGGCCATGCCCGCCGCGATGTCGGCGACCGAGATGCCTGCCTTGCTGGGCACGTCCTGCGTGCCGGTCACCGACAGAAAGCCCGCTTCGCTCTGGATCAACAGGTCGTACGCTTTCTTGTCGCGGTACGGCCCATCGGCCCCATAGCCCGAGATGTCGCACACGATCAGGCGCGGGTGCAGCGCGTGCAGCGCGTCGAACGACAAGCCCATGCGCGCCGCCGCGCCCGGCGCCAGGTTCTGGATCAGCACGTCGGCCTTGGCCAGCAGCGCCTTCAGCACCGCCAGCGCGGCCGGCTGTTTCAAATCCAGCGCCAGGCTTTCCTTGCTGCGGTTGGTCCAGACGAAGTGCGAAGACAAGCCCTTCACGCGCGTGTCGTAGGCCCGCGCGAAGTCGCCCTGCCCCGGCCGTTCCACCTTGATCACACGCGCACCCAGGTCGGCCAGCTGGCGGCTGGCGAAGGGCGCGGCGATAGCATGTTCGAGCGAAACGACAGTGATGCCGTCCAGCGGCCTTGGGCGTAAATCACTCATGTTTCAATAGCTGCCTGCGCAGATGGTTGTAGGGCTACAAGCCTATTTACCTTAAAAAGACCGCGGCAAACCCAGCACGTGCTCGGCCACGTAGCTCAGGATCAGGTTGGTCGAAATCGGTGCCACCTGGTACAGCCGTGTCTCGCGGAACTTGCGCTCCACGTCGTATTCGCAGGCGAAGCCAAAGCCGCCATGGAACTGGATGCAGGCGTTGGCGGCTTTCCAGCTGGCCTTGGCCGCCAGGTACTTGGCCATGTTGGCCTCGGCACCGCAGGCTTGGTGCGCGTCGAACAGTTCGCACGCCTTCCAGCGCATCAGGCTGGCGGCTGCCACTTCGATGTACGCCTCGGCAATCGGGAACTGCACGCCCTGGTTCTGGCCGATCGGGCGGCCGAAGACGATGCGGTCCTTGGCGTATTGCGTGACGCGGTCGATGAACCAATGGCCGTCGCCAATGCACTCGGCGGCGATCAGCGTGCGCTCGGCGTTCAGGCCGTCCAGAATGTACTTGAAGCCCTTGCCTTCTTCGCCGATCAGGTTCTCGGCCGGAATCTCCAGGTTCTCGAAGAACAGCTCGTTGGTTTCGTGGTTCACCATGTTGAGGATCGGGCGCACGGTCATGCCAGCTTTCTCGGCCTGGCGCAGGTCCACCATGAAGATCGACAGGCCTTCGCTCTTCTTTTTGACCTCGGCCAGCGGCGTGGTGCGCGCCAGCAGGATCATGAAGTCGCTGTGCTGGATGCGGCTGATCCACACCTTCTGGCCGTTGACGACGTAACGGTCGCCCTTCTTGACCGCCGTGGTCTTGATCTGCGTGGTGTCGGTGCCGGTGGTCGGCTCGGTCACACCCATGGACTGCAGGCGCCACTCGCCGGTGGCGATCTTGGGCAGGTAGTGGTCCTTCTGCGCGGGGCTGCCGTGGCGCAGCAAGGTGTTCATGTTGTACATCTGGCCGTGGCAGGCACCCGAGTTGCCGCCGGCGCGGTTGATCTCTTCCATGATGACCGACGCCTCCGCAAGGCCCAGGCCGGAGCCGCCGTATTCGGTGGGGATCAACGCGGCCATCCAGCCGGCACGCGTCAGCGCATCGACGAATTGCTCGGGGTAGGCGCGCGCCTGATCGACCTCGCGAAAGTACGCGTCCGGAAAGTCGGCGCACAGGGCGCGCACGGCATCGCGCAGCGCGCGGTGGGGGTCGTTGTCGTCAGAGCGCATGGCCGTTTACTATCAAATCAGGAGCTGCTCGCGCAGATTGATGTAGGGCCAGAGGCCCATTTGATTCACAATTCAGATCCGCCGAAGCTTAGAGCGACCATACCGCGTCCGCCTCGGCGCGCATGGTCAGGTGGCCTTCGGCGTTGCTGGCCCACAGGCGGAAGTGCCGCTCGGTCGCGTCGGGTGTGGCGTTCAGCGTGAAGGGCTGCCCGTCGAAGCTTGGCTGCAGCGCCTGGTAGCGAAAGCGCTGCAGCCGCGCCTGCGGTGCATGGCGGCGCAGCATGTCGGCCAGCAGCGTGGCGATCAGGGGGCCGTGCACCACGAGGCCGGGGTAGCCTTCGACCTCGGTGACGTAAGTGCGGTCGTAATGGATGCGGTGGCCATTGAACGTCAGCGCCGAGTACCGAAACAGCAGCACCGCATCGGCCACCAGCGTGCGCTGCCAGGGCGCCCCGGTGTCGGCCATCACGGGCGCGGGGGGCGCTTCACCCGGGCGCGCGGCGCCGCGGTAGACGATGTCGTGCGTCTCCGTCAGGCACAGCCCGCGGGCGTTGTGCACTTCGTGCAGCACCTGCACGAACACCATGTCGCCCGAGCGCCCGGTCTTCGGCGTGACCGCCGCGATGCGCGAGCGCCGCTCGGCCGCGTCGCCCACGCGCAAGGGGTTGTCCAGTGCCCAGGTCAGCTCGCCGCCGGCCCACATGCGGCGCGGCAGCGCGATCGGCGGCAAAAAACCGCCGCGGCGCGGGTGGCCGTCTTCGCCCAATTGGTGCTGCGGCGCGCGCGGCAGGAAGTACAACCAGTGCGCCAGCGGCGGCACGGGCGTGCCCACTTCGGGCGCTGGCCCGTCGTCGTCCAAGGTTGCCGCCAGGCCACGCAAGGGCGCGGCGCAGATGTCATCGTGCAGGGTTTCGCTGCGACCGACCCAGGATTCAGGCGCTGGGGTTGCGCTGCCGGGGATGTCAGGGATATCAGGGCTGACCATGCGCCGATGGTGCCGCCAAAGCGAGCGCGGCACAACCGCGTGCGCGACGCAGCGACCTGCCCGTCACGGGCCAACCGTCAGGGCGGTGCGGCAGGAACGGCAGGCAGCGCCGCCGCGGACGCCGTTGGCGCTGCGCCAGCGCCCGCGGGCGCCCACGGCATCTGCCAACCCCCGCCCAGCGCCTGCATCAAGGCCACGGCGGCCTGCTGGCGCTGCAGCTGCAGCTGCATCAACGACCGGCGGGCGCTGAGCGCACTGGCCTGCGCCGTCACCACCTCGGTGTAGGCCGACAGACCGGACTGGTAGCGGTTCATCATCTGCTGCTCGATGCGCTCGGCGGCCTCGGCGGACGCGCGGGTGCGCTCCTGCTGCTCGGCCAGGGTCTGCAGCGTGGTCAGCTGGTCTTCGACCTCCTTGATCGCACTGAGCGCGGTCTGCCGGTAACTGGCGGTGGCGCCTTCGTGCGCGGCAATCGCCTGGTCGACCGCGGCGGTGCGCGCGCCGCCGTCAAACACGTATTGGGCCAGCGACAGGCCGAGCGACCACAGCAGGCTGGGCGCCGAGATCAGGTCGCCCAGGTGGCTGCCGGCGGCACCGATGCTGCCCGTGAGCGAGAACTGCGGAAAGTACGCCGCGCGTGCCACGCCGATGCGGGCGTTGGCGGCGCTCACACTGCGTTCGGCCGACGCCACGTCCGGCCGGCGCAGCAGCAGCTCGGACGGCATCCCGGTGGGCGCGGCCGGCACGCGGTCGATCCAGGTGGCGGCCGGCAGCGTGAAGCCGGCCGGCGTCTCGCCGACCAGCAGCGCGATGGCGTGTTCGCTCAGGGCGCGGCTGCGCTGCAGCGCGATGCGGCTGGCGCGGGCGTTGTCCAGCGTGCTTTGCGCCTGCAGCGTGTCGGTGCGCGCGGCGATGCCGGCGTCGTAGCGGTTCTGGGTGATCTTCGCGCTGCGTTCGTAGCCCGTGATGATCTCGTCCATCAGCGCGATTTCGGCATCCAGTTCACGCACGGTGAAATAAGCCTGCGCGAGGCTGCCCTGCGCCGACAAACGGGCACCGGCCAGGTCGGCCTCGCTCGCCTGCACGTTGGCGCCCTGCGCGCGGGCCGCATCGCCCAGGCGACCCCACAGGTCGGGCTCCCAGCTGACATTCAGGCCCAGGTTGGCCGAGCGCGTGGTGCTGCGGTCTTCGCCGCCGCTGCGCTGCTGCCCCGCGCTGGCGCCCACGGTGGGAAACAATTGCGCCTGCTGCTGGCGCAGCAAGGCCTGCGCCTGCTGAACGTTGGCGAGCGCGATGGCAAGGTTCTGGTTGCCGATCTCGACGCGCTGGATCAGTGCATCGAGCTGCGCGTCTTCGAACAGCGTCCACCAGCGGCCGGCCTGCCATTCGCGCGCCACTTCGGCGCTGATCCAGCCGGCCTGCGGTGCGGCGGTTTTCCAGGCCGCGGGCAAGGGCACGGTCGGCGTCTGGTCGACTGGCGCCAGGCTGCAACCGCCCAGCGCCAGCAGCAGCGCCAAGGCAAGCGCCGTGCGCTTCGGCGTCACGGCAGGGTTGGAAGCGGCGCCGCCGAGGCGGTGCGGTGAAAGGGCAATGGCGTTCATGCGGTGACGGCCCGAGCGAGGTAGCGCTCGTCGGCGGGGTGGCGGCGCAGGCGGTCCAGCAGGACGTAGACCGCAGGCGTGGTCAGCAGGGTGAGGATCTGGCTGGCGATCAGCCCGCCGATGATGGTCACGCCCAGGGGTTGGCGCAGCTCCGCGCCCTGGCCGAAGCCGATGGCCAGCGGCAGCGCGCCGAGGCCCGCAGCCAGCGTGGTCATCATGATCGGGCGAAAGCGCTTGAGGCAGGCTTCGCGCACCGCTTCGACGGCCGACAGGCCGCGCGCGCGCTCGGCGTCCAGGGCGAAGTCGATGATCAGGATAGCGTTCTTCTTGACGATGCCGATCAGCAGGAACACGCCGATCAGCGCCATGATCGAAAACTCCATGCGCAGCGCCAGCAGTGCCACCACCGCGCCGAAACCCGCGCTGGGCAGCGTGGTCAGCACCGTCAGCGGGTGGATCAGGCTTTCATACAGGATGCCCAGCACGATGTAGATCACGACGACCGCGGCCAGGATCAGCCACGCCTGTTGCGACTGCTGGTTGGCCGCCTCGGCCGCGGCGCCGCTGAAGGCGCCGCGCACGTTGTTGGGCATGCCGATGGCGTTTTCGGCCTCTTGAACAGCGGTGCGGCCCTGCTCCAGCGACACGCCGTCGGCCAGGTTGAACGACACGGTGCTGGACAGCTCCCCGCCGTCGTGCCAGACCATGGTGGGCACCGTGCGTTCGGCAAACGTGGCGAAGGCCGACAGCGGCACCATCGCCGTGGGCGTGGTCGATATCGCCTGGCCGGTGGAGGCGTTGCGCAGGCCGGGGTTGGCCGAAGTGCCCGCGGTGGACGCCGAGCTGCCCTGGCCGGCAGACAATGCACCCAATATGCCGTTGGCGCTAGAACCACCTGCGCTGGCAGCTACGCTTTTACTAGCATTGACCGCCGCCGTGCCGGAACCCGGCACGTACACGTCGCTCAGCACGATGGGCGATTGGGCGTAGCGCGGTGCCCATTCCATCACCACCGCGTACTGGTTCAGATCGCTGTACATGGTGGCCACCTGGCGCTGGCCAAAGGCGTTGTACAGCGCCGAATTGATGGCCGAGCTGCTCACACCCAGCTCGGCAGCGCGGTTCTTGTCGACGGCGACGTAGGTTTCAACGCCGTTCTCGGTCTGGTCGCTGTCGACGTCGGTCAGGCGCTGATCGGTGCGCATCTGGTCGGCCAACCTGGCCACCCAGGTCTTCAGGTCGGCCGCGTTGTCGGCCTTCAGCGTGTACTGGTAGGTGCTGTTGCTGCTGCGCCCGCCCATGCGCAGCTCCTGCACCGGGTTGAGGAACACCGTCAGCCCGGTGATCTGGCTCAGCTTCGGGCGCAGGCGGTTGATGACATCGCGCGTCTTCTCCTTGGCCGGCCGCTCGCTGGCCGGCTTCAGCGCCGCCGACAGAAAACCGCCGCCCGCGCCCCCGCCACCCGAAAAGCCCACCACCGTGCCGACCGATGGGTCGGCGTACACGATGTCCATGGCCTGCTGCAGCTTGTCGGCCAGCGCGCTGGACGAGATGCTCTGGTCGGCGCGCAGCCCGCCGTTCATCTGGCCGTTGTCCTGCTCGGGAAAGAAGCCCTTGGTGATCGAGCTGAACAGGTAGCCGTTCAAGCCCACCACCACGACCAGCACCGCCACCACCACCCAGGGCATCGCCAGCGTCCAGTCCAGCGCGTGACCGTAGCCGCGCTCGACCGCCAGACCGGCGCGCTCACCCAGCCGGCCCACGCGCGCACGCAGACGGCCCATCGCGCTCTGGCGAGCCGGCGCGTCCGGGCGGCGCCCCAGGTGGCGCGGCAGCAGCGCGGAGCACATCATGGCCGTGGTGGTCAGCGAAATGAACAGCGATATCACCACAGCGATCGACAGCGTCATGGCGAATTCGCGGAACATCGCGCCCACCGCCCCGCCCTGCAGCAAGAGCGGGATGAACACCGCCACCAGCGACAGGCTGATGGTCAGCACGGTGAAGCCGACCTCGCGCGCGCCGACCAGCGCGGCCTCGCGCCGCGGCATGCCCTGCTCCATGTGGCGCGCGATGTTCTCCAGCACGACGATGGCGTCGTCCACCACGAAACCGGTGGCCACCGTCAGCGCCATCAGCGTCAGGTTGTTGAGCGAATAACCCAGCGCGTACATCGCCGCAAAGGTGCCCAGCAGCGACACCACCGTGGCCACGGCCGGGATCAGCGCGGCGCGCAGGTTGCGCAGGAACAGGCCGACCACCAGCACCACCAGGATGACGGCGATCACCAGCGTAATCTCCACCTCGTGCACCGAGGCGCGCACCGAGCCGGTGCGGTCGATCGCCACCTGCAGGTTGATGTCCTGCGGCAGCTGGGCGCGCAACTGCGGCAGCAGCGCGTCGATGGCGTCGGCGGTTTCAATCAGGTTGGCGTCGGGCTGCTGGGTGATGTTGACCACGATCGCCGGCTTGCCGTTGAACATGCCGCGCGTGCGCACGTCCTGCACGCTGTCGATGACGTTGGCCACGTCCTGCAGACGCACCTCGTTGCCGTCGCGCACAGCCACGATCAGGTTGCGGTAGGCCGAGGCGCGCAGGCCCGGCGCGGGCGTCAGCACCTGCAGCGCGCGGCCGTCGTCGGCGCTGCCGACCTCGACCACGCCCTTGGGCCGGTTGGCGTTGTTGGCCTGGATGGCGGCGCGCACGTCTTCGCTGGTCAGGCCCAGCTCGTTCAGCGCGAACGGGTTCAGCTCGACCCGCACGGCCGGCAGCGAGCCGCCGCCCAGCTCGACGTCGCCCACGCCCTGCACCTGCAGCAGCCGCTGGCTGACGATGTTGCTGACCGCGTCGTAGATCTGCCCCGGCGTGCGCGTGTCCGAGGTCAGCGCCAGGATCATGAAGGGCTGGGCCGCGGGGTTGCGCTTGCGGTAGCTGGGCGTACTGCGCAGGTTGGCCGGCAAATCGACGCGCGCCGCGTTGATGGCGGCCTGCACGTCGCGCGCAGCGCTGTCGATGTTGCGCTTGAGGTCAAACTGCAGCGTGACCCGCGTCTGCCCGGTGCCGCTGAACGAGGTCATCTCGTTCACGCCCGATATGGTGCCCAGTGTGCGTTCGAGCGGCGTGGCCACGGTGCGCGCCATGTCGGCCGGGCTGGCGCCGGGCAGGTTGGCGCTGACGCTGATGACCGGAAAGTCCACCGCCGGCAGCCGCGCGATCGGCAGCAGAAAGAACGCGGCGATGCCCGCCAGGGCGATGCCCAGCGTCAGCAGCACCGTGGCGATCGGTCGCTCGATGAAGGGGCGCGACAGGTTCACGCCTGCCCCTCCGGCGCGCCATTGGCTGCGTCGGCAGAATTTGAGCCAAACTGGCCTCCAGCGCTAGAGCCATCTGCGCGGCTAGCTTCTGTTTCGATAGCATTCTTGCGCCCGAAGCGCTGCCCCAGGCGGTCGAACCACAGGTACACGACGGGCGTGGTGAACAGCGTCAGCAGCTGCGACAGCACCAGGCCGCCGAAGATCGCCAGGCCCAGCGGGCGGCGCAGCTCGGCGCCGTCGCCGACCGACAGCATCATCGGCAGCGCGGCGGCCAGCGCAGCCAGCGTGGTCATGAGGATGGGGCGAAAGCGCAGCAGCGCGGCCTGGTGGATCGCTTCCTGCGGCGACTTGCCCTGCCCGCGCTCGGCCTCGATGGCGAAGTCGATCATCATGATCGCGTTCTTCTTGACGATGCCGATCAAGAGCACCAGGCCGATGATGCCCACCACGTCCAGCGGGTGCCCGGTGATCCACAGCGCCAGCAGCGCGCCCACGCCGGCCGAGGGCAGCGTGGACAGGATCGTCAGCGGGTGCACATAGCTTTCGTACAGCACGCCCAGCACGATGTAGACGCAGACCACGGCGGCCAGGATCAGCCACAGCTGGTTGGACAACGAGCTTTCGTACGCACCGGCCGCGCCCGTCATGTGCAGCTGAATCGCCGCCGGCAGGCCTTCGGCCTGGGCCGCCGCCTGCACCGCCTTCACCGCCGTGCCCAGCGACACGCCGGGCGCCAGATCAAACCCCACGGTGGCCGCCGGGTACTGGCCCACACGCGTGACCTGCAGCGGCGCCGGCTCTTCGACCACGGTGGCGAACGACGACAGCGGCGTGGTGCCACCGCCCGTGGTCTTCACGGGCAGGTCGCGCAGCGCGCCCAGGCTGCCAACGTCGCTGCGCGCGGCTTCGAGGATCACGCGGTACTGGTTGGTCTCGGTGAAGATGGTGGAAACGATGCGCTGGCCAAAGGCGTTGTAGAGCGTGTTGTCCAGCGCGCTGGCCGTGACGCCCAGGCGCGACGCGGTGTCGCGGTCGATGTGCACCATGGCCGCCAGGCCCGAAGCGCCCGCGTCCGTGGTGGCGTGGCGCACCTCGGGCACGCTTTGCAGGCGCTGCACCAGCTTTTGCGCCCATTCGTTGACCTGCGCCGTGTTCACGCCTTCCAGATCGAAGCGGAACTCGGTCGGTCCGCTGGCCGAATCGACGGTCAAATCCTGCGTCGGCTGTAGGTACAGCGTGGCGCCGGACACCTGCTGCGCCACCTGGTCGCGCAAGCGCTGCATGATCGCCGCCTCGCTGTCGCCAAACAGGCCGCGCGGCGCCAGGTTGATGGTCAGGCGCCCGTTGTTCAGCATGGTGTTGTTGGCCGCATCGACGCCGACGACGGAGCTGAGCGACTGCACCGCCGGATCGGCCAGCACCAGCTGGGCCACCCTGTGCTGCAGGCCGGCCATGCGGTCGTACGACACCGTGGCGTCTGCCTGCACGCGGCCTTGCAGCTGGCCAGTGCTCTGTGTCGGGAACAGCGACTTGGGCATGCCCCAGTACAGCAGCGCGGTGATCAACAGCGTGGCCACGGCCACCAGCAGCGTCAACGGCTGGTGCGCCAGCACCCAGTGCAGGCCGCGGTCGTATTTGCCGACCACCCAGTCCAGCTTGCCCTGCACCCAGCGGCCCATGCCGCGCTGGGCCGCATGGTCCAGCGGCTCCAGCCAGCGCGCCGACATCATCGGCACCAGCGTCAACGACACCACGGCCGAAATCAGGATGGTGATCGCCAGCGTGACGGCGAATTCGCGGAACAGCCGGCCGATGACTTCCTGCATGAACAGCAGCGGGATCAGCACCGCGATCAGCGACACGGTCAGCGAAATGATGGTGAAGCCGATCTCGCCCGCGCCTTCCAGCGCGGCCTGGAACGGCGGCTTGCCCATCTCACGGTGGCGCGAGATGTTCTCGATCATGACGATGGCATCGTCCACCACGAAGCCGGTGGCGATGGTCAGCGCCATCAGGCTCAGGTTGTTGAGCGAATAACCCAGCAGGTACATCACCGCGACCGATCCGATCAGCGAAATCGGCACCGCGATCGAGGCGATCAGCGTGGCGCGCAGGCTGTGCAGGAAGAAGAAGATCACCAGCACAACCATCACCACGGCCAGGATCAGCTCCATCTGCACGTGTTCGACGGACGAGCGGATGCCCAGCGTGCGGTCCGTCAGCACTTCCACCGACACGCTGCCAGGCAGCGACTGCTGCAGCGCGGGCAGCTGCTTCTTGATGGCGTCGACGGTGGCGATGACGTTGGCGCCGGGTTGGCGCTGCACATTCAGAATGATCGCTGGGGAAAGTGCGCCCCCACGCTCCGCGGCTGCGCCTGCTGCGCTGCCCCCCGCGGGGGCGCTCGCCTCTTGCGGCCCGTTGGCTTGCTGACCCGCATCCGCCGTGCGCGAACCGCTCTCATTTTTGATGCCTGTCCACGCCCCCAGCCGGTCGTTTTCGGACCCGTCCACGACCTGCGCCACGTCCTTCAGGCGGATCGGCGCGCCGTTCTTGTAGGCGACGATCAGCTCGCGGTACTGCTCGGCCGTCATCAGCTGGTCGTTGCTGTTGATGGTGTAGGCGCGCTTGGGCCCGTCGAAGCTGCCCTTGGCGCCACTGGCGTTACCCGAGCTGATGGCGCTGCTGATCGAATCCAGCCCCAGGCCCAGCGCAGCCAGCGCCTCGACGTTGCCCTGCACGCGCACGGCCGGGCGCTGCCCGCCCGCCAGCGTGACCAGGCCAACACCGCTGATCTGGCTGATCTTCAGCGCCAGCCGCGTGTTGACCATGTTCTGCACTTCGGTCAGCGGCAGGCTGGCCGAGCGGATCGCCAGCGTCAGGATCGGCGCGTCGGCCGGGTTGACCTTGGCGTACACCGGCGGCGCCGGCAAATCGGCCGGCAGCAGCGTGGACGCGCCGTTGATGGCGGCCTGCACCTGCTGCTCGGCCGCGTCCATGGATTCTGTCAGGGCGAACTGCAGCGTCACCATCGACACGCCGGCGGCGCTGGTGCTGCTCATGCGTTCCAGCCCCGACATCTGACCGAACTGACGCTCCAGCGGCGCGGTGACGGTGCGACTCATCACGTCCGGGCTGCCGCCCGGGTACAAGGTCTGCACCTGGATGGTCGGGTAGTCCACCTGCGGCAGCGCCGCCAGCGGCAGAAAGCGCAGGCCGACCAGACCGGCCAGCACGATTGCCAGCATGAAGAGCCCGGTGGCGACCGGGCGCTGGATGAAAAGGCGCGAGACGTTCATGCGCTGCCCGTGCCTCAGTTGCGCGCGGCGCCACCTTCACCGGCCGGGCGGCGGGCGCGCAGTTGCTCGATGTAGGCACGGCGCTGGTCGGGCGGCAGGGCCATGACCTTTTCGCGCTCGTCGGCGGGCAGGCGCTCCAGCCACGCGGGCTGTTGCACCGCGGGCGACGCGGTGCCGGGGGGCGCACCCGCAGCCCCGCCTGCTGCGTTTTCCCTAGCTGCCTGCGCAGATGTGGCGCCGCCTGGCGCCCCATTTCGCCTTGAATCGGCGCCAGATGCCGCGTCGGCCGGCACCGATGCGCCGGCCGATGGCGCCGATGCCCCGCGCCGCGCCCCACTGGCGCGGCCCTGTGCCGCGGCCGCCCCCGACGCGCCGCCGGCCGGCGCCCGGCCCTGCAGTTGCACCTTGGCGCCGTCCTTGACGCGGTCGCCGCCTTCGGTCACCACGCGCTCGCCGGCCTGCAGGCCCTTGGCGATCAGCATCTGGTCCACCGTGGCCAGGCCGCGCGTCACGGCGCGGGTGTGGGCGACGTCTTCGGCGTCGATGACGTACACGTAGTCGCCCTGCGGACCGGTGCGCACCGCCGTCACCGGCACCAGCACGCCGACCGAAGCGCCCAGCTGCAGGCGCACGTTGACGAACTGGTTGGGAAAGAGCTGGCCATCGGTGTTGGTGAAGCGCGCCTTGGCACGCACCGTGCCGGTGGCGGTGTCGATCACGTTGTCCAGCGTGGAAAACACGCCTTCGCCCACCGTCTGGCTGCGCGCGCGGTCCAGCGCGGTGACGGGCAGGCGCCCGGCGCGCTGCGCCGCCAGCACGGCCGGCACGCGGTCCTGCGGCACGGCAAAGACCACGTCGATCGGGTCCATCTGGGTGATGGTGGCGATGCCGGTGGCGCTGCCGGCCGCCACCAGGTTACCCGGGTCCACGGCGCGCAGGCCGATGCGGCCGGTGATCGGGGCGACGATGCGCGTGTGGTTCACGTTGAGCTGCGCCGCGGCCTCGTTGGCGCGGTCGCTGGCCACCGTGGCGGCCAGCTGCTTGACCAGCGCGGCCTGGGTGTCCACGTCCTGGCGCGCGATGGAATCCTGCTTCCACAGCGTTTCGTAGCGCTTGAGCGTGACCTGTGCCGCCGACAGCTGGGCGTCGTCGCGGGCGCGCTGCGCCTTGGCCTGCGCCAGCGCCTGGTCGTATTGGCGCGGATCGATGCGCGCCAGCAGCTGACCCTTGGTGACCTGCTGGCCTTCGGTAAACAGCACGTCCGTCAAGGTGCCGCTGACCTGCGCCTGCAGCGCCACGGTGGTCTGGGGCGTGACGGTGCCCAGCGCTTCCACCAGCACCGGCAGCTCGCCCTGCCTGGCCAGCGCCGAGCCCACGGTGACGCTGCTGGCGCCCGGGCGGCCGCCTCGCATGCCGCCGCCCGGGCCGCCGACGCCGGCCGGTCGCGCACCGGTGGCCGGCGCCTTGGCGCGCTGCACCAGCCAGTACGCACCGCCCGCCAGCAGCCCGACGAACACCAGCGCCAGCAGCACCCCCAGCCAGCGCCGCCGCGGCCGGGGGGCCGGAGGCGGCAGTGCCTCGGGCGCGCTGGTGGCGGGGTCGGCGGGGCGGGACTCGGATGTGGACATGGGCGACGATGAATTGTTCTGGGTGCCGGTCGGCGCTGCACTGGCGCAACCCCACCCGCCGGTGCATCGTAGCGGCTGCACCCGGCTCGGCGCTTGTCGGCCTTTTGAAGATTTGTAAAGCGCGGCGGGGCGACGGCAAAGGTTGCGTAAACCGGCAGCACGGCGCGCGGGCGTCTGCTACCGTGCGGCCCGGGGGTATCAGCATGGACCGATCCGAAAACCGCACCTGGATGCGCGAAGAGCTACTGCAGCTGCTGGCGGTGGCCGGCACGCTGGCGGGTTTGTCGATCACCGCGGTGGCCTTGTTGCACACGGTGGACCATGCCACCGCGACCGCCACCATCGCCGACGACATGCTGGTGCTGTCCGCGCTGTTCTTCCTGCTGTGCACCTACGCGATCTTCATCGCGCTGCGCACACGCCACGCGCGCGTTGCGCGCACGCTGGAGCGGGTCGCCGACACGCTGTTCCTGCTGGCGCTGACCGGCATGGTCGCCGCCGGCTTCGTGATGGTCTAAACGCTATGGTGACGCCGGGCGCCCCGGCGTCGGAGCCGCGGCGTCAGGCCGGCAGGGGCACCAGGCGCCAACCGGCGGTGGCCGTGTCCGGCTTGAGCAGCAAATCGATGTTGGGGTGCGCGCCCGGGTTCGCCTGCGCGTCCGGCACGTGTTCGGCGAACCAGATCAGGCCCTGGGCCACCGATTCGGGGTTCAGCGCGCCGGCAAAGCGCTCGGCCAGCGCGTTGTAGACCCGCAGCGAGCCCATCTTGCCCGGCGCGGCCGGGATGTGGTGAACGACCGCGCCTTGCGCGTCGACGATGTCCAGGCCACGCAGTTGGTCGGCGGGCGGCAGGGTGTCGAGCGTTTCCTTGAAATTCATGGCACCGATCGTAAGCGAAGGCGGCGCCCGGCCGCAGCGGCAAGTGTTCCGCACACCCGCCCTATCAACACCGTCGGTCCTCCGCCTGCCAGCCGCCACGCTGGCGAGCGGCCGGAGCACGCCAGCGGCCGCCGGCGCGAACAAGAGGCTGATCGCCAACCAGCCAACGGGAGCGCCACGCGCACCCTCCAACGGTCCACCCCGCGCGCCAGGCGCACCCAGCCGTTCTCGCTCAGTCCGCCCACACCACCCAGCCCATCGACCAGGTCACCAGCACGATCACACCGAACGCAATGCGGTACCACGCGAAGGGCACGAAGCTGTGGCTGGAGATGTAGCGCAGCAGCCAGCGCACGCAGACCCAGGCGCTGAGGAAGGAAAACAGCAGACCCACGCCGAACATCGGCAGGTCGGCCGCCGACAGCAGCGCGCGCTCCTTGTAGAGCGAATACACCCCCGCGCCGATCAGCGTGGGAATGGCCAGAAAGAAGGAAAAGTCCGTCGCCGCCTTGCGCGACAGGCCCAACAGCATGCCGCCGATGATGGTCGCGCCCGAGCGGCTGGTGCCCGGAATCATGGCCAAGCACTGCACCAGTCCCACCTTGAGCGCGTCCAGCGGCGTCATGTCGTCCACGCTCTGCACACGCGCCGCGCTTTGCGGGCGGCGCTCGGCCCACAGGATGACGAAGGCGCCCAGGATGAAGGTCGTGGCCACCACCTGCGGCGTGAACAGGTGGGCCTTGATGGCCTTGCCGAACAGCAGGCCGAGGACGACGGCCGGGAAGAAGCCGATCAGCACGTTCAGCGCAAATCGCTGCGACTGGCGGCTGCTGGGCAGCGAGACCAGCGTTTCGCGGATTTTCTGCCAGTACACGATGATCACGGCCAGGATCGCGCCGGTCTGGATGGCGATCTCGAACACCTTGGCCTTGGTGCCGGTGAAATCGAGCAGGCTGCCGGCCAGGATCAGGTGGCCGGTGGAGGAGATGGGCAGGAATTCTGTCAGCCCCTCCACGATGCCCATGATCGCGGCCTTGACCAGTAAAACGGTGTCCAAACGAATTCCTTCCGTGCAGAGATGTGAGGGTGCGGCGCCTGACAGCTACATCATTGGTAGCTGCCCGCGCAGATTCTACGCGGGCCAGAGCGCTGTTTCCCTGAAATTTCTTAAGGCGACCTTCAGCGTCCGCCGGCTGCGCGCAGCAGCGCCGCCACCTCGCGCTGGCCCATGCGCTCGGCGTGCTGCAAGGGCGTGACGCCGTCGCGGTCGGCCTGGTTCACCTGCGCGCCGCGCGCCAGCAGCAGGCGCACGATCTCCTGGTGGCGCGGGCCGCCGTCGGCCAAGATCACGGCCTCCAGCAACCCCGTCCAGCCCAGTCGGTTGAGGTGGTCGACGTCGATGTCGGTGGTCAGCAGCAGGCGCACGGTCTCGACGTGGCCGCGCTCGCAGGCGGGGATCAGCGCCGTGCCGCCGTAGCGGTTGGTGATGCGCCAGTCGGCGCCCGCTGCCAGTGCCGCGCGCACGATCTCGGTCATCCCGCGTGCGCCGGCCAGCAGGAAGGCGCTGTCCTGCTGCGCGTCCTGCGCGTTGACGTTGGCACCGCGGGCGATCAGCGCCTGCGCCGCCGCCACGTGGCCGCCCGCGGTCGCCAGCAGCACCGGCGTGCGGCCGCGTTCGTCGCGGGTTTCGATCTGCGCGCCGCTGGCCAGCGCGCGTTCGATGGCGGGGACGTCGCCCGCAGCAGCGGCGCTCAGCAACGCCGCAGAAGCATCTTCAGGGGTCATGATGGGCAGCGTGCGGGCATGCGCCCGAGGCGCAGCCAGCAGCGTCGTCAGCGCGGCGACGCCCAGCGTGGCCAAGCATTGCCGGCGATCGGGGCGGTGCGACACGCGAAGGAGAGGGGACATGCGGGCGATTATGGCGACGGGACGTGACGCGCGTTGCTTGACCCAGTAAGGCCCGCCACCCGGCCGCTCGCGCCACTTGGGTGCGGCTCGCGCCGCCATGGCGCGTTTCGTCGCATCCCGCTCGCGCAGGCACCCGCAGCCCGGCACAGTCGCGCCATCGACCAACGCCCCTGGAGACCTCCCATGCTGCTCACCACCCTGCTCGTCCAACACCCTGCCGCCATCGTCGACGTCGTGCGCCAGACGCCCCTGTGGGTCGGCGGCATCGCGGCCGGGCTCGCCTGGCTCGGCCTGTCCGCCACACAAGACCGCCAGGTGCACTTCAACCGCTTGGTCGCCCTGCCCCTGTGCATGACCGGGCTGGCGCTGTGGGGCGTGCAGTCCGCTTTCGGCAGCACGGGCCAACTCGCCGCGCTGCTGGCGTTGTGGGCCCTCTGCGCGGTGGCGATGCTGGCCCTGGCCGGGCGCGCCGCACCGCCGCCCGGCACACGCTACGACGCCGCCACGCGCAGCTTTCACCTGCCCGGCAGCTGGGTGCCGATGGCCCTGATCGCCGCCGTTTTCCTGATGAAGTACGGCATCGGCGTGCAGCTGGCGATGGAGCCTGCCCTGGCCCACCAGAGTGCCTTTGCCTTCACCGTCACCGCGCTGTACGGGGCGATGTCCGGCCTGTTCATGGCCCGCACACTGCGCGTGCTGCGGTGCGTGCGCCAGCCGGCCAAAGGGACCCTCTGGCCGCCTGAGGCGCTGCCGTTCATCGCCCGCCACGGTCATTCACGCCCCTCGTCGGCATTGCATCGCATGGCGATGGCGCGGCAGGCCGCCGCCCGACACACTGAGCCTCATCGACTATCAGGAGAACCCTCATGACCGCCGCGACCCCTTCGACCCGCACCACCAACCCCCCACTGGAACGCCTGGCCCGCCGCCGCGCCGCCGCCAAGCTGGGCTGGTACACCCACGCGCTGGTCTACGCGCTCGTCAACGTCGGCCTGGCGGCCATCGCCCTGGGCAACGGGCAGAGCTGGCACGCCTACCCGCTGCTCGGCTGGGGCCTGGGGCTGGCGATCCACGGTGCGGCGGTCTGGCTGCTGAGCCCCGGCGCCCGCTGGCGCGAGCAGTTGGTCGAACGTGAACGCCAGGCGTTGATGCGACAACCGCGCTGACGGCGCATCCGCTACGCTGACACTTACCGCTGAAACGGACCACCGCGATGACCCCGAACACACCGATCACCGTCCACCACCTGAACAACTCGCGCTCGCAGCGCATCCTGTGGCTGCTGGAAGAGCTGGACCTGCCGTACGAGATCGTGCACTACCAGCGCGACCCCAAGACCATGCTGGCCCCGCCCGAGCTGCGCCGCGTGCACCCGCTGGGCAAGTCGCCGGTGGTGACGGTGGACGGGCTGACGCTGGCCGAATCGGGCGCCATCATCGAAACCCTGGTCGAACGCTATGGCGACGGCCGGCTGGCACCCGCGCCGGGCAGCGACGACGCCGTGCGCTACCGCTACTGGCTGCACTACGCCGAAGGCTCGGCCATGCCGCCGCTGCTGCTCAAGCTGGTCTTCAACCGCATCCGCAGCGCGCCGATGCCCTTCTTCGCCAAGCCGATCGCGCGCGGCATCGCCGACAAGATGCTCGGGACGCTGGTCGACCCGCAGCTGGCCACGCACCTGCGCTACCTGGAAGGCGAATTGGCCGGGCGCGACTGGTTCGCGGGCGATGCCTTCAGCGCTGCCGACGTGCAGATGAGCTTCCCGCTCGAAGCCGCGCAGGCCCGCGCCGGGCTGAACGCGCAGGACCACCCGCGCCTCGTCGACTGGCTGGCGCGCATCCACGCCCGCCCGGCCTACCAGCGCGCGCTGGCGCGCGGCGGCGACTACGACCTGCTGTCCTGACCGGAACGCCCCCATGCGCCCGGTACCCGAACGCCTGACCGCCCGGATCGATAGCGAGCTCGTGCTGTTCTTGATCGGCATGCGCGTCAACCGCCCGCTGCGGATCGACCGCTGGTGGCCGGTGGCCAGCGCCATGCCGCGCATGGTGCGCGAGCTGATGCGCGCGCCCGAACTCGGCCTGCTGCACACCGAATCGTGGTTTGGCCGCACCACGCTCATGCTGCAGTACTGGCGCACGCTGGACCAGCTGCTGGCCTACGCGCACGACAAACAGGCCGAGCACCTGCCCGCCTGCCGCGACTTCAACCGCCGCATCGGCACCGACGGCACGGTCGGCATCTGGCACGAAACGTATTTGGTCGCCCCCGGCCGCCACGAAAGCGTGTACGTCAACATGCCGCCCTTCGGCCTGGCGCGCGCGGGCGAAGGCGTGCCGGCGACGGGCGAGCGCGCCACCGCCGCGCGTCGGCTGCACGTGCCGCCCCACGGTGAAGGCGACGTCTCATGATCGATATTTTTAAGACAAATTGGCGTCCAGCCCTACGGCCATATGCGCGATCAGCTATCAAAACAAAAGCACTTCTCGGCTTGCTGACCTTCACTGGGCTGGCCCATGGCGCCACCGGCCTGGTGCAACTGCCGGCCACCGCCACGCACGGGCGCATGGCCATCGTTTACCCCAGCGACGCTGCCCTGTCGCAGTCACCGCCCAAGCTGCCGCCGCGCGCAGCCCGGGTGATGGACGACCCGCCCGGTTGCCACCGCCGCGAGATCCCGCGCGCGTATGCTGCGATCGTGCAATTTTTCAACCAACAACTGTGCCCCACCGCCGCGACACCGTCCAGCCAGCCAGGATGAACGACTTCTGGCGCGACGCGACCCGCCATAGCCTACAGGTGGTGGCGTTCTGCTTTGGTGTCGCGGTGCTCACCACCGCGATCTGGCCTGCGAACAGCTACTGGATGCACGTGATCAATGCGCTGTGCATCGGACTGATTACCTGGGCCGTCATTGAATTCGGCCGCCTGCCGATCCCGGCGAAGTACTGTCACCCCTCCGTCGAGGGCGGCGTGGGCTGGCCGAAGGGTTGGCGTGGCGTTGGGCTGGCAACATTGGGTATCGCCGCCGGTTTTCTGGTCGGCGACCCGATCGGTCGCTGGCTGTCGGGCGACGGATATATGCGCAGCGCCGACGACGGGCGCCTGGGCCTGATCATCACCATCGCCGCTGGCGGCGTCGCCACGCTGTATTTCTACATGCGCGGCCACGCCGCCAGCCTGGAGGCCAGCCGCAACGCGGCCGAACGCGACGCCAGCGAAGCCCACCTGCGCCTGCTGCAAAGCCAGCTGGAGCCGCACATGCTGTTCAACACCCTGGCCACGCTGCGCGCGCTGATCGGCATCGACCCGCCCGCGGCGCAGCAGATGCTGGACCGCATCAACGACTACCTGCGCGCCACGCTGAACGCCAGCCGCAGCACCGCGCACCCGCTGTCGGCCGAGTTCGCGCGGCTGGACGACTACCTGAACCTGATGGCGCTGCGCATGGGCCCGCGCTTGCGCGTCACGCTGGTGCTGCCGGACGCCCTGCGCGACGTGCCGGTGCCGCCGCTGCTGCTGCAGCCGCTGGTCGAAAACGCCATCCGCCACGGGCTGGAGCCGCGCGTGCAAGGGGGCGACTTGACCGTGCGCGCCTGGGCCGAGGGCGACCGTCTGCAGCTGGAAGTGGCAGACACCGGCGTGGGCTTCGTGCCGGCCGAGGTGGCGCCCGACCGCTTCGGTCTGACCCAGGTGCGCGAACGCGTGGCCACCGCCTACGCGGGCGCGGGCCGTGTGGAGTGGCAGTCGGCCCCCGGGACGGGCACGCGCGTGCGGCTGGCCTTGCCATTGGCGCCAGCGGCAGGCGTTGGCCCTGGTCGGTGATTTCAAGCCCAATTGGCCTCTGGCGCTACAACCAACTGCGCAGGCAGCTATCGTACTGAGAGCATTTTCGGGGCAACGCAGCGCTTGGCCGGTCGCGTGACCACGCCGCCTGACGCCCCGGCCAGCGGCGCCGTGGGTCGGCCGCAAGTGCGAGGGCGCGCCCGCCGCCGCTGTCATGCGCGCGGCCGGGCGGCTTCGGTATGCTCCACGCCATGAACGCGCCCAACCCCCTGGCCACGCCCGAACCCGCCGAAGCCGCGCCGCGCCCCGGGCGCAGCACCGGCAGCCAGTTGCGCACCCACACGCTGGCGCTGCTCGCCTTCTGGCTGGCGGTGGGCGCCCTGCTGTGGTTCGGCTTCTCGTGGTGGGAACAGCGCGGCCGCGCGGCCTTGCAGCCCTACGCCGACACCGGCGGCGATCTGGTCATCCCGCGCAGCCCCGACGGCCACTTCTACGTGCCGGGCGAAATCAACCGCACGCCCGTGCGCTTCATGGTCGACACGGGCGCGAGCAGCGTGGCGATCAGCAGCTTCATTGCCCAGCAGGCGCGCCTGCCGGACGGCCGCCCGGTCACGCTGCGCACCGCCAACGGCGAGCGCGAGGGCCGTCAGGTGCACGACGTGCCAGTGAAGGCCGGCCACTTGACGCGCAACGACATCAGCGTGACCACCGGCCTGCGCATGGACGAGGCGGACGAAGCGCTGCTGGGCCAGTCCTTCCTGCGCCACTACGACGTGCAGATCGCGCAGGACCGCATGACGCTGCGCCCGCGCTGAACGCTTTCTTGCCCCCACCATGGCCGACGCTGCGCCCACCGCCCTGATCGCCGAGGACGAGCCGCTGCTGGCCGCCGCCCTGCGCGCCGAGCTGGCCCGGGCCTGGCCCGAGCTGCAGGTGCTGGCCACCGCGGGCGACGGCCTGTCGGCAGTGGAACAGGCGCTGGCGCTGCACCCCGACGTGCTGTTCTTCGACATCCGCATGCCCGGCCAGAGCGGCCTGGACGCCGCGGCCGAGCTGGCCGAGCAGTGGGACTTTGACGCGCGGCCGTTCCCGGCGCTGGTGTTCGTCACCGCCTACGACCAGTACGCGGTGCAGGCGTTCGAGACGCAGGCGGTGGACTATGTGCTCAAACCCGTGCAGCCGGCGCGCTTGGCCAAAACGGTGCAAAAACTGCGCTCAGCCCTACGACCACCTGCGCAAGCAGCTACGCAAACCATAGCAAACGAGCTGCCCGGCGGCCCCACGCTGGAACAGCTGCGCCAGTTGCTGGCCGCCCTGCCCGGCGGCGGCGCGCCCGCCAGCGTGCCGACGCTGCGCCAGCTGCCCGTCAGCCAACCGGGCAGCGGCGGCAACCTGGTGCAGATGGTGCCGGTGCAGGACGTGCTGCTGCTGCAGGCGGCCGACAAGTACGTGCGCGTGGTCACCGCCGCGGGCGAACACCTGGTGCGCACGGCGCTGAAGGATTTGCTGCCGCAGCTGGATGCGGACGCGTTCTGGCAGGTGCACCGCAGCGCCGCCGTGCGCGCCGACGCCATCGACACCGTGCGCCGCGACGAAGCCGGCCGCCTGCAATTGACATTGCGCGGCACCGACGAAACGCTGACGGTGAGCCGGCTGTACGCCGGGCGCTTCAAGAGCCTGTGACGCTGGGCGGCGCGCGCCTCAGGCGGCGTCGCGGCGCTTGATCACCACCGGTTTGCCGGCGCCAAAGCGCTGGTGCACCATCCAGTGCGCGAGCGGCGCGTCCAGGTAGTCGGCGTGGCCGGGGAACCAGCTGGCCAGCTCCTGCGCGAAGCGGCGGCAAACCTCGGTGCGGCCCGCCGCCAGCAGCGCCGGCATCTCGCGCGCCGTGGCCAGCACGGCGGCGTGCTCGTTCACATGGCATTCGGTGGCTGGGTAACCGGTGCTTTGCATCCAGCCGTCTTCCTGCGCGAAGTGGGCGACCAGGTGCTCGGTCACGCGCGCCAGCGCGGCGGGCAAATCGGCATCGGGCGCTGTCTGCAGCGCCGCCACGACCTCGACAAACTCGCGGTGCATGTCGTCCAGCGGCGCGTGGCCCAGCAGGAAGCCGTCGCGCCAGCGCAGAGCGTCGGTGGTAGCGGCGGGGTGGTCGAGGGCGATGGAGCTCATGTCAGGTCAGCCTTTGGTCAGCAGGATGATGGCGATCACCACCAGCAGCGCCAGCACCACGTGCCGGAACAGTTTTTCGTTCAGCCGCTGGCGCACCTGGCGGCCCAGCCGCATGCCCACATACACGGGCAGCAGCGCCACCACCGACAGCGCCAGTTCGGCAGGCGATATCTTGCCAAAACCCACCATCGCGCCGTACAGCGGCAGCGACCCGGCCAGGTACACCAGGCTGATGCTGCTGACAAACACGTCGCGCTGCAGGCGCAGCGCCATGAAGTAGGTGATCAGGATCGGCCCGGTGAGCGACGAGACGCCCCCCAGCAAGCCCGAGCCCAGGCCAACCGCCACGCCGATCGACTTTTCGTGCTGCGGCGGGATCTGCACGTTGGGCTGCAGCGCCAGCAGGAACACCGCCAGCAGCACCGCACCGGCCACCATGGCGTTGAGCTGCGCCGGCGACAGATCGAGCGTCATGCGCACCGTGGCCACGGTTGCCACCAGTTGCGCCAGCACCAGCCAGCGAAAACGCCGCCACGAGGGCCCCAGCTGGCCGCCTTCGACCGACTGGATCAGGTTGGACAGGACCACCGGCGCCGCCAGCAGGCCAATGGCCTGTGCCGGCGGCAGCCACAGGGCCAGCAGCGGCACCGCCACCAGCGGCAGGCCGACCCCAAGCGCCCCCTTGACCAGGCCGCCGACGACCAGCGCACCGGCCGACAACAGCCACGGTCCCGTTTCTCCCATAAACCGCGTCGCGAGCCCTCGTCAGTCGGACTTCAGCTGAGCGACCTTGCCGGCCTTGGCCATGGCTTCGTTCTCGCGAGCGATGACCTTGCCGTATTCGGCCGGACCGGCGCCGACGGGTTCGACCACGGCCTCATGGAACGTCTTGATCACCTCGGGTTGCTTGACCACCTCGGCAATTTCCTTGCTGATGCGGTCGATGGCCGCCTGCGGCGTGCCCTTGGCCGCCAGCACGCCGACCACCACGGCAAAGTCGAAGTTCGGCACCGTCTCGGACACCGTCGGCACGTCAGCGGCCTGCTTGGACCGCTGCAAGGCGTTGCTGGCCAGCAGCTTGACCTGGCCCGATTTGACGAAGCCCTGGATCGACGGCAACGCCGCCACCGAAAAGTCCACCTGCCCGCCCACCAGCGCCGGCGTGGACTGGCCCGAGCCGCGGAACGGAATGTGGCGGATGTCGAGGTTGAGCGCGGCCTTGAGCGCCTCCATGGTGAGGTGGTGCGTGCTGCCGATGCCCGAGGAGCCATAGGTGTACTCGCCCGGCTTGGCCTTGACCTGCGCCACGAAGTCCTTGAAGCTGTTCACGCCGGTCTTCGAATGGCCCACGATGAACAGCGGCGAGGTCGCGATCTCGGACACCGGCAGCAGTTCCTGGCCGACGCGGTAGCTGGCGTTCTTGTTGATCTGCGGCGTGATCGACAGCATGGAGCCGTCCGACACGATGAAGGCGTGGCCGTCCGACGGCGTGCTGGACAGCAGCGACTGGTACGCCACCACGCCATTGCCACCCGGCTTGTTGTCCACCACCACGCTCTGGCCGAGGCGTTCGGTGAGCTTCTGCGACACCCAGCGCGCGACCGTGTCGGGCAGCCCACCTGGCGCGTAAGGCACGATGAACTTGATCGGCTTGCTGGGGTAGGTTTGCGCCGCAGCGCTGATGGGGATTGCGGTGACGGCCAGCGCGGCCAGTCCGAAAATCGTTGCTTTCATCGTGGGTCTCCTGTGATGACGGCCCAACATGGCCGCACGTGCTCCGGCCCATCCGGAACACCTGCGGCTTGCAGAAAAATACTTAGCCATCTAAGATACAAATTCTCGTTCAGTTTTGACAAAAGTCAAGACGCGAATTCCCTCCCCTTCCCCGAACATCCCCTAAGGAGCACCACGATGAGCATCACCGAGAGCTTTCGGCCTCTGCGCGTGGCCCGGGCCGAGCGCGCCGCGCGCGAGGTCCAGCTGTTTGAACTGCGCGACCCCGATGGTCAGCCCCTGCCGCCGTTTGCCGCTGGCGCGCATGTCAAGGTGCACACGCCTTCCGGACACACGCGCCAGTATTCGCTCAGCAACGACGCCGAGGAACGGGACCGCTACGTGATTGCCGTCAAGCGCGAAGTCGACGGCCGTGGTGGCTCGCTCAGCATGGCGGACGATTTGCACGAGGGCGATCTGCTGCAGGTGGGCGAGCCCGAGAACCTGTTTCCCCTGGACGAGCGCGCGAAAAGCTTCGTGCTGATCGCCGGTGGCATCGGCATCACGCCGATGCTGGCCATGGCGCGCACGCTCGTGAGCGCCGGCGACCGCAAGTTCAAGCTGTACTACCTCACCCGCAGCCCCGAAGACACGCCCTTTCTGGACGAAATCACCGCGTCCGGCCTGAAGCCCTACGTCGTGGTGCACCATGACCACGGCGACCCGGCCAACTCCTACGACCTGTGGCCGGTGCTGGAGAAGCCAGGCACCGTGGCTGGCCAGCATGTGTATTGCTGCGGGCCACGCGGCCTGATGGACGCCGTCAAGGACATGACCGGCCATTGGCCCAGCAGCACTGTGCATTTCGAAAGCTTTGGCGGCGACACCAAGCCGCACGCCGACGACCAGCCGTTCACCGTGAAGCTGGCGCGCTCCAACGTCGAGCTGGAAGTGCCGGTGGGTCGATCGATTCTTGAAGTGGTGCGCGACCAGGGCATCGAAGTGGCCAGTTCCTGCGAAAGCGGGACCTGCGGCACCTGCAAACAGCGGCTGATCAGCGGCGAGGCGGACCACCGCGACATGGTGCTGCTGGACGAGGAAAAGGCCGACCACATCATGGTCTGCGTGTCTCGCGCCAAGGCGGGCCCGCTGGTGATCGACCTGTGAGCGCAGTCGCCGACCCGATCCGCCTGGGCGTGCTGGGCCTGGGCCGCGCCTTCACCCTGATGCTGCCCACCTTCCTGGGCGATGCGCGCGTGCAGCTGGTGGCGGCGTTCGACCCCCACGCCGAAGCGCGCGCCGCGTTCGAGCGGACCTTTCACGGCAACGCAGCGGACAACGAGGAAGCGGTCTGCGCCGATCCCAACGTCGAATGGGTGTACATCGCCACGCCGCACCAGTTGCACGCGCGCCACGTCCAGCTGGCGGCCCGGTACGGCAAGCATGTGCTGGTGGAAAAGCCACTGGCGTTGAGCCTGGCCGACGCCGACGCCATGGTCGACGCCTGCGCACGGGCCGGGACGCGCCTGATTGTGGGCCACAGCCACAGTTTCAATGCGCCGGTGCTGCAGGCACGCGAGCTGATCGCCAGCGGCCGATACGGTGCGGTGCGCATGGTCCACGCGCTGCAATACACCGACTTTCTGTACCGCCCCCGCCGTCCGGAAGAGCTGGACACGCGGCAAGGCGGTGGTGTGGTCTTCAGCCAGGCGGCGCACCAGGTGGATACCGTGCGGCTGCTGGCTGGCGGCCTCGCCACCTCGGTGCGCGCCCTCATGGGCCGGTGGGACCCCGACCGGCCAACGGAAGGCGCCTACAGCGCGCTGCTCCAGTTTGCGGGCGGCGCCCTGGCGTCGCTGAGCTACAACGGCTACGGGTTCTATGACAGCGACCGGCAGATGGACGGCGTGGGCGAGATGGGCACCCCCAAGGCGCCAGACGCCCATCAAGCCACCCGCGCTCGCCTGACCGCGGCCAGCAGCGAAGCGGCTGAGGTCGCGCTGAAGGCTGCGCGCAATTTTGGTGGCAGCGCCTTTGCGATGCCCACGCCCAGCACCCCTACCGCCGCGCAGCATTTCGGCCCCGTCATCGTGAGCTGCGACCACGCCGACCTGCGGCTGACGCCGACCGGCGTGGAGATCACTTCGCAGGCCGGCGCCGAGTTCGTACCGGTCGTGCTGCCGCACGTCCCCCGCGCGGAAGTGATCGACGAACTGTGGGGCGTCGCGCGTGAAGGAAATTCACCTCTGCATAGTGGAGAATGGTCGCGCGCGACCCTCGAAGTCTGCCTGGCGATGCTTCAGTCCGAAGCCGCGGGCACCGACATCGCCCTCGAAAGGCAGGTCGCCGCCCCCGCTTGAACCTATGAACGACCGACACGGCACCGAACGCTTGCTCCACCACTGGCGGGAGGTGCTCCCGCACGACCGTCTCGCGCACCTGATCCGCGACGTGGCCCGCATGCAGATGCGTGCGCTGCAGCAGCGCCTGGCCATGCACGACGTGTCGTTCGGCCACTGGACGTTCCTGCGCATTCTTTGGGTGACCGACGGATTGACGCAGCGCGAACTGAGCGAATCCGCAGGCGTCATGGAGCCCACCACGTTCAGTGCGGTGAAGGCGATGGAAGCGGCCGGCTTGATCGAACGTCGGCAACTCGCAGGCAACCGCAAGAACGTCCACGTCTTCCTGACGCCCAAGGGGCGCGATCTTGAGCCGGTGCTCGTGCCGCTCGCCGAAGAGGTCAACGCGGTCAGCATGAACGGCATGCCGGCGCGCACCGTGGCCACGGTGCGCAAGGCGCTGCTCGATATGGTCGAGAACCTTGCGGCAGACGACCCGGCGAAGTCGCTCAACGCGAAATAAGCCAGGGGCCTCCCCCCGGCGGCTTCAGATCACGTAGCTTTCGTACGTGGCCGGGTGGAAGATCTCTTCCACCGCCAGGTGCCGCGACGACAGGCCCTGTGAATGGTGGTGGCGCAGGAAGGTTTCGAGCGTCTGGCGGTTGGGCGCGACGCCGTACGACCAATAGTCCTCGCCCATGGTTTCGCGCGCGGCCTTGAGCTGTTCTTCTACGAACGGCAGCGTCACCTTGGTGGCCGACGTGTCCGACAGCGCCTCCAGCGCAGCGGCCTTGGACTGCGAGAACGCCTTGAACACCGCGCCGGGCAGCCACGGGTGCTGCTCGGCCAGCGTCTTGCGCACGCCCACCACATGCATGATGGGGAACACCTGCGTGCGCTTGTAGTAGTCCTTGGCCGTGGCGGTGGGGTCGTCGAACAGCCACCCCACATTCGGGTTGGCCAGCACGTGCGCGCTGGGCGGGCGCGGTGCCATGAAGCCATCGATCTCGCCGCGGTCCAGCATGTCTGAAATCGTGGTGTCCTCGGGCGCCGATTCCAGCTTCACGCCCTGCGGCAGCTTGAGCGGAATCTTCTCGGGACGGCCCGGCGTTTCGATGCCGCCACGCACCCAGGTCACGTCTTCCGGGCGCACCCCGTAGTCGTCCTGCAGGATGGCGCGGGCCCAGACGTTGGCGCTCAGCTGGTATTCGGGCACGCCGATGCGTTTGCCCTTCAGGTCTTCGGGTTGGTGGATCCGGTCCTTGCGCACGTAGATCGAGGTGTGGCGGAAGGCACGCGACAGAAACACCGGCACCGCGATGTACGGGCAGTCGCCGTTGGCGGTCTTGACGGTGTAGCTGGAGAACGAGAGTTCGCAGATGTCGAATTCCTGGCTGCGCATGGCGCGAAAGAACATTTCTTCCGGGTACAGCGTCATGTAGACCGGATCGACCCCGTCGATCTGCACGCGCCCGTCCAGCAGCGCGCGGGTGCGGTCGTAGTCGCCCATGGCGACGGAAAGTTGCAGCTTGGCCATTGATCAGGCTCCCACGGAATAAGAAGGTTCGAGTTCTTCGGCCCGCTCGACCTTGTCGAGCCAGACGTAGTGCACCGGGTGTTCGCGCCAGTCGGTGGTCTTTGGAATCACGGCCTGGTAGGCACACACGGCCGCCGGAATGGCGCGCTCGCCGGTGCCGATCGCGGGTTGGCCCTGCTCCACGGCTTTGACGGCTTCCAGCATCTGCTTGCGGAATTCGACGATCGCGAGGTCGCTGGCGCCCAGGCGCTCGTCCGAGCGGTTGGCGATCGGGCCCATGCTGATCCACATGGCCACGTCCTGGTTCGGAAAGCCGGTGATGCCGGTGAAGTTGCCGGCCTTCATCGCTTCGCGGTTCTGCCAGAAACGGTTGTCCTCGTTGCGCAGCGGGCGGTAGCGCTCGTCCAGATCGATGCCGATGGTCTGCCGCAGGAACCGGCGCCAGGTGGCCGTTTCGGGGGTCTTGCTGGCGTGGCCCCAGGCAATGAAATAGAACGCCGTGTTCGTGTCGTCCATCGGCACGTTCACGTTGGCCACGTTGTACAGGTTGTTCGGCGGAATCAGCACCGAGTACGGCGCCACGAACACCGTAGAGCGCACGTAGTCGTGCGTCGCCGCATCCTTGATCGGGCGGCGGATGGCCGCGTAGCGGAAGCCGTAGTCTCCGCGCTGCGCCTGCAGACGCGGCGATTTGTCGGTCGAGGGGCGCAACCAGTTGTTCTCGGTGGCCTGCGCGCCGTCCACCCGCGCCGGAACCATGTCGGATGAATGCAGGCTGGAAGAATGCGCCGAGTCGATGGCGCCTTCCAGTATCTGCGCCCAATTGCAGGGCAGCAGCACCTTGGCGACCGACACGCGCGTGTCGGCCGTCGGCGCCCAGGCCGGTGGTGTGAACGGCGGCACCGCGTCGGCGGCGCCAAACCAGGCCCAGACGAAGCCGCCCCACTCCTGCACCGGATAGGCCTTGTGCTTGACCTTGTCGACAAAGCCGCTGCTGGCCGGCTCAGACACCATCTCCAGCACGTTGCCCTGGGTGTCCATCTTCCAGCCGTGGTAGAGGCAGCGCAGGCCGCCCTCTTCGTTGCGGCCGTAGACCAACGAGACGCGGCGGTGCGGGCATTTCTCGTCGAGCACGCCCACGGTGCCGTCGGAATCACGAAAGACCACCAGGTCTTCGCCGAAAACGCGCGCCTTGACGGGCGCACCGTCGGGCTCGGCCACCTCCTCGATCAGGCAGACCGGCGTCCAGTGTTGGCGCATCAACCTGCCCATCGGCGCGTCGCCCTCGACGCGGCAAAGCAGATCGTTTTCGGCGGCGGTCATCATGGTGTCTGGTCCTTCATCAATGGGTACTCACTTGGTCCGATTATTATTCGAGACCTAAGTATTTGCAAGCAAAATCGCTTGACCCGGTCAATCCTTCAAGCGCGCCTGGGCCCAGGCCGACGCCGCCGCGCCGGCGCAGCGGCCGCCGTTTCTTAGTACACCGGCACTTCCAGCAGCTCGATCGGGTCGCCGTAGCGGCTGGCCAGCTCGACCACCGCCGGGTCGCGCAGCGCGCACAGAAAACCCTTGTCGATCAACAGGTTGTCGCCCGCGAGCACCGTGCCGTCCAGCGTGATCAGGTCCATGTGCACCGGCGGCTCTTCCCAGTCGGGCATGACGCGGCGGATGTAGTCGCTGGGCTGCGCCAGATCGATCCCGAAGTGCAGCGCCCCCGGCGCGTTGGAGCCCGCCGGGTACACCGTGTGGCGCGGCGCCTTGGGGTTGAAGCCGCAACCACCGCCTTCGATCATGCGTCCGCCGACCAGCATCTCGCGCAGCACCTTGGCTTCGTCGGACTCGCCTTCCACGCGCGACACGTATTCCCCGTCAAAGTGCACGCCGATGCGCTCTTCGAACGGTTTGGCAAAGCCGATCGCCCATTGCGGGTACAGCACGCCCGACATCTCGGTGGCCACCGACAAATCGTTGTTGACCGAGTTGTGGTCCCACAGGTTCGGCCCGTGCGTGGGCAGGTAGTGCACGTAGGCGCCGTTTTCCTCGGCCGTCATCTTGCCGCGCCAGCGGTTGGTGGCCAGCTGGCGCTGGCGCATCTCGGGCGTGAAGTGGATGCGGAAGTCGCTGCCACGCTCGTCGGTGAAGCGCAAATCGAACGCCTCGCCTTCCGGGTAGCGCGCCGCCGTGGCCCGGGTCAGCTCGCCGATCACGTCCAGCGGGAAGCGCGCCTGCGGCGTCTTGAGCAGGTCCAGGTTGCGGAAGTAGGTGATCTTCACCCAGCGCTGCCCTTGGCGGCGCAGCTGGATGCACAGCGGGTCGATGATCGAGCAGAACCAGGTCGACACCACGAAGGTGGCGTCTTCCAGCAGCGCGCGGATGCCCTCGGGCACCTCGGTCACGCGCGTGCTCGGCTCCATGTAAATGCGCGCCGTGGCGCCGCGTGAGCGCACCAGGCCCAGCACGGCTTGGATGACGCGCGGGTCCAGCAGCGGGTCGGCCAGGAACAGCACGCGGTCGCCCGGGCGAATGGCGAACACCTGGGTGAAGTTGTCCATGGCCTGGAACTGGTCGCGGATGCCCACGATCTGCGGGTCTTCCGCCGGCGGCAGGCCGACGAAGTTGGTGGCGGGGGTCATGGCCGGCTCCTCAATCGATGGTGGCGCCGGCCTGCTTCACGGCCTTGCCCCAGCGGTCGACTTCGGTGGCGACGAAGCTGCGCAGCTCGGCCGGCGTGCTGGGCGACGGCACGGCGCCGCGCGACGCCAACTGGGCCTGCATGTCCGGGTCGGCCAGCACCTTGCGGATGGCGGCGTTGACCTTGTCCACCACCTCGGCCGGCGTGCCCTTGGGCGCAAAGATCGCGTCCCACGCACCCACGTCAAAACCGTTGGCGCCCGCCACGCCGCTTTCGGCGATGGTCGGCACGTTGTCAAAGCCGGGCACGCGCTTGGCCGTCGACACGGCGATGGCCTGCAGCTTGCCGCCCTTGACCTGCGGCGCGGTGTTGGGCATCACGTCGATCATGGTGTCCACCTGCCCGCCGATCACGTCGGTGATGGCCGGGGCGCCGCCGCGGTAGGGCACGTGCACGATGTCCACGCCCAGCGCCGACTTCAGCATTTCCCCCGCCATGTGCGACGTGGTGCCGTTGCCGGCCGACGCAAAGGTGTACTTGCCCGGGCTGGCCTTGAACAGCTTGGTCAGGTCGGCCATGGTCTTCACGTTCATGCTGGGGCGCACCACCACCATGGCGGCGATCGTCGTCAGGCGGCCCACCGGCACGAAATCGTTGGTCGCAGAAAAGCCCGGCTTGCGGTACAGCGTCTGGTTGATGCCGAAGGTGCCGTTGGTGCCGTACAGCAGCGTGTAGCCGTCGCCCGAGGCGCGCGCGGCGTTCACGCTGCCCAGGTTGCCGCCGGCGCCGGCCAGGTTTTCCACGACCAGCGGCTGGCCCAGCTCCTGGGCAACGCGGGTCATGACCAGGCGGGCCATGTTGTCCCCGCCGCCGCCGGGCGGGAACGGCACCACCAGCTTGATCGGTTTTTCGGGCCAGTTGCCCGCAGCCAAGGCAGCGCCAGACAGGCAGGTCAGCAGCAAGGCGGCAGCAGCCGCACGGCGGTTCAAAGTCATCGCAGGTGTCTCCAGGGGTTCCGTGCGCGCCGCACCTCTTGCCGCGCGCATGGCGGTATTTTGCATGCATTTTTAGGTATCTAATGATCTGGATCATTTCTTTTTTAAGCGATTGCATGCATTGACAGCGGCGCCGGCCGATGACAATGGGGGCATGGGTACCCCGCAGATTCAAGCCGTGCTGGACGCGCTG
This sequence comes from Ottowia flava, assembly GCF_008017535.1. Classification (GTDB taxonomy): domain Bacteria; phylum Pseudomonadota; class Gammaproteobacteria; order Burkholderiales; family Burkholderiaceae_C; genus Ottowia; species Ottowia flava. The sequence goes on from NZ_VRUA01000001.1 coordinate 98,630, forward strand.
CGCCAGCAGATCCTGTCCCGCGCCGTGCAGCCAGGCCAGCGCCTGGTCGAGCTGGACGTCGCCGCGCAGCTGTCCGTCTCGCGCACGCCGGTGCGCGTGGCGTTCGAGCAGCTGGTGCGCGAGGGCTACCTGGAACAGCTGCCGCGGCGCGGCTTTCGCGTGCGCATGCTGACCCCGCGCGACGTGTCCGAGGCGATCGACGTGCGCGGCGTGCTGGAAGGCATGGCCGCGCGCCTGGTGGCCGAGCGCGGCGCCAGCGCGACGCTGCTCGCCGCCCTGGCCGCCTGCGTGGCCGAAGGGGCCGATTTGCTGGCCGGCGCCGAACGCCGCCTGGGCGACGCCGCCTTCACGCTGGCGCCCTGGGTGCAGCTGAATGCGCGCTTTCATGGCGAGTTGGTGGCCGCGGCCGACAACGCCGCCCTCGCCTCCGCTCTGGAGCACGTCGCCCGCGCGCCGATGGCCAGCGCCGCCGCTCTGGCCATCGGCCGCCAGCCGAATGCGCTGGAACTGGCCTTTCTGCAGCGCGCCCAGCAGGACCACGAAGACATCGTCACCGCCCTCAGCGCGCGCGAGGCCGGGCGCGCCGAAGCGCTGCTGCGCGAACACGCCTACCGCAGCCGGGTCAACAAGCAGCGGCTGATGGCGACGGGCTGACCACCAGCGCCGTGCGGTCGGCGCACGGTGCAAGACACGCGCCGCAGGCAGCGGGACAGCGCCTGGGTGGCGTCAAGCTGACGCACTCTGCGTCAGCATTTCAATGCCCAATCGACATCCAGCCCTACAACCACCAGCGCAGCCAGCTATCAAAACTGGAGTAAAAAAGCCGCCAACACCAGCCGCATCAGGCCGCCACGGCACCCATCACGCGCCAAGCAAGTCCACCTTCAGCCGCCCTGGCAGGTTTTTTCATTTTCAAGCCATTGGGGCACGCCGATCTACAGTCACCTGCGCAGGCAGCTACTCAAAACCTAGCAAATGGGCGCCTCTTTCCTCAGCACAGCGTCGCCGCGCCCGGCCCTCGCACCGGCGTCAGGCGCCGGCGGGCCAAAGAAAAGCCCGCCTAGGCGGGCGGGCTAGAAGGGTGGTCACCTTGGAGTTGCTGGCGTCACGGCACTTCGGGCCCCTTACCAGCGGGAAGAAACCGGGCCGAATCTGCGTGTTGCCGATGCAGCCACGGGGAAGACCTTACTACAGATCGGCCACAACCCTCAGCGGGTTAACGCCAGCCGCCGTGGTGGCGGTGGCCATGACCGCGGCCATGGTGGTGCCCACGCCCACCGCGGTAGTAACCGGGCGGGCCGTAGTACACCGGCGCCGGGCGATAGTAGCCGCGCGGCGGGCCGTAATAGACTGGCGGCGGGCCGTAGTACACCGGGCGCGGGGCGACGTACACCGGCTGTGGTACGTACACCGGCTGTGGGGCCACATAGACCGGCGCGTTGCCCACGCCGACCGAAATGCCGGGGCCGCCAACGCCCACGTTCCAATACACGTCGCGGGCCTGCGCTATGCCGGCGGCGCCCAGCAAGCCTGCTGCGGCGATCAAACCGCCGGCCACCATGCGTTTCACAGAAATCATTGCATTCTCCTGATAAAGCCAGGCGCTTGCGACCTTGGTGGGCCGCACGTCCTCGACACCGATTAAACGGTCGGCACACCCCAAACGACCACATCCCTTCGGTGAAGTACGTATCCAAGCGTAACTAAAATCTTGTAAATCAAGCACTTAGCGCCATAGAGCGGGCACAGTTCACGGTCGCGCCGACGCCACATCCGGGCGCCCGCGCATCGCCGGGCCGGCGCAACGCCCCTGCCCGCCATGCCTGGGCTGGCGCCGCCTAGAATTCCCGCATGTCATCCAAGCCCTCCTCCGCCGGCACCACGCCGGCCCCCGCGGACAACGCCGCCGCCAAGCCCAGCAACTTCCTGCGCCACGCCATTGAGCAGGACCTGGAACAAGGCACCTACGCCCAGCGCCGCTGGGGCGGCCAGCCCGGCGACGGCCCCAGCCACGCGGCCGGCATGCCCGATCCGGCCAAGGTGCGCATGCGCTTCCCGCCCGAGCCCAACGGCTACCTGCACATCGGCCACGCCAAAAGCATCTGGCTGAACTTCAGCCTGGCCAAGGAATACGGCGGCGTGTGCCACCTGCGCTTTGACGACACCAACCCCGAAAAAGAAGAGCAGGAATACGTCGACAGCATCCGCGACACCGTGCGCTGGCTCGGCTGGGACCACCACCTGGCCGACGACCCGGCCCGCCCCGGCGTCGCCCAGCCGCACGAATACTTCGCCAGCGACTACTTCGACTTCATGTACCGCGCGGCCGAATACCTGGTGGAAGCCGGCCTCGCCTACGTCGACGAGCAAACGCCCGAAGAGATGCGCGCCAACCGCGGCGACTTCGGCAAGCCCGGCACCGACAGTCCCTTCCGCACCCGCACCCCGGCCGAGAACCTGGCCCGCCTGCGCGAAATGCGCGACGGCCAGCTGCCCGACGGCGCCGCCGTGCTGCGCGCCAAGATCGACATGGCGTCGCCCAACATCAACATGCGCGACCCCACCCTGTACCGCATCCGCCGCGCCACCCACCACAACACCGGCGACAAGTGGTGCATCTACCCCATGTACACCTTCGCGCACCCGATCGAGGACGCGCTGGAGCAGATCACCCACAGCGTCTGCACGCTCGAATTCGAAGACCAGCGCCCCTTCTACGACTGGCTGCTGCAAAAGCTGTGTGAAGGTGGCCTGCTGCAAAGCCCGCCCCCGCACCAGTACGAATTCGGCCGCCTGAACGTCGGCCACGTCATCACCAGCAAGCGCAAGTTGCGCCAGCTGGTCGAAGAAGCGCACGTCAACGGCTGGGACGACCCGCGCATGCCCACCCTCGTCGGCCTGCGCCGGCGCGGCTACACGGCCGAAGCGCTCAACCTGTTTGCCGAACGCAGCGGCGTCACCAAAATCGGCGGCGCCTGGACCGACTACGCCGCCCTGGAAGCCGCCCTGCGTGAAACGCTGGACCCCGCCGTCCCCCGCGCCATGGCTGTGATCGAGCCTTTAAAGCTCGTCATCGACAACTGGGCCGACGTCTTCGGCAGCGACACCCACGTCGACCCCTGCCAAGCCCCCGTGCACCCGCACCACCCTGAAATGGGCCAACGCCACTTCAACTTGGGCAAAGAAGTCTGGATCGAGCGCACCGACTACGAAGACGTGCCGCCCAAAGGCTTCTTCCGCCTGTTCCCGCCCCAAACCGCCGCCGACGGCACCGTCACCCCTGGCAGCAAGGTGCGGCTGAAATACGGCTACGTCATCGAATGCACCGGCGCTATTAAAGATGAAGCTGGCCGCGCAATCTCCGTGCGGGCTACGCTCATAAAAGACACCAAATCCGGCACCCCCGGCGCCGACAGCGTCAAGGTCAAAGGCGTCATCACCTGGGTCGGTGCGGGCGACGCCAAAGCCGCCGAATTCCGCCTGTACGACCGCCTGTTCACCGAAGAACAGCCCGACGCTGGCGGCCGCGACTTCCTGAGCGTCATCAACCCGAACAGCCTGACCGTGGAACAGGGGTATGTCGAACCCAGCCTGGCCAACGCCCAACCCGAAGAGCGCTTCCAGTTTGAACGCCACGGCTACTTCGTCGCCGACCGCCACGACCACCAGCCGGGCGCCAAGCTGGTGTTCAACCGGATTGCGGGGTTGAAGGATTCGTGGGGCAAATAAAGGGCCAACCCAAGAAGGCGCCGGCCCGCGCCGCTACCGGCGCCCGCGCCCCGCGCGTCGTCGTCTTTGCCGGCCCCAACGGCGCCGGCAAATCCACCCACGCCGACGCCATCCTCGACGCCCTGGGCATCCCCACCTTCGTCAACGCCGACTACATCGCCCGCGGCCTGAGCGGCACCCAGACCGACGCGGTGGCCATCGCCGCCGGCCGCATCATGCTGCACCGCCTGCGTGACTTGGCCGCCGCCCGGCAAGACTTCGCGTTTGAATCCACCCTGTCCAGCCGCAGCTTCGCGCCGTTTCTGGCAGCGTTGAAAACCAGCGGCTACCGCGTCGCCATCTATTACTTCACCCTGGACAGCGCCGCCTTGGCCGTGCGCCGCGTCAAACTGCGCGTCAGCCTGGGCGGCCACGATGTGCCGCCCGACGTCGTCAAACGCCGCTTCGCACGCAGCCGCGCCAACTTTGTTCAGCTGTACGCCCCTTTGGCCGACGAATGGGCCGTCTTCGACAACTCCAGCGGCGACCACGCCCAACTGATCGCCGAATCCGCCGACAACGCAACGAACGTGTTACAAGAGAAGCCATGGCAAAAGTTTCTATCCGCCGCGAACAGTCCCAAGTCCTGATCCTGCCCGCGCGCCAGCTGAACGCCGCCCTGCGCAAATCGGCCGAGCGTGCGCATCGCCTGGCCCAGGCGTTTGGCAAGACCGTGCCGGGCACGCCTGCGGCGCAAGCCAAGAAAGCGGCGGGCGGCAAGCCGTCCAAGTCGGCGGCAGCGTAGCGCCATGCAGGCGCGCATGACGCCCACCGGCAAGTCCAATCTGCATTGCAGCGGTGCTTTGCTATCCATTCAGAAGCTGTTCGCGTAAGCGTGGCGCGGGCCAACGTGCCAAAGAACACCAAATTCGGCAAGCCCGACGCCGACAGCGTCGGGTTCAAAGGCGTTCGCACCTAGGTCGGTGTCAACGACACCTAGGCCACCGAATTCCGCCTGTTCGCCGGAGAGCAGCCCGACGTCGGCAGCCGCGACTTTTTGAGCGTAATCAACCCGAACAGCCTGAAGGTCGAACATGGCTACGTCGAACCCAACGTGGCCAACGCCCAATCCGACGATCGCTTCGAGTTCGAACGCCACGGCTATTTCATTGTGGACCGGTACGACCACGTGCCAAGGTCACGCGGCTGCTTAACCGCGTCACGGGGTTGACGGATTCGGCAGGGGAAATACGGCAGCTTCCCCATCAGGTTGATCTGATGGCGGCTGGAGACTCGCCTCGCCATCGCTCCGGTGAGCAATCAGCGAATCGACGCATTCCCAAACTTCGTCCACTCGCACAACACAAACGACGGAGCGCTATGCCTGATTCTTTCTCACGTAAATTCAGGATTGGGCAACCGAGTTGGCGAGTTCAGGGTTTTCGTTCCCGGCACCTTCTTCCGTCTTGCGGCGGATGAAATCGTTCATGCATTGCGCGAGCTTCGCGCGCCGCTGGTTCAAAAACTGCCGATATGCAGGCAACTCCCAAAGCGCTGTCTCGATGGGCACGCACTGGCTGACTAGCGCTGATTGCCCTTGCTGCGCGACCACGCTCTGGAGATAGATGCTGGCATCCTTGTTGCTTATGCGACGGTTGGTCTGACCCGTGATGAAAGCCATATTGGCGATTTCATTGATCTCGCTGTTTTCATACATCCCGCTCTCCTTGAGCAGTGACTTCGGGATGATGTGGTGCCACTGGATGAAGTGCAGTTTGCCCTGATGGGTCAGCGACAAGCCAAGGCCGCTGTACCAGTCCTTGGCGCCGGAATCCTTGAGCGCAATGTATGACAGTGCAAATAGCGGACTGGTGACACCTTTGCCGACCAGCTCGGCTGGTTCGATCCAGAGACGGCCGAACTGCGACTCGACCGGCGTCATCAAGGCATCGAGATTGTTCTGACGGAAGATGATGGCCAGATCTTCGTTTAGCAAGGTTTCCGTGGACCCGCGCGAGTAACGACCACGGGCGTTCGCGAACAGCAACCAACGCAAGAGTTGGCGCTGCTCTTGGGCGCTCAGGCGGTTGTCCCGCGTATGGCTGATGGCCGCAATGGCGTGTAGAAACATCGGCGAAGAGAGCAGCGATTCGTCTTCGATGCCGGCATTGCTGCGAAGAAAGTTGATTGCGAAGCTCAGGCCCTTCTGCGCCATCGCCCACCCATGCTGGAGTTGCGGCACTGGAATACTGCCCACGGTGCGGAATAAACATTGCTGGGTGGCAAAAACGACAATCGAACGTACCAAGTGGCCCAGATCGATGCTGAAATCGTACTTCTCGCATTCGCGCTGAAAGTTCTCCAACTCCTGCAGCAAGTTGGGCCAGCGCGACGTCATCTGAGCGAGCGCCAGATCCGATGAGCGTAGCTTGGCGCCCAACGAATTGACCCGAACAAAGATCTCGGTCACTTCCTCGTAGCTCTTGTCGCGTTCCAGCACGTGCACCACATACTGGTAGTTGCGAATTGCGCGCAGCCTCTGCAACCGCTCGGAATATCGGGTGTAGCGCGGGTCGTTAAACGACGTTACTCCTGCTTTTTGGAGCAATTCTCCATCGCTAGTGGTTCTAAAAACCTCCGTGACAGATACCCATTGAGGTTGGCTAGCCAAAGCTTTGCTGGCGACGACAAAGGCTCTGCGATTGAGCATTTCGCGGATGCGTGAGTCAGTAGCATCGTGGCCGATGACGCTGTCATCCAGAGCTTCGTCTGCCTCATCGCGCAATTCGTCATCGCTGGCCAGCGGAGAATCCTGATCGCTTTCAACCTCCACCACATCCGTAGGGGGGCCGTCAGGGTGCTCCAAATTGAACAGGATATCGATAGGTTTTTTGCGTCCACGCACCTGCACAGGCAAGCCGCTTAACACGGCTGTCAGAGAGGTCAGTCGCTGCTGCCCGTCCAACAATAGCTTGCGGCCTGCGAATGCAGTGCTGTCCTGCGCGATCGCAAAGTCGCGCGTAGGCACGGGCTCATCGGTCTCCCACATCAACACCGAACCGCTGGGATATCCACGGTACAGGGAGTCCAGTAAGTCCCGCACGCGCGTGGCCTGCCATACGTAGTGCCGCTGGATTTCCGGCAAGCGCAACTCGCCTCGCTTGTACATATCGACCAAGGTACCGATAGAAAGATTCTGTTGTTGCATGGGACTAAGCGAAGGAATAGGCGTTGAGCTTGCTTTCAGCGTTCCTAGCAATTGTAGACAAGGAGCGTAATTTTTCGTATCTACTGCAACGTTACACAAATGTCACCGGCAAATATCGAGCATTTAGCCGCTAAACAGCAGCTCGACGTGCTCAATCAGTCCTTCGTGCCCTTTTTCTGTCCGCTTCCGCCACGCTTCCCCATGCTCAACTACCTCCTATTCGACCCCACCGAAGACGAGCACGGCCACGTCAACTGGGACGCCATGGCCAGCGTGACGGCGGCGCGGGTGCCGGCGCTACAAGCCGAGGTGGAGCAAGTCTTGCGCTGGGCCTGCACCGCGTTTGCCGGGCGGTACGGCCCGCTGGATGAAGGCGGTGATTGGGATGTGGACTTGCAGGCGCAAGACGATGACGGCCAGCCCTTGCCTTTTGGCTGGCAGCCCGACACGGGCGAGGTGCGCCTGACCGCTGCCGACCACGGGCGCACCACGCTAACGCTGTCGCTGAGCGGGAACGCGCAATTTGCGCAGGCGTTTGAGGCGCGCTGGCTGGCGGAGCCTGGCGCCTAGCTTGGGCGGTGCCCCGCTGCGCGCGCGGGGACGTGGATGCGGTCAGGCCGGTGGCTCAACAAGCCAGCAGCCCGGCAGGTCAACCGTCCAACTGCGCAAGTGATTTAGCGGCCCACCGAGGGCGCGTCAGCGGCCGCCAATCCCTATCATTTCAATAGCTGGCCGCGCAGGTGGTTGTAGCGCTGGCGGCCTGTTTTATTCATAACCGCCGCTGAGCCGCCCTACCGCCACGCTTAGGCACCCTGCCCCTCACGCATCCAGCTTGATCCCCTGCTGGTCGATCAGCTTCTTCCACTTGGCCGAATCGCGTTCCATCTTGGCCTTGAAGTCGGCGGCGCTCAGGCTGACGGGGCTCCAGGCGTTCTTGTCCAGGCGCTCGACGAAGGCCGGGTCGGTGGCCAGGGTGCCGGCGAAGGCGTTGATGGCCTGGACGATGTCGGCGGGCAGGCCCTTGGGCCCCAGCAGGCCGACCCAGGACGTGGCTTCGTACCCTTCAAAGCCCTTGGTTTCGGCCACGGGGGGGGTATTGGGCAGGAACTTGGTGCGCTTGGCGCTGGTGACGGCAATGGGTTTGAGCTTTTTGCTGGCGATGTGCGGCAGCACGATGCCCAGCGGCGACGACAGCACCGGAATCTCGCCCGCGATGACGGGGATGAGCGAGGGGCCCGAGCCTTTGAAGGGGATGTGGGTGATGTTCAGGTCGGACTGGGTCTTGATCAGCTCCACCACCATTTGCGTCAGCGTGCCGGCGCCGCCGGACGCGTAGGCCAGGCCCTTCTTGTCCTTGTTGGACAGGGCGATCAGCTCGGCCAGGGTGCCCGCGGGCACGTCGGGGTGGACGGCAATGACCTGCGGGCCAGACGACAGGCAGGCGATGGGGGTGAAGTCGTCGACCGCCTTGTACGTCAGCCCGGTGCTGAGGTGCGGGTAGATCAGGTGCGCGTCGGCGGCCATCAACAGGCTATGGCCGTCGGGCGGCGCCTTGGCCACGCCGACGGCGGCAATGGCGCCGGACGCGCCGGTCTTGTTCTCGACCACGAAGGGCTGTTTGAAATGCGCCTCCAGCCGCTGGGCGAACAGACGCGCCAGGACGTCGGTGCCACCGCCGGCCGCAAAGCCGACGTAGACCTTGCTGGCCTGCTGCGGCCAGCCGCTGGCGGGCCGGGGCGCGCTGCTGGCAGCGGAGGAGCCACTGGCTTGGGCGAAGGCGCCCAGGTGGGCCAAGGCGGGCGCCAGCGCCAGGGTGGAGAGGACGTTTCTGCGGTTGGGCATGGGTGCGGTCAAGGTCAAAAGGGTGGGAAGGGGTGAACAAATCAAGCCAGCGCAATGCCCAGGCCCGCGCCGGGCGGCAGGCTGAGGCAGCCGTCAAAGACGGCTTCGGGCGGCGCCAGGTTGTCGGCAAAGAAGCTGGACGTGGCCAGGCCGGAGTCGAGCCCCGGCGTCTGCACCAACGCGGCGGCGTGCACGCCGACGGTGATGCCGACGGTGGTTTCCATGGTCGATGTGACGACCGAATCCACGCCATGCGCCCGGCCCAGCCGCGCGACGGCCAGCAGGCGGTCCAGCCCGCCCAGGCGCTGCAGCTTGAGCACGAAGACGTCGGCCGCACCCTGCGTCAGCGCCAGTTCGGCCGCGGCGGTGTCGGTGATGCTTTCGTCCAGCGCGATCGGCACTTCGGCCTCTTCGCGCAGGCGGCGGTAGGTGACCATGGGCGTGCCGGGCGGCAGCGGCTCTTCGCAGTACTGCAGGCCAAAGGGGCGCAGCTGGCGCAGCTGGCTGGCGGCCCAGGCCGGGTCCCACGACTGGTTGGGGTCGATGCGGATGGCGATGTCGGGGAAGGCGTCGCGAATGGCGGCGACGCGGCGCAGGTCGGCGTCGCGGTCGTGCCCGCACTTGAGCTTGATGGTCTGGATGCCGGCGCTGACGTGCGCGCGCGTAGCGGCAACGCAGGCGTCGGGCGTGGCGTCGGTCACCAGGGCGTTGACGGGCACGGCCTCTTCGACCATGTCGCCGCCCGCGAACAGCTCGGCCAGGCGCAAGCCCTGGCGCGCCGCCTGCCAGCTGAACAGCGCCGACGACAGCGCGCAGCGGATAGCGGGCGGGCATTCGCGCAGCGCCAACTGGTCCAGCCAGTCGGGCGCCAGCGGGTCCAGCCCCTCCAGCAGCGCCTCGGCCTGGCGCACGAAGGCGGCAGGGTCGTGCAGCACGTGCGGGAGCAGCGCCGCCTCGCCAAGGCCGGTGGCGCCGTCGAGCGCCATGCGGGCGATGAAACCGGTGCGGTGGGTTTGGACGCCTTTGGCCCAGCGGTAGGGTTGGGACAGCGGAAGGTGGTAGGGATGAAGGGAAAGAACGGCCACGAATTTACTTAGCTAACTTTCCATTTAATGTTACATATCAAGCTTGCCCTACCCATTAGGGTTTCTACGCAGCCTTCCGGGCGCACCGCCTGGCCCGCCGGATTGACCGCGCCACTGGCGGCACAACAGCCAGCGCCCGCGGTCTGTCAGCGGTCGCCGCAGGCGTGGCCCGCGAACGCCGCGCGCTGCGGCTGAACGCGCGCACCACCCCGTTTTTTGGGGCCATTGGCCGAAGCCAATGTGTTAATTCAGCCACCAATTTGTATCCATTTCCCACCCAGAAAACTGACCATTTCTGCGTACTTTGGTGCCGCGGCGCTGCACCCATGTTTACTTTGGAACACACCCATGTCGCAGATGCGGGTCCCTTGCGCCACGCGCCTGTCTGTCGCCGCTGCGCCCGCTCAGTAGGATGGCTTGGTCATCCATGGAGAGGGAAATAATGAAAAAGCTTGTCTCAGCCTTGGGGCTGGTGATGGTCGGCACAGCGGCCTTCGCGCAAGGCGTGCCCGTCACCTGCAGCACGCCGCTGACCGCGCTCAGCACGTCCACCACCGGCTGGACCATCGCCGGGCCCGTCGGCCCAGTGACGCGCACCACGCCACCGCCGACCACCCCGCCGACGACGGGTTACGCGGCGGCGGTGTCCGCCACGCCGCTGAACGAGCCACCTCCCGCCGACGGGTCGGATTCGGGTTACCGGTGGGACCCGGCCGCCAGCTGGATCTCGATCAACAACACGGGGGCGTCGAATACCGGCAGCCCGCACTATTTCTATTTCAAGCAGACGATCAACCTGGACGCGTCGGTCGACCCGTCGACCTTTTCGCTGACCTACGACACCCAGACGGACGACCAGTTGTGGTCGGTCTACGTCAACGACGTGCAGGTGCAGGCGCCTCCAAGCCCCACCACGCCGATCTACGCGGGCTTCGGCCCAGCCGACGGCACCAACTACCGCCACACCGAGAAGCACGCCATCACGGTGGCGAGCGGCTGGCAACCGGGCGCGAACACGATCGTCTTTGCCGTCAACGACTTTGGCGGCAACACGGGCTTTGCGTCGAACGCGACCAACATGGTGGTGAACTGCACGACGGCGGCGCCGGACAACTTTCCCGTGGTGAACACCACCACGCAAACGACGCCATCGGTGATCGACAACGACACCGTGGGCGGCGCGGCGGTGGTGCTGGGCACCAACGCCACGCTGGTTCCCGGAACAGCACCTGCGGGCATGACGATGAACCCCGACGGCACCATCACCGTGCCCGCGGGGACCGCGCCAGGCAGTTACCGCTTCCCGTACAGCCTGTGTCCCCTGCCGGCCAGCACGCCGCCCAACTGCGTGGCGGGAGAGGCCACGGTGGTGGTGTCGGCGGCGGCGGTGGCGGTGCCCGTCAACGACTGGCGCGCGCTGGGCGCACTGGCGCTGCTGGTGACGGTGGTCAGCGGATGGCGCCTGCGTCGCCGGCCAAACTGACCGCATTTGCCTTCGCCCATGAAAGCCAGTCCACCGACTGGCTTTTTTATTGCCCGCGCGGCTGGGCGCCCCCGCGCGGACGGCCGTGTAGCGCCGACGGCGATCGCTTTCCGCCATTGCAATTTGCTATCTTTTTAAAAGCTGCCCGCGCAGATGGTTGTAGCGCTGGTGCCATTTTTTGCAGATAACGGCAGCCGACACCGTCTGCCCACCTGACGGCCAACACCGCACTTGTGGTTTTTTTAATACTTTAGATCTCTTTTATGTGCGAATTTTGTGCATTCAGATACATAATATGTACATCTTCATACTCAGATTTGGGGGAAGCATGGGAAGCACGCACTGCAAGCATTCGATCCGCGTCGCAGCGGGGGGGGTTTTGGGGGCCATGACATTGGCTTGGGCATCGGGCGCGCAGGCGCAGGCCACGATTCCGGCATGCACAAGCTACCAATCGGTGGTCACTACACCGGCCAACATCGGAAGTTGGAATTTCAGTGAGACCCGCGCCACCGGCCACAACGAATTGGCACCCAGTTCGATGCACATCTGGACCGGAGGGAGTACGACTACCGACAAGGCGGCCGGCTACTACGCCACCAACTTCCCGCTCAGCGGCATGGGCGCAGAGACGATTGCCCAGACCGCCAGCTTCACCTCGATCACCGGCACGACCCCGCCATCGACGCAACTGGTGGTGGACTTCAACAACGACGGCGTGACGGACGGCATCTTGGTGGGCGAGACGGTCTATGGCAATAACTGGTGGCTGTCCAACGGCTCGACCCAGTTTGTGAAGGATGGGGCCCCCCACACCGGTGGCGGCAATGGCTCAAACTGGTTCGGCACTTCGAACGAATGGCTCAACGCCTTCCCGAACGCCCGCGTGCGCGCGATCGGCTATTCGCTGGGCTCGGGCGTGCTGGGGGATTACCAGATCAACCGGATCACGCTCGGCTGCACCCACTACACCTTCACTTCCATCGCACCTCAGCCGGTGCCGACCCTGTGGCCGGGTGCACTGGCCGTCATGGGCGTGATGCTCGCGGGCTTCGCACGGCGCCGCTTCCCTCGTTGACATCGCCGCATGTCGCGCCGCCACAGCGTGGCATGACGCAGCACCCGCGGCCGCCGGGCGACGGTCTTTACGAGAGCGAACGACGGTTGGATTCAAAGTGGCGGCAACCCTGGCCGCACGCCACGCAGCGCTTGCTGCGTGGCTTTTTTTTTGGTATCCGGTACGCCCTGCAGCGCTGGACGCCCGGGATGCGGCCGCCTGCATCGGCCTGTTCGGCAAGCTGCAGCCGGTTGGCATCGCCCGCCATCGTCTGCAACCGCGGCCTGCATTGACGCACCGCCCCGCAGGAGTGTGCGATAAACGGCTGTCCCCAATACCGGCCCGACCATGTTTGCCAACCTCACCCCCTTCCTTCTGCACTGGCTCATCACCGCGTTTGCGCTGTGGGTGGCCAGCCATGTGTTCAAGAAGATGCGTTTTGACGGCGCGGGCGCGCTGATCGTGTCGGCGCTGCTGCTGGGCCTGGCCAATGCGGTGGTGCGGCCGCTGCTGGTGTTCTTGACGCTGCCGCTGACGGTAGTCACGTTCGGCCTGTTCCTGCTGGTGATCAACGCGCTGATGTTGATGCTGGTGGCCAAGCTGGTCAGCGGCTTTCACCTGAATGGCTTCTGGACGGCGTTCTGGGCCAGCATCTTCATGGCGCTGATCAGCTTCGTGCTGGGCGCCTTCATCCTGGGCGGCACGCCCGAATTCACCATCCAGACCAGCCCCGGCCCGGGCGGCTGGGTGTAAGCCGCGGCACGCTGACCATGGCGCGCGCTGGCGCTGCCGACGCGAAGCCGCGCGCGCCGCAGCGCAAGGCGGCGCGGGCGCCGGGCGCCGTTGACGGCGCCACGGACGCAGCCGATCCGGCCGCCGTCCCGCCCGCGGCACCGAAGAAGAAGGCTCGCGCGTCCGCGAAGCCGGTGCAGGCGGCGCAGGCCGCAACGGCGAAAACCCCCGCCCAACCCAGCGTCCCCCGCCAACCCGCGCGCAAGACGCGCGCGGCGAAACCGGCATCCTCCCGTGCCGACACCGTCGCCCCCAAGCCCGTCAGCCGTGGCCGCCCGCACTACCATGTGTACGTGATCGAGCTGTCGCCCGAGGTGCTGAACGAAGCGCGCTTTCTGCGCAGCAACCCCGGGTACGTCAGCGGCAAGCCCTGCGTCTACGTCGGCATGACCGGGCTGGACCCGGATGTGCGCTTTGACAAGCACAAGGCCGGCATCCAGCACAACCGCTACGTGCTGCGCTACGGCCAGCGCCTGCTGCCGGATTTGTACGAGGGCTTCAACCCCCTGCGCTACGACGAAGCGGCGGCGCGCGAGGTGGAGATCGGGATCGACCTGCGGTCGGCCGGCTGGGGCGTTTGGCAAGCATGAAGGGGTGGCGGGCGGCGCGCGCCGCGCGTGCTCAACGACTGCTTCTGCTTCAGCGCCCCGTGAGCGCCTGCGCCTGCGCCTGCGCCAATGCCACGCGCCCCAGCGCGTTCCGCACAGATCGCTATCTTTTGAGTAGCTGCCCGCGCTGGTTGATTTAGGCCCAGAGGCTTATTTGACCAGTGGCGGGCCTTGCACCACCGCCTCAATCTCCACCAGCAAATCGGCGCGGCAAATATCCGCCTGCAACCAGGCGGCGTGGGCCAGCGCCGGGGCATCGGCACCCAGTTGCTCGGCCAGGGCCTGCGCCACGCGCGGCTGGTCGGCCGGGTGGCGCACGTAGATGGTGAGCGCTGCGTTGGCCAACGTCTCCAGCGCCTGCCCGCCCGGCAGCTTGCGCGCGGCGGCCAGCACCGCCTGCAGGTTGCGGCAGGCCTCGTGCGTTTGCGCGTGCACGTCGCCCAGGTGGACGGTTTCATGCCCCAGGATCGACGCGGTGCCGGAGATGACCAGCAGCGGGCTGCCGTCGCGCCGCGTCAGCAGCGCCGCGCGCGAAAACGTGGGCGCCGCCGGCCCGTAGGCGGATGGGTAACGGTAGGCCGACACCTGGCGCGGGTTTTCGACCGCCGTGCTGCGCCGGTCTGTGGACGCGATCACCCGCACCTGCAGCGGCGCGCCCGCCGGGCTGCCCACCGCACTGGCCGCGGGCGAACCTTCAAACGCACTGCGGCGCGCGCGTTCAAACGCCTGCTGGCGCCCCAGGTTGAAGTGGCGGTAGCGTTCGAGCCCCACCGCAGGCTCGTTGATGCGCGCCACGTAATTCCAAAAGCGCAGCACGTGCGGCGTGCCGCGCGCCTGCAGCACGCCAAACAGCGCGTCGTACGCCGCGCCCGACAGCGCCTGCAGGCCCGCGCCGTCGTCCACCTCGGGCCAATCCACCGCCGCCGCCAGCCACGCGCCACGCTGCCACCAGCGCACGGCGCCCGTGTGGCCGCTGTGCAGCGCCTCGGCATCGCCGCCGGCGAGCCACAGGTCGTCAACAGGCGCCGCGCCGGGTCCGTCAACGCCCGCACCAGGCTGCAGAAGCGGCAGCGCGCAATCGACCCAGGACGTTGGATCGGCTGGATGGGCGAGCGCGCCAGTGACGTCGCCCGCGTTCACGGCTGCGCCCAGTCGCATGCCCCACAGCGTGCGCGCCCGTGCATCCAACGGCGCTGCCGGTGCCAGCGATTGGTCAAGATCGTGCGGGCGAAGCATGGGGAAAATCTGCATGTGCGAACTTGGCAGGATCGACAGAAAAAGGAGACGCCGGAACGCGCCCGCCCAAAACTGGCCGCCCTCGGCAGAAGTGCCGCAGACAGCCTGTGCGAGGCAGTATCGCGCATGGCCAGAGGGCTACTTGGCCTGCCAATGCAGGGTTTGCTGGCCGTTGACGACCTCGTCAACACGCTGACGCCAGCCGGGCGCAGGAAATCTGGGTCGAAATCGGGAAATCGGGGTCAGAGACACATTTCTGCGCCCGCCGCGCCCTCCGCGCGTCCGTCCTGCGCGACCCGCGATCGCGCCCGGCGCCCCACGCGCGCCGGTCAGGTCAAAATCGGCGGCATTCCAGATTGCGCCCCACGCCATCTCGCTTTCTTTTTTATAGCTGCCCGCGCAATCTGCTCTAGGGCCATAAGGCAAAAACATTGATAAAAGCCACCTCCCCCGCCGAGTCCAACGCGCCAACGCCAACCGGGCGCGCTCGGCTGCTCACCGCCGCGACCGGCGCTGCGCTGCTGACCGCCGCTCTCATGGCCGGCTGCGCCACCCCGCCGGCCGCCGACGTCGTGACGAAGCCCAGTCCGCTCAATCTGCATCTGCTGGTCAACTACCCGGCGAAAGCCCAGTACCGCGAAGTGACCGGCACGGTGCGCCTGCGCGTGGGCTACGACGCCGCCGGCGCCGTGCAGGAAGTGCGCATCGTCGAAAGCTCCGGCGACCAAGCGCTCGACGCCGAAGCCCTGCGCGCCACCCAAGCCATGCGCGTGCAACCCGGCACGCGCTACGGCGTGCCTGAAGCCGGGGTGATGATGGTGCCGATCCGGTTCGCGTTGGAGTGAGGGGCGAGCCAGGGACCGTTGATTTGGAGAAACGGCGTCAGAGAATCGGGGTCGGATTTGAATTTCCTAGTGCCTGCCTATCCGCGTGAGCCCCACTGCACATAGTGCCCCGCGCGGGCTCGGCACAGCCCCATCAAGCAATACGGTTGTTGGCCCGCCACGGATCTCACGCCAACCCGCTATTGCGTGCCCTCCCGCGCCTGCCTGTGGCCTGTAACCTCGACTCGCTGATCTCAGCCGCCACAATGGCATGACCGATAGTTCTTCTAAGAGTCCACCCCGCCATGGCCCGTCGCCGCCAACGCCGTGAAACCCTGCTGTCCGCTGGCGTGGGCATGCTGTTTTTTGGCGCTTTGCTGCTATGGGGGCGTAAGCTGCTGCCCCATGGGTCGGTGTTCGCGACAGCAAGTGAGGGTCTGCGCTCGCCGGGCAAGTTGTTCCTCGTCTTGGGGACATTGCTGGTCGGCCTGGACTTGGTCGTGCGTTGGTGGCGCAGCTCGCGAGCGCAGGCTGAGGGCAAGCTACCGCCCCTGCGAGCGGGCGACCATCCAGGGCCGCGTGGCCAACAGAGGGCACGTAAGGACGCGGAGGCACATGCAGATTCAGTCTGGCGAGAACCTCCTTTGACACCAGCGGCACCCGCTGTGGCCAGCTCGCTGGCCGCGGAGATGCCCACCAGCGCTGGCCCCGACGCCAACCCGCTGGGGCCTTCCCCCGGTACAAAACCAACGACTTGGTCCCCCGCCGTTTTCGCCGCCATCGAATGGCGTCGCTTTGAAGCCTTGTGCGAAGCGCTGTTTGCCCAGGCAGGCTTTGACACCCGCGCGCAGTCGCACGGGGCCGACGGTGGCGTGGACATCTGGCTGCAGTCGCGCCACGCACCCGGCCAGCCGGTCATCGTGCAGTGCAAGCACTGGCAAGGACGGCAAGTACCGGTCAGCGCGGTACGGGAGTTTTTAGGCGTGATGGCGTCGCACAAGCTGCAGCGCGGCACCTATGCCACCAGTTCCACCTTCACGCGCGAAGCGCTGGCGTTTGCGCAGGCCAACGGCATCAACGCGCAGGACGGCGCCGGGCTGCTGCGCTTGATCGCCCAGCGCACGCCCCAGCAGCAGGCCGCGCTGCTGGCCGTGGCGCTGGATGGCGAGTACTGGCGCCCGACTTGCGCCAGCTGCGGGGTGAAGATGGTCGAACGGACGGGCAAGGCGAGCGGCGAGCGTTTCTGGGGTTGCAGCGGCTACCCGAAATGCCGAGGCACGCAGTCGATGACGCAGGCGACGCAGGCGCGCTTGGCGTCTTGACACATGGCGGTGGCACAGCGCCACTTGCTACGTTTTCGCTAGCTGGCCGCGCAGATGGTTGTAGGGACAGAGGGCGAATGGGTACTTAAGCGTGTCGCCCGGAGGCGAGGCGCCGCCATTCGCCTAAAAATTACCTAAGTGTTTGATTTTTCTGAAATTTCCATGCGAAATTCAGTTTTCTGAAATCGCACGGAAATCATCTGCCGCACGCCAGTCACCGCGCGCACGCGCTAACCCAGATCAACGCCCGCCGCGCGATGGCCCGTCGTCCTCGGGGCGACGGTCGCGGCGGGGCGCGCGGTCGGGGTTCGAGCGGTCGCTCGGCGTGCGGTCGCTCGACGACGACGTGCGCTGGCGCTCGGCCCGGGCCCGGTCCACCTGCGCGCGCGCGGCGTCGTACGCGTCGGCGTCGGGCTCGCTCAGCCACATGGGCGCTTCCTGCGGGACGGTTTGACCGAAACGCGGGCGGGCGCTTTGCAGGGCGGACGGGCCCGATGGCGCCGCGGGCGCTGGCGCGGAGGAGGAGCGCGGGCGGTCGCTGCGGCGGCTTTCACGGCCGCTGGCACTGCTAGCGCTGGAGTCGGTGGTGCCCCTGCCGCTGGGGGAGCGGCTGCCGCGCTCGGTCGCTGGCTTGGCGCTATCACTGCTGCCGACATGCGTTGCCGCAGTGCCCCCTGACCGCGACGCCGACCGGCTCTTGCGCGGTCGCGCTGTCGCCGCTTCGGCAACCAGGCTACGCGGCGCTTGCCGGCGCGCCATCACGCGGCGGGTCAGCCATTCGAACAGCGCTTCGCCGAGCAGCGCCAGCGCGGCAGCCGGCAGCGCGCCCGCCAGCATCAGCGCGCTGTCGTTCAACGCCAGGCCGGTGACGATGCGCTCGCCCAGCCCGCCCGCGCCGATGAAAGCGGCAATCGTCGCCGTGCCGATGGCAATCGCCGTGGCGGTGCGGATGCCGGCCAGCACCGTGGGCAGGGCCAGCGGGAATTCGACGTACGCCATGCGCTGCGGCCCGGTCATGCCCAAAGCGGCGGCGGCGTTGCGCAGGCCGCGCGGCACTTCGGCCAGGCCGGCGCAGGTGTTGCTGAGGATCGGCAGGACGCTGTAGGCCGTCAGCGCGATCAGCGCCGGCAGCTTGCCGATCACGCCCAGCAGCGCGATCAGCACCGCCAGCAGTGCCAGCGACGGGATGGTTTGCAGCACGCCCGCCACACCGAGCGCGATGGCGCGCGCGCGCGGGTGCGCCAGCAGCGCGATGCCCAGCGGCACAGCGACCAGCGTGGCCAGCCCGACCGACACGACCACCAGCAGCAGGTGCTGCCCGACGAGCGGCCACAGGTCGGGCGCCCACAGGCGCTTCCAGAACCGGGCCAACGCGCCATCGGCCTCGCCCGCCACAGGCGCGGGCATGGCCTGACCGGCGCCCGGGGCCGACGCCGCTGACGCGGGCGCGTCCGTCGGCGGGATGACCATGGGCACCGGGCGGTTGGCGTCGCCGATCGGGAAGGTGCCCGCCGCCGCCGCGTCGACCGAATCCGACCCGCCCGGCGCGGGCGCTAACGCGGCGCCGCCCACGGCCGCGCTGCCCAGCCAGAAGCGCAGGAAGCCCTGGGCGATCTGCGCGAACGGCTGCGACTGCAGCGTGGCCTGCCCGTTCAGGGTGACCATGGTTTCTTCGCTCAGGCTGCCTTCCAACTGCTGCAGCGCGCGCCACGCTTCCGGCAGCCTTTCAGGCAGGTCGCGCCGGTACAGCAGCACCGCGTCGTAGCGCGGGAAGTAGCCCTTGTCGTCCGCCAGCACCACCAGGCCCAGCTTGCTGATCTGCGCGTCGGTGGTGTAGATGTCCATCACGTCGATCTGGCGCTGCGCCAGCGCCTCGTACGCCAGGCCGTGGTCCAGCCCACGCGGGGTCTGCCGGTAGCCGTAGCGCTCGGCCAGCCCGCGCCAGCCGTCGGCGCGGCCCATGAACTCGTTCGACAGGCCCAGTTTCAAATCGGGGTGCTTGGCCAGATCGCTCAGGCTGGTGATGCCCAGCGAAGCGGCCTGCTCGGCGCGCATCGCCAGCGCGTACCCGTTGTTGAAGCCCAGCGGCACGCCCACGCCCAGCCCCAGCGGTGCCAGCGCGCGGTCCAGCGCGCCAATGGCGGTCTTGCTCGGGTCCTTGACGATCTCCTGCGTGATCGTGCCCGTGTATTCCGCGTACACGTCGATCTGGCCGGAGCGCAGCGCCTCGTACACGATGGCCGTGTTGCCCAGCCCCTGGCGCACCTGCGTCTTGACACCCGCGTGCTGCGCCGTCTGCGACAGGATCTCGGCCAGGATGTACGACTCGGTGAAGCGCTTGGAGCCGATGCGCAGCTCGCCATTGCCGCCACCCGCCGCCGCGCCCTGCCCCCACACCACGCCAGCCACGCACAAAAGGCCGATCAGCAGCCCGCAACGCGCCACGGCGCGGGCCAGCCAGGAAGTGCTTGCTTTCATGCGGGGGACTATACGGGGGACGGGGCCGGGGGGACGAGGCGGGTGTGGGTGGGGAGCAACGGGGTTGACGACCCAGGTGCCTACGCATTCCGACAGATCAAACTAATCATCAAACATTTTCCACTCATCTACCCACCAGCAGGCCGAAATTTAAAACCACATACCGTCACACAACCTTATTCAACTCTTGACGTTAAAATTGCTTCGGCCAATTTTCATATTTTTGATATTTATTCGACGCCATCTTCCGATACTTCATTATCATGCGCAGCGTTATACCACGCATTAGTTGTCATTCGCAAAACCAGCCACCACGCATAAATTCCAGACGGCGAATGGCATGCATCCTCTTCGAGCAACCCGTGAGCCAGTTCGTTGCGCAAGTTTGGTCCGAATGCATCGCAAAATAGAGATGTGAACTCAAAAATTAAATCCTTTCCAAACACTTTTTCGGCTTCCGGCAAACTCAACAGCGTGCTCATTCCATTTTCATTCTGTATGCCATCCTTGTCCAAATTTGTGGTTTTTGCGCCGGCCATCTTGAGATGCACACGCACTAGATGCTCGATTTGCGGAATCAAAATATGCAAAGCGGTGATGAAGTCACGCTCATACCCCGCGAACAGCGCCTTGCCAAAAAGACCAGCGCGCTCTTTAGGCACGATCGGTGAATTGCGCGCCAATTCGACAAAATCTGCTTCTCGCAACCGATGCTCCAGCAGAAGGCTCTCCAGGGCTGGCCAAATGTAACCATGCACCACTATGCTGACCTGGATACCGTGGTCCCGAATCATCTCAGAACGAACAACTATTTCGTCGCCCTCAGTCAACTCCCCACGCATACTTATCGCCGGCCTCTTGGCAATAACTCTGCCGTCACGGCTCATCACGGTTGCGGCAAAAAGCGACTGGAGCGGATGTGCCCGTATATTCTCCATGGATCTGTCGCGCAGCTCCTCAGCATTTGCACCACGATGCAGATTGGCAAATGCGACAAGTGCATCTTGTACTGACTTTCCCGTTACCGCCTTTCGCGATTTTTCGACGATTCTTGTAATATCAATGCCCGGCGTTTTAATAAGGCCCATTTCACCCAACGCTCTTTCACCGGAATCATTCAGCCTAGCCCGCAGCTCAGCAATTCTCTCATCCACCCGGTGTGTGGATCGCTCAACCTTAGGAATCGTTCGGTAAACCTGGATGGCGTTTTCGTAAAAGCTTGAAGCGACCATGTAGCTTGGACTCTCCGACGCACTTCGTGCAATAGCTTCTTTCACCCAACCCTCAGCGAATGCTACGGTCATTTCAGCAACTTTGACCTCATCGGAAGCCGCTTTGTACCATTCGGCAGCCGAGGAATAAAATTCACGCGCTCTATGTAGGTCGCCTTGGAGTTCAAACCCTTGGGCTAAACTTTCCAATTTTCTTGCAACATCGACACTGTGGTCCCGACCCAGTCCATTTTGTTTCAAGACATCGGCTAACCAAACTCCTAGGAACCCGTCAGAGTAGTTGGCTGCATTCAACGCGGCGAATATCGTCGCCTCCATTTGTACCAATCGGTCGCCGGCGCCCGCCTTGAGCATCCGGGCTACGCCAATGGCACGAGACCAGCAGTCGTCTCCACCGCGCACCCAAGTGTCCGCGTCGAGTGAAAGGGATCGATATGCGTCGATCGCCTTCAACGCGAATTCTGTATTGCGAGGCTTACCCTTGAGCCAAACGAGATCGCAGACCCGTGCCTTCAGCCGACTGTCGTCTACCGCATCAACGATTTCTGCGAAGAACAGAATGTCCGTGTCGGAAAGATCGTCCGGGATGACTGAGCGCCGATCATGGAACACTGCAAAGGGCCTGAACGGCTCGTTTGGGCTGGACGGTGAGAGCATCATCGAACAGGCATCTGCGAGTAGCCAGAGCACCTTGCCGTGCTCGTTGCGCCCCTGATCTATCGCATTGCGCGCAGCTGCCGAAAAAGCCTGCCACATTGCCGAATAGCCCTCGCGAGGAGCTTGGTCTAGCGCCTCCTTCCAACCCGAAGTAAGGAAGTCATCGAGCGAAATAACCAAACCATTAGGGTAACGTTCAGTACTCATTCCACTTTCTCTCCAAAGGTGGACGCTGCGCTCAGTGCATCTCGTCTTGAGGGCAAACAAGGGGCGATCAGTCGACTCCGCAACACTACGTTCCGTTCGAATACTGACCGGCAATGACAACAAACAAAGCGAGCGTACGCGAAACCTCGCTTCCGATGCGAGGTGGGTGACGCTATATGACGTCAATTCGGAAGTGGTTTGGGCTGATTGGACAACCGTCGCCAGGGCCTCCTACCTCAGGAGCGCCGCGACCCCAACCCGCTACAGTCGCGGGTTCTCTGCTGTTCGCCCGCCTCATCATGCCCCTTCCCCTCTCCCCCACCGCCACCGCCACCCAAATGATCGCCGCCGCCCAAACCCTGTCCGACCAGGTCGACGCGCTGCGCTTTGCCCCGCCGGTGACGCAGGTCTACAACCCGCTGGACTACGCGGGTGAGGTGCAACGGCGCTACCTGGCACGCTACGCCAGCGGCACCAAGCGCGTGGTGTTTCTGGGCATGAACCCGGGGCCGTTCGGCATGGCGCAGACGGGCGTGCCCTTTGGCGAAGTGGCCAGCGTGCGCGACTGGCTGGGATTGGAGGGCCCGGTCGGTCAGCCCAAAGAAACCAACCCCAAGCGCCCGGTGGAAGGCTTTGCCTGTACGCGCGCCGAGGTCAGCGGCCAGCGGCTGTGGGGGTTGTTCCGCGCGCGCTATGGCACGCCGGACGCGTTCTTTGCCGAGCACTTCGTCGCCAACTACTGCCCGTTGGTGTTCTTTGAAGGCGGGCGCAACCTGACGCCCGACAAACTGCCGGCGGCCGAGCAAAAGCCGCTGCTGGCCGCGTGCGACGAGCACCTGCGCCAGCTGGTGCAGATCCTGCAGCCTGAATGGGTGATCGGCGTGGGCGCCTGGGCCGAAAAGCGTGCCCACACCGCGCTGGGCGACCAGCCCGGCCTGCGCTTTGGCCGCATCCTGCACCCCAGCCCGGCCAGCCCGCTGGCCAACCGTGGCTGGGCGCCGGCGGCGACGCAGCAGCTGGTGGATCTGGGGATCTGGCCGGCGGCCTGAGCGGCCGCTGTCGGCCCGCCGCGACACCTGGGGACGGTGGCGCTGGCTGTTTGAATACCTCCGTTTTCAAGCGGTGCTTGGTGTCAGCAAAACCGCCCGATGCATCCGCTACGCTGGTGTTTTCAACGAGGGAGAGAACACCATGAAAACCCGCATCGGTTTGGCCTTGATCAGCGTGGCGGTTTTGTCCGGCTGCGCCGCCACCGTCAATCTGGCGACGCCCGAGGCCAGCACGCAGGCCAAGCAATTCGCTCGACCGGCGGCCGGCAAAGCCGGGCTGTACGTGTTTCGCGACAGCAGCTTCGGCCACGCACTGAAGAAGGACGTGTGGGTCAACGGCCGCTGCCTGGGTGAATCCGCGCCCCGCACCTTCTTCTTCACCGAAGTCGCAGGCAATACCCGCCACAAGATCGAGACCGCTTCCGAGTTCTCGCCCAACGCGCTGGAGGTGCCGGTGCAGTCGGGCCGCAACTACTTCGTGCGCCAGTACATCAAGCTGGGCGTTTTTGTGGGCGGCGCCAACCTCGAACTGGTGCCCGAGGACCAGGGCAAGACCGCCATCGCTGGCCTGGAACTGGCGCAGCCCGGCACCTGCGCCCTGGCCACGCCGAGCACGCCGGCGGCCAAGTAAGCAGGCACCACCTGATTGCTATTACTTGAATAGCTGGTCGCGCAGGTGGCTGTAGCGCTACAGGCCGATTTCCTCTGAAATGGGCAAGCGCCGATCAGCGCAGCTGCCGCACCGCAAAGCGGTGCTTCGGGTGGACGTAAGCCTCCTGCGCCTGCACCAGTTGCAGCTCGCGCTCGCCCGACTGGTGGGTGCGCTCCAGCAGCTCGAACACGCTGGCGGTGGTCGTCGCCAGCGCCTCGGCGGCCGAGCCGGTGCTGAGGTAGTGCGCGGTGAACAGCGCCGCCGTCACGTCGCCCGAGCCATTGGCCTTGAACGGCAGGTGCGGCGTGGTGACGATCCACGCGCCGCGGGCGTCGGCGGCCAGCATTTCGATGGTGCCTTCAGGGCGGCCCGGGCATTCGACGCTGGTGACCAGCACGGTGCGCGGGCCCATGGCGAACACGGCGTCAACGGCCCGCAGGGTCTGCTCGATCGTCTGCACCTCGCGCTGGGTCAGAAAGCCCAGCTCGAACTGGTTGGGCGTGACGATGTCGGCGGCGGGCACCACGCGGTCGCGCAGCAGCACCGGGATGTCGGGGTGCACGAAGCAGCCCGACTTGGCGTTGCCCATCACCGGGTCGCAGGCGTAGACGGCTTTCGGGTTCAGCGCCTTGACGCGCGCCACGGTGGCAAGGATCACGTCCGCAATGTCCGCCCCGCCCTGGTAGCCGCTCAGCACCGCGTCGACCTTGGCCAGCGCGCCGCGCGCGTCCATGGCATCGATGATGGCCGCCACCTCGCTGGCCGGAATGGCCGAGCCGCCCCACTGGCCATAGCCGGTGTGGTTGGAAAAGTTGACGGTGTAGACCGGCCAGACCTCGTGCCCCAGGCGCTGCAGGGGAAAAACGGCCGCCGAATTGCCGACATGGCCGTAGGAAACGTGGGATTGGATGGAGAGGATGTTCACCCGCCGATTGTGCGCCTGCGGCGGGGGCTCCATTGGACGGCGGGCGCCGCGTGGCTGGCGCGACGCACCCTTTTTGCAGCGCCAACGCAGTTTTCATGCTTTCGCCGACGGTGGCCTAGCACCGTTGACAATCGCCATGATGGGCTGATGCCCCCGCAGCCGGCGCACGCTGTGCGACGCCCCCACGTACTGACGCATTTCGATGACGATGGCACCCTCTCCCTTTGACTGGAACGACGGACCGGCCCAGTTCCTGCGCGCCTGCCCCGACCTGACGCTGAAAAGCAGCGACAACCACACCTGGGTGCTGACTTCGTCCAGGACCGCCGGCCAGCTGGCGTTGCAGCTGTGGATCCACGACTTGGGAAGCGGCGGCCTGTCGGCGCGCCGCCCCGCTGCAGGCGAAGACCTGGCCCAGTTGCCGGCCTGCGAGCGCCAGCACCTGTGGGTCACCGTGCGCGACGACGACGGCGAGCACACGCACAGCGAAGTGCTGTGCGACACGGCCAGGCTGCACGCGCTGCTGCAACAGTGGCGCCTGCCGATGGCACCGACGCCCAAAACGTGCCGCGTAGCACCTGCCGCAGCGCGCTCGGCCGCCCCCCAGCCACCCGGTCCGTGGCCGGCACCGCCTCACCCCACGGACACGGCGGCGCTGGACAACCTGGCGGACAGCGACCGGGCCGCCGCGCAGGCGCAGCTGCAAGCCAATCTGGAACGCCTGGACGTGGCGCGGCTGGCCGGCCACTGGCCGCGCGACGCGCGCGGGCGGCTGGCGGCCAAGACCACGGCGCTGCTCGGCGTCTACGGCCCGCCGGTCACGGTGAACCAGCGCCAGCCCTGCCTGCTGATCACGTCGGGCGGCGTGCGCGACATGCCGCAGTGGCAGTTGCGGCTGAGCATGGAATTCCGTGAAAACCAACGCCACCAGTGGGACGCGGCGCCCTGGCTGTGGTCCGACCAGGCCCACGCGCCCGCCGCGCCGCGCCATGCGGACGAGGTGCGCGCCCTGATCGCCGAAGGGCGCATCAGCGAAGCGTGCGCGCTGTGCGACGTGGTGTTGGCCGATGGCGTGCTGCGCCTGGCGGCCGGCCTGCCGCTGTCGCGCTTTGCCGCACCCCGGCCGGACTGGGCCGACGCCTTGCACGACGCCCTGACCCAACTGGCGCCGTGGCGCCTGGCGGGCGGCCTGGCGCGCATCCAGACGCGGTTGGCGGCCGCCAACCGCCGGCCGCCGCGCCCCGGCAGCTGGGCGCGCAAGCTGTTCTGGTTACCGGGTCAGCGGACCGCGTCGCGCGCAGGACTGGGCGCGCGTTTGGGCGCGCACGGCGGCCCGCTGCTGGAGGTGATCGATACGGCGTCGAACGCGCTGTTCCCCTCCCCCGACTGGTGGGACGACCGGGCCGATCGGCCCGGCTGACGCCCGGGGCCGCTGGGCGTGCAGCCTCCCCGGCACCGGTCCACGTGCATACTGCACCCTGCTTGTGCGCCACCGTTGTCCAGGAGCCCCCATGATCACCCTGCAATTTCTGATCACCTCCCTCATCGTCGTGCTGATCCCGGGCACGGGGGTGGTGTTCACCGTGGCCACCGGCATCACGCGCGGGCGCCGCGCGGCGGTGTGGGCGTCTGTGGGCTGCACGTTGGGGATCGTGCCGCACCTGCTGGCCACGGTGCTGGGCCTGGCGGCGGTGATGCACGCCAGCGCGCTGGCGTTCGAGGTGCTGAAGTTCGCCGGCGTGCTGTACCTGCTGTACCTGGCGGTGATGACCTGGCGGGACCGTTCGGGCTTTGCGATCGACCCCAGCAGCGCACCCGAAACATCAACTGCGCGCATCGTGCTGCGGGCCTTTCTGATGAACATCCTCAACCCCAAGCTGACGATCTTCTTCCTGGCCTTCCTGCCGCAGTTTGTGCACCCCGGTCAAGCGCTGCCGCCGATGGCGCAGATGCTGGTGCTCAGCGCCGTGTTCATGGCCATGACCTTCGGCGTGTTCGTGGTCTACGGCTTCATGGCCCACGCCTTCCGCCGTGCGGTGGTCGAATCGCCGAGCGTGCAGGCCTGGCTGCGGCGCGGTTTCGCCGTCTCGTTCGCCGGGCTGGGCGTGAACCTGGCGCTGTCCAACCGCTGAGGCCGGCGCGCCGCGCCGGGAGCCGCGACGCGTTCGGGCCTTCAGCCGCTCTCGCGGTGCCAGGCCGCATGGCCGGCGGCCCTGGCTTCATCCCAGGTCAGGCGGGACTTGCCCTTGAGCGCGTCCCAGTCGCGCGCCAGGTCGGCCTCGGCCTCCTGCCAGGTCTTGCCGACGTAACGCGTGCGGCCCTGGTAGCCCAGGCGGTAAGCGGGCGAATAGTCGTCCTCGAAGTTGTAGTCGCCGACGAAGCCGGGCTGATCGCGGAAGTTGTCGCGCCAGTAGCTGTAGTCGGGGTCGGTCGCGTCGACCGCGGCGTAGCCGCCCAGCGCGCCCAGGATGGCGCCCACGGTGCCGCCCACGAACACGCCGACCGGCCCGCCGACCATGCCGACGGCCGCGCCAGCCGCGGCGCCGGCCACCATGCCGCCGCCAGCGCCCACGCTTTTGACTTCGCGCGCAGCGGTTTCGGCGTCGATCGGCTCCTGCGCCACCAGCCGTGGGTCTTGCGAAGGCTGCTGCAGTGGCGCCGGGGTGTCGGGTTCAACAGGGGGTTTCTTGTCGGTCATTTGAATCTCCTTGCGGCAGGCATGCGGCCTGCCATGCGGTTCACGGCGGGTGTCGGTGGGGATCCGGGCGCCTTGCCGCCCTACCGGCCCGCTGATCGGCCACCGTAGGGGCCATAGCTTCACTGTGGCCCGGAAGACGCGGCACCGCGACGGTCCCGGACCGGACACGCCTGTCGGCCCTTGGCTTCCGCAGGCGTAGGAGAAGCCTGTCGGGCGGGGCCATCGCTGCGCGACCCCATCTCCGCTTGTGGACGAACGACCTTCCGGCGGGCTCACCCGTTGGGCGACTCACCCAGCCAGGCCGGCGCGTCTCGCCCGCACGCCGCGACACCGGGCACCGCGTCCGGCAAGGCCTGGCGCGCGATGGCGTACAGCGCGTCCAGGTCATCGCCCAGCCGCGTGGGCGTCAGGCCGTCGGCCAGTGTCTGCAGGACGCCCGTCCTTTCAGACGGCACGCCGTCGACGCCGGTGAACAGGTTGAACTTCATCAACAGCTTCTGGTCGCCCGCGTGGGGCGGGCGCGGCAGGCGCTGCAGAAAATCGTTGAAGGCCGGGTGCTGCGCGCGCGTGGCCTGCAGCCAGTCCCAGCGGTTGCACTGGCCGTAGGTCTTGAAGTTGCCCTCGCCCATGCCGCAAGGGAACATGTTGGCGTTCAACATGGCCAGCTCGTCCAGGATCTGCGCGTCGCTCCAGCCCGCGGCTTCGCGCTCGGCCACGCGGGCGAAGATGTCAACGGGTGCGGTGCCGAAGTCGGCGTCGTTTTCGATCTGCAGCACCTGCGACGCTTCTGGCGCGCCGCCCTGCTTGGCGCGGCACAGGCGCGCCTGGTTGAGCCAGGCGTGCGCCTCGCCCAACTCGCGCGCACGGGCGTAGGCCTGAGCGCTGTCGAAGCTGGCCACGGGCAGCCATTGCTCGGGGCACTGCAGCGCATGGCCCAGCTCGTGCGCCAGCGCGCCGAACGTGCTGTGCGCGCAGGCGGCCGGCGGCGGCGGGCAGAAGAAGCGGATGGCGTCCGGCGCGCCGGTGGCGCCGGAGAAATCGGCGTCCACGCGCTCGATGCGACCACCGCTTTCGTAGAACCGCGTCAGCTGCGCCCACATGGCGGGCGTGTGGAGAACAGCCTGGCGCTCGGCGTCAGAAAAACCGGCGTCGCGCAGGTCGCGCTGAATGCGGCGGGTAAGAAACCACATGGGCGCACTGTAGCGCGCGGGCGCGGATCGCGCGGGAGCGGTTCCGCGGGCCGGTGCGGCGCCAGGGCAGTGCTGCGGGCTTGGCATAAAACTATCAAAACCGTAGCTGCCAGCGCAGGTGGGTCTAGCGCTGGAGGCCGTTTTCTCTTGAAATCGGCGCAACGCCACAACCCTCCGGCACAGCGCGCAGCCATGCCCAGGCCAGCCGCACGCCCCGCAGCGGCACAATGCCGCCATGTCCGCCCACCGCATCACCACCGCCGACGAACTGCGCGCCCTGGTCGCCCAGCGCGGCGCCGCGACCGGGTGCGCCTGCGGCGTCGGCCGCTGCGACGGCTGGACCAGCCTGACCGAAGAGCGCTGGCCCACCGCGCAGATGGTGCACGTCGGCAGCTTGCGCGACCTCGACGTGGCCGAGCCGACGTACGAAGAGCAGCACCCGAACGGCACGCGCTACGACGCAGCCGACGCGCCGGTGGCGATCGCCTTCTTCCCCTACAACCGCTGCGAGCTGTGGCGCTGCAACGCGTGCCAACGCCTGCTGCTGCGCTACACCGAGTACGGCGGCTACTACGTCGACCACCGCGTGCGCGAGCTGGGCCCGGCCACGCCGATCC
Source organism: Ottowia flava (assembly GCF_008017535.1). Taxonomy (GTDB): domain Bacteria; phylum Pseudomonadota; class Gammaproteobacteria; order Burkholderiales; family Burkholderiaceae_C; genus Ottowia; species Ottowia flava. The sequence goes on from NZ_VRUA01000001.1 coordinate 127,500, forward strand.
TGGACTGAGTTAACGCAGCGCCTGGGCGCGCGCCGAGGCGGGCGCGGTGCGCCCTGCCCCACGCCCCACGCTCAGAAGAGCATCAGAAGATCGACAACCCGGTGCGCCGGGTGAACAGCTCCAGCGCCTTCTGCCCCAGCACCGAGTTGCCGGTCTCGTCCAGCGCGGGCGACCACACCACCAGCGTCAGGTGGTCGGGCACCACGGCCAGAATGCCGCCGCCCACGCCGCTCTTGCACGGCAGGCCGATGCGGTAGGCGAATTCGCCCGCCGCGTCGTAGGTGCCGCAGGTCAGCATCAGCGAATTGATGCGCCGCGTCTGCCGCTCGGTCATGATGTGCGCGCCCGGGCGCACCGGGTGGGCGCCGTCGCGGCTCAGATAGGCCGCCGCGCGCGCCAGTTGCAGGCAGCTCATCGACAGCGCGCACTGGTGAAAGTACAGGTCCAGCACGGTGTCGACCGCGTGGTCAACGCGGCCAAAGCTCTTCATGAAGTTGGCCAGCGCCTGGTTGCGAAAGCCGGTGGCGGCCTCGGAGGCGGCCACTTCCTCGTCGTAGCCGATGGGCTCGCCGCTCAGGTCGCTGAGGAACGCGCTGAGCTGCGCGCAGGCGGCGTCGCCGTACAGCCCCACCAGCCGGTCCGCCACCGCGATCGCGCCGGCGTTGATGAACGGGTTGCGCGGCGTGCCGTGCTCGAACTCCAGCTGCACCAGCGAGTTGAAGGCCGTGCCCGAGGGCTCGCGCCCGATGCGCGACCACAGCTGCTCCTCGCTCAAGTGCTGCATCGCCAGCGTCAGCGTGAAGACCTTGGAGATGCTCTGGATCGAGAACGGCAGCGCGCCGTCGCCCGCCACCGCCTCCTGGCCGTCGCAGGTGCGCAGCGCCATGCCGATGTGCCCGGCCGGCACCCGCGCCAGCGCCGGAATGTACTGGGCCACTTCACCGCGCGGCCCGTGCGCGCGCAGCTCGGCCTGCAAGGTGGCGGTGATCTCTTCGAGGATGGCTTGAAAATCCATGGGGCTGGCGGCGGACGGTGCGGTCGATGACCGATTGTGGCGGCTGGCGCTGCGCGGTGCTGGCGCGCGGCCGATGGCCCCGGACACGCCGTGGCGGCGGCGCGCCTGCCAAGCGCCTGCCGCAGCGTGCCGCCGGGCACACCGCTTGTTTCGCTATGGATTAAATAGCTGTCAGCGCTGACCGCTGTAGCGCTGGCGGCTGATTTCATGCCCAAACCGCTTTCTGCCCCTCTCCGCCCGGCGTGCGAATGGCCTGTGGCCGACGCTGCCGCGCCGCTGGCCCCACAATCCGCCCACGATGAAGCCCGATACCGCCCCTGCCATCCCCCCGGCGCCCGCGCCGGCTGCCGCGCACACCTTCGGCCCTACCCTGCCGGTGCGCCACCTGCTGCTGGCGGTGGCCGTGGTGGCGGTGTGGGGCACCAACTTCCCGATCATCAAGGTGGCGCTGGCGCACCTGCCGCCGCTGCTGATGGCCACGTTGCGCTTTGCGTTGGCGGCGCTGCCGGCGCTGTGGCTGATCCCGCGGCCCAAGGCCAGTTGGCGCAACCTGGCGGCGTTCGGCATCCTGATCGGCGTGGGGCAGTTCGGGCTGCTGTTCATTTCGATGACGCACTTCATCTCGCCCGGCCTGGCCTCGCTGGTGATCCAGGTGCAGGTGTTCTTCACCATCGGCATGGCGATGGCGATGACGGGCGAGCGCGTGCGCGGCTTTCAGGTGCTGGCCATGCTGCTGGCGGTGGCGGGCATCGTGCTGATCGGCTGGCACGCGGTGACGGATGGCGCATCCATCACGCCGCTGGGGCTGGTGATGATCCTGCTGGCGGCGATGGCCTGGGCGGGCGGCAACATCGTCAGCCGCGCCGCCGGGCGCGTGGACGCGGTGGGCTACATGGTGTGGTCCAGCCTGTTCGCGGTGCCGCCCCTGCTGCTGCTGTCGCTGTGGCTGGAAGGCTGGCCCGCGATCCGCGACGGCATCGCCGCGGCCGACTGGGGCACCTGGGCCGCCGTGCTGTGGCAGGCCGTCGGCAACACCCTGTTCGGCTACGCCGCCTGGGCCTGGCTGCTGGTGCGCTACCCCGCGGCGAGCGTGACGCCGATGGCGCTCCTGGTCCCGGTGTTCGGCATGGGCTCGTCGGCGCTGTGGCTGGGCGAATCACTGCCCGGCTGGAAGATGCTGGCCGCGCTGCTGGTGATCGGCGGCCTGACGATCAACGTGCTGTGGCCGCGGCTGCAGGCGCGCTGGCGCGCAGCGCGCGTCTGAACACCGCCGCGCGGCACCCATTGGCCGCGTGGGCCAACCCGACCGGGCAAGCGCCTGACTTGCGCACCCGATTGCGCGCCGCCAGCGCCCAGGTGGTCAGACGCGTTTTTCGCTCTGCTTTTGGGAGCTGCCCGCGCAGATAGCTGTAGGGCTCGCAGCCTATTTCTCTACTTTTCCGCCTGGGCCTGCGCGCCGCGGGGCACGCCCGTCACAGCTTGCCCGACGCGGCCTCTTCGGCGTGGGTCGAGGTCTGCACCAGCTCCTCGATCACCAACGCACGGTAGTAATACGCCAGCACCGCGCGGGTGGCGGCAAAAGCGGCGCCCAAGTCCTCGGTCGACGCGTCGGCCACGTCAACCAGCACGCCGGGCTTGCCCTCCTTGGCCAACTCGACGTAGCGCAGCATGAACTGGTCTTCGCGCCCTACCGACGGCATGCCGCCGACGGATTCGGTGCGCTCGGCAAAGGCCTGGACGATGGCCTCAGGCGGCAGCAGGCGCACTTCGCCGACCTTGTGCACAGCGGCCAGACGCTCGACTGCCGCCTGTGCGTCGGCCGCGCTGTTGAACATGGCGAAGACGTGGCCCTTGGGATAGTAGGCGCCGGACATCGAGAAGTGGCTCGGGTCTGCGGTGAAGGTGGACATGACAGGACTCCTTGCGAGTTGACAATGGTTCATTGTTGGCAGATCCCCTTGCCGGTCAGGTATGCAAATGCAATTTCCTGCCTCAGCAAGCGGGGCGAAATCAGCGCGCGGTGGTGCCAAGTCAGCCGTACCGGACGCTACACAAACCGAAGCTGCCAGCGCATTGTGGTCAAGCTCTGCAGCCCGATCTGACACCCAATCTTTCAGGCCGCACGCCGCCATTCGGTCACCCCAGGCGCCGACTGCGCCAAGGTGAGCTCGCGCACGCCCTGCGCGCCCGCGACAAACGCAACCAGGGCGCCGCTATGGCCCAGCGCAGTGACCACGGCGGCGCTGTCGGCGCCGTTACAGTCGACCAGCAGGCCGGCACGCTGTGCGCGCGCCAGGTCGGCCACGCGCTTGACATACGCCGGCTCCTGCGTGCGAATGGGTGCAATGGCCGAGTGCGTCGCGCGCGCATCCACCGAACGCAGGATTGCCTGTGGCTTCACCACCCTGACCCAGCACACGCCGGGTGCCGCCTCAGCCTCCAGCGCCGCTGCCTGGGCCGCGGCGATGTCGACGAACATCGCCAACACCTGCACCAACCGTGGCGACAGACCAGTGGGACGAGCAGCGGGCGACATGGCGGTTTCCGGTGGACTTTGTACAGATGCAATCGATTGTTAACAAAGCCTTCACCGTGCGGTGTAGGAGATGACCGGCTGCGCGCCGCAGTCCAGACCCACGGCATCCGGTGCCCACGACAGCCCTACCGCCCTGAGGCCAGGTGCCTCGGCAGGCTGGCGGCGGGCGTCAGGGGTGTGACTTCTCGCTGCCTCAGGCCGGTTCCGGGGCGGCTTCCGTCAGGTGCGCCCTGGCGCGCGCCCACACGTCGCGCGCGGGCAGGTCCTTGAGCTTGTGGTCGCTCCAGACCTGGCGCCACAGGCGGGCGCCGCGCCGCCCGTGGTGCAGGCCCAGCATGTGGCGCGCGATGGCGTACCAGCCGGTGCCGTGCAGCGCCGCTTCGCGCGCCATGTAATCGACCATCGCCGCTTCCACCTCGTCAGGGTCGAGCGCGCGCGGCGCGTCGCCAAAAAAGCGCGCGTCCCAGCCGGTCATCAACCAGGGGCGGTGGTAGGCCTCGCGCCCCAGCATCACGCCGTCGACATGCTGCAGCTGTTCGGCGATCTGCTCATCGGTGGTCACGCCGCCGTTGATGGCGATGGTCAGCTGCGGAAAGTCCTGTTTCAGGCGGTGCACCAGCGGGTAGCGCAGCGGCGGGATCTCGCGGTTTTCCTTGGGGCTCAGGCCTTTCAGCCAGGCGTTGCGGGCGTGGACGATGAAGACTTGGCAGCCCGCGTCGGCCACGGCGCCAACGAAGTCGCGCACGAAGCCGTAGCTTTCTTCCTTGTCGATGCCGATGCGGTGCTTGACGGTGACGGGCACGCTGACCACGTCCAGCATGGCCTTGACGCCATCGGCCACCAGCTGCGGCTCGGCCATCAGGCAGGCGCCGAATGCGCCGCGCTGCACCCGCTCGCTGGGACAGCCGCAGTTCAGGTTGACCTCGTCGTATCCCCACTCTTCGGCCAGGCGCGCGGCCGCGGCCAGCCGATCGGGCTCGCTGCCGCCCAGCTGCAGCGCAACCGGGTGCTCTTCGGCGTTGAAGCGCAGGTGCCGCTCGGTCCCACCGTACAAGATGCCGCCGGCGTTCACCATCTCGGTGTACAGCAGCGTGCGGCGCGTCAACAGGCGGTGGAAGTAACGGCAGTGGCGATCGGTCCAGTCGAGCATCGGCGCGACAGACAGGCGCCAGGGGCTGACATCGGACGCGGTGGCGGTCGAACCGGGCGTGGGGGACATGGCGCGATTATCCCGCGGGGGTCCGACAGGCGCCTGACGTGCAGCCGGAAGCCTTGGCGCTGGTGATCGCGTGGGTCGAATTCAATCGCAAGGATGAGGATGCGCCGGCGGGGATCGGTGCCTAGAGTGCGGTCATGGCCTTCAACCCACCGCTGACCTCCCATGCCGACCGCACCCCCACTTGAGAAAACCGCCCCCGTCTGGGACGAATGTCGCCTGGCTGAAACCCTGGACGCCGAAGGCTGGGCCACCCTGCCCGGCCTGCTGCCGCCCTGCGACTGCGCCACCCTGGCCGGCCTGTACGACGCGCCACGTCACTTTCGCAGCCGCATCGTGATGGCGCGGCACGGCTTCGGGCGCGGCGAATACCAGTACTTCGCCTACCCGCTGCCGCCGTTGATCGAAGGGCTGCGCCACGCGCTGTACCCGCCGTTGGCGCGCATCGCCAACGCGTGGCAGGCGCGCCTGGGCTCACCCACGCGCTACCCGGCCGAGTTGCCCGAATTCCTGGCGCGCTGCCATGGGGCCGGGCAAACGCGGCCGACGCCGCTGCTGCTGCGCTACAGCGCGGGCGACCACAACTGCCTGCACCAGGACTTGTATGGCGAACACGTCTTTCCGCTGCAACTGGCCATCCTGCTGTCGGCGCCCGGGCGCGACTTCAGCGGTGGCGAATTCGTCATGACCGAACGCACCAGCGACGGCCAACGCGCCGACGTGGTGCCGCTGCGCCAAGGCGACGGCGTGGTCTTCACCGTCAACGAACGGCCCGTGCCCAGCCGGCGCGGTGGCTGGCGGCGGGCGCAGATGCGCCACGGCGTCAGCGCGGTGCGACAAGGGCAGCGCCACACCGTCGGCGTGATCTTTCACGACGCGCGCTGATGGCGCGCCCCAGCTTTGCTTCAAGGAGCCAACCATGAACACCCTCATCCTCAGCCAATTGGATTCGCCCCAGGGCCCGCTGCGCCTGGTGATCGACGCCCAAGGCCGCGTGCACGCACTGGACTTCACCGAAGGTCTGTCGCCCGCGCGCCGGCGCATGGGTTTTGGCGCGGCGCAAGGCGGCCTGCGTGCGGGGCCTGCGCCCGCATCGGTGTCCGACGCGCTCGCCCGCTACTTTGACGGCGACTGGGCTGCGCTGGACGCCCTACCGGTGCGCACCCAAGGCGACGCGCTGCAGGAGCAGGTCTGGGCGGCGCTGCGGCGCATCCCCGCTGGGCGCACGGTGTCGTACGGGCAACTGGCGCGCTCGCTCGGCCTGCAAGATCCGCGCGCCGCCATCGACGTGGGCGCCGCCAACGCGGCCAACCCGATCGCGCTGATCATCCCCTGCCATCGGGTGGTTGCAGCGACGGCAGCCTGCGCGGCTACGCCTGGAGCCTGGTGCGCAAACGCTGGTTGCTGGCGCACGAACACGCTTTGGCGGAGGCGCCGCTGACCGCCACGCTGCCGGGGTTTTGACCGACCGATCCCGCCCGCGCGGGCGCCAATTTGATTCAATCGCAAGAAACGGAATGCTTGCGATTGAATTTCGTCTTACGCTGAACACCTCATTCGATTCTTCTCCGCTTGCGAGCCTCACCATGACCTCGTCCACCACCTCAACGCCTTACCGCAGCGACGACGCCCGCTGGCAGGCCATCGCCACGCGCGATGCCGCCGCCGACGGCGCCTTTGTCTACGCCGTGCGCACCACCGGCGTGTACTGCCGCCCCAGCGCCAACGGCCGTTTGCCAAGGCGCGACAACGTCGAGTTTTTTGACACGCCGGCCGCCGCCGAAGCCGCGGGCTACCGCGCCAGCCGCCGCGCCTGCGCCGACCGCACCGCCGCGGCCAGCGAGCGCGCCGCCCTGGTGGCCGAGGCTTGCCGCCAGATCAACAGCGCGGAGACGGCGCCCACGTTGGACGCCCTCGCCACCCACGCCGGCATGAGCCCCCACCACTTTCACCGCGTGTTCAAGGCCGAGACGGGGATGACCCCCAAGGCCTACGCCGCAGCGCAGCGCGCGCAGCGCCTGCGCGACGCTTTGCAACAGTGCGCAGGCACGGTGACGGACGCGATCTACGGTGCGGGCTTTGGCTCCAACAGCCGCTTTTACGCCGGTGCCGACCAGATGCTGGGCATGCTGCCGCGCGCTTACCAAGCCGGCGGTGCGGGCGCGGTGATCCGGTTCGCGCTGGGCGATTGTGCGCTGGGCGCGATCCTGGTGGCGCAAAGCCAGCTGGGCCTGTGCGCCATCCTGCTGGGCGACGAGCCGGACCAGCTGCTGCGCGATCTGCAGGACCAGTTCCCCAAAGCCGAGCTGGTCGGCGGCAACGCCGAGTTCGAGAAGCTGGTGGCGCAGGTGGTCGGTTTCATCGAAGCGCCGCACCTGGGGCTCAACCTGCCGCTGGACGTGCGCGGCACGGCCTTCCAGCAGCGCGTGTGGCAGGCGCTGGGCAGCATCCCGCCCGGCAGCACCGCCAGCTACGCCGAGATCGCTGAGCGCATCGGCGCGCCCAAGGCGGTGCGCGCGGTGGCGCAGGCTTGCGGCGCCAACGCGCTGGCGGTCGCCATCCCCTGTCACCGCGTGGTGCGGCGCGACGGCGACATCTCGGGCTATCGCTGGGGCGTGGCGCGCAAGCGCGAACTGCTGCGGCGCGAGGCGACGGCATGAGCGCGGCTGGGGATACCTCGACCCGAATCGACGCCAACACCGTGGCCTCGCACCGCGCGGCGCCGGGCGCCTGGGATGCGGCGGCCATCGATGCTCAGTTGAGCCAGAACGGGTACGCGCTGTTGCCAGGTCTGTTCGGGTCGGCTGTGGCCCCTTGGCAAGCCGCCCACGAATCGAACGATCTACCCAACGGCCCGCTGCCACCGGCCTTCGCCATGTGGCGCCACGCCTTGTACCGCCGCCTGGCGCCCATTGCCAACCGGTGGGCCCAGGCCTTGGGCGAGCCGGCGCATTTCCCGCCAGAGCTGACCGACTTCGACACGCTCAATCGGGCGGCGGGTCAGAACACCCCGCTCAGCCTGGTCAGTCGGCTGAACGCCGGGGCCGAGGTTGCGCTGCGCCAGGACACAGCGGGCACGCTCGTGTTTCCGCTGCAGGTCGTCGGCCTCCTGTCGGCACCCGATGCGGACTTCACCGGCGGCGCTTTCGTTCTGGTGGAGCAACGACCGCGGATGCAGTCGCGCCCGAGCGTGGTGCCGCTGCAGTTTGGCGACGCCGCCATCATCTGCACCGGCCCGCGCCCCGTGCGCGGCCGCCAGGGCATCTACCGCGTGAACGTCCGCCACGCGATCGCGCGCGTGCGCAGCGGGCAGCGTGTGGGGCTCTCGCTGTCGTTTCATGGCGCCGTGTAGTGCAGATCCGTCAGGGCCGACCCTTTTTGGCACGCGCACTTGGACCCTGATGGGCCCCGACGGGCAGTCGTACGCCAGTGCGACGCCCGGCGCCCTGGGCGGCCACCGGCGTGGGCGCATCTACGGGCAGCTCAACTGCCGATCGGCCTTGCAGGCGATCGTGCGCGGCGGCTACGTCCCGCAGCGTGTGTTCTTTGCCGATGAGGCCACGGCCATTGCGGCGGGGTACCGGCCTTGCGCCGTGTGCATGCCGCAGGCCTATGCGAATTGGCAGGCAAAGCACCCGTGAATCCGCTGGCGTGCACTGCCCACCATCCGAAGCCGCCGCAAATCGGGAGCAAATCACCAGGGCCCACCCACAAAAAAACCCCGCCGAAGCGGGGTTTGGTGCGTCCGACTCCGGCGCGATCAGCCCATGTGCAGGCCGCCGTTGCAGGAGAAGTTGGCGCCGGTGGTGAAACCCGCGTCGTCGCCGGCCAGCCAGGCGACGATAGAGCCGATTTCGTCTGGGGTGCCCAGGCGCTTGACCGGGATGGTGCCGACGATCTTTTCCAGCACGTCGGGACGGATGGCCTTGACCATGTCGGTGCCGATGTAGCCGGGGCTGACCGTGTTCACGGTAACGCCCTTGCCGGCCAGCTCCTGCGCCAGCGCCATGGCAAAACCGTGCATGCCGGCCTTGGCGGCCGAGTAGTTGGTCTGCCCGGCCTGGCCTTTTTCACCGTTGACCGAACTGATCTGGATGATGCGGCCAAAACCGCGCTCGGCCATATCGGGCACGACCTGCTTGGTCACGTTGAACATGCTGGTCAGGTTGGTGTCGATCACCGCGTCCCAGTCTTCGCGGGTCATCTTCAGGAACATGCGGTCGCGCGTGATGCCGGCGTTGTTGACCAGCACGTCGATCGGGCCGTGGTCGGCCTTGGCCTTGGCGAAGGCGTCGGCGGTGGACTGCCAGTCGCTCACGTTGCCCACGCTTGCGTAGAACGTGTAGCCCAGCGCCTTCTGCTCGTCCAGCCACTTCTGGAAGTCGCGCGTCGGGCCGCAGCCAGCGATGACTTTGAAACCTTCCTTGTGCAGGCGCTGGCAGATCGCGGTGCCGATGCCACCCATGCCGCCGGTCACGTACGCTACTTTCTGACTCATTTACTGTCTCCTCAATGGACTGCGAAAAAAACTGTCGGAAATTTAGGCACGCCGACCCTCCCGTGCAAACCCCTGCTCAAACCCAGACGTCGTTCGGCGCGGTGTAGGCGCCGCCAGCGGCCCCGGTGTTCACCACGCCACGCGGCTCGACCAGCATCACCGCGCATTCCTGCGCCGCCACGGGCCGGTGCTCAACGCCCTTGGGCACCACGCACAGCTCGCCCTGCGCGAGCGGAACGGTCCGGTCGCGAAACTGCAGTTCCAGCGCGCCGTCGACGACGATGAACACCTCGTCGGTGTCCGCGTGGCTGTGCCACACGAATTCGCCTTGGATCTTGACGAGCTTGAACTGGTAGTCGTTCATCTCGGCGATCACCCGCGGCGACCAGTGCTCGGCAAAGCGGCCGAGCTTGTCCTGCAGGTTGATCGCTGCCGCAGCCATCAGAAGCGCTCCAGCGCCATCGCCACGCCCATGCCACCGCCAATGCACAGGCCGGCCAGGCCCTTGTTGGCACCGCTGCGCTGCATTTCGTACAGCAGCGACACCAGGATGCGGCAGCCGGACGCCCCGATCGGGTGGCCGATGGCGATGGCGCCGCCGTTGACGTTGACCTTGGCCGGGTCGGCGCCCAGCAGCTTGTTGACGGCGCAGGCCTGCGCGGCGAAGGCTTCGTTCAGCTCGAACACGTCGACATCGCCCACGCTCCAGCCGGCGCGCTTGAGGGCCTTTTGCGACGCCGGCACCGGGCCCAGGCCCATGGTGGCGGGGTCCAGCCCGCTGGTGGCGTAGCTGACGATGCGCGCCAGCGGCTTCAGGCCGAGGGCGGCGGCTTTGGTGGCGGTCATCACCACCACGGCGGCGGCGCCGTCGTTGATGCCGCTGGCGTTGCCAGCCGTCACCGTGCCCGACTTGTCGAACGCCGGGCGCAGGCCAGCCAGCGCCTCGGCGTTGGTCTTGGTGTTGATGTACTCGTCGGTGTCGAACACCACCGGGTCGCCCTTGCGCTGCGGGATGCTGACCGGGACGATCTCGTCCTTGAACTTGCCTGCGGCCTGGGCTGCGGCGGCCTTTTTCTGGCTGGCCAGCGCCAGCTCGTCCTGCATTTCGCGCGTGATGCCTTCCTGCTTGGCCACGTTCTCGGCGGTGATGCCCATGTGGTACTGGTTGTAGACGTCCCACAGGCCATCGACGATCATGGTGTCGGTCATCTTCCAGTCGCCCATGCGCTGGCCGTCGCGGCTGCCCAGCAGCACGTGCGGGCTGGCGCTCATGTTTTCCTGGCCGCCGGCGACGACGATCTCGCTGTCGCCGGTGACCACCGCCTGGTGCGCCAGCATCACGGCCTTCAGGCCCGAGCCGCACACGGCGTTGATCGTCAGGCCCGGCGTTTCCTTGGCCACACCGGCCTTCATCAGGGCCTGGCGCGCCGGGTTCTGTCCGCTGCCGGCGGTCAGCACCTGGCCCATGATCACTTCACCGACCTGGTCCATCCCGACCTTGGCGCGCTCCAGTGCGGCCTTGATCACGATGCTGCCCAGCTCGGTCGCCGGCACCTTGGCCAGCGCGCCGCCGAACTTGCCCACGCCCGTGCGTGCGGCGGAAACGATGACGATGTCTTCCATGGAACGCTCTCCTTTCGATAGCTGCTCGCGCTTGTCCCTGTAGCGCTAGCCGCTGTTTTGATGCTGAATCTGAAAATCAGGCCTTGGCCTTGACGTAGCTGCCGGGTGCGGGCTCGATCGCCTCGTACGCGGTGCCGCGGCCGTAGCGCTTGGGCGCGGCCACCTGCTTGCCGCCGTGGTCGCCCAGCCAGTCGGACCAGTCGGGCCACCAGCTGCCGGGCGTTTCGGTGGCGCCGGCGATCCATTCGTTCACATCGGCCGGAAACTTGCCGTCGTCGCGCACCCAGTGGCTGCGCTTCTTGGCGGCGGGCGGGTTGATCACGCCGGCGATGTGGCCGGACGCGCCCATCATGAAGCGCTTCTTGCCCGGCAGCACCTGCGTGGAGGCGTAGGCGCCGCCGATCGGCACGATGTGGTCTTCGCGCGAGCCGTAGATGTAGACCGGGATATCGAGCTTGCGCAGGTCGATCTTCTCGCCGCAAACCGTGGCCTTGCCGGGCTTGACGAGGTTGTTTTCAAGGTAGGTGTTGCGCAGGTACCAAGCGTAGAACGGGCCCGGCAGGTTGGTGGAGTCGCTGTTCCAGTACAGCAGGTCAAACGCGGGCGGCGTTTCGCCCTTGAGGTAGTTGCCCACCACGTAGTTCCACACCAGGTCGTTGGGCCGCAGAAAGCTGAAGGTGCTGGCCAGGTCGTTGCCCTTGAGCATGCCGCCCGCGCCCATCTGCATCTCGCGAAAACGCACCATGTTCTCGTCGATGAAGACATCCAGGATGCCGGTGTCGCGGAAGTCGATCAGCGTGGTCAGCAGGGTCAGCGCCGACACGGGCTTTTCACCGCGTGCAGCCAGCACGGCCAGCGCCGTGGTCAGGATGGTGCCGCCCACGCAGAAGCCCAGGGCGTTGATCTGCTTGGCGCCGGTGACGTCCTGCACCGTTTCGATGGCCTTGATGGCAGCGTTCTGGATGTAGTCGTCCCAGGAGTACTTCTCCATTGACGCGTCGGGGTTGCGCCAGCTCACCACGAAGGTGCGGTGGCCCTGGCTGACGGCGTAGCGAATGAAGGAGTTTTCAGGCTGCAGGTCGAGGATGTAGAACTTGTTGATGCAGGGCGGCACCAGCAGAAAAGGTTTTTCGTACACCTTGGCGGTCAGCGGCTTGTATTCGATCAGCTGGAACAGCTCGTTCTCGAACACCACGGCGCCCTCGGTGGTGGCAACGTTCTTGCCGACCTCGAACACGCTTTCGTCGGTCATCGACACGTGCCCCAGGCGCATGTCGTGCAGGATGTTGGCCAGGCCCTTGGCCAGGCTTTCGCCCTGCGTCTCGATGGCTTTTTGCTGCGCGTCGGCGTTCAGCGCCAGGAAGTTGCTGGGCGACGCCGCGGCCACCCACTGCTCGACGGCAAAGCGCACGCGCTGGCGGCTCTTTTCGTCGCCCTCGGCCGCTTCGGCCATGGCCATCAGCGTGCGGGCGTTGAGCAGGTAGACCGCGGCGGTGAAGGACGACAGCGGATTGCTGGTCCAGGCCTCGCCCTTGAAACGCCGGTCCTTGAGTGTCGGGTTGGCCTGCAGCGTCTGGTTCCACAGCTCGCTGGCTTCGCGCACGTAGTTCTGCTGCAGCTCGAGCATCTTCTCGGGCGGGAACGTCAGGCTGGGAAGATCGACCGGGGTGGGGCCGCGCCCGAGCGGGCTCATGCCGCCGAGATCCATGTTCTGGAACTGCGCGAACGCGTTCTTCCAGCCTTCGATGAGCCCCTGATCCATGGGAAAACCCATGCCCTGGGGCAACTTGCTCATCATGTCCTGCCAAAGCGAGGAAGCCTGGTTCGGCGTCATGGTGTCTCCTGAAATCGTTGTGTTGACGGGTCCGCGCAGCGGTGGGAGGAGCCGTCGCCGCGCCTTGACCGCTGCTGAGCCCAGTATCCCCGAGCTCGGTAACGGCACACTGACACGCTGCCAATATACGCCGACTTCTGCGGGCTTCCGGGCGGGCGCCTCCCCGGTCAATCCCTGTCAGGGCTTACGCGGAGGGCGCGCCAACCTCGTCGATCCAGATGCAGGCGGCCATGCGGCCGGTGCCGCCCAGCGCCGACTGGTCGCGCCGGAACGAGAAGTAGCGATCCGGCCGCGCCACGGTGCACCAAGCGTCGCTGCCGTCGTTACCGTACACCGCCGTGACGCCGTTCGTGAGCAGCACGCGCCGCGCAAGCGCGGGCAGATCCGCCAGGAACTTGCCGGGCGTGTGCGGCGCAAAGGCCGGGTCTGCGCCAGCGTCCTGCGCGAGGAACGCCTCCCGCACCTCAGCGCCCACCTCGAAGGCACGTGGTCCAATGCAGGGGCCCAGCCAGGCGATGATCGGATCAGCGCCTTGATTCGCTTCATTATCGATAGCTGGCTGCGCCCGTCCCGCCTGCCCTGCAGGCCGAAACTGCTCCAAAGTCGCCTGGAGCACACCCGATGCGAGCCCGCGCCAGCCCGCATGCGCAGCGGCCACGGCGCTGCCGCTGGCGGTGGTCAGCAACACGGGAAGGCAGTCGGCCACCATCACCGTGCAGGCGACGTCGCTTCGAGTGCTGAACGCCGCATCCGCCGTGGTGCCATCGGCAAGATCCGGTGAGAGCGCGCACACGCCCGTGCCATGCACCTGATGCAGAAACACGGGCCGCGCAGCCCCCAGCGCCTGCGCCAGCAACGCGCGGTTGGCAGCCACGGCATCAGCGGCATCGCCCACGTGATCGCCTAGGTTGAAATACTGATAAGGCGCGGGTGAAGCGCCATCGGCAGGCGACGAACCGCGCGTGGTGAACAGCGCCCGCACCCGCGTGGGTGCCGGCCAGTCGGGTACAAACCAGCGCGCGTCGACCATGCGGTTCACTTTTCAGCGTCGGGGCAGGCGGAAGGCTGTGCCTTCTGGAAGGCGTCGAGCTTCATGCATGCCTCGAACACGGCCATGGTGCGCGGGTACGCAGACAGGTCGCAATCGAAACGCTGTGCATTGAAGATTTGCGGCACCAGACAGCAGTCGGCCAGTGTCGGTGTTTCGCCATGACTGAAGGTGGCGGGCGCCTCGGCCAGGCGGGCTTCGAAGGCCTGCAGGCCCAGCGCCACCCAATGCCGGTACCAGCTGTTCTTGGCCGCTTCGTTCTGCGCGAGTTCGTGCGTCAGGTACTTGAGCACCCGCAGGTTGTTGAGCGGATGCACCTCGCACGCGATCAGCTGCGCGAGCGCGCGAACGCGTGCACGGCCGATGGCGTCGGCGGGCAGCAGCGCGGACTGCGGATGGGTCTCTTCCAGGTACTCGATGATGGCCATGGACTGCGTGATGCGCTGGCCGTTGTCCAGCTCCAGCAGCGGCACCAGACCTTCCGAACTGAGCGATGTGAACTCGGCGCGCCGATGTTCACCCTTGGCCAGATGTACCGGCAGGTACTCGTAGGAGAGTCCCTTGAGGTTGAGTGCGATGCGCACACGAAACGACGCCGAGGATCGGAAGTAGTTGTAGAGCTTCATGCGAAAAGTGTAGCCCGGCTGCGTGGGCTCGCGCTGTGTGCAGACATGCCGGGCGGACGCCAATAGCTGGCGCTGCACGCACAAAAAAAACGCCACCGTGTCCGGTGGCGCGAGGGTTTCAGGGGGCCGAGGCCGCGGCCGTGATTCAGGCGCTCGCCTCATGCCAATCCATCCATCAGCGTACCGGCTGACCACCAATCGGCGTGTTGTACGTGGGTGCAGGCGCAGCGGCGACCGGTGCGCGGTCGGCCAGGAAGATCTCCACGCGGCGGTTCTGAGCGCGGCCCGCGTCGGTGCGGTTGTCGGCGATAGGCTCGCGCGAACCGCGGCCATCGGTACGGATGCGGCGCGTGTCCACGCCGCGCGTGGCCAGGTAGTCGCGCACGCTGTTGGCGCGTGCCACGGACAGCGGGTTGTTGATCGCATCGGTGCCGGTCGAATCGGTGTGGCCGATGATGGTCACCTCCAGGCTCGGCTGCTGGCCCAGACCTTGACCGAACTGGTCGAGGATGGGGCGCAGGCGCGGCTGGATGTCGGCACGGCCGGTGGCGAAGGAAATGTCCTCGGGAATGTTCAGCTTGAGCTGGTTGTCTGGCGTCTGGGTGACCTGCACGCCGGTGCCCGCCGTGGCCGCCTGCATCTGCTGCTTCTTGTTCTCCATGTAGCGCGACCAGGCGTACCCGCCCAGAGCGCCCACACCGGCGCCGATGGCCGCCCCCTTGCCGTCACCGATCAGGCCACCGGCAGCTGCGCCCACACCTGCACCAATAGCAGTATTGCGCTGAGTTTCCGTCATGTTGGCGCAGCCGGTCATGAAGACGGCTGCCGCCGTGGTGGCCACCAGCAGGCCACGGCCAATTTCACGTGTTTGCATCGGGATGTTTCCTTTCATTGAGTTATCGCAGCAACTGCGAGACCGGCGTGTACCGGTGGCAGTTCACAAGGGCGGGCGGGAGTCCCGCGGCGCCTGCGAATCTAACGCTCGGCCCGCGCGCGACGCTGTAGGACACGCGCGCATGGGGCCGTCAGGCCGGCGTTTCGCGCTCGTGATGTGCGACCAATTTGGCAAGCAGCCCCATGAATTGGGTGCGTTCTGACAGGCTCAGGCCATCAACGATCCGGGTCTGCACTGAGGGCATGTGGGCCGTCATGCCATGCAAGGCGGCAAGACCTTCAGGGGTCAGGCGCAGCAGCTTGCGCCGGCGATCCTGCTCGGCCGGCTCGCGGTGCAGCCAGCCCTTGCCGATGAGACGCGCGACCACCGAGCCGATTGTCGCCTGGTCGAACGCCACCCGTTGCGCCAGCGTGATCTGGTCAATGTCGGGCGCCTGGGCCAACACGCTGAGGATCGCGAACTGCACGGGCGTGACGCCGAAAGCAGCCGTCTCCTCGCTGAACACGGCGACGGAGATCTGGTGCGCACGGCGAATCAAATGGCCGGGCGCTTGTTCGAACGAAAAGACATCGGAGTCTGCTGGCATACCGCCAAGTGTAGGCGGCGCCGGTCGGCGCGAAGCGGGCTCGGCACCGCACGTACACTGTGGCGTCTATGCAGCGTCGAACTATCCAGCACTGCCGCGAGTGCGGAACCGCCGTGGACTACCGCATTCCCGACGACGGAGACACGCGCGAGCGCGCCGTGTGTCCGTCCTGCGGCACTGTCCATTACGTCAATCCGCTCCTGGTGGTGGGCACCGTACCCTATCTGGGCGAGAGCGTGCTGCTGTGCAAACGTGCCATTGAACCGCGCTGGGGCAAGTGGACCTTGCCCGCAGGGTTCATGGAGATGGACGAGACCATGGCCGAAGGCGCCGCCCGCGAGACCGATGAGGAAGCCGGCGCGCAGATCTCCATGGGTAGGCTGTTCAGCACGCTGAGCATTCCCCGCGTTGGCCAGGTGCACGTGTTCTACCTTGCTCAACTGCAAAGCGATGTCTTTCACCCGGGTCAGGAAACGCTGGAAGCGCGGCTTTTCACCGAAGCCGAGATTCCCTGGGACGAATTGGCTTTCATGACGGTGCGCGAAACGCTGAAGCGCTTCTTCGACGACCACCGGCGCGGCAGCTACGGCGTGCACGACATCGATATTCCCTGGCCACCGCGATGAGGCCCATGCCGGCGTTGACCGTGCTGCGCGCGGGCGACGCCTTTCCGCCCGTAGCGCAGGCTTGGGGCCCTGAGACGAGCGCACCGGGGCTCGTTGCCGCAGGCGGCGAACTGGATGTGGCCACGTTGCGCGCCGCCTATTCGGCCACCGTCTTCCCGTGGTTCAGCGAAGGCGAACCCATCCTCTGGTGGAGCCCCGATCCGCGCATGGTGCTGCGCGTGAACGCTTTCCGGCTGCACCGCTCTCTGCGCAAGGCCATCGAGAGGTTTCGTGCCGATCCGGCGTGCGAGATCCGCTTCGACACCGCATTCGATGCGGTGGTCGGCGCCTGCT
Source organism: Ottowia flava (assembly GCF_008017535.1). Taxonomy (GTDB): domain Bacteria; phylum Pseudomonadota; class Gammaproteobacteria; order Burkholderiales; family Burkholderiaceae_C; genus Ottowia; species Ottowia flava. Next base: position 144,336 of record NZ_VRUA01000001.1, read on the forward strand.
CTGCAGCCGCACGGCCGGGCCAGGAAGGAACCTGGATCGGGCCGGACATGCGGCGCGCCTACGGCGAGTTGCACCGCGCCGGCTACGCACACAGCGTGGAAGCCTGGGTGGGCGGCGAGTTGGTGGCTGGCCTGTATGGCGTTGGCATCGGGCACGCGGTGTTTGGCGAGTCGATGTTCACGCGCGTCCCTGACGGGTCGAAGATCGCGCTGGCTGCCCTGGTGGCGTGGTGCATCCACCACGGGGTGCCGCAGATCGATTGCCAGCAGAACACCCCGCACCTCGCCTTCATGGGCGCGGGGGAGGTGCCGCGCGCTGAATTCGCCGCAGCGGTGTCGGAACTCGCGGGCCGACCATCACCGCCATGGAAATTCGACCCCGTATACTGGAATGTGTTGTTGCCTCCACGTTCGGCTGCTCGTTGACCCACCTCAAGGACCTTCCTTTTCAGGCGCTGCAGTTCTACGCGACAGCGCCCTACCCATGCAGCTACCTGCCGGGGCGGCAGGCGCGCTCGCAGGTCGCCACGCCGAGCCACCTGGTCAACAACGAAGCCTATTCCGAACTGGTGCAAAGCGGCTTTCGCCGCAGCGGGATGTTCACGTACCGGCCGTATTGCGACGGCTGCCACGCGTGCGTGCCGATGCGCGTGTGTGTCGAGCGCTTCAAGCCTGACCGCAGCCAGCGCCGCGCACAGGCACGCCACGGCGGCCTGCAGGTGCGGGTGATGAAGCTGTGCTACGTGCCGGAACACTACCAGCTCTACCTGCGCTACCAGGCCGGCCGTCACACCGGCGGCGGCATGGACCAGGACAGCGTGGACCAGTACACCCAGTTCCTGCTGCAGAGCAACGTGAATTCGCGCCTGGTTGAATTCCGCGAGCCAGCGCCGGACGGCGGCGCTGGCGCCCTGCGCATCGTGTCCATCGTCGACGTGCTGAACGACGGGCTGTCGGCGGTCTACACCTTCTACGACCCGGGCGACGCCCGCGCCAGCCTGGGCACTTACAGCATCCTCTGGCAGATCGAGCAGGCCCGAGCGCTGGGTTTGCCGTATGTCTACCTCGGCTACTGGATCGACGGCAGCGCCAAGATGGCGTACAAGGCACGGTTTCGCCCGTCCGAGCGGCGCATCGGCGGCCAATGGCTGCGAGACGACAACGCCTCGGCGCTGAACAGCGCCCTCACCTGAACACTGCCATGCGACGCCCCAAACCCGACGCCCACCAGACGCCGACCATCCAGGTGATCGAGCGCATGTTTTCGCTGATCGACGTGCTGGCCTCGCGCGACGAGCCGATCTCGCTCAAGGAGATCAGCGAGCAGACCGGCTTGCACCCCTCCACCACCCACCGCATCCTGAATGACCTGACCGTGGGCCGCTTCGTCGACCGACCGGAGCCCGGCAGCTACCGGCTGGGCATGCGCCTGCTGGAGTTGGGCAACCTGGTCAAGGGCCGGCTCGACGTGCGCGATGCGGCGCTGGCGCCGATGCGCGACCTGCACCGCCTGATCCAGCAGCCGGTCAACCTGAGCGTGCGCCAGGGCGACGAAATCGTCTACATCGAGCGCACCTACAGCGAACGGTCCGGGATGCAGGTGGTGCGCGCCATCGGCGGACGGGCGCCACTGCATCTGACGTCCACCGGCAAGCTGTTTCTGGCCTACGACGAACTGCCGCGCGTGCGCGCCTACGCCACGCGCACGGGCCTGGCCGGCCACACGCGCAACAGCATCACGCAACTGCCCACGCTGGAGCGCGAGTTGATCCGCGCGCGCCAGTCCGGCGTGGCGCACGACAACGAAGAGCTGGAGATGGGCGTGCGCTGCATGGCCGCCGGCATCTACGACGACCAGGGCAAGCTGGTGGCGGGCCTGTCGATCTCGGCCCCTGCCGACCGACTGGACGACAGCTGGCTGCCCAAGCTGCAGCACACGGCGCAGGAAATCTCGGCCGCGCTGGGCCACACCGGTTCGGCCCGCTGACGGCCGGGGACGCCTGGGGCAGATGCAAAAAAGGCGCCGATTGGCGCCTTTTTAATTTTCGAGTGAAACTGGCTTGTAGCCCTACAACCATCTGCGCAAGCAGCTATTTAAACCATAGCAACTACAAGCCGCAAGAAACAGCCTGCTGCGGCCGGTCAGCCCGCGTAGCCGTTGCCCGCAAAGGTGGACGACGGGCGCTCGTTCTCGACCCAGCGGCGCACGCGCTCGGCGTCGGCCAGGCGGCTGTACTTGCCGTTCGAATCCAGGAAGACCATGATCACCTTGCGGCCCGCCACGCGCGCCTGCATCACCAGGCACTGCCCGGCTTCGGAGATGTAACCGGTCTTCTGCAGACCGATCTGCCAATCCGGCTTGTGCACCAGACGGTTGGTGTTGTTGTAGGTCAGCACGCGGCTGCCCACCGCCACCTCGTAGCCTTGCGATGTGGTCAGCTGGCGCAGCAGCGGGTCTTGCGAGGCAAAGCCCACCAGTGTGGCCAGGTCGATCGCGCTGGCGCGGTTGGAGCTGGACAGGCCCGTCGGCTCGACGTAGCGCGTGTCCTTCATGCCCAGCGCCGCGGCGCGGTTGTTCATCAGGCCGACAAAGCGCTGCAGGCCGCCCGGGTAGGTGCGGCCCAACGCGTGCGCGGCGCGGTTTTCGCTGGACATCAGGGCCAGGTGCATCAGCTCGCCGCGCGTCAGCGTGGTGCCCACAGCCAGGCGCGAGCTGCTGCCCTTCTCGTAATCGACGTCCTCGTCGGTGATGGTGATCAACTCGTCCAGCGGCAGACGCGCTTCCGACACCAGCAGGCCGGTCATCAGCTTGGTCAGCGACGCGATCGGCAGCACGGCGTGGTCGTTCTTGCTGAACAGCACCTCATGCGTATCTTGGTCGAGCACCAGGGCCACGCTGGACTTCAGGTCCAGCGCGTCGCCCGCGTGGTGCAAGCCAGCGGCCTGCGCGATGGACAGGCGCGGCGCCGGCGCTTCCCGCGGCGTGTGAACGGCGTGGCGCAGGGTGACGCGGGTCTCGCGTGCGGCCAGGCGTTCAGCGCGCTCCTGCGCACGGCTCTTGCCTTTGGCGCCCTTGGCGACGACGGTGGCCCTCACGCGGTCCGCCTTGCCGCCCTTCTTGCTGTCTTTGGCGCTGGCGACCTTGGCGTCACGCTTGTTCTCCGCGATCGCGCGCTTGCCGCGAGGCGGTTCCCGGCGCACATCGGCTTTGGTGGCCGAGCCGGCCTTGCCAGCCTTGGCGCTGGAGGTCTTGGCGCTACCGGACTTGGCAGCGGCCTTGGGCGCTGCAGCCTTGCTGGCAGCCGCCGCCTTGGCGGGTTTCTTGGGGCCCGCCTGGGCGTGCGCCCAAGGCAATGCGGTCAGTGCAATACCGATTGAAACAGCACCCAGACCACCACGCCACATCCGAGTCCACCGGTTTCCCCATGCAGCCATTGCCATTTCTTCACCCCAGCCCGTACCACGAATAGGGCGCAAGTGTACTAAAACAGAAAAAGGGGCGCAATAACAAAGACTTGCGCCCCTTTCCTCATTTGTTTCCAGAGTTATACGGGTTAACCCTAGCCTTGTGCCGCCACCCGATCAGCTTTGCTGTGTAACTTGTTGAGGGCACTCAGATAAGCCTTGGCCGACGCGACCACGATATCGGGGTCGGCGCCCACGCCGTTGACGACACGACCCGAATTTTGCAGCCGAACGGTGACTTCGCCCTGGCTTTCGGTCGATCCGCTGATGGCATTGACCGAATACAGCACCATTTCTGCGCCACTTTTTACATGCGATTCGATCGCCTTGAGCGACGCGTCCACCGGCCCGTTGCCGGCGGACGACCCGTGCACTTCCGCTCCGTCAACGGTGAAGACGATGTCGGCATGAGGCATTTCACCGGTTTCGCTGTGCTGTGAAAGCGAGATGAAGCCGTACTGCTCCTTTTCGGCGGTGACGCTTTCGTCACTCACCAGCGCCAGGATGTCCTCGTCGAAGATCTCGCTCTTGCGGTCGGCCAATTCCTTGAACTTGGCAAACGCGGCCATGATTTCGCTTTCCGATTCGAGCACCACGCCCAACTCCTGCAGGCGCTGCTTGAACGCGTTGCGGCCCGACAGCTTGCCCAGCACGATCTTGTTGGCCGACCAGCCCACGTCTTCGGCGCGCATGATCTCGTAGGTGTCGCGCGCCTTCAGCACGCCGTCCTGGTGGATGCCGCTGGCGTGCGCGAACGCGTTGGCGCCCACGACCGCCTTGTTGGGCTGCACCACAAAGCCGGTGGTCTGGCTGACCATGCGGCTGGCCTGCACGATCTGCGAGGCGTCGATGCCCACGTCCAGGCCAAAGTAGTCGCGCCGCGTTTTCACGGCCATGACCACCTCTTCCAGCGAGCAGTTGCCCGCGCGCTCGCCCAGGCCGTTGATGGTGCATTCGATCTGGCGCGCGCCGCCCAACTGCACACCGGCGAGGCTGTTGGCCACCGCCATGCCGAGGTCGTTGTGACAATGCACGGACCAGACGGCCTGGTCGCTGTTGGGCACCTTCTCGCGCAGCGTCTTGATGAAGTTGCCGTACAGCTCGGGAATCGCGTAGCCCACCGTGTCGGGGATGTTGATGGTGCGCGCGCCTTCCTTGATGACCGCCTCGCACACGCGGGCCAGGAAGTCGATGTCGCTGCGGTAGCCGTCTTCGGCGCTGTATTCGATGTCGTCCATCAGGTTGCGTGCGAAACGCACGGCCAGCTTGGACTGCTCGAACACCTCGTCGGGCGTCATGCGCAGCTTTTTTTCCATGTGCAGCGGGCTGGTGGCGATGAAGGTGTGGATGCGCCCGCGCGCCGCCCCCTTGAGCGCCTCGGCCGCGCGTGCAATATCGCGGTCGTTGGCGCGCGAGAGCGAGCACACGGTCGACTCCTTGATCGCGTTGGCGATCGCCTGCACGCACTCGAAGTCGCCGTTGGAGCTGGCGGCAAAGCCGGCCTCGATCACGTCGACCTTCAGGCGCTCCAACTGGCGCGCAATGCGCAGCTTCTCGTCCTTGGTCATGCTGGCGCCGGGCGATTGCTCGCCGTCGCGCAGGGTCGTGTCGAAAATGATCAGCTTGTCGGTCATAGAAAAAAATGCTCCTGAATAGCGTGGGTGTTGTTCTGGTGCGCGCCGAGCTTATGGCGTCAGGCGATGGCAACCGCCGATTGTGCGGCCTGGGGCGCCGATTCTGACGCCCAGCCCGCCGCCCGGGCGCGATTCAGCCCCGAAAGCAAGGCCTGCATGGCCGCTGCAGAGGTATCGCTGTCCATGCCGACGCCGAAGAAAGCCGGCGAATCGCGCAGGCGCAGCTCCACGTAGGCCATGGCGCGCGCGTCGGCCCCTTCGTCGATGGCGTGCTGGTGGTAGTCGACCACGCGCACCGGTTGCCCAACCAGCGCGCCCACGGCTGCCGCGAAGGCGTCGATGGGGCCATTGCCCTGCCCTTGCACCGTGTGCGATTGGCCGGCCCACTGCACCTTTGCGCTCAGCCGGACATGGCGGGCGCCGTCGGCCTGCGTGGCTTCCCAGACCCGATGCTCCACCGCGGCGGATTCGCCCAGACCGTATTCGGCGCGGAACAACTGCCAGAGGTCCGCCGCCGTCAGCTCCTTGCCGTCACGGTCCATGACGCGCTGCACCACCTGGCTGAACTCGATTTGCAGACGGCGCGGCATCGTCACGCCGTATTCGCTTTCCAGCAGGTAGCTCATGCCGCCCTTGCCCGACTGGCTGTTGACGCGGATCACGGCTTCGTAGCTGCGGCCCAGGTCCTTCGGGTCGATCGGCAAATACGGGATCTCCCAGACATCGCCGTCCTGACGCGCGGCGAAGGCCTTCTTGATCGCGTCCTGGTGTGAGCCCGAAAACGAGGTGTAGACCAACTCGCCCGCGTACGGGTGGCGCGGGTGCACCGGCAGCTGGTTGCAGTGCTCGACCGTGCGGCGCACCGCATCAATGTCGGAGAAGTCCAGCTCAGGGTCGACGCCCTGCGTGTAGAGGTTGAGCGCGACGTTGACGATGTCGAGGTTGCCCGTGCGCTCGCCGTTGCCGAACAAACAGCCCTCAACGCGGTGCGCGCCCGCCATCAAGGCCAGCTCTGCTGCCGCGACGCCGGTGCCGCGGTCGTTGTGCGGGTGCAGGGATACCACCACTTCGGGCCGGTCAGCAAAGCGCCGCACCATCCATTCGATCTGGTCGGCAAAGATGTTGGGCGTGGCGTTTTCCACGGTGGTCGGCAGGTTGAGGATGATCGGCCGACCGGCACCCCAAGCGTGGACAGCCGTTTCGCACGCTTCCAGCGACACCGACAATTCGGCCAGCGAGAAGGTTTCGGGCGAGTACTGCAGCACCCACTCCGTCTCGGGCTGCGCATCGGTCAAGCGGCGCACCATGTCGACGTGGTGGCGCACCAGTTCCATCACCTGCGGCACTTCCAGGCCGAACACGACGCGGCGCCACACCGGTGCGACGGCGTTGTAGACGTGAACGATGGCGCGGCGTGCGCCGGCCAGCGATTCGACGGTGCGTTCGATCAGCTCTTCGCGTGCGGGCGTCATGACCTGGATGGTCACGTCGTCGGGCACACGGTCTTCCTCGATCAGCTGGCGCACGAAGTCGAAGTCGGTCTGCGACGCAGCCGGAAAGCCGACCTCGATCTCCTTGAAGCCCACCTGCACCAGCAGGTCGAACATGCGCAGCTTGCGCGCCGCGTCCATGGGCTCGATCAAGGCCTGGTTGCCGTCGCGCAGGTCGGTCGACAGCCACACCGGCGCCTTGGTCAGTTGCGTGTCGGGCCAGCGGCGGTCGGCGAGGCCGATCGGGGCGAAGGGACGGTACTTGGTCTGCGGTTGCTTGAGCATGTCGATCTTTCGGTAAAATGTGGAATCGACCAGCAACCTCCCAAAAACACAACGGCCCGTTGCTGGTGCGAACGGGCCGTGATGGGTGCTTTGCTTTTTGAGTGCGCGCGCTACCGTCTCCGCCCGAAGGGGATGGCTAGTAGGTTGAGAGCAAAGCGTGCCATGAGAAAGCGCACTCTAGCATAAGACAACCCGTCAGTCATGCAAGCCGCGCTCGTCGGGCTCGTCCGTCGAGGTGCTGACGATGCTCGCGTGCTCGCCACGCGCGCGCCGCCAGACGTAGATCACGTAGCCCGACAGCGCATAGGCGACAAAGAAAATGAAAAGGATGGTCGCCGGCTCGATGCTGACGATGGCGATCAAGAGCGCGATCAGCACCAGCACGATGAAGGGCACGCTGCGGCGCCCACCAAAGTCCTTGAAGCTGTAGTACGGCACGTTGGTGACCATGGTCAGACCCGCGAACAGCGTCACGGCGAAGGTGATCCAGGCCAGGTCGGCCCGCACGATCGGCTCGCCGCCGAACAGCGAGATCACCGCACGGAAGATCGGCACTTCGCGGTGCGACGTCAGCATGGCGCTGGTCAGCCAGATCAGCCCCGCCACCAGCGCCGCGGCCGCGGGCGAAGGCAGGCCCTGGAAGTAGCGCTTGTCCACCACGGCGGTGTTGACGTTGAAGCGCGCCAGGCGCAGTGCCGCGCAGGCGCAGTACACGAACGCGGCAATCCAGCCCCAGCGACCCAGCGGGCGCAGCGCCCATTCGTACGCCAGCAGCGCAGGCGCGGCGCCAAAGCTGACCATGTCGGACAGCGAATCCATCTGTTCGCCGAACGCGCTTTGCGTGCCCGTCATGCGCGCCACTCGACCGTCCAGGCTGTCGAGCACCATCGCCGCGAAAATGCCGGTGGTGGCCAGGTCAAACCGACCGTTCATCGCCATGACGATGCCGTAGAACCCGCCGAACAGCGCCGCCAGCGTGAACAGGTTGGGCAGCACGTAGATGCCCTTGCGACGCACGCGCTGCGACATGTCGTGGCCCCAGGCGGGGTGGCGCGGCTCGGAATGCGGATCGGGTGGGTTCATAGGTCAAACGGGTCGCCAGCGCTACAACCATCTGCGCAAGCAGCTATCAAAATCAAAGCGCATCGGCGCGCATGGCAGGTCGCAATGTGCCGACCGACACGCCCTGAAGTGTACGGGGCGCCGCCGCTGCGGCGCGATCATTCGCACGCGCTCGGGAAATCCATGAGCGGCTGCCGGCTCCGCCCAGGACCCGCGCGAAGGCGCAGGCACGCACTCTGCATTCCGCCTGTCACAGGGCTGGAGAGCCATGTGAAATGCAAAAGGGCCACCTGCCGGTGGCCCTTGTCGCTTGAGGCGACAGGCCAGCGCCTGTCGCTGGGTCGCGCCGATCAGTTGCGGGTCTGGTCGACCAGCTTGTTCTTGGCGATCCACGGCATCATGGCGCGCAGCTTGCTGCCCACCACTTCGATGCTGTGCTCGGCCGTGTTGCGACGGCGGGCCGTCATGCTCGGGTAGTTCAGGCGGCCTTCCTGGATGAACATCTTGGCGTAGTCGCCGTTCTGGATCCGCTTCAGGGCGTTGCGCATGGCCACGCGCGACTCTTCGTTGATCACCTCGGGGCCGGTCACGTACTCGCCGTACTCCGCGTTGTTGGAGATCGAGTAGTTCATGTTGGCGATGCCGCCTTCGTACATCAGGTCGACGATCAGCTTCAGCTCGTGCAGGCACTCGAAGTACGCCATCTCGGGCGCGTAGCCGGCTTCCACCAGCGTCTCGTAGCCCATCTTCACCAGCTCGACCGCGCCACCGCACAGCACGGCCTGCTCGCCGAACAGGTCGGTCTCGGTCTCTTCCTTGAAGTTGGTCTCGATGATGCCGGCCTTGCCGCCACCGTTGGCCATGGCGTAGGACAGCGCCAGATCACGCGCCTTGCCGCTCTTGTCCTGGTGCACTGCGACCAGGTGGGGCACGCCGCCACCTTGGGTGTACGTGTTGCGCACCGTGTGGCCGGGCGCCTTGGGGGCCACCATCCACACGTCCAGGTCGTCACGCGGCACAACCTGGTTGTAGTGCACGTTGAAGCCGTGGGCGAAAGCCAGGGAAGCGCCCTTCTTCATGTGCGGCTCGATCTCTTTGTAGACGGCGGCGATGTTCTCGTCGGGCAGCAGGATCATGACCACGTCGGCGGAAGCGACGGCGTCGTTCACCTCGGCCACTTTCAGGCCGGCCTTGCCGACCTTGTCCCACGAAGCGCCGCCCTTGCGCAGGCCGACCACGACCTTCACGCCGCTGTCGTTCAGGTTCTGCGCGTGCGCATGGCCCTGCGAGCCGTAGCCGATGATGGCGACGGTCTTGCCCTTGATCAGGCTCAGGTCGCAGTCTTTGTCGTAGAACACTTTCACGTCGTATCTCCTTGGATGAAGGCTAGGGATGAGAAGAAAACCAGAAAACGGATGCTATTCAAACAGGAGCTGGCTGCGCAGATGGCTGTAGCGCCAGCGCCCGATTGGATGCTTAAACGCGCAACAGACGTTCGCCCCGCCCGATGCCGCTGGCGCCGGTGCGCACGGTCTCGAGAATGGCGGACTTGTCGATCGAATTGAGGAAGGCGTCGTGCTTGCTTTGGTCGCCCGTCAGCTCGACCGTGTAGCTCTTGTCGGTGACGTCGATGATGCGGCCGCGGAAGATGTCGCAGGTGCGCTTGATCTCCTCGCGCTCCTTGCCGACGGCGCGCACCTTGACCATCATGTGCTCGCGCTCGATGTAGCTGCCTTCGGTCAGGTCGACCACCTTCACCACCTCGATCAGGCGGTTCAGGTGCTTGGTGATCTGCTCGATGGTGTCTTCCGAGCCGCGCGTCTGGATGGTCATGCGCGAGAGGCTTTCGTCCTCGGTCGGCGCGACGATCAGCGATTCGATGTTGTAGCCACGGGCCGAGAACAGGCCCACCACGCGGGACAGGGCGCCCGCTTCGTTTTCAATCAGAACAGCGATGATGTGTTTCATGTGTCAGAGCCCTCTTTTCGCCGCCCTCCCCCGCCACCGGTAAGTGGCAGGCTTGGCGCACGATAGAATCGTCTTGCTATCTAAAAAGTAGCTGCCCGCGCAGATTGCTCTATGGCTAGCAGCCGATTTGGCTTAAAGGTCTTCAGAACCCAGCAGCATCTCGGTGATGCCCTTGCCGGCCTGGACCATCGGGAACACGTTCTCCGTCGGGTCGGTGCGGAAGTCCATGAAGACCGTGCGGTCCTTGAGCTTGCGCGCCTCGCGCAGTGCGGGCTCGACGTCCTGCGGCCGCTCAATCAGCATGCCGACGTGGCCATAGGCCTCGGCCAGCTTCACGAAGTTGGGCAGCGCGTCCATGTAGCTGTGGCTGTAGCGGCCAGAGTATTCGATCTCCTGCCACTGACGCACCATGCCCAGGTAACGGTTGTTGAGCGACAGGATCTTGATCGGCGTGTTGTACTGCAGGCAGGTCGACAGCTCCTGGATGCACATCTGCACCGAACCTTCACCGGTGACGCAGAACACTTCCGATTCGGGCTTGGCCAGCTTGATGCCCATGGCGTAGGGGATGCCCACGCCCATGGTGCCCAGGCCGCCGGAGTTGATCCAGCGGCGCGGCTCGTCAAAGTGGTAGTACTGCGCGGCCCACATCTGGTGTTGGCCCACGTCGGAGGTGATGTAGGCGTCCGCGTCCTTGGTCATGCCCCACAGGGTCTCGATGACCTTCTGCGGCTTGATGACTTCGGTGTTGTCGCGGTCGTACTTCATACAGTCGCGCGCGCGCCAGCCTTCGATCTGCTGCCACCAGGCGTCCAGCGCCGCCTGGTCGGGCTTCTGGTTGGCCTCGCGGACCATGGCGATCAGCTCGGTCAGCACGTCCTTGACGTCGCCGACGATCGGCACGTCGACCTTGACGCGCTTGGAAATCGACGACGGGTCGATGTCGATGTGGATGATCTTGCGGTCAACCGACGCGAAGTGCTTGGGGTTGCCGATGACGCGGTCGTCAAAACGCGCACCGACGGCCAGCAGCACGTCGCAGTTCTGCATGGCGTTGTTGGCTTCCCAGGTGCCGTGCATGCCGAGCATGCCCAAAAAGCGCCGGTCGCTGGCCGGAAAGGCGCCCAGCCCCATCAGCGTGTTGGTGACCGGGTAGTTCAGCATGTCCACGAGCTGGCGCAGCTCGGGACTGGCGTTGGACAACAGCACACCACCGCCGGTGTAGATGTAGGGGCGCTTGGCGTTCAGCAGCAGCTGCAGCGCCTTGCGGATCTGGCCGCCGTGGCCCTTCTTGACCGGGTTGTACGAGCGCATCTCGACGCTCTCGGGGTAACCCTTGTAGGCGGCCTTGTTGAAGGACACGTCCTTGGGCACGTCCACCACCACCGGGCCGGGGCGGCCGGTGCGCGCGATGTGGAAGGCCTTTTTCATCACGTCGGCCATGTCGCGCGCATCCTTGACCAGGAAGTTGTGCTTGACGATGGGGCGGGTGATGCCGACGGTGTCGCATTCCTGGAAGGCGTCCAGGCCGATGGCGGCGGTGGGCACCTGGCCGGAGATGATCACCATCGGGATCGAATCCATGTAGGCCGTGGCTATGCCCGTGACGGCGTTGGTCAGCCCGGGGCCGGAGGTGACCAGCGCCACGCCGACGTCACCCGTGGCACGGGCATAGCCATCGGCGGCGTGCACGGCGGCCTGTTCGTGGCGCACCAGCACGTGCTGGATGGTGTCCTGCTTGTAGAACGCGTCGTAGATGTGCAACACCGCGCCGCCCGGGTAGCCCCAGACGTATTTGACATCTTCGGCCTGCAAGGCCTTGACGAGAATTTCGGCGCCGCGGAGTTCTTCGGAGTCGCTGCGCGCTGCAGCAGCAGCGGCCGACTTGATTTCGGCTTTGGAGATTTCCATGATGAGATGAACCTTTCGAGAATTTCTCTGACGAAAAACCTTGGGTGCCCCTTGCCAGCCCTTGTGAGGCCGCTTCAGGACTTGAGGCCACACGCCATTGACGACCTATTTCGGTCGCCGGACGGTAACCCGTTTGCCTTTTTGACTGCAATTGCACATTATCGCACTGCAGCAGCCGTGTCGCACATCGCCGGGGAATTTGTTCCGGCGAAGGGGTGCCATAATCCGGCGCCGGCCCGACTCGGGCCGGTGTCCATCCGCTCCAACGCCCTCTTTCGCCGTGCCCAGCGCCCTTCGCTGATCGACCGTCTTGGCCACCGAACAAGAACTCTCCGACTTTCTCAAAAGCGTGGAAAAACGGGCCTTCAAGCGCTCGATGTACCACGTGCGGGACGAGGATGCGGCGCTCGACATCGTGCAGGACAGCATGATGAAGCTGGCCGAGCACTATGGCGACAAGCCGCCGGGCGAATTGCCCATGCTGTTCCAGCGCATCCTGTCGAACAGCACGCTGGACTGGTTTCGGCGCCAGAAGACGCGCCGTGCCGTGTTTTCGAACATGAGCGATTTCGAATCGCCCGATGGTGATGGCGATTTCGACCTGCTGGAGGCGTTTGCGGGCGCGTCCAACACCGAGCAGATCGAAAGCGCAGAGGACTCCACACGCCGTCACGAAATCCTGGCCGCGATCGAGTTACAAATTCAAGCCCTGCCCACGCGTCAACGAGAGGCGTTTTTGATGCGTTACTGGGAGGAGATGGACGTTGCGGAGACCGCGGCCGCCATGGGTTGCTCTGAAGGCAGTGTCAAGACACACTGTTCGCGTGCGGTCCAGGCGCTCGCCAAAGCCCTGCGCGCCAAGGGAATTACGCCATGACCAGACCTTACCCCCCGCATCATGCAGAAGTCGCGCAGAACCGGTTCGGTCTGCGCGTTGCCGCGCGCCTATCGGCCGGCGCCGACGCGATGCCGCACGATTTGCAGGAACGCTTGCGCGCCGCGCGCGAGCAGGCGCTGGCGCGTCGCAAGCAGCCAGCGGTTGAAACCCGTCTGCGTACGGCGCCCAGCATTCTGAGCAATGGCCGCGCTGCGGCGCTGGGCTTGGGCGACGACGTGCTCGGGTTCTGGGGTCGCCTGACTTCCCTGGCGCTTGTTTGCGCGTTGGTGGTCGGCTTGGTTGCCGTCAACGTCGTTCAGGACGATGATCGCACCATGGAAGTCGCCGATTTGGATGCCACGCTCCTGACGGACGACTTGCCACCCGAAGCTTATTCCGACCCTGGATTCGTGCAGTATCTGAAGACCAGCGCCAACCGTTCCTCGGCCTCTGGCCGTTGACCCCAGGTTTTCCGATCCCGATGCGCCTTGCGCTGCCGTTTTTCCTGCTGCTCACTCTTTTGGCCTCTCCGCCGGTGCTGGCCCAATCGACGCAGCCAGATTCCGGCGCGCTTCCTGTTGCCGGCAGCCTGCCATGGAGCAGCCTCTCTGCCGAACAGAAAAGCGCACTCAAGCCGCTCGCGAGCCAGTGGCGCTCGCTGGGCGCTGACCACCAGCGCAAATGGATCGCCGTTACCCACAACTTCAACCGCATGACGGGTGAGGAACAAGAGACGCTTCAGGGTCGCATGAGCGAGTGGGCACAACTCACGCCCGCGCAGCGCACGCAGGCGCGCATGAATTTCTACGAAGTGCGCCGGGTGCCGGCCGACGAAAAGCGTGCCAAATGGGAGGAATATCAGGCCCTGCCGCCGGAAGAGCGCGAACGCCTGGCCGGCGACCGACCCAAGCCTCCTGCCGGAGTTGCACCGGCGCTGCGGCCTGCGCCGCGCAACCGTATCCTGCGTCCTGGCGAAGCTACGGCACAAGGCCCGGCCAAGTCGCCCGCGACGCTGCGTGCACCGGCGAATGTGAATCGCAATACACTCCTGCCTCAGCCGCCAGCTTCGGCGGTTAAGTCGTCGCGCTGATCCGCTTGGGCGGGGCGGCGCCTCCACCCTCACCCCTTGATCTCTTCTAGCGCGGCGCAAGCGCCCCTACCGGACATGACTTTGCCCGATGCTGGCACCCTGCCCCCGTCACCATCGGGACCGAGCGTGCGGCGCGCCCCCTCGCTGCGCCGACGTATGGCCTGCTGGATGTACGAAGGCATGCTGATGTTCGGCGTGGTGTTCGTGGCCGGCTACGTGTTCAGCGCCAGCACCCAAACCCGCCATGCGCTGGACAACCGGCACGCTCTCCAGGCCTTCCTGTTCGCCGTCTCCGCGCTCTACTTCGTCTGGTTCTGGACACGCGGCCAGACCCTGGCCATGAAAACATGGCACATCCAGGTCGTCGACAAGCACGGTCAGCGCCTTGGTGGTGGCCGCGCGCTGCTGCGCTATGTGCTCAGCTGGGTCTGGTTCCTGCCGCCCTTGGCCGCGATGGGTCCCTGGCAGTTGAGTGCACTGGAGGTATCCGTGCTGTTGTTGGGCTGGGTGGCGGTCTGGGCGCTGCTCAGCCGGTTCAACCGCGAACAGCAGTTCTGGCACGACATTTTGGCCGGCACCCGCCTGATCGATATTCAGCCCGATCTGGCCCGACGACGCACGTGATTCAAACTCCAGCAGCCCTATCCGCCTGTCGTCATGCCGCCTGAGTCTTCCGCTGACCTCGTCAACCCGCAGAAAGCGCGAACTGGTCTGTCGCGCGTCTGGCACGCTGGCCTTTACTCGCTGGCCGGGCTGCGCGCCGGCTGGCGTGAACCTGCCTTCCGGCAGGAAGCCATTCTGGCCATCGTGCTGATCCCTCTATCGTTCTGGCTGGGCCGCACCTGGGTGGAAGTGGCGATGCTCTCCGGTTCGCTTCTCCTGGTCATGATCGTCGAGTTGCTCAACACCGGCATCGAGACTGTGGTTGACCGCATTGGCCCCGAGTGGCATGCGCTGTCCAAGCGCGCCAAAGACATGGGGTCGGCAGCCGTCCTGCTCAGCCTATTGCTGGCCGGCGGCGTCTGGCTCGCGGCGCTGTACACCCATTTCGCACCGCCATGACCAACGCTGCTTCCGTGGCCGAACCGGCCTTCTCTGTCTGCGTGTATTGCGGCTCGCGACCGGGCCGTTCTCCTGAGTTTGCGGAAACCGCCCGGGCGGTCGGCCGCTGGATCGGCGCGCAGGGCGGGCAACTGGTCTATGGCGGCGGCCGCGCTGGCCTGATGGGCGAAGTGGCCGACGCCACGCTGGCTGCGGGCGGACGCGTGATCGGCGTGATTCCCCGCACGCTGGTCGAGCGCGAACACGCCCACCGAGGCTGCACCGAGTTGCACATCGTGGAAACCATGCACGAGCGCAAACGCCTGATGGCCGAGCACGCCGACGCCTTTCTGGCGCTGCCCGGCGGCATCGGCACCTTCGAGGAGCTGTTCGAAACCTGGACCTGGCACCAGCTCGGCTACCACGACAAGCCGCTCGGCCTGCTGAACCAGGGCGGCTATTACGACCACCTGCTCACCTTCGTGCGTCACAGCATCGCCTCAGGGCTGATGGACGAGCACCAGTGGCGGCTGATCGACACCGACCGCGATGCCCTGCCCCTGCTGCAGCGTCTGGTCACGGCGGCGGGCTTTCCAGCGCCAACGAGCCTGGACGAAATCTGAGGCTCGGCGAGGCCGGACGCGCGGATACGCCGCACGCGCGGGCCCATAAAATACGCCGCCTGGCGACAGCCAAGGCGGCGTATTTTATATCAGGGCCGTGCGCTCATCGCGCGGCCCTCAGCCCAAAAGGCTCAATCCCAGCGGTAGCTTTCGCGGGTTTCCCAGTCCTTGACCTGCTTTTCGGCCTCTTCCTGGGCGATGCCCATGCGCTCCTGCAGCTTGCCGACCATCTGGTCGCGCTTGCCCGCGATCACGTCCAGATCGTCATCGGTCAGCTTGCCCCACTGCTCCTTGACCTTGCCCTTGAATTGCATCCAGTTGCCTTTGACGGTGTTCTCGTTCATGCGGTGGTCTCCTGACGCCTGCAAGCACCCCTTCGCGACCCATTCGCGAAAGCCAGCGCTGCCTGCGATGGCATGACTTTAGGGGCCGCTTTGCGTCCACGACGTCAGCCCAGGCGCCTGCAGAATGTCAGCGATTACCTACCCATGGGAGTTTGTGAATTTGCGTTGTCGGGCAGGAACAATTGCTGCACGTCGCTCAGGAAATCGAAGCCGCGCGCGGTCGGCCGCCACCAGGCGCCGTCCTGCTCCAGCCAGCCGTTTTGCTCTGCTTCTGATAGCTGACTGCGCACGCTGCTCGGGGGCAAACCGGTCTTTTCAGTGAAATCCTGCACCGTGAAGCCGTCGCGCAGGCGCAGCGCGTTGACCATGTATTCAAACGGCAGGTCGCGCCGTGTCACCTCGTGTTCCTGCGCCACCGCGTCGCCCGTCAAAGCCTTGTCCATGTACAGATCGGGCTGGCGGTGGCGCACCTGGCGCACCACGCGGTGGGCAAAGCTGATCTTGCCGTGCGCGCCGGCGCCAATGCCCAGATAGTCGCCGAACTGCCAGTAATTCAGGTTGTGCACGCAGCGGTGGCCGGCGCGCGCGTAGGCCGACACTTCGTAGCGCTCCATGCCCGCGTCGGCGGTGCGCGCGATCAGGTGGTCCAGCATGTCCCAGGCCGTGTCGTCGTCGGGCACCTTGGGTGGGAACTTGGCGAACACCGTGTTCGGCTCGATCGTCAGGTGGTAGAGCGACAGGTGTGGCGGCGCAAAGGCCAGCGCGGTGTCGACATCGGCCTTCAGCTCATCCAGCGTCTGGCCGGGCAGCGCGTACATCAGGTCGAGGTTGAAGGTGTCGAAGCTGCGCGCCGCTTCTTCCACGGCAGCGCGCGCCTGCGCGCCGTCGTGCACGCGGCCGAGGGCCTTCAAATGCGCGTCGTTGAAGCTCTGCACCCCAATCGACAGGCGCGTGACGCCCGCAGCGCGGAAGGCGGCGAAGCGCTCGCGCTCGAAGGTGCCGGGGTTGGCCTCCAGCGTGATCTCGCAGATGGGCGTCAGTGGCAGGCGCGCACGCAGGCCGGCGATCAGCTGGTCGATGGCATCGGGAGAAAACAGGCTGGGCGTGCCGCCGCCGATGAAGATGCTGTGCACCGGCCGGCCCCAAATCAGCGGCAGGCTGGCCTCCAAGTCGGCCAGCACGGCGGCGATGTAGCGTTGCTCCTGCGCCCTCGCGTCCGTGCCTTCCCGCCGCTCATGCGAATTGAAATCGCAGTACGGGCATTTGCGCAGGCACCAGGGCAGGTGCACGTACAGCGACAGCGGCGGCAGCGCCGGCAACTGCAGCGTGCCGGGCCGCATGTAGTGCTGAATATCGTGGGGCATGGCGCGATTGTCGGTGGCTTGGCGCGCGGAGGTCGCGTGCCCGCAGGCAAAGCCCTGCGCCGCACAGCCCGGTGGAGTCAGCCCAGCCAGCGCTCGCGCATCAGCGTGATCATGGCGCGGCTGGCGTGGCCGCGGTGGCTGTGGGCATGTTTGACGTCCGGGGGCAGCTCGGCAAAGGTCTTGCCGAGTTCGGGCAGAAACATGATGGGGTCGAAGCCAAAGCCGCCTTCGCCCGTTGGCGCGCGGGCGATTTCGCCCACCACACGGCCGACGGCGATCAGCGGCTCGGGGTCGTCGGCGCTGCGCAGCGCGACCAGGGTGCTGACCATGGCGGCGCGGCGGTGGTCGACGCCCTGCATCTGCTCCAGAAGCGCGCGCACGTTGTTGGCGTCGCCCTTGTCGTAGCCGAACTGCGTGGCGTAGTACGCCGTGTCCACGCCCGGCAAGCCACCAAACGCGTCGACGCACAGGCCGGCGTCGTCGGCGATGGCGGGCAGGCCGCTTTCGCGCGCGGCGTGGCGCGCCTTGGTCAACGCGTTTTCGACAAAGGTGCGGTACGGCTCAGGCGCTTCGCCGATGGCCAGGTCGCCCTGGCGCACGAGTTGCATGCCCAAAGGGGCCAACAGCGTCTGCAATTCGGCAAGCTTGCCCGCGTTGTTGGACGCCAGTACGATTTTCATATAAATATGGCTCCAGCCCTACAGCAACCTGCGCAGCTAGCTATCAAATCAGTAGCGATTGTTTCTGCATGGCAATCAACTCGCCAATACCTTTTTCGGCCAGTTCCAGCAGGCGGTCCATCTCGGCGCGGGAAAACGCCGCGCCCTCGGCCGTGCCCTGCACTTCGACGTAGTGGCCCGCGCCGGTCATCACCACGTTCATGTCGGTGTCGCAGGCCGAATCCTGCGCGTAGTCGAGGTCCAGCACCGGCAGACCCTGCACGATGCCGACCGACACCGCCGCCACCGGGTGCAGCACCGGCGATTCGGCGATCAGCCCGCGCGCCAGCAGCCAGCTGACGGCGTCCTGCGCCGCCACGTAGGCGCCCGTAATGCTGGCGCAGCGCGTGCCGCCGTCGGCCTGGATCACGTCGCAGTCGAGGTGGATGGTGCGCTCGCCCAGCTTCTTCAAATCGAACACGGCACGCAGGCTGCGGCCGATCAGGCGCTGGATTTCCTGCGTGCGCCCCGTCTGCTTGCCGCGCGCCGCCTCGCGGCTGCCGCGGGTGTTGGTGGCGCGCGGCAGCATGCCGTACTCGGCCGTCACCCAGCCTTCACCGCTGCCCTTTTTGTGTGGCGGCACCTTTTCTTCGACGGACGCGGTGCACAGCACCTGGGTGTTGCCGACCGAGATCAGCACCGAGCCTTCGGCGTGCATGGTGAAGCCGCGCTGAATGCGCACGGTGCGCAGCTGGTCGGGCGCGCGGGTAGCGATGGACGGAATGGTGTGGGTGGTCATAGGCAAATTCTGCTCGCAAAAAAAGAAAGCGCCGCGACCCGGCTGGGCCGGGCGCGCGGCGGCGGCCACCGGTCAGCGCTTGCGTGAAGCCGAGCGCTGGATGGCGTCGTTAATCTCGGCGATGGAGCGCTCGATGGCGTCGTCGTCCAGCTCGTCCAGCAGCGGGTCGAGCCCACCGGACTGGATGGTGGACGCAAACACCTCGTCGCCCATCATCTGGGTTTCGGTGAAGCCGCTGGGCTGGAACTGCGACTCGGCGGGCGTTTCCCATTCCAGCGCGATGACGGTGACGTTGTCGGAGTGGTCGCCCGCCGTGAGCAAAGCCTGCTCGACCAGCGCGGGCACGGCGTCCGCCACCGGCACCGACGACAAGGTGTTGACGATGTCCTCGTCCTCCACGCTGCCCCACAGGCCGTCGGAGCACAGCAGCAGCTTGTCGCCTTCGCGCAGCTTCAGCGGCCCCGCCACGTCGAACATCGGCCGCACAGTGGAGCCCAGGCAGGTAAACAGCACGTTGCGGTTGACGCCTTCAATGTCGGCGCCGGCTTTGGCTTGCGCCTCGATGTAGGAATGGTCGCGCGTGCGCGACAGCAACTCGCCATCGCGCACCACGTACAGGCGCGAATCGCCGCAGTGCGCCCAGTGCAGCTCGCCTTCCTGGATCAGACCGGCCACCAGCGTGGTGCGTGGCGTGTCCATCATGGCGCGTTCGCTGGCGTAGCGGATGATCTGGTGGTGCGCGGCCATCACGCCGCTGGCCAGAAAGCTCTGCGCCGATGGCAAATCCGGCTTGGCGTCGCGCTGGAACAGGCTGGAGAGCGTCTGCAGTGCGATCTGCGCCGCCATCTCGCCCTCGGGGTGGCCCCCCATGCCATCGGCCAGCAGGAACAGTACCGCGTCGCGCGTGTAGCTGTAGCCCATGCGGTCTTCGTTCTTCTCACGGCCGCCGCGGCGGCTCAGCTGAAACACCGAGAATTTCATCGAACGGATCGTTGGCCTACTTCTGGTGCGTGCCCATGCGGGTCGCGCGCTTCAGGTTCTTCTTGGTGTCGTTCAGCATGTTGTCGAACTGCAGACGCACCTTCTCACCCACAGTGAGCTTGGTGTACTGGCGCTCGCCCTCGCGGCTGAGCTCTTTTTGCAGCGCAAACACCGACTGGGGGCGCGACAGCGGATCAAGCGACATGCACCACTCGACCACCTCGATCAGGTTGTCCGAATACACGCCGCGCAGGCGAGTCAGCGACAGCGCCAGGCGATCCTTTTCCAGACGCTGCGGCGCATCATTGGGCGGGTAGCCCTGCATGCACGAATAGATGCAGGCGCCGATGGCGTAGATGTCGGTCCACGGCCCCATCGTGGAGTCGCGCCGGTACATCTCGGGGGCGGCAAAACCGGGCGTGTACATCGGGCGGGTGAAGTTGCCTTCCTTGTTCAGCACCTCGCGCGCCGCGCCAAAATCCAGCATCACCGCCCGGTTGTCGTCGGTGATCATGATGTTGGCGGGCTTCAGGTCCAGGTGCAGCATCTTGTGCTGGTGCACGATGCGCAGGCCACGCAGAATCTCGTCGTACAACGAGCGGATGGTCGACTCGCGGAACACCTTCTGCTTCTTCAGGTCGCGCGCGGTCACGATGAAATCCTGCAGGCTGGCGCCCTCCAGGTAATTCATCACCATGTACACGGTCTCGTTCTGGCGGAAGAAGTTGAGCACGCTCACCACCGAGGGGTGCGAAATCTGCGCGAGCGAGCGCCCTTCCTCGAAGAAACTCTTCAGGCCCAATCGGTACAGCGAGAGCTTCTCGGGCGCGACGTGTGGCACCAGTTCACCAGGTTCGCGCATGGTCAGCGCCGACGGCAGGTATTCCTTGACCGCGACCTGCTGACCTTCCTTGTCCACCGCCAGGTAAACCACGCCGAAGCCCCCGGCCGACAGGCGGCGCACCACGCGGTACCCACCGATCACCGTATCGGGTGGCAGGGGGGCGGGTTTGAGCTTTGACATAATTTGCGGCGCGGCCCCGGTCTATGACTGGCCTGCGGGAACGCGCACGGCGCGAAGGCCGAACTGCTCACCCACGCCGCGTAGCACCGGTAAGTTACACAATGTCAGTTTACAGTATGACGGGCTTTGCCAGCGGTCAGCAGGCTGTGGCCACCGCCCCTACCGAAGGCGCGCCCTGGAAGGGCGCAGCGCCCCGGATCGCGGTCGAGTTGCGCTCGGTCAACAGCCGCTTTCTGGACCTCTCCTTTCGCCTGCCCGACGAGTTGCGCGCGCACGAACCGGCCTTGCGCGAGCTGCTGACGCGTCAGCTCAAGCGTGGCAAGGTCGAGTTGCGCGCCTACGTCGAAGGCCGTGACGAAGGCGCTCTGGCCGACCCACCACCGCGTGTTCTGCAACGCATGGCCTCGCTGCAGGACCAGGTCATGGCCTGGCTGCCCGACGTCCGTCCCTTGAGCGTGGCCGACGTGCTGCGCCTGTCCGGCGGCGGCCAGTCCAACACCGCCGAAGGCCTGGGTGACACCCTGCTGGCGCTGGCCCAGCAGGTGCTGACCGACTTCATGGCCGCCCGCGCCCGCGAAGGCGTCCGCCTGACCGAGCTGCTGCTGGCGCGCCTGACCGAGCTGCGCCGCCTGGCGGCCGAGGCCCAGCCGCTGGTGCCCCAGGTCGTGCAGGCGCAGAAAGAGCGCTTTCTGACGCGCTGGAACGAAGCCCTGGCCGGTGCCGACGCCAAAGTCACCCCTGAAGCCGGGCAGGAACGCGCCCTGGCTGAAGCCACGGCCTTCGCCATCCGCATCGACGTGGCCGAAGAGCTCGGCCGCCTGGCCGCGCACCTGGACGAGATCGAAAGCGTGCTGAAAAAAGGCGGCGACATCGGCAAGCGGCTGGACTTTTTGATTCAAGAACTGCACCGCGAGGCGAACACGCTCGGCTCCAAATCCGCCGCGCTGGAGATGAGGCGCATCTCGGTCGACATGAAGGTGTTGATCGAGCAGATGCGCGAGCAGGTGCAGAACATCGAGTGAGATTTCTCGACAGCGCACCCTCTACAAGGGCGCCACGTTCAACGCAGCTCTGAAGCATCACGACCTACGAGGCTACTGACACACACAACCTCTCCCGAGGCTGATTCGCGGCGCAAAGAGCATCGAGCGCAACGATTCGTCTGATGCACTCCAGTCATCAGTGACTGCCTCTATTTATTCGGCGACATGACGTTCTTTGCCCCACCGCGTGAGCACTTCTTCCGCCCCCTTACGCATGACAATCGAGAGCTGTGTGCCGCCGTACTCCGCGCATTGCACGAACGAGTGCACGGAGCCAACGCTGACTATGCCGAGGTTCTGACTCGCGAGTTGGTAATGGAGGCGATCCAGCAAGTACTAGCCAGCCCCGAGCTGCGCGGCTTGGCCTTTGAGGCCGGGCAGACTGTGCGCGCCGAGGAAGAGCGTACCTACGCCAGCGACCTGCTGCGCAAGCTCAAGGACCATGGCTGGCTGGAGGACTACCGCGACCCCATTGACCTGCGGCCCACCCTCAAGCTCAGTCGCGCAGGCAAGGCCTTCAGCGAAACCTTCGCCAACCTCGACGACTCCCGCGCCAAGACCCGCCAGCGCAATATGCGCTCGGCCCGCAAGGCGCTGGTGGCCTTCATCGCCACCCGGGATGCCGACGAACTGCTGGACGCCCACGAATTCGCCAGCCGCGTCGTGCAGGACCTGCAGGACGACATCGAATACTTCCGCCACTTGATCCAGAGTCTGACGCGCGAGGCCCTGGCGCAGCAGGTGGCCTGGAATGAGTTCAATGATTTTATTGAGAAGCGCTTCGCACGCGAGTACGCGGTGCGCCTGGTGGCGGACTCGGCCGAGCGCCATCGCGGCCAGATCAACGAAGTATTGGAAGATGTGCGCGCGCTCGACGGCGATCAACGCGCCGGCTTAGACGCCCACCTGCTGCAGCGCGCACCGTGGCTGGAGCAGACGGCGCAAGGCCGCAGCCCCATGCTGTGGCTCGCTGATCGCATCGGGAGCATGGTCGATGCTGCCTGCAGCCTAAAGCTGCCCATGCTGCGCTCGGAGATGAACAACTATGTGCGCCGATTCACCAGCCTGCTGCGGCAGGCGCTGTCCCTGGACTATGGTGCCGAGTCCCCGCTAGGCCGCACCATGGCCTGGCTGAAGGAGCAGCCAGAGCACGCCCGCGAAGGACTGCTCGACGCTTTGGCCCGGCGCCTGGCCACCGCCGAGATCCGTCTTCCCGGCGGTGTGCTGCGTTGGACGGTGCGCGATCGCGAATCTGAAGCTGTAGCGCAGGCACCGTTGGTCGTGGACGAAACCAGCCGCTTGAATGCCCTGCTGCGCCGAGCTGAAGCAGAGGCTTTCGCCTTCAGCGATCAGCAGGTTCTGCAAGGCCTCTTACCCCACCTGCAGGGCGGCCCCATCACGCTGGCGGCATTGCCGGTGGACTCCGCTGAGGACGCAGTGCGCGTGCTGCATGCCGTGGGAGCGGCGCGTACTGCCGAAGGGCGTCGCCTGATACAGGCGCGCAAGATGACAGGACAGGTAAGCAATACCTACTTCCAAGCCGACGACTACGAGTTGCGCGTCGAACTGCAGGATGGGATGGACGTGACGTCCAGCAGGGCCGGTGGCGCCGATAGGAGGCATTGAACACACCATGCTGCAATCCGTGGCTCAGTACATCGAACAGAGGCTGGCGACCGAAGGCGCCGCCAACGTCAAACCTGCACGCTTCGCCGAATTAGCCGGGCGGCTGCTGGCGAGCGGTGTGGTGTGGCGCGAGCATTCCCGCCCGGAGGCTGCGCTGTACGACGACGCCATCCAATGCGAGCAGTTGCTGCGCGAATGGTTCGCCTGCATCGGCTTCGTGCTGGCTCACGACAGCGATGCCCGCCTGCTGCGGCTATACCCACCCGGCGAAGGCGGTGGCGACGACGAGGAAGACGGAGTGCGCCGCCTGCGCGCCCGACTGTCGCGTGATTTCGTGGCTGCCGTGATCGCCCTGCGTTTTCTCTACACGGAGGCGCTCACCGGACGTCGCTCACTGGTGGACGAACGCCTGGCTATCAGCCTGGAAGATCTGTCACAAGCGGTGGTGTCGCTGTTGGCGCACAAACTGCCCAATGCGGCCAGCGAGCGCATGGTTCTATTGCGCGAACTGCGCAAGCACCGTGTGCTGCATTTCGTCGAGGGCGACGACGCCGGCGACATGCAGATGGGCTTGGCCGTGCTGCGGCCGGTGATGAGCTTCGTCAGCGACGAGGCCCTGGAAGAGGCTTTGCGGATAGTGGGGCGCCAGACTCCCCCTGCGCTCGCCGTCAAATCAGCCACCGCGGACGGCGCATGAAGATCGCCAAGCTGCTTACGTGGCACTGGGGTTCGCTGGAAGACCGCGAATGGCCCTTCGCTGACGCCGTGTTGCTGACGGGTGAGTCGGGGTCGGGCAAGTCCACGCTGCTCGACGCCATCCAGACCGTGCTGACGGCAGCGCACCAGCATGTGGTGCAGTTCAACATCGGCCAGGACGAATCCACGCAGAGTCGGCGTGGCGGCAAGGAGCCGCGCACGCTGGCCGCCTATGCCCTTGGGCAGCAAGCCGATGGTGTGTTCTTGCGCACCCGCTCGACCAGCTACGCCGGCATCGTTTTCGAAGCTTCCGAACAGGCAGGCGAACAGGTCGAGCCTTTCACCGCATTGGTAGGCGTGGAGGCTTTCGAGGACGGCCGGCGCGCCGTCCTCCAGGGCACACCCCAGTTCTTCATCGTGCGCCGGTCGCTGTCGCTGGACCATCTGGCACGCCGGGCGGGCGGGGCACTCATCGCTTCGCCATTGCCGCTGAAGGAGCTGTACGTGCAACTCCAGCACTGCCTGCAGGCCCATGCCGATAAAGCTGCCGCGGTGGTGCAGCGTTTTCCCGACAAGGGCGGCTACCTGCAACATCTCTATGGCGCGCTGATGGGCAAGACAGCGGTGGGCGAACACGATGCCACGCGCGCGGCCAAGTCGCTTGTCAAGGCCATGGCCTACAAGGAACTGGGCAATGTCAACGACCTGGTGCGCGACGAGATCCTGGAACCGCACGATTTCAGCAAAGACCTCGACAAGATGCGCGAGCTGATGCGCTCCATCGCCAGCCTCAAGCTGGAGGCTGAGCGCCTGGCGTTGAATCTGGAGCGGCTCAACACCGCCCAGGGCAGCGCGGACCAGGTCATTGATGAGGCACGGCGGTTCGTCACCACCACCATCGCACATGCCTTGCGCACACGCAGCGAGGCACAGGATGAACTAGCCTCAGTGCAGCGCCAGATCGCCGCGCAGGACAGGAAGCAGGTACAGCTGCAGGAGAAGCTTGCCTCACTCGAAGCGCAGGAGACCCAGTTGCGCGAACAATTGCGCGGGGTGGACAAGCGCCTTGACGACAGCGACGTGGCACGCGAGAAGCAGGCACTGGAAAATCAGATCCGGCTGCAGGCAGACCAGTTCCGCCTGCACTGGAGCCACGTGCAGGAGGCCGCACGCGGCATCGCCGGCATGGCCGCGCAGCTCAAACAACTGCTGGCGCTGGACCTGTCTGCCGTCCCGGAGCTGGCTGCGGCCGTACAAGCCTTGCGCCCCGCCGCGCACCAAGTTCTCAAACCCTGGCCGGCCCTGGCCCAGGCCTATGCGCGCGATGCGCTGCTGGACGTGGTGCTGCCCGCCTTCGAGCTGGAAGCCTTTGATACGCAACTGGCCAGCCTGCGCCAGGGCCTCCACGACGGCGAGGCCTCGGTGCAAGGCGCGGTGCTGCAGGCCTTGACCGACGTGGGCGTGCAGTTGAACCATTTGAAGGACGGCACCGAACAGCGCGATGCCGAACTGCGCCGCTTGCAGTCCGGCCGAGCGCAAGGCCCGAAGGATGCACATGATGCGGTGGCACTGATCGAGCGTGAGCTTCCTTCAGCCCACCCCCACCTGCTGGCGCAATTGGTAGAGCCGCGCCCTGGCACCCGCTGGCAAAACGCCATCGAAGGCTATATGGGCGGCGACCGCTTCGCCATCATCGTTGAAGCGGGCATGGAGGCGCGTTGCGCACGGCTGGTCAAGCAGCACTACCGCGTGCGCTCGCCCAAGGTCGTACAGGGCCGCAAGGCAATGGAAGACACCGAAGGCCGCCAGTTGGAGGCCCGGGCCGTGCTGCACGAACTGATCTGCCAGCACCCTGTGGGTCATGCCTTCCTGATGGCGCAGTATGGCCGCGTGCGCAAGGTGGACACCGAAGAAGAGTTGGCGCGCACCCCACAGGGGCTGATGGAGGAAGGTCTGGGCAGCCGGGGCTACGGTATGTTCTCCTGCCACGCACCCGATGGCGAGCTGGCTTTCGGTGAAGGCGCGCGCCAGCGACGCCGGCAATGGTGTGAGGACGAACTCAAACGCCTGGCAAAAGAGACGAGTGCACTGCAGGCGCTACGCCAGTCGCTGCTCGCGATCACCCGCATGTTCAATGGCCCCGTGTTCACGCCGCTGACTCCCTTGCTGCTCGCCGTGTTGGAAAGCCAGTCCCAGCATGCCAATGCTGAACAGGCACTTCAGGCGCTGGACTTGTCGGCTATCGATGCGCTACTGGCCGAGCAGAAAAACCTCAATGGGCGCATCAATGGCGTGCGGGCGCAGCACAGCGATGAAAAAGAGCAGATGGGCGCAACGAAACTGGCCTTGGGAGGCTTGCACAGGCGTGAGGTCGATTTGGAGGCCCGCCTGCCTGATCTCGACATCGCTTGCGCCAACGCCACAGTCTGGGCCTCGCGCTTCGCGGGTGCTGGCCCCACCCTGGCTACAGAGCCTCAATTGCTGGACGAAGCCCAGACACTGGCGGCCAAGCCAGAAACCAGTCTGGACGCGCTGCGCCACCGCGTGCAGAGCTTGCGAGAAGGCCTTCCCCGCACACTGCGCGAACTGGCCCAGGCCGTGGGCACTTACTTGTCGGGGGCGCGCGACGACAGCGAGCGCTTCGTCTGGATCGACCCGCCCCGCAATGTCGATCGACTCGAAGAGCTGCTTCCTTTGGTCGAACGCACCCGCACCGCCATTGCCGAGCAGGCCCAGCGCCAGCGCGCCATCGGCCTGGCGGACAACGCGCGCGCCCTGCGCGACGCCGAAGGCCAGTTCAACCACGTCTTCACCAGCAGCTTCTGCTTCAAGGTGCGCGACGATGTCAAGCAGGGCGCGCTGACGCTGCAGCGGCTCAACCGCCACCTGCAAGACATCCGCTTCGGCAGCGACACCTTCAGGCTGGAATGGGACTGGGTGCCGCGCATGCAGAAAGTGCAGGATTTCTTCGAGGCGGTGGAAAGCGCGGTCGAAGGACTGGAGCATGACCGCGGCTCCATCTTCACCTCGCCGCGACTCAGCGACGAACAGCGCGCCACCGCGGAAGAGATTCGCCGCCTGCTGCTGGCCAACGATCAGGGCGCCAGCGAACGCGCGCTGCGCGAACTGGCGGACTACCGCAACTACCGGCGCTACGACATCCTGCGCACTAGCCCGGTGGGTACCACGCGGCTGTCCACCTGGGGCACGGGTTCGGGCGGCGAGCTGGAAACGCCTTTTTACGTGGTGCGCTCAGCCGTGCTGGCCCATGCGCTCGGGCACTTCGGCCGCGACCGCCGCGAGGCGCCCGCCCTGCGGCTGATGCTCAGCGATGAGGCTTTCTCCAAGATGGACGAAACGCGCTCGCGCAACGTGCTGCAGTTCCTGTCGCAGACACTGGGTCTGCAACTCATCGTGGCCATGCCCACGTCCAAATCTGGCGCGGTCAAGCCCGAGTTCGACAAGGAGTTCACTTTCTCGAAGGTGATCGCTCGACGCGATGGTCAAGAGCTCTTCATCAGCGACGCGCAGGAGAAAACACTCAACCGTCCGGCCCTGGCCCGGTTGTGGAGCGCACATGCCGAACAGGCCCGCCAGGCGGCGCGCGTCCAGTGGATCGCTCAACAGGCCCAAGAAGAGCCCCCAGGTCTGCCGGCCGAAGATGCCCGCGCAAGCCTGGATGAACGCAGGCCCTCGCCCTGACCATGGACACGTCCGAATCGTCCTCGCTGTCCAATCCGCCTCAGCCACATCCCTTCCTGCTGCGGCTGGCCCGGTTGCTGCTCGCCAAGGCTGAGCGCAGCACAGCCGAGGGGCCGGTGCGCCTGCCGCTGGATCGCAAGGCTGCACCCGAGTTGCACGATGCCGTGGATGCTGACCAGATCCTGTTGCTCCGCATGCAACTCGATGACCTGTGCGCCACGGGCTGGGTCGCCTTGCTGTTGGAAGCGCCCCGCGCATTCGCCAGCTTCAGCGACCGCAGACCCCGGCTGGAGCTGTGCGATTTCGGCGCTCTGGCGGCGTGGGCCCGGTACACCCCGCAGGCCCAACGCTGGCGGCAGCAATGGCGAGCGCACTTGGCCGCACACTGGACGGCGAATCCGATGGAAGCACCTGCCGATCCGGCCGCCGTGCTGGACCACCTGGCCCGCAGCCCATTGATCCCTATGGAAGGACTGCCGGTGGAGGAGGCCACCCGCAGCCTCGCCATCTTGACCACGTTGTGCCAATCGGGCCAAGCGATGGCCCTGCGCGAAGCCTCTGCACGCGCCTTCCAGGGCCGCTCCAAGGTGCTGGACCACCGCGAGGAACTGCTGAGGCTGCTGGGCGCGACGTCGAGCCAGTTCGCAGAGGCGCCGATCCAGTTGTTGCTGGCTCCGCCGCATTGGAGTCCAACTGGCGGCACCAATGACGGTGGCAGAGCCTTCCAGGACGTGCTGTTCATCGAGAACCTGGTGACCTTCGAGCACATGGCCGACACACGTGCCTCCGCCTGGGCGAATAGCCTGTTGGTCTATGCAGCGGGTTTCCGGGGCAGCGGTCGCAGATTGCGTTCACGTGCCGGTTGTCGTCTGTACCTGCGCACCTCGGCGCCCCCAATTGCGCGGCACCAAATCGAGGCGTGGTTATTCCAGTCAGGGGAAGGCGGGCGCGATGACCCGCCAGTAGTGCCGATGTCCTTCTTTGGCGACCTCGACCATTCGGGCATGCAGATTCTGGCGACTCTGCGCGAGGTATTTCCCCAACTCGGCGCTTGGCGCACCGGCTACGGGCAATTGGTGAGGCTGCTTGAGGCTGGTGCAGGCCACTTCCCCGAATGGGCAGCCAAGGCCAAACAAACGGATCCCGGCCACACCGGCTGTCCTTATGCTGACAACGTATTGCTGCCCATTCTGCGCAGCGAGGGGCGTTTCGTCGACCAAGAGGCTTTCGACCTACAGGTTGCCGATGGATCGAGCTGATGCTCTGCGCCAACTACGGCACAGTGCCCAACGCCGCGGCGGTATGTTATCGCGCCACAGCCAAACGAGTTGTGTTCGGGGGTACATCACGAAGGAATATAGGCTTGCACCTCGCTAGTCCACTGAATCCTTGAAATCGAATGCATTGACGCCAGATATCAGGGCGTGCAAAGAACAGAATTGACGCTCGAATAGCGCGCTGAGTTGGAGGCCGTGATGCGCAAGCGTCACGGCAACGCCACCTTGGCACGCCGCGCCCGGCGTGTGTTGCCTTGCAGCCAGAGCCAGGTGGACTGCGCGCTCCCGCCGCCATAGGCGCCGGCGTCTGAATGGGCCGTGAAGTAGTTGCCAGCGTAGCGCAGCGCCCATTGAAAGCCGTAAAGCGGCTCGGTTTCGCCTGATTGACACGCGTATGGCCCGGTCTCGGCGCAGGCTTGCGGCGGCGGGGCGTCCTGCCCGTCACCCCCCGCAGGCGGCTAAGGTCAGCGCCAAGGGTGCGACCCGCCACCACGTGGCAGCGAGGCGCGCACCAGCACGACGCGGGTAGGGGTTTGGCATATCGGTGGCCTTTGCATCCATTCAATTTGACACAGGTTGTCACGCGCCATGGCATCAGACAGCGGATGCCGCGTGTGGGCTCGGCCCGCCAAATCGCCCATCGCGCAGTGCCGCAGTTAACGCCCGCCCAAGTGCTCCAGCTTAAACAGCGGCACCTCGGCGCTGCGGCTCAGCCACAGGCCGCCGCCCAGTTCGTGGAAGTGCGGGCGCAGGCCGCGCCGGTACAGCTCGGCGCGGTGGCGAAAGAGGCGCGCGTCGGTCAACTCTTCGTCGATCACGTCGCGTTCGTAGTCTTCGCGCGCCACTGCTTCGACGTACAGTGCGCCGCGGCTCAGCCGGCCCAGGTTGGCCAGCGCTCGCCGCAGATCGGGCGGGCTGAGGTAGGGCAACACGCCCTGGCAGATGACCAGGTCGAACGGCTCGTCCGCGGCGTAGTCGACGACGGACGCCTGCTGCCACCCGAAGCGCTCGCACAAATACGCGCTGAGTTCCACGCCATGGTAGCTGGCATCCGGAAAGTGCCGCGCGATCAGTCCTTGCCACAGACCGATGCCGCAGCCCACGTCCAGCACGCGCCGCACCGGCACGCGCAGGTACTGCAGGTAGGCGGCGACGAACGCGCCCAGCCGGTCCATGTGCGCGGGGTCGACCACGCTGGTCTTCTTGTCGAAATAGAAGCGTTCGTAGTACGCGGCGTCAAAGATGTCGGCGGAGGCGGATTGCATGGTCGGTCCGTGAAAGCGGGTGGGCAGCAGCGACCCACTTTGGGCAGGGAACTGGGCGTTGGCCCCAGAGGACATTGCTCGGGCAGCTACCGATTCAAGAGCAGGCTACGCGGCTTGCGCAGGTGCGCTGGCACTTGATCGCCGCAGCGCGTGGCCGGTGCGGGGTGCGGCGACGCGAACGCCATCGGCGCGCGGCTTCGGGCCGACACCATACCTGATGCGGCGCGGCCCCGCGCGCTGCCCAAAGAATAGGCACGCCCCGCCAGCCCAATGCCGGCGCGGCTTTCGGCACTTGCCCCCACGCTTTTCAACAAGTCCGCCCACAACGCGCGGGTACAAGTCGGCGCCTTGTGCAGAGCCCGTCAAATCATCCGGGTACAAACAGGTCAAATCGACGCCAACAGCCCACTGCCCAAACAAGAGGCACCGCCCGCCAAGCCAAGCGGGGCGCGGGATGCCAGGGTTGTCCAGAAGGCCTTCCACAGCTCAGCCCACAGGACGCGGGGACAAGTCGGGCGGGCAGCGAAGCAGGTGGGATGAAGGCGCTGCTTGCTATACAAAGAGAAGCTGGTTGCGCAGGTGGTTGTAGGGCCAGAGACCGATTTGACTGGATTTGTGCCGCTACGCCCACCGCGCGCGGTCGGCCCGCGCTGACCGCTTGCCCGCTCGCTCCGGCCGGCAGACATTCCGTCTGCGCCATCTACCCATCGCCATTCGCGATGCCCTGACTTGGTTTTGCTGAGAGAATGGCAAAAAGCCTTCTTGAAGCAAGAAGCCACAACCCGCCCACTATGAAACTCACCGAACGCAGCTTTGCCCGCCGCATCGACCTGACCAGCTTGCAGCTGTTCGTGGCCGTGTGCGAGGCCGGCAGCATCGGCAAGGCGGCCGAGCGGGAATTCATCGCCGCGTCGGCCGTCAGCAAGCGCCTGGCCGACCTGGAAGCGGCGCTGGACACGCCCCTGCTCTACCGCCATGCGCGCGGGGTCGACCTGACGCCGGCCGGTCAAAGCCTGTTGCACCACGCACGCAACGTGCTGTATGGGCTGGAAAAAATGCAGAGCGAGCTGAGCGAATACGCCGACGGCGTGCGCGGCCATGTGCGCGTGCACGCCAGCATTTCGGCCATCGTGCAGTTTCTGCCGGACGATTTGGGCAGCTTTGTGCGCGCGCACCCGCAGGTCAAGATCGACCTGGAAGAGCACTTGTCCGCCGACGTGGTGCGCGCCGTGCAGGAAGGCGCGGCCGACCTGGGCATTTGCAACGCCAGCGCGCTGGCGGCCGGTGGCGCGGCGCTGCAGTCGCTGCCGTACCGGCACGACGATTTGGTGCTGGTGGTGCCTGCAGGCCACGCCCTGTCTGCGCAGCCAGCTATCGAATTCGCAGAAAGCCTGGACTTTGACCACGTCGGCCTGCACGCTGGCAGCTCCATCGCGCTGGCCATGCACCAGGCGGCGGCGCAGGCCGGGCGGGCGATTCGCCTGCGCATCCGCGTGACCGGGCTGGACGCCATGTGCCGCATGATCGACAACGGCCTGGGCGTGGGCGTGATGCCGGCGCGCGCGTTTGAATTGATGCGCGCCGCCGGCGCCCTGCACGCCGTGCCCCTCACCGACGCCTGGGCGCGGCGCGACATCCGCCTGATTGCGCGCGATTTCAAGACCTTGCCCGTGACTGCGCGGGCGCTGGTCGACCACCTGCAGGCCGATGAACACCTGCAGGCCGATCCGCCGCTGGCGCACGCGGCCTGAGTTTTTTTCGCAACCCTCGATTTCATTCCCACGAAGCACGACACCATGACCGCACGCACGCTGTACGACAAGCTTTGGGACGACCACGTCGTCCACACCGAAGAGGACGGCACCGCCATCCTCTACATCGACCGCCACCTGGTGCACGAAGTGACCAGCCCGCAAGCGTTTGAAGGCCTGCGCGAAGCCGGCCGCAAGGTCTGGCGCGTGAGCAGCGTGGTCGCCACCGCCGACCACAACACGCCCACCACCGGCTGGGAGCGCGGCTACGACGGCATTGAAGACCCGATCAGCAAAGAGCAGATCACCACGCTGGACGCCAACATCCGCGCCAACGGGGCGGCGGCCTTCTTCCCCTTCATGCACAAGCGCCAGGGCATCGTGCACGTGATCGGCCCTGAAAACGGCGCCACCCTGCCCGGCATGACGGTGGTGTGCGGCGACAGCCACACCAGCACGCACGGCGCGTTTGGCGCGCTGGCGCACGGCATCGGCACCAGCGAGGTCGAGCATGTGCTGGCCACGCAAACCCTGCTGGCCAAGAAGGCCAAGAACATGCTGATCCGCGTGAACGGCCAAACCGCGCCCGGCGTGACGGCCAAGGACATCGTGCTGGCCATCATCGGCAAGATCGGCACGGCGGGCGGCACCGGCTACACCATTGAATTTGCGGGCGACGCGATCCGCGCGCTCAGCATGGAAGGCCGCATGACGGTGTGCAACATGGCAATCGAAGCCGGTGCGCGCGCCGGTCTGGTCGCGGTGGACGACAAGACCGTCGAATACGTCAAAGGCCGCCTGCTGTCGCCCGGCACCGATTCGGCCACCGGTAAGTTTGTTGGCGGCCCGGAATGGGACCAGGCCGTGGGCTACTGGCGCACCCTGCATTCGGACGAAGGCGCCAAGTTCGACACCGTGGTCGAGCTGAACGCCGCCGAGATCCTGCCGCAAGTTACCTGGGGCACCAGCCCCGAGATGGTGCTGGGCATTGACGGCCGCGTGCCCGACCCCGACAAGGAAAAAGACGCCAACAAGCGCGGCGCCATCGAGCGCGCGCTGACCTACATGGGTCTGGAACCCAACAAGGCGCTGGCCGACATCCGCGTGGACAAGGTCTTCATCGGCAGCTGCACCAACAGCCGCATCGAAGACATGCGCGAAGCCGCCGCCGTGGTCAAGAAGCTGGGCCAGAAGGTGGCCGGCAACGTCAAGCAGGCGCTGGTGGTGCCGGGCTCGGGCCTGGTCAAGCAGCAGGCCGAGGCCGAAGGCCTGGACAAGATCTTCACCGCCGCCGGCTTTGAATGGCGCGAACCGGGTTGCAGCATGTGCCTGGCCATGAACGCCGACCGACTGGAGCCGGGCGAGCGCTGCGCCAGCACCAGCAACCGCAACTTCGAAGGCCGCCAGGGCAACGGTGGCCGCACGCACCTGGTCAGTCCGGCCATGGCCGCCGCGGCAGCCGTGCACGGGCACTTCGTCGACGTTCGGCGTTTTGTCTGACGGACGGGCGGCCGGGGAATTTGCTACGCTGAAGTCCTGAGTACTATTTTTTACAAGGAGCTTCACATGCAACGCATTCTTCCCCTGCTGTTCGTCACTGCTGCACTCGCCCTGGGCGGCTGCGGCAGTACCTGGCAAGGCGCCAAGAAGGACACCAAGGAAAACGCCGGCACCGTGACCAACGCCGTCGGCACGGGCCTCGACAAGGCTGGCCAAGGCATCGAAAAAGCCGGCGAAAAGGTTAAGGAAGTAGGCAAATAAGCCATCTGAGGGCGCCCCCGCAAGGGGTGCCCGGGTGATGGCGGAACGGAATCAACATGGAAAAATTCACCGTACACCAGGGCCTTGTGGCCCCCATGGACCGCGAGAACGTCGACACCGACGCCATCATCCCAAAGCAATTTCTCAAGTCGATCAAGAAGACGGGCTTTGGCCCCAACCTGTTCGACGAATGGCGCTACCTGGACAAGGGCGAACCGGGCATGGACCCGGCCAGCCGCAAGCCGAACCCCGACTTCGTGCTGAACCAGTCGCGCTACGCCGGCGCCAGCGTGCTGATCGCGCGCAAGAATTTCGGCTGCGGCTCCAGCCGCGAGCACGCCCCCTGGGCGCTGCAGCAGTACGGCTTTCGCGCCATCCTGGCGCCCAGCTTTGCCGACATCTTCTTCAACAACTGCTTCAAGAACGGCGTGCTGCCGATCGTGCTGCCCGAGGCCACGATCGCCAAGCTGTTTGACGAAGTCGCCGCCTTCCCCGGCTACGAGCTCACCGTTGATCTGGAGCGTCAGGTCATCGTCAAGGGCGACGGCAGCGAGATCCCCTTCGACGTCCAACCCTTCCGCAAGTACTGCCTGCTGAACGGCTTTGACGACATCGGCCTGACCCTGCGCCAGCAGGACAAGATCAAGGCCTTTGAAGCCAACCGGCTGGCAACCAAGCCCTGGCTGGCGCATACGGTGTGACATCCCCCTGAGCCGCTGACGCGGCTTCCCCCTTCTCTCGCTTCGCGGGAAGGGGGACAACGCCGGTCGCCGCCGCGGGTGCGGCGACGGCGTTCGCTGGTGGGGGCGTGGGTGCCACGGGCGGCACCGCTTGCCTGCGGTAAGCTTGGTGGGCCAAATCCCCGTTTTTTAATCAAATCAGGCTCTAGCGCTACTGCAATCTGCGCGGGCAGCTATTAAAAGAGAAGCAAAATACCATGAAGATCGCCATTCTTCCCGGCGACGGGATCGGTCCGGAAATCACGGCGGAAGCCGTCAAGGTGCTGAACGCGCTGGGCCTGAAGTTCGAAATGGAAACGGCGCCGGTCGGCGGTGCGGCGTACGAGGCGTCGGGCCATCCGCTGCCGGAAGCCACGTTGAACTTGGCCAAGTCGGCCGACGCCATCCTGTTTGGCGCGGTGGGCGATTGGAAGTACGACACGCTGGACCGCCCGCTGCGGCCCGAGCAGGCCATCCTGGGCCTGCGCAAGGCGCTGGGCCTGTTCGCCAACTTCCGCCCGGCGATTTGCTATGAACAGCTGGTGAGTGCCTCCAGCCTGAAGCCCGAGTTGGTGGCCGGCCTGGACATCCTCATCATCCGCGAGCTGACGGGCGACATCTACTTCGGCCAGCCGCGCGGCAAGCGCACGGCCACGGACGGCCACTTCCCGGGCACCGAGGAAGCCTTCGACACCATGCGCTATTCCAAGCCGGAGATCGAGCGTATCGCCCGCGTCGCCTTTGAAGCCGCGCGCAAGCGCAACAAGAAGGTGACCAGCGTCGACAAGGCCAACGTGCTGGAGACCTTCCAGTTCTGGAAAGACGTGGTGACCGAGGTGCACAAGGACTACCCGGACGTCGCGCTGGACCACATGTACGTCGACAACGCCGCCATGCAACTGGTCAAGGCGCCCAAGGCGTTTGACGTGATCGTCACCGGCAACATGTTCGGCGACATCCTGAGCGACGAGGCATCGATGCTGACCGGCTCCATCGGCATGCTGCCCAGCGCCAGCCTGAACGACAAGAAGCAAGGCCTGTACGAACCCAGCCACGGCAGCGCACCCGACATCGCCGGCAAGGGCGTGGCCAACCCGCTGGCCACCATCCTCAGCGCCGCGATGATGCTGCGCTTCAGCCTCGGCCAGCCCGAAGCCGCCGACCGCATTGAAACCGCCGTCAAAGCCGTGCTGGCCCAAGGCCTGCGCACGCCCGACATCTACAGCGAAGGCACGACCAAGGTCGGCACGCGCGAGATGGGTGATGCGGTGGTCAAGGCGCTGAAGTAAGGCGCCGAGCCCTCTCCTGCGCCAGCGCGGCACGGCCCGGCTGGCGCTGTCACCCCGATGCCCTACACCCTGCTCGCGCCCTGCCACAGCGAGCTGATCCTCAAGAAAAGCCGCTTCATCGGCTGCGTGCAAGCGGTGCACAGCCGCGACGAGGCCGCGCGCATCGTCGCCGGCTTGCGCGCCGAACACCCCAAGGCCAACCACGTGTGTTGGGCGCTGATGGCGGGCGGCCAGTCGGCCGCGGCGGACGACGGCGAGCCCTCCGGCACGGCCGGGCGGCCGATGCTCGAAGTGCTGCGCCACCACAACCTGCACCAGGTGCTGGCCACCGTGGTGCGCTATTTCGGCGGCGTGAAGCTGGGCGCGGGCGGCCTGGTGCGTGCCTACACCGACGCGGTCGCGCAGGCTTTGCTGACGGCCGAGAAGCAAGAAGCTGTGGCGCTGACCGAGCTGCGCTTTGCCTGCGACTACGTGCACGAAGGCCTGGTGCGCCGCGCGCTGGCAGACGGCGTGCAGTTGCTGGACGTGCAACACGGGGAACGCGTGCACTGGCGAGTGCGCTTGCCGTTGGCGGAAGCGGACGGGTGGCTGCAGGCGCTTTCGGCGCAATGCCACGGCGGTTTGGTGGTGCTGCCAGCAGCGGAGTGAAAGCGAGCAGCGCCGGCGTCGCCTGAGTCCAGCCCGATAGCGCAATGCACACCGGCGAGAAAAAGCCGCCTCGCGGGCGGCTTGTCGTGGACACCGAAGGTTTTGCCAGGAGCGGCGCCGGCCGCCTCCTGGCGCTGGCGTCTTACGCCATCGCCCGCAACTTCAGCGAAAACTCGCGCAGCGCGGCGATGCCGCTGGCTTCAGCGCGATGGCACCAGGCCTGCAAATCGGCGACCAGCTGTTCGCGCGTACGGCCGGTGTTCAGCCACAGTTGGCGCAGCTCTTCGCGCATGGTGACCATCTGGTCCAGCACCGGGTAGGCGGCGCGGGCTTCGGCCAGTTGCGGAGCGGCGGTGGCGGGCACCTTGTCGGTGTCGCGGTGCAGCCAGCGGCGCGCGGCCTGCAGGGCGCGGCTGGGGCTGGCCGACTGGGTCTGCTGCGCGAGCACGGCACGCATGTGGCGGGCGTAGCCGGCCATCACCTCGTAGCGGTGGGCGATCAGCGCTTCCAGCGTCTTCTCGTCGGCCACCGGGCGCATCTCGCCATAGGCCAGGCGAGGCGGGATCTTCTTGGCCTTGGCCAGGCCCAGCTTGCTCAACAGGCTGATGTAGAACCAGCCGATGTCGAATTCGTACGGCTTGACCGAGAACTTGGCCGAGGTCGGGTACGTATGGTGGTTGTTGTGCAACTCCTCGCCGCCGATCACGATGCCCCAGGGCGTCAGGTTGGTGGATGCGTCCTGCGCTTCGAAATTGCGGTAACCCCAGTAGTGCCCCATGCCGTTGACGACACCGGCCGCCCAAAACGGGATCCAGACCATCTG
Source organism: Ottowia flava (assembly GCF_008017535.1). Taxonomy (GTDB): domain Bacteria; phylum Pseudomonadota; class Gammaproteobacteria; order Burkholderiales; family Burkholderiaceae_C; genus Ottowia; species Ottowia flava. Next base: position 181,552 of record NZ_VRUA01000001.1, read on the forward strand.
CATCGCCCACAGCGCCGCACCCAAGGCGCCAAACAGCGCCACGTCGATGATCAGCATGAGGCTGACCCCAAGCGCCGAGTAGCGGCTGTACAGGTGGCGCTCGACCCAGTCGTTGGGCGTGCCGTGACCGTAACGCGACATCGTCTCGGCGTTGGCGGCCTCGGCGCGGTACAGCTCCGCGCCCTGCCAGAACACCTTGCGGATGCCGTGGATCTGCGGGCTGTGCGGGTCTTCGGCCTGCTCGCACTTGGCGTGGTGCTTGCGGTGGATGGCGGTCCACGCCTTGGTTGTCATGCCGGTTGTCATCCACAACCAGAAACGGAAGAAATGCTGCAGCACCGGGTGCAGATCTAGTGCGCGGTGCGCTGAATGCCGGTGCAGGTACAGCGTGACGCTGACGATCGTGATGTGCGTGGCCACCAGGCCGATCAGCAGCACTTGCCACCAGGCCAGATCCAGCAGGCCGCCGGCCAGCCAGTCCACCGTGGCGTTCAGCATCGGCGCATCGAGAAACCAGTTCATTGAGTCGAGTACTTTCGGATACCGGGGAAGCCGTTGTCCCCGTCAGTGTTCGGCGTGCCGGGTCGATCCTTGCCCGGAGCCGGTAAGAGGCGGTTGTAGCCAGAAGGTTCGATTGTAGGGACGGGGTCTCGCGCCAGGACCGGGTTTTTCCCTGCAACAGGCGTAGCACCGTATCACACAAGGGATTTCCGTGCCGAATTGCGCGCTCCAGCCGCTGCCCGAGCCGGTGTCGACCCGCGGGAGCGCCACATACCCTCCCGGCCATCTCGACGAAGCCGAAGAACTGTATGAAAATACAGCCCATGGACACGTTGCGGAAACTCGAAATCCTGGCCGATGCGGCCAAGTACGACGCCAGCTGCGCCTCCAGCGGCGGCCAGCGCCGCGACTCGCGCGACGGTACCGGCATGGGCTCGGTCACGGGCAGCGGCATCTGCCACAGCTACGCACCGGACGGGCGCTGCATCTCGCTGCTCAAGGTGCTGTTGACCAACTACTGCGTCTACGACTGCCGCTACTGCATCAACCGCGTCAGCTCCAACGTGGCCCGCGCACGCTTCACGGTGCAGGAGGTGGTGGCCCTGACGCTGGACTTCTACCGCCGCAACTGCATCGAAGGCCTGTTCCTGTCCAGCGGCATCATCCAGTCGCCCGACTACACCATGGAGCAGTTGGTGCGCGTGGCCCGCTCGCTGCGCGAGGAGCACGACTTTCGCGGCTACATCCACCTCAAGACCATCCCGGACGCGTCGGCCGAGCTGCTGGCGCTGGCCGGGCGCTACGCCGACCGGCTGAGCATCAACGTGGAACTGCCCACGGCGCAAGGCCTGTCGCAGCTCGCGCCCGAAAAAGACGGCAAACGCATCCGCGCCGCGATGGGCGAGGTCGCGGGGCGGGTCAGCGCGCGCAAGGCCGCCGTGGCACAGCAGTCGCACATCCAGTCACTGCCCCGTGCGCCTGCGCGCCGAGCCCGCGTGCCGCGCTTCGCGCCTGCAGGCCAGAGCACGCAGATGATCGTGGGCGCCGACCGCGCCAGCGACCGCGACATCCTGCTGACCAGTTCCAGCCTGTACACCGGGTACGGCCTGCGGCGCGTGTACTACTCGGCGTTCAGCCCGATTCCCGATGCCTCCAGCGACCTGCCGCTGCAGGCGCCGCCGCTGATGCGCGAACACCGCCTTTACCAGGCCGACTGGCTGATGCGCTTCTATGGCTACGCCGCGCAAGAGATCGTGCCTGCCACCGCCACCGGCGCGGACATGCTCGACCTGGACATCGACCCCAAACTCGCCTGGGCGCTGGCCAACCGGCAGGCATTTCCCGTCGATCTGAACCGCGCGCCCAAGTCGATGCTGCTGCGCGTCCCCGGCCTCGGCCCGCGCACGGTGGGCCGCCTGCTGATGGCCCGGCGCGCGCGCCGCATCCGCCACGAAGACCTGCTGGCGCTGAGGATTCCGGTGCACAAGGCGCTGGCCTTCATCGTTGTTGATGGCCACGTCCCGCGCGACGGGGTCGACAGCCTGCGCTTGCGCGCCGCCCTGCTGCAGCAAGGCGCTGCCAGCGTGGCGCAACGCACCCACAGCGGCCTGCGGCGCGTCGAGCCGGCGCAGGCCAGCCTGTTCTGAACGGGCGCGCCCATGGTGACCGACGACGCCACCCTGGTGATCGAGCTGGCCGGGCCCACCGACTGGGCCGGGTTTCGCCAGGCCTGCCGCGTGCTGCTGGCCGAAGGCGTGCCGCCGGAGCAAGTGCGCTGGCGTTGGGGCACGGCCGATGACCACGATGCTGGCGACCCGGTTGCCACGCCCGCCGCCCCGGCCCACGCAGACCTGTTCAGCGCCAACGCGTCCGCCAGCGTCACCGGCCGCGCGTTGACGCCGCGCGATCTGGACCGGGTGCCGCTGCGTGCCGACCAACGGCCGCTGCGCCTGTCGCGCGAGCAGTTGCGCACGCTGCAAGGCGCCAGCTTGCACCGCGACGCTGGGCGCTTCGAGCTGTGCCACCGCTGGCTGCATCGCACGCACGCCGACCCGCGCCTGCGCCAGGACGTGCTGGACGCCGACTGGCGCCAGCTCGAGCGCATGGCCCACGCCGTCGGGCGCGACATCCACAAGATGCACGCCTTCGTGCGCTTTCGCCCCACGCGCCGCCCGGGCGAGCCCGACCTGCAGGTGGCATGGTTCGAACCAGCCCACCACATCGTGCTGGCGGCCGCGCCCTTCTTTGTGCGGCGCTTCGCCAACCAGCGCTGGTCGATCCTGACGCCGGACCTGTGCGTGGCCTGGGACGGCGAGCAGCTGCAAACGGCCCCCGGCGCACGCCGCGCCGATGCGCCGCCCGCAGACGCGGGCGAAGCGCTGTGGCTGGCCTATTACGCCAGCACCTTCAACCCGGCGCGCCTGAAGGACCAGGCGATGCGGCGCGAAATGCCGCGCCGGTACTGGGCCAACCTGCCCGAAGCGGTGCTGATTTCGACCCTGGTGCAGCAGGCCCGCGCCCGCACGGGCCGCATGCTGAACGACGCAGCCCGCGATGGGCCAGCACCCTGATTAAAGGGTCAAATTGGGCTGAAACGCCCACTGGCCTTGCGCAACCAGCTATCAAATCAGGATCAGATTCGGCGACAGGCAGGCCATGACCTGCGCGCGGTCAGCCTCACTTGCGCTGCCACGCGGCAGCGAAGAAGCCGTCCGTGCCATGGCGGTGCGGCCACAGCCGCAGGAACTGGCCTGCGGGCACGCGGCCCTCGCCTTCGCTCTCAGTCGCCGGGCTGCACAGCGCCGTGGCGTCCGGCACCTTGAGCGTCGTCAGCACTTCGGCCACGTTCAGCGGCACGAAATCCGCGTGCGCGGCGCCGAAGGCGGTGGCGATGGCCTCGTTCTCTTCCGACAGCACGCTGCAGGTGGCGTAGACCAGGCGCCCGCCCGGTTTGACCAGGCGCGCGGCGCTGGTCAGGATGGCCTGCTGCTTGGCGGTCAGCTCTTGCACGTCCTTGGGCGACTGGCGCCATTTCAGGTCGGGGTTGCGGCGCAGCGTGCCCAGGCCCGAGCACGGCGCGTCGACCAGCACGCGGTCCATCTTGCCGGCCAGCCGCTTGATGCGTTCGTCGCGCTCGTGCGCGATAGCGACCGGGTGCACGTTCGACAGCCCGCTGCGCGCCAGGCGAGGCTTCAGCGCCGCCAGTCGGTGCGCCGACACGTCAAACGCGTACAGCCGCCCGGTGCTGCGCATGCCCGCGCCAATCGCCAGCGTCTTGCCACCGGCGCCGGCGCAAAAGTCCGCCACCATCTCGCCGCGCTTGGCGTCCAGCAGCAGCGCCAGCAGTTGCGAGCCCTCGTCCTGCACTTCAAGTGCGCCTTCGGTGAACAGCGCCAGCTTCTGCAAGGGCGGTTTGCCGTGCACGCGCAGGCCCCAGGGCGAATGCGGTGTTGCTTCAGATTGAATAGCTGCCCGCGCAAGTCCCTTCTCGGCTTCAGCCCGTTTCATCTTCAAAGTGTTGACACGCAGGTCGAGCGGCGCCGTCTCCAGCAGGTTGGCCGCGAGTGCGTCGAATTCGTCGCCGACCTGCGCCCGCAGCGGTTCGACCAGCCAGGCCGGCAGGTTGTGCACGTCTTCGGGGCGCAGCTCGGCCGCCGTCACGGCGTCGCACGACTTGAGCCAGGATTTTTCCTGCGGGCTGAGCGCGCCATTCAAAAAGTCGCGCGAGCCGTGAAAGCCCAGGATGGCCAGGCGCCGCTCGCGCGCGCCGCTGCCGGCGCGGGCAAGGTGTTCGTACAAAGGCTTGCGCCGCAGCACGGCGTAGGCGGTCTCGGCCAGCGTGGCGCGCTCGCGCGGGCCCAGCTGGCGGTGGTCACGGAAATAGCGGGACACCACCGCATCGGCCGGGTGGTCCAGGCGCAGAACCTGCAGCACCAGTTCACTGGCGTGGTTCAGCAAGGCGTTGGGATGCATGGGGGGATTGTCGCATTCGGCTCCACGCATGCGCGGACGGCTTGTGCGGCGCGCGTGCGGCTTGCATGCGGGTCGCGCGGCGGCCGGGGCCAGCGACACGGTGATAGGGCAGCGCTGCCGTTTGCTATCTTCTTGCTAGCTGACCGCGCAATCCCCCGTAGGGCCAGAGGCGCATTCCCCTTGAAAACCTCTCGGACCGGCCCGCGCGCGCCGTCGCGGCCTATCCGCCTATCAGCCGCCCTGCTCTTGCAGCCACGCCGCGATGGCGCGCGGGTACAGCAAGTGTTCCTGGCTCAACACACGCGCGCCAAGCGTGGCGGCGCTGTCGCCCGGCAGCACCGGCACCACCGCCTGGTCCAGGATGTCGCCGTGGTCCAGCTCGGCCGTCACGCGGTGCACGGTGGCACCGGCAAAGCGGCAACCCATGTCGATGGCGCGCTGGTGCGTGTGCAGGCCGGTGAAGGCCGGCAGCAGGCTGGGGTGGATGTTGATCAGCCGCCCGTCAAAGCGCGCGACAAAGCCGGGCGTCAGGATGCGCATGAAGCCGGCCAGCACCACCAGCGCGGGCGCGTGCTGCTCGATGGCGTCGCCCAACGCCGCGTCAAACGCCTCGCGGCTGGCGTAGGCCTGGTGGTCGACGACGTGCGTGGCCAAGCCGGCGTCCCGTGCCAGCGCCAGCCCCGGCGCCTGCGGGCGGTTGCTGATCACGGCGGTGACGCGCGCGCTCAGGCGCTCGGCCCAGCGCTCGCGCTCGGCGGCCTGCACGATGGCCGCCATGTTGCTGCCGGTGCCGGAGATCAGGATGACGATGTGCTGCATGAAGGGGGTGGATTATCGGGCAGCCCCGTGCGACGGGCGACGCGGTGGTGCGCCCGCCCGCGCCTCGCTATGCTTGCCGCATGACCTTGCCCCGACCTCTGACCCCGACCGAAACCCGCGTGCTGGGCACGCTGCTGGAAAAGGCGCGCACCGTGCCCGACACCTACCCGCTGTCGCTCAACCTGGTGGTGACCGGCTGCAACCAGAAGACCAGCCGCGAACCGGTGATGAACGTGAGCGAAGCCGAGGCGCAGGAAGCGCTGGACGATCTGAAGGCGCTGTCCCTGGTGATCGAATCGCACGGCAGCCGCGTCGCCAAGTACGAACACAACCTTCAGCGCGTGCTGCAGATCCCCGACCAGTCGGCCGTGCTGCTGGGCCTGCTGATGCTGCGCGGACCGCAGACGGCGGCCGAGCTGCGCACCAACGCCGAGCGCTGGCACCGCTTTGCCGACATCTCGTCGGTAGAGGGCTTTCTGAACGAGCTGGCCGAGCGCGCCGACGACAAAGGCGGCCCGCTGGTCGTGCTGCTGCCGCGCGCGGCCGGTGCGCGCGAGGCGCGGTGGGCGCACCTGCTGGCGGGCGAAGTGGACGCATCCGCTATGCAAAGCGTAGCTGGTCGTGCAGATGGTTCTAGGGCTGAAGGCCAATTTGACCGTATTTCTGCGTTGGAAGCTGAAGTGGCAGCCCTGCGTGCCACGGTAGAGCGCCTGTGCGACGCACTGGGCGTGTCGCCTGGGGAACGGGAGCCGACCGAAGCGCGTGCTACAACCACGGACTCACCGGAGACACACTGATGGATCTTGCCTTCACCCCCGAAGAATTGAAGTTCCGCGACGAGATTCGCGCTTGGGTCAAAGCCCACCTTCCCCCCGAGATCGCCGACAAGGTGCACAAGGCGCAGCGCCTGTCGCGCGACGACATGCAGCGCTGGGCCAAGATCCTGGGCAAGCAGGGTTGGCTGGGCTACGGCTGGCCCCAACAGTTCGGCGGACCGGGCTGGACTGCAGTGCAGAAACACCTTTTCGAGGAAGAATGCGCCATGGCGGGCGCGCCGCGAATCGTGCCCTTTGGCCCGGTAATGGTGGCGCCGGTGATCATGGCCTACGGCAACAAAGAGCAGCAAGAGCGCTTCCTGCCCGGCATCGCCAGCGGCGACGTCTGGTGGAGCCAGGGCTACAGCGAGCCGGGCTCGGGGTCTGACCTGGCGTCGGTGCGCACCAAGGCCGAGCGCCAGGGCGACAAGTACATCGTCAACGGCCAGAAGACCTGGACCACGCTGGGCCAGCACGGCGAGTGGATGTTCAACCTGGTGCGCACCAGCAACGAAGGCAAGCCGCAGACCGGCATCAGCTTCCTGCTGATCGACATGAAGTCGCCCGGCGTCAGCGTGCGCCCGATCAAGCTGCTGGACGGTGAGGTCGAGGTCAACGACGTGTTCTTCGACAACGTCGAAGTGCCGGCCGAGAACCTGATCGGCGAAGAAAACAAGGGCTGGACCTACGCCAAGCACCTGCTCAGCCACGAACGCACCAACATCGCCGACGTGAACCGCGCCAAGCGCGAGCTGGAGCGCGTCAAGCGCATCGCCAAGGCCGAAGGCGTGTACGACGACATGCGCTTTCGCGACCAGATCGCGCTGCTGGAAGTGGACGTGGTCGCCCTGGAAATGCTGGTGCTGCGCGTGCTGAGCGCCGAAAAGTCCGGCCGCAACGCGCTCGACATCGCCGGCCTCTTGAAGATCAAGGGCAGCGAGATCCAGCAGCGCTACACCGAGCTGATGATGCTGGCCGCCGGCCCCTACAGCCTGCCCTACATCTTCGAAGCCATGGAAGCCGGCTGGCAGGGCGACCAGGCCGTTGCGGCGGGCCTGCAGGGCTTCCCGGGCGGCGACGTGGCGAACGCCACGCTCGCGCCCAGCTACTTCAACTACCGCAAGACCACGATCTACGGCGGCTCCAACGAGGTGCAGCGCAACATCGTCGCGCAGACGGTGCTCGGCTGACCCACAGAACACGGAAGGCAGACAGAACATGGACTTCGATTTCTCCGACGACCAGCAGGCCCTGCGCGACGCGGTGGCCAAGTGGGTCGAAAAAGACTATGGCTTCGAGCGCCGCCAACAGATCGTCAAGGCCGGCGGCTTTGACCGCAGCGTCTACAACGAACTGGCCAACCTGGGTCTGACCGGCATCTGGATCAGCGAAGAGCACGGCGGCCTCGGTTTGGGCCCGGTCGACGCCATGGTCGTGCTGGAAGAGCTGGGCCGCGGCATCGTGACCGAGCCGTTGGCGCAGGCTTTCGTCACCAGCGCCGTGATCGGCCAATACGGCAGCGCCGCCGTGCAGGCCGCGTGGCTGCCAAAGATCGCCAGCGGCGAAGCTCTGGTCGTGCTGGCGCAACAGGAGCGCAAGACCCGCTACCACCTGGAGCGCTGCGAGGCGCAGGCCAGCGGCAGCGGCGACAGCTGGACCGTGACCGGGCTGAAGAGCATCGTGCCGGCAGGCGATCAGGCCGACGCCTTCGTCGTTCCCGCCATGGCCGACAGCAAGATGGCGCTCTTTCTGATTGAGCGCAGCGCCCAAGGCGTCAGCACCCGCGGCTACCTGACGCAGGACGAAGCGCGCGCGGCCGAAGTGAAGTTCGACAGCGCGCCGGCCACGCTGATCACCACCGAAGGCCTCGCCGCCCTGACCTACGCCGTCGATGTAGGCATCGCCTGCGCCTGCGCTGAAGGCGTGGGCACGATGGAGCAGACCCTGCGCCTGACCACCGAGTACATGAACCAGCGCAAGCAGTTCGGCGTGGTCATCGCCAGCTTCCAGGCGCTGCGCCATCGCGTGGCCGACATGAAGATGCAACTGGAGCTGGCCCGCTCCATGAGCTACTACGCCATGCTGAAACTGGGCGCGCCCGAAGCCGAGCGCCGCCAGGCGCTGTCGCGCGCCAAGGTGCAGCTGGGCCAGTCGATGCGCGTGGTCGGCCAGCAGTCGGTACAGCTGCACGGCGGCATCGGCGTGACTGACGAATATGCCGGCAGCCACTACTTCAAGCGCCTCACGCAGCTGGAAATGACGTACGGCGACACGCTGCACCACCTGGGTGAAGTGTCCGAGCGCATGCAGGAATCGGCGGGCGTGTTCGCCTGAACTTCAACGATGCCGCCCGCCTGCGCTGGCCAGGCACAAAAAAAAGCGCCCGAGGGCGCTTTTTTCTAGACCCGGCGATCGATCAGAACTTGTAGGTCAGGTACAGGAAGGGCACGATCGGATCGAGCCGCACGCGCGTCTGCGACACCGCAACGGTGTTGCCGCGCACCTGGGTGGTCAGCGTGGCCTTGGTTTTCATGGGGATGTAGGACACCGAGAAGGTCATGCCCAGGTTCTTGGTGAAGGCGTAGTTGAAGCCCACGTTCAGCACCGGCGCCAGTTTGCTGTCTATCTTGGCGGAGGTGGACGAGACGCCCGGTGGCAGGCCCAACGCGCCACCCAGCGTGTTCTGCAAACCGTCGTTCAGCCGCACGCTGCCGAACTTGGTGTAGGTCAAGCCCAGGCCTGCCGAGAAACGGAACTTGTCGTCGGCACTGCCGAAGAAGTACTTGCCCAGCACGGAAGGCGCATACAGACGCGCACTGCCCAGTTGCCCCAGCGGCGCCAGCGTCCCGGCGCCGTCCAGCTTGATGCGCGGCGGCACGCCCAGCACACCTTCGACGGCCCAGTTGTCGGTGATGAAGTAGTGCAGGTTCAGGCCCAGCGTGGTCGCGTTCTTCACGCTGGCGCCAGAGCCGGGAATCTCGCGCTCGACCGGGCTGGTGAAACGCAGCGGCGTGGTCTTGTCCTGCGGCGCATACAGCAGCGCGCCCGCGCCAAAAACCCAGTCCCCCGCCTTCTGCGCGTGCGCCCCACCGGCAGCAGCCACCAAGGCAGCAGCCACAAGCCAGGATTTGGTTTGAACGGGTTTCATGGTCGGTCTCCAGTGCACGGGTCAAAGCGAATACGAGGGTCGTGTCCCAAAGCATAGGACTGCGGCTCGCGCATGTCGACCGCCATTGATGCCAGTGTGGACAAAAAAGCACATGCGTTCACTTTTTCCTTCATCCGCACACGCCGCCCAAGGTCGACAGGCTTCAGACCGCAAGCCGCCGCAAGCGCGCTCCAGGCCTCGTCGGTATCATCGGCCGGCGTCTCGCCCCCTGTGTCTGCCCTGATGACCTCCAAAGCCTCCGAACAGTCCACGCGCCTGCTGCTGTGGCTGGTCGCCATCGGCTTTTTCATGCAGACGCTGGACTCCACCATCGTCAACACCGCCCTGCCCGCCATGGCGCGCAGCCTGGGTGAAAGCCCCTTGCGCATGCAGGCCGTGGTGGTGGCCTACGCGCTGGCGATGGCCACCGTGATTCCCGCCACCGGCTGGCTGGCCGACCGTTTTGGCACACGGCGCATCTTCATGCTGGCGATTGCGCTGTTCGCGCTGGGTTCTGCGGCCTGCGCCGCCTCGCGCACGCTGACCGAACTGACACTGTCGCGCATCCTGCAGGGCTGCGGCGGCGCCATGCTGCTGCCCGTCGGGCGCCTGACGGTGCTGCGCGCCTTCCCGCGCGAGCGCTTTTTGGAGGCGATGAGCTTCGTGGCCATCCCCGGACTGGTCGGCCCGCTGATCGGGCCGACGCTGGGGGGCTGGCTGGTGGAAGTCGCCTCCTGGCATTGGATCTTCCTGATCAACCTGCCGGTGGCGCTGGTGGGCGTTTGGGCCACGCTGCGCTACATGCCGGACTTTCGCGGCAGCGACCTGGCGCGCTTCGACCTGTCGGGCTACGTGATGCTGGTGGTGGCGATGCTGTCGATTTCGATCGCCCTGGACGGCATCGGCGCGCTGGGCCTGCAGCACGCCGTGGTGGTGGCGCTGCTGATGCTCGGCCTGGCCGCGCTGGCCTCGTACTGGCTGCACGCCCTGCGCACGCCGGCGCCGCTGTTTTCGCCCAGCCTGTTCCAGCTGCAAAGCTACCGCGTGGGCCTGCTGGGCAACCTGTTTGCGCGCATCGGCTCGGGCGCCATGCCTTACCTGATTCCGCTGTTGATGCAACTGGCCATGGGCTACAGCCCGGCGCAGGCCGGCATGCTGATGCTGCCGGTGGCCATCGCCAGCATGGGCATGAAGCGCGTGGTGACCCGCATCGTGCAGCGCCTGGGCTACCGCCGCGTGCTGGTCGTCAACACGATCGCGCTGGGCCTGATGATCGCCAGCTTTGCGCTGATGACGCCCACGCAGCCGCTGTGGCTGCGGGTCATCCAGATGGCGATCTTCGGTGCGGTCAATTCGATGCAATTCACCGCCATGAACACCGTGACGCTGAAGGACCTGAACCCGGCGCACGCTTCCAGCGGCAACAGCCTGATGTCGATGGTGCAGATGCTGGGCATGAGCCTTGGCGTCAGCGTGGCGGCGGCGCTGCTCAGCACCTTCTCTAACTGGCTGGGCGCCGGCCCCACGCCGGGGCCGCAGTCGCTGGGCGTCTTCCGCGGCGCGCTGGTGACGATCGGGGTGCTGACCATGGCCTCGGCCGCGATCTTCTGGCAACTGGCCGATGACCGCCGCCGGCCGACCGCGCCGGCCGATACCGCTGACCCCGGTCAGGCCAGTTGACCGGGTTCAATCAGAGGGCATTCTTGCTACCGATTGAGTAGCTGGTTACGCAGGTGGTTGTAGGGCTAGAGCCCTATTTCTATAAAAAATGGTCGACCCTGCCCCTGCGTTACAGCAGGCTTTTCAGCAAGCGTTCGGCCTGCTCGGTCGGGGCCGAGTTGTCGAACAGCGTGAGTTCGGGGTACTCGGCGGCGCTGGGCATGAACAGGCGGGTGCGGTAGTCGTCCCAGTGCGCCAGCTTCCACGCGTCGTTCGGGTTGCCGCGCAGCGTGATGCGGCGGCGCGCCTCGGCTTCGGGCAGGTGCACCCACACCACGCGCACCGTGACGTCGCCTTCGACCTGCAGCCAGGCCGGGTCGGTCAGCCGGTGCGCCTTGACCTCGCGCGACAGTGGGCCGACGACCATCACGTTCACGCCCAGCGCCAGGTTCTCGCGCGCCGTGGCCATCAGGCCCGCGTACTCGGGCTCGCGCAGGTGCTGAAGGTACGTGGGGCTGTCGCGGTCGTTGGGGTCGCCCGTCAGCGCGCCCATCACGGCGGCGCTGTAACCGCCGTACAGCGTGTCCTTGTCCAGCAGGCAGAAGGATTCGCCGGTGCGGGCCATCAGCGGGCCGATGAGGCGCTTGGCCAGCGTGGTCTTGCCGGTGCCGGCGTGGCCGCAGAAGAAGATGAGTCGGGGCATGCAGCAAGTATGCCCAAGGGCCGCACCGGGCCCCGCGCCGCCGCGGGCCGTCAGGCGTCGTGCAAACGCGAAGATTTGGGCAGATGCGCCATCAAGAACTCCATCTGGTCGGCCAGGATGCGCCGGTTGCGCAGGATGAAGTCTTCCCACAGGCTGGGCGCGTAGGGCGTGTACAGCAGGGGCATGTGGGCTTGCTCGGGCGTGCGGTCGCGCTTGCGGTGGTTGCAGCCGCGGCAGGCGGTGACCACGTTCATCCAGCCGTCGCGGCCGTTCTGCGCGAAGGGGATGATGTGTTCGCGCGTCAGTTCGGTTTCGTGGAAGTGGCAACCGCAGTAAGCGCAGATGTTGCGGTCGCGGGCGAACAGCTTGGCGTTGGTCAGGCCCGGGCGCAGCTCGAACGGGTTGATGTTGGGCACGCCCTTGGTGCCGATGATGCTGTTGACCGTGATGATCGACTGCTCACCGGTGCGCGCGTTGTGGCCGCCGCGGAAGGTGGCGACCGTCTGGCCGACTTCCCAGCGCACTTCTTCGGCCGCGTAGTGGATCACCGCCTGCTCCAGCGAGACCCACGATTGCGGCAACCCCTGTGCCGACAGCTTGAGCACCTTCACAAAACGCCCCCTTGCAAGGAAACCATGTTTGTGTGGCCGGCGTTGCCAGCGCCGGCCGCCCGTGTGCGCCGCCGGTGAAGCGACGCAACACCCCAATATAGCGCTTTTTCATGGCAGATTTGTGGCTGGGCACACGCCCCACCAGCGCAAGGCGCTACCAAAACCATACCCGCACCGGTCTGCTGTGCCGCCTGCGTGACGGCGTGCGCCGATGGGCCTGCACTACAGTCGCGCCATGAACACCACCGCCCTGCCCCCCATGACGCGCTTTGGCCTGACGCTGCAAGACCACATCGCCCACCTGCGGCTCAACCGCCCCGAGCGCATGAACGCCATGGACCCGGCCTTCTGGCACGAGCTGGAGGCGGTGCTGCGCCAGCTCCACCGCAGCGGCGAGGCCCGCGCGCTGGTCGTCTCGGGCGAAGGCAAGCATTTTTCATCCGGCATGGACCTGGCCGTGTTCGGCGACAGTCTGGCGCTGGACGGCGCCAGCCCGGAGGCGCGCGCCGCCGTGTTCGACCGCCTGGGCGAGTTGCAGGCCACCTTCACCCTGCTGGAGACGCTGCGCATCCCGGTGATCTTCGCGATCCAGGGCGCGTGCGTGGGCGGCGCGGTCGACCTGGTCACCGCCGGCTGCGTGCGCTACGCCACGCGCGACGCCTTCTTCTGCATCCAGGAGATCAACATCGGCATGGTGGCCGACGTGGGCACGTTGCAGCGCCTGCCCAAGCTGCTGCCGATGGGCTTGGTCAAGGAATTGGCCTACACCGGCCGCCGCTTGTCGGCCGAGCGCGCGCTGGCCTACGGCTTCGTCAACGAGGTGTTCGACACGCCCGAGGCCTGCCTGGCCGCGGCCCTGGAGTGCGCACGCGAGATCGCGGCCAAGTCACCGGTCGCCATCTGGGGCACCAAGCAGGTGCTGCACTATGCGCGCGACCACAGTGTGGAAGACAGTCTGCGCCAGATGGGCTGGATCCAGGGCGCGATCTGGAGCAACGAGCACGTGCTGGAAGCCGTGGCCGCGATGAAGGAAAAGCGCGCCGGCCAGTTCCCGCCGCTGGAGCCGATCAAGCCCTTCGGCGGCTGAGCGCAGACCGCAGCGCCGCCTACTGCCGCGCCGTGCGCACGGCGGACGGCAGCGCACCCGGGTGGCTGGTGCGCCAGGGGTTGATGTCCAGCCCGCCGCGGCGCGTGTAGCGCGCGTACACCGTCAGCTTGGTCGGGCGGCAGCGCTGCCAAATGTCGGTGAACATGCGCTCGACACAGTGCTCGTGAAAGTCGCTGTGGCCGCGGAAGCTGACGATGTAGCGCAGCAACCCGGCCTGGTCGATCTGCGGGCCAGCGTAGCGGATCTGCACACTGCCCCAATCGGGCTGGCCGGTCACCGGGCAATTGCTTTTCAGCAGGCCGCTGGTCAGTGTCTCTTCCACCGGCTGTTCGTCCAACGCGGCGGTCAGCAGATCGGGCGCGGGCTGGTAGCGGTCGCAGTCGATGTCCAGGCGATCCAGGCTCAGGCCGTCCAGCTCGTGGATGGGCTCGCGGTCAAAGTCGGCCGGCAGCACCAGGCGCACGCCGGCCGATTGCTGCACCGGCCCGCCCTGCCACAGCGCCGCGCTCAGGTCGGTCTGCAGGCGTTGCTTGACCTCTGCCTCGCTGCCGAAGGGCGTGCCGTTGAAGCTGTTCAGGTACAGCTTGAAGGACTTGCTTTCGACGATGTGCGTGCTCTCGCACGGCACGACCACGTGCGCGATCGCCAGCTGCGGCTTGCCGCGCAGGTTGAGCCAGGACAGCTCATACGCCGTCCACAGGTCGGCACCGAAAAACTTGGGTTGGCCGTTGATGCCCAAGGCGGCACGTTGCGGCGCGCGCGGGATGGCGAACAGCAGCGACGCGTCGTACTGGTCTGCGTAGGCGCTGGCGCGGCCGAGCGGCGAGTCCTGGGGTGTGGCGGGGTGAGCGGGCGAGGAGGTCATGACCGTGCGGCGTCCACAGACTGCAGAAAAGGGAGTTGCACCGCCAGCACGCGGCGCAGGATTTCGGGGTGCGGCGCCGGCGCCAGGTCGTGCGCCATGTCGGGGATCACTTCCAGCCGCGCACCAGGGATGCGCCGCGCCGTGTCCTTCCCACCCGCCAGCGGCACCAGCGGGTCTTCGGCGCCGTGCACCACCAGCGTGGGCGCCTGGATGCGCGCCAGCTTGGCGGCGCGCCCGGTGTCGGCCACGATGGCCGCCAGCTGGCGCAGCGTGGCTGCGGTCTGCGGGCGGTGGCGCGCAGCGGTGGCGCGAAAGACGTCCATCAGCTGCGCCTCGGTCGGCGCCAGCGTGTGGCTGCTGATGGTCTTCAAGAAACGGATGTAGTAGGCCACCAGCGCTGCGTCGCCGCCGCTGCGCACGCGGCCCATGCTGACGCGCATGACCTCAGGCCGCGGCTTGAGCAGCCCGCGCCCGCCGCTGCTGCCCATCAGCGAGCTCAGGCTGATCACGCGGTCTGGCGCGGCCAGCGCGACGCGCTGCGCAATCATGGCGCCCATGCTCATGCCGACCACGTGCGCGCGTTGCACGCCCAGCGCATCCAGCACGCCCAAGGCGTCGTCTGCCATGTCGGCCAGCCGGTAAGGCACACGCGGGCGCAGGCCCAGACGGGCACGCAGCGCGATCCACGGAATCACCGGCGTGCCGCTGGCGCGCATGTGCGTGGACAGGCCGGCGTCGCGGTTGTCCATGCGGATCACGCGGTAACCGGCGTCAACGAGGGCCTGCACCCAGGCCGCCGGCCAGTGCGTCAACTGGCCGCCCAGGCCCATGAGCAGCAGCACGGGCGTGCCGGAGCCGCCTGTGTCCTCGACTTCGAACTGCAGGCCGGATACTTCAATTTTCATAGCTGGCCGCGCAGATGGCCGTAGGCCAGAGGTCTATTCTGCTTGAAATGGGTGCCGCAGGCTTCAACGGAATTCGCGCTCTCTCAGCCACTTGGTGGCGATCCATTTCTCGCCCGCCGTCACCGGCGCGCCGCCGTGCAGCGTGCGCGTGGACGGGTGCGGCCGTTCGTAGCTGAAGAACACGGCGTTGCCGCGCTTGGGCGCGACCGACAGGTGCACATTAGGGAACACCGTGCCGCCGCCCTTTTCGGGCTCGTTCAGGTACATCACCACCGTGCCCACGCGCTGGCCACCGCGCTTGAGGATGGTGGGCGTGCCAGGCTCGTCCGGGTCGAAGTAGTCGTAGTGCGGCTTGTATTCGGTGCCCGGCACGTACTGCAGGATCTGCAGGCCTTCGCCGTTGATCTCGGGCCAGTTGACCAGCTTGGCGATGCGCGCTTCGATGCGGCGCACCAAGTCTGTCTCACCACGCTGGAAGAACATGCCCTGGCTGGTGCGGTCCGCGTTGACTTCTTCGCCACCGGTCTTGGTCGCCACCGTCAGCGACCGGCTGAGGCGCGGCTTGGCGGCCTCGATCAACGCGTCGCATTCCTCGTCCGACAGCAGGCCGCCAAACACCACCACGCGCGGCGACGCCATGACGCTGAGCACAGCCACCTGACGGTCGCCGCCGTCCAGGTACAGCGGCGATTCCTCGACGCTGGGCTCGGGCACCCGCGACGACGGCGGCAGGCCCTGCTCTGCCGCCTGCTGGTCGAGATGGCCGCGCAGCGTGGTTTCCATCGCGTCGATGGCCACGTCCTCGTCCCAGCCCGAGGCCTTCATCGACTGCAGCACCGATTCGGCGCTGTGCCCGGCCTGGGCCTGGTCGACGATCCATTGGCGGAGTTCGGGGGTAATCTGTTGGCTCATGGCTTTACTGCTTGCGGCGGAACACCAGCCGGTCGGAGCTGGAGGCGGTGGGGGCGAAGGCGTAGCCTTCCAAATCGAACCCTTCCAGCTGCGCCGGACGGCCGATGCGGTGCTGCGCGGCGTAACGGGCCATCAGCCCGCGTGCGCGCTTGGCAAAAAAGCTGATGACCTTGTACTGGCCGTTCTTGTAGTCCTCGAACACGCAGTCGATCACGCGCGCCTTCAGCACCTTGCGTTGCACCGCCTTGAAGTATTCCTGCGACGCCAGGTTGACGATGACCGGCGTCTTGTCGGCCGCGGCGCGCTGGTTCAGGTACTCGGCGATCTGCGCGCCCCAGAACTGGTACAGGTTGGCGCCGTGGTCGGTCGCCAGTGGCGTGCCCATCTCCAGCCGGTACGGCTGCATGCGGTCCAGCGGCCGCAGCACGCCGTACAGGCCGCTCAGGATGCAGACATGGTCCTGAAGCCAGTCGAGCTGCCTGGCCGTCAGGCTGGCGGCCTGCAGGCCGCCGTACACATCGCCGTTGAAGGCCAGCACCGCCTGACGCGCGTTGTGCGCCGTGGCGCGCGGGCGCCACGCGGCGTAGCGCGCCACGTTCAGGGCGGAAAGCGCGTCACTCAAGTGCATCAGCTGGGCGATCTGCTGCGGCGACTGCGCGCGCAGCACGTCGATCAGCTCGGCCGACTGCTTGGGAAACAGGGGGGACGTGTGGGGCACATCGGCCGGCACAGCGCTTTCATAGTCCAGCGCCTTGGCCGGGGACAATACAAACAACATGCTGCCGATTTTGTACCAAGACGCGCACCTGGTCGCCGTGGACAAGCCGGCTGGCCTGCTGGTGCACCGCACGGTCCTGGACGCGGGCGAAACGCGCTTCGCCGTGCAGCTGCTGCGCGACCAGTTGGGCCGCCCGGTGTGGCCGTTGCACCGGCTGGACAAAGGCACGAGCGGGGTACTGCTTTTCGCCCTGGACGCAGACACAGCCAGCGCGGCCAGCTCCCTTTTTGATAGTGAAGGCGCCATCGACAAGCGCTACCTCGCCGTCGTGCGCGGCTGGCCGCAGGAGCGCGGGCGCATCGATCACGCCTTGAAACGCCTGCCGGACGACGCGCGTGCAACGGCCCGGGCGCTGGAGGTGCAGCCCGCCGTCACCCATTTCGAACGCCTCGCGCGCTACGCCCTGCCCCTGCCCTACGGCGCGTTTGACCACACGCGCTGCGCCCTGCTGGCCTTGCACCCCGAAACCGGGCGACGCCACCAGCTGCGCCGGCACTGCAAGCACATCGCCCACCCGATCCTGGGCGATGCGACGCACGGCAAGGGCCCGCTGAACCGCGCGGTGGCGGACTGGCTAGGCCTGCAAAGGCTGTGGCTGCACGCGCGGGCGCTGAGCCTGCCGCACCCGTGGCGCGCCGACCGGATCGCCATTGAAGCGCCGCCGGGCAGCGAATGGCGGCGCTGGGACGCGGCGCGCGTGGCGGATTGAAGGGGGTCGGGCCCGCGGGCAACGCCGTGGCGCCGCGGCGCCGCGGATCAGAAACCGGTGTCGCGACCGGCCAGGACGAATTCGTACAGCAAGACGCTGAAGCCGCTGGGCACGTAGTCCAGCGTGCAGTCCAGCAGCATGGGCACCTCCATGTCGGGCAGCAGTCGGCTCACGCGCAGGGCGACCCGCAGCGTGACGTCTTCCCCTGCCACGGCGTAAGTGTGGCCCAGGCCTTGCGCCAGGTAGACCAGGATGTCCACGTCGTGGCGAACGTCGCCGCTGGTTTCGATCAGCTGGGTGGCGGCGTCCGAGCCCAGCGCCATCAGCACCTGGGTCATGTACGCCTGCGCCGCCACCGGGGTGCGCACCGGCACTTGCTCAGCCTCGATGCTGTTGACCGTGGCCGCTACGCCGGCCGGCCGGGGCACGCGCAGCGGATCGACGCGCGTCGCCTTGACCACCGCGGTGCGCTCCGCCCCCAACTCGGCCCGCACGGGTGCTACCGCCGAGAAGTCGGGCGCTGGCACGTCGGCCAACCGGGTCAGCTCCTCCAGCGACATGCGCTGCAGCGAGGCTGGCTCGGGCACCGGCGGCAGGCTACTGTCGAGCTCACTGGCCAGAAAGCGGGAGGGTGGCGTTTGTGGGGCTGCTGTCAGATCGCTCAGCAGGATGTCGGGAATGCTGGGATTGGTCTCGCCATGCACCACGACGAAGCCGCGGCGCGCAAGGTTGTCCACGTCCGCCATCACGCCGCTGCCAAACAGATCGGCCAGCTCGTCCATGGTGCGGCTGCCGTTGACCAACACCATCAACTGCCGCTCACGCAGGTTCAGCGCGTTGCGTTCGCGCAGCGCGGCCCGACCTTCGTGTGTTTTCTGGTAAATCATGAGCAGAGCGAGGGATTTCCAACGAATTGAAACACGGCCCATGAGCCCGATCAGTCAAAAGCGGGACTAAGCCGCGATCGAAAGCGTTTTTTGCGCAATCTCAGGCATCGTTGTGGCGGTTTTCGCTAAGGCGGAGCCCATCGGTCACCCCAGCGACAGAAACTGGGGGGAGTTTGATCCAGATCAAACCCGAGCGCCCGGCGCCTGCCGGGCTGGCAGGCACTTCACCTCAAGACATGCCCGGCTCCCGAGCAATTTTCAAGCGCTTTTGCACGATGGACCTACAGCCGCCGGCGCAAGCAGCTATCAAAACAATAGTTTTGAGTCTTGCGCGCGGGCACATCATGCGGCCGCCAGCGCGTTCGGCCCGGTCCGGTTGCGCCGCATACGCAGACCTTGCAGCCACCAGACCAGCGCCACCAGCAGAAAACCCGGCAGGAAGAACCAGTACTTGACAGGCCGGTCCGTCGGCAACTGCACGCCGACGATGTCCCAGCCCTGCTCGAAACCCGCCTTCTTGGCGCGCGAGCCGAAGCGCACGCCGCCGACCTGCACGTCGTCGCCCAGCGGCATGAGCGTGAGGCCGGCCTCCGACAGGCGGGTGCGCCCGTCCTTGCCCTTGTCGCCGAGTTGCACAGAGACGGTCTTGGTGACGTCTTCCCCTTCCAGCGTCGTGCCCTTGATCAGCATGACGATGGTGCCGTCGCTTGGCATGTCCTTGGCGACGTCGTAGACCTGGGCCGCCGGGGCGCGCTGGTACTCGGGCGCGAGGAAGTCCATGAAAAACCCGGGGCGGAACAGCATCACGACCGCCACGGCCAGCATGGCGAATTCCCACCATTTCATGCGGATGCGCAGCCAGTACAGCGTGAGCGCGGCAAACGCCAGCATCGCGACGGTGCTGGCCACCACGACCAGGGCCAGCTCGCCCCAGCCGTGCACGTCGATTAGCAGCAGTTGCGGGTTGAAGATCCAGATGAAGGGCAGGATCACCGTGCGCAGCGCGTAAAGCGAGCCCTGGATGCCGGTCTGGATGGCGTCCTCACCCGAAATCGCCGCCGCCGCGAACGTGGCCAGGCCCACCGGCGGTGTAATGTCGCCCATGATCCCGTAATAGAAAACGAACAGGTGCACCGCCACCAGCGGCACCACCAACCCGGCCTGCGCACCCAGCTCCACCACCACCGGCGCCATCAGCGTGGCCACCAGCACGTAGTTGGCCGTGGTCGGCACGCCCATCCCCAGCACCAGGCAGACAAAGGCGATGAACAGCAGCATCAGCATCATGTTGCCGTGCGAGACGAATTCGACGAACTCGGTCATGCGCAGGCCCAGGCCGGTCAGCGTGATGGCGCCGACGATGATGCCCGCCGTGGCCGTGGCCACGCCGATGCCGATCATGTTGCGCGAACCGTCGTTCAGGCCGCCGATCACGCTGTGCCAGCCCTCGCTCCAGGCCCCCGGCGTCTTGACGCCCCGAAACAGGTCGATCAACGGTCGCTGCGTCAGCATCAGAACGATCAGCGACGTGACGGCCCAGAACGCCGACAGCGCCGGCGACATCTCTTCGACCATCAGGCACCAGATCAGCACACCGATCGGGATCAGGTAATGCAGCCCGGCGCGCACGGTGGGCCAGGTCTGCAGCCGCACCGGGTGGTGGATGTCGATGTCTTCCGGCAGATCGGGGCTGCGCGCGGCTTCACGCAGCGATACCAGATACAGCGCCAGCAGCGTCGCGCCCACCGCCCAGGGTGCGGCGGCGCCCAGCGTCGCCTTGAAGAACTGCAGCAGGTAGTACAAGACGCCCACCACAACGATGGAGCCGGTGATGCCGATCAGCGTGCGCAGCATGCGCGTGCGCCAAGGGTGTTGCACGGCCATGGCGGCCGGGGCGATGCCCAGCTTGAGCGCCTCCAGGTGCACGATGTACAGCAGGCCGATGTAGGACAGCGTGGCCGGCAGGAAGGCGTGCTTGACGATGTCTGAATACGGAATACCCACGTACTCCACCATCAGGAAGGCTGCGGCGCCCATGACAGGCGGCATGATCTGGCCGTTGACCGACGACATGGTCTCGATCGCGCCCGCCTTGACGCCGCCGTAGCCGGCCTTCTTCATGAGCGGGATCGTGAAGATGCCACCCGACACCACGTTTGACACCGACGAGCCTGAGATCATCCCGTTCAGCGCCGAGGACACCACCGCCACTTTGGCCGGGCCGCCACGCAGGTGGCCGAGTGCGGCAAAGCTCACCTGCATCATGTAGTTGCCGCCGCCGGCACGGTCTAGCAAGGCGCCGAACAGCACGTAGATGAAGATGGTGCTGGCCGAGACGCCCAGCGCAATGCCGTATACGCCTTCGGTCGTGAGCCACATGTGCGAGAGCAGGCGGCTGAGCGAAGCGCCCTTGTGCGCGACCACATCCGGCAGCCACGGGCCGCCCATGCAGTAGGCCAGAAACAGCACCGCGAGCAAGGCCATGGGCCAGCCGACAGCGCGGCGCGTGGCTTCGAGCAGCAGCACCAGGCCGGTGATCGCCACGGCGATGTCCATGGTGGTGGGCTGACCGGGGCGCGTGGCCAGCTCGCGGTAGAAGATCATGATGTAGGCGCCCGCAAAGGCGCCCACGATGGCCAGCACCCAGTCCAGCGCGGGCACGTATCGGCGCGGCGACGAACGGAAGGCGGGCCACGCCAGAAACGCCAGGCCCAGCGCAAACGCCAGGTGGATCGCACGCGCTTCGGTGTCGTTCAGGATGCCGAAGCCGACCACAAAAGGCAGCGGCGACGCGTACCAAACCTGAAACAGCGCCCAGGCCACGCCCAGCCCGAAGATGAACTTGGCCGTCAGGCCGCTCGGCTTGCGCGCGCCGGTGTCCGTCTCGGCCACCAGTTCCTGCAGCGCTTCGGGGGCTTTTTCAATGTCCGTGGCCATGGCTGCCTGCTTTCCCGGTTACTCTTAATTTCATAGCTGCCTGCGCAGATCCATCTAGGGCTGCAGCCACAAATGATGCTTTAAAAACGACAACGGGTGAAGTTGCCTTCACCCGTGCGGGCGGATCCGTGAAACCTGCGGCCGCGTGCTGGCGCATGGCCAGCCGCCGTGCCTGCGCCGCAGAAATCGGTCCGCGGCACACTGGCCTGGTTTACTTGATCCAGCCTTTTTCCTTGTAGTAGCGTGCAGCGCCGTCGTGCAGCGGCGCGCTCAGGCCGTTCTTCACCATGTCTTCGGGCTTGAGGTGCGCGAGCGCCGGGTGCAGCTTCTTGAATTCGTCGAAGTTGTCGAACACGGCCTTGGTGACGGCGTAGATGGTGTCGGCCGGTGTCTTGGCCGACGCCACGATGGTGGCCAGCACGCCGTAGGTCTGCGTGGGCTGCGGGTTGTTGGGGTACAGGCCGCCCGGGATGGTGACCTTGGCGTAGTAGGGCTTGCCCTCCACCAGCTTGTCGACCGCCGCGCCTTGCAGCGACACCAGCTTGGCGCCGCAACTCGTCGTCGGGTCCTGGATGTTGGCGCTGGGGTGGCCCACGCCGTAGAAGAACCCGTCGATCTTGCCGTCGCACAGCGCTGGGCCGTGCTCGTCGGCCTTGAGCTCGGAAGCCAGCGAGAAGTCGCCCAGCTTCCAGCCCATGGCGCCCAGCAGTTCTTCCATGGACGCGCGCGTGCCCGAACCGGGGTTGCCCACGTTGAAGCGCTTGCCCTTGAAGTCTTCAAACTTGGTGATGTTCGCTTCCTTGCGCGCCACCACGGTGAACGGCTCGGGGTGCACGGCGAACACGGCACGCAGGTCGCCCACCGGGCCGTCCTTGAACTGGCCGACGCCCTTCACGGCGTTGTACTGCACGTCGGACTGGGTGAAGCCCAGGTCCAACTCACCCGACTTGATGGTGTTGACGTTGAACACCGAGCCGCCCGTCGATTCGACCGAGCAGCGGATGCCGTGCTTGGCGCGGTCCTTGTTGACCAGGCGACAAATCGCGCCGCCTGCTGCGTAGTACACACCGGTGACGCCGCCGGTGCCGATGGTGACGAACTTCTGCTGAGCCGAGGCCGGCGCGGCCCACAGTGCGGTGGCGGTCGCAGCGGCGAAAGCCAGGGTCTTGAGGGCGGGACGAACGTTCATGCGGAAAAGTCTCCAGACAGGAATGAAAAGTTGAAGGTCAGCCTTGGGCAATGGCCGCATCCACGGCATCAGCAAGGCGGGCGACGATCTGCGTCAGCTCGTCCTCGCTGGTGATGAACGGCGGCGCCAGCAGGATGTGGTCACCATACTGTCCATCGACCGTACCGCCCATGGGATAAACCAGCAAACCACGCGCAAACGCGGCGCTCTTGACCTTGGCATGCAGGCGCCGGGCCGGATCGAACGGCGCCTTGCTGGCGCGGTCCTGCACCAGCTCCACGCCCCAGAAGAATCCGCGGCCACGAATGTCGCCGACATGGGGATGGTTGCCGAAGCGATCCTGCAAAAGCGCTTCTATCCTGGCTGCGTCGCGCTGCACTTTCGAGAGCAAGCCATCGCGCTCGATCACCTGCTGCACGGTCAGCGCCGCCGCGCAGGCCACGGCGTGACCGAGGTAGGTGTGGCCGTGCTGGAAGAAGCCGCTGCCCTTGGACATGGCTTCAACGATCTTCTGCTGAGCCAGCACGGCGCCGATCGGCTGGTAGCCGCCGCCCAGGCCCTTGGCGATGGTCATGAGATCGGGCGCGACGCCGTCCTGCTCGCACGCATGCAGCGTGCCGGTGCGGCCCATGCCGCACATCACTTCGTCCAGGATCAGCAGCACGCCGTGCTTGTCGCACACCTCGCGCACCGCCTTGAAATACCCCGGCACCGGCACCAGCACGCCGGCCGTGGCGCCGCCCACGGTTTCGGCCACGAAGGCCAGCACCTTGTTCGGCCCGACGCGCTGGATCGTCTCGTCCAGTTCCTGCGCAAGCCGCTGGCCGTACGCCTCGGGCGTCTCGCCGGGGTGCATGTCGCGGTAGGGGTAGCAGGGCGACACATGGGTCACGTCCACCAGCAGCGGCGCGAACTGCTTGCGCCGCCACGCATTGCCGCCGACCGCGAGCGCCCCCAGGGTGTTGCCGTGGTAGCTCTGGCGCCGCGCAATGAAGTGGCTGCGCTCGGGCTGACCGATCTCCAGGTAGTACTGGCGCGCCATCTTGAGCGCGGCCTCCACCGCCTCGGAGCCGCCGCTGACGAAGTACGCGTGGCTCATGCCCGCCGGCGCAGTGCGCACCAGCTGATCGGCCAGTTGCTCAGCCACTTCAGTGGTGAAAAAACTGGTGTGTGCGTACGCCAGAGCGTCGAGCTGCCGGTGCATCGCCTCCAGTACGTCGGGATGGCCGTGGCCCAGGCACGAAACGGCCGCACCGCCCGACGCGTCGATGTAGCGTTTGCCCGAAGCGTCTTCCAGCCAGACGCCCTCGCCTTTCACCGCCACCGGAGGCGTGCTCAACAGGCTGCGGTGAAAGACGTGCGTGGCGCTCATGACAAGGGACTCCGTGGGGCATCGGTACGCTGGCTCAATCGCAGTGTGTGCTGCGTCGGCGAGACATCGAGACTATCACGGCACCCATGCCAATAGGGCGTTTCAAATACACCTCGCCCTAGGGAAACCCCGTAGCGTGGCAGGTGGCACCACGCAAGGGCGTCAGCGACGAGGGCGGCGCTCTACCTCGGTGCGGCCATCGGCCCATTCAGTGATCACAAGTTCGGTCTCGGCCGCGTCGCCGCCAGCAGGGGGCGCGCGGCTCGGGTCAGCGCTGTTGGCGACCGGCGCCTGGCGCCAGACCTGCTCAGCAACCGCGGGAGCAACCACCGCGATGCCCGGCGTAACCCGCTCATAAGGCACATGCGCCGCCGCAGCGGTGCCCACGTTCGTGAGCAGTGGCGCTGCGCGGCTGGGAGGTACGGCAGTGGTCTCGTCATCGGATGCGGCGGCGGAGGCCATCGGCGGCGCGCCCATCGCCGGACAATCACCCGCCTGAATGGCGACGCGGCCGCCTTCGGGCACCGTCGTCGCTTGCCCAGGATAGCGTGGCGCCTCGGCAGTCTGCAGCACGACGGCGCCGTCCGCATTGAAGACCGTGTAACAAGCCTGCGCAGCACCGGAAAATATGAGCGTCCCGAGCAGCGCCATCCCGACCAGTGCGACGCGCGGAAGCCCGAGCGAACGAGTTGCGGGCATGGTGTTTTCCTTTTGTGCTGTGGCGCGGCGCATGCGCCCATGGTGCCTAGACCACAGCCAATGTCACGCCAGCGCAAACGAAAATCGCGTGTCGGCTGGCGCTGACACGCGATTGTCGAAGCGTTGATTTGCTATCGTCTCAATAGCTTCGCGCGCAGGTGGCAGTAGGGCTGATGGCACATTTCTTCAAAAACTACTGCAAGCCCATCTGATCACTCGTTACTGAGCCGTCCAGCCGCCGTCCGACGCCCAGGCCTGCCCCCGCACGTTGTCGGCCGCCGGCGAGCAGAAAAATACGGCCATACCACCCAACTGCTCAGGCGTCGTGAACTGCAGCGAAGGCTCTTTCTCCTGCAGCAGTTCCTTGGTCGCCTGCTCGACCGTGATCTTTTCGCGCGCGGCGCGATCGTCGATCTGCTTCTGCACCAGCGGGGTCAGCACCCAGCCGGGACAGATGGCATTGGCCGTCACACCCGTGGTGGCGGTTTCCAGCGCAACCGATTTGGTCAACCCCACGATGCCATGCTTGGCCGCGACATAGGCGGTCTTGCCGGCCGAGGCGACCAAGCCGTGCGCCGACGCCACGTTGATGATGCGGCCCCAATTCTGCTTGCGCATGTAAGGCACCGCCAAGCGCGTCGTGTGGAAGGCCGACGACAGGTTGATGGCGATGATCGCGTCCCAGCGCTCCGTGGGAAAGTCTTCAATGTTGGACACGAACTGGATACCAGCGTTGTTGACCAACACGTCGATCCCACCGAATTTCTCGTCAGCGAAGTTCATCATCGCTTCGATCTCGGCCGGCTTGGACATGTCGGCGCCATGGTATTCGACCTTCACACCGAGCGCGGCAATCTGCGCCTTCGGGCCTTCAACATCACCAAAGCCGTTCATCACGATGTTGGCGCCCTGCTTGGCCAATTCGATCGCAATGCCCAGCCCGATACCGCTGGTCGAACCTGTCACAAGTGCCGTCTTACCTTTGAGAATCATGCGTGCTCCTGAAATTCCGGGGTGCGCGAAAAGGGTTAACCCGCATCATAGTCGCCTGAGGAGCATCTCGCGGCCGCTGAGGACACTCTGCACAAATATGATCTGGGATTGGAGTTCACCCATCTCACGGACGGTTATGCGCTGAAGGATTCAGCGCAGGGTGGCCTGCTTTTGGCTGGTGCGGCTGAATGACCGCAAACAACGCCCATCTGGGCACGATGTCGTTCATCGGGCCCAGGAACACGTCGCGTTTGGTGGCTCGCCAGTATTAGCTCGAACCCCGGTTCCTGATCGGCGGGTACCGGCAGCGCTTGCTGTTTCATGCCAATACAACGAACGCGCACAAACGATGGTGGACTCGTTCAGCGTTGCCTTAGCCCATCAGCCAATGCACCGCCACGTTCACCAGTAGCCCGCCCCCCAGCAACCAGCCGAACAGCATTGCAGCCAATAACAGCGGCTTGGCGCCTGCCTTGCGGATGAGTTGCAAGTGCGTGGTCAGGCCGAGGCTGGCCATGGCGGTGGCGAGCAGCGCGTCGTCGACCCACCGGCCCACGACAATCCAGTGGGCGGGCAGCGGCACGATGGTGTTGAACGCAGTGACGGCGATGAAGCCGACCGCGAACCAAGGAATAACCACGCGGCTGGGTTCACCGCTGGTCGTCGATCCCGCTCCGGCGCTGGGCGCAGCCAGCCACCATGAAAGCGCGATCAGCAGCGGCGCCAACATCATCACACGCACCATCTTCGCAATGACGGCGGCGTTGGCGGCGGCCTCACCCTCAGAGGCGCCGGCCACGACGACCTGGGCGACTTCGTGGACGGTGGAGCCGACGAAGATCCCGTACTGGTGCGCATCCATCTGCAGCCAGCCACTTTGCGTGGCCAGGGCGTAGAGCGTCGGCCAGAGGAACATCGCCAGTGTGCCAAACACCACCACTGTCGCGACCGCCACAGCCACCTGCTCGGCGCGCGCCTTGACCACCGGCTCTGTCGCCAGCACGGCGGCTGCCCCACACACCGAACTGCCCGCGCCGATCAGCAGCACGGTCTGGCGGTCCATCTTGAACAGGCGCGTGCCGACCCAGTAGGCGCCAACAAAAGTGGAACCGAGCATCAGTACATCAATGAGCACGCCCGGCCAGCCGACCTGCGCAATGTCTGTGAACGTCAAGCGCAAGCCGTACAGCACGATGCCAGCACGCAGCAAGGTGGATTTGGCAAAGCCCACGCCGGTGTGTGCCTGCGCTGCAATGCGCGGATACACCGTGTTGCCGACCACCATGCCGAGCACGATGGCCAGTGTCAGTGCCGACAGGCCGTGCGACTGGAACCACGGATACCGGCTCAGCCAGATCGCCACAGCCGCCAGGGCGCCCGCCAACGCCAAGCCCGGCCAGAGCGACGGCGTGCGCGGCGTTTGCGCGGCCAACAGGGGTTGCGAGGTGGCGGGTGCGGTGGATGCAGACACGGTTTCTCCTGGGTGAGCAAGTTGCCTGATGGGTGCAGACTGGGTTGCCGCGAAGGCATATCCCAGGGACAGTCCATCAGGACTTGCTGCAGCGATGGTAGGCAGATGACTTGAACCCGAAAAGCGCATAATTCAATTCATGTTGATCGATCAGACCGATCATTTGGCGCGTGCGACGCTGCGCCAGTACGAGGTTTTCCTGGCCATCGCTCAGACTGGCACGGCGCGCGCCGCTGCGGACCAGTTGGCGCGCTCGCAATCGGCCATCAGCTCCGCGCTGGCCGAGCTGGAATCGGCACTGGGTCAGCCGCTGTTTGACCGCACAGGCAAACGCCTGAAACTCAACGCCCACGGGCGCGCTCTGGTCGCGCCTGCGCGGGCGCTGATCGAGCGGGCAGCCGACATCGAAGCCATGTTCGCGCAGGACAGCGCGGTGTCGCTGCATGTGGCGGCCAGTTTCACGGTGGGCGAATACCTGCTGCCCGAACGCCTGGCGCAATGGGTGCGCCGTTACCCGCGGCGTCCGGTCCAGATGTCGGTGGACAACACGCGTGACGTGGTCGAAGCCGTCGCTGCGCTGCAGGCGGACATTGGTTTTGTCGAGGGCCCGGTAGCGCACCGCGACGTGCTGGTGCGCCCCTGGCTCGACGACGAGCTGGTGCTGGTCGCACGCGCAGGCCACCCGCTGGCCGGCTCGTCTGTGGAACTGGCGGCGCTGCGTTCGGCCGCGTGGGCTCTGCGCGAGCCCGGCTCGGGCACCCGGCAGGTCGCAGAAAGTTGGCTGCGTCGGCGGCTTGAATCGATCCACGTCGCGCTGGAGCTGGGCAGCACCGAAGCGATCAAGCGCGCCCTGCTGGCCAGCGATCTGCTGTCCGCGTTGTCGCGGTACGCGGTGCAGCGCGAGATCGACCACGGCACGCTGGTGTCACTGCACAGTCGCCTGGGGCCACAGCGGCGCGCGCTGTCGATCGTGTCGCACCGCGCGCGACCCGACCGCGGGGCGATCGCCGACTTCATCGCCCATTGCCGCGGCGAAGCGCCGCGACCCGCCAGCGTCTGAGCCGCGAACTCTACCGCCGCAGACCGGCAGAGCGCAGCACGCCCGTCAGTCCGCCCGCTCGAACACCGCCATGCTTTCCACGTGCGCGGTGTGCGGGAACATGTTGACCACCCCCGCCGCCGTGCAGCGATAGCCGGCCTGGTGCACCAGCAAGCCGGCGTCGCGCGCCAGCGTGGCCGGGTTGCAGCTGACGTAGACGATGCGGCGCGGCGGCTGCCAGGCGACAGCGCCAGCGGGTAGCGGATCCGCGTCCTCGGCGCCGATGCGCGCCTGGTGGATCGCTGCCAGCGCCTTGCACAGCGCAAACGCGCCTTCGCGCGGCGGGTCGACCAGCCAGCGGTCGGCCGTGCCGTCGGCCACCAGCTGCGCGGCGGTCATGTCAAACAGGTTGCGCGCTACGAATTGCGTAGCTGCCAGCGCTGATCCTTCTAGCGCCGCAGCCCGATTCTTCTCATAGTTTTGCTGCGCGCGCGCGACCAGCGCGTCGCTGCCTTCCACGCCCAAGACTTCGCCCGCTTGCGAGGCGATGGGCAGCGTGAAGTTGCCCAGGCCGCAGAACCAGTCGATCACGCGCTCAGACTTTTGCGCGGCCAGCAGGCGCAGCGCGCGTGTGACCAGCACGCGGTTGATGTGCGGGTTGACCTGGGTGAAGTCCGTCGGCTTGAACGGCATGGTGATGCCGAAGTCCGGCAGCGCGTAGGCCAGCTGCGCCCCGCCCTCGTCCAGCAAATGCACCGTGTCCGGCCCTTTGGGTTGCAGCCACCACTGCACGCCGTGCGCGGCGCCAAAGTCGCGCAGCTTCTGCTGGTCAGCGTCCGACAGCGGCTCCAGGTGGCGCAGCACCAGCGCGGTGACGTCGTCGCCCGCGGCCAGCTCGATCTGCGGGCAGGTCTCGCGCGCCTGCAGGCTCTCGATCAGCGCGCGCAGCGGCAGCAGCAAGTCGCTGACTTGGGGCAGCAGCACGCTGCAGCTGCGCATATCGGCCACGTAGCGGCTCTTGCGTTCGTGAAAGCCGATCAGCACCTCGCCACGCTTGACGACATAGCGCACCGACAGCCGCGCGCGGTAGCGGTAGCCCCAGGTCGGGCCTTCGATGGGGCGCAGCATCAACTCGGGCTTGACTTTGCCGAGATGCCACAGGTTGTCCTCCAGCACGCGCTGCTTCACGGCGACCTGCGCGGACGCCTCCAGGTGCTGCATCTTGCAGCCGCCGCAGGCGCCCTGGTGCAGGCCGAAGTGCGGGCAGCGCGGGCGCACGCGCAGGCTGGATTCGCGGTGCAGCGCGGTCAGCGTGGCCGCTTCCCACTGGTTCTTGCGCTTGGTGACCTGGGCGCTGACCCATTCACCGGGCAGCGCACCGTCGATGAAGACCACCTTGCCGTCGGGCCGGCGCGCGATGCCTTGTGCGTCCAGGTCGATCGCGTTGATGTGCAGCGCGTCGTCCGGCAGGCCCGCGGGGCGCGGCGTGACGGCGACCTCGGGGCGCGCTGCTTCAGGAGTTGTTTTATCGGTCAAATCAGCCTCTGGCGCTAGAGCCACCTGCGCAGGCAGCTATGAATTCAGGAGTTTTCATGGGTCGATCAACGCCCGCTGAAAACAGCAACGGGCGCTGCTGGAGCGCCCGTTGGCATGGCGGCCCGGCCGCGCGCTCAGCGCGCGGGCAGGTAGCGCGCCGGATCGACCGGCTTGCCTGAGCGGCGAATCTCGAAGTGCAGCTTGACGCGATCGGAATCGGTCGAGCCCATCTCGGCAATCTTCTGGCCCTTCTTGACGCTCTGGTCTTCCTTGACCAGCAGCGTCTGGTTGTGCGCGTAGGCCGTCAGGAAGGTGTTGTTGTGCTTCAGGATGATCAGGTTGCCGTAGCCGCGCAGGCCGGCGCCGGCGTAGACCACCTTGCCATCGGCCGCGGCCAGCACCGGGTCGCCCGCCTTGCCGGCGATGCCAATGCCTTTGTTCTTGGCGTCGTCGAAGCCCGTGATCATGGCGCCGCTGGCGGGCCAGATGAAGTCCACATCATCGGCACCAGCCGAAGGCGCCGGGGTGGCCGGAGACGGTGGACTGACGCCTGGCGTGGTCTGCGTGGCCACCGGCACCGGGGGCTTGGCGGGCGTGCTGCCGGCCGGGGGCGTCGGCCGGGTTTCCGAGACGGGGGCGACGGCAACCGTCTGGCTGCCCGTAGGCGGCACCACGCGCAACACCTGGCCCACCTCGATCTGGTTGGGGTTCTCCAGCGCGTTCCAGCGCACGATGTCGCGCCAGGGCTGGTTGACCTCGGTGGCGATCTTCATGATCGTGTCGCCAGGGCGCACCGAGTAGTAACCGGGCTTGCCGGTGTTTTCGTAACCGGGCAGCGTGGCAGGGTCGACGCGCGGGGCACTGCTGCCACCCACCGTGCGGTCTTCCACCGGCGCGCGCGAGGCCGATGTCATCGAGCAGCCGGAGACGGCCGCAGCCACCACCAGCGCGAAAGAAATCCAAGTCTTGCGACCTGAGAACTGCATAGAACTACCTTCCCGTGAGTGCCTTAGGCAACCCCCGATTTTAAGGGCACGAAATTGACGGCTTCCAGAATCGTCTGGCGAAGCCCGCTGCGCGATTTGTCGATCACCATCAAGGCCTGCTGCCCGGGCGCGGAAGCGACCGGTGCAACGATGCGCCCACCATAAGCGAGTTGGTCGATCCAGGCATCTGGCACCGCCTCGCCGCCGGCTGCCGCCACGATGCCAGCGTACGGCGCGCCAGAGGGGAAACCGGCCATGCCGTCGCCCAGGATCAGGTGCACGTTGGCGATGCGCAGGGGGCGCAGGTTGGCACGCGCCTTCTCATGCAGGTCGCGCAGGCGCTCGATGCTGTAGACCTCGGTGGCGATCTGCCCCATCACCACCGCCTGGTACCCGCAGCCGGTGCCGATGTCCAGCACCCGACCCAGTTTGCCGTTGTCGCCCTTCAGGCCGCCCTGCATCAGCAATTCGAGCATACGGGCCACGACGCTGGGCTTGGAAATGGTCTGTCCCAGGCCGATCGGCAGTGCGGTGTCTTCGTAGGCCTGCGGCACCAAGGCGCTGTCGACGAAGCGGTGACGGTCCACGCTGCCCATGGCGCGCAGCACCAGCGGGTCGCTGATGCCCTCGGCCATCAGCTGCTGCACCATGCGCGCCCGCGCCGGGATGCTGTCGCGCACCGCTGCGGGCGCTCCTGCGCTTGCGGCAGTCCCGCCCTCGACCGAACGCGGCGCCGGCCGGGGCGTGCCCGGGCGCGACACGCCTGCCGTGGGCCGCGATCCCAGGTCGATGCGGGCGGGGAAGCCGGGTCGTTGTGGCGGCGTGGCCATCAGCGCGGGGCTCCTTCCATCAGCTGTTTCATGCCCTGCGACCAGTAGGCCAGCGCGTCGTGGTCGGTCAGGTCGACCTTGAGCGGGGTCAGCGCGATGTGGCCCGCCGCCGTGGCGTGGAAATCGGTGCCCTCGGCCGCGTCGGCGGCGGCCCCGGCACCGCCAATCCAGTACATGGTTTCACCGCGTGGGCTGTCCATGGTGATCACGCGTTCGGCCGCGTGGCGCCGGCCCAGACGGCAGATCTTGGGCGGCTTGATCTCGTCCAGCGGCACGTTCGGAATGTTCACGTTCAACAGCCAGGGCTTGCCGTCGCCCAGCTTCTGGGCACCGATGCGCTGCACCAGTTCGCCCGCCTTGGCCGCCGCGGCGTCCAGATGCGCCCAGCCGCGCTCGATCTGCGAAAAGGCGATGGCCGGAATGCCGAACAGGTAGCCTTCCATCGCGGCGCCCACGGTGCCGGAATAAATGGTGTCGTCGCCCATGTTGGCGCCGTTGTTGATGCCCGACACGACCAGGTCCGGCCGATAGTCCAGCAGCCCGGTCAAGGCAATGTGCACGCAGTCGGCCGGCGTGCCGTTGACGTAGCGAAAGCCGTTGGCGGCTTCGTGCACATACAGCGGCGAATGCAGCGTCAGCGCATTCGACTTGGCGCTGTTGTTGTGTTCGGGGGCGACCACTTCGACCTCGGCGAACGCGGCCAGTGCCTGGTGCAGGGCCACGATGCCCGGGGCCTGGAAACCGTCGTCGTTGCTGAGGAGAATCTTCATGGCGCAAGGGGAACTGAAACCGATTGTAGGCGCGCCACCCCAAGCGGCCCGCGCAGGTCACGGCAGAGACATGCGTGGGGCGCCGCGCGCTCCTATGATCTGATCAATTTTCCACCCGCCCGAACCCAGAGGAGACCCCCCGCATGCACGCCTGGCTTTGCGAAAACCCCATCGGCGTTGACGCCCTGACCTGGAAGGAG
Organism: Ottowia flava; assembly: GCF_008017535.1. Classification (GTDB taxonomy): domain Bacteria; phylum Pseudomonadota; class Gammaproteobacteria; order Burkholderiales; family Burkholderiaceae_C; genus Ottowia; species Ottowia flava. Next base: position 213,966 of record NZ_VRUA01000001.1, read on the forward strand.
ATGCCCACGCCCCAGCCGGCCAAGGGCCAGGTGCTGATCCGCATCCAGGCGGCCAGCCTGAACTTCCCCGACCTGCTGATCGTGCAGAACAAGTACCAGTTCAAGCCCGAATTGCCTTTCGTGCCCGGCTCCGAATTCGCCGGCGTGGTCGAAGCCGTGGGCGAAGGCGTGACCAACGTCAAAGTCGGCCAGACCGTGGCCTGCCTGTCGGGCACGGGCGGCTTCGCCACGCACACGCTGGCGCCCGCCAAGCTCTGCATGCCGCTGCCCGAGGGCTTTCCTGCCGTCGACGCCGCCGCCTTCATCATGATCTACGCCACCAGCCATCACGCGCTGCTGGACCGCGGGCAGCTGAAGCCCGGTGAAACCGTGCTGGTGCTGGGCGCGGCAGGCGGCGTGGGCATGTCGGCCATCCAGATCGCCAAGATCGCGGGCGCAAAAGTGATCGCCGCCGCCTCCACCGACGAGAAGTGCGCCTTCTGCCAATCGTTGGGGGCCGACGAAACCATCAACTACAGCACGCAGGACCTGCGCGAGCGCCTGAAGGAGTTGACGGGCGGAAAAGGCCCGGACGTGATCTACGACCCGGTCGGCGGCCCGTTCACCGAGCCGGCGTTCCGCTCGATCGCCTGGCGCGGACGGCATCTCGTCGTGGGTTTTGCCGCGGGCGAGATCCCGGCCATCAAGATCAACCTGGCCCTGGTCAAGGGCGCCAGCATCGTCGGCGTGTTCTGGGGCGACTTCGCCAAGCGGGAACCCGAAGCCAACGCCGCCATGATGCAGGAGCTGGCCACCTGGTACGCCCAGGGCAAGATCAAGCCCGTGATCGACCGTGAAATGCCCATGAGCGAGCTGAAAGCCGCCTACGCCCGCATGGGCTCGCGCGAGGTCAAGGGCAAGCTGGTGCTGGTCAACGAGTGATGCCGTGGGCGGCCGCGCCACGCCCTGACGCGGCGTGCGCGGCAGTCAGCACCCCCCGCTTGGCAAGCCCGGCGCGACACGGCAAGATGGCCGCCATGACCCGCACCGCCTCCACCCTGTTCTCCAGCAGACACGCCCTGCTGGGCGCCCAGTTCGGCGCCCTGCTCCTGTTTGCGGCGCCCTGGGGCGCCCTAGCCCAGCCGACACCCGCCGCGTCGGCACCCCAGGCTGGGGCCAGCGCCCCGAAGGCGCCCGCCGGCCCGACGGCCCCCACCATCAAGCGCTGGGTGGATGAACGCGGCGTGGTGCACTTCAGCGATGCGCCGCCGCCGGCCAATGGCCGCCCGGCGTCGCGCGTGACCGACATCGCCACCGTGCCCCCCCTGGCGGCCAGCGAACAGTCGCGGGCGCGCGACCTGATGCAGCAGTACCGCAATTACCTGGACCAGGAGCCTCAGGCGTCCGCCTCGGCCGCGTCCGCCGCGCGCCGCGCCACGGGGCCGTCTGCAAGCAACCAGAGCTGCGCCGCGCAGTGGCAGCGTTATGGCGCGGCGTACCGCTGCCTGGACGGCTTTCGGGCTGCCAAGGGTGTGGTACGGCCTGAGGCCTTTGAGCGCTGCCCGGTGGTCAAGGAGCCGGACTGCCCCGCGCCGTCGTCCCCCTGACACGCGGCCGCGCGGCCAACACCACAGGTGTGGGCCAAGGGCGTGACGACGGGCATGCGAGGTGGTGCAAGGCCTCGACAGCTTCGGACCGACCAACCCGGTAAGCGCTCCTGAATTCATAGCTGCCTGCGTAGTCCCCTGTAGCGCCAGCGGCCGATTTGCTCAAGAATCCTGTCAGCGCCGCGCGCCGTCCTGCACGCGGTAGTCCGGGTGCTCGCGCAGCGTCTGAAAGCAGAAACCCTGCGCTTTCAGGCCCACGATCCACGGCTCCAGCCCCACGGGCACCTGCGGCACTTGCCGCGACCAGGCGCCCAAGGGGACCGCCACCACGTCGCCTCCACGCACACGCGCCACGGCTTGGGCGATCTGTGGCTCCGTCGGGTCCTGGGCACCGGGTACACCCGTCAGAAAGCCGGGCGGCTGGCCATTGACCTGCGCGTAGCCGCACGCCTGGGCAGCCGCCAGCAGACGGGGCGAAGCCTTGCCGCCCGCGGCGCGGTACAGCGGCAGCGGGCGCGCACCGGTGACGTGCGCCAGCCGGTCGGCCGCCGCGCTGATGTTCTCGCAGTACCTGGCTGCGGGCCAGGTGAACGTGCGGCCGGCAAACGCCCCCAGCGTCGGACGCACGACGAACTGCGGGTTGCGGGCGCGCACGTCGCCGTGCGCGCGGCCAACGCGTGTCCTTCGGCTGCGCGCGCTTTCCACCAGGGCGCCCAGCTCGCGTCCAGGCTGTCACCCGAGGGGGTTGGGTGCATACCGGCTAAGAAGGTCGCACGCACCTTCTGGCGCTGCAGCACCACGGCGACCAGTGGCGCCACGTCCATGCTGCCGGTGTCAAAGGTCAGGTAAACCGGCTTGTCGCAGGGCCAGTTCGGCCGCTTGCGCCATGGCCCCCGGTGCATGCGTCAGCAACGCAAGGCAGACGGCCAAGTGGCGCAACGAACGCGGGGAAGGGGGCAGCGTCATCACCGCTGCTTGGAGGCCTTGCGCTCCCGCGCCCGGCGCTGCTGGCGCGTTTCGCTGGCCAGCTTGGCCGCGGCTTCCTTGTCGCGGCGCTTGGCGCGCCAACCGCGCGACAGGTAGCGGCCCAGCAGAAAACTGACCAGGCCGCCCACCGCCATCAGCAGCAGCCCGATGGGCGACAACTCGCCGCCCATCACAGCACCCGCTGCACGTCGTTCGGCTTGAAGCCGAGGTCCGCCGCCTTGCCTTTGCGTCCGCGCGCGGCGCGGGCGTTGTTCAGACTGCGGATTTCCAGGGTTTCTTCACGCGCCTTGCCGCCTCGGCCGATGCCGCTGATGCGCACGCTGCGGGTGTAGGCGGCGGCGCCGGCCAGCCGGTCCTTGTCTTCCAGGTCGATCAGGGTCAGGCCGCGGCCGCCCTTTTCCATCAGCTTCAGTTCAGCGATCTCGAACGTCAGGATGCGGCCGCCCGTGGAAGCGCAGGCCACGTGCGAGGTTGCTACACTTTGCATAGCTTGCTGCGCAGACCCCTCAAGGGCTGAAGGCAGATATTGCTTGGGATCCCAGGCCGCGAGCGATGGCCGGCAGATCTGCTCGCCCTCGCCCACACTGATGAAGGCCTTGCCGCCGCGCTGGCGCGACAGCATGTGTTCCACCCGCGCCAGAAAGCCGTAGCCGCCCGAGCCCGACAGCAGCAGCGTCGCACCCTCCGGCCCGGCAAAGAAGTGCATGGGCTGCGTGCCGCTGTCCAGGTCGATCAGCGTAGTGATCGGCTGGCCGTCGCCGCGCCCACCCGGCAGGTTGGCCACCGCCACGGTGTAGACGCGGCCGTTGCTGCCGAAGACCAGCAGGTTGTCCACGGTGCGGCATTCGAACGTGCTGTACAGCCCGTCGCCCGCCTTGAAGGCGAAGCCCGCCGCATCGTGCCCGTGGCCCTGACGCGCGCGCACCCAGCCTTTTTCGCTGATGACGACGGTGACGGGTTCGTCCACCACTTTCACTTCGGCCACGGCCTTCTTTTCGGCCTGGATCAGCGTGCGGCGCTCGTCGGCGAAGACCTTGGCGTCGGCCTCGATCTCCTTGACCATCAGGCGACGCAGGCTGGCGGGGCTGCCCAGGATGTCTTCCAGACTGCCCTGGTCCTTGCGCAGCTCGGCCAATTCCTGCTCGATCTTGATGGCTTCCAGGCGCGCCAGTTGGCGCAGCCGGATGTCGAGGATGTCGTCGGCCTGCCGGTCGGAGAGGTTGAAGCGGGCGATCAGCGCGGCCTTGGGCTCGTCGCTCTCGCGGATGATGGCGATCACCTCGTCGATGTTCAGCAGCACCAGCTGCCGGCCTTCGAGGATGTGGATGCGGTCCAGCACCTTCTGCAGGCGGTGCTGGCTGCGGCGCGTGATGGTGGTCTGGCGGAATTCGATCCACTCGGTCAGCATATCGCGCAGCGACTTCTGCACCGGCTTGCCGTCCAGGCCCACGCAGGTCAGGTTGATCGAAGCGGAGGTTTCCAGGCTGGTGTGCGCCAGCAGCGTACGCGCCAGCTCTTCTTGGCCGATGGTGCGGCTCTTGGGCTCGAACACGATGCGCACGGCGGCGTCCTTGCTCGATTCGTCGCGCACCTCGTCCAGCACCGCCAGCACCGTCGCCTTGAGCTGGTTCTGCTCCTGCGTCAGCGCCTTCTTGCCGTTCTTGACCTTGGGGTTGGTCAGATCTTCAATTTCTTCCAGCACCTTCTGGGTGCTGACGCCCGGTGGCAACTCGGTCACCACCAGCTGCCACTGGCCGCGCGCCAGGTCCTCTATCTTCCAGCGCGCGCGCACCTTCAGGCTGCCGCGGCCCGAGCGGTAGGCGTCCTGGATGTCGCTGGCAGTGCTGATGATCTGGCCGCCGCCCGGGTAGTCGGGGCCGGGGACCAGCGTGAACAGCTCGTCGTCGCTCAGCTTGGCGTTCTTGACCAGGGCGACACAGGCGTCGGCCACTTCGCGCAGGTTGTGGCTGGGGATCTCGGTGGCCATGCCAACCGCGATGCCGCTGGCGCCGTTGAGCAGCGCGAACGGCAGGCGCGCGGGCAGCTGGCGCGGCTCTTCCTCGCGGCCGTCGTAGTTGGGCTGGAAATCGACCGTGCCTTCGTCGATCTCCTCCAGCAGCAGCCGGGTGATCCTGGACAGGCGCGCCTCGGTGTAGCGCATGGCGGCGGCGCCGTCGCCGTCGCGGCTGCCGAAGTTGCCCTGGCCGTCGACCAGCGGGTAGCGCAGCGAGAAGTCCTGCGCCATGCGCACCAGCGCGTCGTAGGCCGCGGTGTCGCCGTGCGGGTGGAACTTGCCCAGCACGTCGCCCACCACACGGGCGCTCTTGACGGGGGACGCCGCGGTGTTGCCGCCGGTGCCGCCATAGCCCAGACCCATCTGGTCCATGACGTACAGGATGCGGCGCTGCACCGGCTTCTGGCCGTCGGCCACATCGGGCAAGGCGCGCCCCTTGACCACCGACAAGGCGTATTCGAGGTAGGCGCGCTGCGCATAGGTGGCCAACGGCAGGTCGTCAGCCGACCCGTCATCGCCCCCGGCCAGATCGAGGACCGTTTGATCGTTCATTCAGGGAAAAATCGAAAAAAGAGACTATTCGCCGCCCGCGGGGCTGCTAGGGGTGGTGCGGTACACCACCGGCACCCAGCCCGTATCGACCGGGGTGGCCGCGGACGGTGCCGGGGTTTCGGCCGGCGCGGCGCGGCCCTTGGCGGGGCTGCCGCCCAGTTCGACGCGCACGCGGCCGCCGACCTTGCCGGCGGCGCGTGCCACCGGCGCACTGTTGCTGCCAACACCGCTGCTGGCCACGGCGACCGTGGCATCCGGCTTGAATGCGCCGTACAAGCCCATCACCGTACGCACGTAGCCCTGGGTTTCCTTGTAGTTCGGAATCCTGTTGCCGGCGCGCTGCACCGCACCTTCACCGGCGTTGTACGCGGCCACGGCCAGCGCAGTCTCGCCCTTGAACAGCTTGAGCAGGTAGGCCAGGTAGCGGGCCCCGGCGAAGACGTTGGTGCGCGGGTCGGTCAGCTTCTGTTCGACGCTTTGCGCGGCAATCGGTTGGCCTTTGCGGTCCTTGCGGCCTTCGCGGTCGGCGCTCACGCCGTACATCACGGCCGTGGTCGGCAGCAGCTGCATCAGGCCAACCGCGCCCTTGGGCGATACCGCCGCTGGGTCAAAGCCGGATTCGGCAGCGACCACCGCCTTCAGCAGTTCGTAGTCCACCGCGTGCTGCTTGGCCGCCGCGCGCAAATGCTTTTGCACCGCCTTGTAGCTGCGCGAATCGTCGATGGCTGCAAAGCGCTGCGGCACCTTGAACGCCGGTGCGCCCTGACCTGCCACGCCGGGCGTGCGCAGGCCCATGACGCCCGCACGGGCGACCGCGCCGGGGTTGGCCAGGCGGGTCTCGGCAGTCAGGCTCAGCCTGGAGACATCGCTGCCCTTGAAGTACAGCTGGTAGCGCTCGTCGATCTTCTCCGCGGCGAAATGGGTCACACCCTGCTCGTCCACGTAGCTCCACAGATCGGCGCGCGCCGAGGCGTGGCCCAGAACCAGCACCAGCGCAACGGCTGGCGCCAGCAACGACGACGCCCGGCGCGCCCACGCGCGCAACGACGGCAATGACATAGTGCTTTCGCGATCCCGACTAGATGTCGATTTCCACGGCGTCGCCGTGCAGTTCCATGAGCTCGCGTCGCGCGGCGGCTTCGCCCTTGCCCATGAGTTTGGTCATTTCGGCCGCTGTCTGGTTGAAGTCAAACGGCCCCAATTGCACCGGCATGAGCCGGCGGGTGTCCGGATTGAGCGTGGTTTCCCACAAATGTTCCGCGTTCATTTCACCCAGCCCCTTGAAGCGGCTGATGCTCCATTTTCCCTCAGGCACGCCATCTTTGCGTAACTTATCGAGAATGGCGGTCAATTCCCCTTCATCCAGCGCGTACATCTTGGCGGCGGGTTTCTTGCCCCGGGCCGGCGCGTCCACCCGGAAGAGCGGCGGCCGGGCCACGAACACATGCCCGGCCTCGATCAGCTTGGGGAAGTGCCGGAAGAACAGGGTCAGCAACAGCACCTGGATGTGCGAGCCGTCCACGTCCGCGTCCGACAGCACGCAGATCTTGCCGTAGCGCAGACCGGACAGGTCGGGCGTGTCGGTCGGGCCATGCGGGTCGACGCCGATGGCGACCGAAATGTCGTGGATCTCGGTGTTCTTGAACAGCAGGTCGCGGTCGACCTCCCAGGTGTTCAGCACCTTGCCGCGCAGGGGCAGCACGGCCTGGGTCTCCTTGTCGCGACCCATCTTGGCCGAGCCGCCGGCCGAATCGCCCTCGACCAGGAACACCTCGTTGTGGGCGATGTCGCGGCTTTCGCAGTCCGTGAGCTTGCCGGGCAGCACGGCGACGCCGCTGCCCTTGCGCTTTTCGACCTTCTGCCCGGCGCGCTGGCGGGTCTGTGCGGCCTTGATGGCCAGCTCGGCCAGCCGCTTGCCGTAGTCGACGTGCTGGTTCAGCCAGAGTTCGAGCGCCGGGCGCACATAGCCCGACACCAGGCGCAGCGCGTCACGCGAGTTCAGGCGCTCCTTGATCTGGCCCTGGAACTGGGGGTCCAGCACCTTGGCCGACAGCACATAGCTGGCGCGCGCAAACACGTCCTCCGGCATCAGCTTGACGCCCTTGGGCAGCAGCGCATGCAGCTCGATGAAGCTTTTCACGGCCTGGAACAGCCCGTCGCGCAAACCGCTGTCGTGCGTGCCGCCGGCGGTGGTCGGGATCAGGTTGACGTAGCTCTCGCGCACCGGCTGGCCGTCTTCGGTGAAGGCGACGGCCCATTGGGCGCCCTCGCCTTCGGCAAAGTTCTCGGCGTTCCCGTCGGCGTAGCCCTCACCCTCAAAGATCGGGATCACCGCATCGACCGGCAGCGTCTGCTCCAGGTAGTCGCGCAGACCGCCCTTGTACTGCCAGCTCTGGGTGTCCTTCTTCTTTTCGTCGGCCAGCTGCACCGTCACGCCGGGCATCAGCACGGCCTTGCTGCGCAGCAGGTGGACCAGCTCGCCCATCGGCAGCGTGGCCGATTCGAAGTACTTCGGGTCCGGCCAGACACGCACCGTGGTGCCCTGCTTGCGGTCGCCCTCGCCCTGTTTGCGCAGCGCCAGCTTCTCGATCACGTCGCCGCCCGAGAACACCATGGTCGCGACCTGGCCTTCGCGGTGGCTGGTGACTTCCATGCGCTGGGCCAGCGCGTTGGTCACGCTGACGCCCACGCCGTGCAGGCCGCCGGAAAAGCTGTAGGCGCCGCCCTGGCCCTTGTCGAACTTGCCGCCCGCATGCAGGCGAGTGAAGACCAGTTCAAGCACCGGCGCCTTCTCTTCGGGGTGCAGGCCGAAGGGAATACCGCGCCCGTCGTCTTCCACGCTGACCGAACCGTCGGCGTGCAACGTGACCTTGAATTTCTTGCCGAAGCCCGCCAGCGCCTCGTCGGCGGCGTTGTCGATGACTTCCTGGATAACGTGCAGCGGGTTGTCCGTGCGGGTGTACATGCCCGGGCGCTGCTTGACGGGCTCGAGCCCCTTCAGGACGCGGATCGAACCCTCGGAATAGCCCGTTTCAGTGGGCGTTGTCGGTTTGGCCATAACCCCCCATTTTACCCCGCACGGCGGCCAGGCGCTGTATGCAAACCCAGTCCAGACTTTGAATATCCCCGCAATACTTCCAAAAGAAATCACGCTCCCGCGCTACACTGATCTGCGCAGGCAGCTATCAATTTTGCAGTTTTGAGTAACCCGACCATGTCTTCTTCCACCGCCCATGGCAGCCAGGCGCCATCACCTTGGGTGCGCCGCTTCGCCCCGCTGATCGCGCCCGGCGCCAGCGTGCTGGATGTGGCCTGCGGCCATGGGCGCCACCTGCGCTGGTTGGCCGAACAGGGCTTTCGCCTGACCGGCGTCGACCGGGATGCAGAGGCCATCGCCGCGCTGCAAGGCCTGGGCGAGGTGCTGCAGGCCGATATCGAATCGGGCAGTTGGCCCCTGCCCGGCCGCCGCTTTGGCGCCGTGGTCGTCACCCACTACCTGTGGCGCCCGTTGATGCCCACCATGCTCGACAGCGTTGCCGAAGGCGGCGTGCTGATCTACGAGACCTTCGCGGCCGGCAATGCAACCGTCGGCAAGCCGTCGCGCCCGGACTTCCTGCTGCAGCCCGGCGAATTGCTGCGCTGGTGCGGGCGCCCCGACTGGCGCGTCATCGCCTACGAAGACGGGTTTGTCGACGCGCCGGAACGCTTCATCCAGCGCATTGCCGCCGTCCGCACGCCGATCCCCGCGAGCGCCGCCGACCAGCCCGTGGAACGTTATCCGCTGAGCTGACTCTTAAACCACTGCGCTTTCCCCGCGGCACTGTTACAGAACCGGTGCCAGCACACTAAAATGCGCGTTTTCCGCCGAATTCCTCGCCATCCATGACCCCCATCACTGGCAGCATCGTTGCGCTGGCCACCCCCATGCATGAAGACGGCAGCGTTGACTACCCCACGCTGCGCCAACTCATCGACTGGCATATCGCCGAAGGCACCGACTGCATCGGCGTTGTGGGCACCACGGGCGAATCGCCCACGGTGAACGTCGAAGAGCACCAGGAAATCATCCGCGTGTCGGTCGAGCAGGCCAAGGGCCGCGTGCCGATCATGGCCGGCTGCGGCGCCAACTCGACGGCCGAGGCGATCGAGCTGGCGCGCTACGCCAAAAAGGTCGGCGCCGACTGCCAGCTGCAGGTCGTGCCCTACTACAACAAGCCCACGCAAGAGGGCCAGTACCAGCACTTCAAGGCGATCGCCGAAGCCGTGGGCGACCTGCCCATGGTGCTGTACAACGTGCCCGGCCGCAGCGTAGCCGATATGCTGCACGACACCGTGCTGCGCCTGGCGCAGGTGCCGGGCATCGTCGGCATCAAGGAAGCCACCGGCAACATCGAGCGCGCGCAGTGGCTGATCCGCGACGTGCCCAAGAACTTTGCCGTCTATTCCGGCGACGACCCCACCGCCGTCGCGCTGATGCTGTGCGGCGGCCAGGGCAACATCAGCGTCACCGCCAACGTGGCGCCGCGTCTGATGCACGAGCTGTGCGTGGCCGCCATCGCCGGCGATCGCCAGAAGGCGATGGACATCCAGTTCAAGCTGATGCCGGTGCACAAGCAGCTGTTTGTCGAAGCCAATCCGATCCCCGTGAAGTGGGCGATGGCGCGGATGGGCCTGTGCGGCCCGACCATGCGCCTGCCCATGACGCCGCTGTCGACGGCCAATGAGCCGGTGGTCGAAGCCGCCCTGAAAAGCGCCGGCTTGCTCTGATTTTGCTAGCTGGTCGCGCAGATTGATGTAGGGCCAGCGCCCGATTTCCCTCCAAAGGAACGCACACGTGAAAGTTGCTGATCGCCGAATTTCCCTGGCCCTCGTGGGCTCCACGGCCGTGATGGCACTGAGCGCCTGCTCGATGCTCGAGCCCGACAAGATCGACTACAAGACCGCCGGCCGCGGCGTGGCGCTGGAAGTCCCGCCCGATTTGACTCAACTGCCTGGCCAGACCCGTTACAACGCGGGCGGCAACAGCGGCGTGGTCACCGCCAGCGGCTACCAGGCCGGCCAGGCCGCGACGCAAACCACCGGCACCCAAGCCGCCGCCAACGCCATCGCCGACGTGCAATTCAAGCGCGATGGCGGCGAGCGGTGGCTGCACATCGGCCGATCGCCAGACCAGTTGTGGGGCCCAGTGCGCGACTTCTGGCTCGAAAGCGGCTTTCTGCTGGCGGTGGATCAGGCCAACATCGGCCTGATGGAAACCGACTGGGCCGAAAACCGCGCCAAAATCCCGCAGGACTTCATCCGCAACACCATCGGCAAGGTGTTCGATTCGCTGTATTCCACCGGCGAGCGGGACCGCTTCCGCACGCGCCTGGAGCGCAGTGCTGACGGCGGCACCGACATCTTCGTCACGCACCGCGGCATGGAAGAGGTGTATTCGTCGGCACGCAAAGACAGCACGATCTGGCAGCCGCGCGCCCGCGACCCCGAGTTGGAGGCCGAGTTCCTGCGCCGCATGATGGTCAAGCTGGGGGTGTCGCAAGAGGAATCGAAGGCCATGCTGGCCAGTACCGGCGCTGCAACCAAGGCTGCGCCGCAAGCCGCAGTGGCCTCGATCGGCGGACAGCCGACGGTGCAGGTCAACGAGGACTTCGACCGCGCCTGGCGCCGCGTCGGCCTGGCGCTCGACCGGACCGGCTTCACCGTGGAGGACCGCGACCGCAGCAAGGGCATCTACTTTGTGCGCTACATCGACCCGAAGGTCGAAAAACAGGAGCCCGGCTTCTTCGGCAAGCTGTTCGGCGGCGCCAGCAAGCAGTTGCCGACCACCAAGTACCAGATAGTGGTGCGCGGCCAAGGCCAGGGCAGCGTGGTCAACGTCATGGACGGTAACGGCGCGCCCGCGCCGCAGGCCGATGCTCAGCGCATCATGCGGGTGCTGGCCGACGAATTGAAATAAGCGGCGCGCGCGGCCGTTTCGTGCCGCGCATCGCCTCCTGACCTGCTGTCTTGCTTCGCTTTCGCAACCTTGCCAGCGGCAGCGCTGGCAACGCCACACTGGTTGAAGCCCGCGACGGCCTGAGCCGCACCCTGGTGCTCGTCGATTGCGGTCTGGGCTGGCGACAGTTGGGCGCCGCCCTCGCCCGTTGCGGACTGAGTGCCGACGAGCTCGACGCGGTCTTCATCACCCATGAACATGGCGACCATGTCGGCTGCGCGCCCCTGCTGGCGCAGCGCCACGGCGTCGCCCTGTGGGGCAGCGCCGGCACTCTGCTCGCGCTGCGAGAGGCCGGCTACGAGGGCCCGGCGTACACCGCGCGCGACGGACAGACATTGGCCGTTGGCGCGCTACAGATCCGCCCTTTCACCGTGCCTCACGACGCACGCGAGCCGCTGCAGTTGCGCTGCAGCGACGGCGCGCGCGATCTCGGGGTGCTGACCGATCTGGGCCACGTCACGCCCTACGTCGTGGCCTGTCTGGCGCGCTGCCATGCGCTGATGCTAGAGAGCAACCACGATCCAGCCATGCTCGCCGCGTCGCGCTACCCGCCTTTTCTGAAGCGGCGCGTGAGTGGTCTGCATGGCCACCTCAGCAACGAGCAGGCCGCCGCGGCACTGGTGTCCTTGCGACACGACGCCTTGAACACGGTCGTCGCCGCGCACCTGAGCGAGCGCAACAATCTGCCGGTACTGGCACGTACGGCCTTTGCTGAGGCGCTCGGCAGCGCGCCGGAGGATGTCCTGGTGGCCGAGCGCCAGGGCATGGTCGAAGGATGGTTGACGGTGTAGTGTGGCGGCCCAGGGCTTGATGACCGAGTACCTCGCTGAAGCACCTTCATAAAGTTCACGCCAAAACGCCCGACGAGACGACGAGGCCAGCATGGCCTTGGCAGTCCTGGCACGTCCCAAAGAAAAAACCACCCGAAGGTGGCTCTCTCTCTAGCATCCAAGCTGAGACAAGGGGTCGATTCGCCCCCTGCCCAGTTGGCGCCTATTAGTTGCTGGCAGCGCTGGCAGCGGCGGTAGCAGCGTCAGCGGCAGCGCTGGCGGCAGCACCCACAGCGGCGGCGGCGGCGGCACCAGCGGCATCGGCAGCAGAACCCACGGCGGCACCAGCGGCCGACGCGGCATTGCCAGCGGCAGACGCAGCACCGTCCACAGCAGCACCGGCGGCGCTGGCAGCGTTGCCGGCGGCGGTGGCAGCAGAGTCAGCTGCGCTCGCGGCGGCGTCGGCGGCGCTGGCAGCGGAATCAGCGGCAGCAGCGGCAGCAGGCGCTTCCGGAGCAGGCGCAGGAGCCTCTTCCTTCTTGCCGCAGGCGGCGAGCGAAGCAGCGGCGATCAGGGCGGCCAGAACGAGCGATTTATTCATGTCAAAGGTCCTCTATGAAAATCAGAATAGTTATCAGAAGAAGAATCAGAGCGCTGCATTATCAAAATGCCATCGTCCCGACCAAATGAAAAGCGGAAAGAAGCCCTTCGCCTACTCCCGCTCAACCTGAAATTATAGCGACCAAAGATGCAATCGCTACAAACCCTGATGTACGTGCGCCACGAATAAACAAAGTTTCACAAACCCAGCGTCGTCGCAGGAAAACCAGGTGTGCTGCGCTTCAGCCACTCATCGAGTGCCTGGCGCTGAGCGACGCGGCGCTCCGGCTCGGACCCGCTGGTGCCTGTACTGCGCATGGTGTCGGCGCGCGCCAGTGCCCACTCGGGCGACCACAGCGCACTGGGCATATCCTGCGGACCGGCATGCGAGCAGATGCGGCAATCGATCTTGTGCGACCAGAACCTGCGCCATTCCGTGAACAGCGGGTGGAGACGAACGACCTTGTCGTAATTTCGCGCCAGCATCACAAACCTGTCGGCTTGGCGGATCCATTTGCCCAAGGCGTCGACCAAGGCGCGCTCGTTCAGCGGCCAATCCTCGAAATCGGCATCGCTGATGATCATTTCACGCCAGCCTGCCCGCTCAGCCATCAGGAAAGCCGCGCTGACGCTGGCCCGAAACGCCTCGCGCCCAAGGAAGGCGCCGTCGGGCAATCGGCCCGGCTCGTCGGTCATTGGCTCATTCGGCATGGATCCACCCCGCATCGCACCATTGCTGCAACAGCGACCGCGCACCCGCGCTCAAGGCCTTCACGCCTTTGGCATCCAGACGGCGCTGGTCGGCCAGCAAGCGCATGGTTCGCGCGTCTCGACCAGAGGCACTGAAGCCTTCGCCGTTGATGAACACATGGTCTTCGTCGTAGAGCATACGGGTGCGCCGGTCAAGGCGCACGCCCTGCAGCGGCCCTACCAAACCGGTTGGCGGCTCGAACCAGACGCTGGGCTTGGGCTCCGTCAACCATTCCCCCATCAGCATAGCCAACAGACCAGGATCCTCCAATGCGCGCGCCAGCGCGTCGCGTGCAAAGTCCCGCATGGCCGCGGGCACCTCGCCCGGAGCGCTGACGGCGGGCTGTGACGGATCGCGGTACGCGGCATCGCCGACCAGTTCGCGCGCCTCCTCGGCCAGCCGACCCAGCAGTTCCTGCGCCACCTCACCGCTCGCCGGCTGGCGAAAGCCGATGGAATACGTCATGCATTCACCTAGGGCAACTCCGTCGTGGGCCCAACGGGGCGGTAGGTAGAGCATGTCGCCCGGCTCCAGGACATGTTCTTCTTCCGGCTCGAATTCGGCCAGGATTTTCAGTGGCAGACCATCGACAAGACGGAGGTTTTTCTGCCGTCCGATGCGCCAACGGCGCTGGCCGTGCGCCTGCAGCAGAAACACGTCGTAGCTGTCGAAATGGGGACCGACGCCGCCGCCATCGGTTGCAAAGCTGATCATGATGTCGTCCAGCCGCGCGTCCGGCACGAAGCGAAACTGCTGCATCAAGCCATGGACAGCGTCGTCGTGGAGATCGACTCCCTGCACCAGCAGCGTCCACTCGCGCTCATTCAGCGGTGGCAACGATCGGCGCGTCAGCGGGCCTCGGCGCAATCGCCAGCCGCCTGATTGCGTGATCAGGCGCGATTCGACCGACTCGTCGGCCGCCATGGCGAACAAATCCGCGCGTGAAACCAGCGGCGTGGAGCAAGGAATGGCCTGACGCACCAGCAGGGGCTTCTTTTGCCAGTACCGCTTCATGAATTGGGCGGGAGATAGCCCACCCAGCAGGGTCTGAGGTTGGTTCACATCCATGGTTGGCAAGCATACGCAACTCGGCCGCCGCCCAGCTTGCAGTGAGACAATCAGCGCATGGAAATACATTCACCCTGCGTGGTCGCGCTGACCTGGAAGCTCAAGGACAGCCTTGGCGATAACCTCGACGAACTGGACGAGCCGGTCGAGTTTCTGGTGGGCGGCGACGACTTGTTGCCAGCGATCGACCGCGCCTTGCAAGGCCACGAAGCCGGCGCTGAGTTGCACCTCAATCTGGAGCCGGAAGACGCTTTCGGCGACTACGACGAGAACCAGGTGTTTTTGGCACCCCGCGCCACGCTGCCGGAGTCGATCGAAGAGGGCATGCTGCTGGAAGCCAGCTCGCTGCCCGCGGACGTCGTGAAGGGCGCCACGCCTGAAGCGCTGCTCACGGTCACCGAGCTTTATCCAGAACATGCCGTGCTGGATGGCAACCATCCTTTGGCAGGAATTTCGCTTCGACTCGATCTGAAGGTGGTGGCGGTGCGTGAAGCGACCGAGGCAGAAGTCGAGAATGGGTCGGTTGGCACGGGCTTTTTCCGTCTGCAACCGCTGGCGCCGGGCGGCACCGAATTGCACTGAGGGATACGGAAATCAAGAAAACGGCACCCGCGGGTGCCGTTTTTCATGCCTGCCGAGGTGTTGTACGCCCCGTCAGAATCAGCGGTACAGCTGATTGCCGTCTGCACGCACACGGTCGCCGATGCGCACATCGGGTGCCTGAGCGTAGTCGAAGCTGCGCATGGAGCCGTTGTCCATCTGCACCGTGACGCGGTAGTAGTCCTGACCGCTGTTGCGGTTCATGTTTTGCTCGATGGCGCGGCCGATCAGCGCGCCGCCGACCACACCGACCACGGTCGCCGCGGTGCGACCCCTGCCGCCGCCCACCTGGTTGCCAGCCAAGCCGCCAACAACGCCGCCTGCTACAGCGCCGGCCACGCCCTGCGATTGACCACCTCGGAGGTACTCGACGTTGGTCACGCGACCAAACTGGGCGTAGTTGCCCTGACCTTGCTGCTGCGGGTAGCCCCCCTGGGGATAGCCCTGTTGGGGATAACCGCTTTGCTGCGGGTAAGGCGCGGCACAGGCTGCCAACAGCAATGCGGCACTGGCAGCACCCACGGAAGAAATCAGTCGGGTTGGGATGGGCATGAGTTCTCTCCAAAAAATCTCGGACATCTGAGTCAGGCAAGCCACCGATGGTCAACTTGCCCGTCGTGCCCGATTAAACACAACCTGCCCATTGGAACTACGTCTGGCAGGTAAAGCCGCGGTCACAAGTCCTCAGCAAACGTAAGTACCCAGGCGAGCCTCGCGTCAGACGCGACCTACAACCCGATCGGGTTCATGATGCATCCAGAACAACTCGCCGACCTGCACGCGGAAACCGGGCGCAGCGTTGCTTCGCAGTTCAACCACGCCCTGTGGAGCCGTACCCACCCGTTCCGCGCGCCGATTCAGCGGCGAAGTCGTCCACGACGTTAAAGCTGGCCTGCACCACCGGCACGATCACCAGCTGCGCGATGCGCTCCATCGGCTCGATGGTGAAGGCCACGTCGCTGCGGTTCCAGGCGCTGACCATCAGCTGGCCTTGGTAATCGCTGTCGATCAGCCCGACCAGGTTGCCCAGCACGATGCCGTGCTTGTGCCCCAGCCCGGAGCGCGGCAGGATCATCGCCGCGTAACCCGCGTCGGCCAAGTGAATCGCCATGCCGGTCGGCACCAGCTGCCAGGCGTTGGGCGCCAGCGTCAGCGGGGCGTCCAGGCAGGCGCGCAGGTCCAGCCCGGCGCTGCCCGGCGTGGCGTAGGCCGGCAGCTGGCTGCGCAGGCGTTCATCCAGAATGCGGACGTCCAGTTTCATGCACTCATCCCCGTCACACGGCGCGCGATCTCGGCCACCAGTTGTTGCGCCAGCAGGCGTTTGCTGGCGTGCGGCAATTGGGACACACCTTCGTCGTCGACCAGCAGCAGCGCGTTGTCGTCCTTGCCAAAAGTCGACGGCCCGATGTTGGCGACCAGCAGCGGCACGCCCTTGCGCACGCGCTTGGCCTGGGCGTTGGCTTCCAAGTTTTCGCTTTCGGCGGCAAAGCCGACGCAGTACAGCTCGCCCGACTGCGCGCGCGGCGAACGCGCCACGCCAGCCAGGATGTCGGGGTTTTCGACAAACTGCATCTGCGGCACTTCACCCGAGCCATCCTTCTTGATCTTGTGCTCGGCCGCGTTGGCTGGCCGCCAGTCGGCCACCGCTGCCGTTGCTATGAAAATCGTAGCTTCCTTCGCAGATCCATCAACGGCTGCGAGCATATTTCTTGCAGAATCCACATCGATGCGGCGCACCCCGCGCGGCGTGGGCAAATGAACCGGGCCGGCCACCAGTGTCACTTCAGCGCCCGCCTCTCGCGCCGCGCGCGCAATCGCAAAGCCCATCTTGCCGCTCGACAGGTTGGTGATGCCCCGCACCGGGTCGATGGCCTCGAACGTCGGGCCCGCCGTGACCAGCACGTGCTGGCCCAACAGCGACTTGGGCGCGAAGAAGGCGATCAACTCTTCCTGGATCTCGGCCGCTTCCAGCATGCGGCCGTCGCCGAATTCGCCGCAGGCCTGGTCGCCATGCGCCACGCCCAGCACGTCGGCACCATCGGCCGCCACCTGCTGCAGGTTGCGCTGCGTGGTGGGGTGCGCCCACATCTCGCGGTTCATTGACGGCGCCAGCAGCAGCGGCACACGGTCAATCGGCCGCGCCAAGCACATCAGGGACAGCAAATCGGCCGCCCGCCCCTGCGCCAGCTGCGCGATGAAGTCGGCACTGGTCGGCGCGATCAGCATGGCGTCGGCCTCGCGGCTGAGGTTGATGTGCGCCATGTTGTTGTCCGGCCGCGCGTCCCACTGCGACACAAACACCGGCCGCCCTGACAGCGACTGCATCGCCACCGGCGTGATGAACTGGCACGCTGCCTCGGTCATCACCACCTGCACCGTGGCGCCGGATTTGATCAGTAAGCGACACAGTTCCGCCGCCTTGAAACAGGCCGCACCGCCGGTCAAACCGAGCAAGATGTGCCGCCCCGCCAGCTCGGTGTTATGGGCTTGAGCATTCATGGCGGGCAATGTAGCAGAGCCCCCTCACACCCGCTGAGGAATGGCGGCAGCCCGGATCGCGGCGCGCCCCGCTTCGCTACAATCGCAATTTCCCACCCGGCGGACACGCGCTTGTCCGTTCACGAAATGACCAAACTTGTCTTCGTCACCGGTGGTGTGGTGTCTTCCCTGGGCAAGGGAATCGCCTCGGCCTCCCTCGCTGCGATCCTGGAATCGCGCGGCCTCAAGGTCACGCTGATCAAGCTGGACCCCTACCTCAACGTCGACCCGGGCACCATGAGCCCGTTCCAGCACGGCGAGGTGTTCGTCACCGACGATGGCGCTGAAACCGACCTGGACCTGGGCCACTACGAGCGCTTCATCACCACGCGGATGAAGCGGGCCAACAACTTCACCACCGGCCAGATCTACAAAAGCGTGCTCGAAAAAGAGCGCCGCGGCGACTACCTGGGCAAGACGGTCCAGGTAATCCCGCACGTCACCAACGAAATCCAGGATTTCATCAAGCGCGGCGCGGGCTACGGCTCGGCCGGTGCGGCCGATGTGGCGATTGCCGAGATCGGCGGTACGGTGGGCGATATCGAATCGCTGCCCTTCCTGGAAGCCGTGCGCCAGCTGAGCCTGAAGCTCGGGCCCAACAACGCCGCCTTCGTGCACCTGACCTACCTGCCCTACATCGCAGCGGCCGGCGAGTTGAAGACCAAGCCGACCCAGCATACGGTGCAGAAACTGCGCGAAATCGGCATCCAGCCCGACGCGCTGCTGTGCCGCGCGGACCGCCCAATCCCCGACGAAGAGCGCGAGAAGATCAGCCTGTTCACCAACGTGGCCGAATGGGGCGTGATCAGCATGTGGGACGTGGACACGATCTACAAAGTGCCGCGCATGCTGCACGAGCAAGGTCTGGACGGCCTGATTTGCGACAAGCTGCGCCTGAACACGCCACCGGCCAACCTCAAGCGCTGGGACGCGCTGGTGCACGAGGTGGAGCACCCGCAGCACGAAGTGCGCATCGCCATGGTCGGCAAGTACGTCGAACTGTCCGACAGCTACAAGTCGGTCAACGAAGCCCTGCGCCACGCCGGCATGCGCAACGATGCGCGCGTCAAGATCGACCACATCGATTCCGAAACCATCACGCCCGCCACGGTGGGCCAACTGGGCCAGTACGACGCCATCCTGGTGCCCGGCGGCTTTGGCCAGCGCGGGGTGGAAGGCAAGATCGCCACCGCACGCTACGCACGCGAGCACAAGGTGCCGTACCTGGGCATTTGCCTGGGCATGCAGGTCGCGACCATCGAATACGCGCGCCACGTGGCGGGTCTGCCCAAGGCCAACAGCACCGAATTCGACCCGGCCACGCCCGACCCGGTGATCGCGCTGATCACCGAGTGGAAGAACGCCGACGGCAGCATCCAGAAGCGCGACGAAAAGTCCGACCTGGGCGGCACCATGCGCCTGGGCGCGCAAAGCTCCGACGTGTCGCCCGCCACGCTGGCGCACAGCATCTACGGCGATGTGGTGACCGAGCGCCACCGCCACCGCTACGAAGCCAACGTCAACTACCTCGACCGCCTGCGCGAAGCGGGCCTGGTGATCTCCGCGCTAACCCAGCGCGAGCAACTGACCGAAATCGTTGAATTGCCCGCCAACGTGCACCCCTGGTACATCGGCGTGCAGTTCCACCCCGAGTTCAAAAGCACGCCCTGGGACGGTCACCCGCTATTCAACGCCTTCGTCAAGGCCGCACTGGCGCACCAGGCCGAAGCCGGCGCTGGTGAAGGCACGGGCAAGCTGAAGGCCGTGTCATGAAGCTGTGCGGCTTTGACGTCGGGCCCACGCAGCCGTTCTTCCTGATCGCCGGGCCCTGCGTGGTCGAGTCCGAGCAGCTGCAGGTCGACGTGGCCGGCAAGCTCAAGGAGATCACCGGCGAGCTGGGCATCCCCTTCATCTTCAAGAGCAGCTACGACAAGGCCAACCGCTCCTCGGGCACCAGCTTTCGCGGCCCCGGCATGGACAAAGGCCTGGACATCCTGGCCAAGGTCAAGCGCGAACTGAACGTGCCCGTGTTGACCGACGTGCACACCGAGGCCGAAGTGGCGCACGTGGCCAGCGTGGTCGACGTGCTGCAGACCCCCGCCTTCCTGTGCCGCCAGACCGACTTCATCCGCGCCTGTGCACAGTCGGGCAAGCCGGTCAACATCAAGAAGGGGCAGTTTCTGGCGCCGCACGACATGAAGAACGTGATCGACAAGGCGCGCGCCGCCGCGGCCGAAAAAGGCTTGACCGCAGACGCCTTCATGGCCTGCGAGCGCGGTGCCAGCTTTGGCTACAACAACCTCGTGTCGGACATGCGCAGCCTGGCGATCATGCGCGAGACGAATGCGCCGGTCGTGTTCGACGCCACGCACAGCGTGCAACTGCCCGGTGGCCAAGGCACCAGCAGCGGCGGCCAGCGCGAATTCGTGCCCGTGCTGGCGCGTGCCGCCATGGCCGTGGGCGTGGCCGGCGTCTTCATGGAAACGCACCCCGACCCGGCGCATGCACTGAGCGACGGCCCCAACGCCGTGCCGCTCTCGCACATGCGCGAGTTGCTCGAAACGCTGAAGGCGCTGGACGAAATTGCCAAACGCCAGGCGCGGCAAGGCGGCTTTCTGGAAGATCGCATCCAGCAGTTCTGACGCGGCTCGGCGCTGTGCGCCCTGCCCCCGATTCATCCCATTCCAACCATCCAGGAGATCACCTCATGCCCAGCGGCTACATCATCGCCAACGTCAAAGTGACCAACCCCGAGCAGTACGAGGAATACAAGAAGTGGTCGACGGCTGCGTTTGCCGCCCACAACGCCGAGATCTGCGTGCGCGGTGGCCAGGTCGAGGTGATGGAAGGCGACTGGCAGCCGGACCGCGTGGTGGTCGCCAAATTCCCCAGTTTTGATGCGGCCAAGGCCTTCTACGACTCGGTCGAATACCTGAAAGCGCGCAAAGCGCGCGAAGGTGCGGCCATCATGCGCCTGGTCGCCGTCGAAGGCATGTAAGCCTGGCGCTCCGATGCGCGCCCAGTCCGGCGCGCCCACCGGAACGACCACCCATTACTCCTGATTTAGTAGCTGCCTGCGCAATCCCCCGTGGGACGGGCGGCCGATTTCATTTGCAACTCTTGAGAATCGAGCACCACCATGAGCGCCATCGTTGACATCGTCGGCCGAGAAATTCTGGACAGCCGCGGCAACCCCACCGTCGAATGCGACGTGCTGCTGGAGTCCGGCGTGATGGGCCGCGCCGCCGTGCCCAGCGGCGCCTCCACCGGCAGCCGTGAAGCCATCGAGCTGCGCGACGGCGACAAAGCGCGCTACCTGGGCAAGGGCGTGCTCAAAGCCGTCGAGCACATCAACACCGAGATCAGCGAAGCGGTACTGGGCCTGGACGCCAGCGAGCAGGCCTTTCTCGACAAGACCCTGATCGACCTGGACGGCACCGACAACAAGAGCCGCCTGGGCGCCAACGCCATGCTGGCCGTGTCGATGGCCGTGGCCCGCGCCGCGGCCGAAGAATCGGGCCTGCCGCTGTACCGCTACTTCGGCGGCATGAACGGCAACCAGCTGCCGGTGCCGATGATGAACGTGATCAACGGCGGTGCCCACGCCAACAACAGCCTGGACCTGCAGGAATTCATGATCGTCCCGGTGGGCGCGCCCTCTTTCCGCGAAGCCCTGCGCTACGGCGCCGAGGTGTTCCACGCGCTCAAGAAGATCATCGACGGCAAGGGCATGAGCACGGCCGTGGGCGACGAAGGCGGCTTTGCCCCGAGCGTGGACAACCACGAGGCGGCCATCCAGCTGATCCTGGACGCCATCAGCGCGGCCGGCTACACGCCCGGACAGGACATCGTGCTGGCCCTGGACTGCGCGGCCAGCGAGTTCTACAAGGACGGCCAGTACGTGCTGGAAGGCGAAGGCGGCCTGAAGCTGTCGGCTCAGCAGTGGGTCGACATGCTGGCGACCTGGTGCGACAAGTACCCGATCATCAGCATCGAAGACGGCATGCACGAAGGCGACTGGGACGGCTGGAAGCTGCTGACCGAAAAGCTCGGCAACAAGGTGCAGCTGGTGGGCGACGACCTGTTCGTCACCAACACCAAGATCCTGAAGGAAGGCATCGACAAGCACATCGCCAACTCGATCCTCATCAAGATCAACCAGATCGGCACACTGACCGAGACCTTCCAGGCCATCGAAATGGCCAAGCGCGCCGGCTACACCGCCGTGATCAGCCACCGCTCGGGCGAGACCGAAGACAGCACGATTGCCGACATTGCCGTGGGCACCAACGCCGGGCAGATCAAGACCGGCTCACTGTCGCGTTCGGACCGCATGGCCAAGTACAACCAGCTGCTGCGCATCGAAGAAGACCTGGGCGACATGGCCGTCTACCCCGGCCGCGCGGCGTTCTACAACCTGCGCTGAGCGACACGCTGGGTGGGAAAACCACCGTGCTTTACTCCACCCAGTGAACAGATGATCGCCTCTGGAACCTGTCCACAGGACTGTGCAACATGCCACACTCCGCGCCAGCCGTTTTACAATCTGCGCGGAGTTCTATTAAACTCATAGCAAAGCCGTTCCTGAAAAAGCCACCCTCCGCATGTCCAACCGCGCAGTCCCAGCCGTCCTGATCGTGCTGCTGGTCGTCGTCCACGCGCAGTTGTGGTTTGGGCGTGGCAGCGTGCCCAATGTGACGTCCCTGCAGCGCAAAGTCGATCAGCAAAAGGCCAGCAACAACCAGGCGCGACTGGCCAACGACCAGCTCGGCTCAGAGGTGGATGACCTGAAAGCGGGCCTCGGCATGGTTGAGGAGAAGGCGCGCATGGAACTGGGCATGGTCAGGCCCAACGAGATCTTCGTCCAGGTGACGCCGCGTTAGGTGCACCGTCGGGGGCTGCAACTACTTTCGCGTGTGAGTGCGAAAGGCAACAAATGCCCCGAATGCGCAGCACAGCGCCATCACCATCATGTAGACGACAACGAACCAATTCGATCCAAACTTGGATGAAGTTAGGGCCAACAGAAAAAGCGGCCCCAAGACCGCGACCATGGCCACATGAAGCTGAGGGCGATTTCTAGCGAACCGCGCGGTGAAGTACCCGGATAAGACGGGCATGAGCAGGAAATGTCCTAGCCACACCAACCCGCCAAGGACAGAAACGCGACCCTGTTCACCCCAATCCACGAAGTTGCTTAACACAACCCCCGAGGCCAGCCACGGCAGGAAATAGCAGCCGAACAGTGCGAAAAGAAGCACCCTCCAGTCGATGCGTAAGTGCTCTCGCCACATGCGGGCCTCAGTCAATAGTCCGCTTGCCAATCCACCGTGATGCGCTTGCCCGCCAGGTCGACCTCATCGACATAGGCGTCCACGAACGGAATCAGGCGCTCCAGCTGCTTGCCGTTTGCCTCGTAGCCCAGCACCAGCGTCTGCTGCGGGCCGGTGGCCATCAAGTCGGTCACGTGGCCCAAGGCCACCCCTTCGCGGTTGACCACCGGCAAGCCGATCAGGTCGACCCAGTAGTACTCGCCCTCTTCCGGTGTCGGGAAGGACGATCGGGCAATGAAGATGCGCGCGCCCTTGAGCTGCTCTGCCGCGGTGCGATCCGGCACCTCGTGTGCGCTGGCGACGACGGTGTCGGCGTGTTCGCGCGTCTGCTTGATCGACAGGCTGACGGTACCGCTGAAATGCCGCGCACCGCGCTCGGGCTGCTGCAGAAACCAGCGTTGGGAAGAAAAAAGCGCCTCGGGC
Organism: Ottowia flava; assembly: GCF_008017535.1. GTDB lineage: Bacteria > Pseudomonadota > Gammaproteobacteria > Burkholderiales > Burkholderiaceae_C > Ottowia > Ottowia flava. The sequence continues at coordinate 237,183 of NZ_VRUA01000001.1, forward strand.
GAGGCGCTGTAGGGCTGGATCTTGAACCAGCCCTTGATGCCCCAAGCGTCCAGTACGCGGCCAACCTCCACCGCGTCGGGTGGCAATTCGGCCGGCTCCGGTGCGCCGGGGGTCATCGGGCGATCAGGCAGCAGCTGGGGCGGCCTTGGCGGCCTGCTTGACCAGACGGGCCACGGTGGGCGACATCTGGGCGCCAACGCCGGTCCAGTAGCTCAGGCGGTCCTGGGCCACGCGCAGACCTTCTTCACCTTCGACGGCGCCGGGGTTGTAGAAACCCACGCGCTCGATGAAGCGGCCATCGCGGCGAACGCGCTTGTCGGCCACGACGATGTTGTAGAAGGGACGGGCTTTGGCGCCGCCGCGCGAGAGACGAATAACGACCATGTTGTTGAATATCCTGGGGTGGTGATTCGGCGCCGGCGACCTCGGGTTGGGGCTGGAGGCTGGGGCACCTGATTCTTCCGATGTTGAGACACGCGACATGGCCACCCGGCCAGCGACACATCGAAAAGCCTATGATTATAGGCTGTCCGTGCGGTGCAGTGCGCTGCCCTTGTGCCGACCGGGCCGGACGATGTCGCGTTTTTGCGCCGTTTACAAGCGATTTTCGTCCATCCGACCCATTTTTCTGTCCCTCCGCCCTGCTTTTCTTGAAGCCATGCCGCTGATTCGCCCAAGCACCGACCAGGACGTCGCTGCCGTGACCGCCATCTACACCCACCACGTGCTGCACGGCACGGGCACTTTCGAGACCGAGCCGCCGACCGAGGCCGACATGGCCCAGCGTCGCCAGGACGTACTGGCCCGCCAATTGCCCTGGTTGGTGGCCGAGGACGCCCAGCGTCAGGTGGTCGGCTTTGCCTACTGCAACTGGTTCAAACCGCGTGCGGCCTACCGCTTTTCGGCCGAGGACTCGATCTACCTGCACCCCGATGTGCAAACGCGCGGTTTGGGGCGCGCCATGCTGAGCGAGCTGGAGCGAGCGGCCCAGGCGGCCGGTGTGCGCAAGCTGATCGCCGTGATCGGCGACTCCGCCAATACCGGATCGGTGGGACTGCACCGCGCCATGGGCTTTGCCGATGTGGGCACCATTTCTGCCTGTGGCTGGAAGTTCAACCGCTGGCTCGACATCGTGCTGATGGAGAAAGCCATCGGCGCCGGCGCCGCGCTGCCCGCCGATGCAGCCGCAACAGCACCGAAAGGCCAGCCATGCGCCTAAAGAACAAAACCCTCGCCACGTGGCTGACCTTCTTCGGCGGCCCACTCGGGCTGCACCGCTTCTACCTGCGCGGCTTTGGTGACCTGATGGGCTGGCTGCTGCCGATCCCTACCGCGCTGGGCCTGTACGGTATCGAGCGTGTGCAGACCTACGGTCAGGACGATTTGTGGAGCTGGCTGCTGATCCCGATGCTGGGCTTCGCCATCGCCGCCTGCGCACTCATGGCCATCATCTACGGGCTGATGACGCCGGAGAAATGGAACGCCCGCTTCAACCCCGGTGCCGACCCCGAAGCGCTGCCCGGGCGCACCAACTGGTTCACGGTGGTCGGGATTGCGGTCGCCTTGATGGTGGGCACCGCGGTGCTGATGGCCTCGCTGGCGTTCAGCTTCCAGCGCTACTTCGAATACCAGATCGAAGAGGCGCGCAAGATCTCGCAATAGGGCCAGCGTTTCAAGCCCAATCAGCCTTCCGCGCTACAACCATCTGCGCAGGCAGCTATATAAAAGATAGCTGACGGCCGATCAGAAAATTGCAAGACTGACCCAGTAGGCCACCGCTGCCACGAAGGCGCTGGCCGGAATGGTCAGCACCCACGCCCACACGATGTTGCCGGCCACGCCCCAGCGCACCGCGCTGGCCCGCTGCGTGGAGCCCACGCCGACGATGGCGCCGGTGATGGTGTGCGTGGTCGACACCGGAATACCCAGCGCCGTGGCGATGAACAGCGTGACCGCCCCGCCCGTTTCCGCGCAGAAGCCGCCCACGGGTTTGAGCTTGGTAATCTTCTGGCCCATGGTCTTGACGATGCGCCAACCACCGAACATGGTGCCCGCCGCAATGGCCATGTAGCAGCTGATAATGGTCCACAGGGGCGGCGAGGCGTCGCTGGCGGCCGAGTAGCCGGTGGCGATCAGCAGCATCCAGATGATGCCTATGGTCTTCTGCGCATCGTTGCCGCCGTGGCCCAGGCTGTAGGCGCCGGCAGACACGAGTTGCAGGCGCCTGAACCACTTGTCGACCCTGCTGGGCCGTGTGCGCCGGAAGATCCAGGCCACCGCCACCATCATGAGCGAGCCGAAAAGAAAGCCCAGCAGCGGCGAAATGAAGATGAAAGCCACCGTCTTCAGGATGCCGCCGGCGATCAGCACGCTGGCGCCGGACTTGGCCAGTACCGCGCCCACGATGCCGCCGATCAGCGCGTGCGACGAACTGCTGGGGATGCCGTAGTACCAGGTGATCACGTTCCACGTGATGGCGCCGATCAGCGCGCCAAACACCACGTGCGTATCCACCACCCCTGGTTGCACGATGCCCTTGCCGACCGTGGCCGCCACGCTGAGGTGGAAGATGAAGATCGCGATGAAGTTGAAGAAGGCGGCAAACACCACGGCCTGCGTGGGCTTGAGCACGCCGGTGGACACCACCGTGGCGATCGAGTTGGCGGCGTCGTGAAAGCCGTTCATGAAGTCGAACGCGATCGCCAGTGCGACCAGCAGCATCACGACCCAGAGGGCGGCTTGGACGGTTTCCATGGAGCGTTGAAGGTTCTTTGAGAGTGTTTCCGCCGCCGTAGGCGCGCTGACAGGCGCGCAGGCGACACGGATGCAGCGGTGGTGCGCGCGGCCCGGGCCGCAGCGCGCCAGGCCGCCGTCAGGAGTTTTCCAGCACGATGCCTTCGATCTGGTTGGCCACGTCTTCGCAGCGGTCGGTGATCGATTCCAGCAACTCGTAAATGGCTTTCAGCTTGATCAGTTCGCGCACGTCCGGCTCGTGTCGGAACAGGCGGCTCATCGCACTGCGCATCACGCGGTCGGCGTCGGACTCGAGCCGGTCGATCTCTTCGCAGGTCTTCAGCGCGGCCTCGGCCGTGCCGGGGTCGGCCAGCCGGCTCAGCAGCTTGACCGCCGCCTGCACGCGCTCGCAGCACTTCACGGCCAGGTCGGTCAGGCGCGTGATCTCCTCCGTCATGTGGTGGATGTCGTACAGCGCCATGGTCTCGGCCGAGTCCTGCAGCAGGTCGGCCACGTCGTCCATCTGGTTGATCAGCGAATGGATCTGCTCGCGGTCGATCGGCGTGATGAAGGTGGTGTGGATGAGGCGGTTGACCTCTTCCGTCACACGGTCGGCCGCACGTTCGGCGTTGTCCACTTCCTGGTTGTACTTCTCGCGCAGCTGCTGATCGTTGTAGTGCGCAACCAGGTTCTCAAACGCCTGCGCCGCCTCGACGATCCGCTCGGCGTGCTGGTTGAAAAGCTCAAAAAAATTGCCCTCCTTGGGCAACAGTTTGCTGAACAGCATGGTGGGTGTGGGGCTTGGCCTGAGGGTGTTCGTCTAACCCACAATTGTGACATTTTCATGTAACCGCCCGAACCACTCGCCCCAACCCGGTGCGGTACCGCCTATCCGCTGGCGGCGCGCGGCTCACGCGCTGCGAAAGATGAAGTACACCGCACCCACCATGCACAGCGCAGCCCACAGGTAATCCAGCTTCATGGGCTCTTTGAGGTACAGCACGGCGAAGGGCACGAAGACGCAGAGCGTGATCACCTCCTGCATGATCTTGAGCTGCCCCACGCTGAACTGCGTGTGGCCGATGCGGTTGGCAGGCACTTGCAGCAGGTATTCGAACAGCGCAATGCCCCAGCTCACCAGCGCCGCCACGTACCAGGGTGCGGTGGTCAGGTTCTTCAGGTGCCCGTACCAGGCGAAGGTCATGAAGACGTTGCTGAGGGCCAGCAGCAGCACCGTCTGGGCGCTGATGGGCAAGGAGGTGAACGACTGCATGGTGCGACTCCAGGGCACGGTCGGGCGGGAGCAGGATCATGCCGCATCTCGGTCGCTGCCCGGCCATGCCAGCGCACCAACCATGCGGCAGCGACCATGCACCAGCGACCGTCAGCCCTCGGTCTGCTGCCAGGCCGGCAGCGCCTGCACCCGCGCGGCCCAGGCGGCCAGGTGCGGCAGCCCACCCAGAGGCAAGCGCGCGGTCTGCGCGTGCATCAGCGGCGCGGCCAGCGCCAGATCGGCCAGGCTGAGCGCATCGCCCGCCACCCAGGTACGCCCGTTCAGGTGCCTGTCCAGCGCTGCCAGCGCAGCGCGGCATTCGGCCTCGCCCGCGGCTATGCGCGCGGCGTCGGGCGCGCCGCCGCCGGTCAGGCCCTTGACGAAACGCTCCCAGTTCAGCACGCCCACCGGCGGCATCAGGTGCTGCGCGCTCCAGAACATCCACCGGTTGACGTCGGCGCGGGCCTGCACGTCTGCTGGCCACAGGGTCTGGCCCGGCGCGAGCTCGACAAGGTATTCCATGATCGCGTGCGACTCGGTCAGCACGAAATCGCCGTCCACCAGCACCGGTACCTTGCCCTGCGGATTCAGCCGCAGAAAGTCGGGCTGGCGATGCTCGCCCTGGGCCAGATCGACCAGAACCAGTTCGACCGGCTCAGGCAGGCGCGGCGCCAAATGCAAGGCCGCCATCACGGCGCGGCGGGCGTTGGACGAGAGGGGATGGTGGTACAGGCGCATGAGAAGCTCCGAAGGGACAAGGCCACGACATTAGGCGGGCGGTGTGTCAGAACCTGTCAGCAGCCTGCTGCCAACCCGCGCCTTCCGCGCGCGGTGCGCGACCTGAGAGCACGGGGTATTCAGTCCGTGAATGGCGTGCAGACTTGATCGGCAACCGCGGCTAGGTCGGCACCGCTCACACGCTCGGGCGCCACATCCGCCAGCGGCTGCAGCACAAAGGCGCGCTCGCGCCAGCGCGGGTGCGGCACCGTCAGCGCCGGGCTGTCGATGCGCGCGTCGCCGTACAGCAGCAAGTCCAGATCGAGCGTGCGCGGCGCGTGGCGGTACGGCCGTTCGCGCCCGGCGGCCAGCTCCTGATCCAAGAGCGCGTCCAGCAGGTCCGGCGCAGTCAGGCGCGTGGCGATGGCGGCCACGGCGTTGACGTAATAGGGGCCTGCCGCACCGACGGGCGCGGTGGCGTACAGGCGGGATGCGGCCACCAGGCGTGTCGCCGGCAGGTTCGCCAGGCCTTGCAGCGCCTGGCGGACGGCCGCGGCGGCATCGCCCAGGTTGGCGCCCACGCCGACGTAGGCGGTGACGACCTCGCGTACGGGGTCCAGGCTCATCGGGCAGACTGGCTATGAATGGGCGAGCACCTGGGCGGCGCAGCAGCCCGCCCCGGCTTCAATCGGCGCCGGCAGCAGGCGCCGGGCGGTCGCCACCCCCTGCCGGCTTGCGGCGACGGCGGCGGCGCTTCTTGGCCGGCGCGTCGGCGCGTTCATCGGCACCGTCGTCGAAGCCGTGGTCGTCATGGTCTGGCGCGTCGCTGTTGTCGGGCACACGCTTCGCTAGCTTTTTAGTAGCTGGCTGCGCAGTACCATCCAGGGCCGCAGCCCCTTTTGGCACGCGGTGCACGCGCGGAGCCTGTTTCTTGGCGCGCTGCTGCTCGACGCGCAGCTCGTGCACCATGCTTTCGCGCGCGCCGTCGTCCGCGATGCTGAACTGCTGCCACCAGTCGGCCAACTCTTCGCTGACTTCACCGACGTCGGCGCGCAGGCGCAGGAAGTCGAAGCCGGCCCGAAAGCGCGGCTGGCCGGCCAGGCTGATGGGCGAATTGCCGCTGCGCTTGTCAAAGCGCGGCTGCATCATCCAGATCTCGCGCATGTCGGCGCCCAGCTTGCCGCGGCCCGACACGTCGCCCACGCGGGCGTCGAACACCTCGTCGATCGCGTCCTGCAGCGCTGGGAACGGGTGCTCCTTGCGCGCCAGGCGGGCGTTCCAGCCGCTCAGCACGTCCTGCCACAGCACGCAGGCCAGCAGGAACGACGGCGCCACCGGCTTGCCCTCGCCCACACGGCGGTCGGTGTCCTGCAGCGCGGCCTTGATGAAGGGCTGGTCGGCGCGTTCGACCACCAGGTCCAGCAGCGGGTAGATGCCCTTGCCCACGCCCAGCTTGCGCAATTGTTCGACGCTGGCCAGCGCGTGGCCGGTCTGCAGCAGCTTGAGCATTTCGTCGAACAGGCGGCTTTGCGGCACGTCGCCCAGCAGGCTGAGGGTTTCGACCAGCGGCTTGGCGGTCTTGGGCTCCAGCTTGAAACCCAGCGCCGACAGCTTGGCGCCAAAGCGCACGGCACGGATGATGCGCACCGGGTCTTCGCGGTAGCGCGTGGCTGGGTCGCCGATCATGCGCAGCAGCTTTTTCTGCGCGTCCGGGATGCCGCCGTGGTAGTCCACCACGACGCGCGATTCCGGGTCGTAGTACATGGCGTTGACGGTGAAGTCGCGCCGCGCGGCGTCTTCGTCCTGCGGGCCCCAGACGTTGTCGCGCAGCACGCGGCCGCTGGCGTCCACGGCGTGCTTCATGGTGGCCAGCTGGCCCTTGGCGGTGCGCTCGTTGCCGCTGACTTGCTCGGCCGCCGTGTTGTCCACATTGGCGCGGAAGGTGGAGACTTCGATCACCTCGTGCTCGCGCCCGCGGCCGTAGACCACGTGCACGATGCGAAAGCGCCGCCCGATGATGAAGGCGCGGCGGAACAGCCCCTTGACCTGCTCGGGCGTGGCGTTGGTGGCCACATCGAAGTCCTTGGGTTTGAGGCCCAGCAGCAGGTCGCGCACGGCGCCGCCAACGATGTAGGCCTCGAAACCGGCCTCCTTCAGCGTGCGCACTACGCCCGCGGCGCGCTCATCGACCAGCGCCGGGTTGATGCCATGGCCGTCGGGGCCGACTTCGACCCGCTTGCCCAGCCGCTTGCGCGCTGCGCCGCTACCGTTCTTGCCAGTGGCCTTGCCGATCAGCTTGTCGATCAGGTTCTTGATCATTGTTGTTCTTTGAAGAGTTCAAGGATGCGCCAGCCGCGGGCCAGCGCCGTGGCGCGCAAGGTGTCGTCGGGGTTGGTGGCCACGGGGTGCTGCACCTTTTCCAGCAGCGGCAGATCGTTGCGCGAATCGGAATAGAAGGTGATGTCCACATCGCCCCAGCCGCGCCCGCGCGCCGCCAGCCATTCGGCCACGCGGGTGACCTTGCCTTCGCGGAAGGACGGCGTGCCAGCGATATCGCCGCTGTACCAGCCGCCAGGGCCACGCGCCAACTCGACCGCGATCAGCTCCTGAACGCCGAAGCTGTGCGCGATCGGCCGGGTGACGAATTCGTTGGTGGCGGTGACGATGGCGATCTGCTCGCCCGCCTTGCGGTGCGCCTCGACCAGGGCCCGCGCCTGCGGCGTGATGGCCGGCCCGACCACTTCGCGCATGAAGCGCGTATGCGCCTCGGCCGACGCGCCGGGGCCGTGGCGGCGCACCGGCTCGGTGGTGAAGCGGATGTACTCGTGGATGTCGAGCGTGCCGGCCTTGTACTGCTCGTAAAAAGCGTCGTTGCGGCGCTTGAATTCGACCGGATCGGCCCAGCCGATGCGGGTGGCGAACTCGCCCCACGCGTGGTCCGAATCGATCGGGATCAGCGTGTGGTCAAGGTCGAAGAGAGCCAGTTTCATCATAAAAATCGGGGTTTAGCGCTACAGCCACGGGCGCGGCCAGCTACTCATTTTGCAGCATGGACTTGATCAGCGGAATGGTCACGCCGCGCTGCGTCTGCAGGGCGTAGCGGTCCAGGTGGTCCAGCAGCTCGACCAGGCTGCCCAGGTCGCGCGAAAAGCGGCCGAGCACGTAGTCCATGACGTCGTCCGACAGGAACAGGCCGCGCGCGTCGGCCGCGCGGCGCAGCACGGCGCGGCATTCGGATTCGGGCAGCATGTGCAGCTCGAACACGTGGCCCCAGGCCAGGCGCGTGCGCAGATCGTCGCGCAGCGACAAGTCGGCCGGCGGCAGCGCGCCGGCGGCCAGCACCGCCCGCGGGCGGCCCGACGCGGGCGCGACGGCGTTGACGAACCAGTTGAAGGCGGTGTGCTGCTGCTCGGCGCTATAGCGGTCGACGTCGTCCATCAGCACCGCGTCCCAGTCGTCCTGAAAGCCGCGTTGCGGTGGCCCATCGGCGTCCAGCCAGCCCACGGCGGCCCCGCACGCCAGCAGGGCGGCGCGCGCACCGCGCAGCAAATGCGTCTTACCGGCGCCGGGCGGGCCCCACATGTAGGTGGGCACGGGCGAGCGCGTGGCGCTTTCTGCCCACAGGCGCAGGTGCTGCAGCGCTTCGGCATTGCGCCCGGGCAAGTAGTCGTCCAGCGTGGGCTCCGGCGCCAGCCCGATGTCCAGGGCAATCTGCTTCATTGGCGCACGGAAGAAACGAACAGGGGAACAAACAAGGGCATGCGGCCTCAATCGGACGCCGCGCGTCCCGGAAAGAACGGGAGGCAGCGCCTAGAATTCGAGCTTCGATTTTACGCGGCGCCTTGAATCGGGCGCCTTTTGCGCATCGCTGCGCCCGCTGCCTGAACCGCCTGTCCCGATGAGTGCTTCCCCTACCCCCCTGAGCTACAAAGACGCGGGCGTCGATATCGACGCCGGCGACGCGCTGGTCGAGCGCATCAAGCCGCTGGCCAAGCGCACGCTGCGCGAAGGCGTGCTGTCGGGCCTGGGCGGGTTTGGCGCGCTGTTTGAAGTGCCCAAGCGCTACCAGGAGCCGGTGCTGGTCAGCGGCACCGACGGCGTGGGCACCAAGCTGCGCCTGGCGTTCGAATGGAACGTGCACGACACCGTCGGAATCGACCTGGTCGCCATGAGCGTGAACGACGTGCTGGTGCAAGGCGCCGAGCCGCTGTTCTTCCTGGACTACTTCGCTTGCGGCAAGCTGGATGTGGACACGGCCGCGGCCGTGGTCGGCGGCATCGCCCAAGGCTGCGAGCTGGCCGGCTGCGCACTGATCGGCGGCGAAACCGCCGAGATGCCGGGCATGTACCCGGCCGGCGAATACGACCTGGCCGGTTTCTGCGTTGGCGCGGTCGAAAAATCCAAGATCCTGACCGGCCGCGATGTGGCCGAGGGCGACGTGGTGCTGGGCCTGTCGTCCAGCGGCGTGCACAGCAACGGCTTCAGCCTGGTGCGCAAGTGCATCGAGCGCGCGGGCGCCGACCTGCCCGCCACGCTGGACGGCGTGCCCTTCCGCCAGGCCGTGATGGCGCCCACGCGCATCTACGTGAAGAACGTGCTGGCCGCGCTGGCCGCGCACCCGAATACGGCCACGGCCGGCGGCATCAAGGCGCTGGCCCACATCACCGGCGGCGGCCTGCTTGAAAACATCCCGCGCGTGCTGCCCGACGGCCTGGCTGCGCATTTGACCCAGGGCAGCTGGCCGCAGACCGAGCTGTTTGCCTGGCTGCAAAAGACGGCGGGCATCGACGACACCGAGATGAACCGCACCTTCAACAACGGCATCGGCATGGTCGTGGTCGTCGCGCCGGCAGCGGCCGACGCGGTGGCGGCCGCACTGCGCGCCGGTGGCGACAGCGTGCACACCATCGGGCGCATCGCCCCGCGCGCAGGCGGCGCCGCGGTCGTGGTGGGCTAAGCGGCTCCACCGCATTGCCCTGAACTAACCTGGACTCAACCGGCTCCACCGCCAATGACCCGTCTGCCCGCCGAGACACGCCAGCGCATTGCCGAGGTGGCCAGCCACGTGCTGATGGTGGGCGCACTGCTGCTGATCATGTGGCAGAGCCTGCTGCCGGGTCTGCTGTGCGTCTGTCTGGGCTTTTTGAGCACACGCTGGTTCAGCCCCAAGCTGGCTGTGCTGACCCGCGCGCCGGATGGCGAGGCCCCGCGCTTTGCCGCCGCCGTGGTCGCGCTGTTGCCGGTGCTGCTGCTGGCCATCGCCCTGCCGCGCACGCGCGGGTTGATTCTGGATGCGCCGGCGGTGTACCGCGACCTGCTGGGGTTTCTGGCCCGCACGGTGCTCGAATTCCGCGAAAAGCTGCCGACCGACCTGGCCACCCAACTGCCCGAAGGCGCGGCAGAGATCCAGCACGTCATCGCGGCCTACCTGGCCAGCAAGGCTGGCGCCATGGCCACCACCGGGCGCGCCTGGCTGGTCGGCCTGCTGTTCGCCTACGTCGGGCTGCTGATCGGCGCGCTGGCGGCAGCGCGGCCCAGCGCCTTCGACCTGCGCCCGCTGGCGGCGCAGCTGCACCTGCGCCTGACGCGGTTTGGTGAAACCTTTCGCCAGATCGTGGTCGCGCAGTTCTGGATCGCGCTGTTCAACACCTGCCTGACCGCCATCTTCCTGCTGGTCCTGTTGCCGCTGACCGGCAACAAGCTGCCCTATTCCATGGCGCTGATCCTGCTGACGTTCGTGGCCGGGCTGGTGCCGATCGTGGGCAACCTGCTGTGCAACGCCGTGCTGACCCTGGTCGGCCTGTCAGTCTCCCCCAGCGTCGCGCTGGTCTGCCTGGCGTTCCTGGTGCTGATCCATAAGGCCGAATACTTCATCAACGCCAAGGTGATCGGCCACCGCACCCATATGGGCGTGTGGGAGTTGCTGACGGTCATGTTCGTGATGGAAGCGATCTTCGGCCCACCTGGCCTGGTGGCCGCGCCGCTGTTCTACGCCTACTTCAAAAAAGAGCTGCAGGCGGCGGACTGGGTGTAACCACTGGCCGCTCGGGCGTCGAATGGGCCGCACCCGACGACACGTTCTGGCTGAGTCGGTCTTCAGATCGGCGGCTTTGCCATCAACGGATAGCTGGTCGTGCCAATCGCTTCAAGACCGGCGCTCGAAAAGCTGCTGCATGGGGTATTGGGACGCTGCTGCGTTTCCTGAGCTAAGCGAATTTTCTTAGCAAGACGGACCCGAGATCGCGGACAACCCGCTTGCTCCGCCAGCCGCCCGCAAATGTGCGCACTGAGAAGGCGGCCCGAACACTTTCGACACTGCGCGCAGGTTCCGACATCGGGCCACAGTCCGCACTGGATGCCGCTCGCACTCGAGCGCGCGACACGACAACGGCAGTTCACGCCCTGCCATTACTACCAAAACAATAGCTGCCTGCGCAGATGGTTGTAGCGCTGGAGCCCGATATCTACCCAATCCTCGCAGCGAACACAAAGGCTTGGCCGCCGCAGGCGGCGAAGCATGGCGTCACCCAGGTTCCTTGGTCCAAAACGCTTTTTTTGCAGTGGCAGTTTCCCTGCACCGCACTGAAGACATTCGCCGTTTGGACATTCCCCCGCTTGCAGTGGTCATTTTCCACATTTGAATTCTTTTATCTCAAAGTAATTCTTATTTACTACTTATATCGACAAGTCTTGCTGATTGATTGTCGTAATGAGCCATTTTTTAACGTCTTTATAATATTAAAGTGCTACTCACTATCAACCAGGAGGTGGGTATGCGCAGGATTGTGAAAATGTGCCGAAGCAGTTGGCGGCTGGCTCCATGGATGGCCGCGGCAGCAGTGCTGGCGTGGTCCGGCACAGTCTTCGCCGCTACGACCGGCACCGGTCAGGGCACTGGCCTGCGAGCGACGGCTTCGGTGGCCGGTGTTGGTCTGGGCGTCCCTCTGGGAGACACCGGTTTGCGTACGGCGCCCGCGGATTTCAACAACAGCCAGTCAACGGTGGACGCTCAGGTCACCGCGGGTTCATTGCTGAATGTGACCGCCGGCGTGGTCAGTGGCGCCACGCAAAGCGCCTTGGCATTGAACCAGGTCAGCTCAACCGGTGGCGTGACCAATTTGAATCTGAGTCTGGTCAATGCCGACATCATCCCCCTCAGCCTGCTCAAGGTAACGGCCGATGCTGTCAGCTCCAATGCCACAGTCGTCTGCAGCGGTGGCAGTCCGGTCGCTACCGGCAGCACCACCATCACGAATCTCAAAGTCACCGGCCCGCTCGGCTTGAACGTTCCGGTAACCATCAATCCGACCGGCCCCACGGTCGTCAACGTGGCGGGCGTCGCCACGCTGACCATCAACGAGCAAACCGCGATCCCGAGTGGCCTGGTGGTGAACGCGCTGCACCTGGAGATCAATGTGCTGAACATCAATGCTGATGTGGTGATCGGACATTCGCGGGCGAGCATGCCCGATTGCGCGGCGGCCGCTGGCTCCGTGACCATCAGCGTTCCGAACATCAACGCCAGCAATCAGGGCGCAGTCCCGGTTCAAGGTTTGTGCACCTACGGCGGCGGTACCGTGACAATCACTTCCGACCCGGCGATCGCTCCCGTCACCGCCGCCTGCACGCCGGCGGGAACCTACAGCGTGAACGCCAATGCCACAAGCCTTGCGAACGGCAACGTGACCTTCACAGCGACTCAGGATACGGCGACCGCCAGCACCACGGTCACCAAGGCCACCACAGCTAGGCTGCCGACGGTGACGGTGGACACGCCCGCCACCCCGATCTCTTACGCCAACCAGGGCAGCTACGGGCCGATTACCGGCACCTGCAGTGAAACCGGCCAACCCGTCGCGGTGAAGGTCGGGACGGTGGACGTGCCCGGCGTCTCCTGTCTGGCCAGTGGCACATGGACAACCGGCCCGACGCCGCTCAATCTGACCACCTTGCCCGATGGGCCGGTGCTTATCACCGCGTCGCAAACGGATATCAACGGCCGCACGGGCAGCGGCTCGGCCACGGTCAACAAGGACGCCACACCACCGGTCGTCACCATCGTCACGGCACCGGCCATCAACGCCACCAATGCGGGCAGCTACACCACGTCGGGCGGCTGCACCACCGGTGACAGCAACGTCAACGTGAGCTTCAACGGCGGCGTCGCCACGGCGGCCTCGTGCACGGGGGGCCATTGGACGCTGTCGGGCGCGAACCTTAGCACGCTGCCAGACGGCACGGTCAACATCCTCGCCACCCAATCTGACGCATTTACCAACACCAGCAGCGCCTCCCGCGCCGTGCCCAAGGACACCACGCCGCCGGTCGTCACGGTGATGGCGCCGGCGACGATCGACGCGAGCAACCAGGCCAACTACACCGTGTCCGGCACCTGCACCACCGGCGATGGTCAAGTCTCGGTCAACATCGGCAGCTTTGCCACTGTGGCGCCCTGCGCTGGCGGCAACTGGACGGTGACCGGTGCCAACGTCGGTGGCCTGCCGCAAGGGGCGGTGACCATCACCGCCTCGCAAACCGATGCCGCGGGCAACACCGGCACCGGCACCGGCAGCACCAACAAGACCACCGCGGGCAACGGCGACACCACGCCGCCCACGGTGACCGTAGTGGCGCCGCCCATTGGCCCCAGCAACCAGGGCAGCTACAGCCCTTCGGGTACCTGCACCGCCGGCGATGGCCCGGTGACAGTGACCATCGGTTCGCCACCCCACCAGGTGACAGTGACCGCGACCTGCTCAGGTCAGGGCACCTGGACCGCACCGCCGTCCGATGTCAGCCATCTGCCGCAAGGCCAGGTGATCGTGACCGGCACACAAACCGATGCTGCTGGCAATACAGGCACCGGTAGCGCGACCACCACCAAGTCCACGCCCGGCGCCGTCGCCGTGCCGGTGCCCGTGGGCGGCCTGTGGGCGGCGCTGGCTCTGCTAGCGACCGGCGTGCTGGGCCTGCGCCGCCGCCGCCAGGCTGCCGCCTGAATTCCCTCCGGTCGGTCAATCCGACCTTTGTTTGCCGCGGCCTCAGAGCCGCGGTTTTTTTTGGGGCTCGTCACCAGCTCGCCACAACCCTGCCGTTTGGCCCGATTCCGGCAGAGCGGCCCACTGCATTTTTAGGGCTGCCAGCGCTGGCTTGGAAAGGCTCAGCCAAGCAGTCTTGTCTGCCGATGCCTTGCCCGCCGATTGCCGGGATAGCGCCAGGACACTGGCCTCAGCGCGACCCATGGCTGCACTTGTGACAGCGCGAGAATACTATTAAATCAATAGCTGTCAGCGCAAGTGGATGTAGGGCCGGCTGGCGTTTTTTCCTGAAAGACTGGTGCCCTTCGCGCCAGCGCCGCAGCTCACGCGCCAGCCGGTTCTGGTCGTGCCCGCAGGCACCGGGCGACGACGCCGGCACGCAGCCGGTTGCTCGCTCAGCCTCCCGAGCCGCCCAGCGCCGACAGTCGCTCGGCCATGGCGTCGTGGTCGGCGGCTTCGACCGCCTCGCGCACGTACACGCTCAGGTCGGCGCGAGCGCGCTCGACGTCGCCCAACTCGGCCAGCGCCAGGCCGCGCTCACGGTACTCGGGCCAGGCGGCGGGCAGCAATGTGACCAGACGGTCCTGCACCAGCACCAAGCGCGCCCAGTCCTGCTGCGTGCGGTGGATGTCCTGCAGGTTGCGCAGCATGCGCGCGAGGATCTGGCGCGGCGGTGTCGGGCGCAGAAACTTCGATAGCGTGGCATCGCTCTGCGCCAGTTCGGGATCGAGGTGGAACTGCTCCAGGCGCTCGCGCAACTCCGGTCGACCGAGCGACTGGCCACTGAATGGGTCAATCACCACGCGCCCGTCCTCAATCTGCGCCTGCACCAGGAAGTGCCCCGGAAAGCCCACCCCTTCAACCTGCAGACCAACGGACTGTGCCAGCTCCAGCCAGAGTACCGCCAGCGAGATCGGGATGCCGCGGCGTGTGTGCAACACGACGTCGAGGTAGCTGTTGTCGGGGTTGTAGTAGTCGTTGACGTTGCCGGCGAAACCCAGGTCGGAAAAGAACAGCTGGTTGACCGCGCGCAGACGCTCGACCGGGTCCGCATCCGGCGTCATGCGGCGGCGCAGCCGGGCGATGAGGCGGTCGACCTGGTCCAGCACCTGCTGGACGTCGAGATCGGGGGTTTCGTCCTGGGCCAGCGAGGCTGCGGCTTCGAGCAGCGGCAGGCTCTCATCCTGCTGCACCAGGGCCGAAAAATAAGCCAGCGGCGTGGGCAAGGTCAAATCCAGGGGCATAAGCCATTGTGACGACAGCGCCTGCGACGCGTCAATGCGATGTGTCCCTAGCCAGGGCGCTGGCTGGATCGTCTGCGCAGCCTGTCACGAAAAAGGCGCCGCGGCAGCCGAGCAGGCAAGAAGCGCTGGCTGCGCTCAGCGGCGCACCAGCTGGCGCAGCTTGACACCCGCCAGCGTGAGCGCACCAAAATAGATCAGCACCGCGCCGGCGATGCCCAGCGACAGGCCGCCCACGCGCTGCCAGGCGTTCATGGCCAGCCAGTCGAAATGTTCGCTGGCCCATGAGAGGAAGGCGCTCATCAGCAAGGTGGCACCCACCGCCTGCGCGCCGAACACGCCCCAGCCGGCCTGCGGCTTGTAGCTGCCGCGGCGGATCAGGCCGACCAGCAGCCAGCTCGCGTTCAGCAGCGCGCCCAAGGCGATCGACAGCGTCAGCGCCGCATGCTGCAACTGCGGCACCAGCACCAGATTGAGCAGCTGCGTGACCACCAGCACGGCGATGGCGATCTTCACCGGCGTGCGGATGTCCAGGCTGGCGTAATAGCCCGGCGCCAACACCTTGACGGCCACCAGGCCGACCAGGCCGACGCCGTAACCGGCCAGCGCCAGCGCCACGCGCGCCACGTCTTCAGACGCAAACTTGCCGTGGAAGAACAGCGTGGCGATCAGCGGCGTGGCGAACACCAGCAGCGCGGCCGCGCAGGGCAACGCCAGCACCACGACCAGGCGCAGGCCCCAGTCCAGCATCGCCGAATAGCGCGCGTCGTCGTTCGCGGCGCGGGCGGCGGCCAGCTGCGGCGTGAGCACGACGCCCAGCGCCACGCCCAGCAGCGCGGTGGGGAATTCCATCAGCCGGTCGGCGTACCAGACCCAGGTCACGCTGCCGGCCGCCAGGTGCGACGCGATCTGCGTGTTGATCAGGAGCGACAGTTGCGCCACGCCCACGCCCAGCAGCGCGGGCAGCATCAGCGTCAGCACCTGGCGTACGCCGGGGTCGGCCCAGGCGGTGCGCACACGCGACCAGCCCACGCCAATACGCGGCAAAAGGCCCAGGCGCTTGAGCGCCGGCACCTGCACCGCCAGTTGCAGCACGCCGCCCAGCATCACGCCTGCGGCCATGGCGTAGATCGGCTCGACGCCCATGCGCGCGAACCAGGGCGCGCCCACCAGCGCGGCGGCGATCATGGCGACGTTCAACAGCACCGGCGTGGCGGCCGGCACGATGAAATGCCGCCAGGTGTTCAGGATGCCGGCGGCAAACGCCACCAGCGACATGCAGCCGATGTAGGGGAACATCCAGCGCGTCATCAGCACGGCGGCGTCAAAACTGCGCTCGTCCAGGCCGCTGGCGAGCAGCCACACCAACAGCGGCGCCGCCACCACGCCGACGATGCAGGTCAGCACCAGCACCCAGGTCAGCACCGTGGCCACGGCGTCGATCAACAGGCGCGTGGCGTCGTCGCCATTGGCCGCCTTGGAGCGTGCCAGCACCGGCACGAAGGCCTGGCTGAAAGCGCCTTCGGCAAACAGGCGGCGCAGCAGGTTGGGGATGCGGAAAGCGACGTTGAAGGCATCCGTCAGCCCGCTGACGCCAAAGGCCGACGCCATCAGCAAGTCGCGCACCAGCCCCGTGATGCGCGAGGCCAGGGTCAGCAGGGAAACGGTGGAGGCGGCTTTGAAGAGGCTCACGCAAAGAGGCCCATGGAACGGGCGCGGCGAACGGGTGCGCCAAAACTGACGCGATTTTGGGGCGCAAGTGTAGTCTTCCGGCGGGCAGATGCCACGCGCTCTGGCCGCAAGCCGGTCAAAAGAGTAGAATGCTGGGTTTTGCTGACAACATCCACAAACCACAAGGAATTGAACAATGGCCGCTGGTAAGCCCAAAAAGAAAAACCCCCGCCTGGCGTCTGGCCGCAAACGCGCCCGCCAGAACGTCGCCCTGAATGCCGCGAACACCTCGCTGCGCTCCAAATACCGCACCGCGGTGAAGAACGTCGAAAAGGCGGTCTTGGCCGGTGACAAAGAGAAGGCCACGAGCGCCTTCGCGCTGATGCAATCCGTGGTGGACACGGTGTCCGACAAGGGCATCTTCCACCGCAACAAGGCCGCTCGCGACAAGAGCCGCCTGTCGTCCAAGGTCAAGGCCTTGGCGCAAACCGCCTGATTTAACGCAGGCAACCCGCCCGGACGGCCCGCGCCGTCCGCTGTTTGAACGGGTGCGCTGTCAGCCAAAACAGAGAAACCGCCTTCGGGCGGTTTTTTTGTGGGCTTGGGGAAATGCTCACCGCCCCAACCGCGCGGGTGGATGCCCGTTAGTAGCGGCGCCCGGCCGCCTGACCACGATCGCCACGAATGCGGCATCGTCCTTTGGCGCCCGGCGGCATGCGCAGACGGCTTCGGCTTTTCGCTCTATTTTTGATAGCTGGTTGCGCAGGCGACTGTAGGGCTGAGGTCAGATTTCATTCAAATTCTGACGCTGCACAACCTCAGCGTCAGACACGGTGCCCGATTCAGCCGACTTCTGGTGCTGGCGGCGCATCCGGCAGCAGGCAAGCCTCGGCGACCTGCAGTTCGTTGTCCTTGGCGAAGTTCATGACGAAATCCCAGGCCATGGGCTCGGCGTCGCGCAGCGCGCGGTTCACCACCACGCATTTCACGCCGTCCAGGGTGGTCGGCACGCACCAGGGCGAATAGCCGATGTGGGCGCCAGGACCAAGTGCCGCGCCGCCGGGGCGAAACTGCGCCATGACGCCGGCCAGACGCTCGGCCCAGTCGCTGGGGCGAAAAGGACGGCCGGAAGGGGTAATGCCCTTGATGAAGACTTCGCTCTGGATCGCAGGGGTAGACATGTATGCGTTGAACGCGCCACCCACCCGCTTTGAACACCAAGCTCCCGCATGTGCTGCGACGCAGCAATAATTCTATCTTATAGAAGACTTACAGCCCCCGTGCGCGGGCATTGCAGTCATGCAGAGCTTGCAATAAACGCGCCGCAGGCACACCCTAGAATGCGTCTTCAACGGGCCGCGTTGGCCCGCTTTCTTTTTGTGATTCCGACCAAGGAGCCCCGCCGTGACCGCTTTCATCGAAGCCGCATCGCCCCACACCATGAACACCTACGCGCGCCTGCCGATCGCGATGGAGCGTGGCGAAGGTGTGCGCGTGTTTGACGTCAACGGCAAAAGCTACCTCGACGGGCTGGGCGGCATCGCGGTCAATACGCTGGGCCACAACCACCCCAAGCTGGTGCCCGCGCTGCAGGAGCAGGTCGCCAAGATCATCCATTCCAGCAACTACTACCACGTGCCCAACGCCGAGGTGCTGGCCAAGAAGCTGACCGAGCTGTCAGGCATGACCAACGTGTTCTTCTGCAGCACGGGCCTGGAAGCCAATGAAGCCGCGCTGAAGCTGGCGCGCAAGTACGGCCACGACAAGGGCATCAAAAACCCGCAGATCGTCGTCTACGAGCACGCCTTCCACGGCCGCTCCATCGCCACGCTGTCGGCCACGGGCAACCCGAAAGTGCAAAAAGGCTTTGAGCCGCTGGTCGAAGGCTTCATCCGCGTGCCGCAGAACGACATTGAGGCGCTGAAGAAGGCCACCGAGGGCAACCCCAACGTGGTCGCCGTGTTCTTCGAGACGATTCAGGGCGAAGGCGGCATCCACCCGATGCGCGTCGAATACCTCAAGCAGGTGCGCGCCCTGTGCGACGAAAAAGACTGGCTGCTGATGATCGACGAAGTTCAGTGCGGCATGGGCCGCACCGGCAAGTGGTTCGCGCACCAGTGGGCCGGCATCGTGCCCGACGTGATGCCGCTGGCCAAAGGCCTGGGCTCGGGCGTGCCGATCGGCGCCGTCGTGGCCGGCCCCAAGGCGGCCAACATCTTCCAGCCGGGCAACCACGGCACGACCTTCGGTGGCAACCCGCTGGCCATGCGCGCGGGCGTCGAGACCATCCGCATCATGGAAGAAGACAAGCTGCTGGACAACGCCGCCAAGGTCGGCGCGCACCTCAAGGCGGCACTGGAGAAGGCGCTGGCCGGCAACCCGGGCGTGAAGGAAGTGCGCGGTCAGGGGCTGATGCTGGGCATTGAGCTCGCCAAACCCTGCGGTGCCATCGTGCAGCGCGCGGCCGACGCCGGCCTGCTGCTGTCCGTGACAGCCGACAACGTGGTGCGCCTGGTGCCGCCGCTGATCCTGACCACGGCCGAGGCCGACGAGATCGTCGCCATCCTGGTGCCGATCATTGAAGCGTTTCTGAAAGAGTGAGCGCCGAATGTCCGAGCCGATCAAGCATTACCTGCAGTTCAGCGATTTCACCGCCGACGAGTACGCCTACCTGTTCGAACGCGCCGCGCTGATCAAGCGCAAGTTCAAGGCGTACGAAAAGCATCACACGCTCAGCGACCGCACGTTGGCGATGGTGTTTGAAAAGGCCAGCACCCGCACGCGCGTGAGTTTTGAAGCCGGCATGTACCAGCTGGGCGGCAGCGTGGTGCATTTGACCTCGGGCGACAGCCAGCTGGGCCGCAGCGAGCCCATCGAGGACACCGCACGCGTCATCAGCCGCATGACCGATGCGGTGATGATCCGCACCTTCGAGCAGGCGCGCATCGCACGCTTTGCCGAGTATTCGCGCGTGCCGGTCATCAACGGCCTGACCAACGAATACCACCCCTGCCAGATCCTGGCCGACATCTTCACCTACATCGAGCACCGCGGCTCGATCGCGGGCAAGACGGTGGCCTGGATCGGCGACGGCAACAACATGGCCAACACCTGGGCGCAGGCCGCTGCCCTGCTCGGCTTCACCCTGCGCGTGTCCACACCGCACGGCTACGAGGTCGACACCGAACTGGCCGCGCTGGACGGCAGCAGCCGTGGCTGGCAGAACTTCAACGACCCCATGGCCGCCTGCGAAGGCGCCGACCTGGTGACCACCGATGTATGGACGTCCATGGGTTACGAAGCCGAGAACGACGCGCGCAAGAAGGCCTTTGCCGACTGGTGCGTCGACGCCGACATGATGGCCGTGGCCAAGCCCGACGCGCTGTTCATGCACTGCCTGCCCGCGCACCGCGGCGAGGAAGTCACCGCCGAGGTGATTGACGGTCCGCAATCCGTGGTCTGGGACGAGGCAGAGAACCGTATGCACGCGCAAAAGGCTCTTCTCGAATACCTTTTGCGCGGCCGGTTGGCGTGAAACGCCTTTTGCTACACAATCAGTAGCAAATGAACACCCGTCGGCACCTGCTCAGCCCAGTGCTCAGGTGGCCGAAAACTTGGTCCCGGCCACGCGGATGCCCCAGATCAGCTCCACCAGCGCGCGGTTGTTCAAAAGCGGCTCGCCGCCCACGATCAGCCAGTAGCCCACGCCGTCCACCCAGAACAGCATGAAGGTGGTGGCGGGCAGCAGCATGTCGATGCCTTCGTGAAAGGACACGGCGCGGCCCGTGCCCTTGAAGCCGCGCTGCTTCTGGCGCGCCACGAAGTCGAAGAAGTCGGCCGCGGCCACGCACAGCGTGTCTGCTTCGTCTTGCGAATAGCCGACGCGCGCCAGACAGAAGCCGTCGTCCGACGCCAGCGCGGCCATGCGCGCGCCCGACAAGCCGGCGATGGCGTGCGGCAGGTAGTTGTCCAGGCGCACGTCGGGCGCGTGCAGCTCGCGCTCGACCTCGTGCACCCAGCCTTCGTTCAGGGCGCGCTCCAACAGCAGCACGCCTGCGCCCGGCCGCGCCAGCCATTCGCTGCGGCGCAGCGACACGCCACGCGGCATCAGACTTTGCAGCAAGGCCGCGGTCTCGTCCGGTGCGCGGTCGGCAAAGGCCAGCAGCGCGCCGGCCGGGGTCAGCATCAGGTACGGGTCTGGGTTGGGCGGGTTCATGCGCGTGCGGCGGCCTTCAGGCCTGTTCGCTGCCGTTGAAAGGGTCGATGCCGTAGATCAGCGCCTTGACCAGCTTGGCCATGTGGGCACGTTCGCGCGCATCGGTGTCCATCACGCAAGGCGGCAGGCCCAGCTTTTCCATTTCGGCCGCGATCAGGCGGCGCATCTGGTAACCGCCCTGGTCGGCATGGGTGATGCCGACGACCAGCGAAGTCCGGTCGATGAAGTCGCGGAATTCCTTGACGTAGGTGTGCAGGTCGGCCACCGGGTCGGCGGCGTTGCCGCGCAGCATCAGCACCAGGCCGAGGGCGTTTTCGGTCAGGATGTCCCACATGAAGTCAAAGCGCTTTTGCCCCGGCGTGCCGTACAGGCGCACCTGGTCGCCACTGGCGAGCTTCATCAGACCGTAGTCCATGGCCACGGTGGTGGTCTTCTTGAGCTGCTTGACGTCGTCAGAAGCACTGGCTTCGGTGCGGACGACTTCGATGTCCGACAGGGACTGGATGGCCGTGGTCTTGCCCGCCCCGACGGGGCCGGCGAACACGAGCTTGTAAGTGGTTGCCATGGAATCAGAAAAACGTCAGAAAAGCTTGTCCAGCAGCGATTTGAAAAAGCCGCGCCGCGCCGCCGTCTCGCCCGCGGGCTTGGCCGACGCGGCCGGCGGCGCCAGCACGGGCGCGACCGGCACCGCCTGAGTGACCCCGGCCAGGCCCGACAGCACGCACAGGGCGACGAAGCGGTAAACCTCGGCCTCGTGGCGCGGGAACGCGCGCACCAGATCGGAGAGCGATTGCGACATGCGCGCGCAGATCGACGCCAGCTGGATGTCCAGCGGACCGATGTCCTGCAGCAGAGTGAAGTTGGGGAAGCGGTGCAGGCTGAACGACAGGTCGCCGCGGCGCGTCAGCGGCACGTCCTTGAGGGCGGAGCCCATCAACTCCCACATGATCACGTCCAGCGGCATCTGCGCACGGTGGAAACGCCCGCCAAACAGCTGGCGCAGGGTCTCTTCAACCTCGTAGGCCGGCAGCGGGGCAACTTCCATGCGCTCGACCAGCTGCGGCGTGTGCAGCATCTTCAGCAAGGCCGAAATCGGCAGGCCGGACGCCAGCCAGCCCTGCTCCACGTGCGTGATGAAGGCCGCGTCGCCGCCCACGCGCAGCAGTTGCGCCCCGTGGCCGGCCAGGATGCGCTCGCTCAGCAACACCAGCGGGATACCGGCCAACGCGGGAAAGACGTCGATGACCGCCTGCAGCGCGCCGGAGGACAGGTCCATCGACGGCGGCGCTGGTGCGGCGGCGGGCGCGCGGTTGGCGGTCGGCGCTGGGCCGGCAGCGGCGGTTCGTGCCGTCGGGCTGAGGGTGCGCGGCACCGCGGGTGGCGTGACCAGCACGGCGTCGTTCAGCTCCGGCAACTCGGCCGCGTCGGGCGGCCGGGCGCGCGCGGCGCCGCGGCTGGCGGGCTTGGGCGTGGCAGCGCTGGCAGATGCCCGCAGCTGTTCGGCCAGCTCCATCGCGCGGCGCCAGGCAGGCACGGGGGCTTCGGTCGCCGACGTGGCTGCGGGAGCGCGCACAGGTGAGGCAGACGCCAACGGCGCCGCTGCGGTGTTGCGGCGCAGCGCCGAGCGCGCGGATGAAATCTTGGTTGTCTCGGTCGGTGCCGAACGCTCGGCCCGCACCTGTTTGATGGCGGCCAGCATGTCGGCGCTGGTGTAGGGCATGCTGACCCAGGCCACGTGCTGGTCGCGTGCCAGCGGCAGTTGGCGCTCCAGCCAGCCGCCACCGTTGCCCCAGACCAGCAGCACGGCCGGGCGGCCGGCCAGGAAGTCCATCAAACGCGCCTCGTTCTCAGGCGAATGCCGGCGCATGCCGAAGCCGAACAGATCGAGCACGCACCGCACGCACGACCGGGCCGCGGCAGACTGGTCCGGTACACCCAGGCCCAGGCCGCGCGGAAGGGTCAGCACACGCTGGTCCTGCCAGTTCATGCCGATCATGATTTCAATGGCCGCGGCCTCGTGGTCGGTCAGACCGGCCAGCAACATCGAACTCACCTGCGTACTCCTCGTTGCAACACCATCGATACCTCACTCCAGCGCCGCGACAGGGGCCGCCCGGCGCGGGTCAGTGCCCGGCTGGCCAGCATGAAGGCCAGCGAATCCCCGGCCCCCTCGCAATGGTGGAGGAAGGCCGCTTCGGCCTCGTCGTCGCCGGCCAGCAGCGCGGGAATCGCTTGGGCCGCCAGCTCGCGCGAATCGTCCACGCCGACCAGCAGCGCGCGCTGCGGCACGTCGAGCGACGGCATGGTCAGCACGCTGAAGCGCGTGGCCAGCGGGCTGACCCGCGGCAGGCGCTCGCGCCGCTCGGCCAGCGCCAGAAAATCACGCGCCACAAACGGGGCCAGCCGTTCGGCCACCTGGGGGCGGCGCAGCAGGCGCGCAGTGGCCTCGGCATCGGGCAGGCAACCGTGCATCAGGTCGGCCACCGCGCCTTGAACGGGCTCGGCGCCGTCCAGGGCGCAGGCGGCCATGACGCGCACCTCGTGCAGCTTGCGGTCCCCCGGCACGAGCAGGACGTCCCGCCCGGTCTGCCGGAAGCGCTCTCGCGGCGACAGGGTGCGCGCGGCCATCAGCTCAGCAGCGTGTCCATCAGGTCGATCATGAACTCGCCGTCCTCGACCGACATGGCTTCAAAGCCCTTTTCGATGCCCAGTTCGTCCAGCACCGGCTGGCCGTCGGGCGTGCCGGTCAGGCTGACCAGCGCGTCTTTCAGCTTGTCCAAACCATCGCCAATGCGCGGGTGGATCAGCAGCACGTGCGTGATATCGGCCAGCTTGCTTTCGATCAGCGGCTTGAGCTGCGTCTTGGTCAGTCGCGACAGCGAATGGAAGGCTTCGGCCAGGAAGAAGCTGGCGTCCACCTCACCCTTGATCGCCATGCGGGCGGCGGCCTGGTAGGTGTCGACCACCTGCCACTGGATGTCGGCTTCGGTCAGGTCGGCCGCTTCCAAGAGGCGCAGGCCGATCAGTTTGACGTCCTTGTTGTCGGTCAGGGCGATCTTGCAACCGGGCTTCAGGTCTTCGATGGTGTTGGCGGGCGACTGGGCGCCGGCGGCGATCACCATCTCATCGGGCTTGCCGACCGGGCGGGCCACGGCAACGTAACCCGACTCGCGGATCATCGAAGCGGCGTCGAACGGGTTGGCGTAGACAGCGTCCACCTTGCCATCGGCGATCAGCGCGGCCTGTTCGGCGGCGGTGGCCGGGGTCATCAGGTGCAGGCCCAGACCGGAGCGCTTTTGCAGCACCGTGTTCAGCAGGTGCCAGCCGGCAAAGCGCTCGGGCGCGAAATCGGGGGCGACGAGGAAATTCAGGGTCATGCGGCACTCCCTTCAGCGGCGAGCCATTCTTTGTAGGTGGCGGTGATTTCCGCGATCTTGTTGCGCGAAGGCTTGCGGCGCACCGAGGTGTAGCCAACGATCTTGCCGCCGCGCACGTTGGGCACGGCCGTGGCGTACACCCAGTAGAACGAGCCGTCCTTGCACAGGTTCTTGACGTAGCCGTGCCACTTTTTGCCGGCGGACACAGTGGCCCACAGGTCCTTGAAGGCGGCGCGCGGCATGTCGGGGTGGCGCAGGATGTTGTGCGGCTGGCCGATCAACTCGTCACGCGTGTAACCGGACAGCTCCACAAACGCTTCGTTGGCGTGCGTCAGCACGCCGTTCAGGTCGGTGCGCGAGATGATCAGGCGGCCTTCCGGGTACGGAATCTCGCGCTCGCTGGTCATCACGGTGCGGCTGGAGCCGTCGTGGTAAGTGTGCTCGCGCGCCACCGTGGCGTCGGCGGCGGGCTGCATGGGAGGAAATGCCATGGTCTGCCGGGCTCCTTCAGATCAGCTTGGACAGCGCTTCGGCGGCGCGCTTGATGTCCAGGAACAGCAGACCCAGCTTGGCGTTCTGCTTGGCCAGCACGGTCAGCACGGCTTCGGTGCCGGACGAACTCATGATCACGTAGCCGCGCTCGCCTTGCAGCAGCACGCGCTCCAGCGTGCCGCGGGCCAACTCGCGCGCAGCGCGGTCACCCAGCGACAACAGGGCCGCCGACATGGCGCCGACGCGGTCTTCGTCCATGCCCTGCGGCAGGGCCGAGGCGATCATCAGACCGTCGGTGGAGATCAGCGCCGAAGCCTCGACGTCGGCCGAAGAACCCTTGAGCTCTTCCAATACCTGCTGGAACATGTCAGTACGCATCGTTTTATCCTTTCAAAGTCAGTGCTATCGAATTCAGTGGCGTGAGTTGCATTCCATGCGCGTCAGGAACGCTTGTCATTTGCCAGATGTGACCATGTGATTGGAATTCAAAATGCACCGGTTGTTCACCCAAGTCATCTCCACCGCACCCGGAATCGCCACTTTTACGCGGACATATGTCACACATTTACACGTAGGGGTAAGCCCGATGTTAATCCTCCCTGGGAGTTTCCTTGTCTGACGCCTTCAACCACGACCCGTTGGCGCACGGATTTGCACCGGACTGTCGACATTGCGGCGCCTGCTGCGCCAGCTTTCGGGTCGACTTCGCGGTCGAAGAATTGCTGTCGGAAGGCGGCCAGGTGCCCGACGGCTTGGCGGTGGCCGTGACCTCCCGCACCGCCCGGCTGCGCGGAACCGATCACCAGCCGCCTCGCTGCGCTGCGCTGACCGGCCGCGTGGGCGAGTT
Source organism: Ottowia flava (assembly GCF_008017535.1). GTDB lineage: Bacteria > Pseudomonadota > Gammaproteobacteria > Burkholderiales > Burkholderiaceae_C > Ottowia > Ottowia flava. The sequence goes on from NZ_VRUA01000001.1 coordinate 262,788, forward strand.
CGCGCCTTGCGGGATCTACGAATGGCGGCCTTCGCCCTGCCGGGAGTTCGAAGCGGGCAGCGATGCCTGCTGGCGCGCGCGGCGACGGCATGGGCTGCCGACGCCGCCTAACCCGGCCTGATCAGACCGGAAAAAGGGCCTCACGCAGTGGTCAAGGCGGAGATGGGCGCAATTACGTGGACTTGCGTGTGGAAGACGGTGATTTCGGCCCACATCCCGAGCAATCAGCGCAGGAAGAGCAAGCGCCGCTGTCGGCCGCGCCGCGCCAACCCAGCCGGTCACCCAGCTGCTGGCGCCACGTGCGCGGTAGGAAGCGCCACACCACGTAGAGCGCGGCCAGCGCGACGATGACGGCAACGATCCACTCTTGCATGCGCACTTCCCCCTCGCTCTAGCCCGCGCCCAGCGCCAGGGCGATCCGGTAGGTGATGAAGGCCGCCACCCAGGCCAGGCCGAACAGCTGCACGACCATGATCAGCGGGTAGCGCCAGCCATTGGTCTCGCGCCGCACAGCCACCAAGGTCGACACGCACTGCGGCGCGAAGACAAACCAGGCCAACAACGCCAGGGCGGTGGCCAGTGACCAGGAATGGGCCAACACGGGCTGCAGCTTGTCGGCCACGTCGCTTTCCGCGCCCGACAGCGCATACACCGTGCCCAGTGCGCTGACGGCGACTTCGCGCGCCGCCATGCCGGGCACCAGTGAAATGGCGATCTGCCAGTTGAAGCCGATCGGCGCCAGCACCGGCTCGATCAGCCGCCCCAGTTGCCCCGCATAGCTGTACTGGATGGGCGCGCCGGTCGCGCCCTGCGGCGCGGCCGGGTAGCTGGAGAGGAACCACAGCAACACCATCACCGCGAGGATGATGCCGCCCACCCGGCGCAAAAAGATGCGCGCACGCTCCCACAGCCCGAAGGCCAACTCGCGCGGGTTAGGCCAGCGGTAGGTGGGCAATTCCATGATCAGCGGCGTGACGCGCACCTGTCCGCCGGTCAGCCGGTACGCCCAGGCCAAGCCCAGCGCAGCGAGGATGCCGGCGACGTACAGCGCAAGCAGTACCAGGCCCTGCAGATTGAACAGGCCGATCTTGCGTGCAGGAATGAACGCCGCGATCAGCAGCGCATAGACCGGCAGGCGCGCCGAACAGGTCATCAGCGGCGCGATCATGATCGTCACCAGACGATCGCGCCAGTGCGTGATGGTGCGCGTGGCCATGATGCCCGGCACCGCACAGGCAAAGCTCGACAGCAGGGGAATGAACGAGCGGCCCGACAGCCCCACCCGTCCCATCACGCGGTCCAACAGGAAGGCTGCGCGCGGCAGGTAGCCCGAATCCTCCAGCGCCAGGATGAAGAGGAACAGGATCAGGATCTGCGGCAGAAACACCAGCACCGCGCCCACGCCGGCGATGATGCCGTCGGCCAGCAGGCTGCGCAGCGGCCCCTCGGCCATGTGGTTGCGCACCGCGCCCGCCAGGGCATCGATACCGGCCTGGATCGCGTCCATCGGCCACGCCGCCCAGCTGAACACCGCCTGGAACATCAGCAGCAACACCAGCGCCAGCACCACCAGTCCCCAGAACGGGTGCAGCAGCACGCGGTCAACCGAGTCGTCGCGCGCCAGCGGCCGCGCGGGCATCTGCACGCAGTCGGCCAGCAGGCGCTGCACTTCGCGCTGGGTCAGCATGACGTCGGCAATGCCGGGCGGCGCCGCCGCCGGTTCAGGCGTTCGCCCAATCAGCGGGGGTTGGTGCGCTTGCAGCGCCTGCACCAACCCGCGCGCGCCATCGCCGCGCACGGCCACCGTGGGCACGACCGGCACGCCCAGCTCGGCCGACAGGCGCTCTGCGTCCACGCGGATGCCCAGGCGCTCGGCCATGTCGGTCATGTTGAGGGCCACCACCATCGGTACGCGCAGGCGCTGGGCCTCCAGCACCAGCCGCAGGTTCAGCCGCAGCTTGGTCGCATCGACCACGACGACCAGCAGGTCGGGCAAAGGCTCACCCGCGCGCCGCCCGGTGACGATGTCGCGCGTGATTTCCTCATCAGCGCTCAGCGCGTTCAGGCTGTAGGCGCCCGGCAGATCGAGCAGCGCGACCGTCCGCCCGCCCGGCAACTCGAACCGCCCTTCCTTGCGCTCCACGGTCACGCCGGCGTAATTGGCGACCTTCTGCCTGCTGCCGGTGAGCAGGTTGAAGAGCGCAGTCTTGCCGCAGTTCGGATTGCCCAGCAAGGCCACGCGCAGCGGTCGGGCGCTGTCGGCCACGACTTGGGTCGCCACCGGGCGGCTGGCGCCGCTGGCGGGTTCGCTCACCTGCTTCATGCGCCGCTCGCCGCATGCGTACGCACTTCGACCAGCGCCGCCTCGCGCTGGCGCAGCGCGAAGGTCGACTGGCCACCCAGGCGCACCGCGATCGGCTCGCGCCCTCCCCGCCCTTTGGCCACCACGCGCACGTGCTCGCCCGGCAGGAAGCCCAACTCGATCAGGCGCAGCAGCACCTGGCGCGCGTCATCGTCGGTGGGGGTGTGCAGTGTCTCGATGGTGGCTTCGGCGCCGGTGGCCAGCTGAAACAGCGGCACCGCGCCCGGAGCGCCAGCGGGCAGCGGCGTATTCGATTCAGAAAATTCCATGGCCAAGTCGTGAATGCGATTGATTCTTGTTTGTAGTTTACTCCTGCCGTGTGTCGGTGCGGTTGACCCAGGTCACCCCGCGTCTGACGACGACTGAGCGTGCGTTGGTTGGAAAAAACCGACACCACAAACCGCGCCAACCGCTAACGTAAGCGCCCATGACATTGCTCTGGGACATCTCCCCACCCGTGAACGCCAACGCGCCGGTCTTCCCGGGCGACACGCCGTACAGCCAGGCGTGGAGCGCCGAACTGGCACCGGGTTGCCCGGTCAACGTGGGCCGGCTCACGCTGTCGCCCCACGTCGGCGCGCACGCCGACGCCCCGCTGCACTACGCTGCGGACGGCGCCGCCATTGGCGACGTGCCGCTCGCGCCCTACCTCGGCCCCTGCCGCGTGATCCACGCCATCGGTTGCGGGCCGCTGATCGAGTGGCGGCACATCGCGCACGCCATCACGCCCGACCTGCCGCCGCGCGTGCTGGTGCGCACCTACGAACGCGCGCCCACGGCGTGGGACCCGGCGCTGAGCGCCTACGCACCCGAGACCGTGGCGCGCCTGGCCGACGCGGGCGTGCGCCTGATCGGCATCGACACCGCCAGTATCGACCCGGCCGACAGCAAGACGCTGGACAGCCACCAGGTCATTCGCCAGCGCGACCTGCGCGTGCTGGAAAACCTGGTGCTCGACGCGGTGCCGGAGGGCGACTACGAACTGATTGCGCTGCCGCTCAAGCTGACCACCGCCGACGCCTCGCCCGTGCGCGCCGTGCTGCGGGCGCTGGGCTGACCGCCTCCGTCCATCAGCTTGCTGCTCAAGATTTCAAGCCTTTTTACCATTCAGCCCTACAACCACCTGCGCAAGCAGCTATTACATCAATAGCACATCACATGACACTCTCCCTGCAAGACTGCCGCGCGCGCGATGCCCAGGATCCGCTGCGCCCGCTGCGCGATCGGTTCAACCTGCCCCCGGGCGTGATCTACCTCGACGGCAATTCGCTGGGCGCCCTGCCCGCCGCCACCGCCGCGCGCGTGGCCCAGGTGGTGACCGACGAGTGGGGCAAAGACCTGATCAAGGCCTGGAACACCGCCGGCTGGATCAGCCTGCCCGAGCGCCTGGGCGACCAGTTCGCCCCCTGGATCGGCGCCGGCCCCGGGCAAGTCGTGTTCACCGACACCACGTCGATCAATCTCTACAAGGTGCTGACGGCCGCCGCGCGCGTGGCGCAGGCCGACCAGCCGGGGCGCAAGAAGCTGATCAGCGAACGCAGCAATTTTCCGACCGATCTGTACATCGCCCAGTCGGTGTGCGCGCAGCACGGGCTGGAGCTGGTGCTGCTGGAGCCGGAAGAAATCGACGCCGCGCTGACGCCCGACGTCGCCATCTGCCTGCTGACCCATGTCAACTACCGCACCGGCGCCATGCACGACATGGCCGCCATCACGGCACGCGCGCATGCGCAGGGCATCGTCTGCGTCTGGGACCTGTGCCACAGCGCGGGCGCGGTGCCGGTCGACCTGCTGGGCGCCGACGCCGACTACGCGGTCGGCTGCAGCTACAAATACCTGAACGGCGGCCCCGGCGCACCGGCTTTCGTGTGGGTTCACCCGCGCCTGACCGACCGTTTCTGGCAACCGCTGTCGGGCTGGTTCGGGCATGCGGCGCCGTTTGAATTCACACCCGACTACCGGCCGGCCGCGGGGATCCAGCGCTACTTGTGCGGCACGCAGCCGATCGTCAGCATGAGCGCGCTGCAATGCGGGCTGGACATCTTCACCGCCAGCGAGGCGCTGGGCGGCATGGCCGCGTTGCGCGCCAAGTCGCTGGCGCTGACCGACCTGTTCATCGAGTTGGTCGAGGCGCGCTGCGGCGGCCATGGCATCGGGCTGGCCACGCCACGCGAGCACGCCCAGCGCGGCTCGCAGGTCTGCCTGACGCGCGATGAAGGCCTGGGCGTCGATGGCAAAAACAGCGGCGCCTACGCCATCGTGCAGGCACTGATCGCGCGCGGCGTGATCGGCGACTTCCGCAAGGGCGACGGCGGCACGGGCCGCCACAAGGACATCCTGCGCTTCGGCTTCACGCCGCTGTACGTGGGCTTCGAGGATGTCTGGAACGCGGTCGAGCACTTGCGCGCCGTGCTGGACGGCGGCGAATGGCGCGAACCCCAGTTCAACCAGATTCAAGCGGTGACATGACCATGACCGAAACCAACTCCCCGCAGCGCAACGAAGACATCGTGCGCGACGAGCGCGCCCAGCTCGACTTCAGCCAGTCGATGAGCTATGGCGATTACCTGCACCTCGACCAGATCCTGAGCGCGCAGCACCCGCTGTCGCCCGCGCACGACGAGATGCTGTTCATCGTCCAGCACCAGACCAGCGAACTGTGGATGAAGCTGCTGCTGACCGAGCTCACATCCGCCATCGCCGACGTGCGCGAGGACCGGCGCGCCCCCGCCTTCAAGAAGCTGGCGCGCGCCAGCCGCATCCTCGAACAACTGGTCCACGCCTGGGACGTGCTGGCCACCATGACGCCGCCCGAATACAGCGCCATCCGCCCCTACCTCGGCCCATCCAGCGGCTTCCAGAGCTTTCAGTACCGCTGCATCGAATTCGCCCTGGGCAACAAGAACGCGGCCATGCTGAAGCCCCACCAGCACCACCCCGACCGGCTGGCGCTGGTGCAGTCCTACTACGAATCACCGTCTCTTTACGACGAATCCCTGCGCCTGCTGGCGCGCCAGGGCCTGCCCGTCCCGGCGAGCCACCTGAACCGCGACTGGACCCAGCCCTACCAGAGCAGCCCGGAAGTCGAAGCCGCCTGGCTGACCGTCTATCGCGCGCCCGAGCAGTACTGGGATCTCTACCAGCTGGGCGAAAAGCTGACCGACATCGAAGACGCCTTCCGCCTCTGGCGCTTCCGCCACGTCACGACGGTGGAACGCATCATCGGCTTCAAGCGCGGCACCGGCGGCACCGGCGGCGTGAGCTATTTGCGCAAGATGCTCGACGTGGTGCTGTTTCCGGAGCTGTGGCAGTTGCGGACGGATTTGTGAGCTTAGCGACGAGGTCGCGCTGAAGCGGACGCCCGATTCAATTGCTCGAGGTACGAACCCGCACGGATCGGCAGTTCCGCGCCGTCCTTGGCGACGTGCACCTGGCCGTCTACCAGCACGACCGTACCGACAGGAAAAGCCAACAGCTGGATCAAGTCGGGGCGGTCCAGCGCCAGCTGGTAGAGCGAGATCTTCATGAACCGCGTGGTATCGCCGTTGCCGCGCGGGTCGGTGGGGTCGGACAACCACCAACCGGAATCCTGTCCCTGCGGCTCCAGCCGTTGCAGCGCCACGGGGACCGCCTTCTTGTAGTCCACGTGGACCACCGCGCTTTGATCGAGCCTCGGGAAGTTCAACGACGTGGCAGGCATGACACTTTCCACGCTGTCCTTTTGGCTGCGCAGGTGCTTCAGCGTGGAATCCAGCGAATCGACGAACCGAATAGGGACTTTCTTCATGTCCGGTTCGGTCAGCCTGAGTTTGCCGCCAGGCGCGCTGGCGAATCGTGTCACCATCCAGCCGAGCTGCAGGGTTTCACCATCCTTGAAGCGGGAGCCGGAGGCGACCATGCGTTCGAGCGAAGCCACCATGTGCTGGATGTCGCCCTCAGGGACGGCCTTGGTGCTGACCGAAAACTCGATCTCCGGGTGCTTGAATTGCCCGCACTGGGTCGTCGTGTACGTCGCACCCAGTGCGCCCTGCGAGGCACCCAGCGCCGCCATCAATCCCCACGCTGCCTTGAACATGCAATCTCTCCCTGAGTCTATTCAGCGCCTAGTCTAGGCTGCGCCTTCGACGGTCGGCCGACACGACCGCGCCCCGCCATCCGCAAGCCATCCCGCGTGTTCAGCGTCAACAGCGTCCAGTTCACCACCCCGGCCAGCAGCTCCACGCCCTGCAAGGTGTAGAACACCGCGTCAAATCGGCCGGCGTTGGCCCAACTTGCCAACACCCAGGCGCTGGGCTGCAGCACCAGCATGCCGTTAGTGGCCGCCAACTGCATGCGGCGGCGCTTGACGTTGACCAGGCGGCCTCTGCGCGACCCCCCAGGGCGAAGCCGCTGCCGCCGGTAGCGGCCATGGCGGGGATCACCACCCACATGCCCATCAGGATGGCTTTCTTGACGGTGGCCACGCCGGCGGGACCGAGCCGCAGCTCGGGCACGACGGTCGACAGCCAGAAGGTAGTGATGCTGCGCCAGCCGATGGCCTCCCGGGCGCCGTGGAGGCGGGCTTTCGACAACCCGTTTCCCCTTTTTGCCAACCGGTTGTCAATGCCTGTTGAACAGGGCTGCCAACCGCCCCACAGACCCATTCCGATAAAAATCGGCCCTCTGCCCTACAACCACCTGCGCGGCCAGCTCTGTTTTTTGCAGCAAAGCCCCGCTCGCGCGCAGCCCTGCACAACCCGGCACAATCGCCGCCCATGCCCGCCCTGTCCCGCCAGCAACTCGCCCTCCTCTGCTTTCTGACCATCGTCTGGGGCATCAACTGGCCGGTGATGAAGCTGGGCGTGCAGGGCTTTCCACCGCTGGCGTTTCGCACCGTTTCGATCCTGATCGGCCTGCCCGTGATGTGGCTGACGCTGAAGGCGCTGAAGCTGCCGCTGGCGGTGCCGCGCGCTTACTGGGGGCGGCTGGTGGTGCTGGGCTTTTTCAATGCCGTGCTGTGGCACGCGCTGATCATCGTGGCCATCCCCATGCTGTCCAGCGGGCGGGCGGCGATCCTGGGCTACACCATGCCGATTTTTTCGGCGCTGATCGGCGCGCTGGTCTACCGCGACCGCCTGAACGCGCGCGGCTGGCTGGGTGTGGCGGCGGCGGCGATCGGCGTGGCGCTGCTGCTGTCGAATGAGTTGGCGTCGATGAGCGGACGGCCGCTGGGCGTCGCGCTGATGCTGGCGGCCGCCGCCGCCTGGGCGCTGGGCACGCAGATGCTGCGGCGCACCACCATCCCGGCGGCCACGCTCACGCTGTCGTTCTGGATGATGGTGGAAGCGGGCGTGGTGCTGGTCGCATCCACGGTGCTGTTCGAGCGCCACCAGTGGCACGTGCCCACCGCAGACGCGGCGTGGGCGATTGCCTTCAACGGCCTGTTGGTGATCGGCCTGGCGCAGGCCGTGTGGTTCTACCTGGCGCGCAGTCTGCCGCCGCTGGCGTCCACCCTCAGCGTGATGATGATCCCGGTGCTGGGCGTGTTCAGCGGCGCGCTGTGGCTGGGCGAGCAGCTGCACTGGCAGGACTGGACCGCCATGGCGCTGATGGCGGTAGCCATCGCCTCGGTGCTGTGGCCGGCGCGGGCGTTGCCCGAGGCTTGAGCGGCTGCCACCGCCTCAGGCCGCCGTTCAGCGGAAGAACAGGAACGTGACGATCACGAACAGCGGCATCAGGATGCCGAAGCTCCAGGCCATGTAGCCGAAGAAGCTGGGCATTTTGACGCCGCGGTCTTCGGCGATGGCCTTGACCATCAGGTTGGGCGCGTTGCCGATGTAGCTGTTGGCGCCCATGAACACCGCCCCGGCGCTGATGGCGGCCAGCACGCTGGCTAGCGGCCCCATGAGGGTGGCCGGGTCGCCGCCCGCGGTGTTGAAGAACACCAGGTAGGTCGGCGCGTTGTCGAGGAAGGACGACAGCAGGCCCGTCGCCCAGAAGTACGCCGCCGGGTTGGGCGTGCCGTCGCTGTTGGTCACGGCCTTGACGACCGCGCCGAACGGGCCGTTTTCGCCCGCCTGCAGCATCGCGATGACGGGGATGATGGTCAGGAAAATGCCGGCGAAGAGCTTGGCCACCTCCTGCATCGGCGCCCAGCCGAACTGGTTGCTGTCATGCACGGCGCGGGGCGTGATGGCCAGCGACACCAGTGTCACGACGATCAGGCCCGCGTCGCGCACGATGCTGGGCAGCGCCACGTGCGTGCCGGCGATGTCGAATTCGATGCCGGGCTTCCAGATGCCGCTCATCAGCACCAGCGCCACGACCACGCCCAGCAGCACGAAGTTGATGCTGCCGTCAAAGCCGAACTGCTCGTCGTCGGGCGTAGGGTCGGGGCGCGTCGTGCCTTCCTTGCGGTACATCCAGGTGTCGAGCAGGAAGAAGATGATCAGCAGCGCGACGACCAGGAATACCGTGTCCATCCAGATGTGGCCTGCGGTCCAGAAGAAGGTGACGCCCTTCAGGAAGCCCAAAAACAGCGGCGGGTCGCCCAGCGGCGTGAGCGAGCCACCGATGTTGCTGACGATGAAGATGAAGAACACCACGACGTGCGCGCAATGCTGGCGGTTGTCGTTGGCGCGGATCAGCGGGCGGATCAGCAGCATCGACGCACCGGTCGTGCCCATGAAGCTGGCCAGCAGGCCGCCGACCAGCAGGATGATCGAGTTGAGCAGCGGCGTGCCGTGCAGGTTGCCGCGGATGTAGATGCCGCCCGACACCGTGAACAGCGCCGTCAGCAGCAGGATGAAGGGGATGTACTCGGCCACCAACGCGTGCACCAGGCCGGCGCCGGCCGTGCCCACGCCGAAGACCAGCGCAAACGGCACCAGAAAGGCCAGTGACCAGGCCGCGGCGATCTTGCCGAAATGGTGGTGCCAGAACTGCGGCCCCGCCAGCGGCCAGACGGCGATCGACAGCAGGATGCCCACGAAAGGCACCGCCCACAGCACCGACAGCTGGCTGCCGTCCAAAGCGGCGGCCTGCGCGGGCGAAGCCAACAGCAGCGCCAACATGCCCAGCAGGCCCACCCAGCGGCCACTGCGCCTGTGCCCAGCCTCGCGCGTCGGCCATTGGCCCCTGTCTGCAACAGCGGCAGCGGGAAACGCGGTCGGGTCGGAGCGAAGCAGGTCGGGCAGTGGATTCATCGTAAAAAGTGGGTTTTGCGCTACAGCAATCAGCGCAGACAGCTATCAAATCAGGAGTATAACGGCGCAGCGCGCCCGCGCCGTCGCTCCTGCCGTCATCAGGCGACAACCAGCGCCGGATGGTTGATCGGCCCGGCTGGCGCCGCCGGCAGGTCGAACACCTGGCGCAGGTAGGTCAGGTAGCCCTCGTCCTCCACCATGGTCTTGCCTGGCGTGTCGGAGATCTTGGCCACCGGCTGGCCGTTGCATTCGATCATCTTCAGCACGATCTGCAGCGCCTCGGGGCCGACGTCGTTGGTCAGGTTGGTACCGACGCCAAAGGCCACCTGGATGCGGCCTTGAAACCGCTGGAACAGTTCGATGCAGCGCGGGAAGGTGAGGCCGTCGCTGAAGATGATGACCTTGGTGCGCGGATCGCAGCGGTTGGCGCGGTAGTGCTCGATCATGCGTTCGCCCCACTGGAACGGGTCGCCGGAATCGTGGCGCGCGCCGTCGAACAGCTTGCAGAAGTACATGTCGAAGTCGCGCAGAAAGGCGTTCATGCCGTACACGTCGGACAGCACGATGCCCAGGTCGCCCCGGTATTCCTGCGCCCATTTCTCGAACGCGAACACCTGGCTGTCGCGCAGGCGCGGCCCAAGTGCCTGGCAGGCCTGCAGGTACTCGTGCGCCATGGTGCCCATGGGGCGCATGCCCAGTTCCTTGGCGAACAGCACGTTGCTGGTGCCGGTGATGCGGCTGTCGGTGGTCACGCCCATGCGGTCGCGCAGCACGGTCAGCACCTCGCGCTGCCAGTCGCGCGAAAAGCGCCGACGCGTGCCGTAGTCGGCAATGCGGATGTCGACCAGCTCGGGCTGCTGCAGCAGGTCGAGCTTGGCGTTGAGGCGGCGGCGCCCCTCCGTCAGGTCGTGGTTGGGCTGGGTGTTGCGGTAGTACACCTCGCTGACGATGGCCAGCACCGGGATCTCGAACATGATGGTGTGCAGCCAGGGGCCTCGCACACGGATGTCGATCTCGCCGTTGTCCAGCGGCGTGAGGGTGATGTACTTCTGGTTGAGCTTGAACAGGCCCAGAAAATCGACGAAGTCGCTCTTGATGAAGCGCATGCTGCGCATGTAGGCGAGCTCGTCGTCCGTGAAGCGTAGCTCGCACAGCCGGCGGATTTCCTCGCGGATCTCGTCGATGTAGGGCGCCAGCTGCACGCCGGCCGAGCGGCACTTGAACTTGTATTCGACCTGCGCTCCCGGAAACTGGTGCAGCACCGCCTGCATCATGGTGAATTTGTACAGGTCGGTGTCGAGCAGGCTTTGGATGATGCCGGGCATGGCGTTTTGTCTCTCTCTGTCTTGAAGGCGGCACCCACCCATTGCAGGCCAGCGCTGGGCCAGTGTAGCGGGATCGAAAAATGCCTAGCGCAGGCAGTGGCGCTCGGTGGATTCACCCAGCAGCAGGGGCTGGTTCAATGCCACCACTTCCCGCAGGTATTCCCACAGTGCGCGCACCCGCGCCAGATCGCGCCGGTCCGCTGGCGCTGCCACCCAGAACGTGCGCATCACGTTCACCTCGCCCGGCAGTACAGGCACCAGTTCAGGGCTCTGCGCCGCCATGAAGCACGGCAACACCGCCAGGCCCTGCCCTTCGCGCACGGCCAGATACTGCGCCACCACGCTGGTGCTGCGCAGCAGGGGCGGCGGCGCATGCGGCGCAGCGTCCGCCAGGTAGCGAAGCGCGGTGCTGAAGGTCAGCTCTTCGACATAGCCAAAGAAGCGGTGTGCCGCCAGGTCACGCGACTGGCGAATGGGGGCATGGCGCGCCAGATAGGCGGAGCTGGCGTACAGACGCAGCCGGTAGTCTGTGAGTCGGCTGCAGACCTGCCCGCTTCCCTGGGCGCGTTCGACGTTGACCGCCAGGTCTGCCTCCCTTTGAGACAGGTTGATGAAGCGCGGCACCGTGATGAGCTCCACCTGGATGGCGGGATGACGTTCACAGAAGTGGCTGAGCTGCGGCGCCAGGAAGAAATTGCCGAAGCCCTCGGTCGCGCCCAGCCGCACCTGGCCGGTGAGCGTGCGGCTGTCGCCGCTCACATCCTCGCTGGCATGCACCACGGCGGTTTCGATGGTTTCGACGTGCTCCAGCAGGCGCTGCCCGGCGGGCGTCAGCACATGGCCGGCCGGCGTGCGCTCGAACAGCTGCGCACCCCATTCCTTTTCCAGCCGGTGGAGGCGACGTGTGACAGTCGAATGGTCGACGTCCAGGCGCCGCGCGGCTTCCTGCGCCGAAGGACCGCGCGCCACGGCCAGGAAAAGGCGCAGGTTGTCCCAGTTGATTTGTGAGGCGGGCATGGGGCGCGGCGATGCAAATTTGCAATCAATATATGCCAAAACACCATAGCGCCTTGCATAACTGCAGGATTAAAGTGGATGCAGGTGCACCCTGCCCTCCGGCGCGCCGCGCCGGCCCTAGAACCGAGGAGACAACTACCCATGCGATTCCCCCGTCATTGCGTGGCCTTGGCCGCGCTGTCCCTGTGCGCTGGCGTGCAGGCCGAAATTCCCGGCAACGCTTTCAAGATCGGCGTGCTGACCGACATGACCGGCACCTACGCCAGCATGGGCGGCGCCGGCTCGGTCGTGGCCGCCAAGATGGCGGTGGACGACTGCCTGAAGGCCGAGTGCAAGGGCATGAAGATCGACGTCGTCAGCGCCGACCACCAGAACAAGGCCGACGTGGCCGCCGCCAAGACGCGCGAATGGCTGGACCGCGACGGCGTGACCGCCATCGCCGACATCACCAACTCCGCTGCCGCGCTGGCGGTGCAGAAGCTGGTGCAGGAAAAGGGCGGCATCGCTCTGTACAGCGGGCCGGCCACCACACGCCTGACCAACGAGGACTGCGCGGTCAACGGCTTCCACTGGATGTTCGACACCTATTCGTCCGCCGCAGGCGCCGCCGTGGCGCTGACCAAGGGGGGCGACAAGAGCTGGTTCTTCCTGACGGTGGACTACGCCTTCGGCCATTCGCTGGAGAAGGACGCGACCGACATGGTCAAGGCCAACGGCGGCACGGTCGTCGGCAGCGTGCGCCACCCGCTCAACACCACCGATTTCTCTTCCTTCATCCTGCAGGCGCAAAGCTCCAAGGCGCAGGTCGTCGGCCTGGCCAACGGCGGACAGGACACGGTCAACGCCATCAAGTCGGCGCGCGAATTCGGCATTGGCGGCGGCAAGGGGCAGAAGGTCGCCTCCCTGCTGATGTTCCTGTCGGACGTGCACGCGCTCGGCCTGCCCATGGCGCAGGGTCTGATGTTCACCGAGGGCTTCTACTGGGACATGGACCCGAAAGCGCGCGCGTTCTCGCAGCGCTTTGAAAAACTGCACAACAACCTCAAGCCCACCATGGTCCAGGCCGGCGTGTATTCCAGCGTGCGGCACTACCTGAAAGCCGCCATGGCCGCCAAGTCGGTCGATTCGAAAGTCGTCGCCCAGAAGATGCGCGAGATCCCGATCGACGACCCCGTCATGCGCAACGCCAGCATCCGCCCGGACGGCCGCGTGATCCACGACATGTACCTGTTCCAGGTGAAAACACCGGCCGAATCGAAGGGCGCGTGGGACTACTACAAGACCGTGAGCACGATCCCCGCCAGCGCCGCGTTCAAGCCGCTGTCCGACTCGGCCTGCCCCTTGGTGAAGAAGTGAGGCCGCCCAGGAAACCCGAGCCATGAGCCAACCCACCCAAATCCCCCATTTCATCGGCGGCAAGCCCCACCCGTCCAAAAGCACCGAGTGGCGCGACGTCACCAACCCGGCCACGCAGGAAGTGGTAGCGCGCGTGCCGTTCGCCACGCGCGAAGAGGTTGAACTGGCCGTTGCCACCGCGCAGCAGGCCTTCCAGACCTGGCGCAGCACCTCGCTGGGCGCGCGCATGCGCATCATGCTGAAGCTCCAGCAGCTGATCCGCGAGCACACGACCGAGTTGGCCGAGCTGATCACGCGCGAACACGGCAAGACCCTGCCTGACGCCGAGGGCGAAGTCGGCCGCGGCCTGGAAGTGGTGGAGCACGCCTGCGCCATCACCAGCCTGCAGCTGGGCGAGATCGCCGAAAACGCCGCCACTGGCGTCGACGTCTACAACCTGCTGCAACCGCTGGGCGTGGGCGCGGGCATCACCGCCTTCAACTTCCCGGTGATGCTGCCCTGTTTCATGTTCCCGATGGCGATCGCCTGCGGCAACACGTTCGTGCTGAAGCCGTCCGAGCAAGACCCGTCGTCCACCATGCGCTTGGTCGAACTGGCGCACGAGGCCGGCGTGCCGCCGGGCGTGCTGAACGTAATCCACGGCGGCCCCGAAGTGGCCGACCTGCTGTGCGACCACCCGGACATCAAGGCGCTGTCCTTCATCGGCTCGACCCACGTCGGCACGCACATTTACCGCCGCGCCACCGAAGCCGGCAAGCGCGTGCAGTCGATGATGGGCGCCAAGAACCACTGCGTCGTCATGCCCGACGCGCCCAAGGAACATGCGCTGAACAACCTGCTGGGTTCGGCCTTCGGCGCCGCCGGCCAGCGCTGCATGGCCAACTCGGTCGCCGTGCTGGTGGGCGCCGCCCGCGAATGGCTGCCCGAGCTGGTCGCCAAATCCAAAGCCATGAAGGTCGGCCCCGGCAGCGACCGCGCCGCCGACCTGGGCCCGCTGGTCAACCCGCGCGCCAAGGAGCGCGTGCTCGGCCTGATCGAGTCCGGCGTGGCCCAAGGCGCCCAGTTGCTGCTGGACGGGCGCGACTGCGTCGTCAAAGGTTATGAAAAAGGCAACTTCGTCGGCCCCACCGTCTTTGCGGACGTGACCGACCAGATGGACATCTACACCCAGGAGATCTTCGGCCCGGTGCTGACCGTGGTCAGCGTGGCCACCCTGGAAAACGCCATCGCCTTCATCAACCGCAACCCCAACGGCAACGGCACGTCCATCTTCACCGGTAGCGGCTGGGCGGCGCGCAAGTTCCAGCACGACATCAACGTCGGCCAGGTCGGCATCAACGTGCCGATTCCCGTGCCGGTGGCCTACTTCAGCTTCACCGGCTCGCGCGCGTCCAAGCTGGGCGACCTGGGGCCCAACGGCAAGCAGGCGGTGCAGTTCTGGACCCAGACCAAGACGGTGACGGCCCGCTGGTACGAAGACCACGGCAGCAGCAGCGACGGGGTGAACACCACGATTGCGATGCGCTGATCGAGGCTTGCGCAGCGCAGGCACGCTAAAACTACAGTAGCTGCCTGCGCAATCAGCTGTAGGGCGGAAGCCTGTTTTCTTGCATATTCGGCGACGCTGTATCGCGCGGCCTCAACGTCCTCCTTGGCCGTACACCGCAGCGTGGCGCTGTTAAAAAAAGCCGCCACGAAGCCCAAAATACCCAGTTTCAGGGATTGCACAAACTGTCACACGCCGTTGCAATCACCGCAGCGCCGCTTCTGGCGCGCTTGCGTCTGACAACGGAGGGAACGACATGCGCAACAAGCTCTTTCGGTGGCTGCTGGCCATTTGGGTTACGACACTGCTGGCGGCATGCGGAGGAGGCGACGACGGGGACAGCCCGCCCGTGGCGACGAAGGCCAAGACCACGGTGCTGGTCTATATGGTGGCGTCCAACTTGATCGGCAACGCGCAGCACACCCTGCGCGGGCTGTACGAGGCACGGGTGAGCAAAGACGTCAACGTGATCCTGCAGATCGGTGGCGCCAACGAAGACGGCTTGCTTGACGATGAACTGGACCTTCGGGAACTGCGACGCTACCGCCTGGTCCCCGACCCCGACAACCAGGGCAAGACCTGGGACCTGGAGCCCTTGCCACAGGCCCAGCAGCCTGCGCAGGCGTCGATGAGCGAGCCCGGCACCTTGCGCGACTTTCTGAAGTGGGGGGCCGAGGCGTTCCCAGCCGATCAATTCGTTGTCTCGATGTGGGACCACGGCGGCGGCCCGATCGGCGGTTTTGGCTCCGACTACGCACTGGGTGGCGGCAAGGGAATGAGCGTGAACGAGGTGCGCAATGCCCTGCGCGACTCCGGCGTGCATTTTGAGCTGATTGGCTTCGACGCCTGCCTGATGTCCAGCCTGGAGGTCGCCTCCATGCTCGCGCCCTACGGCAACTACCTGGTGGCCTCCGAAGACGTCACCACCGGCTGGAACTGGACCTCGCTGATGAACTTCCTGGCCGATCAACCCAGCGCCAGCGGCGATCAGATCGGCAAAAACATCGTGCAGCACTATGATGGCCCTGTCGGCCCAGTAACCGGTGGCTTCAGCGCCTACGCCGTCACCGATCTGACGCGCGTCGGGCCAGTGGTGAAAGCCATGGAGCAAATCGCCCAGCGCTTGCAAGCCGGCTTGCAGCGCGACGGACTGGTCACTTGGCTGGCCATCGCCGCGGCGCGCCGGGAAGCGCAGGAGTTCCAGACCAACATCTTCTCCCAGTTCGACCTGGTGGACGTGCGCTCATGGGTCGGCGAGCTTGCCCAGCAGGGGCTGGTGGATGCGCCGACGCTGGCCAGCTTCGACGCGGCCTACCGCGACGCCGTGGTGTCGGTTGACGGCCGCACCGACGATGTCACCGGCCTGATGATCTACTTTCCCCGTTACTCCACCGACATCACCTCGCTGCTGGACCGGTACGCTGCGGTGGATTTTTCTCCCACCTACCAGGCGCTGGTGGGTGCCTACGCCGACTTTGCGCAAAGCGGGCAGATGCCGCAGATTGCCGTGGGCCCGACCCAGATCGTGGCCGATGCAGCCAGCGCTGAAGTCCAGGCCTTGAACGGCGCGCCGCTGTACGACGAGGCGTTCGCCGCCTTGGTGGAAGACGGTGTCGCCGTGTCGATGCAGACCGCGTCGGCCGCAGGCACGGCTCTGCGCCTGGCCGATGCCAGCGTGTGGCCGATGGTGACCGGCCAGTTGGTGACCGTGTTGCCAGGGGAAGACAGCAGCCTGTTGGTCATCCCGGTGCAGGTGCCCAAGGAGTCGGACCCGACGGAGTATGAAGACGGCATGCTCTGGGCGACCCGCACGGCGGACGGCCGCGTGGTGATCCGCTGGTTCGTATCGGCCAGTGCGGCCGCCGGCACGCCGGCCGCCGCCATTGCGCTGACGCCTGGCACTCCGTATTTCCCGACCCAGCTCGACCTTGCCAGCGGCGAACTGGTGCCTGCCGCGACACCGATCACCGTACCGGCAACGGGCGAGTGGACGGTGGACACCGGGCGTGTCACCGGCGCGCAGTACAGCGTGTACATGGCAGCTGCGGACCTCAAGGGACGGCTTCAGGCCTCGAACGTCGGCGCCGCGCTGCCTTGAACCTGCACCACCGGCACCGGCCGGTGGTCATGGCATCGCTCAAGCTCTTAAAAGAGTAGCTGTCTGCGCAGGCAGCTCTAGGGTCAAAGGCCCTTTTCTCATCAAGCCTTGATAGCGTGCGCGCAGCGTACGCTATCGATCACACCACCCAGCGCGTAAAGCTCTCCACCGGCTCGCGCGGGGTTTCGTAGGTGTTGATGAGCGCCGATTCATCGGCCCAACCCAGTGCCATGCCGCAGACCAGCATCTCGCCCTCGCCCGCGCCGATCAAGGGCAGGATCAGGCTGGAAAACGGGTTCCACGCGCCTTGCGCGCAGGTGTGCAGGCCGCGCGCGCGGGCCGCCACCATCAGGCTTTGCAGGAACATGCCGTAGTCGACCAGGCTGCCCTGCCCCATCACGCGGTCCAGGGTGAACATCATGGCGACCGGCGCACCGAACAGCTGGTAGTTCAGGTGGTGCTGCTCGTGCATGCGCTCCTTGTCGCCCTTGGTAATGCCCAGCAAGCCGTAGAGCGACCAGCCGTTCTGGCGGCGGCGACTGAGGTATGGCTCGACCCACTGGCGCGGGTAGTAGTCGTAGGGCTCGCGGTACAGCTCGGCGCGCTCGGGGTGCTGGTGCACGTCCTTGTGCGCGGCGCTGACGATGCGCACCAGCTCGTCGCGCTGGGCCCCTTCCAGCACGTACACCTTCCACGGCTGGGCGTTGGTGCCGCTGGGCGCGCGGCTGGCCACGCGCAGGATGTCGGTCAGCGTCTCGCGCGGCACCGCATCGGGTTTGAAGGCGCGAACGCTGTAGCGGTTTTCGATCGCCGCGTCCACGCTGGCCGGGTCGGCGATGGGCGCGCTCAGCTGCGGCACAGCAGCGGCTCCAGCGCGGCCTTCAGCGCATCGGGCAAGGGCATCGGGCGCTGGGTGGCGCGGTCGACGTACACGTGGACAAAGTGCCCGCGCGCCGCCGTGGTGGCTGCGCCCTCGGCAAACAGCCCCACTTCATAGCGCACGCTGGAGCTGCCCATGTGCGCCACGCGGATGCCCGCGTCCACGTTCTGTGGGAAGGCCAGCGGCGCAAAGTAGAGGCACTGCGTTTCAACCACGAAGCCGATGGTCTGGCCGTTGGCGGTGTCCAGCGCGCCCTGCTCGATCAAATAGGCGTTCACCGCGGTGTCGAACCAGCTGTAGTAGATGACGTTGTTGACGTGGCCGTACTGGTCGTTGTCCATCCAGCGGGTGGTGATGCGGCGGAAGGCGCGGTAATTCTCGCGCGGCTCGGGTTGGGGTCGGGCGGACGTGTTCATCGCGGGTCATTCTGCCAGCGCTGCCACGCGGCCAGCGCCTCGGCAAAGGTATGCATCTGCACCTGTACCGTGGTGGCGATGTCGTGCCCGTAACCACCGCCCATGCACAGCGCCAGCGGCAGGCGGCGCTGGCCCGCCCAGGCGAAGACGCGGGCGTCGCGCTCGCGCATGCCTTCGTAGCTCAGCTTCAGGCGGCCCAGGCGGTCGCCCTCGTGCGCGTCGGCGCCGGCCAGGTAGATCACCAGCTGCGGGTCAAAGCGCCGAGCCAGTTGCGCCAGGGCGCAGTCCAGCGCCAGAAGATAGTCTGCGTCGCCCGTGCCGTCGGGCAGGCCGACATCCAGATCGCTCGCCACCTTGCGGAAGGGAAAGTTCTTGTCACCGTGCAGCGACAGCGTGAATACCGTGGGGTCGCTGGCAAAGATGCTGGCCGTGCCGTTGCCCTGGTGCACATCCAAATCGATCACCGCCACGCGAGGCGGATCGGCCCAAGGGTCGGCCTGCAGCGTGTCTTCCTGGAACACGCGCGCGGCGACCGCGACGTCGTTGAACACACAAAAACCCCCGCCCTGACCCATGCTGGCGTGGTGCGTGCCCCCCGCCAGGTTGGCGGCCACGCCGTCCAGCCACGCCTGGCGCACGGCCGCGATGGTGGCGCCGACCGAGCGGCGCGAACGGTCGACCATCGCCTCGCTCCAGGGAAAGCCGATCTCGCGTTGCGCCACTGCCGGAAGCGTGCCGTGCTGCACCGCATCAATATAAACGGCATCGTGGGCCAACGCCAACTGCGCGTCGGTCGCCGCGTCACCCGGCTGCAGGTGCAGGGCTGGCAATTCCGCCGCCAGGCGCGCGCGCAGGCGCTCGTACTTCTCGATCGGAAACCGGTGCCCCGGCGGCAGCGGCAATGTCACACGGGTTGAATAGAACGCCTGCATGCTGACAGAAGGTAGTACGGTGAGGCCGACGGGGGGCGTCGGCCGTGCGCAGCGCCGGGAATTAGAAAGCCGCACCTAAAAGATGCTGCATCGCACCAATTCGCCTTGCAATCCGTTGTGAGTCGCCTAAAATTCATCCCATGCTGCACCGCAACAAAGCCAACGAGGCAGGGGCAGCTTAAAGAAAATCCATTCGTTCCACCATTGTCCAGGAGATTGAAAAATGCTGACCCCCGAACAACTCGTCGCTTCCCAGAAAGCCAACATGGAAACCCTGCACGGCCTGACCACCAAAGCCTTCGAAGGCGTGGAAAAGCTGGTTGAGCTGAACCTGCAAGCCACCAAGGCCGCTCTGAACGAGACCGCCGCCCACACGCAAGCCCTGCTGTCGGTAAAGGACGCACAAGAGCTGCTGGCCCTGCAAGCTGGCCTGTTCCAGCCCCTGGCCGAGAAAGCCGCTGCCTACAGCCGTCACCTGTACGACATCGCTTCGGGCACCAGCGCCGAATTTGGCAAGGCCTTCGAAGGCAAGGTCGCTGAAGGCCAGGCCCAGTTCGCCGCTCTGGTGGACAACGCCGCCAAGAACGCCCCCGCTGGCTCCGAGACCGCTGTCGCCATGATGAAGAGCGCCGTGGCCGCTGCCAACAACGCTTTTGAGTCGGTGCAAAAAGCCGTCAAGCAAGCTTCCGACGTCGCTGAAGCCAACTTCAACGCCGTGGCCACCAACGCCACGAACGTTGCCAAGAGCGCCTCGGCCGCTGCCAAGAAGCGCTGATCTCCGCTGAAGCAGCTTGCCGCCTGACGCGATCAGGCGGCGTGCAGCTTCAAGAAACACGGGTGCTTGGCCAGCGCAGCGCGCTGGTCAAGTCACCACAGCCAAGCTGGGCACTGCGTCGTCAGTCGGTTTGGCTGTGGTGGGACCTCAGGTTCCGCCAACCGCTTGTCTCCTCGGGTCCGTTGGAAACCACAGGGTTCAGGGATCCCTTCAAGGGCCGATCGTTTGATCGGCCTTTTTTTGTCCGCGCAGGGGGCGCGCGGTCAAGCAGTTTTAGGTTAAAAATAGGCTTCTAGCCCTACAACCACCTGCGCAGATAGCTACTTTTTATATAGCACATTGCGCCGCCTTTCACGCAACGCGATCACCCCTGCCGCGTCGACCCATGGCGTCATCCGGCGTTGACCCACCCGCACGAGCGCAGGCCGGCTGGCGCCCGCCCGCCGCTACCGTGGTGGCACCGGCTCCCCGTCTTCCTTGCGGAAGCCGCCCGGGAACGGCTTCGGCAGCACGTCCAGCACCACTTCGGACGGCCGGCACAGCCGCGTGCCCAGGGGCGTGACGACAAAAGGCCGGTTGATGAGGATGGGGTGCGCGAGCATGGCGTCCAGCAGTTCGTCGTCGCTCAGCCCGGGCTGGTCCAGGCCCAACGCCAGGTACGGCGTGCCCTGGGTGCGCAAGGCGCCTCGCACAGGCAGGCCCGCGTCGGCGATCAGGCGCTGGAGCGTGACGCGGTCCGGCGGCGTCTCCAGGTAGAGGATGACCGCGGGCTCGACACCGGCGTGCCGCAGCATGGCCAGCGTGTTGCGCGAGGTCCCGCAGGCGGGGTTGTGGTAGATCGTGGCGTCCATGGGGGCTCTCCAGAAAGGTTCAGCTCAGGCGCCAGGCCAGCGCCAGCAGGGTGACGGTGAGGACCGGCAAGGTCAGCACCAGGCCCACGCGCATGTAATGGCCCCAGGTGACCACCGTGCCCTTGCGCGCCAGCACGTGCAGCCACAGCAAGGTGGCCAGGCTGCCGATGGGGGTGAACTTGGGGCCCAAATCGCTGCCGATGACGTTGGCGTACACCATGGCTTCGCGCAGGGTGCCGCTGACCTGGCTTTGCTCAATCGACAAGGCCGTCACCAGCACGGTGGGCATGTTGTTCATCACCGACGACAAGGCGGCGCTCAAAAAGCCCGTGCCCAGGGTGGCGGCCCACAGGCCGTGTTGGCTCAGCGCGTGCAATCCACCGGCCAGAAAGGCCGTCAGGCCCGCGTTGCGCAAGCCGTACACCACCAGGTACATGCCCAGCGAAAACAGCACGATCTGCCATGGCGCGCCGCGCAATACCTGGCGGGTGGGGATGACGCCCGCGCTGCCGGCGACCCCCAGCAAGGCGATGGCGGCCACCGCGGCCACCGCGCTGACCGGCACACCCAGCGGCTCCAGCACGAAGAACCCCACCAGCAGCAACGGCAGCACCACCCAGCCAGCGCGGAAGGTGCGCAGGTCTCGAATGGCCTGGGCCGGCGCTTTCAGTTGCGCCAGCGCGTAGTGGGTGGGCAGGTCGCGCCGGTAGAACAGGTAGAGCACCGCCAGACTGGCCGCCACGGCCACCAGGTTGACGGGCGCCATCACGCTGGCGTACTCGCCAAAGCCGATGCCGAAGAAATCGGCCGACACAATATTGACCAGGTTGGACACCACCAGCGGCAGGCTGGCCGTATCGGCAATGAAGCCCGCCGCCATCACAAAGGCCAGCGTGGTGGCGGCCGAAAAGCCCAGCGCCAGCAACATGGCCATGACGATGGGCGTCAGGATCAGCGCGGCGCCGTCGTTGGCGAACACGCTGGCCACCGCCGCGCCCAGCAGCACGATCAGCACGAACAGCGCGTGCCCGTTGCCGCGGCCCCAGCGCGCCACATGCAGCGCCGCCCATTCAAAGAAGCCGGCCTCGTCCAGCAGCAGGCTGATGACGATGATGGCGATGAAGCTGGCGGTGGCGTTCCAGACGATGCCCCAGACCACCGCGACGTCGGCCAGCTGCACCACGCCCAGCACCAGCGCCAGCGCCGCGCCCAGCAGCGCGCCCCAACCGATGCCCAGGCCCCGGGGCTGCCAGATGACCAGCCCCAGCGTGAGCGCGAAAACCAGCGCCGCGATCGCCATGGCTCAGCAGCAGGCCTGGGTGCTGTCCTGCCCGGCACGCTGGCCGCCCACGCAGCATGCGCCCGCAGGCCGGCTGCCTTCGGCCGAACCGGCGCCAGCGCCCTGCACGCCCTGGCCATCCGCCTGGGCCACGGCGTCGGCCGAGCGCGGCGCGCCGTACATCGGCACATCGCCCAGCGTGCGAAAGCCCTCCCACGCCAGACCCTGCGGGTCTTGCAACCAGTACGTGTCACTGCGGGCGTAGCAGCAGTTCGTTTCGCCCTCGTCAAGCAGGGCCATGCCGGCGGCCACGGCACGGGCGCGCAACTCGCTCAGCTCTTCTTCGGTTTCGGTCTGGATACCCAGGTGGTCCACGCCGACCCGGCTGCCGCGCGTGGAGATGGCGAAGTTCACGCGCGGGTCGTCCAGCAGCCACTTGGCGTAGTGCGCCTTGACGCGTGTGGGTTCGGCGGCGAACAGCTGCGAATAAAAGGCGGTGCTCTTGGGCAGATCGGCCACGGTGGTGTGGATGTGAAAGCGCTTCATGGGGTGGTCTCGAAACGGTCGGCCCATCAGCAGTCGCACGCCGGGGGCGGCATACACGCGGCACCAGAACCCTCGCAACAGTTCTCGGTGAGGAAAGCAATCAACGCCGTCGCCGCCGCGTAGTCGGCCTGGTAGATGACGAAACGCCCGTCCGGGCGCGACGTCACCAGCCCCGCGTGCGCCAGCTCCTTCAGGTGAAAGGACAGCGACGACGGCGGAATGCCCAGCGCTTCGCTGACCTTGCCGGCGGGCATGCCGTCGGGGCCGGCCTGCACCAGCAGGCGAAACACGGCCAGGCGAGATTCCTGGGCCAGGGCGGCCAAAGCGGCAACGGCGTTCTTGGTTTCCATGTTTCTATATTAATCGAAATATAGAAATCAAATCAAGGCCTGCTTCAGAAGTCCACAGGGCTGTGCGGCGCGCTGCTGAAATGGCCGCGCTGGATGGCAGATGCACACGGGGCAGGCCGTCGTCCGTGCACGCAACCCACCTTGCACCGGCCGCACGAGGCTCGGCCAGAGGATTTTTAAGAAAAATTGCCCTTCAGCCATACAACCATCTGCGCAACCAGCTACTCTATTGATAGCACCTTTTGGTTAACGCTGCTTCACCACGCTACCGAACTGGCGCTATCCGGTCGCCTTTAACGACCGGCTGACGCACAGGGCGACCCGGCATCACCCGCCCGGCGAGTCGGCCCAGTCCCAGTCGCCCTCCCCTCAGCGCTTGGCGACCAAAAAATCCATCAGCGCACGCAGCTTGCGCGGCATTTGCTCGCGGGTCGGGATGTAGAGGTAAAAGCCGGCCGTCGGTGGGCACCACTTGTCCAGCACGCGCACCAGGCTGCCTTCAGCGATGTAGCGCTGTACCGCCAGATCCAGGTGTTGGACCAGCCCGAACGGCGGTAGGGCGGCAGCTACCTGCCACCCTACCGCCGTGCACCACGAAACCACTGGCCGGCACGAGCCGTTCAAAGGCACCGAAGTCTCGCGCAAAAGCGTCGCTGCCTTGGCTGTGGACACGATCCTGCACCCCGATGAGCTGGTGCGCGTCAACGTCGGGGTGAGCAAGCCCGGCACGGACGGGGACAAGCCGGCCTTCGCCTGACAGCGCCGATGGCGGCCCGCTCCAACGGCCGCCTTGGCGCGCCCAGCCCGATCTGCCGCGGTGAAACACGATGGCGTTGACGGTGGTACCCCACCGCCCACCGCCATCTAATTTCAAATGATTTTCGGCTCTGCCCCTACAACCAACTGCGCAACAAGCTATTAACTGTATAGCGAATCAGGATCCACCGGCCTGCCCTGACCTGCCTGTGGTAAGCCGCTGCTTGTCATAGGTTCACACCTGCAAACGGCGCACCCTGAATTTCTGTCCGCACATCCAACAGGGGCGCAGCGCGGCGTCACGGCGACGCTTTTTCCAACCCCAACGCATTCGACGCGAACTGCCTGATCGCATCGACGAAGGCCGCCCGGTCGATCCGCTCCCCCGCCATGATGGCTCGGTGAAGCGCACCGTCCAGGGCATGAAAAATGAGCGAGGCTTGCAGCTCGTGCCCTGACGTCCTGCTGGCATGCCCGACCAGGTTTTCACCCATCGACGCCAGCAAGCGCGCCAGGATGCGCTCGTCCGACTGCTTACACAGCACCAGGGCCGCAGCGTCCGCTGAGCTGTAGATGAGGCGGTGCAATTCAGTGTTGTCCAGCGCGTGGTGGGTCAGCCGTTCGATCAACTGGAGAAGCTTCTGAGGCTGCGGCCCCTGCGAGCGGTCTGCGGCTTCGGCCTCGTCGGCGACCGTCATAAAGCCCGCGACGTAGTCCTTCCAGATCTCGGCGATCAGCGCATCCTTGGACGCGAAGTAAATGTAGAACGTCCCCTTAGCAACCTGTGCGCGCTCGGTGATGTCGCCAATCGCCGTGGCGGCCACACCTTTTTCCTCGAACAACGCCGCAGCGGCTTGAAGCAATTCGCTGCGCCGCACCTCCGGCGCTTTGACCTCACGGCGTCGCCGGGCCGGCGCTGAGGCGTCCGACGCCGCCGGCGGTTGGGCAGGGAGCTTGTCACTGTCTGGCATGGGGTTAATCCGATCGCACATTGAATGACTGACGGTCACTCAATAGCATATGACTGACGGTCATTCAAATTTTACAGGCACCATGGCAACCAAGTTTCCACCCCCTTGTGGAGCAGCAGCTTCGTCCATGCGCTCTGGGCCGCGCCGCGGACACCAGCGGTTCTACGCGGTCAGCGCATTCGCTCTGTTCTCGTTGCTGGCGTGCAGCAATCTGCCAACGCCGCTGTACCGGCTGTACGCACAGGCGTTCCACTTTTCGCCTCTGACGCTCACCCTGGTCTTTGCCGTTTACGTATGCGCGATGGTGCCGTCGCTCCTGGTCTTCGGGCCGTTGTCGGACGCCATCGGCCGGCGTCCGGTGCTGGTCGGGGCCACCGCCGCCGCCGTGGCGGCGATGCTGGTGTTCATGCTGGCGACATCAACCCCTTGGCTCTTGCTGGCGCGTGGGCTGCAAGGCGTCGCCGTAGGTGCCGCCTCCGGCGCCTTGACGGCCGCCTTGTCGGAGTTCGAACCACAGCAGAACCGGGACCGCGCGGCCTTGGCCACGACGGTCGCGTCCCTGGGTGGCTTGGCCGCCGGGCCGCTGATCGCGGGCGGCCTGGCCCAGTACGGTCCGGCGCGCCTGGTGTTGCCCTATGTTGCAGGCCTGACCCTTCTCGCGCCCATGGTGGTGTTCATGCTGCGATTTCCCGACAGCGGCACACGCCAACCTTGGCAGCCCCGCTGGCCGACGATCCCGCGCGCGATGCTTCGCCCCTTCGCGCTGAACAGCGTCGCCAGCTTTGTTGCCTTTTCGGTCCTGGGCCTGTTCCTGGCACTGGCGCCCTCGATGACGGCGGAGCTGACACACACGGGCAACCTGTTGCTGGCGGGGGGTGCCGTCACGCTGCTTTTGCTGAGCTCAATGACCGCGCAGTGGGCAGGTTTTGGCCGCCCCACCGCGCTACTGCAGCGCAACGGCCTGGTCACGCTCGCCCTTGGCTTGGCGCTGGTGCTGGTGGCGGCGGACCGCACTTCGCTGCCCCTGTTGCTGCTGGCCTCGCTCTGCATAGGTGCCGGCCACGGCCTGACCTTCCTGGGCAGCATCAGTGAAATCAACCTGCAAGCCCCCGCGGCGCAGCACGCCGAGGTGGTGTCAACCTACTACGTTGTGGTGTACCTGGGGTTGAGCCTGCCGGTGGTTTTCATCGGTTTTCTGGCGGCGCGGACCAGTCTGCTGCATGCGGTACAGGTCTTCGGCTACGCCGTCATCCTGGTCTGCTGCTGCATGGCGCTCGTTCTGCACCCCAGCGCTCGGCGCCGCTGAAGGCGCATTGCCCTACGGAGAAACCGATGAACGCCAACGCTCTGACCCCCGCTTACCGCGATCTGCTGGAAACCGTTCAGCGTTACGACGCCACCGTCCCCGCCGCCCATGCGACACGGCCCGAGGCAGACTGGAGGCTGGTGCACATCGCCTTGAGCGACGCCCTCATCGAGCAAGCTCTGGAGGCCACCGAGAACGGCCAACCCGCCCTTGTCGACAACCGGCCCGCGCAAGACACCGCAGCCATCGCGGCCGTGGTCAAAGCGTCCACCGCAGCCCAGCGAATCGAACAACTGCGCCGACGTGGCCACGCCCTGGTGGCGCGAGTAGCAGGGCTGGACTCTGCCCTGTGGGCACACCCCGTGCGGCTGCTGGTCCATGACCGCGACCTGAAGCTGGTCGCCGATCAGCAAATGCCCTGGCACGCGTTGATCGCGCTGCGGGCTTCGACGCATCTGCCGGCCCACACGCGTCAATTTCAGGCGTGGATCGACGCCGCCTGCAGAGGTTAGGCGGCACCGCTCCCACCTGGTCTGCCGAACACGCAAGCTCTGAACGGCAGCGCCACGCGCTTGAGCATCGCTGGCCGGTGTCAACCGGGCTCAGGTGATGGACTCATCGGAATTTTCGGCTTTCGCCTTACTGCTACTTGTGCAGGCAGCTATGAATTGTGCAGCAATCGACGCGCTTGCATTAGTGCGACCCACGGCCCGGGGCGCTGCCTCAGTGGCCGCGCCCGTGCCTGTGGATGGGCCTTGCGCCAGATCAAGCCCCGTCACTGAGAACGATTCTCGTTTGCGCTATCATCGTTCCCCGTGCCGGCCCCGCGCTGGCGTGACGACTTTTCTCTCGCTCAACCACCTCCCTGGAAGGACAAACCCATGAGCAAGCACGTGGCCCTGGCGGCCCTGGTGGCGGCCACTTTGAGTGGCGGCGCCGCGCACGCGCAAGAACAGGTGCTGAACCTGTATTCGGCCCGCCACTACAGCACCGACGAGGCGCTGTACAACGACTTCACCAAGGCCACCGGCATCAAGATCAACCGGGTGGATGCGGACGACGCCGGCATCATCGCCCGCCTGAAGGCCGAGGGCGCCGCCTCGCCCGCCGACGTGATCCTGCTGGTCGACGCCGCCCGCCTGTGGCGTGGTGAGCAGGACGGCCTGTTCCTGCCGATCAAGTCCAAGGCGCTGGAAGACGCCATCCCCGCCAGCCTGCGCGCCACGCCCGCGGCCGACGGTGGCATCCCGTGGTTCGGTTTTTCGACCCGCGCGCGCGTGATCGTGTACGACAAGATCAAGGTCAAGCGCGACGACGTCGACACTTACGAAGAGCTGGCCGACCCCAAGAACAAGGGCAAGCTGTGCATCCGCAGCGGCTCGCACCCCTACAACCTGAGCCTGTTCGGCGCCGTGACCGAGCACCTGGGCCCCGAGAAGGCCGAGCAGTGGATGAAGGGCATGGTCGACAACATGGCGCGCGCGCCCAAGGGCGGCGACACCGACCAGATCAAGGCCGTGGCGTCGGGCGAATGCCAGATCGCCGTGACCAACAGCTATTACCTCGCGCGCATGATGCGTTCGGGCACGCCCGAAGACAAGGCCGTGACCGAGCGCGTGGGCGTGGTCTTCCCCAACCAGGCCAGTTGGGGCACGCACGTCAACATCGCCGGCGCTGCGGTGGCCAAGCACACCAAGCACCCGGACGTGGCCATCAAGTTCATGGAATACCTGGCCAGCCCGTCGGCCCAGCAGTACTTTGCCAACGGCAACAACGAATGGCCCGTGGCCAAGGGGGTAACCACGAACAACGCCGCGCTCAAGTCCATGACCGGCGGCGGCCAGTTCAAGTACGAAACCATCCCGATCAGCGCCGTCGGCGGCAACCAGGTCAAGGTGCAGCAGATGCTGGACCGCGTGGGCTTCAAGTAAGCCGGCCTGGGCACCCTGCCCGCACCAAAAAAGCGCCGCCCTTGCGGCGCTTTTTTGTGTCTTATCGGCCTCTAGCCCTTGAAGGACCTGCGCAACCAGCTATTGTTTTTGCAGTCTTTCAACCCGGTGGCTGCACCCGCGCCAGCTTGCCCATGGGGCTGTCCGTCAGCACATACAACAGGCCGTCCGGCCCCTGGCGCACATCGCGCAGGCGGCCCAGGTCCTGCAGCAGCTTGTGCTCGGCCACGACCTTCCCGTCTTTCAGCTCGATGCGGTTCAGATACTGGAACTTGAGCGATCCGACGAACAGGTTGCCCTTCCAGGCCACGCCGTACCGGTCGCTGGTGAGAAACGCCATGCCCGACGGCGCGATGGAAGGCGTCCAGTGGTGCAGCGGCGGCTCCAGGCCCGCCCTGGCGCTGGCGCCATCGCCGATCTTGCTGCCGTCGTAGTTGACGCCGAAGCTGACCAGCGGCCAGCCGTAGTTCTTGCCGGCCTCCGGCAGGTTGATTTCGTCACCGCCCTGCGCGCCGTGCTCGTGCTGCCAGAAGCGCCCGTCCGGGCCGAGCGTCGCGCCCTGGCTGTTGCGGTGGCCGATGCTCCAGATCTCGGGCAGCGCGTTGGCCTGGCCGACGAAGGGGTTGTCCTTGGGCACGCTGCCGTCCTTGCCCACGCGCACGATCTTGCCGATGTGGCTGTCCAGCTTTTGCGCCTGATCGCGCTGCGAGAAGCGGTCGCCGAGGGTCAAGAACAGTGTGCCGTCAGGCTTTCCGTCCATCCGGCGCTCGACGATGCGACAGCCGAAATGCAGCGTGCTGCTGATCTTGGGCCGCTGGCTGAACAGCACTTTCACGTCCTCCAGCTTCTGGCGGTCAGCGGACAGGCGGGCTCGCGCCAGCGCGGTGCTGTTGGTGGTGCCTTTGCCGGGCTCGCTGTAACAGAAGTAAATCGTGCGGTTGCGCGCGAAATCGCTGTCGGTGATGACGTCCAGCAAGCCGCCCTGCCCGCGAGCGGCCACTTCGGGCAGGCCCTCAACGGGGGCGCCCAGCTTGCCATCCGGCTCCACCACGCGCAGCCGACCGGGGCGCTCGGTCACCAGAAATCGGCCTTCGGGCAAAAAGGCGACGGCCCAGGGGTGCTGCAGGCCGCTGGCCACGGTCTTTGCTTGGACCGTGGGCTGGGCGAGGCCCGGCAGCGCGGCGCTCAGGACGATGGCGGCCAACGCGGCTTTTGCTATCGCTACAGTAGCTGTTCGCGCAGAAGGGGCAAGGTTCGATGACAAATTTCTCTCCTTATCGGAACGGACGGCCCTTCGCGGGCCTGCCAAGAGCTATCTTGCACGCAGACGCCGGGTTCGGCCAGGCGGTCCAAGGCACTCATGCTGCTCATCGCCGCCCTCGCGGGCCTGCAACACCATGAAACACACCGCAACGAATGGTCGCCATGGTCAGTGCGCACTGCGTTGCGTCAACAAGCGGGCGTAAAGGCTTATCAGAGTGAGAAATATTGGACACCGCCCTCGGGCAAACCCTGAAAGATTTGGGGGGTTTTAGGGACGGGCACGTAAGAAGTTGTCCTACACTAACATCCGCTGTCGTTTTGGAACGCCAGTAACACTAAAGATTTCGATTGCAACCCTTGTCACGGGTTGCATCCGTACCCCCAGGCAGATACCCGGTCCACCTGATACCCGCCCGCCGCATCGGATCCATGTCCAAGTCGTTTGTTGCCACCCTGATTCTTTGCGCTGCCTGTCTGCCGGCAGCCCACGCCGCCCCCCAAGACGATCTGGACAAGTTTCTGGTCCAGAAGGGCCTGATGTCCCGTCTGGGCGACACCATCCAGCAAGCCACCGACCGCGCCGGTCAACTGGTGTCGCACGCAATGCAGTCGCTGGGCGTGCCCTACCGCATGGGCGGCACGTCGGCCGAAGGTGGTTTTGACTGCAGCGGTTTCGTGCGCGCCATGTACCAGCAGACCGTGGGTCTGATGCTGCCGCGCACCGCCGCCGAACAGGCCGCCGCCACCAGCCGCATCGACAAGGCCGACCTGAAGCCGGGTGATCTGGTCTTCTTCAACACCCTGCGCCGCACCAACAGCCACGTCGGCATCTACGTGGGCGACGGCAAGTTCATCCACTCGCCGCGCACCGGGGCCCACGTGCGCGTGGAAAGCATGAACATCAGCTACTGGCAAGCGCGCTTCGACGGCGCGCGCCGCGTGCTGCAGGAAACGGACAAATCGACCACGACCGCCACCGCCGACACCAGCAAGACCACCACCGTCGGCAGCGGCTCCAGCGTGATCGACCGCGCTTCACCCGCGCCGCGCACCATCCGCCTGGGGGGCACCTTCGGCAAGTCGTCCGGCAGCGGCCCGACGACACCGGCCGAAACCGCACCGTCGCCGAGCGCGGGCGACAGCATCTGAACCCTGGCCGATTCGGCCAAGCCATGAAAAAGGGCCCTGCAGGGCCCTTTTTGCTTTCCGCCGAAGCGCAGCGTCAATCGTCCTCGATCACAGACACGCCCGGAAACAGCACGTCGGTGAAGCCAAAGCGCGTGAAGTCGCGCACCCGCATCGGGTACAGCTTGCCGATCAGGTGGTCGCACTCGTGCTGCACCACGCGCGCGTGAAAGCCTTCGGCTTCGCGCTCGATCGGGTCACCGTAGGGGTCGAAGCCGCGGTAGTGGATGCGGCGCCAGCGTGGCACCACGCCGCGAAAGCCCGGCACCGACAGGCAGCCTTCCCAATCTTCGTCTTCCTCGTCGCCCAGCGGGGTGATGACCGGGTTGCACAGCACGGTGCGAGGCACCGGCGGTGCGTCCGGGTAGCGCGGGTTGACGGCGTCGGTGCCGAAGATGACGAGCTGCAGATCCACCCCGATCTGCGGCGCAGCCAGGCCAGCGCCATGGGCGTCGCGCATGGTCTCGAACATGTCGCGCACCAGCAGGTGCAGCTCGTCCGTGTCAAAGCCCTGCACGGGCTGGGCAACGCGCAGCAGGCGCGAGTCGCCCATTTTCAGGATCTCGTGAACCGCCATCGCTCAGGGGTTGCCGGGCGTGCCCCCGCGGCGGTCGATGCCCATGCCGCTTTCACCGAAGCTGCGGCCCGGCCGCGGGTGCAGGCCGTTGTTGGGCATCGGCGGCCGAGGCGGGCGCGGTTGCACACTCGGCGGCGGGCGGTTGCCGTTGTTGCCTTGCCAACCCGGGCGGTTGCCGTTGTTGCCCTGCCAGCCACCGGGACGGTTGCCATGGTTGCCCTGCCAACCCGGGCGATGGCCGTTGTTGCCGTGCCAACCGCCGGGACGGTTCCAGTTGTTGCCGTGCCAACGGTGGCCGTTGTACGAATGGCCGTAGACGCCCAGCGAGAACGACGGGCCGTAATAGTAGGGCGCGCCACCGTAGTAATAGTTGGGCGTCTCGTAGTACGTCGTGCCGGGATAAACCACCGTGGACCCGGTGTCGTACCCGTAGCCATACCCGTCGACCGGCGCGACCACACAGCCGCCCAACAGGGCCAGCGCGCCCGCGGCAACGCCCAGCGCCGCACGGCGCGCGAAGGAAGAGGACGGTTGAACTGCCATGTCCGGATCTCCTGAAGGAAAGGGCGGGACACTCCACGCCCAGAATGGCTTCACTGTAGTCCTGTCGTGTAAAGCTTAGGCAAACACGGTGCGAGGTTTCGGCAAAGACCTACAAGGCCGGCGCGTCGGTTTCTCTCTGTGCCCGCGCCGGAACGAACCCGGTCCCTGAACGCCCGGCAGCGGCGATCCGTTGACCCCGCTGGCCTGGGATGCCAGCGTTCCGGTCAATCCAGCGCGGCGCGCGGCGGCGCGGACAGCCACGCCGCCCCTCGTACCCCCGAGGAATCACCGTGCCGGGCCGGCAGCAGGCGCGTGGCGACCTGGTCGCTGAAGATGTGCTCGCCCCAAAGGCGCGGCACATCGGTGTAGAGCGCGGCGACATTGCTCATCCCGCCGCCCAGCACGATGACGTTCGGATCCAGCACGTTGACCACCTGCGCCAGCGCGCGGGCCAAGCGGTCGGCGTACCGCCCCCACGAAGCTTGCGCGCCGGCATCGCCCGCCCCCGCTGCCGTCACGATGGCCGGCGCCGCGAGCGCCTGGCCGGTGTGGCGCAGATGGTCCGTCGCCAGCGCTGGCCCGGACAGCCAGGTTTCGACGCAATCGGCGCGCCCGCACCAGCAGCGCAGGGCTGGCCCGTCGCCTGCGCCACGAGCGAACGGGTTGTGGCCCCATTCGCCGGCGATGCCGTTGCGTCCGCGCAGGATGTGTCCGTGTACCGACACACCCGCACCGACGCCGGTGCCCAGGATGGCAGCGAACACCACGCCCTGCCCCGCCCCGGCGCCATCGGTCGCTTCGGACAGCGCCAGGCAGTTGGCGTCGTTCTCCAGCCGCACCGGCCGCTGCAGCAAGGCGTTCAGGTCCTGCTGCAGCGCCTGGCCGTTCAGCGCCGTGGAATTGGCGTTGCGCACCCGCCCGGTGACGGGCGAGAGGCTGCCGGGAATGCCAACGCCCAGCGGCAACCCAGTTCCGCCCAACCGCGCTTCGGCGGCGTGCACCAGCTCGGCGATCGCCACCAGCGTGGCGTGGTAGCCGCCTTGCGGCGTGTCCACACGCTCGCGCAGGACAAAGGCGCCGGCCGCATCCAGCGCAGCGATCTCGATCTTGGTGCCGCCCAGGTCGATGCCCAGGCGCAGATCGTTGTGCGGGCCGCTGCGCATGGCGCGCTGCTGCAAGGCCTCAGCCCAGCCCAGCCAGCAGCGCCTGCATGCCGGCTTCGTCCAGCACCGGCACGCCCAGCTCGCGCGCCTTGTCCAGCTTGCTGCCGGCCTCTTCGCCAGCGACGACGTAGCTGGTCTTCTTGCTGACGCTGCCGGCCACCTTGGCGCCTTGCGCTTCCAGCAGCGCCTTGGCGTCGTCGCGGCTGAGCGTAGGCAGCGTGCCGGTGAGCACAAAGGTCTTGCCGGTCAGCGGCAGCACGGCGTTGGCGACGGGCTCGCCCTCGTTCCAGGTCACACCGGCGGCGCGCAGCTGTTCGACCACCTCGCGGTTGTGCGGCTGGGCGAAGAAGGTGTGGATGCTTTCGGCCACCACCGGGCCGACGTCGGGCACTTGCAGCAGTTGGTCGACGCTGGCGCCCATGATCGCGTCCAGCTGGCCGAAGTGGCGCGCCACGTCCTTGGCCGTGGTCTCGCCGACGTGGCGGATACCGAGCGCGTACAGAAAACGCGCCAGCGTGGTCTGCTTCGATTTTTGCAGCGCGTCCAGCAGGTTCTGCGCCGACTTGTCGGCCATGCGGTCGAGTGCGGCGAGGCTGGTCAGGCCCAGCTTGTAGACGTCCGGCAAGACCTTGACCACACCGCCGTCAACCAGCTGTTCGACCAGCTTGTCGCCCAGGCCTTCGATGTCCAGCGCGCGGCGGCTGGCGAAGTGCAGCAGCGCCTGCTTGCGCTGCGCGCCGCAGAACAGGCCGCCGGTGCAGCGGTGGTCGGCCTCGCCCTCTTCGCGCACCACGTCGCTGCCGCACACCGGGCAGTGCGTGGGCATGGTGAATTCGGGCGCGCCAGGCGCGCGCTTGTCGGGCAGCACGCTGACCACTTCGGGGATCACGTCGCCCGCGCGGCGCACGATCACCGTGTCGCCCACGCGCACGTCCTTGCGGCGCGCTTCCAGCTCGTTGTGCAGCGTGGCGTTGGTCACCGTCACGCCGCCGACGAACACCGGGGCCAGCTTGGCGACCGGCGTCAGCTTGCCGGTGCGGCCGACCTGGATGTCGATCGCCTGCACGGTGGTCAACTGTTCCTGCGCCGGGTACTTGTGCGCCACCGCCCAGCGCGGCTCGCGCGACACGAACCCCAGCTCGCGCTGCAGCGCCAGGCTGTCGACCTTGTAAACCACGCCGTCGATGTCGAACGGCAGCGCGTCGCGCTGGGCTGCGATGTCGGCGTGGTACGCTATCAAATCAGAAGCTGCCTGCGCTTGCCTGATAAGCTCTGAGACTGGAAAACCCCATGATTTCAGCGTCTGCATGACCTGCCAGTGCGACGTGAAATCGGGCCCACCGTCGGCCGCTGGCGTCACCTCGCCCAGGCCGTAGGCGAAGAAGCTGAGCGGCCGCTGCGCCGCGATGGCCGGGTCGAGCTGGCGCACCGCGCCCGCCGCCGCGTTGCGCGGGTTGACGAAGGTCTTGGCACCCTTGTCGCCCGCGGCCAGGCGTTCGCGCATGCGTTCGTTCAGCGCTTCAAAATCGTCTCGGCGCATGTAGACCTCGCCGCGCACTTCCAGCAGCGGTGGCACCGCAAATTCGGCCGCTTTGCCGGCGTGCAGCGTCAGCGGGATCTGCCGGATGGTGCGGATGTTCTGCGTGACGTCTTCGCCCGTTTCGCCGTCGCCGCGCGTGGCGGCCTGCACCAGCACACCGTTTTCATAGCGCAGGCTGATGGCCAGGCCGTCGAACTTGGGCTCGGCCACGTAGCCGACCGGCGCGCCTGCCAGCACGGCCGTGGCGTCGGGACCGAGCGGCGTGGCGCGGTGGCGCGGATCGGTCGTTTTCAGCTCGGTGCGGCGCTGCTCCGCCGCCAGGTAGTTGCGCACCTGCTGGTCGAACTTCTCGGCCCCGGCGGGCGTGGTGTCGGTTTCGGTGCGGATGCTGAGCATGGGCACGGCATGCCGCACCGGCGTGAAGCCGTCCAGCACCGTGCCGCCCACGCGCTGGGTGGGCGAATCGGGCGTGCGCAGCTCGGGGTGCGCGGCCTCCAGCGCCTGCAGCTGCTGGAACAGCTTGTCGTATTCAGCGTCCGGCAGCTCGGGCGCGTCCAGCGTGTAGTACTGGTGCGCCGCGCGGTTCAGGGCGGCGCGCAACTGTGACGCCTGGGCGGCGACATGTGCTTCTGATTTCATAGCTGCCTGCGCAGGTCCCCGTAGGGCCAGCGGCACAAATGATTCAAAAAACGGCTCAGCTGAACAGACGCCGCGCCTGGGCCGATCCGGCGGCCAGGTCGTGCGCGTCCAGCGTGTCGTACAGGCGCGTCAAGTCGGCGCCGATGGTGTCGATCATCTCGGGGCGCAGCGGCTGGCGCGCGTCGTCGGTGATGACGCCGTCCATCGCCTCGGCCAGCGCGAAGGCGGCGTCGCGCAGGCGCTCGAAGGGGCGCTCTTCGCGGTGCACCTGCGGCACGTCCAGGTTCAGCGTGACTTCAGTGATGGCGGTGTGCGCCGGGTCTTCGGCCAGGGCGGCCTGGGCGTCGTAGCTCAGGTCCAGCACGGGCGGCAGGCCGGTCACACTGGAGGCCAGCACCATGCGCCCGGGGATCGAGCCGGCAACAAAGCCGATGCGCGCCGCCTGCTGCTGCACGAAGCCGGGGCTCCAGGCCGCGCCGCGCGCGCGCAGGGTGAAGCCCAACTGCGCGTCGTGCTGGCTGGCGAACTGGTCGAGTTCGCGCGCGCGGGCCACTTCGTGCAGCATGTCGGGCAGCTCGGCCGCGCCGCCCACCGTTTCGGCAAAGCGTTCGGTCTTGACGACGAATTCGGAGTATTCGATCTCGTTCAGTGCGCCGGTGCGGTTGGCCAACTGCACGCCGGCCTGCAGCGCGGAATAGCGCTTGCCGGCGGCCGGGGGCTCCCAGTCGCCGGTGGCCTCGCTCTGCCCTTCCACCAGAAAGCGCTTGCTGCCCACGCGCCGCGTCGCCGGCAAGGCGGCCAGCACCGCGTCGCCCGACACCACCCGCCCGTCCAGCGCGATCGGCGCGATCACGTCGATCAGCGCGTCAAGGTGCGGCGAACGGTCCGGCAGCGGCAGCATGGCCAGCGTGGTGGTGCTGGCGAAATCGGCCGGGGCGTCGGCGGCAGACGTGAAATCGGCCCGCGCTGGCGCCGGGTCGCGCAACTCGCCGTCCAGCACCGGCTCCATGCGCTCGGCCGACAGCGGCGCGCCATCCATGCCCGGCTCGGCGCGCTCCACCTGTTCCACGCGCGGCCCCGCCGGCTCGTCCGGCTGCGCCTGCCGCGGCTCATTGCGCCGCGCATTCCAGGTGTTGTAGGCGATCACCCCACCCAGAATCAACCCACCCGCCACCGCCAGGCCCACTTGCAAAGCACTCATCTTCTTGTGACTCCCAGGGCAACGCCCCTCGCTGGGATTGCGTTCTGTCGTGCCGGTTCCGTGCCGGTGCAGCTGATCACGCCGACGGCAAAAGCCCAGCCACCCTCAGCACAACCGCGCGCCCGCGGCGGCGAAGCCCGCCGCCCCAGCGAACGCCGTGCTCGGGCTTGCACCGAGCACTGGCGTTGTCCCCCCTCCCGCAGCGCGCAGCGCGGAGAGTGAGGGGGGAAGGCGCCGCGAGGCGACTCAGGGGGGTGCCTCATATTTCTGCCATCCCGACCGCAGATTCCATATCCACCGCCACGATCCGCGACACACCCTGCTCCTGCATGGTCACGCCGATCAGCTGCTCGGCCATTTCCATGGCGATCTTGTTGTGGCTGATGAACAAGAACTGCGTGCCCTGCCCGCTCATCTTGGTGACCAGCTTGCTGTAACGCTCGGTGTTGGCGTCGTCCAGCGGCGCGTCGACCTCGTCCAGCAGGCAGAAAGGCGCGGGGTTCAGCTGGAAGATGGCGAACACCAGCGCAATCGCCGTCAG
Organism: Ottowia flava; assembly: GCF_008017535.1. Lineage (GTDB taxonomy): Bacteria > Pseudomonadota > Gammaproteobacteria > Burkholderiales > Burkholderiaceae_C > Ottowia > Ottowia flava. Next base: position 299,339 of record NZ_VRUA01000001.1, read on the forward strand.
CGCCTTTTCGCCGCCCGACAGCAGGTGGATGGTCTGGTTCTTCTTGCCCGGCGGCTGGGCCATGACCTGCACGCCCGAGTCGAGGATTTCTTCGCCCGTCATCACCAGCTTGGCGTTGCCGCCGCCGAACAGCTCGGGGAACATGCGGCCGAAGTGCTCGTTGACGGTGTTGAAGGTGCTGCCCAGCAGTTCGCGCGTTTCGCCGTCGATCTTCTTGATCGCGTCTTCCAGCGTGGTCATGGCCTCGGTCAGATCGGCCGACTGCGCGTCGAGGAAGGTCTTGCGCTCGCGCGCACTGGTCAACTCGTCCAGCGCGGCCAGGTTGACGGCGCCCAGCGCCTGGATCTCGCGGTGCAGGCGCTCAATCTCGCCCTGCAAGCCCGTCAGGCGCACATTGCCTTCGGCGATCGACTGGCTGACGGCGGCCAAGTCGGCCTCGGCGTCGGCCAGCAGTTGCGTGTACTGCTCGGTGCCCAGGCGCGCGGCCTGCTCCTTGAGCTGGAATTCGGTGATGCGCTGGCGCAGCGGGTCAAGTTCGCGCTCCAGTTTCATGCGCCGCTCGTCCGACGCGCGCAGCTTGGCGGTCAAATCGTCGTAGGTGCTGCGCTGCGCGCCCAGGGCTTGTTCGCGCTCCAGCTTCAGCGCCAGGGCCGACTGCAGACCGGCCTGCGCGGCGGCGTCGGTCAGGCGGCCCAACTCTTCGGCGGCGCGCTGCTGTTCGGTGTCGATGGCGCCGCTTTGCTGCGCGGCGGTGTCGATGGTGCGGGCCAGTTCGCCGCGGCGCGCCTCCAGGCTGCGCTGCGCGAAGGTGGCTTCCTGCGCCTGGCGCTCCAGCGTGCGCTGCTGCTCGCGCGCTTCGGCCAGCTTGCGCTCGGCCTCGATCACGCGTTCGTCCAGTTGCGCATGGCGTTCCTGCGTGTCGGCCAGCTGCATGTCCAGCTCTTCAAAGCGCGCCTCGGCTGTCACGCGGCGCTCCTGCAGCGCTTCCAGGCCGGCGTCGACCTCGGCCAGGTCGCCGGCGATCTGCTCGCTGCGCGCGCGGGTCTGCTCGGCCAACTGGGTCAGGCGCAGGGTTTCGACCTGCAATTCGTGTGCGCGCTGCTGGGCCTCGGCCGCTTCGCGGCGCGACGTGACCAGGCGCTGCGACGCATCGCTGTACGCCGCTTCGGCACGCACCAGGCCGCTGCGCGCTTCTTCGTTGATCAGCTGCTGCGCGCGCAGCTGCTTGTCCAGATTTTCAATCTCCTGCGCGCGCGCCAGCAGGCCGGCTTGTTCGGAATCGGGCGCGTAGAACGTCACGCTGTGTGCGCTGACGGCGTGGCCAGTCGGCACGTAGATCGCCTCGCCGGTCTTCAGCTGACTGCGTTGCGCCAGTGCGTCGTCCAGCGTGGGCGCGGTGTAGCAGCCAGCCAGCCAGTCGGCCAGCAAGGCCTTCTGACTGGCGTCGTGCAGGCGCAGCAGATCGGCCAACGCGGGCAGCGCGCCGCCCGCAGCCGAAACCGCGCCGGCGGGAGGGCTGTAGAAGGCCAGCTTGGCCGGCGGCGCGTCGCTGGCGAAGGCTTTCACCATGTCGATGCGGCTGACCTCCAGCGCGGCCATGCGTTCGCGCAAGGCGGCTTCCAGGGCGTTTTCCCACCCGGCTTCGACGTGGATGCGGCTCCACAGGCCTTGCAAGCCGTCCAGCCCGTGCTTTTTCAACCAGGGTTGCAGCTTGCCGTCGGTCTTGACCTTGTCCTGCAGCGCCTTCAGCGCGTCCAGCCGCGCCGACAAATCGCTTTGCCGCGCCGATTCAGTGTTGACCGCCTGCTGCGCGGCGCGGCGTGCCTCGTCCAGTTGGGGCACGCTGTCCTGCAGCTCTTGCAAGCGCGCGTCGGCCACCTCGTGGGTTTCTTCGGCGGCGGCCAGTTGCTCCTGCACATTGAGCAGCCGCTGCTCGTCCGGCGCGGCCAGGGCGTTCTTGTCGGTCGCCAGGCGTTCGCGGCGCTGGTTCAGCTGGCGCGACTGTTCTTCGATGCCGCGCTGCTCGGCCGCCAGCACCTGGATCTGCTGCTGCACCTGCGCCACGGCGGTGCGCTGCTCGGTCGCCTTGCCTTGCGCAGCGCGCAGCGCGTCTTCCATGTCGGGCAGCGACTGCTGTTGGTCTTCCAGCTGCGCTGCCAGGGTGATGTGGCGGTCCTCGGCCTCGGCGGCCTGTCCGGCCAGGGTTTCGATTTCTAGCTCGGCCTCGGCCTTGCGGTCGGCCCAATGGGCGAGTTGCTCCTTCAACTGCACCAGCCGCGCTTCGGCGCGCTGGCGGCCTTCGACGACGAAGCGGATTTCGGCTTCGAGCCGGCCGACTTCGGCGCTGGCTTCGTACAGCAGGCCTTGCGCCTGGTTGACCTGGTCGCCGGCGGCGTAGTGGGCCTGGCGCACGGCTTCGAGGTCGGCTTCGACGTGGCGCAGGTCGGCCAGTCGGGCTTCGAGGTCGGTGACGGCCTTCTCGGCGTCGGCCTTGAGCTTGACCTGGCCCTCTTCCGCCTCGGCGCGCTTCAAGAACCAGAGCTGGTTCTGCTTGAGGGCCGCGCCCGCCTGCAGGCTTTGGTACTGCTGGGCGACGGCGGCCTGGCGCTCGAGCTTGTCCAGGTTGGTGTTCAGCTCGCGCAGGATGTCTTCGACGCGGGTGAGGTTCTCGCGCGTGTCGGACAGGCGGTTTTCGGTCTCGCGGCGGCGTTCCTTGTACTTGGACACGCCGGCCGCTTCTTCCAGGAACAGGCGCAGCTCTTCCGGGCGGCTTTCAATGATGCGGCTGATCGTGCCCTGGCCGATGATGGCGTAGGCGCGCGGGCCGAGGCCGGTGCCCAGGAACACGTCCTGCACGTCGCGGCGGCGTACCGGCTGGTTGTTGATGTAGTAGCTGCTGCCGCCCTCGCGCGTCAGCACGCGCTTGACGGCGATCTCGGTGAACTGGCTCCATTGGCCGCCGGCGCGGTGGTCGGCGTTGTCGAACACCAGTTCGACCGACGAACGGCTGGCGGGCTTGCGGCTGGTGGTGCCGTTGAAGATGACGTCCTGCATGGACTCGCCGCGCAGTTCGGACGCTTTGGATTCGCCCAGCACCCAGCGCACCGCGTCCATGATGTTGGACTTGCCGCAGCCATTGGGCCCGACCACGCCGACCAGCTGCCCCGGCAGCATGAAATTGGTGGGTTCGGCGAAGGACTTGAAGCCCGAAAGCTTGATCGAGTTGAGTCGCACTGGCGCGCAGCCCGCACGGGGCGCAAAAAGAAACGGGGCAAACCACCGATGATACCGTGCGGCAGCCCGCGCCCCAGGCGGCCAACGAGGGCTTCACACCCTGTTTCGGGCCCAAAATTACTCCTGAATTCGTAGCTTGCTGCGCAGGCGGTTGTAGGGCCAGAGGCCAATTTCATTCAAAACCCGCGCAAGAGCACGTTGGCCGGGCAGCGATGACGCCGTCCGGCCAACGGGGGCGCCGCGCACCGGCGGAGCCGGCCCAGCAGCGGGCGCCAGGGCTTGCGCCGCCCGATCAGCCCGCGCAGACCTTGCCGTGCGAGGCGTGAAAGCCCTTGGCCTTGGCGTCGGCTTCGCTCATGTACTCGCCCTTCTTGGTCTTGCCGTAGAACTTGTCGTTCGCGCAGTGGTAGACCTTGGGCGCGTCGTTGGCCCAGACCTGACCGGCCGCGCCACCGGGAAAAATAGTGATCTGACCCCAATTCACGTAATTCACATGAGAAGGCGCCGCGCGCCCTACGCGTCCAGCACCCGCCTCGCCAGTGCCGCCAGGGGCCGCTCCAGCCGCGCTTCCAGCCAGTGCGGCAGCGCCATCGGTTTGAGCAGCATCCGCACGGCCTGCTGGGCGGGGAGGCGGTCGCTGACCAAGGGGTACAGGCGCGCGGCGACGTCTTCGACGCGCGCGGCGTGGTGCGGGAACAGTCGGCCCTTGTGCGCCCAGACGTGGCGCAGGGCGATGTCGGAGTCGGATTCGCGGATTTCCTGCAGGCGCCGCGCCAGCACCCGCGCCACGCGCCAGCGGGCCACAGGGCGCGCGGCCCGCAGTTGCTTGAAATAGGCCAGGAAGTGCTTGTAGTGACTGACCTCGTCGGCGCGGATGTGGCCGAGCAGGGTTTGCAGGACGGGCTCGTCGCTGAAAGTCCGCAGCGTCTGGTAGTAGCTGGTGGTGCCGGTTTCGACGACGCAGCGCGCGGCCAGCTCCAGCGTGCGGTCGTCCTCCAACGCCTCGGTGGTGCACAGGGCGCCGTACTCGGCGATGAAACTGTTGAACGCGGTCTGCCAGGGAAACTCGGGCCACGCCGCCTGCACGTAGGCGGCGAAGGCCCGACCGTGCTGCAGCTCTTCGTGCTCCCAGTGGTCGCGCAACCAAACGGCGATGGGGGGGTGATCGGCGTAGTGGTCGACCAGGTTGCGGGTGTACAGGTCCGAGCCCGACTCAATGAAGGACGCGCTGACCAGCAGATAGAACAGCGCCTCGTTGTCCGCGATGCGCGCATGGTCGATGGCACTGAGGTCGATGTCTTCCAGACGCCAGCGGATGCTGGGCGGCAGGTCCTGCGTCGTCGAAGAGCCGTCTGCGCTGCGGGCGGCGCGAGCACGGGGAGCAGCCGCCCATGAGGTGGTGGAAAGCCGATTCATCCCGGGCAGTATGACCGGCCTGAGCGCCAAGGGCCTGCGCAGCCAGCTACAAAATGCCTACCGACGGGTGGCGTCGAGCGTCTACCGCCCGTCCACCTCGCAAGGGGCCGACCGCGCAACGGCTTTCATACGCGGTCCCGCAAACCCTTCACGCCCGCGCGCTCGGCGCAATGGTCGCAACAGAAGAAGCGCCCGCCCTCGGCCTCCAGCCCATGGCCCAGGATGCGGACCTTGCAGTGCTCACAGGTCGGCGCCAGTTTCTGGGCGGCGCATTCGAAGCTGTCGAAGGTGTAGCTCTGGCCGTTGGCGGTGACCTGAAAGGCTTTGTCGTACACATTGCCGCAGGTGGCGCAGGCTTGGGAGGCGTTCGGCATGGTTGGCTCCTTGCGGGACCACATGCCCGCACCACTCCACCTTAGGCGCGCAACAGGCGTAGCCGGGTAGGACAAGCCCGGCATCGGCCCGCCACGGCAACGGCGTAGGGCAGAACGAGCAAACCGGGGCGCTCCTTTCGCCCAGGGCCAGCTCGGGACGGCCGTTCGCGAGCTGCACCAGCACCCCGTCGCACATCCCGCCGCGATAATCGGCTGCATGAACCCCCTGCTTTCCCGGCTGCAGCCCTACCCTTTCGAGCGGTTGCGCCAACTCTTCGCGGACGTCACGCCAAACGCCGACTACCGCCCGATCAGCCTGGGCATCGGCGAGCCCAAGCATGCCACACCGCAGTTCATCCAGGACGCGCTGGCGGGTGATCTGGCCACCGGCCTGTCGGGCTACCCGCCCACGGCGGGCACCCCCGGCCTGCGCGCCGCCTGCGCCGGCTGGCTGCAACGCCGCTATGGGGTGTCGGTCGATTCGGCAAGCCAGGTGATTCCGGTGCTGGGCTCACGCGAGGCGCTGTTCTCGCTGGCCCAGACGGCGATCGACCCGACCCAAGAGGGGGCCACCGTCGTCTGCCCCAATCCGTTCTACCAAATCTACGAAGGCGCCGCTCTGCTGGCCGGCGCTCAGCCGCACTACGTGGCCAGCGACCCGGCGCGCAACTTTGCGCCGCGCTGGGACCATGTGCCGCAAGACGTGTGGGCACGCACGAAGCTGGTCTACGTTTGCTCGCCAGGCAATCCCACGGGCGCCGTGATGCCGCTGGACGAGTGGAAGCTGCTGTTCGATCTGAGCGACCGCTACGGCTTCGTGATCGCCTCAGACGAGTGCTACAGCGAGATCTACTTCCAGGGCGACGCGCCGCTGGGCGGCCTGGAAGCCGCCACGAAGCTGGGCCGCACCGATTTCAGGCGCCTGGTCATGCTGACCAGCCTGTCCAAGCGCAGCAACGTGCCGGGCATGCGCTCGGGCTTCGTCGCGGGCGACGCCGACGTCATCCGACCCTACCTGCTGTACCGCACCTACCACGGCAGCGCGATGAGCCCGGCCGTGGCCACCGCCAGCATCGCCGCCTGGGGCGACGAGGCGCACGTGGAGGACAATCGCCGCCAGTACCGTGAGAAATTCGCGCGCGTCACGCCCTTGCTGGCGCCCGTCATGGACGTGCGCTTGCCCGACGCCGCCTTCTACCTGTGGGCCGGGGTGCCGGAAGTGTGGAAAGGTTCCGACACCGACTTCGCCCGTGCCTTGCTCGCTCAATACAATGTGACCGTCTTGCCCGGCAGCTACCTGGCCCGCGAGGCGGATGGGGTCAACCCCGGCCGGGGCCGCGTGCGCATGGCCTTGGTGGCCGACACCGCCGAGTGCGTCGAAGCGGCCGAGCGCATCGTCCAGTTCATCCAATCCAAGTCCTGAGCTTTTTCATCACATGACCCAGCAACTGCAGCAGATCATCGACACCGCGTGGGAAGACCGCGCCAACATTTCGCCCAAGGCCGCCCCGAAAGAAGTGGCCGACGCCGTCGAGCACGTCATCAGCGACCTGAACGCTGGTCGCGTGCGCGTGGCCACGCGCGAAGGCGTGGGCCAGTGGACGGTGCACCAGTGGATCAAGAAAGCCGTGCTGCTGTCGTTCCGCCTGAAGGACAACGAATTCATCCGCGCAGGTGACCTGGGCTTCTTCGACAAGGTGCAGACCAAGTTCGCCCACCTCGACGAAGCCGCCATGCGCGAGTCGGGCGTGCGCGTGGTGCCGCCCGCCGTGGCGCGTCGCGGCAGCTTCATCGGCAAGGGCGCCGTGCTGATGCCCAGCTACGTGAACATCGGCGCCTACGTGGACGAAGGCACGATGGTAGACACCTGGGCCACCGTGGGCAGCTGCGCCCAGGTCGGCAAGAACGTGCACCTGTCGGGCGGCATCGGGCTGGGTGGCGTGCTGGAGCCCCTGCAAGCCAACCCGACCATCATTGAAGACAACTGCTTCATCGGCGCGCGCTCGGAAGTCGTTGAAGGTGTGATCGTCGAAGAAAACTCGGTGCTCGGCATGGGCGTGTACATCGGCCAGAGCACCCCGATCTTCAACCGCGAAACCGGCGAGATCAGCTATGGCCGCGTGCCGAGCGGCAGCGTGATCGTCAGCGGCAACCTGCCCAAAAAGACCGCCGCCGGTCAGGACTACAGCATGTACGCCGCCATCATCGTCAAGACGGTGGACGCACAAACCCGCTCCAAGACCAGCATCAACGACCTGCTGCGTCCCTGATCGCCGTCGTCGCCCGCCCTGCACCCTTAAAAAAACGTTCGCGTCCGGAGGAAGTCCATGCCCGCAGCGCCGCAATCCATGATGGAACGCATCCTGCACCTGATGGCCGAAAAGCAGGCCTCGGACGTGTACCTGTCGGCGCATGCGCCGGCGACGATCAAGATCAACGGCGAATGCCACCCCATCAACAGCCAGCTCTTGCCGCCCGACGCGGTGATGAACCTGCTGATCGATGTGGTGCCGCCCAACCGCATCGAAGAGCTGCGTGAGACGGGCGAGCTGAACATGGCCATCCCGATCCATGGCCTGGGCAACTTCCGTCTGTCGGCCATGCGCCAACGCGGCACCTATGCCGCGGTGGTTCGCTTCATCAGCCCCAATATTCCAGCATTGGACACGCTCAATCTCCCCGGTATCCTGAAAATGCTGGTGATGGAAAAGCGCGGCCTGATCCTGATGGTGGGCGCCACCGGCGCCGGCAAATCGACCTCGCTGGCCGCCATGCTGGACCACCGCAACGGCCTGGTGCCTGGCCACATCCTGACGATTGAAGACCCGATCGAATACATCTTCACCAACAAGAAATCGCTGGTGAACCAGCGCGAAGTCGGCTCCGACACCGGCGCGCTGCAGATCGGCCTGAAGAACGCGCTGCGCCAGGCGCCTGACGTGATCCTGATTGGCGAGATCCGCGACCGCGAAACCATGTCCGCCGCCATCGCCTACGCGCAGTCGGGCCACCTGTGCCTGGCCACGCTGCACGCCAACAACAGCTACCAGGCGCTGAACCGGGTGTTGAGCTTCTACCCAGTCGAAGTGCGCCCCACCCTGCTGGGCGATTTGGCCGCGGCGCTGAAGTCCATCGTGTCGCAGCGCCTGATCCGCACGCTGGACGGCGGCCGCACGCCCGCCGTCGAAGTGATGCTGAACACCAAGCTGGTGGCCGACCTGATCGAAAAGAGCGACTTCTCCGGCGTCAAGGAAGCCATGGACAACTCCATCGCCGAAGGCTCGCAGACTTTTGAACAAGACCTGGCGCGCCTGATCAACGCCGGCATCATCGACCGCAAGGAAGGCCTGGCCAACGCCGATTCGCCGACCAACCTGATGTGGCGCCTGCAGAACGACACCACGCGCTATTCCGCCAACCAGCCGCAGGCAGACGACGAGGCGGCCAGCGACGAGCCGTCCTTCACCGAAATCACGCTGGACGTGCCGGCGCCGGGCAAGAGCGGCTTCCCGCGCACCGGCTTTGGCAACAGCGGCTTCAACAACTCGGGCTTCCAGGATTCCAAGCTGGGCAGCTTCGCCGACTCGCGCCTGGGCTGAGGCACCAAGCAACTTCATGGCCAACACGTCCGCCACCCGCGCCCTCGCCGAAGACCTGATCGCCCGCCCCTCCGTCACACCGCAGGACGCGGGCTGCATCGACCTGCTGGCCGCACGGCTGGCGCCGCTGGGCTTCGTCAACGAAATCATCGACAGCGGGCCGGACAACTTCCGCGTCCGCAATTTGTGGTCAAAACGGCCTGCAGCCATACAACCATCTGCGCGGGCAGCTCCTAAAACCATAGTCTTTGCCGGCCACACCGACGTTGTGCCCACCGGCCCGCTGGAGCAGTGGACCAGCGACCCGTTCGTGCCGACCGAGCGCGACGGCAAGCTCTATGGCCGCGGCGCCAGCGACATGAAGACGTCCATCGCCGCCTTTGTCGTGGCGACCGAGCAGTTCCTGGCCGCGCACCCCAACGCACCGCTCAACATCGCCCTGCTGCTGACCAGCGACGAGGAAGGCCCAGCCTTGGACGGCACCGTCGTCGTTTGCGAAGCCCTGAAGGCGCGCGGCGAAGTGCTGGATTACTGCATCGTCGGCGAACCCACCAGCGTCGACCGCACCGGCGACATGATCAAGAACGGCCGCCGCGGCACGCTGTCGGGCCGCCTCACGGTCAAAGGCATCCAGGGTCACATCGCCTACCCGCACCTGGCGCGCAACCCCATCCACCAGCTCGCACCCGCGCTGGCCGAGCTGGTCGCCATCGAATGGGACCGCGGCAACGAGTTCTTCCCGCCCACCAGCTGGCAGGTCAGCAACATCCACGGCGGCACCGGCGCCAGCAACATCATCCCCGGCCAGGTGGTGGTGGACTTCAACTTCCGCTTCTGCACCGAATCCACGCCCGAATCGCTGCAGCAGCGCGTCGAAGCCGTTCTACAAAAGCACGGGTTGGACCACGACCTGAAGTGGACGCTGGGCGGCCGCCCCTTCCTGACCACGCCCGGCACCCTGGTGCAGGCCGTGCAGGCCGCGATCCGCGCCGAGACGGGCATCGAGACCGAGCTGTCCACCACCGGCGGCACCAGCGACGGGCGCTTCATCGCCCAGATCTGTCCGCAGGTGATCGAACTCGGCCCGCCCAACGTCAGCATCCACAAGATCGACGAGCACATCGCCCTGGCCGACATCGAGCCGCTGACTGCCATCTACCGCCGCGTGCTGGAAAACCTGGCCGCGCTCGCCTCTGGCGACGGCGCATGACGCTCGCCGAACTCGTCGCCGACACTGAGCGCGCCCTCTCCGAAGCCGGTGTCGGCTTCGGCCACGGCACCACCAACGCGCGTGACGAAGCCGCCTGGCTGGTGCTGCACGCGCTGGGCCTGCCGCTGGATACGGACTTCACCGATTCAGCATCAAATCAGCCTGTAGCGCCCGCCAGCCAAGCGCAAGCAGCTACGCTTTTGAAAGCGCGCATTGACACGCGCAAGCCGCTGGCCTACCTGATTGGCGAAGCCTGGCTGCAGGGCGTGCCCTTCACGGTGGACGAGCGCGTCATCGTGCCGCGCAGCCTGATCGCCGAAACCATTGCCGACGGCAGGATCGACCCGTGGCTGAGCGATCGCACCCGCCGCGTGCTCGACCTGTGCACCGGCAATGGCAGCCTGGCCGTACTGGCCGCCATGGCCTGGCCCGACGTACAGGTGGACGCGGCCGACCTGAGCACCGACGCCCTGGCCGTGGCCAAGCTCAACGTGCAACGCCACGCGCTGCACAACCGCATCCGGCTGATCGAATCCGACGGCCTGGCGCACTGCGACGGCCCGTACGATCTCATCCTCTGCAACCCGCCCTACGTCAACGCGCAAAGCATGGCCGCGCTGCCCGCCGAATACCGCGCCGAGCCCGAACTGGCCCTGGCCGGCGGCATCGACGGCATGGATTTCGTGCGCCAGCTGCTCAAAGACGCGCCCAGCCGCATGACGGAACACGCCGTGCTGGTGCTGGAAATCGGTCACGAACGCGCGCATTTCGAAGCCGCGTTTCCGCACCTGAACCCGATCTGGCTGGACACCAGCGCCGGTGACGACCAAGTTCTGTTGCTGCCCGCGCCCTTCGTCTGACGAGGGTACTTGCCCTCCCTCTTTCACCCTGCTGGTTGCTATCCGTGCCGTTCGCTCCGCTACGTTTGCTGTTCGCAGCTTTGCGCCTGGTCCTGCTCGGGCTCTGGCTGGCCTGTAGCACAACGGCTTCAGCAAACGCATCGGCGACTGCTCAGGGTGCTATTGATGCGCTGAGTTACGACGGGGAACACGGCCTGCTTGAAATTCGCGGTTGGGCCTGGTCCGGCGACCATCAGGCCGTGCCGCGACGCTTCATGGTCCGCGTCCGCGACGCGTCCACCGAAACGGTGTCGGTCAACACCGTGAACCGGCCCGACTTGGGTACGCAACTGGGTGACGCCGCGTCCACCGGGGTCGGCTTCGTACTGACGGTTCGCCCCAATACGCGCCTGTCCGCAGGTATGCCACGCGTGGACGTCGTTGCTGAATTTCCAGACGGAACCTTGTTGGCCCTGCCGAGCGTTGATGGCGAGCCAACACGCGTGCACGTTAGGGGCATGCCTGGTCGCCATGCGGTCGTGCTGTTGGTAGTGGCTCTGGGCATCGGGGTCGCGTATTGGCCTGCGGCTCGGCGAGCCGCGGAGCGCGCAAGCACCTGGGTGGCGGGGTCCACGCGGCGGGTCGTGGCCTGGATCGCCGTCAGCTTCGCGGTCCTGGTTGCGCTCGGCGTGACGGGAAGCTCCTGGCAGCTGCTGACCAGAAGCCCAGTCGGCGTGGGTGCCGCCAGCTTCGAGGGGTCAATGCTGCGAGTGCTGCCACTGCGCAACATTCGCACCGATGAATGGGCCGTGCTGACGCCCAATGTGCTCGCCCAGCATCAGCACAGCCCGCGTTTCCCGGTGGTCAATTCCCACATCGGCATTGAAGGCCAAAACATGGGCGTCATCGGCATGACGGGAGCGCCCATCGCCCAGTTCGCGGCGCTTGCTCGACCAGCCACCTGGGGCCACTTTTTGCTACCCCTTCGCCAAGCGCTGAGCTGGCAGTGGCAGCTGCCGTTCTTTGCCTGCTTGACCGTCGTCTGGTTGCTGCTGAACCGGCTCAATCCGCTGGGACGTGGTTTCAACCTGGCCGCCACCGCCAGCTTTGCCATGGCGCCGTACGCCACGGCATGGTCGAACTGGCCACTTTATGCGGTGCTGTTCCCGGTAGGTCTGCTGGGCGTCGCACTGGCGCTGTTGCGGGCGCGAACCGTGATCCTCGGACTTGCGTGGGGCGCATTGGCGGGCTGGCTGGTGGCCGCCTGGGTCCTCCTGCTCTATCCCCCGTGGCAAGTCACCGTGGGCACGCTCATGGCTTTTCTGCTGCTGGGCCATGTGCTGGATTACCGCGCGCAGTGCCGTTGGACCACCGCCCAGTGGGCCGGTAGCGTCGTCAGCCTTTGCATCGCTGGCGGTCTGCTTTTCAGTTGGTGGCTGGACACACATGACGCCATAGCCCAGTTGAGCGCCACCGTGTACCCGGGGCAACGCACGACAGCCCTGGGCGGCGATGCCAACATGAGCCAGTTTCTGCGCGGATTTTCCAACGCCGAAACCACCATGTACGGTACCGGCCCGGGCTCCAACCAGAGCGAGATCAGCGCCTACTACCTGTTGCCCTGGATGTTGCTGGGCCTGGGTCTCTGGCATGGGTGGCGGGAATCACACCACAAGTGGTCGATCCGCGCCTGTACCGCATTTCTCGCGCTCACGCTTTGGTACGCCTTCATCGGCTTGCCCGAATGGTTGGCCCAGCTGAGCCAGTGGGGCCGCGCACGCACCGATCGAACCGAATTGGCGTTTGCCCTGGCGGGTACCGCGCTGCTGGCACTGATACACGGCGTGCATCGGGCACAGGGCACTCACCCACGATCACGAACACCCGCCGTCGCTGTGAGCGCATCGCTGATTGCGCTTGGCAGCGGCGTCATGGTGATGTACGCACTGCACAGTCTGCCGACCACGCATTTCTCGCGCAACAGCCTGGTCTATGAAATCGCCATGGGCAGCGCCGGCGCCGCCATAGCATGGTGGATGATGCGGGGCCGTCTCGGCGCAGCCGTCGGCATGGCCCTGACACTGGGCCTCATCACGGCGCTGGGATTCAACCCTCTCTCGCTCGCACCCAAATCGGTCAGCGTGGCCGACGCGACCAAGCCCTTTGCGTACGACCTGACAGCAACGCCGCCACGCCCACTGCGGACGCTGTTTTTGGGCAGCGGGATGCAAGCCTTGGAACTGGCGGCGCTGGGCGTACCCACCGTCAATGGCGTGTTCTACTACCCGCATCGCACGCTCTGGCGAGATTTGGCGCTACCGGCGTCGCTGTGGCCGACGGTGAATCGCTATCAGCATCTGGATTTTCGGCTCTCCGCCATGGCGGGTGACGCTACCTACCAGGTCACGTCACCCCAAGCGGATGTCGTGACCGTTTCCATCGATCCCGGTCGGTTCGATTTTTCCCTCACCGGCGCGGAACGCGTGCTCGCACCAGCGGACGACGACGGACGGGCGCTTTCGACCAACCCGTTTCTGACCGCTCTCGGTCAATCCGGGGGCCTGGTCTGGTTCGAAGTAAAGCAGTAAGAGCTTGATCACCCTCAAAAATATCATCCTCCGCCGCAGCGCCAAAGTGCTGCTCGACAGCGTCTCCGTCACCCTCAACCCTGGCGAGAAAGTCGGGCTGGTGGGGCGCAATGGCGCGGGCAAGTCCACGCTGTTCGCGCTGCTCAACGGCACGCTGCACGAAGATGGCGGCGATTTTTCGGTGCCCAAACAGTGGCGGCTGGCGCAGGTGGCGCAGCACATGCCCGAAACCGAGGAGTCGGCCACCGATTTCGTGGTGGCCGGTGACACCCGCCTGATGGAGGTGCGCGAGCGCCTGGCGCAGGCCGAAGCGGCGCACGAAGCCAACCCGGACGACGTGGACGCGGGCATGGCGCTGGGCCAGGCCCATACCGACCTGGCCGACGCGGGCGAGCACGACGCCGTGCCGCGCGCGCAGGCGCTGATCCTCGGCCTGGGCTTTCAGGTGCCCGAGCTGGATCAGCCGGTCAACAGCTTCTCTGGCGGCTGGCGCATGCGCCTGCAGCTGGCGCGCGCGCTGATGTGCCCAAGCGACCTGCTGCTGCTGGACGAGCCGACCAACCACCTGGATTTGGACGCCCTGGTCTGGCTGGAAAGCTGGCTGCAGCGCTACGCCGGCACCATGATCGTGATCAGCCACGACCGCGAATTCCTCGACGCCGTGACCGACGTCACCCTGCACATCGAAAACGCGCGCCTCACGCGCTACGGCGGCAACTACAGCAAGTTCGAGGACATGCGCGCGCTGCAGATGGAGCAGCAGCAGCAGGCCTTCACCAAGCAGCAGGAAAAGATTGCGCACCTGCAGAAGTTCATCGACCGCTTCAAGGCCAAGGCGAGCAAGGCCAAGCAGGCGCAAAGCCGCGTCAAGGCGCTGGAGCGCATGGAAAAGGTGGCGCCGCTCTTGGCCGAGGCCGACTTCAGCTTCGAATTCAAGGAACCCGCCAACCTGCCCAACCCGATGCTGAGCGTGAGCGATGCCAGCTTCGGCTACGTGCAGGACGATGCACCGCCCAAGGTGATCCTGGCGGGCGTCAACCGCTCCGTCCTGGCGGGCCAGCGCATCGGCATTCTGGGCGCCAACGGCCAGGGCAAATCGACCTTCGTGAAGACCATCGCGCGCGAAATGGGTGCGCTGGCCGGCACGGTGACCGAAGGCAAGGGCCTGAACATCGGCTACTTCGCGCAGCAGGAGCTGGACGTGCTGCACCCCGGCAGCAACCCGCTGGAGCACATGGTGCGCCTGGCGCGCGAGCTGGGCGCGGCCGCGCCCGAGCGCAGCACCGAGCAGGATCTGCGCGGCTTTCTGGGCAGCTTCAACTTCAGCGGCGAGATGGTCAAGCAGCCCGTGGGCACCATGAGCGGCGGTGAAAAAGCCCGTCTGGTGCTGGCCATGATGGTGTGGCAGCGCCCCAACCTGCTGCTGCTGGACGAGCCGACCAACCACCTGGACTTGGCCACGCGCGAGGCGCTGGCGGTGGCGCTGAACGAATTCGAAGGCACGCTGATGCTGGTCAGCCACGACCGCGCGCTGCTGCGTTCGGTGTGCGACGAGTTCTGGCTGGTCGGGCGCGGCAAGGTGACCGATTTCAATGGCGACCTGGACGACTACCAGCGCTACCTGCTGGACGAAGCCAAACGCCAGCGCGAAGCCAACGCCAAGCGCAATGCTATCGAATCGCTAGCTGCCAGCGCAGATGGATCTAGGGCTGAAGCCTTAAAAGACCCTCAACCCGCTGCCGCGCCCGTGACCACTGCGGCACCCGCAGCCCCCGCGCTGAGCGCCGCCGACCAGCGCCGCCAGGACGCGCAGCGGCGCCAGCAACTGGCCGATCAGACGCGCCCGCTCAAGCGCGAGCTGGCCCAGGCGGAAGCGCGCATGGACGCCATCGGCGGCGAGCGCAACGCGCTGGAGGCGCAGCTCAGCCAGCCGCTGCCGCCCGACGAGATTGCCCAGGCCGGCCGCCGCCTGAAGGTGCTGGGCGACGAGCTGGAGCAGCTGGAAGCGCGCTGGCTGGAACTGTCCGACAGCCTGCAAACGCTGGAACAATCGGCCGCCGTGTGACGCGCCGATGACAGCCGCGCCCGTGCCAGATGGGCCCTTGGTGCGCGGCGCGAGTCCCATGTAGGCCAATGCCGCGAATTAGCCCCAGGGCGGCCTTGGTGTCGTAAGGCAGGGTTACAGTTTGCGCTGTCTAACCACCTTTGGACTGAGGAAGAAAGGAACACCACATGGGCATCATCATCACCATCGTCGTCGGCTTCATCGTGGGCCTGATCGCCCGCGCCATCATGCCGGGCAACCAGAGCATGGGCCTCATCATGACGACCATCCTGGGCATCGTCGGTTCGCTGGTCGCCAGCTACGGCGGCGCCGCGCTGGGCCTGTACCCGGCGGGCTCGCCGATGGGCTGGATCGCATCGATCATCGGCGCCATCATCGTGCTGTTCATCTACGGCCTCGTCACCAAGAAGTAACTTCCCCCGGGCCGCCACCAGACGCTTTCCCGCCGCCGGTGGCCGGCCCGCCCCACGCCATGGCTCTTCGCTCCTCTGAACCCGACGCACTGCAACTCGCCCAAGGTCACTTCGGCCTGGAACAAGCCGTTCAGCGCAGCCGCCAGTTGCTGCGCAAACGCGCGATGGTCGCTGGCGTGGCCGGTGCCGTGCCCTTCCCCGGCCTCGACTGGGCCGTTGACGCCGCCATGCTGACGCGCCTTCTGCCGCGCATCAACAGCGAATTCGGCCTGGCGCCGGCGCAGATCGAAAGACTGGACGCCCGCGAAAAAGAGCGCGTGCAAAAAGCCATCGCCATGATCGGCTCGGTGCTGATCGGCCGCGTGGTCACCAAGACGCTGGTGGTCCGTTTTGCCCGCATGGTCGGCATGCGCCTCACCGCTGCGCAGGCCGCCAAATACGTGCCGCTGGCCGGCCAGCTGGTGTCCGGCGCGCTGGGTTACGCGGCCCTGCGTTACCTGGGCGAGCAGCACATCCGCGATTGCGTGAAAGTCGCCCTGGCCGCGCCGCTGGCGCTGCCGCCACCGACGGGCCGATCGCTCGGCAGCTCGGCTCGCACGACGCGCCGCGTGCGCGCGACCAGCGAAGCCATCATCGTGCCGCCTGCGTCGTCATCGTCCACTGGCCGCGCCTGAACGCGGTCCTTGGCCACGCGGCGATGCCGCTTGCCGATGGGCGGCCTGTCCGCCTATGGTTCCTTGGTGCGCCTGCAGCCTGTGGCCGCGGCTTCAACGCGATCGTGACAGGTTGACAAAAGGGCCGTCGGCGGGCTCATCCTTCGCGGCAGTTCGCAATTTCTAAACAATTTCTGCTGCCAGCCCTACAACCACCTGCGCAGACAGCTACGTAATTCCTAGCGCCTCTGGCGCCTATCCAACGCCCCACCGCGCGCGCCGCGTCGTCACAGTCCTCGTTGGGCCACCGTGCACCGAAGTGCCGAAGGTAGCCAGCGCCCGCGCGCGGCTTACTTGCCGGCCCCGCGCCCCTCGAACCAGCGCGCCACCAGCGCCCGCTCGTCGTCGGTCATCTGCGTGGCGTTGGACAGCGGCATGATCTTGGTGACCACCGCCTGCTGGTAGATCTGCTGGGCGTGCAGCGCCACCTGCTCTTCAGAATCCAGGCGCAGGTTCTTCATCTGCACCGCTTCCCCGTGGCAGCTGTAGCAGCGCTGTTCCAGCACCGGGCGCAGTTGCGCGTAGCCCACGGGCGCGGCGGCCGGTGCACCTGTGGCGGCACTGGCGGCCCTGGGCGCCGGGCGCATCCAGGCGATCAGGCCGATCAGCAGCACCACGCCCATCGCCGCAAACGGCCAAGGGTTCTTGGCGCGGCCCAGGTGCCAACCGTGGCGCTGCACGAAGAACTGGCGGATCAGCGCGCCGGCCATCATCAGCACGAACAGCACGATCCACTTGTGCGAATGGCTGTACAAAAAGCTGTAGTGGTTGCTGAGCATGGCGATCAGCACGGGCAGCGTGAAGTAGGTGTTGTGCACGCTGCGCTGCTTCCCGCGCTTGCCGTGGATGGCCAGGCTGCTGGCGTCGTAGGCACCGCCGCCGGTCATGGCCGCCACCACCTTGCGCTGGCCGGGGATGATCCAGAAAAAGACGTTGGCGCTCATCGTTGTGGCCAGCATGGCGCCGATGATCAGGAAGGCCGCGCGGCCCGAGAACAAGTGGCAGGCCAGCCAGGTCGCCGCCGCCACCACCACGATCAGCAGCAGCGCCACCGTGCGCTCGCCGTTCTGGCGGAAGCCGAACACGCGGCAGATGGCGTCGTAGACGAACCAGAACGCCACCAGAAAGCCCACGGCGGTGAAGCCCGCGGCCACGGGCGACCAGTCGAACACCTGCTTGTCGATCAGGAAGGCGCTGGCGTTCCAGAGGTAGAGCACGCAGAACAGCGCAAAGCCAGATAGCCAGGTCGAATAGCTTTCCCAATAGAACCAGTGCAGCTTGCTGTCGATGATGCCGCCCTGCGGCGCCACCATGTACTTCTGCGGGTTGTAGAAGCCGCCGCCGTGCACCGCCCACATCGCGCCGTCCACGCCCTTTTTCTTCAGGTCGTCGGCCGTCGGCGCCAGCAGGTTGTTGTCCAGAAAGACGAAATAGAACGACGAGCCGATCCAGGCGATCGCCACGATCACGTGCAGCCAACGCAGCAGCAGGTTGGCCCAATCCAGTAAATACGCTTCCATAACGTGCCCCAGATCGGCTCGCCACCGCGGGCGCTGCAAGCCGGTAAAAGTCGAACGACCGCGCATCCGGCGCAAGCCCGGCCTGCTGGCCGGTCGCGCGCCGCGGGGCACCGCTGCGGTCTGGCCGAAAGTGTATACAAAACTGTGTGCAAACTCCAACTGGATGCTGTCGCGCCGACGCCAAACCACAATTTGCCTACAAAGCACACCCAAACGCTCAAAAATCGGCGAAAATGCGCGGTTAACCGTTCGGCACCCACCCACCACACAAAGGATTCATCATGGGCAACAAGATCGTTACCGAAGCCATGCGCAAGGCCACCCCACCGCTGCCCGGCGCCCCCGTGCGCAAGCAGGCCACCGGCCAGCTGCGCAGCCTGGAGCGCGGCGCGCACACGCGCAGCAAGAAAAATCCCGGCAAGCGTCCGCACCAGGGTTGATGGCCGTAAGGCGCTCCTTTTTCAGGAGCTGCCTGCGCACAACTGGCGCCCTCTGGGCGCCATTTTTTGTCCAAATTCAGGCGACCGGCACGGTCTGCAGCAGCTGCGCCACCGTCGCCACGGCCACCACGGCAGGCGCTTTGCCGGTGATGCCCGGCACGCCGATCGGGCAGGTGACGTGCGCCAGTTCAGCGTCGCTGAAGCCGCGCTCACGCAGGCGCCTTCGAAAACTGGCCCATTTGGTCTTGGAGCCGATCAGGCCGATGTAGGGCAAGTCGCCCTGCCCGCGCTGGCGCAGCAGGCAAGCCACCAGGATGTCGAAATCCTCGGCGTGGCTGAAGCTCATGATCACCACCCGGCTGCCCGGCGCCATGTCGGTCACCGCGGCCTGCACCGGGTCGGAATGGTCGCAGCGCACGTGCTGCGGGGTATCAGGCGGAAACACCTCGTCGCGGCTGTCCACCCACAGCACGTCGAACGGCAGGTCGGACAACAACTTGACGATGGCGCGCCCCACATGGCCGCCGCCGAACAGCGCGACCGGTGGCTGCGCTGACGCCAAGCGCTGGCGCAAGGCTTCGCCCTGCGTGGCGTCGACCCGCTCAAAGCGCAGCTGCACCACGCCGCCGCAGCACTGCGCCAGGCTGGGGCCCAGCGCGTAGCGCAGCGTCTCGCCCGCTGGCGCATTGCCGGCCAGCACCTGCCGCGCATGGGCCAGCGCCTGCCATTCCAACTGGCCACCGCCGATGCTGCCCACCTGCCCCTCCTGCCAGACCGCCATCCAGGCCCCCGCTTCACGCGGAGCAGAGCCTTGGGTTGAGGCAACCGTGACGAGCACAGCGGTGGCGCGCTCCAAGCGGTCAAACAGTTCTGTCAGTTGGGTCACAGGGATTTCACGGTCCTACCGCGTCCACCGCGGCAGCGCCTGAAGTATCGATCACCCGCGCCCTGCGTTCCTCACGACCCCCGGTACGTCGAATAGCTCCACGGGCTGCACAGCAGCGGCACGTGGTAGTGCTGGTCCGTGTGGGCGATGCCGAAGTCGAGGTGCACGATGTTCAGAAACGGCGGCTCGGGCAGGTCCACCCCCTTGGCGCGGAAGTAGTCGGCGACGTCGAAGCTGAGGCGGTAGGTGCCCGCCTTCAGGCTGGCGTTGTCGTACAGCGGCCCGTCGGGGTTGCGGCCGTCGTCGTTCAGCGTGAAGCGTTTGACCAGGGTCGGGGTATCGCCCGCCAAGGTGTAGAGGGTGACCGCCATGCCGGCGGCGGGCGTGCCGTGCATCGTGTCGAGTACGTGGGTGCTCAGGCCCATGTGAGACTCCTTTTCCGCATTGTTCACAAAAGTGTATACACTTTTCTCGATCCCGCCTATCATCGCGCTCCATGGAAGCCTCGAACACCGAGACCATCGTCCACGCGCTCACCCGCGCCATTGTTGAGCACCGTCTGCGCCCCGGCAGCAAGCTGGCCGAACAGGCGCTGGCGGACCACTTCAGCGTGTCGCGCACATTGGTGCGGCAGGCGCTGTTCCAGCTGTCGCAAAAGCGCCTGGTCACGCTGGAGCCCGCGCGCGGCGCCTTCGTCGCCAGCCCGTCGACCGAGGAAGCGCGCCAGGTCTTCCAGGTGCGCCGCATGCTGGAGATGGAGCTGACGCGCGCCTTCGTCCAGTCCGCCACACCCGCCAAGCTGGCCACCCTGCGCGAGCACGTCGCCAAAGAGCAAGCCGCCGTCGCGCGCGAAGACATCGCCGACCGCACCGAGCTGCTGGGCGACTTCCACGTGCTGATGGCCGAGCTGATCGGCAACGCCGTCCTGGCCGAAGTGCTGCGCGATCTGCTGGCGCGCTGCGCCATCGCCACGCTGATGTACCAAAGCAGCAGCGCCGCGCACGATTCGGCGGCCGAGCACCAGGCGCTGATCGAATGCTTTGCCACCGGCGACGTGGCCCAGGCCATCCAACTGATGCGCGAACACCTGGACCATGTGGAAGAAGGCCTCAACCTCGATCGACCAGCCCCCACACACGACGTAAAGCAGGCGCTGGCCCAAGCAGAATCTGCGCGAACAGCTACTTAATCAATAGCATGAAACACGGCATTTACGACAGCACCGCGCCCTACCCGCGCGACCTGGTGGGCTACGGCGCCGACGTGCCGCACGCGCGTTGGCCCGGTGGCGCGCGCATCGCGCTGCAGTTCGTTTTGAACTACGAAGAAGGCGGAGAAAACGCCGTGCTGCACGGCGATGCGGCCAGCGAACAGTTCTTGTCCGAGATGTTCAACCCGGCCGCCTACCCGGCCCGGCACATGAGCATGGAAGGCATCTACGAATACGGCGCGCGCGCCGGCGTGTGGCGCATCCTGCGCGAATTCGACGCGCGCGGCTGGCCGCTGACGGTGTTCGGTGTGGCCACCGCCCTGGCGCGCCACCCGGAAGTCACGCAAGCCTTTCAAGCGCGCGGTGACGAGATCGCCTGCCACGGCCTGAAGTGGATCCACTACCAGAACGTGGACGACGCCACCGAACGCGCCCACATGGAAGAAGCGCTGGCCATGATCGAAGCGCAGACCGGCACCCGTCCGCTGGGCTGGTACACCGGCCGCGACAGCCCGAACACCCGCCGCCTGGTGGTGGACGACGGCCGCCTGCTGTACGACAGCGATTACTACGGCGACGACCTGCCCTTCTGGATGCAGGTGCGCAAGACCGACGGCCAGGTCGTGCCGCACCTGGTCGTGCCCTACACGCTGGACTGCAACGACATGCGCTTCGCCCTGCCGCAGGGCTACAGCCACGCCGATCCGTTCTACCAGTACATGAAGGACAGCTTTGACGCGCTGTACGCCGAAGGCGATCCGCAAGGGCTGGACCGCCCCAAGATGCTGAGCATCGGCATGCACTGCCGCCTGCTCGGCCGCCCGGGCCGCATCACCGCGCTACAGCGCTTCATGGACCACGTGGCGCGCCACAAGGACGTGTGGGTGTGCAAGCGCATCGACATCGCCCAGCACTGGGTCAACACCCACCCCTCCCCCCGCTGAACAGACCACGGCGTCAGGCCATGCCGCCTGGCGCCGGCACGCGCACCTACCCGAGAGACAAACCCCATGCCCCTGACCCTGGACCAGCTCAACGCCGCCCCGCCCGCCGAAGCCGAGCAGATGCTCGACGGCCTGTTCGAGCACACGCCCTGGATCGCCAACGAGGCGCTGGCACAGCGCCCGTTCCGATCGCTGGCGCACCTGAAGCACGTCATGACCGAGGTGCTGGCCAAAGCGGATGTGGACCGGCAGCTGGCGCTGATCCGCGCCCACCCGGAGTTGGCCGGCAAGGCGATGGTGGCCAACACGCTGACGGCCGAATCGACCCACGAACAAGGCAAGGCGGGCCTGACCGAATGCACGCCCGACGAATTCGCCCGCATCCTGCAGCTCAACGCCGACTACAACGCCAAGTTTGGCTTTCCCTTCATCCTGGCGGTGCGCGGCCCGCGCGGCACGGGTCTCAGCAAGGCCGAGATCATCGACACCTTTGCGCGCCGACTGGCGCACCAGCCGGCTTTTGAGCGCGCCGAGGCGCTGCGCAACATCCACCGCATCGTTGAAATCCGCCTGGCAGACAAGTTCGGCGTGGCGCCCGCGCTCGGCAACGACGTGTGGGACTGGCATGCCGACCTGGCGCAACACAGCGACCCCGGCTTTGCCGAACAAGGGCAGCTGGCCGTCACCTACCTCACCGATGCGCACCGCGCCTGCGCCGCCAGCCTGGTGCAGACCATGCAGGGCGCGGGTTTTGACGACGTACACATCGACGCGGTGGGCAACGTAGTGGGCCGCTACCACGCCGACCGGGCCGCCCAAGGCGCGAAGACGCTGATGACCGGCAGCCACTTCGACACCGTGCGCAACGCCGGCCGCTACGACGGGCGGCTGGGCATCTTCGTGCCCATCGCGTGCGTGCGCGAGCTGGCGCGCGCCGGTCGCCGTCTGCCCTTCCATTTCGAGGTGATCGGCTTCGCCGAAGAAGAAGGCCAGCGCTACAAGACGTCTTTCCTCGGCTCGGAAGCGCTCATCGGTGAATTCCAAAGCGCGTGGCTGGATCAATCTGACGCCGACGGCGTGACCATGCGCCAGGCCATGGCCCACGCCGGCCTGCGGGTGGAAGACATCGCGTCGTTGCAGCGCAACCCGGCGGACTACCTCGGCTTCATCGAAGTCCACATCGAACAAGGCCCGGTGCTCAACGAGCTGAACCTGCCGCTGGGCGTGGTCACCTCGATCAACGGCAGCGTGCGCTACGCGGGCGAATTCATCGGCCAGGCCAGCCACGCCGGCACCACGCCCATGAACCGCCGCCACGACGCCGCCTGCGCCGCGGCCGAGCTGGCGCTGTACCTGGAGGAGCGCGCCGCGCAGGACGCCGATTCGGTCGCCACCATGGGCATCCTGCAGGTGCCGCGCGGCTCGACCAACGTGGTGCCCGGCCGCTGCGCTTTCACGCTCGACCTGCGCGCGCCCAACGACCCACAGCGCGACCGCCTCACCGCCGATGTGCTGGCGCGCGCCCAGCAGATCGCCGAGCGCCGCGGCGTCGGCCTGGCGCTGGAAGAAACCATGCGCGTCAGTGCCGCGCCGTCCGATCCGGCCTGGCAGCAGCGCTGGGAGCGCGCCGTCGAATCGCTCGGTCTGCCGGTCTTCCGGCTGCCCAGCGGCGCCGGCCACGACGCCATGACGATGCACAAGGTCATGCCGCAGGCCATGCTGTTCGTGCGCGGCGAAAACAGCGGCATCAGCCACAACCCGCTGGAGTCCAGCAACGCCGAGGACATCGAGCTGTCGGTGCGCGCCATGCAGCGCCTGCTGGACGATCTGGCGCGCGACCTGCAAGCCGCTTGAGCCAGCCACAACGCTATTTCTTTCATAGCTTCTCGCGCAGATCCATCCAGGGCTACGGCCTGATTTGATTCAAAAATGACCTCTTCCGACACCTACGCCGCCCTGGACGCCTGGATCGACCAGCACTTTGACGAGGAAGTGCGCTTCGTGCAGGCGCTGGTGCGCGTGCCCACCGACACGCCGCCCGGCAACAACGCCCCGCACGCCGACCGCGCGGCCGAGCTGCTACAAGACCTGGGTTACACCGCTGAAAAGCACCCCGTGCCGGCCAGCGACGTTCAGGCCTACGGCATGCAAAGCATCACCAACCTGATCGTGCGCCGCCCCTTTGGCGAAGGCGGCCCGACCATCGCGCTGAACGCGCATGGCGACGTGGTGCCGCCGGGCGACGGCTGGTCGCACGACCCCTACGGCGCCGAGATCGTGGACGGCCAGCTGTTCGGCCGCGCCGCCGCCGTCAGCAAGAGCGACTTCGGCACTTTCACCTTCGCCCTGCGCGCGCTCGAAGCCGTGGCCAAGCCGAAACACGGCGCAGTCGAATTGCACTTCACCTACGACGAAGAATTCGGCGGCGAACTGGGCCCCGGCTGGCTGCTGAAAAACGGGCTGACCAAGCCCGACTTGATGATCGCCGCTGGCTTCAGCTACCAGGTGGTCGTGGCGCACAACGGCTGCCTGCAGATGGAAGTGACGGTGGAAGGCGAGATGAGCCACGCCGCCATCCCCGACAGCGGCTGCGACGCGATCCAGGGCGCGGTGCACATCCTGCAGGCGCTGTACGCGCTGAACGCGGGTTACAAGCAGATCACGTCGAAGGTCGAAGGCATCACGCACCCGTACCTCAACATTGGCCAGATCGAAGGCGGCACCAACACCAACGTCGTGCCCGGCAAGGCGGTGTTCAAGCTCGACCGCCGCATGATCCCCGAAGAAAACGCCGCCGAGGTCGAAGCGGCGCTGCGCGAAACGATTGCGCAGGCCGCCGCCAGCTACACACCGCCGCGCGGGCGCAGCGACCTTCGCGTCAGCGTGCGCCGCCTGCTGCTGGCCAACGCCATGACGCCGCTGGCCGGCAACGCGCCGCTGGTCGACGCGCTGCAAAAGCACGGCGCGGCGGTCTTCGGCGAAACGCCCGAAGCCGTGGGCACGCCCCTGTACACCGACGTGCGCCTGTACGTGGAGCGCGGCGTGCCCGGCGTGATCTACGGCGCCGGCCCGCGCACCGTGCTGGAAAGCCACGCCAAACGCGCCGACGAGCGCGTGGCCCTGGAAGACCTGCGCCGCGCGACCAAGGTGGTGGCCCGCACCTTGGCCGATCTGCTTTCAAAATAATAGCTGCCTGCGCAGATATGCCTAGGGCTACAGCCCGAAAACCTATAAATTTCAGGAGACAAGCATGAGCAGCACCCACCCGGTCGACGAACGACTGCCCACCGGCAAGCTGACGGCCCTGGGCCTGCAACACGTGCTGGTGATGTACGCCGGCGCGGTCGCGGTGCCGCTGATCGTCGGGCGCGCCCTCAAGCTCAGCCCGGACGAGGTGGCGCTGCTGATCTCGGCCGACCTGTTCTGCTGCGGCCTGGTCACGCTGATCCAGGCGCTGGGCGCCACGCAGTGGTTCGGCATCAAGCTACCGGTGATGATGGGCGTGACCTTCGCCTCGGTCGGGCCCATGGTGGCCATGGCCAATGCCAACCCCGGGCCCGACGGCGCGCGCATGATCTTTGGCGCCATCATCGGCGCGGGCATCGTCTCGATCCTGATCGCACCCCTGATCAGCCGCATGCTGCGCTTCTTCCCGCCGGTCGTCACCGGCACCATCATCGCGGTGATCGGCATCAACCTGATGCGCGTGGGCATCAACTGGATTTTCGGCAACCCGGTCGGCCCCACGGCGCCGATGACGGTGTCGCCTGAGCATTCGGAATGGCTGAGCACGCTGCGCAGCTCGGCCGCCGTGGGCCAGGCCGGCATGCCGCCTGTACCGCAGGGCCTGACGCTGGCGCCGACCGAGCCCAACCCGCGCTACGCCGCGCTGTCCGGCGTGGCGGTGTCGGCCATCGTGCTGGCCACCATCCTGCTGGTGGCGCGGTTCGCGCGCGGCTTTCTGGCCAACATCTCGGTGCTGGTCGGCATCGTCGTCGGCGCCGTGGTCGCAGCCGCCACGGGCATGATGAACTTCGACAAGGTCGCCAAGGCGCACTGGGTGGACGTGGTGCTTCCCTTTCACTTCGGCATGCCGATCTTCGACCCGGTGCTGATCCTGACCATGGTGCTGGTGATGATCGTCGTGATGATCGAATCGACCGGCATGTTTCTCGCCCTCGGCGAGATGACCGACCGCAAGATCGACCAGCCCGCCCTCGCCCGCGGTCTGCGCACCGACGGCCTGGGCACGCTGATCGGCGGCATCTTCAACACCTTCCCCTACACCAGCTTTTCACAGAACGTGGGCCTGGTGGCGGTCACGGGCGTGAAGAGCCGCTTTGTCTGCGTGGCGGCGGGCGTCATCCTGATCGTGCTGGGCCTGCTGCCCAAGATGGCCGCGCTGGTCGAATCGCTGCCGGCCGTGGTGCTGGGCGGCGCGGGTCTGGTGATGTTCGGCATGGTCGCCACCACGGGCATCCGCATCCTGGGCGGGGTGGACTACACGCACCAGCGCAACAACGCGCTGATCGTCGCCATTTCCATCGGCATGGGCATGATCCCGCTGGTCGCGCCGCGCTACCTGCAGTGGATGCCGCACGCCATCCACCCGCTGATCGAATCGGGCATCCTGCTGGCGTCGATGTCGGCGGTGCTGCTGAACCTGTTCTTCAACGGGGCCAAGGGCGACACGCAGGCCGCCATCCGCGCGGCCAAGCAGGCTGAGGCGCACTAAACGCGCGCGACCCGAACACAAAAATGCCCACGTACTGCGGGCATTTCTTGGGCTTTCTGCCGCAATGAGCGGCAGACGCAGACTACTTGTCGACTTGGCCGACGACGAAGGTCACAGACATGTTGACGCGGTATTCCTTGATCTTGCCGCCTTCGATGACGACCTTCTGCTCCTTGATCCAGGCACCGCGAACCTGATCGATGGTGTCGGCGGCACGGCCGACGCCGGTGAGGATCGCGTCCTCAAAGCTCTTGGTGCTGGACGCGGAGATTTCGATGACTTTGGCAACGCTCATGGGCGGACTCCTTCGGTTGAGGCCTCGGGACGAGGCCGGTGGTCACAAAGCCGCACCTTACCCACGCCCAACCAGGCGCCGTGTGGGCACTTGTCTGACAACGCCGTCGGCCGCCGCCGTGCGCCCGGGTGACCACCCTTTATTCCATATCCATCTATATCAACAACAAAGTATTGGTTGGTTTTGGCATATGCCAAACCTAAAGTCGGCCCTTCCCAGCGACGCGCGTTGCCGCGTTGCCAGCTTCCGACCCACCCGATGTACCAATACACCGCATTCGACCAGGCCTTTGTCAAGCTGCGCGCCCAGCAGTTCCGCGACCAGTTGGAGCGCTGGCAGCGCGGCGAGCTGAGCGAAGAGCAGTTCCTGCCGCTGCGCCTGCAAAACGGCTGGTACGTGCAGCGCTATGCGCCCATGGCCCGCATTGCCGTGCCCTACGGCGAGATCAGCAGCCTGCAGCTGCGCACGCTGGCGCGCATCGCGCGCGAGTACGACCGGCCTGACGCCGCCCTGCTGGCCAGCGCGCAAGCGACACAGGACGAGTTGCAGGCTTCACAACCCGGGCTGACGCTGGCCGCACCGCCCCTGCAGTACGGCTACGGTCACTTCACCACGCGCACCAACGTGCAGTTCAACTGGATCCCGCTGGCCAAGGCGCCGGACGTGATGGATCTGCTGGCCAGCGTGCACATGCACGGCATCCAGACCAGTGGCAACACCATCCGCAACATCACCTGCGAAGCGCTGGAAGGCATTGCGCCGGACGGCATCGTCGACACGCGCCCGTTTGCCGAGATCCTGCGCCAGTGGAGCACGCTGCACCCCGAATTCGCCTTCTTGCCGCGCAAGTTCAAGATCGCCTTCAACGGCGCCGCCGAAGACCGCGCGGCCACCGGCTGGTACGACATCGGCCTGCAGGCGCAGAAGAACGACGCAGGCGAAGTGGGCTTCACCGTCAAGGTGGGCGGGGGCATGGGCCGCACGCCGGTCATCGGCACCGTGGTGCGCGACTTCCTGCCCTGGGCCGAGCTGCTGAACTTCGTTGAAGCCGTGGTGCGTGTGTACAACCGCTATGGCCGGCGCGACAACAAGTGGAAGGCGCGCATCAAGATCCTGGTCAAGTCCGAAGGCCAGAAATTCATCGACGAAGTTGAAGCGGAATACCGCGCCATCGTCGAACAGGACGGCGCCCCGCACACCATCAGCGCCGACGAGTTGGCGCGCGTGCAGGCCAGCTTTGTCGAGCCGCCGCTGCGCGCCGCCAAGCTGCCCAGCCATGTCGACACCACGGCCAAGCCCTACCAGCGCTGGCTGGCGCAAAACGTGCGCGCGCACCGCCAGGCCGACCTGGCCATCGTCACCCTGTCCTTCAAGCGCCTGGGCTGGGCCCCCGGCGATGCCGACGCCGACACGCTGGACGCGTTGGCCACGCTGGCCGACACTTTCAGCGCCGGCGAAGCGCGCCTGACGCACGAACAGAACCTGCTGCTGCCCTGGGTGCACCAGACCGACCTGCCCGCGCTGTACGAGCAGGCCAAGGCGCTGGGCCTGGCGCAGGCCAACATCGGCCTGCTGACCGACCTGATCGCCTGCCCTGGCGGCGATTTCTGCTCGTTGGCCAACGCCCGCGCCATTCCCGTCGCCGCCGCGCTGACCGAGCTGTACCAGGACATCGACGAAGTCACCGACCTGGGCCCGATCGACCTGCACATCAGCGGCTGCATCAACAGCTGCGGCCACCACCACAGCGGCCACATCGGCATTCTGGGCGTCGACAAGGACGGCAAGGAGTGGTACCAGGTCACCCTGGGCGGCAGCGACGGCTCGGCCTTGTCCGGCCCGGCGCACCCGGGCAAAGTGGTCGGCCCATCCTTCAGCGCGGCCGAGGTGCCGGGCGTGGTCGAAGCCGTGCTGACCACCTACCGCGACCTGCGCAGCAGCGCGGCCGAGCATTTCATCGACACGCTGCGCCGGGTCGGCCACGACCCGTTCAAGGCCGCCGCCAACGGCGCGCGGCTGGACGCTGGCCACCGCACGCGGCAGGCGGAACACGCCGAGGCGTGAGGCGTGAGGCGTGCGCAACACCAGCGCACATCCTGCTTGCTATACATTCGGAAGCTGCTTGCGCAAGTGGTTCTAGGGCCAGCGGCCAGAAACCCTTGAAATCTTCGACCGCGCCTGACCGCTGCCCGCTGTGCGGCAGGCGCCCGCCCCCCGCAAGCGTGGTCACATGAGCCGATAGCATGCGCGCATGAAACAAGCTGTCGCCCGCCGGAAATCCACGTCCGCCACCTCTGCGCCCCGCGCCCGCACCGACAGCGGCCCCGCCAAGGACCAGCCGCTGATCGAGGACATCCGCCTGCTCGGCCGCCTGCTGGGCGACGTGATCCGCGAGCAGGAAGGCGACTCGGCTTTTGAGCTGGTCGAACAGATCCGGCAGCTGTCCGTCGCCTTCCGGCGCGACGACGACCCCAAGGCGGACAAGGCGCTGAAGAAGCTGCTGGAAGGCCTGTCGGGCGACCAGGCCGTCAGCGTCATCCGCGCCTTCACCTACTTTTCGCACCTGGCCAACCTGGCCGAAGACCAGCACCACATCCGCCGGCGCGCCGTGCACGAACGCGCAGGCCGCAGCCAGGACGGCCGCCTGGACGCCGCGCTTGTACGCCTGCAGGACAAAGGCATCGCGCCCGAAACTGTGGTGCAGACGCTGGCGCAGTCGTACGTCGCGCCGGTGCTCACCGCGCATCCGACCGAGGTGCAGCGCCAAAGCATCCTGGCCGCCGAACAAGGCATTGCCGAGCTCCTCGCCGAGCGCGACCACCTCACAACGCAAGCCCTCCTGTATGCCAAAGGCCCTGACGCGCTGACCCCGCGCGCGCTGGCCGAGAACGAGGCACAGCTGAAAGCCCGCGTGGTGCAGCTGTGGCAAACGCGCCTGCTGCGCCTGACCAAGCTGACGGTGACGGACGAGATCGAGAACGCGCTGCGCTACTACGAAACCACCTTCCTGCGCGAGATCCCGCGCCTCTACGCCGAGCTGGAGGCGCAGCTGGGCGGCACGCACCTGCACCCCTTCTTGCGCATGGGCCAGTGGATCGGCGGCGACCGCGACGGCAACCCCTTCGTCAACGCCGACACGCTGGCCACCGCCCTGCGCCGGCAATCCGAAGTGGTGCTGCGCCACTACCTGACCGAGGTGCACCTGCTGGGCGGCGAGCTGTCCATGGCGCAGCGGCTGGCCCATGTGAGCCCCGCGATGCAGGCGTTGGCCGAGGCCTCGCCCGACGCCAACCCGCACCGCGTCGACGAGCCCTACCGCCGCGCGCTGACCGGCGTGTACGCGCGTCTGGCTGCCACGCTGCGCCACCTGGCGGGCGGCGAAGCGGCACGCCATGCCGTCATGCCGCAGAACGCCTACGCCGACCCGGCGGCCTTTCTGGCCGATCTGCGCACCATCGAGGATTCGCTGCGCCAGCACCACGGCGCAGCGCTGATCGCCCAGCGCCTGGCGCCGCTGATCCGGGCGGTGGAGGTGTTCGGCTTTCACCTGGCCACCGTGGACCTGCGCCAAAGCTCGGACCAGCACGAAGCCGTGCTGCAGGAACTGCTGGCCACCGCCCAGCTGGAGGCCGACTACGGCGCGCTCCATGAACCCGCGCGCCAGCAGCTGCTGCTGCGCCTGTTGAACGACGCGCGCGCGCTGCGCGTGATGGGCGCCAGCTACTCGGCCCACACGGTGTCCGAGTTGGCGATTCTGGAAACTGCGCTGCGAGCCCTGCGCGACTACGGCCGCGAGGCCTTGCGCCACGCCATCATCAGCCACACCGAAACCGTCAGCGACCTGTTGGAGGTGCTGCTGCTGATGAAGGAAGTCGGCCTGATGCGCGGCACGCTGGACAGCGACAGCGCCGTGGCCGACCTCGTGGTGGTGCCGCTGTTCGAGACCATCGAAGACCTGCGCCAGGCCGCGCCCATCATGCGCGCCTACTACGCGCTGCCCGGCATCGCCGCGCTGTGGCAACGCTCGGGCGGCGAACAGGACATCATGCTGGGCTACAGCGACAGCAACAAGGACGGCGGCATCTTCACCAGCAACTGGGAGCTGTACCGCGCCGAGCTGGCTTTGGTGGAGGTGTTTGACGACCTGGCAGACAGCCACGGCATTCGCCTGCGCATGTTCCATGGCCGGGGCGGCACCGTGGGGCGCGGCGGCGGCCCCAGCTACCAGGCCATCCTCGCGCAGCCGCCGGGCACGGTGCGCGGGCAGATCCGGCTGACCGAGCAGGGCGAGATCATCGCGTCCAAGTACGCCAATCCCGAGATCGGCCGCCGCAACCTGGAGACCCTGGTCGCCGCCACGCTGGAAGCCACGCTGCTGCAACCTACGCAAGGCGCCAGCCCGGCCTTTCTGCAAGCCGCCGAAACCTTGTCGCGCGCCAGCATGGCCGCCTACCGCGCGCTGGTGTACGACACGCCGGGTTTCACCGACTACTTCTTCACCGCCACGCCGATCCGCGAGATCGCCGAGCTCAACATCGGCTCGCGTCCGGCGTCGCGCAAGGCCACGCAGCGCATCGAGGACCTGCGCGCCATCCCCTGGGGCTTCAGCTGGGGCCAGTGCCGGCTGACGCTGCCCGGCTGGTACGGCTTCGGATCGGCCGTGGACCAGTTCATCCACGCGCCCGGCGCCGACCCGGCCAAGCAAACCGCCCTGCTGCGCCGCATGGTCAAGCAGTGGCCGTTCTTCCGCACCCTGCTGTCCAACATGGACATGGTGCTGGCCAAGAGCGATCTGGCCCTGGCCAAGCGCTACAGCGACCTGGTGCCCGACGCCAAGCTGCGCCAGCGCATCTTTGCCAACATTCGGGCCGAATGGCGCCGCACCGCCGAAGCGCTGGCGCTGATCACCGGCGAAAGCGATCGCCTGGCCGGCAACCCGGCACTGGCCCGGTCCATCCAGCACCGCTTTCCGTACATCGACCCGCTGCACCACCTGCAGGTCGAGCTGCTGCGCCGCTGGCGCGACGGCGCGGGAGACGAGCGCGTCAAGCTGGGCATCCACATGTCGATCAACGGCATCGCGGCGGCGCTGCGCAACACCGGCTGACGCGCTCCAGGGGTGCACAAGGCGGCGCAGCGCCTGCTTATGCCGACCCCGCATATGCCTCAAAGAACTTTGTCGTTGGTTTTTGGCAACCTGGCACCTACAGTGGCTGGGCACCCACGGCATGGCGCCTGCACGGCCCAAGCTGTCGCAAAACGCAACGACAAGTTCTATGAAAATAATAGCTGCCCGCGCAGATAGCACCAGTGCCAGCGACCTGAATGGCCTGAAAACCCTGCACATCGCCAACGACGCCGATCTGGCGGCGCTGGCTGCCGACGGCGCGCTGCAAGGCGTGGACCGAATCGAGCTGGAATTTCCCAAGTTCACCGACGGCCGCGCCTTCAGCCAGGCCGTGGCCCTGCGCCGCCGCCACGGCTTCACGGGCGATCTGCGTGCCACCGGCGACGTGCTGATCGACCAGCTGGTGCAGATGGCGCGCAGCGGCTTTTCCAGCGCCGTGCTGGC
Organism: Ottowia flava; assembly: GCF_008017535.1. Taxonomy (GTDB): domain Bacteria; phylum Pseudomonadota; class Gammaproteobacteria; order Burkholderiales; family Burkholderiaceae_C; genus Ottowia; species Ottowia flava. The sequence goes on from NZ_VRUA01000001.1 coordinate 331,392, forward strand.
CGAAGGCGTGGACGCGGCGGCCGCCGAGCGCCAGTTCCAGCGCTACGCGGCCTTCTACCAGGGCGACGCGCTGCAGCCGCTGCCGCGCTTTGCCCGCGACACGGCCAGGGCTGCGGCATGAGCGCCCTGCCAGTGCCTGCCACGGACAGCGTCGGCGGCGTCAGCGCTTGGCCCGGCGTGTCGGCTGAGGCCGCAGGCGCAGCGGTCGAGCGGCATGCGCACGCCTCGCCCTCGTTCGAAGCCAAGCTGCACGAAACCGTGGTCACGCTGCTCAAGGCCGCGGCCACCGGACCGGTGCGCCAGGCCAGCAGCCTGGGCGCCGAGGACATGGTCATCACCGACCTGATCAACCGCCACCGCCTGCCGATCGGCATCTTCGTGCTGGACACCGGCGCGCTGCACGCCGAAACGCTGGCCCTGCTGGACCGCCTGCAGACGCAGCAGGCCGCGTTGATGCATGCGCCGCTGACGGTGTACCGCCCCGAGCCAGAGGCCGTGGTGCAGTTCGTCGCCCGCGAAGGTCGCGACGCGATGTACAAAAGCATTGAGCTGCGCAAGGCCTGCTGCAACATCCGCAAGATGGCGCCGCTGGCCCGCGCGCTGGCCGACCAGGCCGCCTGGGTGACCGGCCTGCGCCGCGAGCAATCCGGCGCCCGCGCCGATGTGCACTTGATCGACCGCTCCGAAGAACAGAGCAAGTCGCTGACCAAATACAACCCCCTGGCCGACTGGACCTGGGGCGACGTGTGGCACTACATCGCCGAGAACCAGGTCGACTACAACCCGCTGCACGACCAGTTCTACCCCAGCATCGGCTGCGCGCCCTGCACCCGGGCGGTCACGCTGGGCGAGGACTTCCGTTCCGGGCGGTGGTGGTGGGAGAGTGAAAGCGCCAAGGAGTGCGGCCTCCACGTCAAACAACCCCAGAACGAAGGGATCGCCGCATGAACGCGCGCACCGAGTCGAACGAACTGCTGCGCGCCGCTGATGCCGATGCCGCCGCCCACACGCTGAGCAATGCGCACCTGGACGCGCTGGAAGAAGAAACCATCTTCATCCTGCGCGAAGTGGCCGCGTTCGAGCGCCCCGCGCTGCTGTTCTCCGGCGGCAAGGATTCGCTGGTGATGCTGCGTTGCGCCGAAAAGGCTTTTGGCGTGGGGCGCATCCCCTACCCGCTGCTGATGGTCGACACCGGCCACAACTTCCCGGAAGTGACCGATTTCCGCGACCAGCGCGCGGCCGAATTGGGCGCCGAGCTGATCGTGCGCAGCGTCGAAGACAGCATGGCGCGCGGCACCGTGCGGCTGGCCCACCCGGGCGAATCGCGCAACGTGCACCAGTCGGTCACGCTGCTCGAAGCCATAGAGGAATTCCGCTTTGACGCGCTGATCGGCGGCGCCCGCCGCGACGAGGAAAAGGCGCGCGCCAAGGAGCGCATCTTTTCGCACCGCGACAGCTTCGGCCAGTGGCAGCCCAAGGCGCAGCGGCCCGAGCTGTGGACGCTGTTCAACACGCGACTGGCGCAGGGCGAGCACTTCCGCGTTTTCCCCATCAGCAACTGGACCGAGCTGGACGTGTGGCAGTACATCGCGCGCGAAAACATCGCGTTGCCCAGCCTCTACTACGCACACGAGCGCGAGGTGGTCGAGCGCCGCGGCCTGCTGGTGCCGGTGACGCCACTGACACCACCGAAAGACGGCGAAACGGTGGAAACGCGCACCGTGCGCTTTCGCACTGTGGGCGACATCACCTGCACCTGCCCGGTGGAGAGCCTCGCCGCCACGCCGGGCGAAATCGTCATCGAAACCCTGGCCGCCGACGTGAGCGAGCGCGGCGCCACGCGCATGGACGACAAGACGAGCGAAGCATCGATGGAAAAGCGCAAAAAAGACGGGTATTTCTGAGGCCCCCCTGAGGCGCCGCAGGCGCCTTCCCCGACGGGGGACGCACCCCAGGCTTGGCAAAGCCGGCGCCTGGGTGCACTGGGGGCGGTCGCGCTGCGCGCTCCGCCGGCTGGGTCTTGCACGCTCAAGCCTTGTGGAAGTTTTGAACCGAACAAAGTCACACCATGACGACTACCGAATTGATAGCTGGCCGCGCAGATGCCTCTAAGGCTGCAGCCACAAAAGATACTGAAACCGCGCTGCGTTTCATCACCTGCGGCAGCGTGGACGATGGCAAGAGCACGTTGATCGGTCGCCTGCTGGTCGACAGCAAGGCCGTGCTGCAGGACCACCTGGCGGGGGTGACGCGCGGGGGTGAGGCGGACCTGGCGCAGCTGACCGACGGACTGCAGGCCGAGCGCGAGCAAGGCATCACCATCGACGTGGCCTACCGCTACTTCAGCACCGAAGCGCGCAAATTCATCATCGGCGACGCGCCGGGGCATGAGCAGTACACGCGCAACATGGTTACGGCCGCGTCCCAGGCCGATGCTGCCGTGGTGCTGGTCGACGCGACCAAGCTGGACTGGGCCGACGCGGGCCTCAAGCTGCTGCCGCAAACGCGCCGGCACGGCCTGCTGCTGCAGCTGCTGCGCGTGCCGTCGGTGCTGTTCGCCATCAACAAGCTCGACGCGGTGAGCGACCCGACGCTGGCCTACCAGCACATCCGCGCCGCGCTCGAAGCATTTGCGAAGGGCGCCGGCTTGCCCACCACAGCGATCGTGCCGATCTCCGCACTGAAGGGCTGGAACGTGGTCGACACCGGGCACCAGAATCCCGGGTGGTGCGGCTACGTCGGCCCGACGCTGCTGGAGCTGCTGGAGCGCTTGCCGGTGACACCGCGCGAGACGGACCTGCCATTCGCGTTCCCTGTCCAATGGGTAGAGAAGCCCACCCAGGCTGCCAGCGGCAGCGCCTCCGCCTCCGTGGATACAAGCATCGGCCGCCGCGTCTTCTGGGGCCGCGTCGCCACTGGCCAGGTCGCGCCCGGCGCGCGCGTGCAACTGCTGCCGGGCGGCCAGCAAGCCGTGGTCGCGCAGGTGCTGGACCACGCACGGCACCCGGATGAGGTGGCCGCGGGCCACAGCGCCGGCATCGTGCTGGACCGCGAACTGGACGTGTCGCGCGGCGACTGGATCGTGGCTGCGCCGGCTGAAGCCCCCGCTGCTGCGGCCGACGATTTCGACGACACGCCCGCGCCCGTGGCCACCTGGCCGATCACGCGCACCGTGTCCGCCACCATCGCCTGGCTGGACGACGAGCCGCTGCGGCCCGGGCGCGTGTACTGGGCCTTGCACGGCCACCGCTGGGTCAAGGCCAAAGTGCAGCGCATCGCCGAGCGGCTGGACATCCACACCCTGGCGCGCCAGCCGGCCGACCAGTTGGAAGCCAACGCCATCGGCCATGTCGAGCTGGCGCTTCAGGAAGCGGTGCCCGCCACGCCGTTTGCCCGCAGCCGCACGCTGGGTGCGCTGATCCTGGTCGACACCGCCAGCCAGCGCACCGCCGGCGCCGTGCTGGTGCGCTGAGCCGGGCAACCCGTACGCTGGTCATTGCCCACAGCGGCTGCGCGTGGCGCCAGCGTCGCCCGACACCCCGCCTGTGCGCGCCGTGGTCGCGAAATGACCCCGCTCAAGGCAACCCTTTTCCCACTGGGACTTCCCCCCGCATGAGGTGGCCCAGCCGGTAAAATCCCCTATTGGCCACGGTCCTCCTGGCCGTTGCGGCTGGGCCCGACCCGCCGCGCCGCCAGGGCGGTGCCACCGTCCACGCATTTTTCGTTTGCTCTCAGCCCCAAGAACATGACCCACGTCGTCACCGAATCCTGTATCAACTGCAAGTACACCGACTGCGTGGATGTGTGTCCGGTCGACTGCTTCAAGGAAGGCCCGAACTTCCTGACCATCGACCCCGACGAATGCATCGACTGCGCGGTGTGCATCCCCGAATGTCCGGTCAACGCCATCTACGCTGAAGAAGACGTGCCCAAGGACCAGGTGCACATGACCGAGATCAACGCCCAGTTGGCGCGCGACCCGGCCTACCGCACCATCACCAAGCGCAAGGACGCGCTGCCGGACGCGGAAGAGTGGAAAGACCGCACCGACAAGCTGCCCTTCCTCAAGCGCTGAACGCTGGCGGCGGCGTGCCGCTACGATGGTGCTCTGACACGGGTTTGAATGAAATCAAGCCCCAGCCCGCGCCCAAATTGCGCAACCAGCTATCGAATGTGAAGCACGCCGGATGACCGACACCACCACGCCGCTGATCGAAACCGATGCCGCCATCATCGGCGCCGGGCCGGTGGGCCTGTTCCAGGTGTTCGAGCTGGGGCTGCTGGAGATCCGGGCCCACGTCATCGACGCGCTGCCGCAGATCGGTGGCCAGCCGTCCGAGCTGTACCCCGACAAGCCGATCTACGACATCCCCGCAATCCCGGTGTGCAGCGGTCAGGAACTGACCGACGCGCTGCACAAGCAGATCGCCCCCTTCGCGCCCACCTTTCACCTCGGCCACGAGGTCAGCACGCTGCAAAAGCAAGCCGATGGCCGCTTTCTGCTGGAATCGGCCCAGGGTCTGCGCCTGCTGGCAAAGGCCGTGTTCATCGCCGCGGGTGTCGGCGCCTTCCAGCCGCGGCGGCTGACGGTGCCTGGCATCGAGGCGTTCGAGAACCGCCAGCTGTTCTACCGCGTGCAGCGCCCCGCCGACTTTGCCGGCAAACACGTGGTCATCGCCGGTGGCGGCAATTCCGCGCTCGACTGGGCCATTCGCTTCGCCACGCAAGAAGCCGATCACCGGCCCGCCAGCGTGCTGCTGCTGCACCGGCGCGACGGCTTTCAGGCCACGCCCGCATCGGTGGCGCAGATGCGGGCGCTGTGCGAGGCGCAGCAGATGCAGTTCATGGTCGGCCAGGTCGTCGGCTTCGACGCCTCCGGCGACCGCCTGGCCGCCATCGAGGTCATGGGCCCCGATGGCGTGACGCGCCGCGTGCCGCTGGACGCGCTGCTCGCCTTCCTGGGCATGAGCCCCAAGCTCGGCCCCATCGCCGACTGGTCGCTGGACATCGAGCGCAAGCAGCTCGTCGTCAACACCGAGACCTACGGCACCAACGAGCCCGGCATCTTCGCCGTGGGCGACATCAACACCTACCCCGGCAAGAAGAAGCTGATCCTGTGCGGCTTTCACGAAGCCACGCTGGCGGCCTACGGCGCCCTGCCCTTCGTCTTCCCGGGCAAGGAAGTGCCGTTCCAGTACACGACCACCAGCACCAAGCTGCACAAGGCGCTAGGCGTGTCGGCGGATGGCGCCGCGGCGAAGTAAGCGCGTCGGTTGACCCCGGCGGCCGCTGCGTCGTTCGGCCGGGGAATGGCAAACCTGTTTCAAGACAAATCAGGCTTTAGCCCTACAACCATCAGCGCAGAAAGCTATCCAATGAATAGCACAAAGAATGTCCGCCAAGGCCCACCGCGGAGACGAAGCGCGGCGCTTCACCCATCCCACTCCCAGCGCCCCGGCCCACCGTCCTGCGCCATCAGCACGCGTTCGCGCGTGGCGGTGCAGGTCCATTTCTGACGCGTGCGGTCGATACCTCCGCGCGGTTGGCGCAGCGCGGCGGGGGTGAAGACGGCAAAGCAGGTGCAGCCGGGCTCACGCACCGACGCGTACTGGATCACTTCTATGCCCGCGGCTTGAACGGCAGCGGCCAGGCGCTGGGTTTCGGTGTAGTCGCTGCCGCTGGTCCAGGCGCTGGCGAAGGCGTCCCAAGGCGGCGCGGTCAGATCGATTGCGCTGCCCCGCACCACCGCCATGAAGAAGGTGTGGTGCGTCGTGATGCGGCGCTGCAGCAGGCCCACGCTGTCCAGGATGAAACGCATGCGCCAGTAGGCGACTTCGGCGCAGGCTGCCTTCAGCTCGCGCGCGCCGTACCAAATGCCCAGGCTGCCCGCCGCGCGGAAGCGGCTGCCCTGCCCCGGCGTGTAGCGAAACGGCGTGGAAAGAAGGAAATGCTGGCCGCGCGGTGCATCATCGGGCAGCGGCGGCTTACTGGCTTCCAGCAATTGTTCGAGCACGTCGTGCTCGGCGTGCGAATCGACCAGTTGCAGACTGGAGCTGGCGTACTGCGTCTCCACACCGCGCCAGACCTCGGGCTCGGACAGCGCGTGGACGGTGTCCTGCAGCCACTCGGCCGGCCAGGGCGCCGCGGCCGCCGTCATGCCGCCGCGCGCATGCCATCCAGGTACGACAGCGTGCGCGTCAGTCCGTCGGGCTTGAGGACCAACTGCGCGGGCACGCCGCCCAGCGCCTTGTTCAGCGAATGCATCCACTCCTTGCGCAACTGCGTGTCCGAGCCGACCAGCGGGTCGAGCGACCGGAACACCCGCACCAGCAAGAGCGCCAGCTCGCCCGGCTTGGAGCTGGGCGAAATCTCCGCAGCCCCGCTGCGGTAGCGGCTGACGGTGGAGTCGCTGACGCCGATGACCTTGGCCAGGTCGGACCCTGGCAGTGCCAGCAAATCGGCGGCGCGCAGCGTGGCCTGGGTCAGAACGCGGTCGGGGCTGGGGACCTGAACGGTTTGGGCGGCGGGCATGGTGGGCTCCTGATAGCTGGGGATGGCTCCTGCGGATCGGTAGGCGCTAGGGATACATGAGCACATGGTACAGGAATTGAGGGCACATTGCATCAGATGAAAGATATTGAATGAAATCTTGCCTATGCAAATTCTCAGCAACGCCCAATGGGATCTGCGTCGAACGTGGGCGGCTCATTGACGTTGGCCCAAAACCGCGCTCCTGGTGGCCAGCCCCGCAGCCCCGTCAGGCCGCCGAGTTGTCCTTTTGTCGACCGCGCAGCGCCCCGTCGGCTAACATAGACCGCTGGATACAAGTACAGTAGCACCCACCGCCCGGCCCATGGGGCGCGACGCGGCGCCTCCACCGATTTCCATGAACCCCAAAGTCTGGGCCGACGAGGCCCTGCAGTCCTTCGACGCCGTGGTGCAGGCCACCAGCGGCTTTCGCGTGCGCGAAGGCCAGCGCCGCATGGCCGAGGCGGTGGCGCAGGCCTTCAGCGAAGCAGAGTTGGGCAAGGTCGAAGGCGAAAGTGGCGGCGGTGCAGGCGACGCGCCACAACGCGCCATCGCCGTGCTGCAGGCCGGCACCGGCGTGGGCAAATCGCTGGCCTACAGCGTGCCCGCGATCCAGCTGGCGCTGGCGCGCGGCACGCGCGTGCTGATTTCCACCGCCACCGTCGCGCTGCAGGAACAGCTGGTCCACAAGGACCTGCCGGCGCTGGCCGCGCAGCTGGACCAACCCTTCAAATTCGCCCTGGCCAAGGGCCGCGGGCGCTACGTTTGCAAGCTGAAGCTGGAGCGCCTGGCCAGCGGCGGCCAACACGAGGACGACGACGCGCCCGACGACGACCTGTTTGCCGATCAGGCCGCCGAGCAACGCGCCCCGCGTCCGCGTGCCGAGACCGAGGCGCGCGTCCAGCTCTATACCCGCATGGCCGACGTGCTGACGACTGGCGGCTGGGACGGCGACCGCGACTCGCTGGAAACACCGCCCGAGTCGGAAGTCTGGCAGCCTGTGGCGGCCGAAGCCAGCTCGTGCACCGGCAAGCACTGCCCGGTGTTCAGCCAGTGCACGTATTACGACAAGCGCAAGGAGCTGGTCGGCGCGCACGTCATCGTCGCCAACCACGATTTGCTGCTGACCTCGCTGGGCGCGCGGCTGCTGCCCGAGCTGGACAACTGCCTGCTGGTCGTCGACGAGGCGCACCACCTGCCCGCCACCGCGCTCGACCGCTTCGCCTGCGAGGCCGACTTGTCGCGCCTGAACTGGATCGGCAAGCTGGCGAGCCGCGCGCTGCGCATCGGCCAGCTGATGGAGATCGACGAGCTGGGCGACATCGCCCCGCACGCCACCCAGCTGCGCACCGCCTTGCAAGACGCCGCGCGCCTGACCATGGACGTGTACGGCGACACCCTGCGCGCGCCGCGCCAGGCGTACGGCGCCAGCACGCTGGCGCGCTTTGCGCCGGCCGCGACCAGCAGCCGCGCGCGCGTCCCTGGAGGCGCCTTGCCCGCCGCGCTGACCGAGCCCTTTGCGCAGGCCGCGCACCATGCCGGCGGTCTGCTGACCGTGCTGCGCAGCATCGCCAAAGCCCTGCGCAGCGCCATGCGCGAGCGGCCCGAAGAAGCCAAGCGCCTGTCCACGCTCTACGCCCAGTTGGGCACGCTGGCACCGCGGCTGGAAGCCGTGCACGCCACAGCGCAGCTGCTGCTGCAGGACGCGGTGGAAGGCACGCCGCCCGCGGCCAAGTGGTTCACCCTGGCGATGGACGGCGACTTCATCGTCGTCAAGGCGCACGCCAGCCCCATCCAGCCCGGCAACACGCTGCGCCACCACCTGTGGTCGGCCGTGCGCGGCGCGGTGCTGACCTCGGCCACGCTGACCAGCTGCGGCCAGTTCGATTTCTTCCTGCGCGAAGCGGGCCTGTCGGGCGACGACGCCGTGCGCACCCTGGCCGTGCCCAGCCCGTTCGACTACGCGCGCCAGGGCATCTTCATCGCCACCGAGACCGCGGCCGAGCCGCGCGACGTGCTCGCCTTCACCGCCGACATGGTCAGCGCGCTGCTGGCCGACCTGGCGCGCGTCGAGGCCGGTGCGCTGGTGCTGTTCACCTCACGCGAGCAGATGCGCCAGGCCACCGAGCGCCTGACACCCGCGCTGCGCGCCCACGTGCTGGTGCAAAACAGCCTGCCGCGCCAGATGCTGTTGCGCCAGCACCGCGAACGCGTGGCGGCCAGCCTGCCGTCCATCATCTTCGGCATGCAGTCGTTTGGCGAAGGGTTGGACTTGCCCGGCCCGCTGTGCGAATCGCTGTTCATCACCAAGCTACCCTTCGCCCCGCCCGACGACCCGGTGGGCGAAGCGCGCGCCGAATGGCTGCGCGCCGCCGGGCGCGACCCTTTCAGCGAACTGGTCGTGCCCGCCACCGCCATCCGCCTGGCGCAGTGGGTCGGCCGCGCCATCCGCACCGAAGAAGACCGCGCCCACGTCTACTGCTACGACAAGCGCCTGGTGCGCACCAGCTACGGCACGCGCCTGCTGCAAGGCCTGCCGCCGTTCACGCTGGAGCGGCGCAGCGCCACCACAATCGCTACAGTTTAAGTAGCTGGCCGCGCAGATTGCGCTAGGCCAGAGGCCTGCTTCATTCAAAATTTACAGATGCCCGCACCGATCGCCGTCATCGACTTTGAAACCACCGGCATGGGCCCGCTGCAAGGCGCGCGCGCCACCGAAGTGGCCATCGTCCTGCTGGAAGGCGAGCGCATCGTCGGGCGCTACCAAAGCCTGATGCGCACCGGCGCCTGGATCCCGCCCTTCATCACCCAGCTGACCGGCATCACCAACGCCATGGTCGCGGCCGCGCCCCCGGCCGAAGAGGTCATGCACGAAGCCGCCCGCTTCGTCGGCGACGCGCCCATGGTCGCGCACAACGCGTCGTTTGACCGCAAGTTCTGGCAGACCGAACTGGCCCTGGCCGGCCTGGACGCACCCCAGCCCTTTGCCTGCACCGTGCTGCTGTCGCGCCGCGTCTACCCCGACGCGCCCAGCCACAGCCTGGGCCGCCTCGTCGACCACCTCGGCCTGCCCCGCACCGGCCGCGCCCACCGCGCCCTGGCCGACGCCGAAATGGCCGCCGAGCTGCTGGCGCGCCTGCAGCGCGATCTGGGCACCCGCTACGCCATGGATTGGCCCGACCACGCGCTGCTGATGGAGCTGCAACGCTGGGCCCGGCCGTCGATGGACCGGTTGATGGGGAAGTATTTGGCGAAGGCGGGGCGCTTTGCTGCGCTGGCCGCCCAGCCTTTGGACGATCCGATCTCGCCGTAGATCGCTATCGATTTCGCAGCTGCCTGCCCAGATGGCTGTAGGTTCAGCTCCTTTTTTTCTTATCTTTTGGGCTGCACGCCGATGCGGGCGACCTGCCCTGCACGGCATCAGCGCGGTTCGCGTTCGCCGCTTTCCGCCAGGTCTGCGGTGGCGCTGTGCACCCGCGTACAGTCCGCCCCCGTCAGCCGGCAGCCGCCGTCGGCGCTCAGCCACGGATGGGCATGCCCCTGGCAGCCGGTCTGACACAGCACATCGGTCGCGGTGTACGGCGCGCCGACTTCAACCGCGCCCGGCTCGGCTGGCATGGCGGCGCGGTACTTCGGTGCGCTGATGGCGGCTGCCGGGTTGGCATCGAGAGGCCGCACTGTCGGCGGGCCGCCCAGGCCCCAACTCCAACGCGTGCAGGCCAGCACCCACCGGGCGCGTTCGCGCACCAGGGCCGATTGCAAAGCGGCGCAGCGGCGTTCGGCGGCCTCGGCACGGGCGCGGGCCTCAGCCTCGGCACAGGCCAGAGCCTGCATCTGGGCGCTGACACGCGTCTGCAGGCCGCCCAGCTGGCGCAGCAGGCACAGGTGCTCGTGGGCGTCGGTGGCGCGCATGTCAGTGCACCTGTACCGGGCCGGTGGGCCAGGCCGAGACGGCGGGCGCGGCGGCCGGGTCGTCGCCCCACTGACCGGACAGGCGGCACAAGACCGTGCGCAAAGCTTCGGACACATGCGGCTGAGCCGCCAGTTCGGCCAGGTTCGCGCGCACCTTCGTGGCCATCAGTTCACGGTGGCTGGCGCACAGCGGGGTGTGCGCCAGACCGGTCATCAGCGCCAGCGTGCCGGCCAGAAGCGCTTCGGTGCGGGGCAACAGGTATTCCTCGGTGTGGGCATCAGGGGCGTGCTTAGTTGACATGGTCGTCTCCGCTGTTCCGCGGCTTAGGCGCCATCGCCCAGCCACTGATGCTTGTCAGTATATGCGAATGATTCGCATTTGACATTCAAATCGGTCGCTGAGTTGTTTCTGATTACAGAGCAAACCTACGCGCAGTAGGCCAGGCGCCCTGCACGCCATCAGACGTTGCGCAAGTGCGGACAGACGGCGCTTTCGGCACGCGCTTCTCGCGGCGTCATGCCGAATCGCCGACGGAGGCTGCGGTTGAAGTGCGACAGATCGCCAAAGCCCGACGTCAGCGCCACTTCGTAAGCAGCTGCCGAGCCAGATCCAGCCGGGCTTTCTGCGCCAGCTGGCTAAAGCTCTGACCCGCTTCAGCCAGCAGCATCTGCAGATAGCGTGTCGACACGCCCTGACGGCGCGCCACCTCCGACACCGAGAACCCCGACTAGGCGAGATGCGCCGCAACGTCCTGGCGCACCGCCTGCGCCCCAGGCCTGCGCTACCTCACGCGCGTCCCCTGCGGCACCCAGGACCAGGGCCAGGGCCAGGGCCAGGGCCAGGGCCAGGGCCGCTAGATTGTGCATGTGCTGCACGACCGCCTGGCGCGCAGCGGTGGCCAGCGGCAAGGCCGTGTCGCACAACAGCCGGCCGTACTGCTCGATCAGTTGCAACACCGGGTGACCGCGCAGAGGTTGCATCAAACGCGCGTCTACGTCCGGCACCACACGCGACAGCGTGTGGCGGTCCAGCACCACCGAAAAACGCTGGGCTGGACCGAACGCCACCATCGAACGCATTTGCCCCGAGCGCATGAACACCGAAGCGCCCGCATCCATGCGCCATTCCTGACCCTCGGATTGCATCAGGCTGGTGCCGCTGGGGTCATTGCCAGAACGATCTGCTCGTGCATGTCGTCCCGCGTGACATGCATGCACCGCGTCGGCGAAGTCTCGCCCAGGCACAACACCATCTGGTCGATCACAGTCACGCTGCCGGCGACCTGGATCGGCCCGTCACGCAAAGGCTCGATCGGAATCCCGTTCAGGAATTGCGCAAAGTCGTCCTGAAATGAACGCAACTGCTCGCTCGTGCGAATGAGGGGACTGCGCAACCACGCGGTTGTGCTGGCGAAGTCAGCCTTAACTCCTAGGTTTTCCTGCATGGTGGCGCCACTCCCGGCTCTCTTTTAAAAAAGTTCACATCGGCGAAAAACGCCTCCTAATCCAGTCCATTTCTCTTGTGTCCAAGTTCAGTTCGCTTGAGTCCAACACATTCAGGCAGTGCGATATCTCTCGTTCATGCGATCCCCCAATTCGCAGAAGAAAGGTCGGCCGCACCCAAACCAAATGCACACCAATACCCGCCGGGCTTGTTGGCGGTGGCCTTGGGGGGTGGGCAGCGTGCAGCGCAACTGCTATAACTTTCGCAGCTGGCTGCGCAGGTGGTTGTATGGCCATCCACCCCTTTTCACCAAAAAAAGCAAACCAGCAAACCACCGCGCCCGTATCCAAAAAGAGCCCGCCATGAATACCTCCACGGCCCGCCTTCCCCCCGCAGTGCCACACCCACGGCGGCGCCCCGTTGGCGCGCCTGGCCTGCGCGGGTTGACCTGGACGTTCATGGTGCTGACCACGGCGCGCTTGCTGGCTTACATGCCTACGGTGCTGGCGATCCTGCGAACGCGCGAATCGCGCCAGCATTCGCTGTGGACCTGGCTGATCTGGGTGGGCGCCAACCGACCATGCCCTTGTGGATGTACGAAACAATGGCGACCAGATGGACAAGGCGAGCGGCGTGAGCCTGGCCAACGCCGTCCCGTGCGGCGCGACGGCCGCGGTGATCGTTTGGTTCCGCTTCTGACCGGCCGTCCGCCCAAGCAGCCGCCGTGGCACCCACGCAAGGGGCGCAAAGGGCTCGTCCATAATCGCTTGAGCCACTCAACCCCCTACAAATCAAGCGATCAGGAGACCGCAAATGCAGATCAAGGACAAAGTTTTCATCATCACCGGCGGCGCATCGGGCCTGGGCGAAGGCACGGCGCGCATGCTGGCCAAGGAAGGCGCCAAGGTCGTCATCGCCGACATGCAGGCGGAAAAAGGCGAGGCCGTGGCCAAAGAGATTGGTGGCGCCTTCGTGAAGTGCGACGTCAGCAGTGAAGCGGACGGCCAGGCCGTGGTGGCCAAGGCAGTGTCGATGGGCAAGCTGATGGGCCTGGTCAACTGCGCGGGCATTGCCCCGGCCGAGAAGACGGTGGGCAAAAGCGGCGCGCACAAGCTGGACGTGTTCACCAAGACCATCATGGTCAACCTGGTGGGCAGCTTCAACATGATCCGCCTGGCGTCCGACGCCATGACCAAGAACGAGCCCGAAAGCACGGGCGAGCGCGGCGTGCTGATCAGCACTGCCAGCGTGGCGGCCTATGACGGCCAGATTGGCCAGGCCGCGTATTCCGCCAGCAAGGGTGGCGTGGTCGGCATGACGCTGCCGATCGCGCGCGATCTGGCGCGCAACGGCATCCGCAACATGACGATCGCCCCCGGCATCTTCGGCACGCCGATGCTGTTCACCATGCCGCAGGAAGTGCAGGACGCGCTGGCCGCCGGTGTGCCCTTCCCCAGCCGCCTGGGCACGCCCGAGGACTACGCCAAGCTGGTCAAGCAGATCATCGAGAACGACATGCTGAACGGCGAGGTGATCCGGCTGGACGGCGCGATTCGCCTGGCACCGAAATAAGCTCTCCCCCAGGCTCCACAGCCTTCGGCTGGTTGCGCCACCCCCCTTCCGGGGGCACCGCTGGTGCCGGCGCGGGTCCAGCGACGGCCGTCTGGGGTTCGCCGTGCAGACCGCAGGGCAACGTGCACACAGCTTGCCGGGGCCTCCCTGGCGCTTCGGCAACTCGCATCCAGAGGGCGCCGCTGCGCTAAGCTGACGCTGTCCTCACTCCGTCAACCGTCGCCATGTCGACCCGCCCTGAAACCATGGACTTTCTGCTGGACCAGCTGGGCGATCTGCCCGGTTTGCGCACGCGGCGGATGTTTGGCGAGTACTGCGTGTACGTGGGCGACAAGCCGGTCGGTTTTGTGTGCGACGACCAGCTGTACGTCAAGCCGACGCCGGCGGGCGAGGCGCTGCTGGACGAGCCGGTGTGGGGCAAGTTCTACGAGCAGGCCAAGCCACACCTGCTGCTGACGCCCGACCGCTGGGACGAGCGCGACCTGCTGCGCGCGCTGCTGCTGGCCACGGCCGACGCCCTGCCCGCGCCGCGACCCAAGAAACCGCGCCAGCCGCGCGCCGCGGGCAGCGCGGCCACCGCGCCGGGTAAGACCCGGGCCGCAGTGACCAAGGCGGCCAGCGTGCCAGCCAAGGCCCCTGCAGCGGCCAGGAAGAGGCGGGCGCGCAAGCCGTCTTGAGAGGAACGCGCTGGCAGCGCACCACGCGCCGCCGCGTGGACGGTCCCCCCAACCACACAGCAGCGTGCAGCCAGCACGTCGCTATGTTTTTTCTAGCTGCCCGCGCAGGTGGTTGTAGGACCAGAGCCCCATTTGGCTTGAAATTCACGCCACACCGATCTGTGCGCGCTAACATGGCCGCCACCCATACCGAAGGAGGAGCCATGCCCCATATTCGCCCAACCCACCGCTCCCGTTTGTTCGCCCTTGGCAGCGTGGCCGCGGCCGCGCTCATTGCCGGTTGCGCCAGTGGCAGCGGCGGCGGAGGCCGCTTCGACTACACGGTGCCCAGCCTGCCGGCACAGCCCGAAGCCGCCTCCGGCTGGACCGACAAGCCCGGTTGGGCGGACGAAAAATTCGCCGTCGCCGCCGCCAACCCGCTGGCGACCGACGCGGGCTACCAGGTGCTGAAGGCCGGGGGCAGCGCCATCGACGCGGCCATCGCCGTGCAGATGGTGCTGGGCCTGGTCGAGCCGCAGTCCAGCGGCATCGCCGGCGGCGCCTTCCTGATGTACACCAACGGCCGCGACGTCGAGGCGTGGGACGGCCGCGAAACCGCCCCCGCCGCGGCCGACGACAAGCTGTTCCTGCAGCCCGACGGCAAGCCAATGGCGTTTCACGACGCGGTGGTTGGGGGCCGCTCCACCGGCGTGCCGGGCGCCGTGCGCATGCTGGAAGCGGCGCACAAGGCGCACGGCCGTCTGGCCTGGGCCGACCTGTTCAAGCCCGCGATCGACCTGGCCGAGCGCGGCTTTCAGGTCAGCCCGCGCCTGAACACGCTGCTGCAGTCCGAAAAATTCCTGAAGAACGACCCAGTCGCCGCGCAGTACTTCTACAACCCCGCCGGCCAGCCCTGGCCGGTCGGCCATGTGCTGAAGAACCCCGAATACGCCGCCGTGCTGCGCGGCATCGCGGCGCAGGGCTCCAAGGCGCTGCTGGAAGGCCCGGTGGCGCAGGCCATCGTCGCCAAGGTCACTGGGCACCCCACCAACCCCGGCAAACTGAGCATGGCCGACCTGGCCGGTTACCAGGCCAAGAAGCGCACGCCGCTGTGCCACGACCTGCGCTCGGCCGCCAACCAGCAGACCTACGAGGTGTGCGGCTTCCCGCCGCCGTCGTCGGGCGCCATCGCCATCGGCCAGATCCTGGGCATCCTGGGCCAGACGCCCGCCGCGCAAGCCAAGCCCGATGCCGCCGGCCTGCCCACCGCCGACTGGCTGTACTTCTACAACGAGGCGGCGCGCCTGGCCTTTGCCGACCGCGGCCAGTACGTGGCCGACCCCGACTTCGTGCAGCCGCCCGGCGGCAGCTGGATGAGCCTGCTGGCGCCCGGCTACCTGGCCGAACGCGCCAAGCTGATCGGCGCGCAAAGCATGAAGCTCGCACAACCCGGCCAGCCCGGCGCGGTGAAGACCGGCTACGCGCCCATGCCCGACCAGCCCGAGTACGGCACCAGCCACATCAGCATCGTCGACGTGCACGGCAAAGCGCTGGCGATGACGACGACGATCGAAGACCAGTTCGGCTCGCGCCAGATGGTCAAGGGCTTTTTGCTCAACAACGAGTTGACCGACTTCAGCTTTGCGCCAGCCGACGCCAAGGGCCAACCCATCGCCAACCGCGTGCAACCCGGCAAGCGCCCGCGCTCGTCCATGGCGCCCACGCTGGTGTTTGAAAAGACGCCCGACGGCCGACGCGGCCCACTGGTCATGAGCGCTGGCAGCCCGGGCGGTGCGCTGATCATCCACTACACCGCCAAGACGCTGAACGGCGTGCTGAACTGGGGCCTGACGCCGCAGCAGGCCATCAACCTGCCCAATTTCGGCAACACCAACGGCCCAACCATGCTGGAAGAGAAGAAATTCCCGCCGGCCACCGTCGAAGCCCTGCGCACGCGCGGCGCCGAGGTGAAAGAGATGAACATGACCAGCGGCCTGCAGGCGCTGACACGCACCGAAATCCACGGCAAGAAGCTGTGGCTGGGCGGCGCCGATCCGCGGCGTGAAGGCGTGGTGATGGGCGAGTGACGCCAGGCCGCAGACGCGCCGGGCCGGTGTGGCGGCGGTCGGCGACGGCGCAATCGGCGTGCGATCAAGCGGGGCGACTTAGCCCTTTGCTTCAAGACAAATCGCGCTTCAGCCCTAGATGAATCTGCGCGGGCAGCTATCAAAACAGGTGCGACGCGCTTGAGGCGCAACGGCTGACAGGGGCTGCGGTCAGCGCCGACAAGAATGACGCGGTGCCAGCACGCGGGCCCGCGTACCGAGGCGACAGCGTCCGTTGCATGGCGCGCCCCTTGCGCGCTGCTCGCACGTCGCGATGCCGACTCTCGCGGAGCTATGCATCTGGCTTCATAAGGGTTTTTGCATCGGCTGGCGCTGTGCTATCGCCGTAGACTCATTTCATCCGTGCGCGTACCCAGGGGGAGTTCCTGCGTTCGCGTTGCGCATCACAAGGAGTCACCACGATGGACATGAACCGACGGCAGTTCTTCCGCGTCAGCGGAGCGGGACTGGCGGCGTCCAGCCTGGTCGCGCTGGGCTTTTCGCCCACCGCGGCGCTGGCCGAAACGCGCCAGTACAAGCTCGCAGCCGCCACCGAAACACGCAACAACTGCACCTATTGCTCGGTGGGCTGCGGCCTGCTGATGTACAGCCTGGGCGACGGATCGAAGAACGCGCTGGGCGATGTGATCCACGTGGAAGGCGACCCGGACCACCCGGTCAGCCGCGGCAGTCTGTGCCCCAAGGGCGCCGGCCTGCTCGACTTCGTGCACAGCCCGGGACGCCTGAAGTACCCCGAAGTGCGCGAACCCGGCACCAAGGAATGGAAGCGCATCGGCTGGGATGAGGCGCTGAACCGCATCACCGGCCTGATGAAGGCCGACCGCGACGCCAACTTTCAGACCACCAACGCCGCCGGCCAAACCGTCAACCGCTGGTTGACCACCGGTATGCTGGCGGCTTCGGCATCGTCGAATGAAGCGGGCTACATCACCCACAAGGTGATGCGCAGCATGGGGATACTGGTATTCGATAACCAGGCACGTGTTTGACACGGCCCGACGGTAGCCGGTCTGGCTCCGACGTTTGGCCGAGGCGCGATGACCAACCACTGGGAGGACATCAAGAACGCCGACTTGGTTCTCGTGATGGGGGGTAACGCTGCCGAAGCGCACCCCGTGGGTTTTAAGTGGGCGATCGAAGCGCGCAACGTCAACAAGGCGAAGCTGGTCGTGGTCGACCCGCGCTTCACGCGCTCGGCCGCCATGAGCGACTTCTACGCGCCGGTGCGCGCGGGGTCAGACATCGCCTTCCTGGGCGGGGTCATCAACTACCTGCTGACGCAAAACAAGATCCAGACGGAGTACGTGCGCCACTACACCAACGCCCCCTTCATCGTGGGCGAGGCGTACCAGTTCAACGACGGCATCTTCAGCGGCTACGACGAAGCCAAGCGCAGCTACGACCCGGCCAGCTGGGCGTACAAAAATGGCGACGACGGCTTTGCCAAGGTCGACATGACGCTGGAACACCCGCGTTGCGTCTTCCAGATCCTCAAGAAGCACTACGCCAGCTACACGCCGGCCATGGTCAGCAAGGTCTGCGGCACCAAGGAAGCCGACTTCCTGAAGGTGTGCGAGTACATCGCCAGCACCGCCACGCCCGACCGCACCATGACCATCATGTACGCGCTGGGGTGGACGCAGCACAGCACCGGCTCTGAGATGCTGCGCTGCGGCGCGCTGATGCAGCTGCTGCTCGGCAACATCGGCGTGCCGGGCGGCGGCATGAACGCGCTGCGCGGGCACAGCAACATCCAGGGCCTGACCGACCTGGGGCTGCTGTCCAACACGCTGCCCGGCTACATGACGCTGGCGCGCGACGCCGAACAGGAACTGAAGCCGTACCTGGAATCCAGGGCGACCAAGCCGCTGCGGCCCAACCAGACCAGCTACTGGCAGAACTACCCCAAGTTCTTCGTCAGCCAGCAAAAGGCCTGGTGGGGCGATGCCGCGACGGCCGACAACAACTGGGCCTTCCACTACCTGCCCAAGTGGGACATGCTCTACGACATCCTGCGCGCGTTCGAGATGATGAACCAGGGCAAGATGAACGGCTACATCTGCCAGGGCTTCAACCCGGTGGCCTCCTTCCCCAACAAGAAGAAGATCATCGCCGGCCTGTCCAAGCTGAAGTTCCTGGTCACCATCGACCCGCTGAACACCGAAACGGCCGAGTTCTGGAAGAACCACGGCGAGTACAACGACGTCAAGTCCGAAGACATCCAGACCACGGTGTTCCGCCTGCCCTCGACCTGCTTTGCCGAGGACGAAGGCTCGATCACCAACTCTGGCCGATGGCTGCAGTGGCACTGGAAGGCGGCGCCGCCGCCGGGCGAAGCCAAGACCGACATCGACATCGTGGCGGAGCTGTTCGTGCGCATGCGCGCGCTGTACCGCAAGGATGCCGGCGCCTTCCCCGACCCGATCGTCAAGCTCAGCTGGCCCTACAAGGTGCCGCACATGCCGGGCCCCGACGAGCTGGCCAAGGAATACAACGGCAAGGCCCTGACCGACCTGACCGACCCGGCCGACGCCACCAAGGTGCTGGTCAAGGCGGGCGACCAACTGAGCGGGTTCGCCCAGTTGCGCGACGACGGGAGCACCGCCAGCGGCTGCTGGATCTACTGCGGCGCGTGGACGCAGGCGGGCAACCAGATGGCCCGGCGCGACAACAGCGACCCGTGGCACATCGGCCAGACGCTGAACTGGGCCTGGTCGTGGCCGGCCAATCGCCGGATCCTGTACAACGGCGCGTCCGTCAACCCGCAGACCGGCAAGCCCTGGCGCGCCGACAAGCCGCTGGTGGTCTGGAACGGCAAGACCTGGGGTGGCTCCGACGTGCCCGACATCGGCCTGACGGCCGGCCCGACAGTGCCCGATGCGGTGCGCCCGTTCATCATGACGGGCGAAGGCGTGGCGCGGTTGTTTGCGCCCACCGGCATGGCCGAAGGCCCGCTGCCAACGCACTACGAGCCGTTTGAAACGCCGCTGGAAACCAATCCGCTCTACAAGGACCCGCGCGCCAAGTCCAACCCGGCCGCGCGCGTCTTCAAGGGCGACATGGAAGCCTTTGGCAAGCCGAAGGAGTTCCCGTACGCGGCCACCAGCTACCGCCTGACGGAGCACTTCCACTACTGGACCAAGCACGCCACGCTGAACGCCATCATCCAGCCCCAGCAGTTCGTTGAAATCAGCGAAGTGCTGGCCAAGGAAAAAGGCATCGCGCACGGCAGCATGGTCAAGGTGTCGTCCAACCGCGGCTTCATCAAGGCGGTGGCGGTCGTCACCAAGCGCATTCCGGTGCTGGACTGCGGCGGCCAGACGGTGCACACGGTCGGCCTGCCCAACCACTGGGGCTTTGTCGGCCAGACCAAGCAGGGTTATCTGGTGAACACGCTGACCCCCTTCGTGGGCGACGCGAACACGCAGACGCCCGAGTACAAGTCGTTCACCGTGAACATTGAGAAGGCTTGAGGAGTCCGGTTTATGTCATCTCTTCAATCCCTCGACATCGCCAAGCGCTCGGCTACGACCACGCCGTCGCCGGACGTGCGCCACCGCATTCCGGCGGTGGCCAAGCTGATCGACGTGTCCAGCTGCATTGGCTGCAAGGCCTGCCAGGTCGCGTGCATGGAATGGAACGATCTGCGCGACGAGGTCGGCACCTGCCACGGCACGTACGACAACCCGGTCGATCTGACGCCGCAGTCCTGGACGGTGATGAAGTTCTCGGAGGTCGAGGTCACCCCCGGCCGCCTGGAATGGCTGATCCGCAAGGACGGCTGTATGCACTGCGAAGACCCGGGCTGCCTGAAGGCCTGCCCGTCGCCGGGCGCCATCGTCAAGTACGCCAATGGCATCGTCGACTTCATCAGTGAAAACTGCATTGGCTGCGGCTACTGCGTCAAGGGTTGCCCCTTCGACGTGCCCCGCATCAGCGAGAAGGACAACAAGGCCTACAAGTGCTCGCTGTGCGCCGACCGCGTCGCCGTCAGCCAGGAGCCGGCCTGCGCCAAGGCCTGCCCCACGGGCGCCATCCGCTTCGGCAGCAAGGAAGACATGCTGGCGTACGGCGACGGCCGCGTGACCGAACTCAAATCGCGCGGCTACGAGCAGGCCAGCGTCTACAACCCGGCTGGCGTCGGCGGCACGCACGTCATGTACGTGCTGCAGCACGGCGACAAGCCCGAGCTGTATTCCGACCTGCCCAAGGACCCGACCATCAGCCCCATGGTGGCGCTGTGGAAGGGCCTCGCCAAGCCGGTCGCACTGGCCACCATGGTGGGCGCTGCGCTGGTCGGCTTCTTCCACCACATGAAGCAGGGCCCGCTGGAAGTGCCGGAAGACGACGAGGACTACGTGCCCGACGGTCAGCCCAACGTGATCGAACTGGACGGCCAGCGCGTGTACGAGCACGGCACTGCCCCGTCTGAAGGAGAAGTGCGATGAAACATCACCCCCACGCTTCCCCACTTCGCGTGGTCCGCTGCCCCCCGAGGGGGAGCTTTTTCCTTTTGGGAGCGGTACGGCGATGAAAAAGCTCTACCTCCAGCGCTACACCGACAACCAGCGCATCAACCATTGGCTGGTGGTCGTGCTGTTCGGCTTGGCCGGATTCTCCGGCCTGGCGCTGTTCCACCCCAACCTGTTCTTTCTGACGCAGTTCTTCGGCGGCCCGCAGTGGACACGCATCGTGCACCCCTACTTCGGTATCGGCGTGTTCGTGCTGTTCCTGTTCATGTTCTTCATGTTCGTCGGCGCCAACCTCTGGCGCAAATCCGATACCCAGTGGGTCAAGGACGCGCCCAAGCTGGTGCTGGACAACGACGAATCGCAAATGCCACCTGTGGGCAAGTACAACGCCGGTCAGAAGCTGGTGTTCTGGTCGATGACCCTGTGCCTGCTGGTGCTGCTGGGAACCGGCCTGCTGTTCTGGCAGGCCTGGTTTGCCACCGATGTGCCGATCCCGGTGCAGCGCGTGGCGGTGCTTCTGCATTCGCTGGCGGCGTTCATCATGTCGCTGACGGCCGTGGTGCACATCTACGCCGCGATCTGGGTCAAGGGCACGCTGCGCGCCATGACGCAAGGCACCGTGACATCGGGTTGGGCCAAGCGCCACCACAGCTTGTGGTACCGCGAGAAGGTGCAGCAGTCGATCGACCGTGCGCCCGGCGGACAGTAAGCCGACCGGTCATTTGCTACATGTTGTATAGCTGCCCGCGCAGATTCCTCTAGGGCGGGCAGCCCGTTGGATGTCTATGTCTGTCACTGGTCATTTGCGCACCCCTGAAGAGATCGCGCTGAACGCGGGGGGCGACCTGCCCCGCCTGGTATTGCCGCAGCCCGGCGTGTTTGCCGAGCGCGCGCTGCGCCTGCGCCAGTTGGCCGCCGGCCACCCGATGCGCGACTACCTGCTGCTGATGGCCGTGTTGGCCGAGGCGCAACACGCGCGCCTGGCCGGCTACCCCGCCGTCACACTGCCCACGGCCGCGCAGGCCGACGCCGCCTCGCAGCGCGGCGAAGCCCTGCTGGACGCCAGCGTGTGGCCGCGCGACGCCGTCTGGCGCGACGAATGGCGCGCGCTGATCCGCCACGCGTTGGAGCACCTGCCGCCGGACAGCCCGGCCCGCCCCAGTGTCGAAGCCGCGCTGTCGCTGACCGACGAGGCCCTGGAAACGCAGGCCGGCCGCCTGCTGACCGGCGTGTCGCTGGGCCTCGACATGGCGCTGGCGCCGCTGGTCGCTGCCGGGCTGCAGTTGTTCTTCACCCGCCTGGTCATGGCCACGCAGGCCGCCCTGCCCGGCGCCTTTGGCTACACCGACGACGAAGGGCGCTGCCCCTGCTGCGCCAGCCTACCGTTGGCCAGCGTCACCCGCGTGGGCGGCGAAACCGAAGGCCACCGCTACCTGCACTGCACGCTGTGCAACGCCGAATGGCACATGGTGCGCGTCAAGTGCACACACTGCCGCGGCACCGGGGCCGTGCGCTTTCGCTCGCTCGAAGCCGTGGCCGCGCCCGATGACGCTGCGGCCGCCAAACGCCCCAGCATCCAGGCCGAAACCTGCGACGATTGCGGCCACTATCTCAAGATCGTGCACATGACGCAGGACGTGCAGGTCGAACCCGTGGCCGACGACCTGGCCACCTTGACGCTCGATCTGCTGGTGTCCGACGCTGGCTACGCACGCCACGGCACCAACCTGCTGCTGCTGTTCGGCGAAGCAGACACCGACAGCGCCGACGACACAGGCGAACCGCCCCCCGCGCCTCGAGGGCCACACTGATGGCCCGGCCCCCAGAATCCGTGGTCCACGGTTCGCAGGCCCCAAAGTCAGCCTCAACCCCTACGACCGACCTCGCCCGCCCGCAGCAACTGCCGGCGCTGGACAAACTGCTGCGCGTGCCCGCCGTGGCCCACCTCGTCGGCGCGCACGGCCACACCGTGGTGGCGGACACGGCGCGCACGCTGCTGGCCGATCTGCGCGCCCAGGCTGTCGCCGGCACCCTGGCGGCCGGCGCGGTCGACACGCAAGTCATCGCCGACGCGCTGCACCGGCGCGTGGCCGATCGCCTGGCCCCGCGCATGAAGCCGGTGCTCAACCTCACGGGCACCGTCATCCACACCAACCTGGGCCGCGCCCTGCTGGCGCCCAGCGCGCTGCGCCATGTGCAGGCCATGATGGCCGGCCCCAACAACCTCGAATATGACCTGGCCAGCGGCCAGCGCGGCGACCGCGACAGCATCGTCGAAGGCCTGCTCTGCGAGCTGACCGGCGCCGAAGCCGCCACCGTGGTCAACAACAACGCCGCCGCCGTGCTGCTGACGCTGGCGGCGCTGGCACGCGGCAAGGAAGTGATCGTCTCGCGCGGCGAGTTGGTCGAAATCGGCGGCGCCTTCCGCATGCCCGACGTGATGGAAAGCGCGGGCGCCAAGCTGGTCGAAGTCGGCACCACCAACCGCACCCACCCTGCCGATTACGAGCGTGCCATCACCGAGCGCACCGCCCTGTTGATGAAGGTACACACCAGCAACTACG
Source organism: Ottowia flava (assembly GCF_008017535.1). Classification (GTDB taxonomy): domain Bacteria; phylum Pseudomonadota; class Gammaproteobacteria; order Burkholderiales; family Burkholderiaceae_C; genus Ottowia; species Ottowia flava. Next base: position 354,666 of record NZ_VRUA01000001.1, read on the forward strand.
CCGTGCAAGGCTTCACCAGTGCGGTGGATGAGGCGACGCTGGCCGCCATCGCCCACGCACGCGGCCTGCCCGTGGCCACCGACCTGGGCGCCGGTGCGCTGATCGACATGGCCGCCTACGGCCTGCCGCGCGAACCCACGCCGCAAGAGATGCTGCGCGCCGGTTGCGACGTGGTTACCTTCAGCGGTGACAAGCTTCTGGGCGGCCCGCAGGCCGGGTTGATCGTGGGCAGCAAGGAATGCGTGGGCCGCATCCGCAAGTTCCCGATGAAGCGCGCTCTGCGCATGAGCAAGCTGCCCCTGGCCGCGCTGGAAGCCACGCTGATGCTCTACCAGCAGCCCGAGCATCTGGCCCAAGCGCTGCCCACGCTGCGCCTGCTGACGCGTCCCTTGGCCGACATTGAAGCCACCGCCGCTCTGGTGTTGCCGGTGCTGGGGGCCGCACTGGCGCCGCGCTACGCGGTGGAGCCGGTCGCGCTGCAGGGACAGATCGGCTCCGGCTCGCTGCCGGTCGAACGCCTGCCCTCTGCTGGCGTGGCCATCGCGCCGGTCGACGGCCAACGCAGTGGCCGCGTGCTGGACGCGCTGGCCGCCGCGCTGCGCCAACTGCCCCAACCCGTCATCGGCCGCATTGCCGATGGCCGTCTGCTGCTGGATTGCCGCTGCCTGGAGGACGCTACCGCCCTGACGAATCAAATACCTTTCTTGTCCTTGTAAAGATTAGCTGGTCAGCTATTGGAAAAGGAGCTTTTCATGACCCTTGATCGTCGCCATTTCATCGCCGGTGTGGCCGGTACTGCCGCCCTGGCCGGCTGCGCCACAACGACCTCCAACAGCGTGGGCGGACTGCAACCGGCGCCGCTGCCCGCCTTCCTCGGCCGTCCCAGCCAGACCTTGCTGCCCAAGGGGAAAGCGCCCCGCGTCGTCGTCTGCGGCGGCGGTTGGGGTGGCCTGACCACGGCGGCCAACCTGCGCAAACTGGCGCCGCAGGCCGAGGTCGTGCTGATCGACCGCAACCCCAGCTTTTTCTCCAGCCCACTGTCCAACATGTGGCTGGTCGACATGGTGGACGGCGAGCTGCTGACGCAGGATTACCTTCGCGTGTCGCAGCACCTGGGCTGGCAGTTCGTGCAGGCGGAGGTGGAAGGCATTGACCGCGCCCAGCGCCGCGTCACCACGAGCCAGGGCACACTCGACTACGACTGGCTGGTGCTGGCACCCGGCATCCGCTACCAGTACGAAGCCTGGTTCGGCGATGACCGCCGCGCGGCCGACGCCACGCGCCAGCGCTTTCCCAGCGCCTACGCCAGCAACAGCGAATTCCTGACCATCAAGCGCGCGCTGCACGGCTTTAAGGGCGGCGAACTGGTCATGAACCTACCTCCGCCACCGCAGCGCTGCCCGCCCAGCCCGTACGAACGCGCCTGCCTGATCGCCTGGTACTTCAAGACGCACAAGATCAAGGGCCACATCACCATCCTCGACCACAAGCCCGGCATCGCCCCCATCGGTGGCGGCTACAAGGCCGCGTTTGACGAGCTGTACAAGGACTTCATCACCTACGTGCCCAACGCGCATGTGCAGGAGGTCGACCCGTTCAACCAACGCATCCGCACCGCCGCGGGCGACCAGCGCTTTGACCACGCCATCCTGATGGCGCCGCACAAGGCGGGCGATCTGGCCTGGCTGGCGGGCACCGTCAGTGCCACCAGCGACGGCTGGGCCGATGTCGACGTGCTGACCATGCAGGTCAAGGGCGATGAACGCGCCTTCGTCATCGGCGACGCGATCCAGGCCGTGTCGCCCCTGCCCTTCCGCTATTACCCCAAGAGCGCGCACATCGCCAACCGCCTGGGCCGCATCGTGGCCTACCAGATCAGCGAAAAACTGGCCGGCCGCGCACCCGAGAAGCGCTTGCCCGACAACCTCTGCTACATGGTCGTCAACGGCACGCCGGGGCAGGCGCTGAACGTGCAGTTCGACTACGACTTCGACGCTGAAGGCCGCGTGCGCCAGGTTCAGCGCGACTACAACGAACGCACAGCCCATCTGTTCCAGGAAGACTTCCGCTGGGCCGACTTCATGTTCGCCGAGATGTTCGGTGGCGCCGCGCCCCCGGTGCTTCCGCAGGCCGCCTACCGCGTCTGATTCGCCACCGCTACCACCATGATCATCGGCACCGCAGGCCACATCGACCACGGCAAGAGCACGCTGGTGCGCGCATTGACGGGCGTCGACACCGACCGCCTGCCCGAAGAAAAGCAGCGCGGCATCAGCATCGAGCTGGGCTACGCCTTTCTCGACGTGCCGGATGACTGCCCCCTAGACGCCTCCGGCGTCGTCCCCCCAGGGGGGAGCCCCGGCCTTGGGGCGGCCCGGCGGCCGGCCGCCGAACGCATGGTTTCATCGACGTGCCCGGGCACGAACGGCTGGTGCACACCATGGTGGCCGGTGCCAGCGGCATCGACATGGCGCTGCTGCTGGTCGCCGCCGACGACGGGCCGATGCCGCAGACGTTGGAACACTTGGCCGTGCTCAGTCTGCTCGGCGTATCGCGCGCCATCGCCGTGCTGACCAAGACCGACCGCGCGGACGCCGCGCGCGTCGCCGCCGTCCGGGCCGAAGTGGCCGCGCTGCTGGCACCGACGCCGCTCGCCGGCGCGCCCATCGTCGCCGTGTCAGCACAGACGGGCGAGGGTATCGATGCGCTGAAAGCTATGCTTTTGGAAGCTGCCCGCGCAGATGGCTCTAGGGCGGAAGTCGATTTTGACCTGAAAGCCTTCCGATTGGCGATCGACCGCGCCTTCACCCTGCCCGGCACCGGCACGGTGGTCACAGGCACGGTGCACGCGGGCGAGGTCGCCGTCGGCGGCGAGCTGGCCTTGCTCCCCACTTCATCGGCCCAGCCCCTACCCGCACGCGCGCGCAGCCTGCACGCACAAAGCCGCGAAGTCGCCCGTGCCCACGCCGGCCAGCGCTGCGCCGTTGCCCTGCCCGGTATCGCCAAGGACCAGGTCGCGCGCGGCCAGTGGCTCACCGCCCCGACCGTCGCCTTGCAGACCCAGCGCGTCGACGTGCGCCTGACGCTGTGGCACGGCGAAGCCAAACCCTTGCGCAGTGGCGCGCGCGTGCTGGCGCACCTGGGCGCCGCGCAGGTCGCCGCCACCGTGGCCGTGCTGGACGCCGACACCCTGGCGCCCGGCGCCGGCGCCTTTGTGCAACTGGTGCTGCACGCCCCGGTGGGCGCCTGGCATGGCGAGCGCGTGCTGTTGCGCGACGCTGCGGCCAGCCGCACCTTGGCCGGCGGCAGCGTGCTCGACCCCTTCCCGCCCACGCGCTACCGCCGCACACCGCAGCGCCTGGCCGAGCTGCAGGCGCTGACCCTGCCCAGCGCCGCCGAGCGCCTGGCGGGCCTGCTGGCCGCAGCGCCTTTCGGCGTCGATCTGCAGCGCTTCACGACCGCGCAAGGCCTGCTTACCCTGCCGCCAGATGCGATGCCCGACGGCGCGCTGGCCCAAGCAGGGCAAGCGCTGGGCGCTACGCAAACCGCAGCATTGGAAGCCGCCGTGCTGGCCGCGCTGCAAGCCTTTCACGACAAGCAGCCCGACGAGTTGGGCCCCGACACCGCCCGCCTGCGCCGCCTGACCGCACCGCGCCTGTCAGCCCCGCTGTGGCAAGCGCTGCTGGCACGGCTGGCTGCCGCCGGCCAGATCGCTCTGCGCGGCGCCGTCGCCCATCTGCCTAGCCATGGCGCGCAACTCACGGCGCAGGAAACGCGCATCGCGCAAAAAGTCGCGCCCGCGCTGTCCGCCGCCGGCTACGAAGGCGCCTGGGTGCGCGACCTGGCCAAAGGCACGGGCGACAGTGAAGCGCTGATGCGCATCACCCTGGCGCGCCTGGCCCGCCAGGGCGAGCTGCACCAGACCGTCAAGGACTTGTACTACCCGCCCGCCACCATGGCGCGCCTGGCCGCCATCGCCCGCGCCATCGGTGCCGCGCACGACGGCAACGTGCTCGCCGCCCAGTTCCGCGACGCCACCGGCCTCGGCCGCAAACGCGCCATCCAGATCCTCGAACACTTCGACCGCATCGGCCTCACCCGCCGCGTCGGCGACCTGCACAAACTGCGGGCAGAATGCACGCTGTTCACCGAATGAATACGGCGACAAATCCCAAGACCGTCGCGCGTGCCCCTGCCAGCGAACGCCCTGCCCGGGCTGGCACCGGGCATTGGCGTTGTCCCCCTCCCGAAGCGCGCAGCGCGAAGAGAGAGGGGGGAAGGCGCCTGCGGCGCCACAGGGCGGAGATTTCTCTACGGAAGGGCAACCACCCTGGTGGGTGGGCCGGGCTTCAAACCCGGTGGGTGGCGCCATGCGTCGCCGGGTGGGTTCGACTCCCATGCCCTTCCGCCCATTTCATGCGCTGACCTAAGTGGGACCTGCGCGGACAGCTATTCAATTCGTAGCAAGCGCATGACCGTACGGATGTCAGCCCAGCGCTCAACCCTTGATCGGGATCGGCGTCGCGCGGTCGATCGGCACGGCCGTCAGGCTGTTCTGCGGGGAGCCTTCGACCAGCTTGTCGGAGTACGTCAAGTACAGCAGCGTGTTGCGCTGCGTGTCGACCATGCGCACCACACGCAGGCGTTTGAAGAGCACCGACATGCGTTCGCTGAAGACTTCGTCCTCCTTGGGCAGCGGCGCCTTGAAGCGCACCGGCCCGACCTGGCGGCAGGCGATCGACGCTTCGGCCTTGTCCTCCGCCAGCCCCAAGCCGCCCTTGACGCCGCCGGTGCGGGCACGCGACACATAGCAGGTCACGCCCTCGACCTGCGGGTCGTCGTACGCCTCGACCACGATCTTGTGGTTGGGACCGATCCACTGAAAGGCGGTGCTGACATCGCCGATCTTCTGGGCGGTCGCCCACAGCGGCGCGCCCAGCAGGCACGCCAAGGCAAGGGCAGGAAGGCTTTTTTTCATCTCTGAAGCATTGGAGTCAAATCGGTCTGTGACGCCAGTGTATTCTGCGCAGGCAGCTATCATTACAGAAGCACATCTTCGATATGCTTGAACCCATTTCAGCGACATGAGCGCCCCACCCCTGGTCCACCCGGACGATCTGCACTACCTGATGGCCGAACAGGTCTGGGCGCGCTTGACCGCTGACGGCACAGCCACCGTGGGCATCACGCAGTTGGGCATCCGTCTGTCGGGCGAGGTCTACATGTGCCGCGCCAAGCGCGTGGGCACCGAGCTGGCGCAGGGCAACACGGTGGCGGTGGTCGAGCTGTCGAAGTCGGTCGTTGCCGTCAAGTCGCCCGTCAGCGGCACGGTGGTTGAGGTGAACGAGGCGCTGGACGACCGGCCCGAGCTGGTCCACCGCGACCCGTACGGCGCCGGCTGGATCGCGCGCGTGCAGCTGAGCGACTGGGCCGCCGACGCCCCCGCGCTGCTGACCGGCGACGCCGTCGCGCCCGCCATGGCGCACCACGCCTGGCTGCACCGGCTGGAGATGCAACCGGCCACCACGCCCGGCCTGCCTGCCACCGGCAAGCCGGAAGGCGGCGCGCCATGAGCTTCACCGAACACAGCCCCGACGGCGTGGCCATCCTGCTCTGGGCCACCGACCCGAGCACGCCCGAGCGCCTGGCCACGCCGTTCTTCCAAGCCGCCGCCGCTGCCGCGATGGACGCGCCGGTGGAGATCTACTTCACCGCCGCCAGCGTGCACCTGCTGGTGCCCGGCATGGCCGCGGCCCTGCGCGCCAGCCCGCGCGTCCATAAAACCGTGCTGGCCCACATCCAGGACGCGGCCGCCCACGGGGCGCGCCTCTTCGCCTGCAGCGACGCACTGGCCGCGCACGGCCTGACCGACACGCCCCTGATTGCCGAAGTCGCCGGCCGCGGCGGCGCCGTGCAGTTCATGGCCCGCGCGCTGGACCTGCGCTGGCGCACCCTGGTGTTCTAAGCATGGCCCACAGGGCGCCCCCGCACCTGGACACGCCCGCCACGCTGCGCACCGAACGGTTGGTCCTGCGTCCCTGGTGCGACAGCGACCGCGCGCCCTTTGCCGCGCTGAACGCCGATGCCGAGACCATGCGCTTCTTCCCCGAACCGCTGACGCGCGCCGAAAGCGACGCGCTGGCCGACCGCTGCCAGGCGCTGATCGCCATGCGCGGTTGGGGCTTCTGGGCGGTCGAGCGACAGGACAACGGCGCCTTCATCGGCATGCTCGGCCTGCACGTGCCGGCGCCTGACCTGCCGTTCTCGCCCTGCGTCGAAGTCGGCTGGCGGCTGGCGCGCGAGCACTGGGGCCAGGGCCTGGCGACCGAGGGCGCTCGCGCCGCGTTGGCGTTTGGCTTTGACCGGCTGGGCCTGGACGAGATCGTGTCGTTCACCACCGTGACCAACACGCCGTCGCAAGCCGTGATGCAGCGCCTGGGCATGCAACGCGATGTGGCCACGTTCGAGCACCCGGCCCTGCCCGTCGGCCACCCGCTGCGCGAGCATGTGCTGTGCCGAGTCCTCTCAGGCGACCTGGCCAATCACCGTTCGACGTCTTGACCCTTGGCGGCGATCACCCAGACCCGACCCGCGCGACGCGATGTGCACGATCTGACCTCGTCGAGCGCGCTGGAAAGGACGCCTCTTTTCTAAGAGATGTACCCGACGGACCCTCGAGACCGGCGGCCAAGCCTCCAACAGCTTCAGGTGATCGCAAAATGGAAATCGGATTGATCTGTCATCATTGGCTTCTACTCTCTGTTTCCGCATCCGATCCGAGCATATTTGATCATTGCGCTTAGCCATCGGAACAGTGAGAACAGCACTCATTCTTTCTACCCAACACGCGAGAGCTCTCTGCGCTCAATTGAATTTTAAATGCTAGGCATTTTGAGCAATACAAACCTTAAGATCGTCTTGCCCGTTCGATTTGGACAAGACACGATGTATGGCGTAATTCGAAGAGGAATTACAGACCAAGGGGACGCACGCGCTTCAAATATCGACATTGACTTCGGAAGCATTCAGTTTATCGAACCGATCGGCGTTGTAGTATTAAGTAATTTTATAGAATATCTACGCCGATGCAAAGTTAATGGAAATTTGACCAATATCTGGAAAACCTATCCAGCGGTTCAATACCTCGATGACTGCGGTTTTTTCGCGAGATACCACGGACAACCTCTAAGCCAACATGCGCAAAGACGTCCAACAATGTTCCCATTGACCCTCATTTCGAATGAACAGGCAATGGGATTTCTCTATATGACCTTAATTCCTTGGGCAGCAACGCAGTTGGGCGTCCCTGACGAAGCACTTGCGAGTCTTCGCGTTTGTTTAGAGGAAATCCTTCACAACATTAACGATCATTCCGGGGTCGGAGTAGGTTGCATCCACGCTCAATTCTTTCCTAATGATGGTGAACTGCATATCGCAATCTCCGATTTCGGAACGGGAATACCCAATGTCGTGCGAACAAGAGTACCTCAGATTTCTGATGCCGAGGCACTAAAACTGGCATGCACCCAGGGGTTCACCACTCAATCAAACGTGCGGAACCGCGGTGCTGGCCTCGATGTCCTGATTTCCACGATTACAACGAAGGATCGCGGCCATATTTCAATCATCTCAGGAAGAGCAAATATATCGGCACTGAACGTCGGAGGCATTGCGAAGCGGACCGCCAGAACCAAGCCATTCGTATATCCGGGAACATTGGTTCGGGTCGCCCTAAAGACTGATAGACTACAGGGTTGGATCGATGAAGTCGAGCCGGAGGTTTTCAAATGGTAATATTTCGCATTTTGGATTATGTAGAAAACTATTCAACGTATGATGACGGAAATGTCATATTTGAATTAATCGCACCAAGAATCAATAGCGGTGAAGACGTCGCACTATCCTTCGAGGGAATCCCCGCAATCTCATCCTCCTTCGTCAATGCCGCAATCGTTCGACTTGTCGAAGTCGTATCGCTCACGGAAATCCGACAACATTTGATGCTAGTTAACTCTACGCGGCAGATTAACGAATTGGTTCGAAAGCGAATCGATCATCTCTCGGCACCCAATTAGTACCATGAGATTTTAGATTGCGATATTTCTATTGATCTCACCTTAGACCCAGCTTTTAGGAACTATTCCGAAACAGAAATCGATGCGGACTTGGCGGCGCTGTCTAGAATGCCTATCAACCCTAGCAAATCCGCCCCACCCGGCGCCTGGAAGCTGCGCAGGCCAAACTCGGGCAGCACAGCCAGCAGGTGGTCGAAGATGTCGCCCTGAATCGCCTCGTAGTCGGCCCAGCGCGTGGTGTTGGTGAAGCAGTACAGCTCGAGCGGCACGCCCTCGGCCGTGGGCTGCAGCATGCGCACCATCAGCGTCATGTCTTCGTGGATGCCACTGTTGGCCTTGAGGTAAGCGTGCACATAAGCGCGGAAGGTGCCGATGTTGGTCAGGCGGCGCTGGTTGGCGGGCACGCGCGCCAGCGCTTCGCCCAGCTCGCTGGCCTTCATGCTGCGCGAGATCTTCACCGCGCTGGCTTTCTCGTGCACGTAGTCGGCGATCAGCGTGATCTGCCCGAGGCGCTCGATTTCTTCGTCGGTCAGGAAACGGATGCTGCCCGCGTCGATCATCAGCGTGCGCTTGATGCGCCGGCCGCCCGATTCACTCATGCCGCGCCAGTTCTTGAAGCTCTCGCTCATCAGCTTCCAGGTCGGGATGGTGACGATGGTCTTGTCGAAGTTCTGCACCTTGACGGTGTTGAGCGCGATGTCGATCACGTCGCCGTCGGCACCGGCCTGCGGCACCTCGATCCAGTCGCCCACGCGCAGCATGTCGTTGCCCTCGATCTGCAGGCCGGCGGCAAACGACTTGATGGTGTCCTGGAACACCAGCATCAGCACCGCCGACATGGCGCCAAACCCCGACAGCACGATCAGCGGCGACTTGTCGGCCAGCGCCGCGATCATCACGACCACCGCTGCCGCGCCGACCACCAGCTGGCCCAGCTGGATGTACGACTTGATCGAGCGGCTGCGCCCGTCGTCGTGCGCCAGGGCGCGCTGCTGGTGCACCTCCAGCGTGACGTCCAGCACCTTGAACAGCGTGCGCGCCACGCAGAGCACGGTCAGCGCGGCGGCGACGTTCTGCACCACGGTGACGACGGCGGCAGGCAGATGCTCGATGAAGCCGATGCCCACCTGGATGATCAGCGTCGGCACGATCTGCGCCGCGCGGTTCAGCACCTGCGGGTTCAGCAGCACGGCGGCGAGGCCCGGCCGGCTGGCCGTGCCCAGGCGCGCCAGGCCGCGCGCCAGCACATGCCGCGCCAGCCACTGCGCCACCCAGGACACGAGCAGCAGGCCCAGCACGCCGATGGCGGCCTGCACCGCGGGTTGCGATAAAGACATTTCCTGCCAGTTCAAGGTGGGTTCCTCCTGAATATGGGGCGCCGTGGCTAAAGCCTAAGCCTGTCACATGACAGGCAGCGCTCAGCGGCGCACCCGAGCCAACCGGCGCGCCGACGTGGTGGCGAATGGCGCGGTGACCCGGTTGCCCGATGGCACGGGCGCGGTGACTTGGAGCGCGTGACGGTCAGCCGAAGTGGTCCAGGCGCGCGCGAATCTTGCTTCGATTCTCCACCAGCCGAAAAGGTTCCCGGCGCTAGTCCCATCTGCGCTGGCAGCTACAGATAAGCTAGCAAAAAACACCCAACCCGCGGAATGTTCCGCGCTCAACCCAACCAGCCCAGACCTTTGAAGGCGCCCATCAGGCCGAGAAAACCGCCCAGCGCTGCGTAGAACCAAGCCATCTTGCGCCCGCTCGGGCGTGAGCCGTGCTCGCACAGCCACATCAGCCCGCGCAAGAAGAACCACCAATAGCTCAGCCCGAACATCGCGCCCCAGGCCATGACGTAGGCGCCCGGCCACACCGCGGCATCGCCCTGGTCGAGATATCCGGTGCGCTGCTCGGCCGCCAGCACGGCCCACAGCAGGGCGGCCAGCACGCCGATCAACACGGCGCTGAGCAGGTAGCCGGATTCGTCGGCCTCCGACGCGTCAGGCGCGCTCATTCAGCCGCCGTGGCCACCCCGTGCGGCGCACCCGCGGGCACGCGCATCACACGTCGATCGCCGCGGCCGACCCGGCCTGTTTGCGCAGCTCGAACTTCTGGATCTTGCCGGTGCTGGTCTTGGGCAGCTCGCCGAACACGATGGCGCGCGGCACCTTGAAGCCGGCCAGGTGCTGCTTGCAGTGCGCGACGATGTCGGCCCCGGTCACTTCGGCGCCGGGCTTCAGCTCCAGGAAGGCGCACGGCGTCTCGCCCCATTTCGGGTCGGGCTTGGCCACCACGGCGGCAGCCAGCACAGCGGGGTGGCGGTAGAGCACGTCTTCGACCTCGATCGACGAGATGTTCTCGCCGCCTGAGATGATGATGTCCTTGCTGCGGTCCTTGATCTTGATGTAGCCGTCGGGGTACTGCACGGCAAGGTCGCCCGAATGGAACCAGCCGCCGGCAAAAGCCTCTGCGGTGGCCTTGGGGTTCTTCAGGTAGCCCTTCATGGCGATGTTGCCGCGGAACATGATCTCGCCCATGGTTTCACCGTCCAGCGGAACAGGCTGCATGGTTTCGGGGTTGATCACGCGCGCATCGCGCTGCAGGTGGTAGCGCACGCCCTGGCGCGCGTTCAGGCGCGCGCGCTCGCCGATGTCCAGGCTGTCCCAGCTCGCGTGCTTGGCGCACACGGTGGCGGGGCCATACACCTCGGTCAGGCCGTAAACGTGGGTCAGGTCGAACCCCATTTCCTCCATGCCCTCGATCATCGACGCCGGGGGCGCAGCGCCCGCCACCATGGCCTTCACGCCGCGCGGCACACCCTGCTTCAGTTCGGCGGACGCATTCACCAGCAGGCCGTGCACGATGGGCGCGCCGCAGTAGTGCGTGACCCCGTGGTCGCGAATGGCGTCAAAGATCGCCTTGGCGTCCACGCGGCGCAGGCACACGTTGACGGCCGCGCGCGCCGCCACCGTCCAGGGGAAGCACCAGCCGTTGCAGTGGAACATGGGCAGCGTCCACAGGTACACGGCGTGCTTGGGCAGGTCCCATTCCAGGATGTTGGACACCGCATTGGTGGCCGCGCCGCGGTGGTGGTAGACCACGCCTTTCGGGTTGCCCGTGGTGCCGCTGGTGTAGTTGAGCGCGATGGCATCCCACTCGTCGCCGGGGTAGTGCCATTCGAACGTGGGGTCGCCCGTGGCAACAAAGGCGTCGTAGGTCGTCGTGCCCAGCTTCTGGCCTTCGCCGAAGAGTGGGTCTTCCACATCGATCACCAGCAGGGGCGTCTTGGACTGGCGCAGCGTGAGTGCCTTCTTCACGATGCTGGCGAATTCTGGGTCGATGATCAGGGCCTTGGCCTCGCCGTGATCGAGCATGAAGGCGACCGCCTCGGGGTCGAGACGCGTGTTCAGGGTGTTGAGCACGGCGCCGGCCATGGGCACGCCGAAGTGCGCCTCCACCATCGGCGGCGTGTTGGGCAGCATCACCGCCACGGTGTCGTTCTTGCCGATGCCCACCTTTTGCAGCGCGCTGGCCAGTTGTCGGCAGCGCGCGTAGGTCTCACCCCAGTTGCGTCGCAGATCACCGTGCACGATGGCCAGGCGGTCGGGGTAGACCTCGGCCGTGCGCTGAATGAAGGCCAGCGGCGTGAGCGGCGCGAAGTTGGCCTCGGTGCGCGGCAAGTCGGTGTCAAAGATGCTGGCCATGGGTGTCTCCTGTGGGGCGGGCGGTGGCTTGGGCGCGGTGCGGACGCACCGTAGCGCGCGTGCGAATCGGTCAATTTCATGATAGCCAGCCAAGCTGGCCTTGGTCTGACAGCCAGCACATCGGGACAAACCCGCATCCACCGGCCAGCCGCAGGGGCGTTGCCGGTGCCCGAACGCCATGCGCACGGTGGCGGCCGTCGCTTTGCCCTGGTGGCAGCCATCGAGGCCGGAGGACGGCAGACCTCGCACATTCAGGCATCAAAACAGCCTACAGCCCCCTGTAGATCTTCGCTAACAGCTACTCTTTAAAGAGCAAACGGCTGTTCTGGCAACCGTGCAGCGCGCGCCCTCTCACCCGTTGCGTCAAGCCAGCGCGCTGACCAAGCCCTGCTCTGGCCCACCTGGCGGCGTCTCAACAGGTGGGTACTTGTTCACTGGCGCGGCGCCATCAGCCCCTGTTGGCGCGCTTGGGCGGTGATCGCCGCGCGGATGTCGTCCGGCACCGCGACCGACTGGTGCGTGGCCAGCGAGGTGGTGACCAGCACCTGGCGCATCGTGATGCGCTGGGCGCCATCCGACCCAACACAACGCACCTGCAACTCGATCGACTTGCTGCCCAGCCGCATGACGCCCAGGCTGAGCGTCACGGTCTCGCCAAAGCTGCTGGGTGCGCGGAAATCGACGCTGAGGTGCGCTGTGGGCACGCCGATGCGGCGCGTAGTGATCAGCTGCTCGAACGGGATGCACAGGCCCTGCGTGAACCAGTCTTCGACCAGGCCGTTGAACATCACGAAATACTGCGGATAGAAGACGATGCCGGCCGGATCGCAGTCCGAAAAGCGGATCCGCCGGGCGAGCTCGAAATCGGGGGTCCAGTCGCCAGCCATCAGCGCACGGCCCTCATTCGGCCTTGATCGACCGCGCCTTGACGATGCGGCTGAACAGCTCGGTCTCGGCGCGAACCTGGGATTTGAATTGGTCCGGCGAGATCGGCATGGCGTCGGCCCCCATCTCGGCGAACTTGGCGCGAATGGCCGGTTCGGCCAGCTGGCGATTGATCTCGCGGTTGAGCAGCGTCACCACCTCGGCCGGCATACCCGCGGGCCCGTACACACCGAACAAGGTGTCGGCGAACACGTCCGGAATGCCGTTTTCGGTGAACGTCGGTGCGCTCGGGTAGTTGGGCGTGCGCGCTTTGCTGGCCACCGCCAGCAGCTTGAGCTTGCCGGTCTTGACCATCGGGAACACCGTCCCCGGTGCAAACGCAAAGTCGATCTGCCCGGCCATCACGTCCTGGATCGCCGGCGCCGCGCCGCGGTAAGGGATGTGCGTGGCGAAGATGCCCGCGCCCTGCTTGAACAGCTCGCCGCCGATGTGCGGCGTGGTGCCCGTGCCGGCCGAGCCGTAGCTCATCTTGCCCGGGTGCGCCTTGGCGTAGGCCACGAAGGCCTTCAGGTCGTTCGGCGGCAACGTGGGGCGGGTGACCAGGAATAGCTGGCTATTGGCCAGCAAGGCGATGTGCTGCAACTGCTTGGCCGGATCGAACGGCATGGCGCTGAACATCGACGGGTTGACCGACTCGGTGGTGCTCACGGTCACCAGAAAGGTGTGGTCGTCCTTGGCGCGCAGCATTTCGACGCCGGCCACGTTGCCACCGGCGCCGCCCCGGTTGTCGATCACCACCGGTTGGCCCAACGCCTGCGTCAGGGCGGGCTGGATCGCCCGCATCATCACATCGGCCAGGCCGCCCGGCGGAAAGGCGACAACGAAGCGGACCGGGCGCGTCGGCCAGGTGCGGGCCTGCGCGCGCGCGGCCAGACTGGGCGCGGCGATCAGGGCCGCCAGGGCAGACAGGTGTGCGGTGGCGCGACGGCGGTTGGGCAGACTCATGCAGGCTCCAGACTTCGGCTCAAAAAAAGAACAGGACGGCTCAGGTCAGCGCGGCGGCACAGCCAGCGCATCGGCCGCGAACAGGGCGCGCTCGGCCACATCGAGCGCACGGCCCTCGGCGTCCTTCAGCGCAGCCTCGCGCAGCTCGCGCAAACGTGCGGCCGCTTCCGGACGGCCCTCCAGGCGGCGCGCAGCGTGCATCAGCCGGTCGAAGCGGCTCTGGCCACGCGCATGGGTGTCGCTGTAGCCTTTGACGAGCCGACGGCAATGCAATATCTCGGCGGCCAGCGCACGGTCACCCGTGTTCACGGCGCGCCGCGCCTCGGCCAGCCACTGCTCCAGGTGCAAAACCTCGGCCGCATGCCTTCGGCTGCCACGGCGCCACCGGCGCAAACCCGCCGCCATGCGCAGTTGCAGGAATCCGCCGATGGTGTGCGTCTGAATCCGCCGCCCGTGCGCCAATCGGCGCTGCAAGGATTCGCTGAGCCATGGGCTCGATTCAATGCGCTTGGCCCAGCGCTCGGGCAGCAGGCCCAGCACTTCTTCCAGGCGCGGGTGGAAGAACTCTTCCAGGCCGAGCACGTCATCGGCGCCCGCGCCCACTTCGCCGCGCACCCGTTCATCGCGCGTGGCGCGGGTCTTGAGGTCGGCCACCCGGATCACGTCGTCGTAGGCCATGGCCACCGCGATCCAGCGCGCAGCAGCGATGGTGAGCATTGCGCTCGCGTCGCCCGCAGCCGCATCCGAATCGGCAAAGGGCCGCACGCGGCTCAGATATTCGTGGCCGTAGTCCACGTCCTGCCATTCGGTCACGCGAGCCAGGCCTTCGCCAAGCCAGTTCCATGCGGCCGCAGGAAACTCTCGGCGAACCTGCTCCACCAGAGCTTCCAGGGGGGCATGGGCAACGCGTTCCGGCAGCGCGCGCGGCGCGGTCTGCATGGCGTCGGCGGGGTTGTCGAGCGTCGGCAGGGCCTGCTGTTCGCGCGCGAGCAGCGCGGCGGCCCGCATGGCCGCCAGGCTCGGCTTCACACCCACCCCGCCGCGCTCGACCACCGCCTCGAAATCGGCCGCGTCGAAGGGCAGCACGCCGCTGCCAGCCAGCGCGCCAAACAGGCAGGCCGAGATCACGCTGCCGTGGCGCACGGCCAGCGCCTGCATGTCGTCGGCCACCACCCGCTGCGCCGCGGTCTGCACGACAGAAAGCACGGCACTGCTGTCGGCCGTACCGTTGCCGGGCGCCATCTTCTCCTGAACCGCATAGGTCCGGTGGCTGCTGGTGATGACCGTGGTGCGGTTGGGCGTGACAAAGCCGCGCTCGACCGAGCGGCCCGCCTCCATCAGCTCGGCCGCGATCAGGATGTCCACCTCGCCTGGCACGGGCATCAGCGCCAGCACGGGTTCGCGGCCCGGCGTGGGCTCAGCCAGCTCGATGTAGTAGATGGTGGCGCCCGTGCGCTGAGCGACGCCCGCGACGGAGGTGGCCTGCGCCGTCCAGCCTGCGTGCTCGGCCAGGTCGACGATCCAGTCCACCAGCACGCCGCCGCCCTGCCCGCCGAGCGCCAGCACGGCGATGGTGATCAGGCGCGGCTTCATCGCGCAGCCTCGGCCGTGGACTGCCCAGTGGGGTGAAGCTGCCGCGTGGCCTGCTCGCGTTCGCTGCCGCGCCGCAACCACCCGATGACGGAGCGGCGCCACGAAGCCACCCACCGATCGCGCGCGGTCGGGTTGTGCACCTTCTGGGCCTTGTAGAACGACGGGCACAGCACGGCCGCGTCGGCCACTTCGCCGCAATGGCCGCACGCCACGCAATGCTCGTCCACGTGCGCGACGGGGTCTGGCTTGAGCGCGTCGCCGCTGGGGGCGAGCGTGAGGCTGGGGCAGCCGGAAACCCGCATGCACGCATGGTCGCCGGAACACACCGCAGCGTCGACGCCGAAGCGCTCCTTGACGACGCGATCTCCTTTTTTGATAGCTGCCGCCGCGCGTGGTTTCTCGCGTCGCTGCCGATTGAGCATGCATTCGCTCTGCGCGATGATGACCTTCGGCCCGGGCGCGGTGCTGGTCAGCGCCTCGCGCATCATGTCGCGCATGGCTGTCACGTCGTAGGTGCGCGGCAGCGTACGCGCCCATTGCACGCCCACGCCGCGCACGGCGCGCTCGATCGGGTGCATCGTGCTGCGGTTGGGGTTGGTGTTGCGCGACGAGGGTATGTCCTGGCCGCCCGTGGCAGCTGAGTAGTTGTTGTCAACGATCACGAACACGTTGTCGTGCTGGTTGAACACCGCATTGCCGATGCCCGAGGTCAGCCCGTTGTGCCAGAAGCCGCCATCGCCCATGAAGGCAATCGCCTTCTTGCCCGCGCCCAGTTGCCCGCCCGCATTGAAGGCCGATGCGCTGCTGGCGCCCAGGCCGTAGCCCATCGTGGTGGCGCCGATGTTGAACGGCGGCATGATCGAAAACAGGTGGCAGCCGATGTCGGCCGAGACGTGGTGCTGCCCCAACTCCTGCTCGACCAGTTTCAGCGACGAGAAGATCGGTCGCTCCGGGCATCCCACGCACAGCCCGGGCGGGCGGGGTGGCAGCAGGCCTGACACGGCCGCTGCCGCTGCCGCAGGCGCAGCCACTGCAGCGGGCGCGGTGGGCGTCGGCAAACTGATGGCCACGGGCGCCGCCAGGGCTGCCGGATGGTGTTGCTGAAAAAAGGCCTTGAGCCCCTGGCGCAGGACGTTGACCGTGTAGTCGCCCCCCATCGGCAGCATGTCCTTGCCATGCACGACGGTGTTGACACCATGGCGACGCAAGATGGTGTTGAGATGTTGCTCGTGGTAATCGGGCTGGCCTTCTTCGACCACCAGCACAGCGCTTTTGCCGCCGCAAAAGCGCAGCACCTCTTCTTCAACCAGCGGGTAGGCCACGTTCAGGATGTACTGCGGAACACGGCTGGTGCCAAACAGATCAGCCATATCGAGCAGGTGCAGCGCACGCTGCACGTTGTTGCTCATGCCACCCAGCAGCACGATGCCGATGTGATCAAGGTCACCCGGCACGAACTCGTTGAGTTGATGTTCTGCGATGTAGCGCACCGCGGCCGGCCAGCGCTGCTCGATTTTTTCGCGCTCGTGCAGGAACGAGGCTGGCGGCAACACGATGCGGTTGACGTCGCGCCGGGGCTGCTCCAGCGCCTGCTTCAGGCTGAACTCGGGCCGGCGGTTTTCCTGCGTGATGAACTTTCCGTGCAGGTGGCAGGAGCGGATGCGCAACTCCAGCATCACCGGGGTTTGGCTGGCCTCGGACAGCGCAAAGCCATCGTGCACGGCCTTCACGATGGACGGCAGATGCGGCTTGGGATCGAGCAGCCACATCTGTGACTTCATGGCAAACGCGTGGGTTCGCTCCTGCATGATCGAGGAGCCTTCGCCGTAGTCCTCGCCCACGATGATGAGCGCGCCGCCGGTCACCCCGCCCGACGCCAGGTTGGCCAGTGCGTCGGACGCCACATTGGTGCCGACCGTGGATTTCCAGGTGACGGCGCCGCGCACCGGGTAGTTGACCGAGGCCGACAGCGCGGCCGCGGCTGCCGCCTCGCTCGCGGCCGGCTCGAAATACACCCCCAGCTCGCGCAGGATCGGCTGCGCATCGGAGAGCACATCCATCAGGTGCGAGATCGGCGAGCCCTGGTAGCCGGTCACGTAGCCGACGCCGCACTCCAGCAGTGCCTTGGTCACGGCCAGAATGCCTTCGCCGCGAAACTCGGTGCCTGCAGGCACGCGCAACTGCTCTACTTCCTTCGCGAAGGAACGCTCAGCCATACGGTCACTCTCCGGGAAAGGGAATTCAGGCGGCTTGCGGCACCAGCGCCAGCACGCGCAGGGGCGAGCCCGAGCCACCCTGGATCTTCAGCGGCGCCGCGAGGATCACCGCGCCCGTGGGCGGCAGCTGGTCGACGTTGGTCAAGCACTGCAGGCCGTATTTGTTGGCCCCGTGCATCAGCGTGTGGCACGGGTAGCCGATGGGCCACGCGTAGCTCTGGCCGGCGTCGGTGTTGATGGTCTCGACGGCAAAGCCGCGCACGTCGCGGCCGATCATCCATTCGACCGCGGCCTGCGTCGGGCCTGGCGTGTGAGCGCCGTCGTCCTTCAGGTTGACGAAGCTTGCCGGGTCCTGGATGCGACGGCTCCAGTCGGTGCGAAAGACGACCCAGGCGCCCGCCGGTATGCGGCCGTGCTGGGCTTCCCAGGCCTCGAGAAACGGCACATCCAGCAACCAGTCGTCGTTGGCGGCGACCTCGGCGCTCGCGTCCACAACGCAGGCTGGGCCAATGAAAACCTTCGGGTCAATGGTATCAACCGTGTTGTTGGCGTGGCCCTTCCCGGTAATCCAGTGGGCCGGCGCGTCAAAGTGAGTACCCGTGTGCTCACCGCAGGAGAAGTTGTTCCAGTACCAGCCCGGGCCTTTCTCGTCGTAGCGGGAGATGGTTTCCTGCTTGAACGCCCAGACCTGACCGAACTCGGGCGGCAGCACCAACGGAGGGAAGTCGGGCGAAAGCGTCTGGGTCAGGTCCACGATGCGCAGGGCGCCACTGGCGATGTCGCCGGCGAAGTCAGCGAGCGAAACGGTCATGCTTGTCTCCTGGTATTTTGTTTAAGCTTAAACAATCTGCCATGGCCCGTCAAAGAAATCCTGATGGCGGGAAACCCTGAGAAACGCCTGCGACAATGGGCGGCGTGGCGATTCCCCAGCATTTCATCCAGGAGCTTTTGGCGCGCGCCGACGTCGTGGAGATCGTCGGGCGCTATGTCCAGCTAAAGAAAACCGGCGCCAACCTGTCGGGCCTGTGTCCGTTCCATTCGGAGAAGTCGCCCTCGTTCACGGTGAGCCCGTCCAAGCAGTTCTACCACTGCTTTGGCTGCGGCAAGAACGGCAACGCCATCGGTTTTCTGATGGACCATACCGGCGCCGGCTTTGTCGAAGTGGTTCACGATCTCGCACAGCAGTACGGCTTGCAGGTGCCGGAAGATGAGCGCAGCCCGGCCGAGCGCGAACGGGCTGCTCAGGAGTCGGCGCAGCGCGCCACCTTGAGCGGCGTGCTCGAGCGCGCGGCCGATGCGTACCGTGAGCACCTGCGCCATTCGCCCAAGGCGATCGCGTATTTCAAGCAACGTGGCCTTTCCGGCCAAATAGCCAAGCAGTTCGGGCTGGGCTACGCGCCCGAAGGCTGGCGCGCGCTGGCCAGCGTGTTCCCCGACTACGCCGACCCGCTGCTGGACGAGAGCGGCCTGGTCATCGCCGGGGAAGGCGATGACGGCAAGCGCTACGACCGCTTTCGCGACCGGGTGATGTTTCCGATCCGCAGCGTGAAGGGCGAGGTGATCGGCTTTGGCGGTCGCGTGCTGGGGGACGAAAAGCCCAAGTACCTCAACTCGCCCGAAACGCCCGTGTTCCACAAGGGGCGCGAGCTGTACGGCCTGTTTGAAGCCCGGTCCGCGCTGCGCGAACACGGCTTCGCTTTGGTCACCGAAGGCTACATGGACGTGGTCGCGCTGGCCCAGTTGGGCTTTGCCAATGCGGTGGCCACCCTCGGCACGGCCTGCACCCCCGAGCATGTGCACAAGCTGTTTCGCTTTACCGACAGCGTGGTGTTCAGTTTTGACGGCGACGCGGCGGGCCGTCGCGCCGCCCGCAAGGCGCTGGAAGCCGCCCTGCCCCTTGCGACCGATACGCGCAGCGTCAAGTTCCTGTTCCTGCCGGCCGAACACGACCCGGACAGCTTCATCCGTGCCGAAGGGAGCGAGGCCTTTGGTGACGCCGTGCGCCAGGCCACACCGTTGTCGCGCTTTCTGCTTGAGGCAGCGGCGCAGGACTGCGACATGGGCACGGCCGAGGGCCGGTCGCTGTTTGCCGCCAACGCGCAGCCGCTGTGGCAGCTGATGCCCAAGGGCGCGCTGGCCCAGCAACTGCTGGGTGAGATCGCCACCCAGGTGCAACTGGGCACGCATGAGCTGGAGCAACTGTGGGGTGTACGCCATGCCGGCGCGTCCCCACTGCGCACAGAATACTCTCAAAACAGGAGCTGGCCGCGCAATGCTGACAAGGGCCAGAGGCCGAAAACGCGTGAAATCTCGGGCTCACGCGTTCTGCCCCGCCCGGTGCGCGCTCAGCCCGGCTCGCGCGCCAGCCGGGCCCTGCAAATCCTGCTCACCGAGCCCAGCGCCTGGGACACGCTGAGCCAGAATGAACACCTGCTGCTGTGTGAACTGCCCGCGCCGCACGGGCCAGTCTTCACTTGGCTGGCCGGACAATGGCTTGACCACGGCCCTCAGCCTTGGAGCGCGTTGCGCGAAGCACTGCGCGAACACCCTCAGGAGGCTTTCACGGTCGAGCTTGTGGATCGTCTGCCTCCGGACATCCTCTCGGAGCCGGCCGAATTGAAGGACATTCTGCGCACCGAGCGGCGAGAAGGTTTGCAGCGGCGCATGGCCCGAGCCGCAACCGACCACGACGTTGAGACCTACCAGCGTCTGATGCTTGAATTGACAGAAATCGACCGCGAATCGCGCCAGACGGTGCATGGCGGCCCTTGAAAATCGGCAGGAAAGTTATAATTAAAGGCTTGTCACCGGCAAGAGCGACAGCAGCACCTCCGGCCCGGCCAGCGCGCCTACGTCAAGCGCGCCCCACCTTACCCCAGGGATGGCCAACATACCGCAAGGACTGCACCCCAAATGTTCGCCCTCACCTTGCCCTGACGGATTGCCGGCAGCAGGCCTGTTCATGACCCGTCTGCCCGCATAACGTAGTTCCGTTGTTGGTTGCCGCCGCCCACCGCCGACTCCCCATCGAGCGTCGTTGTGCTTTGGCACACCCATTGCAAGGTTGATTCATGCCCATCAGTCAGAAAACCGTCAAGCCAGCCGCCAAAACCGCGGCCAAGTCACCTGCCGCTGTCAGCGACACCGAAGAGGTGAAGAAAAAGCCGGCTGCAAAAGCTGCCGCCAAGAAGACCACCGCCGGGGCGAGCGTGCCTGCCAAGAAAGCCGGCCGCCCTGCCAAAGGCGCAGCTGCTGCCGAAAAGTCGACACCCGCCAAGCGCGGCCGTTCAGGCAAGGCTGGGGCTGAAGATGATGCCGACATGTCGGACATTGAGGACGATCTGCAGGGTGAGCCGGAAGCGCCTGCCGTCCCCGAGGTCGGCGCCGAAAAGCCCAAACCCCTGCGCATGAAGATCAGCAAGGCGAAGGAGCGCGCCTTGATGAAGGAATTCGGCCTAGACGAAGGTGTTCTCTCTGAAGAAGAGATGACCACCCGCCGCGCCAACCTGAAGGCGCTGCTCAAGCTGGGCAAGACACGCGGCTACCTCACGCATGGCGAAATCAACGACCACCTGCCCGACAAGCTGGTCGACGCGGAAACGCTGGAGGCCGTGGTCTCCATGCTGAACGATCTGGGTGTGGCCGTCTATGAACAGACGCCTGACGCTGAGACTCTGCTGCTGACCAACACCGGCTCCAACACCGCCACCGAGGAAGAGGCCGAGGAAGAGGCCGAAGCCGCGCTGTCCACCGTCGATTCCGAATTCGGCCGCACGACCGACCCGGTGCGCATGTACATGCGCGAGATGGGCACCGTCGAGCTGCTGACGCGCGAGGGCGAGATCGAGATCGCCAAGCGCATCGAAGGCGGCCTGATGGCCATGATGGAAGCCATCAGCGCGAGCCCGTCCACGATCGCCGAAATCCTGCGCATGGCCGAGGAAATCCGCGAAGGCAAGGTCGTCATCAACACCATCGTTGACGGCTTTGCCGACGCCGATGAGAACGACGACTACGTGGCCGAGGAAGACTTCGACGAGTACGACGAAGAGGACGACGACGACGGCAAGGGCGGCTCCAAGGCCATGACCAAGCTGCTCGAGGCGCTGAAGAATCAGGCGCTCGACCGCTTCGACGAAATCGCGGGCCTGTTCGAAAAGGTGCATAGGGCCTACGACAAGGAAGGCTGGGGCTCGCCCAACTACGTCAAGGCGCAGGCCGCACTGTCGGGCCGCCTGATGACCATCCGATTCACCGCCAAGACCATCGAAAAGCTGTGCGATCTGCTGCGCAGCCGCGTGGACGACGTGCGCAAGTACGAGCGCGAACTGCGCCGCATCGTGGTGGACAAGTGCGGCTTCCCTCAGGAGCAATTCATCGCCGATTTTTCGGGGCGCGACAAGGCGGGCAACAAAGTGCGCTCACACCTGCTCGACCTGAAATGGGTCGAGGGCCAGGCTGCCGCAGGCAAGCCCTGGAGCGCGATCATGGAACGGAATATTCCACCGGTTCAGGACCTGCAGCAAAAGCTGCTCGACCTGCAAGCGCAGGTAGTGGTGCCGCTGGACGAACTCAAAGGCATCAATAAGCGGATGAACGAAGGTGAAGCCGCCTCGCGCGATGCCAAGAAAGAAATGATCGAGGCCAACCTGCGCCTCGTGATCTCGATCGCCAAGAAATACACCAACCGCGGCTTGCAGTTCCTCGACCTGATCCAGGAAGGCAACATCGGCTTGATGAAGGCGGTGGACAAGTTCGAATACCGCCGCGGCTACAAGTTCTCGACCTACGCCACCTGGTGGATCCGCCAGGCGATTACCCGCTCGATCGCCGACCAGGCGCGCACGATCCGCATCCCGGTGCACATGATCGAGACCATCAACAAGATGAATCGCATCTCGCGCCAGCACCTGCAGGAATTCGGTTTCGAGCCCGACGCTGGCATCCTGGCCGAGAAAATGGAGATGCCCGAGGACAAGATCCGCAAGATCATGAAGATCGCCAAGGAGCCGATCTCCATGGAGACGCCCATCGGCGACGACGACGATTCGCACCTGGGCGACTTCATCGAGGACCAGAACAACACCGCGCCTGTGGACGCGGCCATGCAGGCCGGTCTGCGCGACGTGGTCAAGGACATTCTGGACAGCCTGACCCCGCGCGAAGCCAAGGTGCTGCGCATGCGTTTCGGTATCGAGATGTCCACCGACCACACGCTGGAGGAAGTGGGCAAGCAGTTTGACGTGACGCGTGAGCGCATTCGCCAGATTGAGGCCAAAGCACTGCGCAAGCTGAAGCACCCGAGCCGCTCGGACAAACTGCGCAGCTTTATCGACCCCCAGTAAGAAAACCCGCTGGCCTATCCTGCATCGCCCCTGCGGCCTTTCCCGGCTCGTGGGGGGCGATGCGCTTCTCCAGGCCCAACTTCGGCGCGTCCCGCAAAAGGCGGCGCATCGCCGCTACAATGGCGGGCTATGAATTCAGCCGCCCGCGTCGACAGCATGCCCCTGACTTGTCAGTCGGGGGTGACGCGCGCCGTGCTTTTTCCCATTACCACGACCACCAAAAAAGGCTGATCCCAGTCTGGTTCGTCGTGCGCCCGCCTCCCGGAGCTTCAGACGAGCCGGGCAGGATCAGACAGATTCACTTTGTTTGAAAGGCGCGAAAGAAAATGAAAGTTGGCAACCTCGTAGGCCTCGTGGGCTGGCGCGGCATGGTGGGTTCGGTGCTCATGGACCGCATGCAGGCCGAGAAGGACTTCGACCTGATCGAGCCGGTCTTCTTTTCTACCAGCAACGCCGGCGGCACCGCGCCGGCCATGGCCAAGAACGAAAAGCAACTGAAGGACGCGCACGACATCGAGGCGCTCAGGAAGTGTGATGTCATCCTGACCTGTCAAGGAGGCGACTACACCTCTGAGGTGTTCCCCAAGTTGCGGGCTGCGGGTTGGAAAGGCCATTGGATCGACGCAGCCAGCACGCTGCGCATGAATGATGACGCCGTCATCGTCCTGGACCCGGTCAACCTGCCAGTGATTCAATCGGCACTGGCCAAGGGTGGCAACAACTGGATCGGCGGCAACTGCACGGTCAGCTGCATGCTGATGGGGGTCGGCGCGCTGTATAAGGCAGGTCTCGTCGAATGGATGAGCACGCAGACCTATCAGGCGGCCAGCGGAGGCGGCGCGCAGCATATGCGCGAACTGCTGACGCAGTTCGGCACGCTGAACGCCGAAGTCAAGGATCTGTTGCAGGATCCGAGGAGTGCGATCCTGGAAATCGACCGCAAGGTGATCGCCAAGCAGCGCGCCCTGGGCGGCGAAGAGGTGGCTAACTTCGGCGTTCCGCTGGGCGGGTCACTCATTCCCTGGATCGACAAGGATCTTGGCAACGGCACAAGCCGTGAAGAATGGAAAGGCATGGTCGAAACCAACAAGATTCTGGGTTTGGGTGAAGGTTTCGAGACTCCCGCGATCCCGGTGGACGGCTTCTGCGTGCGCGTGGGCGCCATGCGATGCCATAGTCAGGCTCTGACTTTCAAGCTCCGCAAGGATGTTCCGCTCGCGGACGTCGAATCGATGATCGCGGCAGACAACGCCTGGGTTAAGGTTGTCCCGAACACCAAGGAGGCCACCTTGGCCGACCTGACCCCCGTGTCGGTCACCGGCACCATGAACATTCCCGTAGGTCGCCTGCGCAAACTGGCCATGGGCCCAGAGTACTTGGGGGCCTTCACGGTCGGCGACCAGTTGCTTTGGGGCGCTGCCGAGCCCTTGCGCCGCATGCTGCGCATCCTGCTTGAAGCCTGATGTGAGGGAGAGGCGACGGGCGAACATAACCGCCCGCCGCGTTGCCTGCCCACAACATACGGGCAACGGTTTCGACGCGGGCTGAACATGTGAGAAGACTTAACCAGTGTCTCAGCTTGTCAGCCTAATTTGTTGATGTTAATGTCGATTTTCACTTCGTCCCGGCCAGGCTGAGCCTGCCCTCATCCGCTATGCAGAATAAGTTTGCCCCGATCCAGAAGGGATCGCCGTTGCACCAGGGATCCTCCGCTCCGTTCTGGAAAAAGGGCCTGCTGGCTACAGCCGCCAGCCTTGCCTTGGTAGGTGTCAGTGTCGACGCCCAAGCATTCGCCCTGGGTGCGGTTACCGTGCGCTCCTCCTTGGGCGAGCCGCTCCGGGCCGAGATCGAGGTTCCGCAGATCTCTTCGGAAGAGGCTTCCACGCTGCAAGCGACGATGGCCACGCCACAGGCTTTTCGTGCTGCCGGGGTCGAATACAGCCCGTCACTGAGCGGCGCACGGGTCACGTTGCATCGTCGGCCCAATGGTCAGGCATACCTGCGCGTTGTCGGGGACAAGCCGATCAACGAGCCCTTCCTTGGCATCGTGATCGAAGCCAATTGGGCCAACGGCCGAGTGGTGCGCGACTACACCATGCTGGTCGATCCTCCGGGCCGGGCAGCGCCGCCGCCGGTGACGGTGACCGAATCGCGAACAGCGCCGCCTGTGGCACCGCCTGCACCGCCCGTGGCTGTTGCTCCCCCCGTTGCCCAGCAAACAACGCCGTCCAATACCGCACCCCAGGAACGGCCAGAACGCCAACGCGCCACACCCGCGCCGCGCCGCGCCGCGCCAGCGCCGGCTCCCAGCGCAGTCGAAGCCTCGGGCGGCGGTGGTCAGGTCACCGTCCAGCGAGGCGATACCGCCTACGGGATTGCTTCGGCGGCCGGGGCGCAGGGTGTGTCGCTGGATCAGATGCTGGTTGCGATGCTGCGCGCGAACCCGAACGCCTTCATTGGCGGCAACGTCAACCGCATGCGTGCCGGCGCGGTGCTGAATATGCCGACCGCTGAACAGGCTGCATCCGTTTCCCGACGTGATGCACGCCGTGCAGTCGTCGCACAGACACGCGATTTCAACAATTTCCGCCGGGGCTTGGCATCGAGAGTGCAATCGACCCCTACATCGACCGCATCTCGCAGCGCGTCAGGTGGTGTGCAGGCCCAAGTGCAAGACAACCGCGCACCAGCGCCCAGCCAGGACCGGCTGACCCTGTCCAAGGGTGGCACGCCGACCGGCAAGGAAAGCCAGGTTGCACAGTCCCGGCAGGCGCAGGAGCAAGCCGACCGCGTTGCCGAGTTGAACAAGAACATCAGCGACCTGGCGCGCCTGCAGGCCGCTTCGGGCGCTGCACCAAGCACCACCCCCGCAAGTGCTGCGCCCCCCGGCGTCACCGTCCCGGTCTCCCCGCCGCTTTCGGCAGCTTCTGCTCCAGTGACATCGACGGCGGCAGACTCTGCCGCGCTGGCTGCCTCGGCCGCTCTTGGGGCTGCGAGTACCGCCCAAGCTTCGGCCAGTGCCGCGGTCACCTCGGCGTCCGAACCCATGCCAGCAATAGATGCCGCCGCATCCGAGGCAGCATCTGCCACCATGGCTGCTGCGTCCGCAGTCGAAGCCGCCAGTGCCGCTTCGGCCGAGGCGTCAGCGGCCGCGAAGCCAGTCCGGCCGGCTCCCGCGCCCGCCCCTACCCCGGTAGCAGAACCCTCGTTCCTCGACTCGCTGATGGAGAACCCGCTGCTGCCCATTGCAGGCTTGGGCGTGCTGGGTCTGCTGGGCTATGGGCTTTACCGCTCACGCAAGTCGAAGAAGAACGCTGCGCCCTTGGACAGCGCCTTCATCGAAAGTCGCCTGCAGCCTGACTCCTTCTTTGGCGCCAGCGGCGGCCAGCGCGTCAATACCAAGGATGCAGGTCCGGTCAGCGGCGGCGCCTCGTCAATGGCCTATTCGCCCAGCCAGTTGGATGCCGCTGGTGACGTCGATCCTGTCGCCGAAGCCGACGTGTACCTCGCCTACGGCCGGGACATGCAGGCTGAGGAAATTCTCAAGGAAGCTTTGCGCACCCAGCCTGGCCGTGTGGCGATCCACAAGAATCTGGCAGGCATTTACGCCAAGCGCCGCGATGCGCGTGCGCTGGAAGCCATCGCTACCGAAGCCTACGCATTGACGGGTGGTGAGGGCCCGGATTGGCTGGCCATCACCAACCTCGGGGCAGAACTCGATCCCAACAATCCGCTTTACAAACCAGGCGGCGCGCCGGCAGTGCGCACTTCCCCAGTGCCTACCCGTCCCTCGTTCGGCGCAGACACCGAGCCACAGACCGCGCAACTGATCGAAAAAAAGGGGCCAACCAGTTCGGGGATGCCATTGGATCTCGACCTGGATCTGGACGACGCGCCGGTGCGTGCCCCGACCGTGTCGGCCGGAACGGCGACAGTCGCTTCCGCTTCCGCTGCTGCGGCCGCGGGCACCGCCGCAGCCGCTTCGCTTGCTGCTCGTGAGCCTGCATCTGCTCCCCCGCCGGCAGCCAATGCGCCAGTCGATTTCGATCTGGATCTGGACTTCGCACCCCCCAGCGAGCTGAATCCGCACAGCGCTTCCGCAAGCACCCCGACCCAGCCCCCGGTCGCTTCTTCCACGGTACGCGACGCTGGCATGATCGACTTCGACATGGACGCACTGTCGATCAACCCGGATTCCCGTTCAGGCGGCGAGTTGCGGACCGAACAGCCAGACGACGCTGATGAGGATCCACTGGGCACCAAGCTGGCTTTGGCTCAGGAATTTCACGCCATTGGCGACACGGAAGGTGCCCGCGCCCTGGTCAAGGAAGTGATTGCCGAGTCCTCCGGCTCACTGCGTGCGCGCGCAGAACGCTTCCTCGCCGAACTGAGCTGATCGCAAGGGCTGGCTTCGACCGCATCTGAGCCTGGAAAACGGCGCCCAGCGGGCGCCGTTTTCATTGGTGGACGAGTTCCGTGGCGAGCGCGCAGCCGAAAGGCCATCACCCATCGGCGACAATCTGACCGTGCGCATCGCTCTCGGACTCAGCTATCTCGGCAACGCCTACCAAGGCTGGCAAAGCCAGCCGTCGGGGCAAACAGTACAAGATCATCTGGAGCGGGCGCTGGGTGAATTTGCCACTCAACCCATCGCCACGCTGTGCGCAGGCCGCACCGACTCAGGCGTGCATGGCCTCATGCAGGTCGTGCATTTCGACACGGCGCTGGATCGGGAACCTTTCTCCTGGGTGCGTGGCACGAACCGCTACCTCCCTCACGATATTGCGGTCGAATGGGCGCAGCCGGTGTCAGACGGTTTTCACGCCCGCGCCAGTGCCGTCGCACGCCGCTATGTCTATGTGCTGCGCGAGTCGGCCGTGCGCCCCAGCGTGGATGCCGGAAGGGTTGGTTGGACTTTTCGCCCACTGGACGGTCGCGCCATGGAGCAGGCAGCGCAACTCCTGTTGGGCGAGCACGATTTCACCTCGTTTCGCGCCTCAGCCTGCCAGGCGCTGTCACCCATCAAGCACCTCACGGTACTGGACATTGCCCGCCGCGGGGCGTACTGGCGTTTCGATTTTCAGGCGAACGCATTTTTGCACCACATGATTCGCAACCTGATGGGCTGCCTTGTCCAGGTCGGCCAGGGGCTGCAGTCACCGGAATGGGTGCGCGACGTGCTTGCTGCCCGCGACCGCGATGCTGCTGCGCCCACGTTCTCCCCGGATGGCCTCTATTTCCTCGGGCCGGTCTACGACCCCGCCTGGGGCTTGCCCAATCGAACGGCCGCCTATGATTGGCTGCCATGACTGCGCCCGACCCCCACCGTTCGCCACCAACCTTTGCCCACCGCACTCGCATCAAAATCTGTGGCCTGACGCGTGAGGCAGACGTCGACGCGGCCGTAGCCGCAGGCGCGGATGCCGTGGGTTTTGTGCGGTATCCGCACAGCCCACGCCATGTGAGCGCTGCACGGGCAGCACAGCTGTTGGCGCGCGTGCCGCCGTTCGTGACCCCGGTGCTGCTGTACGTCAATGCAGATACTACAGAAATCATAGCTGACTGCGCAATGCTGCCGGGCGCTACGATTCAATTTCATGGTGATGAATCAGCCATTCAATGCGCAGACGCTGCACGCGCGGCGCAGCGTCCGTGGATGCGCGCCGCGCGCATTCCAGTCGATTCTGAGAGAGACTTTGACTTGGTAAAATTTGCCCACGATCACGCTGGCGCCCAAGGCATCCTGCTCGACACCCTGGTCGAGGGCTATGGCGGCAGCGGAAAGTGCTTCGATTGGTCACGCCTACCACCAAACGTACCCGCTCACCTCGTCTTGTCTGGTGGGTTGACACCTGCAAACGTGAGCGATGGAATCGCCGCGCTGCGCGGGCGAGGACGCTCGCTCGCGGTTGACGTTTCCTCCGGCGTCGAAGCCCATGGCCCTGACGGCAAACCACTGAAGGGCATCAAGGACGCCGACAAGATCCACCGCTTCGTGGCCGCCGTGCGTGCGGCTGACGCAGCCATTGAATTCCATCCATGATCGACTATCACCAGCCCGACGCGAGCGGGCACTTTGGCCACTATGGCGGCAGCTTCGTCAGCGAGACGCTCACCTACGCCATCAATGAATTGCGTGAAGCCTATGCGCAGTATCAGAACGACCCGGCCTTCCTGGCCGAGTTTCGCTACGAACTGGCGCACTACGTAGGCCGCCCCTCGCCCGTCTACCACGCTGCGCGCACCAGCCGCGAACTCGGCGGCGCGCAGATCTACCTGAAGCGCGAAGACCTCAACCACACCGGCGCGCACAAGATCAACAACGTGATCGGCCAGGCCATGCTGGCCAAGCGCATGGGCAAGCCACGCATCATTGCTGAGACCGGTGCAGGCCAGCACGGCGTGGCCACCGCCACCATCTGCGCACGCTACGGGCTGGAATGCGTGGTCTACATGGGCAGCGAGGACGTCAAGCGTCAGTCGCCCAATGTCTACCGCATGAAGCTGCTCGGTGCCACTGTGGTGCCCGTTGAATCGGGCAGCCGTACCCTGAAGGACGCGCTGAACGAAGCCATGCGCGACTGGGTGGCCAACGTGGACAACACCTTCTACATCATCGGCACGGTGGCGGGGCCCCACCCCTATCCCATGATGGTGCGCGACTTCCAGAGCGTCATCGGCGAAGAATGCCTCAAGCAGATGCCCGAGATGCTCCAGGCGCAGGGCATCGCCGCCAGCCAACCTGACGCCGTCCTCGCCTGCGTGGGCGGTGGCAGCAACGCCATGGGTATCTTCTATCCCTACATCCCGCACGAGAGGACGCGCCTGATCGGCGTGGAAGCCGCTGGCGAGGGTCTGAACACGGGCAAGCACTCGGCCAGCCTTCAGCGCGGCAGCGCGGGCGTGCTGCACGGCAACCGCACCTACGTGCTGCAGGACGACAACGGCCAGATCACCGAAACCCACAGTATCTCGGCGGGCCTGGACTACCCGGGCGTCGGGCCCGAGCACGCCTGGCTCAAGGACATCGGTCGAGCCGAGTACGTCGGCGCCACCGACGCAGAAGCTCTGGCCGCCTTTCATCACCTCTGCCGGACAGAAGGCATCATCCCGGCGCTGGAGTCCAGCCATGCCTTCGCACACGCGCTCAAGCTCGCACCCACCATGCGGCCCGACCAGTCGATCCTCGTGTGCCTCTCCGGGCGCGGCGACAAGGATATCGGCACGGTCGCGGACCTCGACGGCGCGGACTTCTATGACCGCCCCTCGATGCGCGGTCACGTGGTCAAGGGCGCGTCGGCCAAGGGAGAACGTGCATGAGCCGCATTGCAGCCACCTTCGATGCCTTGCGCAAGAACGGGCGCAAAGCCCTCATTCCGTACGTCACGGCCGGATTCCCCTATGCCGACATCACGCCCGCTCTGATGCACGGCATGGTGACCGCCGGCGCCGACGTGATCGAGCTGGGCGTGCCCTTCTCTGACCCCAGTGCCGATGGCGCCGTCATCCAGAAGGCCGGTGACCGTGCCCTGGCGCTCGGCATCGGCCTTGTCCAAGTCCTGGCGATGGTCAAAACCTTTCGTGAGAAAGACGACACCACACCCGTCGTTTTGATGGGCTACGCCAATCCTGTGGAGCGCTACGACCAGTTGCACGGCAAGAGCGGCAGCGAATCCGCCTTCATCCGAGATGCGGCGGCTGCCGGCGTGGACGGTCTGCTGATCGTCGACTATCCGCCCGAGGAGTGTGCGGAATTCGCGGCGCAACTGCGCGCGAACGGCATGGACTTGATCTTCCTGCTGGCCCCGACCTCGACATCCGAACGCATGCAGGAAGTGGCGAGGGTTGCCAGCGGCTACGTCTACTACGTCTCGCTCAAGGGCGTGACCGGCTCCGGGGCACTCAATACCAGCGAAGTAGAGGCGATGCTTCCGCGCATTCGCGAGCACGTCAGCGTGCCCGTAGGCGTAGGGTTCGGTATCCGTGACGCCGCCACTGCCGCCGCCATCGGCCGCGTGGCCGATGCGGTGGTGATCGGCAGCCGCCTCATCCAGCTGATCGAAAACCAGCCGCATGAGCGCGTCGTCGCCTCAGCGATCGACTTCCTGCGACCGGTTCGCGCTGCGCTGGACGCATAATCGCGCTATCAAACAAGGAGTTCCGCCATGAGCTGGCTCGAAAAGTTGCTTCCTCCGAAGATCCAGAAATCCGACGCCGCAGAGCGGCGCCAGATGCCCGAAGGCCTCTGGATCAAGTGTCCCGCCTGCGAGACGGTGCTGTACAAGACGGATCTGGAACAGAACCAGAACGTATGCCCGAACTGCGACCACCACCACCGCATTGGTGCGCGCGACCGCTTGAATGTGTTCCTTGACAACGAAGGTCGCTACGAAATTGGCCAGGAAGTCGTGCCAGTGGATGCCCTCAAGTTCAAGGACAGCCGCAAGTACCCCGAGCGCCTCAAGGAGGCTATGGAAGCCACGGGTGAAACCGATGCACTGGTGGTCATGGGCGGTTCCGTGCGCTCCATCAACATCGTGGCGGCTGCGTTCGAGTTCGGCTTCATGGGCGGCTCCATGGGCAGCGTGGTGGGTGAGCGCTTCGTGCGTGGCGTCGAAACGGCCATTGAGCAAAAGGTGCCTTTCATCTGCTTCACGGCCACTGGCGGCGCGCGCATGCAGGAAGGGCTGCTGTCGCTGATGCAGATGGCCAAGACCAACGCCGCCCTCACCCGCCTGGCCAAGAAAGGTTTGCCCTACATCAGCGTGCTGACGGACCCAACAATGGGCGGTGTGTCGGCCGGCTTTGCCTTTGTGGGCGATGTGGTCATTGCCGAGCCCAAGGCGCTGATCGGGTTTGCCGGCCCGCGCGTGATCGAGAACACCGTGCGCGTCACCCTGCCTGAAGGCTTCCAGCGCGCCGAGTTCCTTGAAGCCAAGGGGGCGATCGATTTCATCTGCGACCGCCGCGAATTGCGCGACCGGATTGCCAACGTGCTGGCGATGCTCCTGCG
The DNA here is from genome assembly GCF_008017535.1 of Ottowia flava. GTDB lineage: Bacteria > Pseudomonadota > Gammaproteobacteria > Burkholderiales > Burkholderiaceae_C > Ottowia > Ottowia flava. Next base: position 386,487 of record NZ_VRUA01000001.1, read on the forward strand.
CCAGCCCGCCGACGCCGTGCAGTAACTGGCGCCGTCGATCAGCCTGCGGCCACCAGGGCTGCGGAGCCGAGCAACTGGGCTTGCGCCGCTCCCAGCATGATCGAGACAACCTGCAGCAGCACGACCACGATCACCGGACTGAGGTCGACGCCGCCAACCAGGGGCAGCACCCGCCTCACGGGCGCGAGCAGCGGGGCGCTCAGTCGATCAAACACGTCGGACACGGGCGTGCGGTGCTGCATCCACGACAGGATGGCCGCGACCACGATGACGGCCGTGGCCACCGACGCTGCCAGCTTGACCACGCCCAGCAGAGCCAACACGGGCAGAAGTGCCCAGCGCGCGAGGCCCAGCATGGCCATCACCACCGCGTACTCCACCATCTTGAGCAGCCATGCACCCAGCAGCCCGGCGGCGTCCATGCGATTGGACGGCGGCAGAATGCGCTGCAGCGGCAGCACCAGCCAGTCGGTCAGCGCATGCAGGAAGCGCCCGACCGGGTTGGCCATCGACATCGCGCGCCAGCGCATGAACATGCGCAGCAGGCAAGCGCCACCGACCAGTGTGCTGGCGACCTCCAGCAGGAACTTGATCACTTGAAAGAGCATGGGCTACGACAAAGGCAAACAGGGAATCGGTGCGCATGGTGCGCCATCGGAGTGCGTGCGATGATAGCGTTCCCATTCGCGCTAGGCTCCTTTCGATGGCCGGCGCGCCAACTCGGCTGCGCGCGATGACTGAAATTCTTCTGACCCTCACCCAGCTTCCGCTTTTTCCGCTCGGCACCGTGCTGTTCCCCGAAGGGAGACTGCCGTTGCGCGTGTTTGAAGTGCGCTACCTTGACATGGTTCGCCGCTGCCATGAGGCTGGCGCGCCCTTCGGGGTGGTGGCGCTGCGCCAGGGCAGTGAAGTGCAGGTGGCTGGCGCACCCGAAGAACAGCTTGAAGCAGTAGGTACGCTGGCACATATCACGTCATTTCATCAAGACCAGCCAGGACTGTTGTCGATCGAATGCCACGGCGCCCAGCGCTTTCGCGTCGATCGCCACAGCCGCCTGAAGCACGGCCTGTGGATTGCCGATGTCACTTTGCTTGCCGACGATGCCAGCGTCGCCCTCCCAGGTGATCTGGCGCCAGTGGCCGACGCCCTGCGTCAGGTGCGTGCCAACCTCCACGCCCGGGTCGACGGCGATGCTACCTTCAGCGACGAGGACGCACGCTACGACGACTGCGCCTGGGTCTCCAACCGGTGGTGCGAATTGCTGCCCTTGCCGACGGGAACGCGCCAGCGCCTGATGAGCCTGGAGAATCCTCTGTTGCGCCTGGAACTGGTTGCCGATCTGCTGGCCAAGGCCGGGATTGGGCGAGCCGGCGCCTGAAACAGACCACGCGGCCCCTCATTTGCTCCGCTTTTGCTAGCTGCCAGCGCTTTTCTGGCAAGCGCTTCAGCTCGATTTGTTTCAAAAAAGCACGGATTGCGCACGGTATTCGGGCACCCTGGCCTGCAGCCAGGCGCGCAGTTGTTCGGGCGCTGGAGAAGGACCCGCGCTGGCCAGCCACGCCTCGATCGCCCGCAATGTATCCGGTGCCGCCGCGGCCACCTGCGCCACCCGCAGCTTCGGGTGGGGCGTAGCTGCGGTGGTTTCGTCGTCGGCCAGAAGCTCCTCATAGAGCTTCTCACCCGGACGCAAGCCCGTGAACGCGATTGGCACCTCGGCCTCGGTTTTGCCTGACAGACGTATCATCATCCGGGCAAGTTCGACGATTTTCACGGGTTCGCCCATGTCGAGCACGAAGATCTGGCCAGACTGGCCCATCAGCCCTGCTTGCAGCACCAGTTGCGCTGCCTCCGGAATCGTCATGAAGTAACGCACGATGTCCGGGTGCGTGACGGTAAGTGGGCCACCACGGGCCAGTTGCTCCTCGAACAAGGGCACGACCGAGCCACTGGAGCCCAGCACATTGCCGAAGCGCACGGCGACAAATCGTGTTGCCGGATAGTCGGTGGCCACCGCCTGCACAACCTGCTCGGCTACCCGCTTGCTGGCCCCCATGACATTGGTGGGATTGACCGCCTTGTCCGTCGAGATCAGCACGAATCGCGCGGCCCCGATCTCTCCCGCGATGCGGGCCGCATGAAGCGTGCCCAGGACGTTGGTGCGCAATGCCTCGATTTCGTTGTCGGTCTCCATCAAGGGCACGTGCTTGTAGGCGGCCGCATGCAGCACCACGTTCGGCCGATGCCGCTCAGCGATGGACCGCAAGCGGTCGATCTCGCGCACGTTCGCGGTGTAATAGCTCGCGGGCATGGCCGGGTGCGACTGGCGCAACTGCTGCTCCAGTTGATAGACCGCAAATTCCGACACATCCACGCACACCAGTCGCGCTACCCCAAAGCGCGCGACCTGCCGGCACAGTTCCGAGCCGATCGATCCTCCTGCTCCAGTGACCATCACCGTTTGACCCGTGAGCAGCAGCGACAACCCCTGAGCATCCAGTTGAACTGGAGCACGGCCCAGCAGGTCCTCGAGTTGCACCTGACGTGGCCTCAGGGCCGCGTCCGAGCCGAGCATCTCGTCCGCGCTGGGCAGCGTGAGCAGGTTCAGGCCGGAGCCTGACCAGCGCAGCAGGAGTTCACGCCGCAACTCTGCGCCGGGTGCCCCGGCCAGCAGCACGGTCGAGACTGTGCGTTGGCTGGCGATCTCCGCCATCTGCGCGACGCTGCCGACCACGGCCACGCCCTGAAGCGTACGCCCCGTATCGGATGGCGACGACGAGACCACGCCCACCACCTGCCACCCCGCCACGCCCTTGAGCGTGCGCAGTGCCTGGTCAACATCCTGCAACTGGCCCGCGATCAGCAGCGGCTGCGCACCTGTGATCGCCTGAGCCTGGCTCAGGGTCCGCTCGACCGTGGTGCGCCATGTGGCACGCGCGCCGGCCAGCAAAACCAGTGTCAGCACCGCACTGATGAAGAACACCGAGCGCGGAAAACCCTGCACGCGCAACCCCATCACCACCGCCATGGTCAGGAGCGCGCCAAGCGCCACGCCCCAGGCCAGATGCCGCAGGTCAGCCAGGCTGACGTAGCGCCACGACTGGCGCGGCACCCGCGCCAGCAGCAAGCCCACGGCCATGCAAAGCACCGCGGGCAGCGTCGTCACCACCGCGTGGTCCACATAAGGATGCGGAATGCCGAGATTGAAGCGCAGCCAGAACGCCGACCACCAGGCCAGCACGATGAGCGGCAAGTCGACCAGCCAGCTGCGGCTGACCAGCAGTTGGCGCATGCCAGTCAGCATCGAGTCACCTTGACCGCGGCGGCAACCTGCGCGGGTTCGGCCGACATCTGGCCATCAAACACTATTAAACTGATAGCTGCTCGCGCAATCCTATCAATGGCTGAACGACTGTTTTGCATGAAATACATAGTCAACGCATCAGCGCTGCAATAGTGTCCAGCAGGATGCGCAGATCGCCTGCGACGCTGTGCTTCGCCACGTAATCCAGGTAATAGCGCTGCTTGACCGGCATGATATGGGAGACATAGGTGGCCTCCGGGTCGGCCGTCTGGGCCAGCACCTGCTCCTCATCCCTGAACTCGATCGCCGCGCGGTCGGTAATGCCTGGCCGCACCGAAAGAATCTGCCGCCGTACGTCGGCCGGATAAAGCGCCATGAACCGGGGCACCTCGGGCCGTGGGCCGACGAGGCTCATGTCACCCTTCAACACATCAATGAGTTGCGGTAGCTCGTCGAGCTTGGTGCGCCTGAGCCAACGCCCTGCCCGCGTCACGCGCGCATCGCCCGCAGCGGTCACCTGCAGCCCTCGGCCGCCATCCATCCGCATGGTCCTGAACTTGTGAATGCGAAAAGGCCTGCCGCCACGCCCGACGCGTTCCTGTCGAAACAATACGGGCCCAGGCGAATCCAGCCGAACCCACGTGGCCACCACAGCCAGCACGGGCAGCACCAAGGGCAACACCAGCAGTGTGAGACCCAAGTCTAGTGCGCGCTTGGCCAACTCTGACCCGCTCTTGCTCATGCAGCGGGGCGCTGATACGCACGCAACAGCACGGCGCGGTGGCGAACCCAAAGTGTCAGCACACAGTTCAACGTGCAAAGTCGGTAGACGACACAAGTCAAGTCTTTGGCACTTAGCATGCGTTGATGCCGAGCTTGGACGGAAACCCACTGCGCAGGATCGAAATAGGGGCGAAATCGACCTCGTCCGCGCTACGCAGGATCAGTAGCGTGAGCCGTGACTGGGCACCTGCGCCAACCTCCTCGGCCTTTGGCACGCGCTGAACGGCTTGCGTTTCGCGCCAGGCCGACCAAGGCCGCACCCAGGCGCGCCAGCTCCAACCCAAAAAGGCAAGCTCGTTCAGTTCGTTCGGCACCGCTGCGTCCGCCCGCAGCGCTTCATCCCAGGATCTGGTGCAACGCCGCAATGACGCGCGCCTGATCGTCGTCGCTCATCGCTGTGTACAACGGGATGCTCAGCATCCGCTGATACGCCAGATCGGCCACGGGGAATTGTTCCGGGCGCAACCCGTAACGATCACGCCAGTACGGCTGGCGATGCAGCGGCAGGTAGTGGACGCTGGTCCCAATCCCCGCATCGCTCAAGGCCTGAATGACCTCGTCGCGCGACCGTTTCGCGGCATCGCTGAGGCGCAGCACAAACATGTGCCAAGCATGCTTTTCACCAGCTGGCGCATCGGCCGGCAATATCAGGGGCAGACCGCTCAACTCTTTCAGGTAGCGCGCCGCCATCTGCTGACGTCTCGCAAGAAAACCCGGCAATCGCCGCAATTGCACCCGGCCGAGCGCACCCGAGATGTCGGGCATGTTGTACTTGAAGCCCGGAGCAATAATTTCGTAGTACCAGCCCGGTGTCGTGCTGTGGAAACGGTCAAAAACGTCGCGACTGATCCCGTGCAGTCGCATCACCCGCATGCGCGCGGCCAAGTCGGCGTCACGCGTGACGATCATGCCGCCCTCGGCCGTCGTCATCGTCTTGTTGGCGTAAAAACTGAAAGCCGAAGCTGCGCTGCCGAGTTGACCGATGGTCCGCCCCTTGTACGTCGATGGCAACGCATGGGCAGCATCTTCGATAACTTGAATGTCGTGGCGCTTCGCGATGGCGAAGATGGCGTCCATATCGCATGCCAGTCCGCTGTAATGCACCGGCAGGATCGCCTTGGTTCGCGGCGTGATGGCTGCTTCAATCCTGGCGGGATCCATATTGAGAGTGACGGGATCAACGTCCACCAGCACGGCGTCCGCGCCGAGATATCGGGCCACTTCGACCGTCGCAGTAAACGTCAAGGTGGGTGCAATGACCTCGTCCCCAGGGCCGATCCCAATGGCCTCGAGCGCCAAATGGAGCGCTGCTGTCGCCGAATTAACCGCTATGGCGTGCAGGTCGCCACCCAGAAACTCCGCGAACTCAGTCTCGAATGCACGCGTTTCCGGCCCAGTTGACAGCCATCCCGAGCGCAGCACGCGCGCCACCGCCTCGATCTCGTCCTCGCCAGTGTCAGGACGAGCAAAGGGAATGAAGGCTTGAGAAGTCTGCATGGTATGGCGAAATCAGTTAACGGGTCATTTTCGCTTTATCACCTGACACACGACGACCCAAGGCCAAGTCCAGCAGACCGCGCCAAGTGCCCAAGCCGTAGCCCAGATGGTAAGTGGGCACGACGAGCCCAAGGCGCCCAGCCAACGATCCTATCAAAAGGATTCGTCCAACCCATGAAGACGGCGTTTTGCAAAACTTCGCTTCGCCCAATGCGACGACCAAGCAGACCAGAACAATGTATCCGCCGTACGCGGCCAGCAAAGCCCACAACAGCACTGGCCAGCGCACAGTCAGCAAGGCTGTCACGAGCAGCGACGCAACAAAGACCGCAGGCACAAGCTGTCTGAAGGAGCCGGGTTTTCCATGTTTGTGCATGACGAATGGCCGCCAGTAGCCGTATTGGTATTGCTGACGAAACAGTTGCGTCAGCGTGCCACGTGCTTGGTATGACGAACGGATGCGTGAGCTTTGCCAGACACGACCTCCGGAGAGCCGCAGCCGAAGGTTGTGCTCATCATCTTGATTGCGTACAAGGGTCTCATCGAAACCGCCTGCGCGCGCCAACGTGCGGCGAGGCCAGCATCCCAGGTAGACCGTGTCGACCTCGCCCTCGTAGGTTCTGTCGCGCGAGCGTGCACCGCCGACAACCCAGCGGTTCTGAAATGCGACCGCAATGGCCACCCCGAACGCACCCACGCCTCGTGCTACCCACGGCCCTCCCACATTGTCCGCGCCGGTGCGCTCCAGCGCGGCAATGCACTCCGCCACATAGGCGCTGGAAAACTTTGTGTGCACGTCCATGCGCACAATGATCTCGCCACGCGCTCGGGCGAGACACACGTTCAAACCAGTCGACACGATCCGCCCCGGATTGGAGAAGACCCTGATGCGCTCGTCCTGATCGGCGCGCACGCGCAGCCGGTCTGCCGTGCCGTCGTCGCTTTGGCCATCTGCCACCAACAATTCGATCCGCCAGCCGACGGGAAGCACTTGAGACAACGCGCCGTCCAGAAATGCATCCACGTGCGTGAGCTCGTTGCGACACGGCACGATGACGCTGACGAACTGCGGTTCGCCAGCTCGAGTCAACTCCACAATGCTGGGGTTCGCTCGCGCGGGAGGTCGTAACGGCTCCTTCATTGTGGCGGCCACGAACTGAGCAGCATTCGGTACAAGCGATCCATCTCATCCATCTGTGCGCGTCGATCGCCATCTCGGGCCATCCGCTCGGCGTTCGCAGCTGCCAATCGACGGGTTAACGCATCGTCCACCAGCAGGGCCAGCCAGCGCGTTGCAAGAACCTGCGCGTCACCGGCGGGGACGAGCGCTTCTGCCGGAAGCCAAGCGCGGTTGGCCGGCAGATCGGTTGCGAGCACCGCCACGCCGCTTGCCATGCTTTCCAGCACGGAAACAGAGGTCGCGTCACTGACCGGCACGCTGATCGACAGCTTGCTGCGCGCCAGCGCGGCGGCCATGCCCGCGTCGTCCACGCGGCCGTGAAAATCCACCGATTCCCCCAAGCCGAGCGATGCGGCGAGTGCACGCAACTCGGTTTCCTGCGATCCGCCGCCGAGCAGGTGCAGACGCACGTCGGGCCGTTCCTTGCGCACCAGGGCCAGCGCGCGAAGCACCGTATCAATCTGGTAGTTGGGCTCCCAGCTGCGCAGGCTGACGGCTTCTGCGCCAGGTTTCGTAGCCCAAGGCGTCGGCCGGAAACGCGCCAGATCAACGCCCCAGTGAATCAGCTCGGTGGGCACCGCCGGCGCCCAGCGATGCGCGAGTGCCAGCAAGTCCGCCGAATCGCCCGTGATCAGCGTCGCGCGGCGCAAAATCCAGCCAGTGAGCCACCGCAGAGCCAAATTGCGCTGCGGCGTGACCAGCAGGTCGCTGCCCCAAGCCGTCATCACGCGCGGAACGCCCGGCACGTGCGCCGCCAAATAGCCGTACGACGTCACGTAGTGCGCGTGGACGATGTCGGGCCGCAGCGCCGCCACGCGCGCCTTGGCCTCCCCCACGCGCGCCAACCAGTCGCGGCTGCGGGCCACCGGCTTCAGCACATGTTGCTCCACGCCATCCACGGGCGCCGGGCGCGCCGTCACCAGCGACACGCGCCAGTTGCGTGCCAGCATTTCGCGGGCCCAGCGCTGTACATGGACGCTGGTGGCGTCGCCCAGCAAGGTCAGGTGCGGTTGGCTCAACGCACCGCCCCTGCGTGTGTTTCAACACGTTCCTGCCATTGCCGGTAGGGCAAGCGCAGTTCGGGGTGCGCAGCCAGCCAGCGTTCGTCACCGTCCCTCACATCCCCAACGATCTGTGCCGGCTGGCCTGCCAATACCGCAAAGTCCGGATACCGGCCACGCACCCGGCTGTGCGACGCCACCAGAGTGCCGTGGCCGAGCACGGTGCCCGCTTCGATGGTGCTGTGCGGGCCGATGAAGCACCGCTCACCCATGTCGATGGGCGCCCGGATCAACGCAGCATCGCCCGGCTCCGTCGCACCCGACAGCTGCGCAGCCACCCGCACCGCGCGGTGCGTGCTGTGGCTGACGATGCTCACGAAGTTGGTCACCTGGGTACCTGCGCCGATGCGCACGCCTGCGCTGGCCTCGATGAAGTTGAAGTGGCCGATGAACACGTGATCACCCAGCACCAGAGCGTCTTCGTGTTCGATGCAGGTGCTGGGCGAGATCCGCGTGCCGGGCAGCAAGCGGCCCGCACTGCGTTCCCCGAACAGCACCCTGAAAAATACGGCTCGCCACCAGCGGCGACGCACCCGGTTCACCCACGCGCGAAGCCCGGTCATGCCAGACCCTTTTCCGATCCCGGTACTGCAAGCGGCCACCGCGCCAAGCGCCAGAAGTACCAGCCGAAGTAAGGCACCATGACCAGCGATACGGCCCAGGCACCGGCCGTCAAGCCGCCTTGCCACAGCCCCAGGCCCAGCGCCAGCACGAACGCGACCTGCCCGATCAGCGCGTAGCGGAATGCCCAGCGCTGCGCGTGCCATGCCATCGTCACCACGGCGAGCGGCGCGGCCACGAAATGGGCCGCGATGTAAGGCGACAGCGCACGCGCGAGCCTCCCCGCGTCGCGCCAGGCATCGCCAAACGCCAGCGCAAACAGCGCCGGCCCCCAAAGCAGCAGGATCGACATGAAGACGACGGCCAAACCACCCAGCAAAACCATCACCTGACGCACCATCCGCTGTCCTTCGCCCGGGCTGGCTGCGGCGAGCCGCGGATAAAGCACCTGCGACACGGCGCTTCCGACCAAGGTCGCCGGCGCCTTCAGATAACGCAGGGCCAAGCCCCAGAGGCCGGCAGCCGCATCACCCGACCACGCGATCAGCAGCGCCACGGCCAGGGCATCCTGCAGCGTGCCGAGGAATGCATGGGGGGTATTGACCAGCGCAAAGTCCCGGTGGCGGTGCGCCAGCGCGCGCATGCGTTGCCGCGCATCGGGTTGCGCCCGCGCCAGTACCGACCGCCAACCCGCGGCGGGGGACGGACGCAGCAACCACACCAACGCGGCCAGTTGGGCCAGCATCGGCGCCAATACCAATGCCCATGCACCTTCGCGGCCGGAAGCCGTTCCCTGCCAAAGCCACCACCCCAGGGCCACTTGCGCAACAGCCGCACCGCCGTACTGAACGATGCGGGACACGGCGAGCGCCCGAAATCGGTGCGCGCGGTTCGCCCACAGCATCAGCACTTGCAACAGCCCAGCGCAGAGCATGGCCAGCGGCAGCAAGACCGGCAGCGGCAGCCACCCCAAAGCGTGGAGCCCCCAGGCCACCGGCACGCTGATCAGCACGGCCAGCGACACCAGGCGCAGCGCCAACGCGAGCAGCGCCTGGGCGTCTGCCTCGTCGCGCTCCAGGGGCAAGGCCTGCTCATAGCGCAGGCTCGCCGCCACTGCCAGGGTGGCGGCAACCGTACTGAACTGGGTGAACACCCCCATGGCGGCGGGCGTAAACAGACGCGCGACCACCGGGCCCAGGAGCAGCGGAATAAGCTGGGCCAGCGCGCCGCCCGCCAGCAGCGTCAGTGCCGAGCGCGTGAACGAAGAAGCCGACCGTGCGCCGCTCATTCCAAGTTCCTCGCGGCGCCGACGGCCCGGCGCCGCGAAAACTGGTCGCGGTGCGGTGGCGGGAAACGTCGCTCGAAGCTGCCCATCGGCCATGGTCACGCGAGCCTAAAATGGCGCGTTTTACCCTTCTCTATGCTGCTGGTGTGGCGCGATTATCCGCCGCCTGCCTCGCGGCCATTCCACGCCTCCCATGAACTCTGCTGCCGCGCCCGCTCCCGCACAGGCCACCGCTGCCCCCGAACAAGACGAAAACAAGCTGATCGCCGAACGCCGCGAGAAGCTGAAAGGCCTGCGTGCGGCGCAGGCGGCGGGCGAAGGCGTGGCCTTTCCCAACGATTTCAAGCCAAAAGACCGCGCAGCGCAGATCCATCAAGCGCACGGCGCTACGGAAAAAGCAGCTTTCGAGGCCGATCTGGCCGCTGGCAAGAAGGTGGAAGTCAGCATCGCCGGCCGCATGATGCTCAAGCGCGTGATGGGCAAGGCGAGCTTTGCCACGCTGCAGGACGCCACAGGCCGGATCCAGGCCTACATCACCAAGGAAGACGTGGGCGAAGCCGTCTACGACGCTTTCAAGCACTGGGACCTGGGCGACATCGTCGGCGTGGAGGGCTACCTGTTTCGCACGGGCAAGGGCGAGCTGTCGGTCCATGCCACCACGCTGCGCCTGCTGACCAAGAGCCTGCGTCCGCTACCCGACAAGTTCCACGGCATGCAGGATCAGGAACTGAAGTACCGTCAGCGCTACGTCGACCTGATCATGGACGAGGCGGCACGCGATCGCTTCGCCGCCCGCAGCCGCACGCTGGCGGCCATGCGCCACTTCATGACCGACAACGCGTTCATGGAAGTCGAAACGCCGATGCTCCACCCCATCCCGGGCGGCGCCAACGCCAAGCCGTTCGTCACCCACCACAACGCGCTCGACCAGCAGATGTTTCTGCGCATCGCGCCCGAGCTGTACCTCAAGCGCCTGATCGTGGGCGGGTTTGAACGCGTGTTCGAGATCAACCGGAGTTTCCGCAACGAAGGCATCAGCGTGCGGCACAACCCCGAGTTCACGATGATGGAGTTCTACGCTGCGTACTGGAACTACCAGGACCTGATGACCTACACCGAGGACCTGCTGCGCGCCACCGCCATGCAGGCCGCGGGCACGCTGCAGCTCACGTACCAGGGCCGCGAGGTGGACTTGAGCCATCCCTTCCAGCGCCTCACGATCCGCGAAGCCATCGACGCGCACACCGATATTGGCACGCAGGTGGACGACAAGGCCGAATTGATCCAGCGCCTGAAGAAGCTGGGCATGAGCGAAGACAAGGATAAGCTCTCGCAGCGCAGCCTGCCGTCGCTGCAGGTGATGTACTTCGAGGAGGCGGTCGAATCCCAGCTGTGGGCGCCGACCTTCATCATGGAGCACCCGACCGAGATCAGCCCGCTGGCCCGCGCCAACGACGCGCGCCCCGAGGTGACCGAGCGTTTCGAGCTCTACATCACCGGTCGCGAGATGGCCAACGGCTTCAGCGAATTGAACGACGCCGAAGACCAGGCCGCGCGCTTTCAGGCGCAGGCCAGCGCCAAGGATTCGGGCGACGACGAAGCGATGTTCTACGACGCCGATTTCGTGCGCGCGCTGGAGTACGGCATGCCGCCCACCGGCGGCTGCGGCGTGGGCATCGACCGCTTCATGATGCTGCTGACCGACAGCCCCAGCATCCGCGACGTGATCCTGTTCCCGGCCCTGCGGCACGAGGCGTGAGGCACAGCGCCCCGCAGACGGCGACCTGCCCCGTTGTGCCATGGCTGCAGGTGCTCGCGCCTGTACGCGATGCGGCGGTGTGTCCAACGCACACCGACTCGGCCTGGCTTGTACCCGCGATTTGGCGAGGCCCTGGCCTTGATAGCCGCTGCAGCGCCACGCCCCTGAAGGTCCGGGCTTGAACCACCTGCGCGCCCTGCTCCCGCCCTGGCTGATCGACTGGCTGGACGTGGTCCTGCCGCTGGCGCAGGTCGCGGGCATCGTCCTGCTGGCCTGGGTGCTGCAGCGGCTGGTGCGCCGCGTGCTGACGCGCCTCAGCCGTCGCTACCAACTGCCGTCGGCCGCCATCACGCCGGCGCGCAACCTGCTGCGCTGGCTGATCTACGGCATCGCCGGGCTGTGGGTGCTGGAGCGGCTGGGCGTGTCGTCCGAAGTGTTGTGGGCGGGCATCACCAGCTTTGTGGCGGTGGGCGCGGTGGCGTTCTTCGCGGCGTGGAGCGTGCTGTCCAACCTGTTCTGCGCGGTGCTCATCTTCACCACGCGCCCCTTCCGGGAGGGCGACACCATCGAACTGATCGACAGCGGCGACAAACCGGGCATCCAAGGGCGCGTGGTTGACATCCGGCTGATCTACACCGTGCTGGAAGACCGCGACCCGGCGCACCCCGGCGCGCTGCTGCAGGTGCCCAACACGCTGTTTTTCCAGAAGTCCCTGCGGCGCTGGCGAGTTGGCGTGGAGCCCCCACCCAGCCAGAGCGCGCCCACCTGGGAAATTTAAGAGAAATCGCCCACCAGCCTTAGTGCAACCTGCGCAGGCAGCTATGTTTTTTGATGAGCCAATGAGGCGTGGCGCTGTGCAGACGACCGGCTCCAGCGCGCGAAAGGCGCACCGCAGGCGACGTGCCCATCGGTTCATCAGCTCCTGACAACTACAGAAAAGTGAGCTGCTCGCGCAGATCCGGCCTGCGCGAGAGCCGTATTCTTCATTCGTTCTTAAGCGTCGCGCCGGCCTCAGCCGCACACCCCTTCAGCCCTTCAGCGCAGGAAAGTCTTCCTCGAAGTACTCCATCTCGGCGCGCGCGGCATCTGGCGCACCGCGCTCGGATTCGGTGCGGCGCATCTGCACGCGGCGAATCTTGCCGCTGATGGTCTTGGGCAGCTCGTTCACGAACTGCAGGCGCCGCACGCGCTTGTAGGGCGCCAGGCGCGTGCGGGCAAAACTGAGGATGTCTTCGGCCAGCTGCGCGTCGGGCTGCTGGCCCGCCGCCAGCGTGACAAAAGCCTTGGGCACGGCCAGACGCACCGGGTCGGGGCTGGGCACGATGGCGACTTCGGTCACGGCCGGGTGCTCGATCAGCACGCTTTCCAGCTCGAACGGGCTGATGCGATAGTCGCTGGCCTTGAACACGTCGTCCGCCCGCCCGACAAACGTGATGTAGCCGTCGGCGTCGCGCGTGGCGGTGTCGCCCGTGTGGTAGCAGCCCTGGCGCATGACGTTGGCCGTGGCCTGGGCGCTGTCTTCGTAGCCGACCATCAGGCCAAGCGGGCGCACGGCCAGGTTCAGGCTGACTTCGCCCTCGTCGGCCGGGTTGTCGTCCACGTCGAGCAGCACGACTTCGTACCCCGGCAGCGGACGCCCCATGCTGCCGGGTTTGACTGGCTGGCCGGGCGTGTTGCCAATCTGCGCCGTGGTTTCGGTCTGGCCGAAACCGTCGCGCAGCGTCATGCCCCAGGCGACCTGCACCTGGTCGATGATTTCAGGGTTGAGTGGCTCACCGGCGCCGATGATCTCGCGCAGCGCCAGTTGGCCCGACCACGCCTTCAGGTCTTCCTGGATCAGCAGCCGCCATACCGTGGGCGGGGCGCACAGGCTGGTGACCTGGTGATTTTTCAGCACGTTCAGCAGCCCGGGCGCCGAGAACCGCGTGTAGTTGAAGATGAAGATCGTCGCGCCCGCGTTCCAGGGCGCGAAAAAGCAGCTCCAGGCGTGCTTCGCCCAGCCCGGCGAGCTGATGTTCAGGTGCACGTCGCCCGGCGCCAGGCCGATCCAGTACATGGTGCTGAGGTGCCCGACCGGGTAGCTCTGGTGGGTGTGCAACACCAGCTTGGGCTTGGACGTGGTGCCGCTGGTGAAGTACAGCAGCAGCGGGTCGGTGGCCTGCGTCTGGCCATCGGGCGTGAAGTCGGTCGGCGCGCTGGCGCTGTCGGCAAAATCGGTCCAACCTGCGACCGCCGGGCCCACGGTGATGCGCGTGTAGCGCCCCGGCAGATCGGCGAACTTGGGAGCGTGTTCGCTGGCGATGACGACGTGGCGCACGTTGCCGCGGCCCAGGCGGTCCTGCAGGTCGTCGGCCGTCAGCAGCGGCGTGGCAGGGATCATCACCGCGCCCAGTTTGATGCAGGCCAGCATCAACTCCCACAGCGGCAGCTCGTTGCCCATCATCAGCAGCACGCGGTCGCCGCGCTGCACGCCTTGGGCGCGCAGCCAGTTGGCAACCTGGCTGGAGCGCTGGCTCAGCTCGGCGAAGCTGCGGCGCACCTCGCTGCCGTCTTCGCCCACGATGTGCAGCGCGGTGCGGTCGTTGCCGCGCGCCAGGGTGTCGAAATGGTCGAGCGCCCAGTTGAATTCAGTGAGCTGCGGCCACCGGAAGTCGCGGTACGCGGTATCGTAATCGGTCCGGTGCCTGAGCAGAAAATCGCGCGCCTCCGTGAAGGCTGCGAGTGCATTGGCGGCCATGCTTGTCTCCGTACTTCGCCTGTGACTGCCAGTGCCCGTGTGGCGCTGGCGACCTGCAGCGCATCGTAGCGCAAGCGCGCAGACCCGCTTGGAGCCCCCAGGGTCCACTCGGGAAATACGAAGAAAAAGCGCTGCAAGCCAATCTGCACCTGCGCAAGCAGCTACAGATTACGGAGCAACAATCACGTCACACCATCGGTCGGCGCGGCATCGCGCCCGGTGTGCTCCAACGAAATGGGGCCGCAGCCCCATCACCCGGTGCGTTGCAGCAAGGCTCAGGAATGCGAGGGCGACGCGCTGGGCGCGTCGCTGGCTCGCGGCCCCACCTCGCGCCAACCCACGTCCTGCACGGCAGAGGCTGGGGTGGCGGCGCCGGTTGCGCTGGTGGCGTCTGCGCGCGGCGTGGTGCTGGCGCGGCGATCGCCCTGCGGCCAACGCTGGCGCGCCAGGCTGCTGGTCAGGTCGCGGTAGCGGCGCCACAGCACGGTGACGGCGGCTGGGCGGCCGGTGAAGACGCTCGCCATCAGGCTGATCACGACCATGACCACCAGCCAGACCAGCAGGCTGAGGGCAAACACCACGCCCATGGTCGCGAGCAGCGCCCAGACCATCAGGCTCATCAGGCGGCCAAAGAATCGTTCCGCAACGTTGCCCGGTGCGGCGGCGGGAGGGTTGAGATAGCGGTACGGCATGTCGTTCATACGCATTCTGACGCGATTTGCCCCGCAAAGTTCGGCGCTATGTCACGAAAACCGCGCATGCCGACATCATGGGACCAGCGCAAGCGCCTGCACATACTCGGGGGAGCGCATCAGGCTGTCCCAGTCCGGTGCCGGGCTGGCCGGCAGGAGGGACTGGCGGCGCGCCTCGGCCGCCGCGCTGGGGCGCCAGCGGCCGGTGATCTGCGCTTCGGCCAAGCCGTCGATGACCTCGTCCAGCACGGCGCCGCCCTGTAGCGATTGGTTGCACATCAATGCCAGGTCGCAGCCGGCTTGAAGGGCAGCCAACACCGCTTCGGTCGGGCTGAGCGTCTGGCCGCCGATGTGGCGAGCGCCTTCCATCGACAGGTCGTCGGTGAACACCGCGCCGCCAAAGCCCAGGCGACCGCGCAGCACGGCCTGCAGCCAGCGCGCCGAATAGCCCGCCGGACGCGGGTCGACCTTGGGGTAGACCACGTGCGCGGCCATGACGGCCGTCAAGGTGCTGCGCTGCCAGCCGTAGGGCGCGGCGTCGGCGGCCACGATGGCGCTGAGCGTGCGGCGGTCGATCGGCACGTCGGTGTGGGAGTCGGCGGCGACAAACCCATGCCCCGGAAAGTGCTTGCCGCAGTGCGCCATGCCAGCACGCAGCATGCCGTGCGCGAGGCTCTTGGCCAACACGGTAACGACGCGCGGGTCGGCGTGCAAGGCGCGGTCGCCGATGACACCGCTGCGGGAAGCGCGGGGCCGCCCCAAGCTTGCCGAGCCCCCTTGGGGGGCAGCCCGCGTAGCCGCGAGCGTGGGGGCAATGTCTTGCCAATCGAGGTCCAGGACCGGCGCAAACGAGAAATCGACGCCACACGCGCGCAACTCGGCCGCCAGCACGTAGCCGCAGGCGCTGGCGGCGTCCTGCGCGCGCATGGCGTCCTGCATCCACAGATCGCCCAGGGCGCGCATCGGCGGCAGGTGGGTGAAACCATCGCTGCGAAAGCGCTGCACGCGCCCGCCTTCGTGGTCGACGCAGATCAGCAGGTCGGGCCGCAGACGGTGGATATCCGCGGTGAGCGCGGTGAGCTGCGCCCTGCTCTCCCAGTTGCGCGTGAACAGAATCATGCCGCCGACCAACGGGTGCGACAGCCGGCGGCGGTCGTCCATGCTGAGTGCCGTGCCGGCGATGTCGATGAGGAGCGGGGATGTGGTGTCCATGGCGGTGGCGCGCAGCTGGGTTGGCAAAGCGTGCAGTGTAGCTCTACCGATTTGATAGCTGGCTGCGCACAACCGGCGCGCGCCGCAGGCCGATTTGGCTTGAGGCGTGGACTAAGGGGCAGCCTGGGGCGTGGGCGCAGGTCGCGCGTCCGGCCGCTCCACCACGCAGAAACTGGCGGCGTATTCGCTTTCGTCGGTCACGGTGATGTGCGCGGTCAGTTGCTGGGCCTCGAACCATGTCTTCAGGCCGCCGTGCAGCACGATCATGGGCTCGCCGCTCGGGCGGTTGGCGATCTCGCACAGGCGCCAGTGCATCGGCAGGCGCATGCCCAGGCCAATCGCCTTGCTGAAGGCCTCTTTGGCGGAAAAGCGCGTGGCGAGGTACCGCAGGCCGCGCTCCGGCCAGCGCGCGCGGCGGCGCCGCCAGACGGCGAGTTCGCCCTCGCTCAAGATCTTCTCGGCGAAGCGGTCGCCGTGGCGGTCAAAGCTCGCGCGGATGCGGCGGATGTCGCAAATGTCAGTGCCGATACCTTGGATCATTTTTTTAGTCTTTTTGCCCTGCAGCCCTACATGGATCTGCGCATGCAGCTACTCTTTAGATAGCATACGGTGCTGCGTCTTGACCCCGGCAGCAAGCCAGGTAGGCGCGCACCGTGGCGGCGTAGCCCAGCTCCAGCGCGTCGGCGATCAGCGCATGGCCGATCGACACCTCGGCCACGCCAGGCACTTCGCGCACGAAGCTGGGCAGGTTGTCGCGGTTCAAATCGTGCCCGGCGTTGACCTGCAGGCCAGCGTCCAGCGCGGCCTGCGCGGCGGCGGCATAGCGCGCCAATTGGGCGCGCCGCGCAGCCGGATCGGACCACGCAGCGGCGTACGGCTCGGTGTACAGCTCGACGCGCTGGGCGCCCACGTCTCGTGCCAGCGGCATCAGCGCCGGGTCGGGGTCCATGAACAGGCTGACGCGCACACCGAGTGCCGTGACTTCGGCGATCAGCGGCTGCAAGCGCGCGCGCACGGCGGCGTCGGCCAGCGGCCAGCCGTGATCGCTGGTGAACTGGTTTTCGCTGTCGGGCACAAAGGTGCACTGGTCGGGCGCCTGGCCGCGCGCAGCCAGCTCGCGCACAAAGCCCAGCACGTTCTGCGTGGGGTTGCCTTCGATGTTGTATTCGCGGCCCGGCCAGCGCTGCAGCAGCTCGGCCAGCGCAAACACGTCGTCCGAACGGATGTGCCGCTCGTCCGGGCGCGGGTGCACGGTGATGCCGTTGGCGCCTGCCTGCAGGCACAGCTCGGCCGCGCGCGTGACGCTGGGAATGCCCAGGTGGCGCGTGTTGCGCACCAGGGCGACCTTGTTGATGTTGACGGAAAGCTGGGTGGCGGTGGTCACGGTACTTGGAACGATTGCAGGTCCATCATCAGCTGGCGCGTGCGCAGCGTGCCAACGCCGCAATGGTAGTGGAGCAGCTCGCGCAGTTGCTGGCGCAGGTGTACGCGCTGATCGCCAGGCAGGCGCGCGGCCACGTTCAGCGCGGCCGTCAGCGGCGCCTCGTCGGCCAGCGCGTCGCTGAGCGCCAGCCACTGTGCACCGGGCAGCCAGCTGGCGTCGTCGGCGTGGGCCGCGCGCAAACCGCCTTCGGACACCAAGCGGTACGGCTCGTCCGGCGCCAGGCGGCCCAGCGTCAACGTTTGCACGTCCAGCGCGGGCAGGTGGCCGGTTTCCCGCAGCACCAACAGCTCGAATGCGCGCAGCGCCGCACCGACCAGCGATTCGCCCTCGTCCGCCGCCAGCACGTGGACCAAGGTGGCGTAGGCGTCGAATAAGCGCGGGTGAGCGTCGTCGCGCGCCAGCAGGCGCATCAGCAGCTCGTTGGCGTAATAGCCCGACAGCAGCGGGTCGCCGGTGGGCATCACCTGACCACCGCCCCATTCCGCACTCTTCAGCGTGCGAATCTCCGCATCGCCGCCCCAGCTCAGCGCCAGCTGCTGCAAAGGCAATAGCACCGGGCGAAAATTGGACGACGGTCGTTTGGCCCCTTTGGCCACGAGCGCAATGCGCCCGTGCGAGCGCGTGAAGGCTTCCACAATGACGCTGGACTCGCTCCAGTCGTAGTGGTGCAGCACATAGGCCGGCTCGTGCGAGACGCGCTTCAGGTCAGGCTCCGCGGAGATTGGAGGTGTTGCAGCGGGGGGCAGGAGCGGATTTGCAGCGCCGCTGCGCGCAGCAATCTACTTCTACGTGAAGGCAGTCTTAACGGCCTGCCTTGCCACGCATCGATCGCCCCCGGCATACCCAGATTGCGCTCGACCAGCACTCGCCGATGCAACGGGCCTGCGCAGCAAGGCCCAAAACGGGCCGCGGAGCAGGCCATCCCAGCGGACGCCGCGGATCTGGCTTGGCCAGGCCGCCAGCGTTGTCCCCCCAGTGGGGGGAAGCTGCGTGAGCAGCTCAGGGGGGCCTCATTCATACCCGAAGCTGCGCACGCGCGCTTCGTCGTCGGCCCAGCCGGAACGCACCTTGACCCACAGCTCCAGGAACACCTTGGCGTCCATCAGCTTTTCCAGCTCCTGCCGCGCCTCGGTGCCGATGCGCTTGAGGCGTTCGCCCTTGTCGCCGATCACCATGGCCTTGTGGCCGTCGCGCTCGACCACGATGGTGGCGGCGATGCGCACCATGCGGTTGTGCTGCTTGCTCTTTTCTTCCTCGAACTTTTCGATGATGACGGTCGAGGTGTAGGGAAGCTCGTCCCCTGTCAGCCGGAACAGCTTCTCGCGCACGACTTCACTGGCGAGGAACTTCTCGCTGCGGTCGGTCAACTCGTCTTCGCTGTACCACCAAGGTTGCACAGGCAGATATTGCTCGCAAATCTGCAGCAGACGTTGCACGTCCTTGGGGTTCTTGGCCGACATGGGCACGAACTCGGCAAACGGGTGGCGCTCCTGCATGTCGCGCAGCCAGGGCGCGATTTCGGCGCGGCGGTGCACCGTATCCAGCTTGTTGGCGATCAACAGCGTGGGCGTGCCGGGTTTCAGCAGCGACAGCACCTTGGCGTCCGCCAGCGTGAAGCTGCCCGCCTCGACCACAAACAGGACCAGATCGACCCCGTCGATGGCGCCCATCACGGTCTTGTTCAGCGACTTGTTCAGCGCGGCGCTGTGCTTGGTTTGAAAACCGGGCGTGTCGACAAACACAAACTGCGTGCCGCCGCCCTGCCCATCGGTCAGCGTGCGAATGCCGGTGATGCGGTGACGCGTGGTCTGCGCCTTGCGGCTGGTGATGCTGATCTTCTGGCCGACCAGCGCGTTCAGCAGCGTCGATTTGCCGACGTTGGGTTTGCCGACAATGGCGATCAGGCCGCAGCGCTGCGCGCCGTCACCCGCTGCGACGCCCACATCCACGGTTTGGGGCACATCCGGAAATTCTTGGTCATTTTGGCCGCCAGCGCCCTCTGGGTCTGCGCGGCCAGCTATCGAGTCAGTAGCATTCATGTCTGCATGGAAGAATCAAGCGCCTGCAGCATCGCTGCAGCTGCGGCCTGCTCGGCGGCGCGGCGCGAGGCCCCCTGGCCCAGCTGCGTCATGCCGCGTTCGCCGACTTGGCAGGCCACTTCAAAGGTTTGCCGGTGCGCCTCGCCCAGCACGCGCACGACTTCGTAGCGCGGCAGATGCATCTTGCGCCCCTGAAGCCACTCCTGCAAGGCCGTCTTGGCATCTTTGGAGGCTGCGGAAAGCGCGGGCGTGATCTGGATGCGGTCAAACAGGCGCCGCACCAAGGCGTCGGCCGCGGCGTGACCGCCATCCAGGTAGACCGCGCCGATCACGGCTTCCAGCGCATCGGCCAGAATCGAGGGACGGCGTTGCCCACCGGAGCGCAGTTCGCCCTCGCCCAGGCGCAGCAAGGGTGACAAACCCAGGTCCACCGCCAGCCGATGCAGGCTGTCCTGCCGCACCAATTGGGCGCGCACGCGGGAAAGATCGCCCTCGGGCAACTGGCCCAGTGCCTCGTACAGCATGTGCGCGACCGCGAGGTTGAGGACAGAGTCGCCCAAAAATTCCAGCCGCTCGTTGTGGTCGGCGGAGAAGCTGCGGTGCGTCAGCGCACGCTGCAGCAGGGCGGCGTCCGCAAATCGATGCTGCAGGCGCGCCTGCAGCTGGGGCAAGTCAGCGGGCGCTGTCACGCCGCGGCCAGGCCCACGACGCGGGGATCAGTTGTAGCCACCGTCCGAAGAACCACGGTACTTGATCAGCAGATAGGCCGGACCGGCGAGCGCAATTTCCTTGTCGTAAGCGAAGCTGACAACGATCTTGTCGCCGTTCTTGGTCACTTCAAGGTCCTTGCCTTCGATGGAGGTGATGTAGTCCACCGACGCCGTGCGGTCAAATGAAGCACGGACCGCCGGCACGGTGTCTCCATCGGCAGCGGCTTTCTTGACCGCCTTGACGATCGACATGTATTCCGTGGCGGTCGGCACCACCTTGGCGCCAACAATGGCCAGCAAGGCCAGCACGATGCCCAGAATCAACAGGCCGAAGAACGAGATGCCGCGCTGTTTGGAACGTGGTGCCAGTTTCATTTCCCTCACTCCCGATATAAATAGGTTCAGTTGAAGCTGCCAATGCGCTTCAGGTCGCCAAAATTCATCCAGACGAAAAACGCCCTGCCGACAACATTGGCATCGGGTACGAAGCCCCAATAGCGTGAGTCCAGCGAGTTGTCCCTGTTATCGCCCATCATGAAGTAGTGCCCCTGGGGCACCTTGCACGTCACGCCTTCCACGCTGTAGCGGCAATTCTCGCGGTACTTGAATTCGTCGGCACCTGCCACAAACGCCGGGCGACGCTCGTCCACGATGATCCGGTGATTTTTTTCACCCAGTTGTTCGCTGAACTGTCGGAAATACTCCATGACGGACTCGTCGAAGAAGTCGGACTCCTGCGTGGTTGCCACCGGCTGCCCGTTGATCGTCAGGCGCTTGTTGAGGTAGGACACTTCATCGCCGGGCAAGCCCACGACGCGCTTGATGTAGTCAATGCTGGGTTTGGGTGGATAGCGGAACACCACCACATCGCCTCGCTGCAGTGGATTGCCGTCGGTGATGCGCGTGTTGATCACAGGCAGCTTCAGGCCGTAGGTGAATTTATTCACCAGGATCAGGTCGCCTACCAGCAGGGTCGGAATCATCGAACCTGACGGGATCTTGAACGGCTCGAAAACGAAGGAGCGCAAAAGAAACACGATGGCGATGACCGGAAACAGGCCAGCCGTCCAGTCCAGCCACCAAGGCTGCGCGAGTTGCTTTTCACGCACCGCATCTTCAAAACTGGTGTCGACCTGATCAATGCCCTGGCGCGCCAGCTCTTCACGGCGCACGCGAACAGCGTCGACCGCTTGCTGCGCAGCGCGGCGGCGGCGTGGCAGGAAAACAAACCGCTCGGCCAGCCAGTAGACACCGGTCACCACCGTCGCCAGAAATAGCAACAGCGCGAAGTTGCCCTCGATCGCATCGAAATACCAGGCTGCGCCGTATCCAACGAAGCCCGCCAGCACCATGGCGGTCAGTATCGGCATCAATCTTCCACCTGCAAAATCGCCAGGAAGGCTTCCTGGGGCACCTCGACCGAGCCGATCTGTTTCATTCGCTTCTTACCCGCCTTCTGTTTTTCCAGCAACTTGCGCTTGCGTGTGATGTCGCCACCGTAGCATTTTGCCAGCACGTTCTTGCGCAGGGCCTTGATGTTCTCGCGCGCGATGACGTTGGCACCGATGGCAGCCTGGATCGCCACGTCGAACTGCTGACGACTGATGATTTCACGCATCTTCGCGGCGACCGCACGGCCACGGTACTGCGCTTGCGTGCGGTGCACGATGATGGACAGCGCATCCACCTTCTCGCCGTTCAGCAGGATGTCGACCTTGACCACGTCGGACGGGCGGTATTCCTTGAACTCATAGTCCATCGACGCGTAGCCGCGGCTGACGGATTTCAACTTGTCGAAGAAGTCCAACACGATCTCACCCAGCGGCAGTTCGTAGGTCAGCATGACCTGGCGCCCGTGGTAGGCCATGTTCAACTGCACGCCACGTTTCTGGTTGGCCAGCGTCATCACGGGGCCGACGTAGTCCTGCGGCATGTAGAGGTGCACCGTGACGATGGGCTCGCGGATTTCCTGGATTCGACCCTGTTCGGGCATCTTGGACGGGTTCTCGACCTGGATCACCTCGCCATCCGCCCTCTCGACCTCGTAGACCACGCTCGGCGCGGTCGTGATGAGGTCCTGATCGAACTCGCGCTCCAGGCGCTCCTGCACGATCTCCATGTGCAGCAGACCGAGGAAGCCGCAGCGAAAGCCAAACCCCAGGGCCTGAGAAACCTCTGGCTCGAAGTGCAGGCTGGCATCGTTCAACTGCAACTTTTCCAGCGAATCGCGCAGCGCGTCGTACTGGTTGGCCTCGGTGGGGTACAGGCCCGCAAACACCTGTGGCTGGATCTCCTTGAAACCTGGCAGCGCCTTTTCGGCTGGCCCCAGGTTGTTGGGCAGCTTCTTTTCGAGCGTGATGGTGTCGCCGACCTTCGCCGCCTTCAACTCCTTGATGCCGGCGATGATGTAGCCGACCTCTCCCGCCTCCAGGCTGTCGCGCGGCTGCTGGCCAGGCGTGAACACGCCCAGATTGTTGGCTTCGTAGGCGGCGCCTGTGGCCATCATCTTGAAGCGCTCGCCCTTGAGC
Organism: Ottowia flava; assembly: GCF_008017535.1. Lineage (GTDB taxonomy): Bacteria > Pseudomonadota > Gammaproteobacteria > Burkholderiales > Burkholderiaceae_C > Ottowia > Ottowia flava. Next base: position 409,276 of record NZ_VRUA01000001.1, read on the forward strand.
AGGCGCCCATCGACCACGCGCACCAGCATAACGACGCCAACGTAGGCGTCGAACCAGCTGTCGATGATCATCGCGCGCAGCGGCGCGTTGAGTTGACCTCGCGGTGGCGGCACCTTCGCCACGATCTGCTCCAGCACGTCGTCGATGCCCATGCCGGTCTTGGCCGAGATCGCAATCGCCTCACTGGCATCGATGCCGATCACATCCTCGATCTCGGACTTGGCGGTCTCCGGGTCGGCTTGCGGCAGATCCATCTTGTTCAGGACGGGCAGCACCTCTACACCCAACTCCAGTGCGGTGTAGCAGTTCGCCACCGTCTGCGCTTCGACACCTTGTGACGCATCAACCACCAGCAATGCACCCTCGCATGCCGAAAGCGAACGACTCACCTCGTAGCTGAAGTCGACGTGACCCGGCGTGTCGATCAGGTTGAGGTTGTAGACCTTGCCGTCGCGCGCCTTGTACTGCAGCGCGGCGGTCTGCGCCTTGATGGTTATCCCCCGCTCTTTTTCGATGTCCATCGAATCGAGCACCTGCTCGCTCATCTCTCGATCGCTCAAGCCGCCGCAACGCGAGATCAGTCGGTCCGCCAACGTGGACTTGCCGTGATCGATATGCGCAATGATTGAAAAATTTCTGATGTGATCCATCAACGAGAGCCGGCAAGTGATTGAGTTACTGAGCGATGCACATGAAAAAGGGGCGCGCCAGTAGTGTGACGCGCCCCGAACCAACAATCTATGGCAACTGCGATAGTTGGAACTCCATTGTAGGCAAAAAGGGGAGCGACTTGGGGCCGAATCGTCGCCAAATACCTGCGTTGCACCTCGACAACGAAAAATTCTTCACAGGTTATCAACAGGTCATTCCTGACACCTGTTCTTTTCGACGAATCGAGCAGCAAGACTCTTTTTCTGCAGCGGAAAAGGCGTGAATGGGGCCAGAAAGCAAGCCATTCATATACTGATTTGCACCCAATTTCGGGCCCAATTCTATCAAAACAAGTATGTGCCCCTCAGCTGAGCAACGCTCGGGCCCGGCAGTACGTTACCTGCACGAGAGCCCGAAATGCCCTCCCGCAGCGTTCCCAGACGGGAGGGATTAGCGGGTCAGCGCTTATCTTGCCGGACGTACCAGCACGAACTGCACCAGTTCACCTCGCTGGATCAGCATGTTGACCGGCTTGCCGCGATCGGCCTTGGCGACGGCCGCCTCGAATTCCCGCACGTTATGAATCTCGACGTTCGCGACGGACAGGATGACATCTCCTTCGCGCAGACCCGCCCGAGCAGCCGCGTCGGCCGCCGACTCCACACGCACGCCCCGCTTGACCTTCAGTTCACGCTTTTGCGCATCGCTCAGATCGGTCACGGTAACGCCCAATGCTTGGACGGCACCTTGCGCCTTCGGTGCCTCGCTGCCACGCGGGCTGGGTCGGCGAGCCGACGCCTGCTCAGCCTCGAGTTCAGCAATGGTGATGCTCAGATCGCGGCTTTGGCCTCGACGGAACACCGTGATCGTGCTCTTGGTCCCTGGCTTGGTGTTGCCCACCATCCGCGGCAGGTCTGACGCCTTGTCGATGGTCTTGCCTTCGAAGCGCGTGATGATGTCACCCGCTTCGACACCTGCCTTTTCTGCCGGTGAGCCGCTTTCCACGTTGCGCACCAGTGCACCCTGCGGTTTGCCCAGGCCAATGGACTCGGCCACTTCCTTTGTGACCTGATCGATCTGCACACCGACGCGTCCGCGCGTCACTCTGCCCGAGGCACGCAGTTGCTCGCTGACGCGCATGGCCTCGTCGATCGGGATCGCGAAGGATATGCCCATGAAGCCACCGGAGCGCGAATAGATCTGGCTGTTGATGCCCACCACTTCGCCGCGCATATTGATAAGCGGCCCGCCTGAGTTGCCGGGATTCACGGCCACATCGGTCTGAATGAAGGGCAGGTAGTCACCCGTGTCGCGCTGCTTGGCGCTGACGATGCCGGCCGTCACGCTGTTCTCCAATCCAAAGGGAGATCCAATGGCCATCACCCATTCACCCACGCGCAGCTTGTTCACGTCACCCACCTTGACGGACGGCAGGCCGGTGGCGTCGATCTTCACCACCGCCACATCGGTGCGCTTGTCGGCGCCAACGATCTTGGCCTTGAATTCGCGCTTGTCGGGCAGCGTCACCAGAACCTCGTCGGCCCCGTCCACCACATGCGCGTTGGTCATGACGAAGCCGTCGGGGGAAATGATGAAGCCCGAGCCAACGCCGCGCGGCACCTCCTGGTCCGGCTGAGGTGCCGGCCGATTCTGGCGCGGCCCCTGGCGAGGGACATTCGGCATAGGGATACCGAAGAAACGTCGGAAGAATTCCTGCATTTCCTCGTCGCTGGCCCCGCCCGGGTTGCCGCCGCGCACCCGTTCCATGGTACGGATATTGACCACCGCAGGCCCCACGTGATCCACAAGATCCGTGAAGTCGGGCAGGCCTCGCACGGACGGGGCATTGCCCGACTGCGCCAGCGCTGCCGGAGGCAAGAGCGCAGCGCCCACCGCAAACAAGGGAACGGCCAATGCGGAAACGCCCGCTTTCTTGATCTGGATAAGCATGTTGGTCAATCCGGAAAACAAAAGGGATGGATCAAATCGATCCGCACGCATGCCATTTGGCCGCCAAGCGGCGTCCGCTCAGGGCTTGCGCTGGAGTCGGGAAACCAGGGCTTTCAGCGTAGCAGGCGGCACTTCGCCCACGGCTGTCACCCACCACGGGCCGCTCGCGTCCGGCAGCCGCTGGGTCAAGGTATGGGTTGCGCCCATGGCAACCACGCCTTCAGAGGGGTGACGCCTCGCATCGAAGGCCTCCATGAACAGCGATACAGTCGCCAGGCCATCCGAGAAGATCCACTGCACGACACCGCCGCCGGCGTCCGTTCCATGCCGGTAGCAGCTTTGTGAACTGAAGCCTGGCACCTCGCCCGACAGCGTCCAACCCTCTGCAGCGGCGCTGGTCGGCGTGCGATGCGGTTTTTCTACCTTGTAACCCTCGGTGCGCTCCATCATGCGCGTGAGCTTGACGGCCTGCACCGGCGCGTTGAGTTGGAGCTCCGAGAACGCCGACTGCTCCAGCACCCGGCCCTTGCCGTCCAGTGTTTGCGTCTTGATGACCAGGCCGGTATTGCGCTCGCTCCAGATTCGGTAGCCATAGCGCAATTCGTCGTGCGGCCTGAGGTAGACCACATCGGCGTCGAAGCCCGCCACCCTGCTCTGGCCAAGTTCCTTGGCGGCGTAATGATCCGCCATCGACGCCGAACTGCTTGAGGTCAGCAGGTTCGGAAAGGCGCCACCTGCATCCCGCCGATCGGAAACCGCCACGCGCGCCTGCGGAAAGAAGGTCACCACCGATTGGTTGCGGCGGAATATCGTCCGCGGCACACCCGAAAGCGCTTCCACCCGTTCGATCTGCACATCGCCCTCGCAGACGTGCCAGATCCGAGCGCTCGACATGGCGCCCGTGGCCGAGGTCACGACGAAGGTGCCAATGAATGAAGGAATCCGGGATGCCTGTTCCAGCCGGACCAGCCATTCCGCAACACTGCGCTCGGGCGGCCCCATGCGGACAGCCGTTGATTCAGGTTCGGATGCCGCCGGCACGCCTTGCGCCATGGCGATACCGACGACCCCGCCAGCCCAGCACGCGAGCGCGGCACCGCGAAGGCGCCTTTTCCAACCGCGCCAAGCAGCCGCCGGCAGATGCGCAGGTCCGCGGCGAACGCTCACGCTCCCGCGATTCAACGCCCGTGCCCTTCGAAGGTGGCGTTGCGCAGGAAGCCCGAAGCGCCGCCCAAGGTAGCGATGCCAGTGGCTTGGCGGTGGGCCGCCAGCAACTCATCCAAGCGGGCGTCGCGCAGCATCACGGGTTGCCCGACCTCGGGATCGTGCGCTGCCGATGCGGGTGCCACCGGCGAGGCCACGGCCAGCACTTGCGCCGAGCCTTGCTGGGGCGCAACGTTCTGCGCCAGATGCGGGCCGGCACCGCTTTGAGGACCCGCCCCAGACACCATGCTCCAGCCCACTGCTGCGACAGCGGCAAACGACGCCAGGCCAGCCACCATCTTCCAGCGAAACACGCCATCGTTCGCGGCGGGTCTCTCAACGTAGGAACTGTGCTCCACCGGCTGTTCAATCACCGGCGTCATGGATTCGCTGGCGATGGCGGCGAGCACCCGCCCTGGAAGCAGATGGTCGCGTCCGTGCTGAGCCAAATCAGGGGATCGGAGCACGTCCCCAATCAGGTGGTAGAGCTGCCAGCAGCCGACGGCTCCATCACCATCGTGGCTGCTGGAGCCGATCACCGCCTCCAACTCATTCCCGGGAAGCTGCCCGTCCATCAGGGCGGACACCCGCTCTGCGCTCCATTGAACTTTGACCTGCGTTTGCATCACGATCACCGCTTCGACTTGTCGATCCTGTTCCATGCTCACCAGCGTTTGCCGGTCTGGTGGCTCAGCAGAGGCCTGACCCGGGCGGAAATCGCTTCGCGCGCCCGGAAAATGCGTGACCGCACGGTGCCGATAGGGCAATTCATGGCTTCTGCAATCTCTTCATAGCTCATGCCTTCAATCTCGCGCAGCGTGACGGCCTGGCGCAGATCTTCGGGCAACGCTTCCATGGCGGCGTTCACAGCGGCGGCAATTTCACGGGCCGCCAACTCCGATTCCGGCGTGGATTCCGAGGTTAGTTCGTTCTCGCGCCGGGAAGTTTCATCGTCGTCATCGCTCGACTTCAGTGCCGCTTCGACCACCACCGGGTCGCGCTTCAATTCCAGCAGCGATTTCTTGGCCGTGTTCACCGCGATCCGGTACAGCCAAGTGTAGAACTGGGCGTCGCCGCGGAACTGGTGCAGCGCCTTCCAGGCGCGGATGAAAGTCTCCTGCGCGATGTCCGGCACCAGGTCCACGTCGCGCACCATGCGGCCGATAAGCCGTTCGATCCGGCGCTGGTACTTGATCACCAGCAACTCGTAGGCGCGGTGGTCGCCCGCCGCCGCACGCTCGACCAGCTGGGCGTCACTGTCGGAAGCTTGGGGAGGGGCAGCGGATGTTGCGGACACAAACAAGGACGTTGAAACGACGACGCGCCTGATGCTCAGGCGCGCGGACTCACCATGGCCAGCGGATCGGGGGCCGGGCGAGAGGGTTTTGAATATAGCGCACAGCGCAGCAGGTGCCAGCGCGTGGGGTCGGCTGCACGTTCGACCCAGAGCCACTGCGCCCGGCGGGCGCCCTGGGCTCGCCATCGCAGCAGCAGGCTGCGCTGAAGGTCCAGACGGACATCCATGCGCCCAGGCCCCGTGCCGAAGGTGCCAGCAGCCGCTGGGCCCTCTTCCAGCCACCAATCGGCGCCGTCCCAGCGGAGGCTGGAAGCAGCCTGCTGCATGCGCCAGAACTGTCGGAGGGCGCCACCTGCACCGAGCCAGGCGAACACGCAGATTACTATTGAAACAATAGCTGCCTGCGCAGGCCCATCTAGCGCCAGAGCCCAAAAAAGCATCCAAACCACAGGGATCGCGCTCAAAGCCCATAGCCCCCACAGAACCAGCGACAGCGAAGCGCGTCGGCCCAGCGGGTAGGTCACTGTGGGAGCGTGGTGCATGCCCGGAAGCCCCTGCAAGCCTTAAAACGAACGGCCGCAAAGCGGCCGTGGACGGAGACCTGGCGGGTGACAGCGAGACTCAAACGCGCTTGAACACCAGGGCGCCGTTGGTGCCGCCGAAGCCGTAGTTGTTCTTCAGCGCGTAGTCAAAGCTCAGGTCGCGCGCGGTATTGGCGCAGTAGTCCAGGTCGCAGCCCTCGCCCGGCGTGCCGAGGTTGATGGTCGGCGGCACCTTCTGGTCGCGCAGCGCCAAAATGGTGTAGACGCTTTCCACCCCGCCAGCGCCACCCAGCAGGTGGCCGGTCATCGACTTGGTGGAGCTCACAACGACCGACTTGGCGTGGTCGCCCAGCGCGGCCTTGATGGCGTTGGTCTCGTTCACGTCGCCCAGCGGCGTGGACGTGCCGTGCGCGTTGACGTAGCCGATGGCGTCCGGGTTCAGCCCGGCGTTGCGCAGCGCGCCCTGCATGGCGCGGCGCGGGCCGTCCAGGTTGGGCGCGGTCATGTGGCCAGCGTCGGCACTCATGCCGAAACCCACCAGTTCGGCGTAAATGGTGGCGCCGCGCCGCTTGGCGTGCTCGTATTCCTCGAGCACCACCACGCCAGCGCCCTCGCCCAGCACGAAGCCGTCGCGCTCGGCGTCCCAGGGGCGCGAAGCGGCCTGAGGGTCGTCGTTGCGGGTGGACAGCGCACGCATGGCGGCAAAACCGCCGATGCCCAGCGGGCATACGGTGGCTTCGGCGCCGCCGGCGACCATCACGTCGGCGTCGCCGTATTCAATCAGGCGACCGGCTTCACCAATGCAGTGCAGCCCGGTCGTGCAAGCGGTGGCGATGGACAGGTTCGGCCCCTTGAAGCCAAACTTCATCGACACGTGCCCGGCGACCATGTTGACGATGGAAGCAGGGACGAAAAAGGGGGAGATGCGGCGCGGCCCGCGCGACATCCATTCACCGTGCGTCTCCTCGATCATCGGCAAGCCGCCGATGCCCGAACCGATGACACAGCCGATTCTCTCGGCCAGGGCTTCATCCAGCGACTCGCCCGAAGGCAGCCCGGCATCCTGCACCGCCTGCGCGGCGGCCACGATCCCGTAATGGATGAAGGTATCCATGGTGCGCAATTCCTTCGTCGAGATGTACGGCGAAAGATCTAGCCCACGCACTTCGCCCGCAATGCGGCACGCGAAGGCGCTGGCGTCAAAGCGCGTGATGGCATCAATGCCCGAACGTCCGGCCAGGATGTTGGCCCAGTTCTCTGCCACCGTGTTGCCCACGGGGCTGACGCAACCTAAACCAGTAACAACAACACGGCGTCGGGTCATTCGCGATCAGGCCTTTTTGCTGTTGGCGTAGTCGATGGCGGCCTGCACCGTGGTGATCTTCTCGGCGTCCTCGTCCGGGATCTCAATGCCGAACTCGTCTTCCAGGGCCATCACCAGTTCCACTGTGTCGAGCGAGTCTGCGCCCAGGTCGGCCACGAAGGCCTTCTCGTTGGTCACTTGGGACTCTTCAACGCCGAGTTGTTCGGCAATGATCTTCTTGACACGTGCTTCGATATCGCTCATGGGTTCCCTCTAAGGGTGATGAAAAACGGGGATTTTACCCGTGCTTACAGCGGCTTTCGGCCGCAAGGCATACACGGGCGCTAAGTGGCCTCAGGCCATGAACATGCCACCGTTGACGTGCAGTTCCTGCCCTGTCACATAGGCGGCCTGGGGGCTCGCCAGGTAGGCCACCGCATGCGCGATGTCCGCTGGCTCACCCAGCCGGCCCAGAGGAATCTGGGCCGTCAGGGATTTCTGTTGGTCGTCCGACAGCACCGCCGTCATGTCGGTGGCGATGAAGCCCGGTGCGACGCAATTGACGGTGATGTTGCGGCTGCCCAGCTCGCGCGCCAGCGCGCGCGTCATGCCGGCCACGCCGGCCTTGGCGGCGGCGTAATTGGCCTGTCCGGGGTTGCCGGAGGCGCCGACCACGCTGGTGATGTTGACGATGCGGCCTTGGCGCTGCTTCATCATCGGGCGCATCACGGCGCGGCACATGCGGAAGACGGCCTTGAGGTTGGTGTCCAGCACCGCGTCCCAGTCTTCGTCCTTCAGGCGCATGGCCAGCATGTCGCGGGTGATGCCGGCGTTGTTGACCAGCACGTGCAGCGCGCCGTGGGTCTTGACGATGTCATCGATCAGCGCTTCGGCGGCGGCGGCGTCGTTCACGTCCAGCCGGGCGCCACGGCTAGCGCCCTGGCCGGCCAGCGCAGCGCTGATCTTTTCAGCTCCGGCGTCGGATGTGGCGGTGCCGATCACCGTCATGCCGCGCGCGGCCAGCTCTTGCGCGATCGCTGCACCAATGCCGCGCGACGCGCCGGTCACCAGAGCCACTTGCCCTGCCATGCCCTTGTCTGACATACCTTGGTTCTCTCCTGATCTGGCTGGCGCTGGGCCGCTCACGCAGTCTGCTCGACCACCGTCTTGGCCTCGGCCAACGTGGCCGGATCGTACATGGCTACGCCCATCAGCTCCGCGTCGATGCGCTTGGTCATGCCCGCCAGCACCTTGCCGGGGCCGCATTCGACCACCGTGCGCAAGCCCATGGCCTTGATTTTCTGGATGCATTCGACCCAGCGCACCGGGCCAAACGCCTGGCGATACAGCGCGTCGCGGATGCGCTGCGGGTCGGATTCGATCGCCACGTCGATGTTGTTGACCACGGGGATTTTGGGTTCGGCCAGCGCCACACCGTCCAGCGCGACCTTCAGCTTCTCGGCCGCGGGCTTCATCAGGCTGGAATGGAAGGGCGCCGACACCGGTAGTGGCAGCGCGCGCTTGGCACCCATGCCTTTGAGCACTTCGCAGGCCTTGTCGACCGCGGCCTTGGTGCCGGCAATCACGGTTTGCACCGGATCGTTGAAATTGACCGCTTCCACGATCTCAGTGCCGTTTTCGCCCATAGCCTTACATACATCTGCGCAACCAGCTATCACTTTTGCAGCATCCAGGCCGAGGATCGCTGCCATGGCGCCGGTGCCCACGGGCACAGCTTCCTGCATGGCAGCAGCGCGCAGGCGCACCAGAGGCACGGCATCGGCCAGGCTCAGCGCCTCGGCTGCGACCAGGGCGGAATACTCGCCCAGCGAATGGCCGGCGACGGCCGCTGGCAGGGCACCGCCCTCGGCCAGCCAGGCGCGCCAGCAGGCCACGCCCGCCACCAGCATCACCGGCTGGGTGTTGGTGGTCAGCGCCAGCGCTTCCTTGGGGCCGGCCTGGATCAGCGCACCCACGTCTTCGCCCAGCGCGTCCGACGCTTCCTGCAGCGTGGCGCGCACGGCCGGGTGGTCACCCCAGGCGTCCAGCATGCCGACCGCTTGAGAGCCCTGGCCAGGAAAGACGAATGCAACGGGTTTCATGTCAATCAATGGAAAAAAGCCAAACAGCGCTGCCGGCGGGCGGTGAAGCCCACCACAGCGCGAAAAAATCAAAAATTGAGCAGCACCGCGCCCCAGGTGAAGCCGCCGCCCACGCCTTCCAGCAGCAGGGTCTGGCCTTTCTGGATCTGGCCACTGCGCACACCGTGGTCCAGCGCCAGCGGGATCGAGGCGGCCGAGGTGTTGCCGTGCTCGTGCACGGTGACGATGACTTTTTCCAGCGGCAGGTGCAGCTTCTTGGCCGTGCCCTGCATGATGCGGATGTTGGCCTGGTGCGGAATCAGCCAGTCGATGTCCGATTCCTGCTTGCCGGCCTTGGCCAGCACGGCGCGCGCCGCCTTGTCCAGCACGCCCACGGCCAGCTTGAACACGGCCTGGCCGTCCATCTTGAGCAGCGGGTCGCCCAGCACATCGCCGCCCGACACGTGCCCGGGCACGCACAGGATGTCGACGTACTTGCCGTCGGCGTGCAGGTCGGTGGCCAGGATGCCCGGCTGGTCGGACGCTTCCAGCACCACGGCGCCGGCGCCGTCGCCAAACAGCACGCAGGTGCCGCGGTCGTCCCAGTTGAGCAGGCGGCTGAAGACCTCGGCACCGATCACCAGCACCTTGCTGGCCGTGCCGTTGGCGATCATCGCGTCGGCCACCGTGAGGGCGTAGACAAAGCCGCTGCACACAGCCTGCACGTCGAACACCGGGCAGCCGGCGATACCCAACTTGTGCTGGACGATGGCGGCGGTGGACGGAAACACCATGTCCGGCGTGGACGTGGCGACGATGATCATGTCGATATCGCCCGGCTGCAGGCCGGCCGATTCGAGTGCGGCGCGGGCGGCGGGCACAGCCAATTCGCTGGCGGGCACGTCGGGGGCGGCAAAGTGGCGGGCGCGGATGCCGGTGCGCTCGACGATCCACTGGTCAGAAGTCTCGATGCCCCGTGCGGCCAGCTCCTGCACCAGGTCGTCGTTGCTGACGCGGCGCGGCGGCAGGTAGCTGCCGGTGCCGGCAATGCGAGAGTAGCGTCTGCTCATCTAAACCGATAGTGAAATGAAAAAAACGATCGTGCCAGGCGCGCCGGGCGCCTAGCCGTCGATCGCGGCCGCGTCGCCCTGCGAGGCGCTTTCGGCCAGCAAGGGCGCAGCATGGGCAATGCGCGCCTGCACCCGCTCGAGCAGCTGATGGCGTGCCGCATCATACGCGCGCACCATCGCCGCCTCGAAAGCCAGCGCGTCGGCCGAGCCGTGGCTCTTGAACACCAGCCCGCGCAGGCCCAGCAAAGCCGCGCCGTTGTAACGGCGGTGATCCAGCCGCTTTTTAAGGGCAGAAAGCACCGGATACGCGATCATGGCAGCCAGTTTGGTGCCGATGTTGCGGGTGAACTCTTCACGCAGGAACTGCATGATCATCGTCGCCAGGCCTTCGGTGGTCTTCAGCGCGACGTTGCCGACGAAGCCGTCGCACACCACGATGTCCGCGGTGCCCTTGAAGATGTCGTTGCCTTCGACGTTGCCGACGAAGTTGAGATCGCCCGCCTTGGCCGCGGCGCGCAACAGCTCGCCGGCGCGCTTGATCTCGTCACTGCCCTTGATGACCTCTTCGCCGATGTTGAGCAACCCCACGGTGGGCGTCGGGTCGTCGTTCAGCACCGACACCAGGGCCGATCCCATCACCGCGAACTGCAGCAGGTGCTCGGCCGTGCAATCGACGTTGGCGCCCAGGTCCAGCACGGTCGTGGCGCCGCCCTTGACGTTGGGCAATTGTGTGGCGATGGCTGGGCGCTCAATCCCGTCCAGCGTCTTGAGCAGGTAGCGCGCGATCGCCATCAGCGCGCCGGTGTTGCCGGCCGAGATGGCCACCTGGGCTGCGCCATCCTTGACCTGCTGCACGGCAACACGCGTCGACGAATCCTTTTTGCGGCGCAGCGCCACCTCGACCGAGTCTTCCATGGTGACCACTTCGGTCGCCGGGACAATGGTCGCGCGCTCGTGGGAGAAACCGCTCAGGGCGTCCGGCTGGCCCACCAGCAGCAGACGGGTGTCAGGGTGCCGGTCCAGAAACTGGCGACAGGCCTGCAAGGTGACCTTGGGGCCATGGTCACCGCCCATGCAGTCGACTGCCAGAACAATCATGCAAGCCTCATTCAATGCCCGGGCGGCCTGTGCACCACCCGGCGTCCATCATCTTGTCAAAACGGCGCCAGAAACAACAAAAGCCCGAGCTACACCGATGTAGCAACGGGCCAATGAGTGTACCGGTGAGCGACCGGCCATCCCAACTGGCCGAGCCGCGCCCCAAGGCCCGGCCGATCGGCCAATCAGACCGCCGTCTTAGGCTTCGGTCTTGGGCTTGATGACCTGGCGACCACGGTAGAAACCGTTCGGGCTGATGTGGTGACGCAGGTGGGTTTCGCCGGTCGTCGGCTCCACGGCGATGCCGGGGGCGTTCAGGGCGTTGTGCGAACGGTGCATGCCGCGCTTGGAAGGCGACTTCTTGTTTTGTTGAACAGCCATGGTGGCTCCTTAAAGGTTGTCACAGGCAGCGCACGAGCGGTGTGGCACCGCGCCGCCCTGCAGGGATTTAGGGGTTTTGCCCGGCCGTACCCTGCCCTCCTGCGCCAGCGCCCTTGGGCCGCTGACCGGGGGCTTGAACCGATCTGCCCGTCAAAATGAGACGGACAGCGCGCCAAGCGAAGCCTGCGATTATAGCGCGAGGCGACCGATTTGCGCCAGCCGTGCGAGCCGGTGGCACCGTTTTGCTATGGTTTTTTGTTCTTCAGCGCGGCCAGCGCGGCAAAAGGGTGCGGTTTTTCTTCGGCCGCTTCGTCGAAATCGTCGGTTTGTGCGCTGTGCACGACCCCGGTCGGGCATTCGTCGTGGCTGGGCACCAGGGGCAAAGCCATCAGCACCTCGTCCTCGACCAGGCCCAGCAGGTTGAAGTCGGCCGACAACTCCAGCACATCGTCTTCTGATTCGTCGTCCAGCGTCGCCGCCGTGTCCTCATCGGGCACGAAGACGAAATGGCGGTCCACCATGATCGGCGTGAGCACCGCGTCCATGCAGCGCTGGCAGGTCAGCGGCAGCTCGGCCTGAACGCGCAGATGGATCGCCGGGCGCACGCTGCCGTCCACCGCACTGCGCGATTCGCCCTGCGCCTGCCATTTGACAGTCAAATCGCCCGCTGGCCCATGCAACTCCTGCGCAAGGCGCTCATGTTTTTGAAGCAACTCTTCGCCTGACAATTCGGCCTTGGCGTGGGCGAAGGCCGCAACGTCGAGGTGACGCGGGTTGAAGGTCTTGCTCATGCCACCAGTGTAAGAGAATCGCCCACCATGACCGTTGCCGACGCGCCCCCTGCCCGCCCGCTGATCCTGGGCTCTACCTCCCGTTACCGCCGCGAGCTGCTGACCCGTCTGGGTCTGCCCTTCGACGCCGTGGCCCCCCATGTGGACGAGACGCCGCTGCCCGGCGAAGCGCCGCGCGCGCTGGCCCAGCGCCTGGCGCTGGCCAAGGCCCGCGACGTGGCGGAGCGCCACCCGGACGCGGTCGTCATCGGCTCCGACCAGGTCGCCGATCTGCACGGCGAGCCGCTGGGCAAGCCCGGCACGCACGAACGCGCCGTGGCCCAGCTGCAGCGCATGCGCGGGCAGACCGTCATCTTTCAGACCGCATTGGCCGTCGTGTGCCAGGCGGACGGTTTCGAGCAAACGGACCTGACCGCGGTGGAAGTGCGCTTCCGTCAACTCAGCGACGCCGAGATCGAGCGTTACCTGCGCGCCGAGCAGCCCTACGACTGCGCCGGCTCGGCCAAGAGCGAGGGCCTGGGCATCGCCCTGCTGGACGCCATCGTCAGCGACGACCCCACGGCGCTGATCGGGCTGCCCTTGATCCGCACCGCAAGGCTGCTGCGCGCGGCCGGGCTGACCCTGCCATGAACGCCACCCCGCCCCACGGCCGCCTGCTGCTGGTACCGACGCCGCTGGACCACGGCTGCGATGGCCAGTCGCCGCTGGAGGCGGTGCTGCCGCTGGCCACCGTGCAGGCCGCGGCGCACATCGGCCACTGGATCAGCGAGAACGCCAAGTCCACCCGCGCCTTCCTCAAGCGCGTGGGCGACGTCGCGCCGCTGGCCACGCCGGTGCAAGCCCAGCAGATCACCGAGCTGCCGCGCGAAGCGCACAAGAAAGGCGACCACGGCCCCGGCGCCGCGCGGGTGGACGCGCGCGCGCTGCTGGCGCCCGCGCTGCAAGGCCACGACGTCGGCCTGATCAGCGAAGCCGGCATGCCGGCCATCGCCGACCCGGGCAGCTCGGTCGTGCGGGCCGCGCACGACCTCGGCTTACAGGTGGTGCCGCTGGTCGGGCCGATCTCGCTGATGCTGGCTTTGGCCGCCAGCGGCCTGAACGGCCAGCACTTCGCCTTCGTCGGCTACCTGCCGCGCGAAGGCCCGGCGCGGCTGCAGCGCATTCAGGAGCTGGAAAAGCTGGCCCTGCGCACCGGCCAGACCCAGCTGTTCATCGAAACGCCGTACCGCAACGCCGCCCTGCTCCAGGCGCTGGCCCAAGGGCTGCAACCAGGCACCCGGCTGGCGGTGGCCAGTGGGCTGACTTTGCCCACGCCGCAAGTGCGCAGCCAGGCGGTGCGGCAGTGGCGCGCGCTGTTGGCGGACGCGGGCCAAGCTGCAGGCCCGTGGGACCAGCCGGCCGTGTTCGCCTTCGGACCCTGAGCGTCGAGCGCCCGGCGGCGCCCGGCGGCGCCCGGACGGCGGGCACGGCAGCCATGGCGCTGGCCGGCCGTTGCCCACAAAAAAGCCCCGCAATTCGGCGAGGCTTTTTTGATGTAATTGCTATTCTAATGGTAGCTGCCTGCGCACATTCCACCAGGGCTGGCGGCCAATTTCTCTTAAAAACCCGTTCGACATTGGCCGACGCGCCCCGGAACAGGGCCGCCGCGCCTCAGACCTTCCACTTAGCCAATAACTTTTCGGGCGTGAGGCTGTCGTACGCCTCAAACGGCTGGTGGATCCACGGGTTGGTCGGCAGGTCTTCGACCGAATAGTCGGCCTTGAAGCTGGACGTGCCCTTGGTCCAGATCACGGCGGTGCGCAACTCGGTGATCGGCTCGTAGTTGGTGCGCAGGCGGTCGACCACGCGCTGCAGCGTGACGCCCGAATCGGCCAGGTCGTCCACCAGCAGCACCTTGCCGGCGATCTGGCCTTTGGGCGTGGTGATGTAGTGGGCGATGTCCAGGTGGCCCTGCACCGTGCCGGCTTCGGCGCGGTAGGAGCTGGTGGACATGATGGCCAGCGGCACGTTGAAAATGCGGCTCAGGATGTCGCCCGGGCGCATGCCACCGCGCGCCAGACACAGGATGGTGTCGAACTGCCAGCTGGACTGGTGCACCTTGATGGCCAGCTTCTCGACCAGGTTGTGGTACTCGTCGTAGCTCACGTACAGGTGTTTGCCGTCTTCGGTCAGCATCTATCTACTCCTGAATTTATAGCTGGCTGCGCAGATTCATCTAAGGCTGCAATGCGATTTGGCTTGAATCAAGCCAAAAACGGATGGCGCATCATGATGGTGTGGTCGCGGTCCGGGCTGGTCGAGATGAGGTGGATCGGCACGCCGGTGGCGTGCTCGATGCGCTGCAGGTACAGGCGCGCGTTGATCGGCAGCTTGGCGTAGTCGGTCACGCCCACGGTGCTTTCGGTCCAGCCTTCCAGCGTTTCGTAGATTGGCTTGCAGCGCGCGATCTCGTCGGCGCCCAGCGGCAGGATGTCGATGCGCTCGCCGTCCAGCTCGTAGCCCACGCACAGCTGCAGCTCTTCCAGCCCGTCGAGCACGTCCAGCTTGGTGATGCACAGACCGGACAGGCCGTTGACCTGCGCGCTGCGCTTGAGCAACGCCGCGTCGAACCAGCCGCAACGGCGGCTGCGACCGGTGGTCACGCCTTTTTCGGCGCCGATGGTGCTCATGTGGTAACCGGGCGTGCCGGGAGTTTCCCAGTCGAGCTCGGTGGGGAACGGGCCGCCGCCCACGCGGGTGCAGTAAGCCTTGGTGATGCCCAGCACGTAGTGCAGCAGACTGGGGCCCACGCCCGCGCCTGCCGCCGCGTTGCCCGCCACGCAGTTGCTGGACGTGACGTACGGGTAGGTGCCGTGGTCCACGTCCAGCAGCGTGCCCTGCGCGCCTTCAAACAGCAGGTTGGCGCCGTTCTTGTGGGCTTCGTTCAATTCGCGCGACACGTCGGCCAGCATGGGCCCGACCGCCTTGGCGTGCTGCATGGCTTCTTCGTAGATCGGCTCGAACTGGAGCTCGCCATTCTTCAGGTAGGGCGCCAGCGCATCGCTGAACTGCAGCTTGGCCGAACCCAGGTAACCGGTCAGCACATGGTTGTACAGGGCCAGCAGTTCGCGCAGCTTGGTGGCAAAGCGCTCGGAGTACTTCAGGTCCTGCGCGCGCAGTGCGCGGCGGGCGATCTTGTCCTCGTACGCGGGGCCGATGCCACGGCCCGTGGTGCCGATCTTTTCGGTGCCGTGCTGCTCGCGCGCGGCTTCGCGGGCCACGTCGAGCACGGCGTGCATCGGCAGGATCAGCGGACAGGCTTCGCTGACGCGCAAGCGGTCGCGCACCTTCACACCGGCCTTCTCCAGCCCTTCGATCTCTTCGAGCAGCTTGGCGCAGGACAACACCACGCCGTTGCCGATGTAGCACTTGACGCCGGGGCGCATGATGCCGCTGGGAATCAGGTGCAGCGCGGTCTTCACGCCGTTGATCACCAGCGTGTGGCCGGCGTTGTGCCCGCCCTGGAAGCGCACCACGCCCTGGGCGCTTTCGGTCAGCCAGTCGACCAGCTTGCCCTTGCCCTCGTCGCCCCACTGGGTGCCGACGACCACCACGTTGCGTCCGTCTGTGCGTGTCATATCAGTCAAGAATCTCCGATGGGTTGGATGAGCCATTGGCCCGCGGTCTGGATCAGTTCGCGGTCGCAGTTGAACTCGTCGATTTCGTTGTCGTGGCCGGGCAGCACGCAGACGACAGTTTCACCGCGCTGGCGCAGCGAGCGCACCACGGCGTGCAGATCGGGCGCGTCGCTCCAGGGCGCGCGGATGGCCGCGCGCAGTGGGCGCTCCGACGCGGCGCGCACCAGCTGCTTGACGTCCAGGCTGAAGCCGACGGCGGGCCGCTCACGGTCGAGCTTGTGGCCGAACACCGCGCCCACGCCGTCGTAACGGCCGCCACGCAGCAAGGCGTCGCCGGCACGGCGCGCATACACGGCAAAGCGCACGCCGGTGTAATAGCCATAGCCGCGCGCGTCCGACAGGTCAAAGCTGACCTTGACATCGTCCAGGCGCGAGGCCAGCCACCGCAAATTCGATAGCACGTCGCGCACACCAGGAAAGGCCTGGAGGGCATTTTCAGCCTCATCCAGCACTTCCACGCCGCCGTAGAGCGTGACCAGCGCCAGCAGGCCTTCGCGCGACGCGGCGGGAAAGCCGGCGCTCAGGCTGGCGATCTCGCTCGCGTCCTTGGCGGCCAGGGCGTCGTGCACGGCGGCCAGCACCTGCGGGTCGGCGATCACGCCGGCCAGCAGCGCGCGCACCAGGCGGGCGTCGGCCAGGTCGACGGACAGGTCGGCCACCTGGGCTGAGTCCAGGCAGTCGAGCGCCAGCGACAGGATTTCCAGATCGGCCTCGCGCCCCGCGTGGCCGTAGATTTCGGCGCCGAACTGCATGGGCTCGCGCGTAGCGTGCGGGCGCTCGGGCCGCGTGTGCAGCACGGGGCCGCAGTAGCACAGGCGGGTGATGGCCTGGCGCCCGAGCAGGTGGGCGTCGATGCGCGCCACCTGCGGCGTGGTGTCGGCACGCACGCCCAACGAGCGGCCAGATAACTGGTCGACCAGCTTGAACGTCTGCAGGTTGAGCGCTTCACCGGCACCGGTGAGCAGGGATTCAAGGTGCTCGATGAGGGGTGGAATCACCAGCTCGTAGCCATAGGCACGGGCGGTGTCGAGCAATTCACGGCGGAGTTCTTCGATGTGCCGGGCCTCGGAGGGCAGTACATCGGCGATGTGGTCCGGCAGGAGCCAGGCGGACATGGGCTGAAGTTCGCGGGGCTGTTAAAAACGTGATTCTACCGGCCTTGTGACAAGGCTTTGCAGCGCTGGCTGCGCGGCCGGCGCCGCGCTGACGCTCAGGCGAGGCTGAACAGCAGCGCGATCAGGCCCAGCACCACACTGAACGCGCCGTAAAAGCGCAGTTGGCCGTCCTTGAGCTGCATCAGCTGCGACACCACCTGGCGCCAGCGCTGCGGCGCGATCAGCGGCAGCAGCCCTTCCAGCAGCAAGGCCACGCCGATCGCGGCCACCAGGGTGGCGCCGTCCACCGTTGACCGCCTGTACCCCGGACTCAGCGGCGCGACGGCTGCGGCGCGCGCATGTTGCTGAAGAACTCGGTCGCGGCCGGGTCGATCACCAGCACGTCGCCCTTCTTGCCGACGCTGGTCTTGTAAGCGTCCAGGCTGCGGTAGAACTGCGCGAACTGCGGGTCCTTGCCAAACGATTCGCCGTAGATGCGCGTGGCTTCGGCATCGCCTTCACCGCGCACCTTCTCGGCGTCGCGGTAGGCGTTGGCCACCGTCACCTCGCGCTGGCGGTCGGCGTCGGCGCGGATCTGCTCGCCTTCGGCGGCGCCGGTCGAACGCAGCTCGTTGGCGACGCGCTGGCGCTCGGTCTGCATGCGGGTGTAGACCGATTCGGTGATCGACTCGACGTAGTCGGCGCGGGTCAGGCGCACGTCCACGATGTCGATGCCCCAGGGCTTGGCGCCCTTCACGGCTTCGGTCACTTCGCGCTTGACGTCGGCCATCAGCGTTTCACGGCGGGTGGAGATCAGCTCGCGCACGGTGCGGCGGTTGATCTCCTCCTGAAAGGCGTTGCGCACCACGCGGTTCAGCTGCGTCGCGCCTGCGCTCTCGTCCACGCCCACGTTGCGGATGTAGGCCTGCGGGTCGGTGATGCGCCAGCGCACGTACCAGTCGATGACGACGCGTTGCTTCTCGGCCGTGAGCACGGGCTCGGTGTCCATGCTGTCCAGCGTCAGCAGACGCTTGTCGATGTAGCGCACGTTCTGCACCGGCGGGGGCAGCTTGAAGCTGAGACCCGGCTCGGTGATGACCCGCTGGATCTGGCCCAGCTGGTAGACGACCCCGAACTGGCGTTGGTCGACCACGAACATCGTGGAGGCGACCAGGGCCAGCAGGATAAGAAGAGTGGTTCCGATGAATCCGACTTTGTTCATGTCACGCTCTGGGAATCAGCGGGTTTCACGCTCGCGGCTGCGGGCGTTTTCACGTGCGCGCGCATCGGCGGGCACCTGCGTCGACGGCGCGGGTGAAGGCGCCGGCGTCGCCTGGGCAGGTGCTGCGGGCGCTGCGGACCCGGCAGCGGCACCCGAAGCCTGCATCACCTTGTCCAGCGGCAAGTACATGAGGTTGCCGCCCGATTTGCTGTCGATGATGACCTTGTTCACGCCGCTGTAGATTTGCTGCATGGTGTCGACGTACATGCGGTCGCGCGTGACCTGTGGGGCCTTCTGGTATTCACCCAGCACCGAATTGAAGCGCTGCGTATCGCCCTCGGCCTGCGCCACGATGCGCGCCTTGTAGCCTTCGGCCTCTTGCTTCAGGCGGGCAGCGGTACCCACGGCGCGCGGCACCACGTCGTTGGCGTAGGCCTGGGCCTGGTTCTTGACGCGTTCGCGCTCCTGGCCGGCCTTCAGCACATCATCGAAAGCCGCCTGCACCTGCTCGGGCGGACGCACGCCGCCTTGCTGCATGTTGACGGCCACCACTTCAATGCCGACCTTGTAGCGGTCCAGGATCTTCTGCATCAGATCGCGCACACGCGGGGCGATCTGGTCGCGCTCGTCGGCCATGGCGTTGTCCATGGTCATCTTGCCCACGACCTCGCGCACCGCGCTATCGGCCGCCTGCACCACGGCATCCGCCGGGTTCTTGCTTTCGAACAGGTAGGCGCGCGCGTCGCTCAGGCGGTACTGCACGGCGAACTTGATCTCGACGATGTTTTCGTCCTGCGTCAGCATGGCCGATTCGCGCAGGCCGGTAGATTTGACGACGTTGTCGCGTCCCACATCGACCGACTGCAGCTTCATGTTCACCATTTCATGGCGCTGAATCGGGTACGGCAGGCGCCAGTTGAAGCCGGCGTTGACCGTGGACTGGTATTTGCCAAACTGCGTGATGACCGCTTGCTGGCCTTCCTGCACGATGAAGAAGCCGGTGCCCAGCCAGATCAGCAGGGCCACGACCGCGATCACACCCATGCCCATGCCGGCGTTCTTCATGTCGGGCTGAAAACCGCCGTTGCCGCCATTGCCACCGTTGAAGCCCGGGCGGCGCTGACCGCCACCACCGCCGCCCTTGCCGCCGAACAGGCCACCCAGCTTGCGGTTGAAGTCGCGCCACAGCTCGTCCAGATCGGGCGGGCCCTGGTTAGGCCCGCGGCCACCGCCGTTGCCACCGCTGGGTGGCGGCGAGGCGCGCGGCGGTTCGACGGGGCGCGGCGGATCGGCCGGTCGCTGGTCGTCGGCGCGGGGCTCGTCCTGGCCACTGGCACCATCGCCGCGGCCCCATTGCGGGTCGTTCAGGTTGAACATGCCCCGAAGGCGCCCCGGCCAGCCGGCCGGGCGCAGGGTGAAGTCGCGGTCTTTCATTCGTCGGTCATCGGGCTGTGCAACCCGCCATTGTGCCCAAAGGCCGAGGGCAATTCGTCGTTTTGCGCGTCCTGACGCGCTTGTGCGGCTTCCTGGGCGCGGCGCGCCAGCTCGTTGCGCAGCAGGGGCAGACCCTCACCGCTGCGCGCGCTCACAAACACGCGGTCAAAAAGCTGGCCGTCCAGCTCCATCCGGTCCTGCAGTGCCAGCGGGCGCTTCACCACGTCCACCGCGTCGAGTTTGTTGAAGACCACCAGCTGCGGGACCGTCTGCGCGCCGATCTCGTGCAGCACGCGCTGCACCTCGACCATCTGCTCGTGCCAGGCCGGGTTGGCGGCGTCGACCACGTGCAGCAGCAGGTCGGCGTCCGCCGCTTCCTGCAAGGTGGCTTCGAAAGCGTCCACCAGCCCGTGGGGCAGATCGCGGATAAAGCCGACCGTGTCGGACAGCGACACCGAACGGCCGCCGCCTTCCTGGTCGCCCAGGTAAAGCTGACGCGTGGTGGTGTCCAGCGTGGCGAACAGCTGGTCGGCAGCGTAAGCCCGCGCCTTGACCAAGGCGTTGAACAGCGTTGACTTGCCAGCGTTGGTGTAGCCGACCAGCGAAATGGTGTACGTTTCGCGCCGCTCGCGCTGGCGGCGCTGTGTCTGGCGCTGGCGCTTGACCTTGGTCAAGCGTTCTTTGGTGCGTTTGATGGACTCACCGATCATTCGGCGGTCCAGTTCAATCTGCGTCTCACCCGGGCCGCCGCGACCGCCGATGCCGCCCTGCTGGCGCTCCAAGTGGCTCCAGCGCCGCACCAGACGGGTGCTGAGGTATTGCAAACGGGCCAATTCGACCTGCAATTTGCCCTCGTGGCTGCGGGCGCGCTGGGCGAAGATTTCCAGGATGAGGAGAGTGCGGTCGTTGACCGGCAGACCAATCGCGCGCTCCAGGTTGCGCTGCTGCACCGGGCTCAGTGCCTGATCGAACACAACTTCGGCTGCGCCTTCGGCCTCGGCCAGGGCGCGGATCTCGTCCACCTTGCCGCTGCCCACAAAGGTCGCCGCATCAGGCGCCTTGCGCTTGCAGGCCAGGCGCGCCACGGGTTGCAGGCCGGCGGTTTCGGCCAGCAGGCCGAGCTCTTCCAGATCGCCGTCGAAATGGGGCAAGCCCAGGTCAACGCCGACCAGCACGGCGGCAACGCGATCGGGTGCGTGGGTGTCGGGCAAGAGAGTCTGTAAAAAGTAAAAAGCCCATCCGCACTTCGCTCACAATTCAGGAGCTGCTTGCGCAGGATGGGCGGGGGTTAGAGCCTCAATTGGCTTCGGATTCGCCGCCCTCAGCAGGGGTCTGGAAATTGACGGCGCGACCGGGCACGATGGTGGAGATGGCGTGCTTGTAGACCATCTGCGTCACGGTGTTGCGCAGCAGCACCACGTACTGGTCGAACGATTCGATCTGGCCTTGCAGCTTGATGCCATTGACGAGGTAAATCGACACTGGAATGTGCTCTCGGCGCAGGGTGTTGAGGAACGGGTCTTGTAGAAGTTGCCCTTTATTGCTCACGATATTCTCCGTGTTCTACGAACGTGTTGAGGGGTTTGGAACTTACCATATGGGGATGGCAAGGCCGGCGACAAGAGGCGGCGCGCACAACAGGCCCGCCGTATCGGTTCGGCGCAGTGGAAATTGCCCGACCCAATGGTCGATTGACTCGTTCAGCGCACGTCGCCGTGCTGATTACGATTCTTTATCGGCGTAGGGGTTCCGCGCCGATTTCATTTCCACCCGCAAAGGCGTGCCAACGAGGTCAAACGCCTTGCGAAAGCGCCCTTCCAGGTAACGTTTGTAGGTGTCGGTGACGCCTTCCAGCGAATTGCCATGCACCACGATCACAGGGGGGTTCATGCCGCCCTGGTGCGCGTAGCGCAGTTTGGGGCGGTACATGCCACTGCGCTTGGGCTGCTGGAACTGCACCGCTTCCTGCAACAGGCGTGTAAGTTGCGGGGTCGGCATCTTGCGCATCGCAGCGGCATAGGCCTTGGCGATGGATTTCCACAGCGGGCCCAGGCCCTGGCGCTTTTTGGCCGAGATGAAGTGGATCTCGGCAAATTTCAGAAAGGGCAGGCGCGTTTCGATCGAGCGCTGCACCAGTTCGCGCTGGTAGGCGTCAACCGCGTCCCATTTGTTGACCGCCAGCACCACGGCGCGACCGGCCTCCAGGATGAAGCCGGCGATGTGCGCGTCCTGGTCGGTCACGCCCTGGGTGGCGTCGAGCAAGAGCAAGACCACGTTGGCCGATTCGATCGCCTGCAGTGTCTTGACGACCGAGAACTTCTCGATCGCCTCAAACACCTTGCCTTTGCGGCGCAGGCCAGCGGTGTCGATCAACTCAAACTGCTTGCCGTCGCGCTCGAACGGCACGGTGATGGCGTCGCGCGTAGTACCCGGCAGGTCGTAGGCAACCAGGCGCTCTTCGCCCAGCCAGGCGTTGATCAGGGTGGACTTGCCGACGTTCGGGCGGCCGGCGACGGCCAAGCGGATAACGCCGTCGTCCACCCGCACGTCCTCTTCCGGCTCTTCCGGGATGCCCAGAGCGTCCAGCGCGGCGTCCAGCATGCTGCGCACGCCCTCGCCATGCGCCGCCGACACCGGGATGACTTCGCCCAGGCCCAGTTCGTAAAACTCGGCCAATTGCGTGCCGGCGCGCATGCCCTCGGCCTTGTTGGCCACCAGGATGCAGTTCTTGCCTTGGCGGCGCAGTTCCTTGGCGATGTCGTGGTCCTGGCCCGACAGGCCGTCGCGCGCGTCGACCACGAAGATGACGACGTCGGCCTCGGCGATGGCCTGGCGCGACTGCTTGGCCATCTCGCGAAAGATGCTGCCCTCGCCCGCCTCGGGCTCGAAGCCGCCGGTGTCGATGACGATGTACTCGCGGTTGCCCAGGCGCCCTTGGCCGTAATGGCGGTCACGCGTCAGCCCGGCGAAGTCGGCCACGATCGCGTCCCGGCTCTTGGTGAGCCGGTTGAACAGCGTGGATTTGCCGACGTTGGGGCGCCCGATCAGGGCCAATACGGGTTTCACGGGGGCGCGATCTCTTCAGCGAAAACTCAATCCGGACGGAAGCCGTACACGCCGCCATTGCGCGTGACGACCACCAGCGTGTTGCCCGCCAGCACGGGCGCCACGGCGATGCCGGAGCTGTCCGTGCTCACGCGCGTCAGCGGCGAGCCGTCTTCGCGCGACAAAAAGTGCACCAGGCCAGTTTCGTCGCCCACCACGACCGAGCGGCCCAGCACCAGCGGCGCGGTCAGGTAGCGCCATTGCAGGCGGTCGCTGGCCCAGGCGCGATCGCCGGTGTCGGCACGCCACGCGAACACGCGGCCATCGGACTCGGCGCCGAATACACGCTGGTCGTCGCCATCGACACCGGTAGCCCCATTGGCGGGGCGAGTCCAGGCGACGTTGCCGTTGTAGGTATCCACACAACCGACAGCGGCCTGAAAGGCGCGCGCGCACACCACGTTGCCCTGTCGACGCACACCGCCGACCAGATCGACCAGTCGCTCGACATCGTTGGTGCCACGGGCCGAGGCCACCGGAGCCTCCCAGCGCACGTTGCCGGTATCGGGGTCGACGCCCACGAGACGTCCGGCGAGGCCCGCGACCAGCGTGTTGCCGACAGCCGTGAGCACGCCCGCCTGACGCAGCACCAGCGGCTCTGCGGTGCGCTGAAGGTTCCACAGCAAAGTGCCGGCACTGCCGTCCAGCGCAGTCAGTGAGCGATCGGCCCCCAGCACGAAGACACGGCCACCCGCCACCAGGGGAGCGGTGTAACTCTGTGTCGGCAGGCGGTAGCGCCACACCTCACGGCCGCCCTGCAGCGCGATCACCACGTTGTCGCGTGTCACCACGGCGGTGGTCTTGCCATCGCCACCGACGCCGGCCGACAGCGCGGCGCCTGCGTTGGCGCGGGCGACTTCGCCACCCGTGTTGGCGTCCAGCGTCACCAGACTGCCATCGCTGCCAGCCAGCAGGACCTGCGAGCCGAGCACGCGCACCTGCAGCGGGAAGTTGACGGCGGGAATGCGTGCCGTCCAAGCCGCGCGAACGCCCATCAGGGCGACGTTGGGCGGCAACTCGGCCGGTTTGGGCCTGGCAGAACCGCTGGCGCATCCGGCCAGTACGACCGCGGCAAGCAGACTCGCGCCCAACGCGAGCGAGCGGCTCAGAGCCGTCGTTGATGAGGAGGTGCGCGCCATCACGAAACCGCTCCTGACTTGGTGCCGGCATCAGGGTCAATGCCCAGCGCGTTCAATTTCATGCCGACCAGCCTGCGGTAGTCACCGCTGTCGGCGGTGAGGCCCTGGTACGCCTTGCCGTATTCGGCAGCGGCTTCGACGCGCTTGCCCTGCAGCACCAGCACATCGCCGCGGCGGTCGGCCGCCAGTGGCACGAAGCTGGCCGGGAATGAGCCGGCCAGTTGCTTGAGCGCTTCGTCGTACGCCTTGTCGGCCATCAGCAGGCCCGCGAGGCGCAGTCGTGCGGAGGCCTGTAAACCCTCATCGGAAGCCTTGTCCGCCACCCAGGCCAGCGCCGCCTTGGCTTCGGCCGACTTGGATTTTTCGTGCAGCAGTTTGGCTGCCAGCAGCGCACCCTGCGCAGCGTAGGTCGTGCCGCCGTACTTGTCCTTCATGTCGGCCAGCGTGCGTTCAACGCGTGCGACATCACCGGCATCCACATTGCGGCTGATTTCTTCGTACAGAACGGAAGCCAGCGCGCCCTGACGCCGCTCCCAGTACTGCCAGCCGGTCCAGGCCGCATAGGCGCCCAGGACTGCAATCAGCACCCAAGTGATCAGGTTGCCCCAGCGCTCCCAGAAGTGCTTGATCGCGTCAAGCTGTTCCTGTTCTTCAAGGTCGAGATGTTTGGCCATGTGCGGAAGATTGTTCGGTCAAGCGGTGGATTTTAGGGTGCCCGCCCAGGCGGTCACATCGGCAAGGGGTTGGCGCGTCTGGGCGCCGGCGCCATCGCGCAGCGCCTTAACGGTCACTTCGCCCGCCGCCAGCTCGTCGGCGCCAAAGATCAGGGCGTAGCGCGCCCCCGAGCCGTCGGCGCGCTTGAACTGGCTCTTCATGCTGCCCATGCCTTCGCCGGTGCCCGCGTGCATCTGCACGGCGACGCCGGCGGCGCGCAAGGCGTGCAGCGCACGCAAGGCCTGCGGCAGCGCGGTGGCGTCGGGCAGGATGGCGTAAGCGTCGGGCGTGGCTACGGGGGTCTGAACGCCCTCTTCCTTGAGCAACTCAAGCACGCGTTCGACGCCCAGCGCCCAGCCCACGGCCGGCGCGGCCTTGCCGCCGATCTGCTCGATCAGATAGTCGTAGCGCCCGCCGCCGCAGATCGTTCCCTGCGCGCCCAGGCTGTCGGTGATGAATTCGAATACCGTCAGGTTGTAGTAGTCCAGCCCCCGCACCAGGCGCGGGTTGACGCGCCAGGCGATCCCGTTGGCGTCCAGGATGGCCTGCACGGCGGCGAAGTGCGCCTTCGACGCTTCGCCCAGGTAGTCCATCAGCTTGGGCGCGCCTTCGACCAGCGCCTGCATGGCGGGGTTCTTGGTGTCCAGGATGCGCAGCGGGTTGCTGTGCAAGCGGCGCTTGGCGTCTTCGTCCAACTGGTCGGCGTGCGCTTCGAGGTAGGCGATAAGCGCCGCACGGTGCTCGCGCCGCTCGTCGGGCTGGCCCAGGCTGTTGAGTTCGAGCCGCCACTGCGTGATGCCCAGTTCGCGCCACAGCGACACGGCCAGCAGGATCAACTCGGCATCGACCTCGGGGCCGCCGAAGCCCAACGCCTCGGCACCGATCTGGTGGAACTGGCGGTAGCGCCCGCGTTGCGGCCGCTCGCGCCGGAACATCGGGCCCATGTAGTACAGGCGCTTGCCGCCGTCGTACAGCAGGTTGTGCTCGGCCACGGCGCGCACCACACCGGCGGTGGCTTCGGGGCGCAGGCTCAGGTGCTCGGCGTTGCCTTGCTGGTCCTGACGGTCCTGGAAGGAATACATCTCCTTCTCGACCACGTCCGTCACCTCGCCCAAGCCGCGCGTGAAGAGCTGGGTGTGCTCCATGATCGGCGTGCGGATGTTGCGGTAGGCGTGTGTGGCCATGACGCGGCGCACCACGTCTTCCAGCCATTCCCAGCGCGCCGAATCTGGCGGCAGGATGTCGTTCATGCCTTTCACGGCCGTGATGGAATTGCCTGACATCGATCGAATTACTCTTATTTTAATAGCTGGCCGCGCAGGTGGTTGTAGGGGCTGCGGCCTGTTTTTATCTAAAACTAGCCCTGTGCGGCAGCACCGAACCGCCGCTCGATGTAGTCGGCCACGATCTGGTGGAATTCGTCGGCGATGCGCTCACCGCGCAGCGTCATGGCCTTCTGGCCATCGATGAACACCGGCGCCGCCGGCGCTTCGCCCGTGCCCGGCAGGCTGATGCCGATGTCGGCGTGCTTGCTCTCGCCCGGGCCGTTGACGATACAGCCCATCACCGCCACCTTCAGCGCCTCGACGCCCGGGTACTTGCTGCGCCACACCGGCATCTGCGCGCGCAGGTGGTCGTCGATCTGCTTGGCCAGTTCCTGGAACGTGGTGCTGGTGGTGCGGCCGCAACCCGGGCAGGCGGTCACGCTGGGCACGAAGATGCGCAGGCCGAGCGATTGCAGGATTTCGGACGCGATCACCACCTCCTGCGTGCGCGATTCGCCCGGCTGCGGCGTGAGGCTGACGCGGATCGTGTCGCCCACGCCTTCCTGCAGCAGAATCGACAGCGCCGCGGCCGACGCCACCGTGCCCTTTGTGCCCATGCCGGCTTCGGTGAGGCCCAGGTGCAGCGGGAAGTCGCAGCGGCGGGCGAGCTCGCGGTACACGGCAATCAAATCCTGCACCCCGCTGACCTTGCAGCTCAGAATGACCTGCTCGGGCGCCATGCCCAGCTCGACCGCCTGTTCGGCTGAGCCGATGGCCGACTGGATCAGCGCCTCGTACATGACCTGGCGCGCTTCCCACGGGCGGGCGCGGCGAGCGTTCTCGTCCATCAGGCCAGCCAGCAGGTCCTGGTCGAGGCTGCCCCAGTTGACGCCAATGCGCACCGGCTTGTCCCACTTCAGCGCGGCGTCGATCATCAAGCCGAACTGCGCGTCGCGCTTGGCGCCCTTGCCCACGTTGCCGGGGTTGATGCGGTACTTGGACAGCGCCTGGGCGCAGTCCGGGAAGTCGGTCAGCAGCCGGTGGCCGTTGTAGTGGAAGTCGCCAATCAGGGGCACGTCGATGCCCATCCGGTCCAGCTGTTCGCGGATGTAGGGCACCTGCGCCGCGGCTTCGGGCGTGTTGACGGTGATGCGCACCAGCTCGCTGCCAGCGATCGCCAGTTCCTTGACCTGGATGGCGGTGGCGATCGCGTCCACGGTGTCGGTGTTGGTCATCGACTGCACGCGCACCGGCGCGTCGCCACCCAGCGTGACCACGCGATCGCCCCACACCACGCGCGCCTGGCGCGTGCGGCGCGCGGCAGGCGCCGCAACGGCAATCGGCTGTGGCTCGACAGACTGATCCATCATTTCACCTGGAAGCGCGAGACAGTCGTCTTGCTGAGCGACTTGTGATCGAACGGTTCACCACGCACGGTGACGGTGACCGCATCCTTGCGGCCCACGGTCACAGCCAGCGGCACCTCGCCGTTTAGCTTCACGGTCTCGCCACTGGCCAAAGCCCGGTTGATGAGTTGCTTGCCGTTGGCATCGCGCACCGTCAGCCAGGTCTCGGCGTTGGCCACGAAGGTCAGCAAATCGGAGCCCGAAGAAGCGGCTGCCTCCGCGCCCGATCCCGCCGGCGCTGGCGCCGACGCCACAGACTGTTCAGCCGAGGCCGCGCCGGCTGGCATTTCGGCGGGGGGTGCGGGCTCTGCCACGGGGGCGGCAGGCTCCTGGTTGGCGTCGGCAGTGACTGGCGGCTCGCTGGTGGGCGAGGTCAGCTGGATCGGCAGCGTAGGCAACAGCCACAACGCTAGCGCACCCAGCAGCAAGGCGGCGACCACGATCAGCAAAGGCTTCGAAAAGCTGTTCTTGAGCATCGGCGCCGGCGTGTCGCCCACCCGACGGAACGGCGGATTGGCCACATGGCCCTGCGCACGCAGCCCTGGTGCCGACAGGGGCATGCGTTCCAGCACGGGCGCGGGATCGGCCCCAAAAGCGCGGCAGATCGCAGACGCCAAGCCGCGCGCAAACGTCAAGTCGGGCAGTTCGTCGAAGCGATCGTTTTCCAGGGCATCCAGCTTCTGCAGCGACACCTTCATCGCGCTGGCCACCAAAGCGGCATCGACGCCCGCAGCCTCGCGCAGCTGGCGCAGCATGGCACCGGGCGAAGAGCCCTGCAGAGCAGGCGCAGCGCTGCCTGTCGCGTCAGGTGTCGGCGCGGTATCCGGCGCCGTCTGGCTATGGGTGAAGGTGGAATCGCGCTCAGTCATCGAACGCCCCCCGTTCATAGGCCAGCAATTCGCGCGACTGCGGGAAACGGCGGCGTAGTTGCGATGCGAGTTGTTCCATGGCCTGTCGATTGTTCATGCGGCGCTCCACCCGGATGCCCAGCCACAGCGATTCGGCGTTGGCCAATTCGCTGTTGTTGAGGCGGCGAATGTAGAACTGCGCGCGCTGATAGTCGCCGCGCTTGTACAGCAGCGCCGACAGGTTGTAGGCGGTCACCGGGTTGCCGGCATCCAGTTCGTACGAATGCATCAGCGTCGCTTCGGCACGGGCGTTGTCGCCAGCGCGGCTTTCGCAGATGCCCTGGGTCATTAACGTCCTGGCACGGCCCTGGTAGCTGGGCACGGCAATCGCGCGCTGAAACGACGCCGTCGCTTCAGGGTAGCGCCCTTGCTGGCACTGTAGCCAGCCCAGGTTGTGCATGGCGTTGGCATCGCGCGGATTGGCGCTGATGGCGCGCGCGAAATGCGATTCGGCCATGGCCATCTCGCCCAGCTTCATGTAGATCAGCCCGCCCAGGTTGTACGCATCGCCGAAGCTGGGGTCGACCGCCAGCACCTTCTTCAGCTCATCGAGCGCGATCGTGGTCTGGTTGTTTTCGAAATAACCCGTCGCCAGCGCCAGCCGCGTGCGGGCACGGGCACGGGTCGGGCTGTCGTCCGACGCCGTATGGAGTTCGGTGGGAGCGCCCACCGAACCGCCCGGCGCCGTCGCACAACCGGCCCAGCCGCCCATCAGCAAGACCGCACCGGCGAGCAGCAGCAGCCGATGCGCCGCAGAAGATCGCGATAGCGCAGAGTTCATGTCACAGCCTTTCTCTGGGAGCCGCCACCTTCGGCTTGGGCATCTGTTGCAGCACCACAGTGCGCTGGCGCGCCACGCGATCCTGCACACGGGTGCGATCCTGGACATCCCCGGCCAGCTGGCCGCAGGCGGCGTCGATATCGTCGCCCCGCGTCTTGCGCACCGTGGTCACGATGCCGGCGTCGTTCAGCAGTTTGCCAAACGCCAGCACGCGCGGCATGGGCGAGCGTTTCAGCCCCGACGCGGGGAAGGGGTTGAACGGAATCAGGTTGAACTTGCCGCGCAGGCCCCGTTGACCGTGCGTGCGCATCAGCTCGATCAGCGCCTGGGCATGCTCGGGCGCGTCGTTGACGCCGTCGAGCATGCAGTATTCAAAGGTGATGAAGTCGCGCGGAGCACTGGCCAGGTAGGCGGTGCAGGTGCGCAGCAGTTCATCGATGGGGTATTTCTTGTTGAGCGGCACCAGGTGGTCGCGCAGCTCGTCGGTCGGCGCGTGCAGCGACACGGCCAGCGCCACCGAGCAGTCGCGCGCCAGGCGCTCCATCATCGGCACCACGCCGGAAGTGGACACCGTCACGCGACGGCGCGACAGGCCGTAGCCGTGATCGTCCAGCATGGTGCGCAGCGACGGGATCAAGCGGTCGTAGTTCTGCAGCGGCTCGCCCATGCCCATCATCACCACGTTGGAGATGACGCGCTCGGTGGTCTTGAGGTGCTGGCGCAGGTAATGTTCGGCAAACCACAGCTGCGCCGTGATCTCGGCCGTCGTCAAATTCCGCGAAAAGCCCTGGTGCCCGGTCGAGCAGAAGCGGCAGCCCACGGCGCAACCGGCTTGGGAAGAAACGCACAGCGTGCCCCGATCGTCTTCGGGAATGAACACGGCCTCAACGGCGTTGCCACCACCCACATCGAACAGCCACTTGATGGTACCGTCGCGCGAGTCGTGCTGGCTGATGATGGGCAGCGCCCGGACTTCGGCCACGCCCGCGAGCTTGTCGCGGAAGGCTTTGGCCAGATCGGTCATCTGGCCGAAATCGGCCACGCCGCGCTGGTGGATCCAGCGGAACAGTTGCGTGGCGCGAAAGCGCTTTTCGCCCAGCCCCTCGCAAAACGACGTGAGCCCGTCGAGGTCGAAATCGAGCAGATTGACGGGTGTGGTCATGCGAGCGGGGCCAGGCCGCGGTCGATCAACGCGAGTAGATCGCCAGGCCCGGGAAGAAGAAGGCCACTTCCACGGCAGCGGTTTCAGGGGCGTCCGAGCCGTGCACGGCGTTGGCGTCGATGCTGTCGGCGAAGTCGGCGCGGATGGTGCCCTTGTCGGCCTTCTTGGGGTCGGTGGCGCCCATCAGTTCGCGGTTCTTGGCGATGGCGCCTTCACCTTCCAGCGCCTGGATCATCACCGGGCCGGAGATCATGAAGTCCACCAGGTCCTTGAAGAAGGGGCGCTCCTTGTGCACGGCGTAGAACTGCTCGGCCTCCAGGCGCGACAGGTGCTGCATGCGGGCGGCAACGACTTTCAGGCCAGCGGCTTCAAAGCGCGCGTAGATCTGGCCGATGACGTTCTTGGCGACGGCGTCGGGCTTGATGATGGACAGGGTGCGTTCGGTGGCCATGAGGGTAGGTTCCTGAAAGGGAAAGAAAATTCAATGCCGAATTGGGCAAAGCCTTAGATTTTAACCGGCGTGCATGTCAATGCTGTGCGCAGGGGCGGACGGCGCGCGAGTGGCGTTTGAAGGCCGCTTCGTGGGCCTGCACGGGTCGCGTTACTTGGGCTCCACGCATCCACTTCAACCGCGGCGCCCGCCACCACCGCCGCCGCGCGCAGGCTTGCCACCTTTGCGCCCGCCACCCGCGCCTTCATAGCGCCGCTGGCGCGACAGGCTGTCGGCACCAATGTAACCCTGCGAGGTGCGCAGCGGATCGGGCTGACCGCCCTGCCCACCCTGCCCGCGCGGGCCTTCGCCCGGGTTGGCGCTGGGGGCGCGACGCCGCGCGTTGGGGTTGGCGCCGTAGGCGGCGCGCGGCGCTTCCACATTGCGCGAACCGCCAGGGTTGGACATGTTGGGGCGCGGGCCGCTGCCACGCCCGCGGTCGCCCCGGCCGGGCCGCTTGGCGACCTTGGCGTCATCAACCGGGTCGCGTCCGCCCTGGATCACGTGGCTGGGCGTGCCCGAGGCCGCGCCCAGCGCCTGGATGTCCCGCTCGTGCAGCTCCATCCAGGCGCCGCGCTTCAGGCCGCGCGGCAGCATCATGGCGCCGTAGCGGATGCGGATGAGGCGGCTGACGGCGTGGCCGACCGATTCGATCATGCGCCGCACCTCGCGGTTGCGGCCTTCGGAAATGGTGACGCGGTACCACTGGTTGGCGCCCTCGCCCAGCCCCTCCTCCTTGATGGAGCCGAATTGCGCGATGCCGTCTTCCAGCTGCACGCCGTCCAGCAGGCGCTGCTTTTCCTCGTCGCTCAAGGCGCCGAGCACGCGCACGGCGTATTCGCGCTCCAGCCCGAAGCGCGGGTGCATCAGCCGGTTGGCCAGCTCACCCGAGTTGGTGAACAGCAACAAGCCTTCGGTGTTCAGGTCCAGCCGGCCGACCGACTGCCACTTGCCCTGCTGCAGAAAGGGCAGCTTACGGAACACGGTTGGGCGGTTTTGCGGATCGTCGTGGGTGACGACTTCGCCCACCGGCTTGTGGTAGGCCAGCACGCGCGCCGGTGGCGGCGCAATGCGCACCGTGACCGGACGGCCGTTGATCTTGACCTTGTCACCAAACTGGATGCGCTGACCGACGTGGGCGGGCTGGTTGTTGACCGAGATGCGGCCTTGCTGGATCAGTTGCTCCATCTCCAGGCGCGAGCCCAAACCGGCCTGCGCCAGCACCTTGTGCAGCTTGGGCTGCTCGGCGTCCGGCAGCAGCACGCGTTTGGCGGGCTGGCTCGGGGCATCGGCCGCGCCCTCGTCCGCCTCATCGTCAAAGCGGCCTGAGACCACGTCGTCGAACGCGACGGGCGCTTCTTCCAGCGCGACCTGGTCGGCTTCTCCCGGCGCGGCGCCCTCGCCATCTGCAGCGACGGGCGTGGGCACCTCCAGTGCCTCGCCAAGGTCCGCATCGGCCGGCGGCGCCTTGGGTTGGCGTGCAGCGGTCTTCTTTGCAGCGGTCTTGGCTGCTACTTTTTTGGTAGCTGACCGCGCAGATGGCTCTATGGCCACAGCCCTATTTTTCTTGGATTTTTCGGCCGCGGCGGAAGCCGCGCCCTCGGGCGCGCTGGGGGTGGAATCGGCGGGCTGATCGGTGTTCATGATGGGGTCGAATCGTTCGTGGGGGGCGCGACGGGCGCGTCCGGATCGGCAGGTGCGGCGGTGGCGTCCGCGTGCGCCGCGGTGCCGGCGGGGGTGTCAAGCGCTGGCTCGGTGAGGGGATCGGCGCCGTCGGGTTCGACCGGCACCGCGCCGTGCGGCTCGGCCAGCGACGAATCCGCAGGTGTGTCGGCTGCGGCTTGGTCCTCAGGCACGGGCGACTCAACGGTGCCATCAGGCTGCTCATCAGGCTCCGCTGCATCGACGGCCTGAGCGTCTGCTTCGGGCGACGCCCTCTCAACCACCGCGACCGGCGCTGGCGCCAAGCCATCGATGCTGTCCTGCTGGGGCGCGGGCGCCTCGCTGTCCGCGTCGGGCGCGGCGCCTGCGCCCTGCTCCTCGGCGGGTGCGGCAGGGTCGGCCGGTGCGCCTTCGCCCAGCTCGCTGCCAGCCAGCGCCTCGAACATGCTGGCGACTTCCTCGGTCGGAGCTTCCAGCATCGGCAGCTGGTCGAGCGACTCCAGGCCCAGGTCGTCCAGAAACTGGCGCGTGGTGGCGTACAGGCCCGGGCGGCCGACGGTTTCGCGGTGGCCGATGACTTCGACCCAGCCGCGGTCTTCCAGCTGTTTGAGCAGCAGCGAATTGATGGTCACGCCGCGGATGTCTTCCATGTCGCCGCGCGTGACCGGCTGGCGGTAGGCAATGATGGCCAGCGTCTCCAGCGTCGCGCGGGTGTATTTGGGCGGTTTTTCGGGGTGCAGGCGGTCAAGGTACTCGCGCATTTCGGGCCGGCTTTGAAATCGCCAGCCGCTGGCGACCTGGATCAGTTCGACCCCGCGCGGCGTCCAATCGTCCTGCAGCTCCTGCAGCAGCGATTTCAGCGTGTCGGCGCCCACCTCCTCGGCGAACAGCACACGCATGTCGCGTACCGGCATCGGCTGGGTGGCGCAGATCAGCGCGGTTTCAAGAATGCGCTTGGCGTCCGTTGAATTCACGGTGGCGTACTCGACAGGGCTACGGGTGAGGCCTTGCTGGCGCACCAGCGGTACGGCCAAAAATCGAGCTGCAGAGCCCGACGGGTGCCACAAGGCGCACAACAAACAAGGGCAGCACGGACATGGGGCTGCGGCGACAGGGCTAGGAAAGGGTCAGCGGGCCGGGGCGCCGGGCGGCGAATCCACCGTGCCGGGGGCCGCGCTGTCGTCTGCGGGGATTGTAAGGCCCCACTCGCCCAGCGCCGCGCGGAAGTCGGCCGGCAGCGGCGCCTGGAAATCCAGCGCCTGACCGGTGATCGGGTGGCCGAACGCCAGGCGCCGCGCGTGCAAGGCCTGGCGCTGCATGCCGGCGGCCGGTGCACCGCCGTACAGCGTGTCGCCCACCAGCGGGTGGTGGATGTGGGCGGCGTGCACACGGATCTGGTGGGTGCGCCCGGTGCGCAGCAGGCAGCGCAGCAGGCAACCGCCCTCGGCGTTCTGCAGCAGCTCGAAGGCGGTCTGGGCCGGTTTCCCCGGCTGGCGCAGGGGGTCGACCACGGCCATGCGCAGGCGGTTGCGGGCATCGCGGCCGATGGCGGCGTCGACCTCGCGCCGCTCGGCCGTGCCCCAGGCGTGGTGCGCCAGCGCCAGGTATTCGCGGTGGACGTCGCGTGCGGCGATGGCGGCGACCAGCGCGTCCATGGCTTGGCGCGAGCGCGCCACCACCAGCAGGCCGCTGGTGTCCTTGTCCAGCCGGTGCACGATCCCGGCGCGCGGCAGCTGCGCCGCGCGCGGGTCGCGCCCCAGCAAGGCGTTGAGCAAGGTGCCGCTCCAGTTGCCCGCTGCCGGATGCACCACCATGCCGGCCGGTTTGTGGATGACGGCCAGGTGCTCGTCTTCATAGACCACGTCGAGCGTGATGTCTTGCGGCACGAACGCCTGGCTCATCGGCGTGGGGCGCAGCTCCAGCGCCAGCACCTCCCCGGCCCTGACTTTGCGCGCCGGTTTGGTGACGGGCGCGCCGCCGATCGTGAGGGCGCCGTCCTCGATCAGCTGGCTGAGGTAGCTGCGCGAAAACTCCGGCACCAGCGCGACCAGGGCGCGGTCCAGGCGCTCGCCGTGCTGTTCGGCCGCCAGGGTGAAGCTGCGGCGTTCGACCTCGCCCGTGGCGAGCTCGTCGTCGCTGTCCGGGCCGTGGTCGGCGCCGGGGCCCGGCGGGGGGGTGCCCGATATAATGGCAGAAGCTTGATTCAAGAGGATTACCGCTGATGCGTCGACACAGATTATCGGCCGCGGGCACGGGTGTTCTGGTGCTGGCCGCACTGCTGTCGGCCTGCTCGTCGAAGCCCGTCGACAAGACCGCCGGCTGGAGCCCCAACCGCATCCACGCCGAGGCCAAGGACGAACTCAGCTCCGGCAGCTACGACAAGGCGATTCCGCTGTACGAATCGCTGGAAGGCCGTGCCGCCGGCACCACCCTGGCGCAGCAGGCCCAGCTGGACAAGGCCTACGCCCAGTTCAAGGATGGCCAGAAGGCCGAGGCCATCGCCACGCTTGACCGCTTCATGCGCCTGCACCCCTCCAGCCCGGCGGTGGATTACGCGCTTTACCTGAAGGGCGTCATCAACTTCAACGACGAGTTGGGGCTGCTGTCCTTCCTGTCGCGTCAGGATCTGTCCGAGCGCGACCAGCGCGCTGCCAAGGAAGCGTTCGAGTCGTTCAACGAGGTGGTCACGCGCTTCCCGGATTCGCGCTATGCACCCGATTCGCGTGCGCGCATGCGCTACACCGTGAACGCGCTCGCGCAGTACGAAGTCCACGTTGCGCGCTACTACTACACGCGTGGCGCGTACGTGGCCGCCGTCAACCGCGCCCAGCAAGCGCTGACCGACTACCGCGACGCCCCAGCGCTGGAAGAGGCGCTGTACATCCTGGTGCAGTCCTACGACAAGCTGGGCATGACCGAGTTGCGCGACGACGCCAAACGCGTGCTGGACAAGAACTACCCCAACAGCGAGTTTGTGGCCAAGGGCTTCCGCGCCAATTCCAAGCCGTGGTGGCAGCTTTGGTGAGCGCGCCGGTCGGCGCCTCGTCGGCCTGTCGGGGCGCCTAACGCACCGCTACTGGATCAACCAGACACTTCGTTTTTGATAGCTGGTCGCGCAGGTCCCTGTAGGGCGCACCGGCGATTTCTTTCACTAAACCCGTTGGAGGGTGCTTGGCGCTTTCAGCAATCCGCGGGCCCAACCTTCTACGTGATTGGCAGCTATCCGATTCCACCGGGGCCAGCCATTCATGCCGCAGATGGATTGGACTGCGCCACGCATTTGCTCCTGATTTTGCAGCTGTCCGCGCAGGTGGTTGTAGGGCTACAGGGCGATATGGCCATCAATTCTCTACCGCAGGCGCGCCCTGGCATTGCGCCACCAAGCGGTCTAGCATTTTTGCCAGATCGGCCGGGCCAGCCAGTTGCGGCATGGGCGGCAGCGCGGCCAGCAGACGGCGACCGTAACCCATGTTCAGCAGTCGCGTGTCGCAAATCACCAGCAGCCCGGCGTCCGTCTCGCGGCGGATCAGGCGGCCCGCGCCCTGCTTGAGCGCCACCGCCGCCGCGGGCACGGAATAGGCAGCAAACGCGCTGCGCCCCTGGTCTTCCAACCGCTGGCAGCGCGCCTCAACCAAGGGGTCGCCCGGCGGCGGAAAGGGCAGTTTGTCGATCACGACGCACTGCAGCGCGTCGCCCGGCATATCCACGCCTTCCCAGAACGAGGCGGAGCCGACCAGCACGCAGCCGCGACCCAAGGCATCGCCCGCAGCGGCCCGAAAACGGTCCATCAGCACGCGCTTGGGCAGCGTGCCCTGCAGCAGGACCTCCGGCCCCGCCCGTTCGCCAAAGCGCAGTGCCAGCACCTCGCCGATTGCGCGCAGCGCGCGCAGCGTCGTCGTCAGCACCAGCGTGCGACCACCCAGGCGCTCGGCGATGTCGCCGGCCAGTCGGGCGACATCGCCGCTGTGCTGCGCGTCGGCCGGTCGGGCGATGTCTTCGGGCACATACAGCGCGGCCTGGCGTGCGTAGTCGAAGGGGCTGCCGATCTGCAGCACTTCAGCGTTCTCCAGCCCGCACGGCCCGGTGAACCAGGTCAGGCGCTCGTCCGCGCCCAGCGTGGCCGATACGAACACCCATGCGCGCCGTCCCACCGCTTCCGCGGGTTGGGTGAGCAGCTTGGTCTGCACGGCCTCGGCGATGTCAAGTGGGGATTCGATCAAGCGCAGTCCGGCGGCCACGTCCAGCCAGCGCACGAAACCGGCGGCGCCCGGCGCGCTGAAGCGGGCGGTCCGCTCGCCCAGCTCGCCGGCGCGCTCCTGCAGGCGCGCCAGATCGGGCGCGGTCTCGGCAACCCCGGCAAGCGCCCGCTCCGCTAGCGCCAGCGCGCGCCCAAGACCAGCGATGGCCAAGGCCCAGGCGTCGCGATCAACGCCATCCGGCTCGCGCAGCGTCCAGCGCAGGCGCTGCGTGCTCTTGGCTGGGCCGGCGGCCATGCGCAGGTCGCGCGCAGCGCGTTCCACATCGCCCGCCAACACCAGCCAATCGGCCAGGCCGCGCGCATGCTGAAGGCCCGCCGCCAGCAGGTCCCGTGCGAAGTCGAGGAGTTGCCCCGTGGCCAGGTGCCGGCCAAGGAACTGCACGCCGGTCTCGTTGAGCTGGTGGGCCTCGTCGAAGACCACCACGCGCACCGTCGGCAGCAACTCGGCCATGCCGGATTCGCGCACCGCCATGTCGGCAAAGAACAGATGGTGGTTGATGACGACCACGTCGGCCGCCATCGCATCGCGCCGCGCCTGGTTGACGTGGCACTGGCGAAACTGCGGGCACTCGGCACCGAGGCAGTTCTCACGCGTCGAGGTGACCAGGGGGATCACCGGCGAGCGCTCGTCCAGCCCCGGCATCTCGCCCAAGTCGCCGGTGCGCGTCGCCTGTGCCCAGCGAGCCACCTTGCCAAGCGCCACGCGCAACCCCAGTTCATGGCTGCCCAGTGCAGCTTCGGCAAAGTTCATCCGGTGCCGGCACAGGTAGCTGGCCCGTCCCTTCAGCAGCGCCATGCGCACCGGCACGCCCAGCGCGGCCGCCAGTTGCGGCAAATCGCGCGCGAACAACTGGTCTTGCAGCGCCTTGGTGGCCGTCGAGAGCAGCACGCGTTCGCCCGACAGCAGCGCTGGCACCAGATAGGCAAAGGTCTTGCCCACGCCAGTAGCGGCTTCGGCAACCAGTTCACCCCCCTGCTCCACCGTGCGGGCAATCGCCAGTGCAAGCCGGGTCTGGCCTTCACGCTCACGAAAGCCGTCGGCAGCGCAGGCGAGCGCACCGTCCGGCGCGAATGCCGCCGCCACGGCTTGTTCCAGAGACGTCATGGATTACGAAGCGACAAGAGGAGATCGATGGGAGCACACGGCGCAGGCGCCAGGCAAAAGCGCCCGCAGCCGCGCAGAAATGACCGACCAGCACAGTCAGATGGCAACGCAGGCGAGCGTGCCGAAGTCACGCTGAGGCCAATAAACGTCATCGCGCGAGCCGACCATCGCGAACACCTAACGGCCTGACGACCATTGCATGAATAATAGGGCTTTGCCGTATACCGCCTCAGGCAGCACAAGAATATGGACAAGGGATATCGACTCAGCGCAGCCACCGGCATTCACAAGGGGGACCGCGAATACCAGCAGGATCAAGTCAGCCTGCTTGCTCATCCGCGCGTGGCCGGCTGTGTGATGGGTGTGGTCGCAGACGGCATGGGCGGGCGCACGGGTGGCCGCAAGGCGTCCGATCAAGTGCTGCTGACCTCCCGCCAGCTGTTCGAGCGCTACGCGCCCGACAGCGAAGACGGCGCATCCGCGCTGCGCCAGATCGGTCAAGAGTCTCACTTGGTCATCAAGCTGACCGCCATCGCGGCAGAACAGGAACCGCACAGCACCATGGCGGCCTTCCTGATCAACCCGGGTGGCGAATGCCATTGGGCGCATACCGGCGACTCGCGTCTGTACCACTTTCGCGGCGCCACGCTGGTGCGGCGCACCAAAGACCAGTCTTACGTGCAGGCGCTGGTGGACCAGGGCGAGTTGACCGACGAAGAAGCCATGGTGCACCCCAAGTCGAACGTGCTGCTGGGCTGCCTGGGTACCGAGGGCGAACCTGAGATCGAATCGCACTACATCCCGCAGTTGCAGATTGGCGATTCGCTGCTGGCCTGCTCCGACGGCCTGTGGCACTACTTCACCGACGATGAACTTGGCTCTGTACTGAATTCACTGCCACCGCGTGAAGCCAGCGAGTTCCTGGTCGAGAAAGCGCGTTCACGCGCCATGGGCGGCGGCGACAACCTCTCGCTGGCCATCGTCAAGGTCGAACCCCTGGCAAGCAACAAGCCGCCGATCGGCTCGGCCTTCGCGCCGCTGCGCTGAGCCCGGCGCCGCAACGGCCGCCACGCGCCGGACAGGCGGCCGTGGCGCTCGGCAACACTCTACTGCTTGGGTTCGGCAGCGCGCTGCTTGCCTTCCAGTGTCTTGAGGCGCGCGGTCGTCGTGCGCTGGCGCTCCTGCAGGTTGAGCGCCAGTTCTTCTTCACGCAAACCGTCGAGCGCTCCCCGACGCTGCTTACGGGCGTCCAGCAGGCAATCGTTCACCGCAAAGCGCCGCCAGCATGCGAACTCGGCCTCGCTGTACTGGCGATGGGCGGCGGAGCGCGCATCGCTGACACGTGCGCGTTGAGCAGTCAGCCAGGCGTCGAAATCTTGGTCGTTGAGCCCGGTCGGCGCCTGCACCTGGGGCGGAATCTTTCGCACCACCTCAGCTGGTGGCACCGGGGGCGCCGGCGGAGTGGACGTGCAGCCCGTGACCAGGGCCAGCACCGGGAAGATGAACAGAATCTGGGCGCGCTTCATGTCAAATGAGTATCGACGGTGCGGTGTTCCAGCGCAAGGTACTCGGCCGACTGCATCTCGTTGAGGCGGCTCACCGTGCGCGGGAATTCATGCGCCAGCGGCCCTTCGGTGTACAGCTCTTCCGGAGGCACGGCGGCCGACACGATGAACTTGACGTGGCGGTCGTACAGGACGTCCACCAGCCAGGTGAAGCGGCGCGCCTCCGACGCCATGCGCACCGGCATGTGCGGCACGTCGGACAGCATCACGGTGTTGAACTGCGAGGCGATTTCCAGGTAATCGTTCTGCGAACGCGGACCACCGCACAGTGTGCGGAAGTCGAACCACACCACGCCGCCCGCTCGGCGCCGGGCCTGAATCTCGCGCGCCTCGATGTGCAGCACCGGGTCTTCGTCCGGGCCCGTGGCCAGGCGGTTGAAGGTCTCGGTCATCGCCGCGTCGGCCGCGGCGCCCAGTGGCGTGTGGTACAGCTGCACCTGCTGCAGCGTGCGGTGGCGGTAGTCGGTGCCGTTGTCCACGTTCACCACTTCCATGCGCTCGTTCAGCAACTTGATGGCCGGCAGGATGCGGTCGCGGTGCAGACCGCCCGGGTACAGGTCATCCGGCTTGAAATTGCTGGTGGTGACAAAGCCCACGCCGTTGTCGAACAACGCCACCAAAAGGCGGTGCAGGATCATGGCGTCGGTGACGTCGGCCACGTGAAATTCGTCAAAGCAGATCAGCTTGAACTTGACCGCCATGCGGCGCCCCAACTCGTCCAGCGGGTCGGCGATGCCCTTGAGGCCCGCCAGTTCACGGTGCACCTCGCGCATGAATTCGTGAAAGTGCAGGCGCGTCTTGCGCTTGATTGGCACAGCGTTGTAGAAGCACTCCATGAGGAAGCTCTTGCCGCGCCCCACGCCGCCGTACATGTACACGCCCTTGGGAACGTCCGGGCGGTTGAAAAGCTTCTTGAACGCGTTGCCGCGCTTGCCCTTGTACGCCGCCCAGTCGTCGGCACAACGCTGCAGCGCCGCCACAGCGCGCAACTGGGCCGGGTCGCTCTGAAAGCCCCGGGCCTTCAGCTCGGCCTCGTAGATCTCACGCACGCTGCTCATGGGCAGCCCTCTCCTCAACTATCAATTTGGTAGCTGCCCGCGCATATCGCTGTAGGGCGGGCAGCCGTTTTGACTCACAAACCGGAAAGACCGGCCGTCAGAAGTTGAGCGTGCGCTTGTCCACCGCCAGCGCGGCTTCCTTCGTCGATTCGCTGAGCGACGGGTGCGCGTGGCAGATGCGGGCGATGTCTTCGCTGCTGGCGCGGAAGGCCATGGCCACGCAGGCCTCGGCGATCAGCTCGCTGGCCTGCGGGCCGACGATGTGCACGCCCAGGATCTCGTCCGTGGCCGCGTCGGCCAAGAACTTGACCATGCCCGTGGTGTCGCCCAGCGCGCGCGCGCGGCCGTTGGCCAGGAACGGGAAGGTGCCGGCCTTGTACTTCACGCCTTCGGCCTTCAGTTGCTGCTCGGTCTTGCCGACCCAGGCGATTTCGGGGCTGGTGTAGATCACCCAGGGCACCAGGTTGAAGTCAACGTGCCCGTGCTGGCCAGCGATACGCTCTGCCACCGCCACGCCCTCTTCCTCGGCCTTGTGCGCCAGCATGGGGCCGCGCACGACGTCGCCCACCGCCCACACGCCCGGCAGGTTGGTGCGGCATTCGTCGTCCACCACGACGTCACCGCGCTCGCCCAGCTTCAGGCCCACGGCTTCGGCGTTCAGGCCTTGCGTATTGGGCACGCGGCCGATTGAGACGATCAGCTTGTCCACGTCGAGCTTCTGGGCGTCGCCCTTGGCGTCGGTGTAGGCGACGCTGACGCCCTTCTTGGCGGCCTTGATCTCGCCGACCTTCACACCCAGCTCGATCTTCAGGCCCTGCTTGTCAAAGGCCTTCTTGGCTTCCTTGGCGATCTGCTCGTCCACGGCGCCCAGAAAGGTCGGCAGCGCTTCCAGCACCGTGACTTCGGCGCCCAGGCGGCGCCACACGCTGCCCATTTCCAGCCCGATCACGCCCGAACCGACCAAGCCCAGCTTCTTGGGCACGGCGCCCACGCGCAGCGCACCGTCGTTGCTCAGCACCAGCTCTTCGTCGAACGGCGTGCCGGGCAGGCCGCGGGCGCTGGAGCCCGTGGCGATGATGACCTGCTTGGCCTGCAGCGTTTCGCTCTGCGCGCCGGTGACGGCAATTTCATATCCGCCATCGACCGCCTTCACGAACGAACCACGGCCGTGGAAGAACGCCACCTTGTTCTTCTTGAACAGGTACAGGATGCCGTCGTTGTTCTGCTTGACCACGGCGTCCTTGCGGCCAATCATCTTGGCCACATCCATCTTCAAGCCGCTGACGGCGATGCCGTGCTCGGCAAAGTGCTTGCTGGCGTGCTCGTAATGCTCCGAACTCTGCAGCAGCGCCTTGGACGGGATGCAGCCGACGTTGGTGCAGGTGCCACCGAGCGCGGGGCCGCCCTTGTCGTTCTTCCACTCGTCCACGCAGGCCACGTTCATACCCAGCTGGGCGGCGCGGATGGCGGCGATGTAGCCGCCGGGGCCAGCGCCGATGACGACGACGTCGAATGACTTGCTCATGGGAAAGTTCCTGTCTAGGAGGTGGCCAGCATGGCTGGCACGATCAGCCGATGGACGGGCGCCACCGGCAACATGTACAGACGGCCCAACGCGTTGTGCACCTGCACCACGGTGGAGACCACGATCTTGCGCTCGGCGCGCAGTTTGAGCAGCGAAACCCAGACGTCAAGGTGGCGATCCGCATCGGTCATCACCACCTCGTCCTCGCTCAGGTGCTGCAGCGAAAAAATACCAACCCGGTCGCCCACGGCGTAGGCTCGGTTACCGCCCTGCGCGGGCTTCAAGCGTCCCAGGTCCTTCAAGCCGATCCGCGCCACGACGGCGTTGCGCAGATCCATCGCGCGATCGACCCACCCCGGCGTGCGGCCGACCACCGCCAACCAGCTGTCCATCGCACTGGCTTGCGGTAGAGCGTCGTCGGCCTCGTAGGCGTCATGAAAGTTGGCGCCGCGCAGGCGTGCGTGCACCTGGCTGTGCGGCGGCACGGACACCTTGCGCGCGCGGGGCATCGACCAGTGGCCCGCTCAGATGTCGAACAGCAGGCGCGCCGGCTCTTCCAGCGCTTCCTTCATGGTGACCAGGCTCAGAACGGCTTCGCGGCCGTCAATGATGCGGTGGTCGTACGACATGGCCAGGTAGTTCATCGGGCGCACCACGATCTGGCCGTTTTCCACCACGGCGCGGTCCTTGGTGGCGTGCACGCCCAGGATGGCCGACTGCGGCGGGTTGATGATCGGCGTGGACATCATCGAGCCGAAGGTGCCGCCGTTGGAGATCGAGAAGGTGCCGCCGGTCATCTCTTCGATGCTCAGCTTGCCGTCCTTGGCCTTCTGGCCGTATTCGGCGATCTTCTTCTCGATGTCGGCAAAGCTCATCTGGTCGGCGTTGCGCAGGATCGGCACGACCAGGCCGCGCGGCGAGCTGACGGCGATGCCGATGTCGAAGTAGCCGTGGTAAATGATGTCGTTGCCGTCGATCGAGGCGTTGACGGCCGGGAACTTCTTCAGCGCGTGGACGGCCGCCTTGACAAAGAAGCTCATGAAGCCGAGCTTGACGCCGTGTTCCTTGACGAACTGGT
This sequence comes from Ottowia flava, assembly GCF_008017535.1. Taxonomy (GTDB): domain Bacteria; phylum Pseudomonadota; class Gammaproteobacteria; order Burkholderiales; family Burkholderiaceae_C; genus Ottowia; species Ottowia flava. Next base: position 452,291 of record NZ_VRUA01000001.1, read on the forward strand.
CCTGGAAGGTCTTGCGCAGGTCCATCACCGGCTGCATGTTCACTTCGTTGAACGTCGTCAGGATGGCGTTGGTCGACTGCGACTGCAGCAGGCGCTCCGCAATGCGGGCGCGCAGGCGTGTCATCGGCACGCGCTGCTCAGGGCGGTCGCCCAGATTGGGGGCGGCGGGCGAAGCGACTTGCGGCAGCGCGCTGGTCGGCGCACCGGTCGGGATATTGGCAGGTTTTTGGGCTGCAGCGCTAGAGCCACCTGCGCTGGCAGCTCCCGATTGCATAGCACCCAGCACATCACCCTTGGTCACGCGGCCGTCCTTGCCGGTGCCGGCGACCGAGCCGGCGGCCAGGTTGTTGTCGGCCATCAGCTTGGCGGCGGCGGGCATGGCGATGTCGGACTTGGAGCCACCTGCCGTCGCGGGCGCCGCGGGGGCCGGAGTTGCAGCAGGCGCTGCTGCGGGCGCGGCAGCCGGTGCCGGCGCCGCAGCACCGGCCACGGCAGCGGTGTCGATGCGAGCAATCAGCTGGTCGGCCACGACGGTGGCGCCATCCGGCTGAACGATTTCGGCCAGCACGCCAGCGGACGGCGCGGGCACTTCCAGCACGACCTTGTCGGTTTCGACTTCGACGAGGATCTCGTCGGCCTTGACGGCCTCACCTGCCTTTTTCTTCCATTGCAGCAGCGTGGCTTCGGCCACGGATTCGGACAGCTGCGGTACCTTGACTTCAACGATTGCCATGTTCGTAATCCAGTTTGTTCAGAGCGTGTTCTTCAGGATGCAGGGAGCGGCAGCCGGCCGGTGTGGCGCAAGGCTGCAGCCCCACCCGCTTACTTTTGCAGCACAAAGCCTTTGAGACGACCGAAGGCGGCGTCGATCAGGGCTTTCTGCTGGTCCTGGTGCAGGTGCGCGTAGCCCACCGCCGGCGAGGCGGAGGCGGCGCGGCCCGCGTAGCCCAGCTTCTGGCCGGCCAGCATGTTTTCGTGGATGTAGTGCTGCACGAAGAACCAGGCGCCCTGGTTCTGCGGCTCGTCCTGACACCATACGATCTCGGTCGCGTTGGGGTACTTCTTGATTTCGGTCGCGAACGCCTTGTGCGGGAACGGGTACAACTGCTCGACACGCAGGATGGCAACGTCTTTCACGCCGTTCTCTTCGCGCTTCTTGGCCAGGTCGTAGTAAACCTTGCCCGAGCAGGCGATCACGCGCTTGACACTGTCGGCCTTCAGATCGGCCTTGTCGGCGATCACGGTCTGAAAACCGCCCTTGGTGAACTCGGACACCGGCGAAGTGGCGTCCTTGTTGCGCAGCAGCGACTTGGGCGTCATGATGATCAGCGGCTTGCGCAGCGGGCGGATCATCTGGCGGCGCAGCACATGGAAGATCTGGCTGGCCGTGGTCGGCTGCACGATCTGCATGTTGGTCTCGGCGGCCAACTGCATGAAGCGTTCCAGGCGCGCCGAGGAGTGCTCTGGGCCCTGCCCTTCGTAGCCGTGCGGCAGCATCATGGTCAGGCCGTTGACGCGGCCCCATTTCACTTCACCCGAGGCGATGAACTGGTCGATCAGCACCTGCGCGCCGTTGACGAAGTCGCCAAACTGCGCTTCCCAGATCACCAGGGTTTGCGGGTCGGTCGAGGCGTAACCGTACTCGAAGCCGAGCACGGCTTCTTCCGACAGGATCGAGTCGATCACGACGAACGGCGCCTGGCCGTCGGAAACGTGTTGCAGCGGGACGTAGGTGCCGACGTCCCACTTCTCGCGCTTCTGATCGTGCAGCACAGCGTGGCGGTGCACGAAGGTGCCGCGGCCACTGTCTTCGCCCGACAGGCGGATCGGGTAGCCGCTGGCCACCAGCGAAGCAAAAGCCATGCTTTCGCCCATGCCCCAGTCGACGTTGATCTCACCGCGGCCCATGGCAGCGCGGTCTTCCAGCACCTTCTTGACCAGCGTGTGCACCGTGAAGCCTTCCGGCACGGTGGTGATGCGCTCGGCCAGGCGCTTCCACTCGGCCAGCGGAATCGACGTGTCGGCCACGTCGGTCCACTTCTGGTTCAGGTGGGGCTGCCAGTCGACGGCGTACTTGCTCTTGAAGTTGGTCAGCACCGGGTCAAACGTGTGCTTGCCCGCGTCCATGGCGGCGCGGTAGGCGGCCACCATCTCGTCGGGACCACCTTCGGTCAACACGCCCTGGGCGATCAGCTTGTCGCCATAGAGGCGGCGCGTGCCGGGGTGCTTGCCGATCTTGGTGTACATCAGCGGCTGGGTGAGCATGGGGGTGTCCTGCTCGTTGTGGCCCAGCTTGCGGTAGCAGACGATGTCCACCACCACGTCCTGATTGAATTCCTGCCGGTACTGCAGCGCCAACTGCATGCACAGCACCACGGCCTCGGGGTCGTCGCCGTTCACGTGCAGAACCGGCGCCTCGATCATCTTGACCACGTCGGTGCAGTACAGCGTGGAGCGCGTGTCGCGCGGGTCGCTGGTGGTGAAGCCGATCTGGTTGTTGATGACGATGTGGACCGTGCCGCCGGTGTAGTAGCCACGGGTCTGCGCCAGCGCCAGCGTTTCCATGACCACGCCCTGGCCGGCGAAGGCCGCATCGCCGTGCACCAGCACGGGCAGGACGGTGTCGCCTTCGTGGTCGCCACGGCGGTCCAGACGCGCACGCACGCTGCCTTCCACCACCGGGTTCACGATCTCGAGGTGCGATGGGTTGAAAGCCAGCGACAGGTGCACCGGGCCGCCGGCCGTGCTGACGTCGCTGGAAAAGCCCTGGTGGTACTTCACGTCACCGGCGGGCAGTTCCTCAGGTGCGGTGTGGTCGAACTCGGCAAACAGCATCGACGGCATCTTGCCCAGCGTGTTGACCAGCACGTTCAGGCGGCCGCGGTGGGCCATGCCGATCACAATTTCCTGCACGCCTTCGGTGCCCGCCTTCTGGATCAGCTCGTCCATGGCGACGATGAAGCTTTCGCCACCCTCGAGCGAGAAACGCTTCTGGCCCACGTACTTGGTGTGCAGGAAACGCTCCAGCCCTTCGGCGGCCGTCAGGCGCTCCAGCACGTGCTTTTTCTGCTCCGCGTCGAGGTGCGGATTGGTGCGCGCGCTCTCCAGCTTTTCCTGCCACCAGCGCTTCTGGCCCTGGTCGGTGATGTACATGTACTCGGCGCCGATGGTGCCGCAGTAAGTCTCGCGCAGCGCGTTCAGCAGGTCGCGCAGAGACATGGTGTCCTTGCCGAAGAACGTGTTGCTGGTGTTGAACACCGTTTCCATGTCGGCGTCGGTGAAGCCGTAGAACGCCGGGTCCAGTTCGGGGATGTCCTGGCGCTCAGTGCGCTTGAGCGGATCCAGATCGGCCCAGCGCGCACCCACGTTGCGGTAGGCGGCAATCAGCTGCTGGACGGCGGTGCGCTTGCGGCCCAGCTCGGAGTCGGCGCCAGACGCCACGACCACCTGCGTGCCGCCCTGCTTGGCCCGCTCGGCAAAGGCGTTAATGACCGGCAAGTGCGGCACATCGCGCGCGCTGCTGCCGTCGACGGCGGGGACATGCTGGAGGGCATCGAAATACTCGCGCCACGAATCCGGCACGCTGCCCGGATTGGCGAGGTAGTTTTCATACATCTCTTCCACATACGGCGCGTTGCCGCCGAAGAGATAGCTGTTGCCCTGATAGGTGGTGTAGACGGTTTTCGTCTCGTTCATGGCGTACGCTGACCTTTCACCTCCCTTCAGGAGGATCGAGCTGGTGGAGAAACCTTCCGCGTCACGGCTGAACCGGTTGGCGGACGCGACTGGCTGGGAAGGGCCGTAGAAACTTCGCAGGATCAATTGTGCCACCGAACCGCAGGGTCTTTCCGGCGCACGTGGATGCACCCTGACAAGACCCTGCGCCCCGCGTGGGCACCGGGTTCAGACCACTGGCGCGACCAGATCCTTGATCTGCTGCAACGCAGCCGGGTCTTCCATGGTCGTCAGATCGCCGGGATCGCGCCCCTCGCACACCGCCTGTACCGCGCGGCGCAGCAGCTTGCCCGAGCGAGTCTTGGGCAGCACCGTGACGAAGCGCACGCGCTCGGGGCGGGCCACAGCGCCGAGCGATCCATCGACCACCTTCATCACCTCGCCTTCCAGCTTGAGCATCGCTGCGGGGTCATCAAGCTGGCCGGCGTCCTTGAGCACGGCAAACGCCATCGCCACCTGGCCCTTGAGCTGATCGGCTACGCCGACCACGGCCACCTCGGCCACGTTCGGGTGACTGGAGATGGCCTCCTCGATCTCGCGGGTGCCCAGACGGTGGCCGGCAACGTTGATCACGTCGTCGGTGCGCCCGAGGATGAAGTAATAGCCGTCCTCGTCGCGAATACCCCAGTCGAAGGTACTGTAGACCAGCTTGTTCGGAACCGATGACCAGTAAGTGTTGACGAACCGTGCGTCGTCGCGCCACACGGTCTGCATGCATCCGGGCGGCAGCGGGCCTTCGATGGCGATCACGCCTTTCTGGTTGGCTCCGGTCAGCTCGGCACCTGTCTGGTCGTCCAGCAGCTTGACGTTGTAGCCGTAGACGGCCTTGCCCGGCGAGCCGAACTTGGTGGGCGTGGGCTCGACGCCATTGCACACCGCCAGAATCGGCCAGCCGGTCTCTGTCTGCCAATAGTTGTCGACGATCGGTTTGCCCTTGAGGCCTTCACTGATCCATTTCGCGGTGGGCTCGTCCAGCGGTTCACCGGCGAGAAACAGCGTGCGCAGCGAAGACAGGTCGTACTTGGTCAGGTACGCCGGATCCTGCTTCTTGAGCACGCGGACCGCCGTCGGCGCGCTGAACATCACGGTGACCTTGTACTTCTCGACCAGTTGCCACCAGATGCCGCCATCGGGCCGCACCGGCGTGCCCTCGTACATGATCGTGGCCATGCCGCCGATCAGCGGGCCATAGATGATGTAGCTGTGCCCCACCACCCAGCCGATGTCGCTGGTGCTGAAGAAAGTCTCGCCCGGGTTGCCGCAATAGATGTAACGCATCGACGCGGCCAACGCCACCGCGTAGCCGCCCGTGTCGCGCTGCACGCCCTTGGGCTTGCCGGTGGTGCCGCTGGTGTAGAGCGTGTAGCTCGGGTGCGTGGCGTCGACCCACTCGCAGGGCACTTGCGCGTTCAGGTTGGCCTCGCGCAGCGCGCCCCACAGTTGATCGCGCCCCTCCACCAGCTTCATCGGCGCCAGGCCGCGGTCGACCAGCAGCACCGCCTTCGGCTTGTGTTTGGCGAGCTGAATGGCTTCGTCCAGCAGATGCTTGTAGGGCACCGGCTTGCCCGCGCGCGAACCGGCGTCGGCGCTGACGATGACGGTGGGTTCGGCGTCGTCGATGCGGGTGGCGAGCGAGCCCGACGCAAAGCCGCCGAACACCACCGAGTGGATGGCGCCGATGCGCGCGCACGCCAGCATGGCAAAACAGGCCTCCGCGATCATCGGCATGTAGATCAGGACGCGGTCGCCCTTCTTCACGCCCAGACCCTGCAGCACGGCGGCCATGCGCTGCACCTCGGCGTGCAGCTGGCGGAAGGTGTAGATGGTTTCCTGGTCGGTCTCGGTCGAGACGAAGATCAGCGCCGGCTGGTCGCCCCGTTCGGCCAGGTGACGGTCCACCGCGTTGTGGCACAGGTTGGTGGTGCCGCCTGCAAACCAGCGCGCAAACGGAGGGTTGCTGTAGTCACACACCGTCTGGGGCGGGGTCTGCCAGTCGATCAGTTGGGCCTGCTCGGCCCAGAAGGCGTCGCGGTCGTCAATGGAACGGCGGTAAAAGTCGGCGTAGCTGGCCACGGTTGTCTCCTGGGCGCTGGGAAATCCGTCGCTCGACGCTGGGCGCATGCCGCCGACCGACACATGAATCGACCATTATGTCGAGCCAGCGCTTGCGAAAAACTGACGCGAAAACCACCTTGACCCGCGTCAAGTGCCCGGCCCCCGGTCAGCGCGTCCCCGCAAACCTTGGGGACAGCCGGCTCAGCGCTTGCCGTTCAGGCGCTGCGCGTTGGCAACGGCGCGTCGGTGCACCGGGGCCATGCCGCGCGCGGCCACGTCCAGCATGGAATTCATCCAGCGGCGTTGCGCGCTGTTGGACAGGTGCTGGAACGTCGGCGGATTGGTCCAGCCACCCAGCGCGACTTGCCACCAGGTCTGCATCCACCAACCGACGAACTGCTGCTGCGCGGCCATGGCCTGCATCGACATGGCTGTCCAGGATTCGCCGAAAGCCGCCACTTTTTCGGCGCCCATCCGGTAGAACTCCTCCTGGTCGCGTCGGTTGGGTACGACGCCCGCGGTCATCATGCGGCTAACGCGGTGCAACACCACCTGCGGCACCGCGTTGGCCATTTGGGCAGCGTCGCGCGTGAGGCGCAGTTGTTTGGAAGACACCATTTTTCTCACCCTTTCGGGACGGTTGGGATCGCAGCCAGGCCACAAACCATTTACTACAAACTTAATAGCTGCTCGCGCAACTCCAGCAAGCGCTACAGCCGTATTTCTTCAAATACAGGCAGGCAGCAGGATCCAAGCGGCGCACTCACTTCACCAGCGCCTGCAGCGCCCGAAACTCCGGGTGCTCGCAGCCACGCAGCCATTCAAACCCCACCATCTCGGTCGTCACGAGCTCGCAGCCGGCCCCCGCCAAGCGGTCGTAAGCTGCGTCCCGGTTGCGCTCGGTGCGCGAGCCACAGGCATCGGTCACCACGCAGACGTCCCACTCCGCCTCCAGCAGCATCAATGCGGTCTGCATCAGGCACACATGTGCCTCGCAACCAGCAATCACCACCGTGCTCCGCTCAGACGCCGGCGCGGCCGGCTTCTGCAGGTGGCGCGGCAGGCTGCGCGCGTTGCCGCCGCGCTGCGCGGGCGCGGGCGGTGCGAGCAAGGGCTGAAGCTCTTGCGCGCCACTGAAATCCATCTTGGACACGATTTCATCGCACAGTGGCGCAAGCGAAGGGTCGGTCGGTCCCAGCTTGTCAGGGTTCTGTTCGGTCGCCCACACCGGCACGCCGACCAGCTTAGCCATCTCGGCCAGACAGCGCGCATTGGCCAGCACGAAGGCGTGATCATGGATGGCCGGCATCAGGCGGCCCTGGTAATCGATCAGCACCAGCTGGCTGTCATCGGCATCGAGCAGCATGGTCAGACTCCTGCATTCGGTGGGCCCTGCGCGCCGCCGGCCATTGCGAAGCGTCGAAGCACAAAAGCCGCTGTGCAGCGGCTGGGCAGGGGTTGATGGGCAGTAACACGTGGGTGGGCGCGGCACCGGGGCCGCACAACAAGATGGCGCCGTGCAGAACAGCAGTTCGCAGGTCTCCGGTGCGCTCAAATGAGGGTATCACACGCCCTTGACACTACGTGTCAGTAAAACCCGTTATCTACCGGCCAGAACGGACATTTCTCGCGTTCGCGGCGACGGGGCATCGGGCTTTCACGGGCCGGTCTCGATCTGCGCCGTCAAGTGCGCCATGAAAGCCATGGAGGCCGGTGACAGCGAGCGCCCAATGCGCGTGATGATGCCGATCGAACGCAGCATCTGCGGGCGCACCAGCGGCACCGCGCACAGGCCCTGCATATCCACCAGCGACAACGCCAGGCGCGGCACGGCGGCGATGCCGACGTTCGCCATGACCAGGGCACTGCAGGCCGACACGCTGGGGCATTCCAGGCTGGCGCGCACGTTCATGCGCCGCTGCAGGAACACCGCGTCGGTCAACTGGCGGATGCTGCTGCGCGGTTGCGCGGCAATGAAAGCCCGCGCAGCGAAGATCGACCACGGCACGGACAGGCGGGCGGCCAGCGGGTCGTCCCGGCGGCACAACAGCATGAACGGATCGTCCAGCAGGTGGTGGTAGCGCAGCCGGCGGTCGGGCGCTGGCTTGACGCTCAGGCCAAAGTCGGCCCGCCCTTCGTCAACGGCGTTCAGCAGGCTGTCTGCCGCCGCCTCGACCAACGTGAACTCGACCTGCGGATGCAGCGCCCGAAACGAAGCCACCGCCGTGGCCAACAGGCTTGCCCCCGTGGATGGCAGTGTGGCAATGGCCACCTTGCCCGTGCGCCCCTGCAGAAACTGTCCCAACTCGCCAAACGAGGCGTCGAACTCTCGCAGCACGCGCTGGGCGATGGGCAGCAATTCCTGGCCCACGGCGGTGATCTGCAGGTTGCGCGTATCGCGGTCAAAGAGGCGGCTGCCAATCACCTCTTCCGCCTGGCGAATGGCGCGGCTCAGCGCCGGCTGCGACACGCCCATCTGGAGCGCGGCACCGCGAAAGCTGCCCGCCGCCACGATGTGCACGAAGGCCTGCAGTTGGGCAAGGTTCAGATCGATGCGAGCGGGCTTCATGGGATTGATCCGCTAAAGTTATCACACATATAGCCAAACGGGTATTCACAGATCAATGGCAGGCGGCCTAGACTGGCCTGGAATACAACAAAAGGAGACAACAGCGGTGCAACATCGCGGTAGCGGCGCACTGGACGGCGTGCGCGTTCTGGAAATGGGTCAGGTGCTGGCCGGCCCGTTCGCCGGAGCCATCCTGGCCGACCTGGGTGCAGAGGTGGTCAAGCTGGAACGCGTTGAAGGCGGCGACGACGCGCGGCGCATGGGGCCGGCCTTCCGCCATGGCGATGCGCTCAACTTCCAGATCTTCAACCGCGGCAAGCAGTCGGTCGCGGTTGATATGAAATCTGTAGCTGGCCGCGCACATTTCGAGCGGCTCGCGGCCGAATCCGACATCTTCATCCACAATCTGCGCCCGGGCGTACCGCAGGCGCTCGGGATCGATGGTGCGAGCCTCTGCGCGCGGCACCCGCGCTTGATTTACTGCGAGATCTCGGCCTTCGGGCATCTCGGACCCATGGCGATGCAGCCGGGCTATGAACCGTTGATCCAGGCGTTCAGCGGCCTGTCCAGCACCAACGGCGGTCCTGACGATCCGCCCATGCGTTCGGGCGCCTCGGTCTGCGACCAGGGGACGGGCATGTGGGTGGTGATCGGCGCGCTGGCCATGCTGCAACAACGTGCCCGCACCGGGCGCGGCGGCTTGCTGCAAACCTCTTTGCTGGAAACCGCCATGGTCTGGAACGGCCAGAAAGCCGATGCCTTCGCCAACGTGGGCGCGCTGCCTCAGCGCCACCGCTCTGGTCACCCTGGTTTTGTGCCTTACGAGGCCTTCGACACCGCCGACGGTCCTCTGCTGATCTGCTGCGGCAACGATCGACTGTTCGCAAAACTCGCCACCGAACTGCGCCGGCCTGACTGGGTCGGCGACGAGCGCTTTGCGACCAACCGAGCGCGCCTGCTGCACAAGGACGCGCTGGTGACGCAACTGGAACCCCTGTTGATGGCCCGCCCGCGCAGCGAATGGCTGAAGCGCTTCGAGGCTGCGGGGGTGCCCTGCGCACCTGTGCACAGCCTGCCCGAAGCGCTCAACCACCCCCAATTGCAGGCGCTGGGCATGTTGGCGTCCGTGCCGAACGGAGGCTTCAGCTTGACGGCGCTGCCACTGACCATCGACGGCGTTCGCCCGACACCCGGCGGAGCGGCGCCGTCGCTGGGTGCTGACAACGCCCGCCACGGGCTGCCGCCTGCGCCCCCTTCCGATACCCCCAACACCAAGGAGACACCATGAACCGCCGATCAATCCTGTTGAGCAGCGTGGCTCTGGCGGCTGCGAGCTGCCTGTCCGCGCCAGCCATGGCGCAGTCGTACCCCACCAAGCCGATCACCCTGATCGTGCCGTTCGGCCCGGGCAGCGGCACCGACCAGCAGGCGCGCATCCTGGCCCAGTTGCTGGGGGATGAACTGAAAGTGCCTGTGGTCGTCGACAACAAAGCCGGCGCCAGCGGCTTCATCGCGGCCCAGTTCGTCGCCAAAGCACCGCCCGACGGCTACACGGTGCTGATCACCACCAACACCACGCATGCGGCCAACGAGCACCTGTTCAAGAAGATTCCCTACGACCCGGTCAAGGACTTCGCGCCTGTCGGCCTGCTCTCGCGCGGGCAGATGCTGCTGCTGGTGCGACCCGATTCGCCCTACCGGACGCTGGCCGATCTGATCGCTGCGGCGAAAAAGAGTCCGGGCAAGCTCAACTTCGGGAGCGGCTCGTCGTCGAGTCAGGTCGCCAGCGAGCTGCTCAAGCAGATGGCCGAGATCAACATGGTGAACGTGCCGTACAAGAGCAACCCCCTCGCGATCACCGACTTGCTCGGCGGCCAGCTCGACTTCATGTTCGCGGACTCATCCACCGCGCTGCCCCAGGTGCTGCCGGGCAAGCTGCGCGCGCTGGCCGCGAGCGGATCGACACGCCTGAAGGCAGCGCCGGACGTGCCGACCGTGGCCGAAGCGGGCGTCAAGGGCTACGACATGACTTACTGGACCGCCGCCTACCTACCGGCAGGCACGCCGGCGCCCATCGTTCAGCAGCTGAACCAGACGATCAACAAGGTCATGGCGCTGCCAGCCTCGAAGGCGTTCATGGACAAGGCCAGCGTCGAGCTGTTCCTCTCGTCGCCGGACGGCCTGGCCAAGCATCAAGCGGCCGAGTCGAGAAAATGGGGCAAGGTCATCCGCGAAGCCGGGTTGCAAGCCGAGTGACGGCGCCAGCACCCTTGCGTGACGTCGGGGCAGGCTTTACCACGCGCCAGGACGACGGCATCGCCTGCACACTGGATGGCGGCATTGCCACCATCACCCTGGACCGTCCGGACCGGCGCAACGCCATGGACATGCCCATGCGCGCCGCCTTTGCACGCGCCGTGACGCTGGCGACGGAAGACGATCAAGTGCAAGCCATCGTGCTGACGGGACGCGGCAGCCATTTCTGCGCGGGTGGCGACATCGGCGCGATGAACACCGCTGTGCCCATGGGTGCCGACGTGGGCCGCGCTCGCATGCGGCAGGTGCTTGATGCGATCACCCTGCTTCACCAGTGCGACAAACCCGTGCTGGCAGCGGTCGAAGGCTGCGCCTACGGCGGTGGCTTTGGGCTGGCACTGATGGCCGACATGGTGATCGCGGCCGACGGCGCGCGGTTTTGCATGTCCTTCGCCCGCGTCGGCCTGGTGCCTGACAGTGGTGCTTTCTACGCGTTGCCACGCCTCGTGGGCGTGCAGCGTGCCAAGTACCTGATGTGGAGCGCGCAGGAGTTGGACGCTCAGCACGCGTTGCAGTGGGGCATCGCCATGGAGGTCGTCCTCAAAGGCCTTGCACTCGAACGCACGCTGCAGATCGCGCGGGCGTTGGCGACCGCGTCCCCCGCAGTCCTCGCACTCAGCAAGGCCGCACTCAACAGCAGCCTGCATTCCGACTTTCGCACCATGGCGGAGCTGGAGGCCAGTGCCCAGGGCGTGGCCTTCGCCACGCCCTACCACCGCGCGGCGATCGAACGCTTTCTCGCCAAGCAGCCCCCCGCGTTCCAATGGCCGACGAGCATGCCGTCCGCCGAATTCAACCCAAGGAGACCCGGTTGACCCACCCGACCTCGACATCCGTCACCCCGCCGCCCGGCGGTCCGCTGGCCGGCGTGCGCGTGTTGGACCTGACCACGGTGTTCATGGGCCCGTCGTGCACGCAGTTGCTCGGCGATCTGGGTGCGGACGTGATCAAGATCGAAGCGCCCGGAGGCGACTCCACACGCGCCATCGGCCCATCGGGGGAACTGGGGCTCGGACCCCTGTTCCTGGGCCTGAACCGCAACAAGCGCAGCATCGTCATCGACCTGAAACAGCCTGAAGGCGTACAGACCTTGCTTCGGTTGGCGGAATCGGCCGACGTGTTTGCCACCAATGTGCGCCCTGCGGCCATGCGACGCCTGGGCGTCGGCTACGAGCAGTTGTCGGCACGCAACCGGCGCCTGATCTACGCCAGCATGGTGGGTTTCTCGCAGCGCGGACCGTACGCTGGCAAGGCCGCTTTCGACGACATGATCCAGGCAGCCACCGGCTTGGCCGCCGCGGTCGGTCGGGGCTCTGGCGGCGAGCCACGCTACCTGCCCATCACGATCGCCGACCGGTCCGTAGGCCTGTACGCGTTTGGCGTGATCAGCGCCGCCTTGTACGCCCGTGAGCGGACCGGCGCAGGTCAATCGATCGACATCCCGATGTTCGAAACCATGGTGCCGTATGTGCTGGGGGACCACCTCTATGGCCACACGTTCGAGCCCGAACAAGGTGACTTTGGCTACCCGCGCCTGATGTCACCCAACCGCAAACCCTACCGCACCAAGGATGGCTACGTTTGCTGCCTGATTTACACCGACCGGCACTGGGAGATCTTCCTGCGTGCGGTGGGCAAGGCCGATCTGTTGCAGAGCGACCCACGTTTCAAGGACATCCGCTCGCGCACCCAAGCAATCGACGCGCTCTACCAACTGGTGGAAGCAGAGCTGAGTCAACGAACCACCGCCGAGTGGCGCGCACTGCTGCCCGAATCGGAGATTCCGATCTTTCCGATGCATACCTTCGAAAGCCTGCTGGGGGACGAACATCTGGAGAGCATCGACTTCTTCCAGCGCACCGATCACCCAGTGGTTGGCAAGGTGCTGGAAACCGCCGTGCCCAGCGAATGGTCCGGCACGCCACCCGTGCGGCGTCACCCGGTCCCCACGCTGGGCCAGCACACCGCTCAGGTACTGGCCGAAAGCGGGTTTTCCGCCGATGAGATCGACAGGCTCATCGCCCACGGCGCAGTGCGCGCCGCCACCACTGCGCAGAAACAAGCATGAACAATCCCCAACCCACCCCGAACGACGAGCTGGAAGTGCTGGAGCAAGACGGCATTCTTCGCCTCACGATCCAGCGCGAAGCCCGGCGCAACGCCATCAGCCCTGCCGTCATGGCCGGACTGACCGAGGCGCTCTCGCGGGCCAACCAGAACCGCGGCTTGCGCGCCATCGTGATCACCGGCGCAGGCAACAAGGCGTTCTGCGCTGGCGCTGACCTGCAGAGCGGCCAATCCTTTCGTTTCGACTACGCGGAACCCACGCAGAGTTTCGCCAACCTGCTGCGCCTGTCACGCCAGCTCACGGTGCCGCTGGTGGCGCGCGTGAATGGTGCCTGCATGGCTGGCGGGATGGGCTTGATGGCCATGTGCGACCTGGTTGTGGCAGCACCGCACGCCCAGTTCGGCCTGCCGGAGGTGAAGGTAGGCGTGTTTCCGGCCCAGGTGCTGACAGTGCTCAATGGCCTTATCGGCCCTCGCGCGCTGACCGAACTCTGCATCACCGGCGAGCCCATCTCCGCCGAGGAAGCCTTGCGCCTTGGCCTGATCAATCGGGTCTGCGACGACCTCGATGCGGGCGTGCAGAGCTTGCTCGACCGCTTCCTCGACAAGTCCCCGGCCGCGATCCGGCGCGGGCTGTACCTCATGAAGCGCATCGGCGCCATGTCGTTCGAGGAATCTATGGCGTTCAGCGAAAGTCAGATCGGGCTGATTGCACTGACCGAGGACGCCGCCGAGGGCCAAGCCGCGTTCCGTGAGAAACGTCAACCGAAATGGAGTGGAAATTGAGCGAAGCGAACAACAAGGTCGTGCGCATCGGCGGCGCATCGGGATTCTGGGGCGACTCCAGCGTGGGAGCGCCGCAGCTCGTCAAGAGCGGCCAGATCGATTTTCTGGTGTTCGACTACCTGGCCGAACTCACGATGTCGATCCTGGCCGGTGCGCGCCTCAAGAACCCTGCCATGGGTTACGCCACCGATTTCGTGGATGTCGCCATGCGCAGTGTGCTTCAGGATGTGCTGGCACAGGGCATCCGTGTGATCAGCAACGCAGGCGGCGTCAATCCACAAGGCTGCGCCGACGCACTGCGTGCATTGGCCGTCGAACTGGGTGTGGAGGTACGGATTGCCGTGGTGACCGGGGACGACGTCATGCCGCAACTGGCCGAACTGCGTACCGCCGAACCACCCGTCAAAGAGCTGCAAAGCGGCAAGCCACTGCCCAAGAAGGTGCTGACGGCCAATGCGTACCTGGGCGCGTTGCCCGTCAAGGCCGCGCTGGACGCTGGCGCGCAGATCGTCATCACCGGGCGCTGCGTGGATTCGGCCGTAACGCTGGGCGCGCTCATGCATGCCTTCGACTGGAACGCGACCGACTACGACAGGCTCTCCGGCGGCAGCCTGGCCGGCCATATTCTCGAGTGCGGTTGCCAGGCCACAGGTGGTCTGCATACCGACTGGCAGGACGTGCCCGACTGGGCACACATGGGCTACCCCATCGTTGAATGCACGGCAGACGGCAGCTTCAACGTGACCAAGCCGCGCGGCACCGGCGGCCTCATCGCGCCACAGTGTGTGGCCGAGCAATTGCTCTACGAGATCCACGATCCTTCTGCGTACCTGCTGCCCGACGTGCGCTGCGACTGGCGCGACGTGCGCATCGAACAGACCGACCCGGAACGCGTGCAGGTGACAGGCGCGCGCGGCTACGCGCCGACCTCGACCTACAAAGTCAGCGCGACGTATGTGGACGGCTTCAAAACCTCGGCGCAGTTAACGATCGTCGGCTTTGACGCCGTGGCCAAGGCTCGCCGCACCGGCGAGGCCATCTTCGAGCGCGTTGGCGAGTTGCTGGCGCAGCGCGGCCTACCGCCGCTGACGGCCACGCAGATGGAGGTGTTGGGCGCCGAAAGCAGCTATGGCCCGCACGCACTGCCTTTGCTGCATCAACTGCGTGAGGCCGTGCTGCGCATCACCGCCTGTCACCCGGACAAAGCGGCACTCCAGTTGCTGGCGCGCGAAGTCGCACCCGCCGGAACGTCCTGGGCGCCAGGCACCACCGGCTCAGGCGGCCGTTCGGGCGTCTCGCCCTCCATCCGGCAATACGCGTTCCTGCTGGACAAAACGCGTTTGACGCCCATGGTCGAATATGAGGGACAAACTCTGACGGTCGCCGTGGCCGCGCCAGCCTCGTCCGACGGGGTGCCGGCGCCGACGATCCAAGCACCCGAAGCCTCCATCGAGAGCACTGACTGGACTGAAGTGCTCCTGGTCCAGCTTGCATGGGCCCGCTCGGGTGACAAAGGCAACACGTCCAACATCGGCCTGATCGCGCGCCGCCCCGAATGGCTGCCGTGGCTGCGCACCCAGGTCACCAGCGAACGCGTCGCCGGCTATCTCGCGCATCTCGTCGAAGGTCCGGTCAGCCGGTATGACCTGCCCGGAATCCACGCCCTCAACTTTGTCTGCGAACAGGCGCTCGGAGGCGGCGGCATGGCGTCTCTGCGCAACGACCCGCTGGGCAAGGGCATGGGTCAGCTTCTGCTGTCGATGCCGGTGCGAGTGCCGGCGCATTGGTTCTGATCGTTTCGACAAGGAGCAAGCATGTCTTCGAAAACCCCTCTTCTGTGGACGCGCCGTTCAGCCCTGGCGGCCACGGCTGTTCTGGCTTCGGGCGTGCGCGCCCAAGGCCATGCCAAGCCGCTGCGCATCGTTGTGGCGTTTGCGCCCGGCAGCGGCAACGACATCACGGCGCGCGACCTGGCGCGCTACATGGGGGAGTTGCTGAACCAGCCGGTGATCGTCGAGAACAAGCCGGGCGCTGGTGGATCGATTGGCACCGAATACGTGGCTCGCGCAGCGCCCGACGGGCTGACCATCGGCTTCGGCACCAGTTCGCAGATGGTGATGAACGTCGGGCTCTACCGCTCGCTGCCGTTTGACGTCGAACGCGATCTGCGCTCGATCGGTCTGGTCAGCCGCACCAACATGGTGCTGGCAGGCAAACACGATGGTCCGAAGACGCTGCAAGCCCTGATCGCGGCAGCCAAGGCCAGTCCGGGCAAGCTCACCTACGGCTCAGCCGGCACCGGCTCGATCAGCCATATCGTGGGCGAGGCCTTCGCCAGAGCAGCGGACATCCAGCTCAACCATGTCCCCTACAAAGGCAACGGTCCTGCCATGGCCGATCTGGCCGGCGGGCACGTCGACCTGGTCTTCGATGGCCTCTCCACCTCTGCGCCGATGGCCCAGCAGGGCCGCATCCGACTGCTGGGAATTTCGGGGGAACGCCGCAACCCCGCGGCGCCCCAGTTGGCGACCTTCAGCGAGCAAGGCCTGCGCCGCTATGAGGCCTACACCTGGAACTGCCTCATGGCGCCAGCGCGCACGCCATCCGATGCCATCGCACGGCTCAACGGTGCCCTCAACCAGGCGTTGCAGTTGCCCGCCATGCGCGACCGCCTGGCCCAATTGGGCTCGGAGAGCCTTGCGCCCTCCACGCCCGAACAGACGGATGCCTTCGGACAAAAGGAACGCGCTCGCTGGGTGCCGTTCATTCGCAGCCTCAAGCTAGATATCGGCTGAGTTTGGAGCGCATGCTATCCAGTCGCGCATCGGGATTGAGACCGCCGACTCTATCAACCCGTGCAAGACCGCTTTGGCCATGAAGAGGGGATAGCGCTTTGGTTCAATGCAATCATCCGGGATGCGACACCTAGCCGCTAAATTTGATGCATCAGATTAGCAGCAACTTCCTCGCCCTTTTTTTGAGCCGCATCGATGGCGGTTAGACCATCAACCGTTTTCAAACTCGGATCGGCGCCATTGTTCAATAACATTGTCACGGCATCCAAGCTTCCCCAAGCAGCAGCCAATATTAGCGGCGTTGAACCACTATCGGTCAACGAATTTATGTCTGCACCGACAGACAACAGATATTCAATCACGGCAATCTGATTTTCGGCTGCAGCCTCGTGTAGCGCAGTCAAACAAAAATATCCAGACGCGTGTAACGAAGCCCCCTTTTGCAGCAACATCTTTGCCGCAAGAAGATTTCCGACCGCCGCTGCCGCCATAAGTGGCGTTCGCTCTTGCGCTCCAACCTCATCCAGGTTCGCATCAAATAGCTCAATATCCTTCACAAAATCCGAATTTTTATTTGCAATTTTTTTATTAAATTTTCTATTGCGTCATTATTTTTCATGGGATTTTATTAAAATTTCCAAGTTCAATTATTCTCAAGAGATTCTGAAAAACGTCGCGCGGCATAGGATATGCGGGCGCTATTACAAAATGTCCTGAATGTCTATCCTGAAGTGCTTGGAATAATTGTGCTCTGACCCCAGTTATTCCTGATCCAGCCTCTAAAAAACCCCGATTGCGCTCGGACCAGGGCTGTCGAGGAATCCAACCATGCTAGAAATCAGGACGCTCCTGAGATTGGCGCAGGCAGCGAACGCACAATAAAAACTGATTCCTGAAACCAATTATTCTTTGATTCATTAATCCAAATTTTATTGAATTTTATTTCTATAATTCTGTTTTTCCTTGAGTCTTGCTGCAATCAGCTGAGCAGCGACATCCTCACCCTTTTCCAAAGCGCAATCGATGGCGGTTAGACCGTCAACAGTCTTCAGATTAGGTTCGGCGCCATTGTCTAGGAGCGCTGCCAAGGCATCCAGACTCCCCCACGATGCCGCCATTATCAATGGGGTCGACCCATCGTCAGTCAGTGCGTTTACGTGCGCGCCAACGGATAACAAAAATTCAATCACCTCAACCTGATTCATCACCGCCGCTTCATGCAATGGATTAAATCCCAAACGACCGGCCACCTCCAACAAAGCTCCTTTTCCAATCAATCGCTTTACGGCCGACAGATTGCCGAACGCCGCAGCCGCCATTAGAGGAGTCCTCCCATGCGCACCCATCTGATTCAGATCAAAATCACCCGAATCAATTGCAACCTCATAATCCGATCTCTTATCTACTATTTTATTAAGCAAATCCAAGACCGCTGCATAACTGGTAGCGATCCCGATGCGCGCGTTGAGAGCATGTGCTCCAATGCAATCAGGAGGTGATGGCGATGGACTGCTTCTCTCTGATGGGTGCGCGCCCGCTGGTTGAATCCAGCCCCAGCATGAAACTGCACGAGCTGCTCGACTGGGGTGCCACAGCACCATCTGCCGCTTCCGCAACCGCTTGGTCAAGGCGCAGTTGGATCAGAAGCTGCTGATGCTCATCAACAGCCAATTGGAGCAGCGCGGGCTGAAAGTGCAAGGCGCACGCGGGGCCTTCATCGACGCCACCATCATCCCCAGCGCTGCACGGCCGAGGCAGCACATCGAAGGCGAAGGTGAGCAAGCCCAAGTCATCGACAGCGCTGATTCAGATGCCCGCTGGGTCAAAAAAGGCAAACAGGCCTTCTTCGGCTACCGTGGCCACACGGCGGTCGACAGCGAAGACGGTTATGTCGAACACGTGCAGGTGCACCCGGCCAACGAAGCGGAAATCAACAAACTGAGTGAGATCGTCGAGCAGCTCTCGCCGGGCGTCGAAGCCGTGCTCGCCGACAAAGGCTACGCCAGCAAAGCCAACCGGCAGTGGCTCAAGGATCGAGGCATTGGCGATCTGATCCAGCACAAGGGCAGCGCGGGCAAGCCCGTGCATCCGCTGCTCAAGCAGTTCAACAAGCAAATCGGCTCGATTCGCTTCAAGGTAGAGCAGGCCTTCGGCACGATGAAGCGCAGGTTCCACCTGGCCAGAGCGCGCTACTTCGGCACTGCCAAGGTACAGGCGCAGATGTGCTGGGCAGCGCTGGGGATGAATCTGCTCAAAGCCCATCGCAAGCTCAAGGCGATGGAGCTTGCGGGCATGGGTGCGCCCTGAAAGGGCAAAGCGGAGCGCGAAAGCGGGCGCCACACGGCAAAACAGCTGGCAGCTAACCTCGCCAAAACGCGCTTCGGCGCTTGGTCAACATCGAAACGAGCACTGTTGACAAGGTTATGCAGCGGTCTTATGGTGGCATCGATGATGGCCCCGCGTGCGCCTTGGACCTTCAGCCCGCGCTGCTCCAATTGGCTGTTGATGAGTGCCAGCAGCTTTTGATCGAGTTCGGCCTTGACCAAGCGGTTGCGGAAGCGGCAGATGGTGCTGGCATCAGGCAGCTCGCCCGCCGAGGGCTCAAAGCTGGTGAAGACCATGAAGTCCAGGCGCACTCGCAGGGCTTGCTCCAGCTGTGCATCCGACAGACCATGCCACTGGCCCAGCAGCATGAGCTTGAACATGCCCAGTGGTGTGTATGGCTCGGGGCCGCCAGCGCCAGAGATTTCGCGCTGGTACAGCCCTTTGAGCTGACCAGAAATCGCCCTCCAGTCGAGCAACTCGTGCAGCTTTATGCTGGGGCTTGATTCGACCAGCGGGCGGGCGCCCATCAGAAAGAAGCTGTCCATCCGTCATCACCTCCTGCTCCGATTGCAGCGCAACCTCACCTGATGCGCATCGGGGGTGCTACCAGTTATGCAGCGGTCTTATAAAGTGACGCAAATTAATCAATCGATCGTCATTATCATGATTTTTAAAAATCACCCCTCAATCAATGAGGCACTCACTACGCATCGATTCAATTCAACGCCACACACCCAGGATTTTCAGAAACAAAAGCACCGGATCATTCAATCAAATCCTCTTGATAAGCAGCAAACGCTAAATTAAACAACCTCTTCAGGAAACACCCACTTTTGGATAGCCAATCAAAAATTCCGGCCGAGGCACCCCAGGCATATTGGCGTAGGCCTGAAAAATAATCTCCAACGGACTTAACCCGGGATCATGCAGATGATAAACTATCTTAAGCCAAGTGGCCCCTCGAATATACTGACCATTGCCAAACCAATCCTCCGCCAAACGAGCCGAAATCATACGCCGCCCAGCACCTACGAGATCTTCCCTGCTATAAAGAGACTTGCCAACCTCATGCAATGCAAGCGCGTACGCAAACTCCCTCGGCTTTTCAATTCTCTTTGGAGCAATAGGATCCCCTTTGCCGACATAATGTTCGTATAATTCGATGGCGCGCTCAGGACCGTTAAATTCAGAACCTGATTGCAATGCAAATGCCATTGCATCGTCGAGCCCCTGCTTAAGGACTGTTGTCACTGACCATGCACCCCCATCCGACTTCCAGCTCGCTTCATTTGCCTCCAAAGCTTCATGCCAATCGGTTCGGTGAGGCCTACCGTCTAGCATCCATCGACCCAGCGCTCTCGCTTGGCACAAATACCTTAGATGGGTATTAACGTCCATCCCGAAGACTTCACCATTGACTATTGCATAGTCAACCCAATCCACTGCCTCAGGAAGAATAGGCGCCACATTTGACTCCATCCCCACCAGCCAACCAGCAATTACAGTTGCAATCTGCGACATACCTATGTTTCCCATGGGTTTGGTCGCATCAAATTTCTTTCCCAAATAATAACTCAACATTCCCGGCGTAAAGCCTTGCGCACGCAAATTAATAGGATTGAATTTCATAGTTTTATTGTACCGGCAGACCATTCACAAATCGAATTACATTGGAGTTCCTCGAACCACCAGAGCCAACTGTATTTGTACTGAAATTACCATTCTCAAGCGCCTCAAGTGCGTTAAGCCGCACACTTTCGGAAACAGTTGTAGAATTTCGAATATGCTCCTGAGCCTGCTCCGAGGCCCCCCTCAAGCTATCCGAGTAGCCTTCAAGTGACGGTTTAAACGTATTCGACGGCTTGATCGATGTCAATGCACTCCTAAATTTATTATCCCACAGCGTCACCTCACCAGTACGCGTATTGAGTGATATTACGTCTGCGCCGTTCAATGTAACTCGATTCCCGTACATGACCACTGCTGTTTCCGGAAGCCCAGCCAACTCGTTTGCCAATCGCAACTCCTCCGCGTACCCAACGCGATGCGAATTGGCAATACGCGGATTTGAGGAGTCTATTAGCTGCGGCGTGTAGTCTAGGCCGGCACCTGGCTCGGGCAACCTCGGATCCAGGCGGATTCCGTTACTGACGCGCGACAGGTCGCCAACTGCGCCTAGCTGAGCTCGGCGACCTCCCTGCACCGGCCCTGTGAAAGCATTCTCCCCGACAAACCTCACCGCCCCAGCCGCTGGCTTGACCAAGCTCGCTGCGGAGTAGCCTAGTCCTACCGCTGATTGCCCAACCTCATTGAACAATTCCCCTAACGCCCGACTCTGCTTGTAAGGGTCAGTCAGCGCCATGGCGGCACTGTAGCGGGTCACTACGCTTTCGATCGCGTTTGTGACCGTTTCGCGTGGGCTAAGTGTAGTTTCTCAACACGTTGTTCCCGTCGAATGCGAGTCGCGTGATGGGAGGCAGGTGTTCGGTGGCTGAGT
>NZ_VRUA01000010.1 GCF_008017535.1 Ottowia flava
CATGGTCCACGTGACCAATGGTGCCCACGTTCACGTGCGGCTTCTTACGCTCAAATTTCTCTTTTGCCATTTCTTCGACTCCGAAAAAAATTGACTCAACAACGTTGCGTGATAGCCTGCACTGCGCGGCACGCGACCACTTTGAATGGTGCCCTTGGTGGGAATCGGACCCACGACCTCTCCCTTACCAAGGGAGTGCTCTACCACTGAGCCACAAGGGCGCAAACTTTTTTGCGTCGCACCGACGGGGACGGCCGACTTTGGAGCGGGAGACGGGAATCGAACCCGCGTCATTAGCTTGGAAGGCTAAGGTTCTACCATTGAACTACTCCCGCCTGAAGCACCAAGGATGGCGCCTTGCTGGAGCTTGTTCCCGGCCACAACCGGAACCGCCAATCCTTATCGCTCGCCTGTCAGCCGCGCCTTACGGCGTGGTGTCTGCTGGTGGAGAGGGCTGGATTCGAACCAGCGTACTCGTAAGAGGGCAGATTTACAGTCTGCTGCCATTAACCACTCGGCCACCTCTCCGGCAGAGAACCATGGATTATGCCACTGTTTGATTTCGCTCGGCAAGCATCTCCACTTGGCAATCGCTTTTTTCGCCGAGCCATCCGATCAGGGGATGGCCGCCGGCCTTCAAAGACGCGTTGGCAGCGCTGAAATGCCGGCCACCGCGGAAGGGCGCGGACGGCCGCTGCGCAGACAGCGGGGAGCGATGGTTGGTGCGCGCAGCACAGGCGCCGCCCGGCGCCCACGTGGTTTTCCGAATCAAATCCACCTTTTGCCCCACGCCCATTCACGCATACAGCTTCTCATTTGATAGCAATTGCCATTGCATCGAGCGCTGCCAACCGGCGCCGTCAGGCAAACAACTGCGCCAGCGCCTCGCCTGGCTCGTCGGCACGCATGAAGGCTTCACCGATCAGGAAGGCGTTGACCCCCGCTTCGCGCAAGCGCTGCACGTCGGCGCGCGTGGCGATGCCGCTTTCGGTGACGAGCAGCCGGTCGGCCGGCACGTCCGTCAAAAGGCCCAGCGTGGTGTCCAGGCTCACCTCAAAGTTGCGCAGGTTGCGGTTGTTGATGCCCACCAGCGGCGTCTTCAGCTTGAGCGCGCGCTGCAGTTCGTCGCCGTCGTGCACCTCGACCAGCACCGCCATGTCGAGGCTGTGCGCCACCGCTTCCAACTCGGCCATCTGCGCATCCCCAAGGCAGGCGGCAATCAACAGGATGCAGTCGGCGCCGATCGCGCGCGCTTCGTACACCTGGTAGGCGTCGACCATGAAATCCTTGCGCAGCACGGGCAATTCGCAACTGGCGCGCGCCTGTTTGAGGTAGTCGATGCTGCCCTGAAAGAACTGCTTGTCGGTCAGCACCGACAGGCAGGCCGCGCTCACCTGGCCGCCGCTGTCGCGGTTGCCCACGGCGTAACTCTGGGCGATGTCGGCGGGCACGAAATCGGGCCGGATCACGCCCTTGCTCGGGCTGGCCTTCTTGATCTCGGCGATCACCGCCGCCTGCCCTGCGGCGATCTTGGCGCGCAGCGCGCCGACGAAATCGCGCGTGAGCACGCGGCTTTCGGCGTCTTCGCGCATGGCGGCGAGCGACTTCTTCTTCAGACCTGCAGCCACTTCCTCGCGCTTGACAGCGACAATCTTGTCCAGGATATCACTCATCTTTTGATAGCTCCTTGCGCCCGTCTGGCGCCGGATTCTTGAGAATCTTCACAAAAACGCGGTGCATCACCAGCCCCGCCACAACAAACAGCGCCGAGATGCCCAGCGCGATCCAGGTGCCTTCGTCCTGCCACATGGCCTGCTGCTGCCCCGCCCTCAGGCGGCGGTTTGCGCCTGGCTGAAAGCCACCACCTGGGCCAGCTTGGCCTTGGCCGCGCCCGATTCCACGGCCGCGCGGGCGCGCGCAATGCCGTCGGCAATGGTGCCCGCCACGCCCGACGCGTACAGCGTGGCGCCCGCGTTCAGCAGCACGATGTCCTTGGCTGCGCCGGCCGTGTCGTCCAGCACGCCGCGCAGCATGTCCACCGATTCCTCCGGCGACGCCACCTTGATGCTGCGGTTGCTCTGCATCTGCATGCCGAAGTCCTCGGGGTGGATTTCGTACTCGCGCACCTCGCCGTTCTTCAGCTCGCCGACCAGCGTGGCCGCGCCCAGGCTCACCTCGTCCATGCCGTCGCGGCCGTAGACGACCACGGCGTGCTCGGCGCCCAGGCGCTGCAGCGCGCGCACCTGAATGCCGACCAGATCGGGGTGGAACACGCCCATGAGGATGTTCGGCGCGCCGGCCGGGTTGGTCAGCGGCCCCAGGATGTTGAAGATCGTCTTGACGCCCATTTCGCGCCGGATCGGCGCCACGTTCTTCATCGCCGGGTGGTGGTTGGGCGCGAACATGAAGCCCACGCCCGTCTCGGCCACGCAGCGCGCGATCTGCTCGGGGTTGAGGTGGATGTTGATGCCCAGTGCCTCCATCACGTCGGCACTGCCCGACTTGCTGGACACGCCGCGCCCGCCGTGCTTGGCCACCTTCGCGCCCGCTGCGGCCGCGACGAACATCGAGCACGTGCTGATGTTGAAGGTGTGCGAGCCGTCGCCGCCCGTGCCCACCACGTCGACCAGGTGCGTCGGGTCGGCCACGTGCACCTTGGTCGACAGCTCGCGCATGACCTGCGCGGCGGCGGTGATCTCGCCAATCGTTTCCTTCTTCACGCGCAGGCCGGTGATGATGGCCGCCACCATCAGCGGCGAGATCTCGCCCGTCATGATGAGCCGCATCAGGTGCAGCATCTCGTCGTGGAAGATCTCGCGGTGTTCGATGGTGCGCTGCAGCGCTTCTTGCGGAGTGATGGACACGGTGGTTTTTCCTGTGAGAGTCAACGTCGAATTTTCCCGATGCGTCGGCGCGGCGCTTCAGCGCCCGCCGGGCGCTTGCGTCAGCGCCAGCTTGACGCCAAAAACAATGAACAAACTGCCGGCTGCGCCGTCCAGCCAACGCATGGCGCGCTGAAGCATGCCGGCGCGGCGCGCCGCCCAAGCCGCCGCCAGTGCCCAGGCCACGCACACCAGCAAGCCATTGAAGGTGAACAGCAGCCCCAGCGCCAGAAACACCCAGCCCGGCTGAGCCGTGCCCGGCGCAATGAACTGCGGCACGAAGGCCAGAAAGAACAGTGCGACCTTCGGCTTGAGCACATTGGTCAGAAAGCCACGGCGGAAGATGTTGCCCACAGGCAATTTCAAGCCATTTTGGCCTGCAGCACCCGCCAATTGGGCGCGTCCAGCTATGGATTTCGGAGTCGCCAGGCCCTGCCCGCCCAGCGCATTCGCCTCGGGCGCCGGGTGGCGGAGCGCGCCGCGCAGCATCTGCACCCCCACCCACACCAGGTAGATCGCACCCATCCACTTCAGCACCGCAAACGCCGTCTGACTGGCCGCGAGCAGGGCCGACACGCCCAAAGCCGCCGCCGCCACATGCACCAGACACCCCGCCGCAATGCCGCTCGCCGCCGCCACGCCCGCGCGCGCACCGGCGCGCACCGCGTTGGCGACGATGAACATCACATCCGGCCCCGGTGTGAGATTGAGCACGACGCCCGCGGCGATGAAGAGCAGGAGGTGGTGAAAGTCTGGCATGGCAGCCTTGCCGTGATCAGTAAGGGCCCGCTGCGGCAGCAGCCCGCGCAGGCCCGTCGGCACCCGCAGCGAAGAACGCCCGCGCAGCCGCCACGGCACGGTCAACACCGTCCGCGTCCACATCCAGGTGCGTGACAAAGCGCAGGCCGATCAGCCCCGTGGCCAGCACACCGTGGGCCTTGAGGTGGTCCAGCAGGGCCGGGCCGCGACCGTCTGACACGTCGACGAAGACGATGTTGGTTTCGGCCGAACGCACCGTCAGGCCAGGGATGGCGCGCAGACCATCCGCCAAGCGCTGGGCGTTGGCGTGGTCATCGGCCAGGCGCTCGACATGGTGGTCCAGCGCGTGCAGCGCGCAAGCGGCCAGCAGGCCGGCCTGGCGCAGGCCGCCGCCCGCCATCTTGCGGATGCGCAGCGCGCGGGCGATCAGCTCTTTCGACCCACACAGGGCTGAGCCCACGGGCGCGCCCAGGCCCTTGCTGAAGCAGACCGACAGGCTGTCGAAGAGGTCCGCGATCTCGCGCAGGCGCGCCGCCGTGGCCTGCCCGGGCTGGCGGCTGGCGATGGCGGCGTTGAAGACGCGCGCGCCGTCCAGGTGCACCGCCATGCCGTGCTGGCGTGCCAACGCCGCCGCATCGCGCAAATACGCGTCGGGCATGACGTGGCCGTTCCAGGTGTTTTCCAGGCACAGCAGGCGCGTGCGCGCGAAGTGCGGGTCGTCCGGCTTGATGGCGGCGGCGATGTCGGCCAGCGCCATGCGGCCTTGCGCGTCCTGCGGCAGCGGCTGCGGCTGCACGCTGCCAAACACGGCCGCGCCACCGCCTTCGTAGCGGTAGGTGTGCGCCAGCTGACCAACGATGTATTCGTCACCCCGCCCGCAGTGCGCCAGGATGCCGCACAGGTTGCTTTGCGTGCCCGACGGCATGAACAGCGCCGCCTCTTTGCCCGTCAATTCGGCGATGCGCGCCTGCAGCGCATTCACCGTCGGGTCATCGGCAAACACATCGTCGCCCAGCGGCGCGGCCATCATGGCGGCGCGCATGGCGGGCGTGGGTTGGGTGACGGTGTCGCTGCGCAGGTCGACCACGGAAGCATGGGTCATCGGCATCTCTCCTGAAACAGGGCCGCGCGCTCAGCGCAAAAAGTTCGCCAGCATCGCATGCCCATGCTCGGTCAGGATGCTCTCCGGGTGGAACTGCATGCCCTCGATGCGCACGTCATGGGCGTAGCCCGTATGGCGCACCCCCTGGATCTCGCCGTCTTCGCTGGTGGCGGTGACGGCCAGCTCCTTCGGGCAGGTGGCGCGGTCGATGACCAGCGAGTGGTAGCGGTTGACGGTGAACTGCTTCGGCAAGTCTACAAACACGCCTTGCTGGTCGGTGCTGATGACGCTGGTCTTGCCGTGCATTTGCTGCTGGGCGCGGACGATGTCACCGCCGAAGGCCGCGCCGATGGCCTGGTGGCCCAGGCACACGCCGAGGATCGGTAGCTTGCCCGCGAAGTGGCGGATGGCGGCGACGGACACGCCGGCTTCGCCCGGCGAGCACGGGCCGGGGCTGATGCACAGGCGGTCGAACTCGCCGCGCTCGAAGCGCTCGGCCAACTGTTCCAGCGTGACTTCGTCGTTGCGCAGCACGGTGACTTGCGCGCCCAGCTCGCCGAAGTATTGGACGATGTTGAAGGTGAAGCTGTCGTAGTTGTCGACCATCAGCACGCGCACGCCGGGGGGCACGCGGGCGCGCAGCGCGGCAATCATCGCTTCATGTTCGATAGCACCCTGCGCAGGCTGCTCTAAGACCACAGGGTGATTTGGCTTGGAATGCGGGGTGTTCATGGCGCGGCTCACTCCAGGCCTTCCTCGACCAGCTCGCTGGCGCGCAGGATGGCGCGCGCCTTGTGCTCGGTCTCTTTCCATTCCAGCTCGGGCACGCTGTCGGCGACGACGCCCGCGGCGGCCTGCACGTACAGCTGCTGGTCCTTGACGATGGCGGTGCGAATCGCAATCGCCACATCCATGTCGCCGGCGTAGCTCAAGTAGCCGCAGGCGCCGCCGTAGATGCCGCGCTTGGTCGGCTCCAGCTGGTCGATCAGCTCCATGGCGTGGACCTTGGGGGCGCCCGTGAGCGTGCCCGCGGGGAAGGTCGCCTTGAGCACGTCCATGTTGGTCATGCCGTCGTTCAAGATGCCTTCGACGTTGCTGACGATGTGCATCACGTGGCTGTAGCGTTCCACGGCAAAGGCTTCGGTCACCTTCACGCTGCCGGTCTTGGCGATGCGGCCGATGTCGTTGCGCGCCAGGTCGATCAGCATGACGTGCTCGGCGCGCTCCTTCGGGTCGTTGACCAGTTCCACCTCGGTCGCTTTGTCCTGCTCGGGCGTGGCACCGCGGGGGCGCGTGCCGGCCAATGGGCGGATGGTGATCTTCTGACCTTCGGGCGTGTGCTCTTGCCGCACCAGGATTTCCGGGCTGGCGCTGACCACCTGGAAGTCGCCGAAGTCGTAGTAAATCATGTACGGCGACGGGTTGAGCGAGCGCAGCGCGCGGTACAGGCTGAGCGGCGATTCGGTGTAGCGCTTCTTGATGCGCTGGCCGACCTGCACCTGCATGAAGTCGCCCGCGGCGATCAGCTCCTTGGCGTGTTCCACCGCCTTCAGGTAATCGGCCTTGGCAAACTCGCGCTCGGCCGGGAAGTTTTGCGTGGCTTTCACCTGCGGCACGCTGACCGAATAGCGCAGCTGCTCTCGCAGCGTCTTCAGGCGCTTCTTGGCCTTTGTGTAGGCCTCGGGCTGGCCCGGGTCGGCGTAGACGATCAAATACAGCTTGCCCGACAGGTTGTCGATGACGGCGACTTCCTCGCAGTGCATCAGCAGGATGTCGGGCAGGCCGATCGGGTCGGGCGGGCAGGTGCTCTCGAGCTTCTTCTCGATGTGGCGCACCGTGTCGTAACCGAAATAACCCGCCAGGCCGCCGCAAAAGCGCGGCAGCCCGGGCAGCAGCGCGACCTTGAAGCGCGCCTGGTACGACTCGATGAAGTCCAGCGGGTTGCCCGGCGCGGTCTCGACCACCTGGCCGTCGGTCACCACTTCGGTCTTGGCCTCGGCGCCGAAGCCGGTGGCGCGCAGCACCGTGCGCGCCGGCAAGCCGATGAAGCTGTAGCGGCCGAAGCGTTCACCGCCAATCACGGATTCGAGCAGAAAACTGTAGCGGCCACCGCCCGCCCCGCCTGCGTTGGCGGCCAGTTTGAGGTAAAGACTGAGCGGCGTTTCGAGGTCGGCGAACGCCTCGGTCATCAAGGGGATTCGGTTGTAGCCCTGGGCAACCAGGCTTTTGAATTCAAGTTCGGTGATCACGGGAATCGAGCCTCCAAGCTCTGGGCCGCGGGCGCGTTGTGGGCTGAGCCTTCAAGTCAGCGGCGCGGCGGCGGCCATGTGTCTTTCAATCTGGCACCCGTAGGGTGCCCCAGGTGCGCCCCTTGCGGACGCGGGTCACAAGTCAACGTGCAGGCTTACGCCAGGGCCACGCCCCCTGGGTGCCTTGGGCGCCCAGCGGTGAAATGACATTGTGGAAAGAACACATGGCGGGCAGTGTAGCAAAGCCGCGTTCCCGCCGCGTGACGGCGCCTCGCGCGGGCTTGTCCCACACGGGCTTGCGTCGCCGGACACTGGTGCGGCCGGCCGAGCGACGGTGCAATGGGCAGTCGCCTCTCCACCCTTTTCAACGCTTTCAACGGACGACGACATGCTGATTCGGATCGGGTATGACATTGCTCTGGCCTTGCAAGGCCCCACCAGCGTGCTGGGCGCGCTACACGTGCACCCCTCGCAAGCGGGCGCGCTGCAGGCGCCGGAGCAGATCAGCGTGGAGCCCGCGCTGCCCTGGACCACCTACCAGGACGGTTTCGACAACACCATCACCCGCATCGACCTGCCGCCCGGCACCAACCGGCTGCGCCTGCAGAACAGCGCCATCGTTACCACCTCCGACGCGCCGGACCCGGTGCCAGTCGACGCCCGCCAGCACGCGCTGCACGAGTTGCCGTCGGAGATGTTTCGCTTTTTGCTGCCCAGCCGCTACTGCGAGGTCGACAGCGAGCTGATGGCCTTCGCGTGGAACCAGTTCGCCAGCGCGCCCGAGGGCTGGGCCCGCGTGCAGGCGATCTGCGACTACGTGCACGGCCACCTGCAGTTCGACTACATGCAGGCGCGCGCCAACCGCACGGCGCTGCAGGGCTGGCTGGAAGGCGTGGGCGTGTGCCGCGACTTCGCGCACCTAGCGGTCACGCTTTGCCGCTGCATGAACATCCCGGCGCGCTATGTCACCGGCTACCTGGGCGACATCGGCGTGCCGCCCGTGCCCTACCCGATGGATTTCTCGGCCTGGTTCGAAGCCTACCTGGGCGGACAGTGGCACACCTTCGACGCGCGCCACAACGTGCCGCGCATCGGCCGCGTGGTGATGGCGCGCGGGCGCGATGCCGCCGACGTGGCGATCGCCACCGTGTTCGGCTGGCAGCAACTGGAGAATTTCACGGTGGTGACGGACGAGTTGCCACCTGCATGACCATGCTGAAGGGCAGCCAATAGCCCTCAATTTATGGGGCAGTAGCTGCACCTCCCGGGGGAATAAGTCCGTCCACTTGGTGTTAACACCGATGCGGGGCGATGGCGTTCTGTCCGATCATCAAACGAACGACCGTTCTTTTTTGATTGGCGCCATGACACACATCACTGCGGCCTCTCCGTCTCGGCGCCAGGTTCTGGCTGCCGCCCTGTGCCTGTCAGGCGCGTTGCTGGCAACCCCGGCACGGGCGCTGGAAGTGGCCGGCACGCCGGTACCGGAAAGCGTCACCGTCGCGGGCAAGCCGCTGGTGCTGAACGGCGCTGGCGTGCGCTACAAGGCGATGTTCAAGGTCTATGTCGCCGCGCTCTACGTGCCACAAAAAACGTCGTCGGTCGCCGAGGCCTGGTCTACCGACACCCCCAAGCGCCTGCGCCTGGTGATGCTGCGCGACATCGACTCGACAGAGCTCGGCAACATGTTCGCGCGCGGTATGGAAGAGAACGCCGAGCGCGGCAGCATGGTCAAGCTGCTGCCCGGCATCATGCGCATGAGCCAGATCTTCACCGACTACAAGCGCATGGTGCCCGGCAACAGCATTCAGATGGACTGGGTGCCCGGCACAGGCTGCGTGCTGACGGTGAACGGCAAGCTCGAAGGCGAGCCCTTCCGCGAGCCCGAATTCTTCCGCGGCCTGCTGAGCATCTGGTTGGGCCAGAAACCGGCCGACTGGAAGCTCAAGGACGCGCTGCTGGGCAAAGAGGGCTGAACGCCCGGCGGTCGCTGGCCGCGGCGATGAAGTCACGCAGATCGCTCTGTTTTCAGTAGCATCCTGCGCACACCTCTGCTGGGCTGGCACTTGATTTCCCCTGCACTTGGCCAATCACGACTGTATCGCCCACCCGGCCCAAGCCCACTGTGCATCACGGCGTGGTGCTGCCGCGATCGCGCAGGCGCCTTTTACTTCTTTTTTGATAGCTGCCTGCGCAGACCTGTACAGGGCCAGCAGCCTATTTCGTCTGAAATAGGTCGTCAAGGTATTGCACGCACCTTCAGTCGGCCGAGCCCGGCTCCGCCAGGTAGAACCATTCCTGGCCCACGTCCGCGTCGGGGTGCGGGAACAGCACGCAGCCCGCCTGCTGCGCCACCACCGGCGTGCCGTCGGCGCGCTCGGCGATCACGTCGCCGGGCTCCACCCGGTCGAAGCTGTGCCAGTCCTGCAACAGCCGGTCGCCCGGCGCTTCACGCAGCACCACCTCCTTGAGCCGCGCCGCTTTTCCGCTGAAGCGCGGCGGCACTGGCACGTCGGCCAAGCCCAGGTGCGCCAGCGCGCCGTAGATCGCGCGTTCGGCCACTTCCACCGCCTCGGGGTCGTCGTGCAGGCCGCTTTCCAGCGTGACGGCGTAGCCGCCCTGGCTGCGCATGTACTCGTTGGTGCCGATGCCTTCGTCGTCCGGCGTCTCGCCGCGCGCGCGGGCGGCACGGTCGTAGATGTCCAGCCAGCCTTCGACCACCTGCTGCGCGCCCAGAGCGCGCGCCAACGCCATTTCCTCGGCGGCGCGGGCGAAGGGCTCGCGCGGGCCGGCGTTGTTGCGCGGACCGACCATGGCGAACGGATCACCCGGCGTGTGGAAGGAATGCAGGTCGAGCAGCGCGTCGTGCGCAGCCAGCAGCGGCGCCAGTTGGCGCGTGATGCGGTCTTCGTAGTCCTGCGGATCGTCGCGCGGGACGAAGCGGCGGTTCAGGTTGCGCTCACCCTCGCGGGTGTTCTGGCGGAAGGCGAGCGGGCTGGCGATCGGCACCAGCGTCAGGCGTCCGCGCTGCAGCACCAGGCGGCCATGCTGAAAGTCGTCGATGGCGCGCGCGATGGCGATGGCACCGCTGCGCTCGTTGCCGTGCACGGCGCCCAGCACCACCAGCGCGGGGCCGGGGTTCAGCGAGGCCCAGGTGTGCCACTGCAGCACCTCGGGCTGGGCCGCCGCGCGCGCCAGCAGATCATGTCCGGTGGTCACGGTGAGGGTCTCCTTGGATCGATCACCCGATGCTACTGTGTCGGTGTTGCGGTGGCCGCGCGCAGGGCCAGCGCATCGAGGCGATCGACAAAGCCGTCGGCGTCCACCGCGCGGATCGGCTCGCCGTGGTTGTAGCCGTAGGTCACCAGCACCACCGGGCAACCAGCGGCGCGCGCCGCGGCGGCGTCGTTGCTGGAATCGCCCACCATCAGCGTCTGTGCCGGCGCCGAACGCAGGGCACGGCAGGTTTCGATCAGCGGCAGCGGGTCGGGCTTCTTGCGCGCGAAGCTGTCACCGCCGAAGACGTGGTCAAAGTACCCTTCCAGCCCCTTGGCGGCCAGCAGGGGGCGGGCAAAGGCGATCGGCTTGTTGGTCAGGCAGGCCAGCCGCAGGCCTTGCGCGCGCAAGGCCTTCAAGCCGGCTTCGGCGCCGGAGTAGGCGGTGCTGCATTGGCCGTTGATGCGCAGGTACTCCGCTTGGTAGTAGCGCCAGGCCTGTTCGGTCAAGGCCTCTTGCGCGGCAGGGTCTTGCTGCGCACCCGCTGGCGCGGTCAGCGCGAGCACCGAACGGATGAGGTGCTCGGAGCCCTTGCCCACCAGCCGCTCAATCTGCGCGCGGCTCAAGGGATGGCGGCCGATGGCGGTCAGCATGGCGGCCAGCGCCGCCTCGAAATCGCCCAAGGTATCGACGAGCGTGCCGTCGAGATCCACCATGCAGGCAATAACAGGCTGTGCTAGTGTCAGGTGTGACATTGATCAATTCCCAGAGGAGATTCCGATGAGCATTTTTCGCAATACGCTGCGCATGGTGTTGGCCGCAGGCACGCTCGGCGTCGGCATGATGGTCGCCAGCACGGGCGCGTCGGCGCAAACCGCCGCGCCCGCCAAGGGCGGTGACAAGGTGGTGTACCACATCGACAACTCCGACGCCCAGGCGACCAAGGGCCTGCGCAACATCCGCAACCACCTGGACGTGGCGCCCGACACCAAGATCATTGTGGTCACGCACGCCGACGGCGTGAAGTTCCTGATGGAAGGCGCCAAGGACGCGAAGAACCGCGACATCGACTACGCCGCGCTGGTCAGCGCCCTGAAGGCACGCGGCGTGCGCTTTGAGGTGTGCGAGATCACGATGCGCAACAACAACCTCAAGAAAGAGCAGTTCATCATGGACGCCGACTTCACGCCCTCCGGCGTGGCGCGCATCGCCCAGCTGCAGTCGCGCGAAGGTTACGCGTACATCAAGCCCTGAATCGGGCGCCAGCGCTACACCCACCTGCGCGGCCAGCTCCTGATTTGATAGTCTTCGGCGCTGCCAACCGCAGCGCCGTTTTCTTGGGTGCGCGGCGCGCCTTCACCCTGCTTACAGCCCCTTACAGCGCCTGACCGGGCGCGCCAGGGGCGCCGTGTAGACTCGCCGGCTTTGCATTCGGGCGGGCATGACGACGGCGACGCGGCGCACAGGCTTTACCGACGCGGCGCTCGTGCGCCTGCTGGCGTCCTGGGGCGTGCAGCCGGCCGACGGCCCGCCATCGGACTTCCACGACCAGCTGAGCGGCTGGTTGCGCTGGACCGACGCCCAACCCCTGTTCGCCGCGCTGCAAGAGCCGCTTACCGTTGCGCCACTGTCGGACGACGAAGACGCGAGCGCGGACAGCGCCGAAGCCGACAGCCAGGCCGTGCACGCCCTGCTGACCCGCACGCTGACCGAGGACGCGCCCTGGCGCGAGGCCGCCGCGCCGCGCCGGCGCAGCGCCACGTCGGGCTGGATCGCCACCTCCGCCCCCGCGCCGACCGAGATGGCGTTCGACTTCCCCACCTACCGCCGGCACGTCGTGGCCCAGCAGCAAAGCATGGAAGACCGCATCGCCCCGCTGCGCGCGCGCCTGCGCCGGGCGCTGGAGTTGCGCTCGCCCGCGCATGCGCGCATGGCCGCGCTGGACGCCGTGATGGAACGCATGCTGGGCGCGCCCGAAAGCCGCCTGCTCGACGCCCTGCCCGGCCTGCTGGACAAGCGCTTTGCCCAGCTGCGCGCCGCGGCCGCTGACGACGCGCCCACCACCTCTTCTTGGCAGGCCGGCTTTCAGCACGACCTGGAAGCCGCCTTGCACGCTGAGCTGGACCTGCGCTGGCACCCGATCCGCGCCCTGCTTGCCGCCCTGCACACCCCGGACCACGCCAACGCCGTGGCCTGAACTGAATGGTTGCCCCGTCATGAACCGCTTGTCATCCTTTGCCACCTTCGCCCTGCCCGTGCTGGCCGGCCTTGCCGCCGTGGTGTGGGTCGGCGCCGGCTACGGGTCCGCCTACCCGCTGGCGCTGGCCGTCACCGCGGTCATCGGCGCGTTCTTCATCGTTGGCGTGGCCGAGCTGTGGCGTTACCGCCAGGGCACGCACAGCCTGGCTCAGGCCATGGACGGGCTGCAGACGCCGCCCACCCGCCTGGCCGACTGG
This sequence comes from Ottowia flava, assembly GCF_008017535.1. GTDB lineage: Bacteria > Pseudomonadota > Gammaproteobacteria > Burkholderiales > Burkholderiaceae_C > Ottowia > Ottowia flava. The sequence goes on from NZ_VRUA01000010.1 coordinate 12,665, forward strand.
CTGGGCACGCTGCACCCGGCGCTGCGCCAGGCCGTGCGCGGGCGGGTCGAAGGCCAGCGCGCCGCGCTGCCGGCGCCGGCGCTGACGCCGTACCTGGCCGGTCTGCTGGTGCTGCTGGGCATGTTGGGCACGTTTGCCGGCATGGTCGTCACCCTGCGCGGCACCGGCATGGCGCTGGAGAGCGCGACCGATCTGGCCGCCGTGCGCGCGTCCCTCGCCGCGCCGGTCAAGGGCTTGGGCGTGGCCTTCGGCACCTCGCTGGCCGGCGTGGCCACCTCCGCCATGCTGGGCCTGCTGTCGGCACTGGCGCGGCGCGAAAGGCTGTTGGCCGGCCAGCAGCTGGACGCGCGCATCAGCGGACCACTGCGCGCCTTCTCGCCCGCGCACCAGCGCGACGAGGCTTTTTCGCTGATGCAGCGCCAGGCCGACGCGCTGCCGCTGCTGGCCGAGCGCCTGCAGACGCTGGCGATCCAGCTGGAGCAGCAACACGGCGCGCTGGCCGAACGCCTGCAAACCGGGCAAGAGCGCTTTCACCAACAGGCCGAGACCGCGTATGCCGGGCTCGCCAGCTCGGTCGACCGTTCGCTGCGCGACAGCCTGGCCGACAGCGCGCGCCAAGCCGGCGCCGCGCTGCAGCCCGCGGTGGAAGCCACTCTCGCCGGCCTGGCGCGCGAGGCCGGCGCGCTGCAAAGCACCGTGTCGGCGCAGGTGCAGGACCACCTCGCCGGTCTGGCGCAGCGCTTTGACGCGCACAGCGACGGCGTGGCGCGCCATTGGGACAACGCCCTGGCCGCGCAGCGCCAGTCGCACGAGGCCATGGCCACGCAGCTGGGCGGCGCGCTGGCGGCCTTCAGTGACGGCTTCGCCCAGCGCTCAGCCCAACTGGTCGGGCAGGTCACCGCGCAACTCGCCGACACCACGGGCGGCCTGACGCAGCAAGGCCACGCCCTGCTGGCCCAGCAGGCCGAGGCCGGAAACGCCCAGGCCGAGCGCCTGCAGCGCCAGCTGAGCGACGCCGCCACCCAGTTTGAACAGCACACTGCGCAGTTGCTGCAAGGCGCCCAGCAAGCCCTTGCCGAGGGCCAGACCCAAGCGGCCGAGCGCGACACGCTGCGCCTGGCCGCCTGGACCGCCGCGCTGACCGCGCACGAGAGCGCCAGCGGCGCCCACGCGCGCGACACGCAGCAGGCACTGACCCAAACGGCCGAGCGTTTCGAGCAGCAGATCGGCGTGCTGCACGAGGGCGTGGCCCAAGCCCATGCGACGCTGCAAGCCCAGGCGGCCGAACGCGACGCACAGCAACTGGCGGCCTGGACAGCGCAGCTGGCGCAGCACACGCAGGTCAGCGAAGACGTGGCCACGCGCACGCAGGCCGCATTGGCCGATAGCGCCGCGCGCTTTGCCGAGCAGGCCGAGTTGATGAACCATAACGCCAACCAGCGCTACAACCACCTGAGCAAGCAGCTATCGGAACAAGAGCAAAGCCGCCTCGCCGTCTGGCAGCAAACGCTGACCGACACCGCCGCGCAGCTGCATCAACAGTGGCAGCAGACCGGCGCCGAAGGCACGCGCCAGCAGCAGGCCATCCTGGCCGCGCTGGCCCACACCACGCAGACCATGGCCGCGCAATCGGCCAGCCAGGCACAGGGCACGGTGGCCGAGATCGGCCGCCTGCTGGACGCCGCCGCCGCCGCACCGCGCGCTGCCGCCGAAGTGATTGGCGAGTTGCGCGACAAGCTCACCGACAGCATGGCGCGCGACAACGCCATGCTGGAAGAGCGCGCGCGCGTGATGCAGACGCTGGGAACGCTGCTGGACGCGGTCAACCACGCGTCGACCGAGCAGCGCCAGGCCATCGACCAGCTGGTCGGCGGCTCGGCAGAGGTGCTGGAGCGCACCGCCCAACGCTTTGCCGAACGCCTGGAAACCGACAGCGGCCGTCTGGCCGAAGCCGCGGCGCAGATCGGCGCCGGCGCCACCGAAATCGCCAGCCTGGGCGACGCCTTCGGCCAGGCCGTGCAGGCCTTTGGCGAATCGAACGCGCAGCTGACGCAGCACCTGCAGCAGCTGGACGCCACGCTGGCGCAGTCGATCGCGCGCAGCGACGAGCAGCTGGCCTACTACGTGGCGCAGGCGCGCGAGGTGATCGACCTCAGCCTGTCGTCGCAGCAGCAGATCGTGGGCGACCTGCAGCGCCTGGCGCGCGAGCGCGCGGCCGAAGGCACGGCGGCATGAGCCCCCGCTCGGCCGCTCCGAAGGGGGCTCGCACCGCAGGCGAAGCCGAAGGTACGCCAGTGAGCGGCGTACGCGAGGTGACACGATGACCACGCTGGACGACGTCGACGCAGCCGAAGCCGCGCTGCCGGTCTGGACCGCCTTTGGCGACCTGATGGCCGGGCTGCTGGGCGCCTTCGTGCTGATCCTGGTCTGCACGCTGGGCCTGCAGTTTGAGCTGACCGCGCGCCTGCAGGACGAGATCCAGCAGCGCGCCGCCCAGACGCAGCGCCTGCAAACGCTGGAGCAAGCCCTGGCCGGCCCGCTGGCCGCCGGGCGCGTGACGCTGCACAACGGCCGCATCGGCATCAACGGCAACGTGCTGTTTGAGCTGTCGTCGGCCGAGCTGCAACCCGAAGGCCGCGCGCTGCTGACAAGCCTGGCCGCGCCGCTGACCAGCTACCTGAAGACGCGGCAAGAAATCCTGATGGTCAGCGGCTTCACCGACGACCGCCAGGTGCGCGGCGGCAGCAAGGCCTTTGCCGACAACTGGGAGCTGTCGGCCCAGCGTGCGCTGACGGTGACGCGCACCCTGATCGAAGAAGGCGTCCCGCCAGCCGCGGTGTTTGCCGCGGCCTTTGGCTCGCAGCAGGCCGTGGCCTCCAACGCCGACGCCGAAGGGCGGGCCAAAAACCGCCGCGTCGAAATCGCGCCGATGCCGCGCCAGCCCGCGGCCGATGGCGCCAGCCCGGCCAACGCCCAGGCACCCTCACAGCCTGACACGAGCGCCCACGTCGCGCCGGAGGCACCGCGTGGGTGATCCTGTGGCTCCGGTGACGGACGATGGCGCCGACATGGCGCCCCAGCCCACGCCGCTGAGAGCTGCCCTAGACGCTGCGCGCGCGGCCGGGGGCCCATCCGCCGATCCCGCGCGCTGGCAACGCATCGAAGCGCTAGCGCGCCGCGCTGAGGCGCACCATGGCGCCATGCGGCAGCTGCTGGATGCGCGTCTGCAGGCCTTGCTGGCCGGGGCCAAGCCGCCTGTTGACGCTGGTGGCGAAGCGGCTGTCAACGCGGCGCTGCCTGCGTCACCAGTGCAGACGCTGCGCGCGCTGCGCGCTCACCTGGAGCCGGTCCGGCCCGATGCGGCCGAAGCCAGCGCCGCACCGCGCGACCTGAAGGTCGTGCAAACCCACCGCGCTGCCTGGACCCAGCTGCGCGCCGAGCAGCGCGTGGCCCAGTCGCAGACCGCGCTGCCGGACCAGGCCGGCCCGCTGAATTCACAACTGCTGCTGCACCGCGCGCTGACGCTGATGCGCGAGACTGCGCCCGGCTACCTGCAGCACTTCATGGGCCAGGCCGAGGCGCTGATGTGGTTGGAGCGCGCGCTGGCGGCGCCCCCGCCCGCCGCCAAATCGGCGCCGCGCGGCAAGCCGGTCAAGGCGCCGGCAAGCTCGGCAAGGGGCCGCCCAACGGGCAAGACGGCGGGGCGCGCAGCACGCGGTTGAGGCCGTGCTGCGGCGTGGGCGGAGGCGTGGGTGCGCCGCCCCTTCGCCCACCCCAATTTCAAGACAAATCGGGCTACGGCGCTAGTGCCACCTGCGCGGCCAGCTCCTATTTTTGTAGTTGCTTGCGCATGTCGGCGATGACCGCGGCGTAGTCCTTTTGGCCGAAGATCGCGCTGCCGGCGACGAAGGTGTCGGCGCCCGCGTCGGCCACCTGGCGGATGTTGCTGGCCTTGATGCCGCCGTCCACTTCCAGGCGGATATCGCGCCCGCTGGCGTTGATGCGGCGGCGCGCGTCTTCGATCTTGCGCAGCGCGCTGTCGATGAAGGACTGGCCGCCGAAGCCGGGGTTCACGCTCATGATCAGGATCAGGTCGATGTCGTCGATCAGCCAGTCCAGCACGTCGAGCGGCGCCGCGGGGTTGAACACCAGGCCCGGCTGGCAGCCGGCCGCGCGGATCGCCTGCACGCTGCGGTGCGCGTGCGGCGTGGCGTCGGGGTGGAAGCTGATGGTGTTGGCGCCGGCTTGGGCAAAGGCCTGGGCCAGCGCGTCGACGGGCTGCACCATCATGTGCACGTCCATCGGCACCGGCGTGCCGTCGGCGCGCACGGCGTGCGGCTTGATGGCTTCACAGATCATGGGGCCGAAGGTCAGGTTGGGCACGTAATGGTTGTCCATCACGTCGAAATGGATCCAGTCGGCGCCGGCGGCAATGACGTCGCGCACTTCCTCGCCCAGGCGGGCGAAGTCGGCCGACAGGATGGACGGGGCGATGCGGTAGGTGGTGCTCATGGGCCGCGATTGTCGCGCAGCGGCCCCAGCAGCCGCGTCAGGTCGCCCGTTTACCATTGGCGACATGGCCAAATACCAGTTTCAGGTGGAAGTCGAGCCCCAGTTCCTGCCCGATCAGTCGCAGCCAGAGCAGGAGCAGTACGGCTTTGCCTACACCATCACCGTGCACAACACGGGCGACACGGCGGCGCAGCTGATCTCGCGCCACTGGGTCATCACCGACGCGCGCGGGCATGTGGAAGAGGTCAAAGGCTTGGGCGTGGTCGGCCAGCAGCCGCTGCTGCAGCCGGGCGAGGCCTTCCAGTACACCAGCGCCTGCCGCCTGCGCACGCCCAGTGGCACCATGCACGGCACCTACTTCTGCGTGGCCGAAGATGGCGAGCGCTTTGACGCCGATATCCCCATGTTCGTGCTGGACGCCCATGGCGAGGGCGCTGGCACGGCGCGGGTGCTGCACTGAGCGCGCGCCCGGCTTTTTTGTTCCTGCTCTCGATCGCTTGAACCATGGCGAGCTCCCAGCTTGACCTGATCGAACTGCTGCGCGCCATCGACCCCGAGGCGCCGCTGGCCGAGCGCCACCTGTGGCTGATGCGCCTGTTGGACTGGGTGCGCGGCGACACCGAAGACCCGGACATGGCGGTGGCGCGCGTGCGCATGCTGATCGATGCGGCCGAGGTTCGCCCGGAGTGGCTGAAGCTCTGGCACCACTGGTGGGAGGAGTTTCTGACCACCATCGACGCGACGCCGCTGCTGGCGGACCTGGGTTTTGCACCGCAGGGCGCGCTGATGAGCGAGCTGGTGCACCGCCTGCGCCGCAAGCTGATGCCACCAACGCCAGAGACCACCGACCTGAGCGAGCTGTTTCCGCTGCTGTTTCCGACCGATTTCGACGCCAAATGGCTGCGCGCGCTTGACGCGCGCACGCTGACGCGCCTGCGCACCGTGCTGTTTCGCGCCGCGCCCGACGCGCCGCCACCGAACATCAACGACTACGCGATGCGCACGGTGATGGACGCGGTGATGTTTGCGGTAACGCAGATCTGCGCCATCGGCCATTCCACGGCGGTGCGCATGCGCATGTCGGAGGACGCCAAGCGCGAGCGCGCGTTCGCTCAGCTGCCGCTGGCCTTCGTCACCATGCGCGAGGCGATCCAGGCGCATGGCCGCCAGAGCGCGCCGGCGCTGATCGCCATCGGCCAGTTGCGCGAGCAGCTGGACGCCTGTCGCGCGGCCGCCTCCACGGTCTACACGCACCTCGAAGAACACGGCATTTCGGTGCACATTGAGTTCCAGCTGCGGCAGTTGCGCCAGCGCATCATCCGCGTCAAGGCGCTGCTGCTGTGCCTGGAAACCGACGCACCCGCTCAGGCGACGACCCAACTGCTGTCGCACCTGGTGCGCGTGGACCAGGATGCGCGCAGCCTGCGCGCCCTGATGGCGGACAACACCGAACTGCTGGCCGCCAAGGTGACCGAGCGCAACGCCGAAACCGGCCAGCACTACATCACCCGCAACGCCAGCGAGTACCTGCACATGCTGGGCGCGGCGGCGGGCGGCGGTGCGGTGCTGGCCTGCACCACCTGGATCAAGCTGGTGATCGGCTCGCTCGGCCTGACCGCGTTCTGGGCTGGCTTGGTGGCGGGCATCAACTACGCGGCCTGCTTCGTGCTGATCATGCTGCTGGGGTGGACCGTCGCCACCAAGCAGCCGGCGATGACCGCCCCGGCCATGGCGGCGCGCCTGCGCAACATCGGCGCGCCCGGCGCGGCAGACGATTTCGTCGACGAGGTGGTTTACCTGCTGCGCTCGCAGTTCGCCGCGATCCTGGGCAACGTGGGGGTGGTGGTGCCGGTCGTGATCGGCATCGCCATGCTGATCGAGCGCACCGCCCACCACACGGTGATGGACGGCTACCACGCACAGTACACGCTGGCGCAGCACCAAATCTTCGGGCCCACCGCCTTGTTTGCGGCCGCCACAGGCGGCCTGCTGTTCCTCTCCAGCCTGATCGCGGGCTGGGTGGAAAACTGGTTCGTGTTCCATCGGCTGGACTCCGTGATTGCGCATCACCCGCGCGTCACGCGCTGGCTGGGCGCCGAGCGTGCGCGGCGCTGGGGCGCGTACTGGCGCCAGCGCATTTCCAGCTACGCCGCCAACATCTCGCTGGGACTCATGCTGGGCCTGGTGCCCCCGGTGCTGGGCTTCTTCGGCATTCCGTTCGAGGTGCGTCACGTCACGCTGGTCGCCGGGCAGGTCGGGGCGGCAGCACACGAAATCGGTCCGCAGGTGATTCACCGAGCCATGTTCTGGGGTGCGGTAGGCGGCATTGCCATTACGGGGCTGATGAACCTGGCGTTCAGTTTCCTGCTGGCCTTCCGCCTGGCGCTGACCGCGCAGAACATCGGCGCCGTCAACCGCAAGCGGCTGTACGTCGCCCTTCGCCGCCGCATGCTGCGCCAGCCTCTGTCGTTCGTGCTGCCGGTGCGGCTCAAGCACCGGCCTCAGGCCACTGAAGCCGAGCCAGACGCCGCCCCTGCGTCCGACGCACCGGTCGGCGGCGACAAGCCCTTGGAGCCACCATCGCCGCCAAGGTAGCCGCCACCCGGCGCTGCGGTTAGGATCGACCGACAACTTCGAGGACTCGCCGCTTGACAGATCAACTGACGTCCGGCTGGGTCGCTGCATGGAGCAACACCCCGGGCCCGCAAGCGTTGGAATGGGCCTTGCTGCTGGCGGTGGCCACGCTGGCTGGCCATTGGGTGCAGCGTTACACCCAGCTTCCCAAGATCATTGGCTACGCCGTCGTCGGTGCCATCACCGGCTGGCTCGGCGTTGCGGGCGCTACCTGGCCGCTGCAGGGCGTGGGCCTGTTCCTGCTGGAGCTGGGCATTGCCGTGGTGCTGTTCGACGCCGGCGCGCGGCTGTCGCTGCGCTGGCTGCGCCACAACCCGATGGTCCTTGTGCAAAGCCTGGCCGAGTCGCTGCTCACCTACGCCGTCGCCTTCCTCACGCTGCGCGCGCTCGGGCTGGAGCTGACCGTGGTGCGCGCGCTGGCGGTGCTGGCGGTCGCCACCGCGCCGGCGGTGCTGATGCGCGTGGTGTCCGATCTGCGCGCCGACGGTCCGATGACCGACCGGGCGATTGCCCTGGCTACGCTCAACACGCTCTACACCCTGACCCTCGGAACCGCCATGCTGCGGACGATTGGGCGTGGCGACGGCACGATGCTGGCGTCCGTCGGCGGCTCGCTCGGCGTGCTGGGCATCTCCTTGCTGCTGGGCGGCATGCTGGCGGGCTTGCTGGCGCTGGCCTTCCGCATCCTGCGCGCCACCAGCCAGGACACCGCGGTGGTCATGCTGGCGCTGATCGGCGCCTGCACCGCGATCGCGTCTCCGCTGGGCGGATCGGCGCCGCTGGCCGCGCTGCTGGGCGGCATCCTGCTCAAGCAGTTCTACCCGCGCCCCTGGGTGTGGCCGCGCCAGCTGGGCACGGCAGCGTCGATGCTGACCATCCTGATGTTCGTGCTGGTCTCGTCGATGGCCGCGCAGGCCAACTGGCACGGCGCGCTGACCTGGGCGGCCCTCGCGCTGATCGTGGTGCGGGCGCTGGCCAAGGTGGCGAGCCTGCTGGCGACCGGCTGGGGCAGCGGGCTGTCGCCGCGCAAATCGTTCTGGGTCGGGGTGGCGATGGTGCCGATGTCGTCCGTGGCGCTGCTGCTGACGTCCCAGTTCGTCAGCGCCTCGCCCAGCATCGGTGAAAAGGTGGCCGCCATCGCGCTGCCGGTGATCCTGATCACCGAACTCATCGGCGCGGTGCTGGTCAGCCTGGCGCTGTACCGCACCGGCGAAGCGGCCAAGCCCTGGCGCCAGGCCGGCTCACGCGCACCCGAATCGCCCCCTGAGGGCGAACTGGAACCCGACACCGACAAAGGCCCGCTGACATGAGCCTGGAGCCCTTTGGCCAGTCCGAGGCCCTGACGATCGGCGTGGAGCTGGAGCTTCAGCTCGTCAACACGCACGACTACAACCTGACGCACTACGCCGACGACATGCTGCGCCTGATGGCCAAGCGCGAGCTGCCCGGCAGCGTGGTGCCCGAGATGACCGCCGGCATGATCGAGATATCGACCGGCGTCTGCCACACCTGGCAGGAGGCGCTGGGCCAGCTGCAGCAGATCCGCGACGCGCTGGTCCAGTGCGCCGACAAGCTGGGCATTGCCGTGGTCGGCGGCGGCACGCACCCGTTCCAGCAGTGGCACCAGCAGCGCATCTACGACAAGCCGCGTTTTCACCAGCTGTCGCAGCTGTACGGCTACCTGACCAAGCAGTTCACCATCTTCGGCCAGCATGTGCACGTGGGCTGTCCCGACGCCGATTCGGCGCTGTACACGCTGCACTGCATGTCGCGCTACATCCCGCACTTCATCGCATTGGCGGCATCCAGCCCTTATGTGCAGGCGCAGGACACGGCGTTCGATTCGGCGCGGCTGAACTCGGTGTTCGCATTCCCACTGTCAGGGCGCGCGCCCTGTCTGCTGACCTGGACGGAATTCGAGCAGTACTTCGACAAGATGACGCACACCGGCGTCGTCAAGAGCATGAAGGACTTCTATTGGGACATCCGCCCCAAGCCCGAGTACGGCACGATCGAAGTGCGCGTGTTCGACACCCCGCTGACGGTGGAGCGCGCTGCCGCGCTGGCCGGCCTGGTGCAGTCGTTGGCCGCCTGGTTCCAGTCCGAGCGGCCCTTCACCCCGGTCGAAGACGACTACCTGGTCTACAGCTACAACCGCTTTCAGGCCTGCCGCTTCGGGCTGGACGCGGTCTATGTAGACCCCGCTACGGGCGAGCACCTGCCGCTGCGCGAGCACCTGCTGGGCACGATGGATCGGCTGGCGCCGTTTGCGGCAGCGCGCGGTGCCACCGACGCCCTGGCCGCGTTGCGCCAGGTCGTGACCGAAGACCGCAACGACGCGCGCTGGCTGCGCGAACGCCAGGCGCGCGAGCACCTGCTGGGCGAAGTCATCCGCCAAGCCAGCCTGCGCTTTCGGGGTCAATAAAGGAGCGCCGATGCGAGCGCTGTCACGCTTGTACACAGCCCGCCCGGAACCAGGGCGACGCCGCCACCGTCTGACAAACCCCCGCGTTTCACGTCACAATCTCTCACCATGACCTTGCGCATCGGCATCTCCGCCCGTCTGTTGCACGCTCCCCCGCCCGGTATGGGCCTGCCGCTCAAACGGCTGCAATACCTCGAGAGCAACATGGCGCACTGGATCATGAACTACGGCGTCGTCGCGCTGATGATCCCCTTCATCGACCAGCGCACGCCCACCCTGCGTAAACGCCCACCCACGGCCGATCTGGTCGAAAACCTGGACGGTCTGGTGCTGCAGGGCGGCGTCGACATCAGCGCCGAAACCTACGGCGCCAAGCCCTGGAAGACCGACCCCGAGGCCGACCCGATCCGCGACGAATACGAGCTGGACCTGCTGCGCGGCTTCATCGGCGCGGGCAAGCCGGTGCTGGGCATCTGCCGCGGCGCGCAGCTGCTGAACGTGTACTTTGGCGGCACGCTGGTGCAGGACATCCCCTCGCTGTGGCCCGGCGCCATCCCACACCAGGACACCGTCACCTACGACCGGCTGACGCACGAAGTGCACTTCGTGCCCGGCTCGCTGCTGTCCGACATCTACGGTTACGAGCCGCAGCGCGTCACCAGCATCCACCACCAGTGCGTGGACGAGCTGGGCCGCGGCCTGGTGATCGAGGCGCGCAGCCCGATCGACCGCGTACCCGAAGCCATCCGCCACACCGGCTACCCGTTTGTCGTCGGCGTGCAGTGGCACCCCGAATTCCACCTGGCCGGTCAGGACGAACCGTTGAACGCGCTGGACAGTGGCCCTCTGATGATGTCGTTTCTGAAAGCCGCCGCGCGCCGCGCCGGCCGCATGCGCCGCCTGACCGATGGCGTGGCGCGCGTGCGCGAACGCGCCAATGTGTTCGGCGGCCGCTGAGCGCGCCTTAGGCGGTAGGCAATCGGCGTGGGCGAATTCGACCTGATCGCGCGTTATTTCAAGCGAAAAACGCCCTCCGCCCTACAGCCACCTGCGCCATCAGCTACCAATTCGGTAGCAATTGAAGCACCGCCCATTGCTCTCGGCATTGGCGACGACTGCGCTCTCCTCACCCCCGCACCCGGCCAGCAACTGGCCATCAGCACCGACATGCTGGTCAAGGGACGGCACTTCTTCCCTGACGTCGACCCGGCCGCGCTCGGCCACAAGGCCCTGGCCGTCAACCTGAGCGACCTCGCCGCCATGGGCGCAGAGCCTGTGGCCTTCACCCTGGCGCTGGCCTTGCCGCCTGAGCGCGCCGCCGACGACGCCTGGATGAGCGCTTTCGCCCAAGGCCTGTTCGCCCTGGCCGACGAACACCGCTGCCCCCTGATCGGCGGCGACACCACGGCCGGGCCGCTCAACATCTGCATCACCGTCTTTGGCCAGATCCCCGTTGGCCAGGCCTTGCGCCGCGACGGCGCCCAGCCGGGCGACGATATCTGGGTCAGCGGCACCCTGGGCGAAGCGCGCCTGGCCCTGCTCGCCCTGCAAGGCCAGATCGAGTTGGCGCCCGAGCGGCTGGCCGTGCTGCGTGAGCGGCTGGAGCGCCCCATTCCGCGCATCGCGCTCGGCCGGGCGCTGCGAGCCATCGCCACCAGCGCGATGGACCTGAGCGACGGCTTGTCGGGCGACTTGACGCACATGGCTGTCGCCAGCGGGGTGGGCGCGGTGCTGGACAGCATGGCGCTGGGCAAGGCGGTGGGCCCGGTGGCCGAGTGCGTCAGTCCCCGACCGGCAGACCCAGTTTCACTTGCCCTGACAGGCGGCGACGACTATGAGTTGCTGTTCACCGCATCGCCCGGCCAGCGAGACACGGTGAACGCCCTGGCTGTGGCGTCTGCGCTGCCGCTCACCCGCATCGGTCAGATCCGATCAGGCAGTGGGCTCTGGCTGGACGACGGCGCGGGCGGCCAGTCCGCCATCGCGCGCACCGGGTACGACCATTTCGCGTGACGCGGCGGCGAGCCGCGCGCTGCGCTCAGTCCAGCTTGACGCCCGCCCGCTTGATGACCGCGCCCCAGCGCTCGCTTTCGGCGCGGGACATGGCCTGGAACTGCTGGGGCGTTCCGGGCAGGGCTTCAATGCCGTATTCCTGCATGCGCTTGACCACAGCCGGGTCTTGCAGCGCCTTGTTGATGGTGGTGTTGAGCCGTGCGACGACATCGCTCGGCAGTCCCGCCGGGCCGACCATGCCCTGAAACGCGTAGACCTCGGCATCGCTCACGCCGCTTTCTGCGAGGGTGGGCAGGTCCGGCAGTTGCGCCACCCGCTTGGCCGAGCCGATGGCCAACGCGCGCACCTTGCCGCTGCTGATGGCCGGCAGGCCAGCGGGCAGATCGAGGAACATGCACGGGACCTGGCCACCCATCACATCCTGCAAGGCAGGCGCCGCACCCTTGTACGGAATGTGCGTGAGCGAGGTCTTGGTGCGCTCCTGGAACAGCTCCATCGCCAAGTGGTGGGGCGAGCCATTGCCGGGCGACGCGCAGTTGACCTTGCCCGGGTGGGCGCGCACGTAAGCGAGAAAGTCCTTGAACGTCTTGGCCTCGAATTGGGGGTTGACCACAAGCGCCAGGGGAAAGCGCCCAAACGCGCCAACGAAAGTGAAGTCCTTGGTGGGGTTGAACGGCAGCTTGCTGAACAGGTGCTCATTGAAGGCCAGCAGCGCGTTATCGGCAGACATGACCGTGTAGCCGTCGGGTTTGGCCTTGGCCGTGAGGTCCGCGCCAATGTTCGTCGCTGCGCCGGGGCGGTTGTCCACGATGATCGCCTGGCCCAGCTGCGGGCGCATGGCCTCGGCGATGGCGCGCGCCAGCACGTCGGTGCCGCCGCCGGCGGGGTAGGGCACGATCCACTTGATCTGCTGGGCGGGCCAGCCCTGGGCACGCACGCCGGCACTGGCGGCCAAGCCAGCCGCGGCCAGGGAAAGCCATTCACGTCGTTGCATCAAAGTCTCCTGAATTGATAGCTGCCCGCGCCGACTGCGCATGGGCTAGGGGGTATATTGAACCACTTTCTGGTCAATAACCCCGAACAACGTGTGGCCATCCCGTCCCTTCATCTCAATGCGCAGGCGGTCGCCGAACTTCATGTAGTCGGTCGTCGCCGCACCGTCCTGCAACGTTTCCATGGCGCGCCTTTCAGCGATGCAGCCATAGCCCTTGGGCCATTCGCGGCGGCCGTTCTGCTCAACGCCGGGGTTGCTGACGGTGCCGCTGCCGACGATGGTGCCCGCACGCAGGCGGCGGGTGCGCGCGGCGTGGGCGATCAGTTCGCCAAAGTGAAAGCGCATATCGGGCCCGGCGTCGCACATCCCGACCTTGCGGCCGTTCCAGCTGGTTTGCAGCGTCAGGTGCACGCGGCCGTCCTGCCAGGCGTCGCCCAACTCGTCGGGCGTGACCGCCACCGGGCTGAAGGCGGTGGAAGGCTTGCCCTGCACCAGGCCGAGCCGTGTTTCGACCTCGCTCGCGATGAGATGGCGCAGGCTGACGTCGTTGGCCAGCATCAGCAGGCGCACGGCGTCCAGCCCCTGGTCGGGGGTGACGCCCATGGGCACGTCGGCGGTGATCACAGCCAGTTCGGCTTCGAAGTCGATGCCGAAGGCTTCGGCGCTGACCAGGATGTCGTCGCATGCGCCCAGCAGGTCGTCGCTGCCACCCTGGTACATCAGCGGCTCGGTGTAAAAGCGCTCAGGCACGTCGCTGCGGCCGGCGGCACGCACCAACTCGACATGGTTCAAATACGCCGAGCCGTCCAGCCACTGATAGGCGCGTGGCAGCGGCGCCATGCACTGCGCGGGGTCGAACGGAAAGGCGTGCCGGGCGCGGCCCTGGTTGAGCGCATCCGACACGTCCTGCAGCTGCGGCGCGATGAAGTTCCAGTCGTCCAGCGCCTGCTGCAGGCGCCCGGCAATGCCGGTGGCGAAATGCGCAGTGCCCAGGTCGCGTGAGACGACGATCAGCTGACCGTCGCGCGAGCCGTCTTTCAAAGTGGCCAGTTTCATGGGGAATTTGCCCGAATGCTCGAACGGCACGGGCCCGTCCCGACCGTGAAATAAGCGGCTGGCGAGCGCCGCCGCGTGCGCAGAAAATGATACAGGGGATGCACGTCGTCACGCGTAGGCCTGCTGGCCCACCCACCGATGCCCCCGCTTCCTTTGAACCAACGCCAGACGGAAGTCCCGCTTTCACCGCTGCTTCGGCCCTACGCCCGTGCCCCGTTTCGCCAACACCCGCCCTTCCTCGCCATGGCTGCGGCTGGTGGCCGTGGTCGTGCTGGCGCACGCGGCGGTGCTGACCGCGCTGTCGTCACCCCCGCGAACGAACGCGCCGAGCAGCACCCTGTACTGGTCCACCCGATCGGTCGCGCAGCCACCCGCGCAAGCGCACGAGGCGGCCGCCCAAGCCGCCGCTGAGCCGGCGGTGGCGCGACCAGCTGCGCTTGCACAACGGGCAACGCGCGCCCGGGCCAACCCAGCGAGCACGCGCCGCGCAGCAACGCCCCACCGCCTGGCACGGCCAGCGGATGGTGCCCTGGCCGCGCCTGGGCGCTCGGTCTCGGCAGCACCGCGGCCAACGACCACCCAGTCTGTCGCTGCAGCTGCCGGCACCGATGCGCCCGTCGATGAACCTGCGACGGCCGCGCCCGCAGCCGGCGCCACCGAGCTGCCCCGCGTGCAGGTCGCGCAGGCGGCCACGCTCACCTACGCGGTGACCGGCACAGCGCGAGGCCAGCCGGTCGACACCCGATCAGAACTCCGCTGGCAACCCGCAGGGGGCCACTACGAAGCCGAATGGCGCACGCTGGCCGACGGCCCGCGTCCGGCACACCGCTGGCACAGCCAGGGCCTGGTCACCAGCGTCGGCCTGATGCCGGAACGCTTTGCCGAACGGACGCGCGCTGAGCGCGCAGCGCATTTCGATGCCGCGGGTGGCCGCGTGCGGTTCAGCGCCAATACGCCCGACGCTCCTTGGTCGCCCGGTGGCCAGGACCGGCTGAGCGCCGTGCTGCAGCTGGGCGCGCTGCTGGCCGCCGCGCCCGAACGGTACCCTCCGGGCAGCCGGCTCAGCCTGCAAATCACGGGCGCACGCGACGCTGCAGTGCGGGAATGGACTGTGCAAGTAGACGAGGTTCTCACCGTTGACGGCCAACCCGTGCCCTGCGCCGTGCTGATGCACCAACCTGAGCGCCCCTACGAACCCGCTGTCACCCTGTGGTTGGCGCGGCCCTGGCATTACCTGCCCGCGCGCCTGCGCCAGACATTCGCGCAGGCCGACACCGTGGAGCACAGCCTGCAGAATCTCGCGCTACAACCCTGAAAATACGCTGAAAGTGTGCATTTTTGAGCGTGATGCAGGCACAACGTGCTTGGCTGACACCCGCTGTAGGCGCTGCCGTACACCTTGAAAAGGGCTCGCGCGTTCTTATGTATGCAGGGCGCGAAATCCCTTCGCACCCACCCGAGAAAGGCTCAACCCAACGATGAACACGCTCTACGACTCCGACAGCTTCGCGGTCGTCCACCTGCTGCCCGAGGCGCCCGACAGCGCCGAGTTGCCCGCGGGTACACCAGCGCTGGCGCGCCACGGATTCGAGATCGTGGACAAGCGTTCGGGCAAAGAGGTTTACCTGGACGGCCTGTGGGCCGAAATGTTCCAGCAGCGCATCGCCGCCTGGCAGGAAAGCACGCCCACCCAGGAAGAGGTAGAAGACACGCTGGAAGGCTACGCCGAGCTGGCGCAGAACCCGGTCGTGGTGCACTGACCCGCCGACGCGGCTGCTCTGGTCGCACTGGACTTTCATTGAAGACCCGCCCTTTGGCGGGTCTTGTCTTTTCAGCGCCCGAAACCTGATGTCATGATTGCTTCTGTATTGATAGCTGCCTGCGCAAGCAGGTGTAGCGCTAACGGGTTATTTGATGTCGATTTTCACCATCCGATCACCTAACGGCGCGGCGCGCTGACCGCGGCTCCCCGCAGCGGCAGCCAGGCGGTCTCGCGCCGCATCTCGCACAGGTACGATGCCCGCATGCGTCACCGTCCCGCCCCGCTCCGGACCGCTGCCTACGGCTTACTCTGCGCCACGCTCACCGCCTGCGCCACGCTGCCCGCACCACCGCTGACGCCGCCCGAATCCGAGCGCTTGGGCAGCCTGCTGCCGGCCGACGCGCTGCTGATCGGTGAACAGCACGATGCCCCCGCCCACCAGCAGTTGGAGCGCCAAGTCGTGCAATGGTTGGCCGACCGCGGCGCGCTGGCGGCCGTGGCGATGGAGATGGCCGAGCGCGGCCACAGCACCGCCGATTTGCCGCGCGCTGCCAGCGCCACGCAGGTGCGCCGCGCCCTGGCCTGGGACGACGCCGGCTGGCCGTGGAAGCGCTACGGCCCGGTCGTCATGACCGCCGTGCGCGCCGGCGTGCCGGTGCTGGGCGCCAACCTGCCGCGCAGTGGCCTGCGCGCCGCCATGCAGAACGCCACGCTCGACCAGCTGCTGGCGCCGCCCATGCTGGCCGAGCAGGAGCGGCGCATCCGCGAAGGCCATTGCAACTTGCTGCCAGACCGCCAGATCCGCCCGATGGCGCGGGTGCAGATCGCGCGCGACCAGGCGATGGCCGAGACCGTCAGCGCCGCGCGCCAACCGGGGCGCACCGTGCTGCTGGTGGCGGGCAATGGCCATGTGCAGCGGGGGCTGGGCGTGCCGGTGCACCTCTCCAAAGAAACTCGATCAAAAGTGCTCTCAGCCCAATCCGAGTCTGCGCAAGCAGCTACTGAAAACAGAGCGCTCAGCAACACCGCGCAGCCTGCGGAGGCAGCCGATCTGCGCTGGCCGACACCCCCTGCGCCACCGCGCGACCATTGCGCCGAACTGCGGCAGGTCATGCCCGCCGCCCGATGACGCAACGCACCAACAACAACGCCGGGCAACTGCCCGGCGTTGTTGTGGGTGCCGCGGTGGCGCGCCCTGTCTGGCACGCCCCGCCGCTTTCACGCCTTAGCGGCGGTACGGGTTGTCCGGCTGGCGGTCGTAGCGGTTGGGCACGCCGTCGCGGTCGCGGTCACCACGGTTGTCGGCGCGGCCCGGGCGACGGTCGTAGCGGTCCGGGATGCCGTCGCGGTCACGGTCACGCCAGCGCGGGCCGTTCGCGTAACCAGGGACCGGGCTGCGGTCCCAGCGGGCGGCCTGGTAGGCCCAGCCATTCCCGTGGCGCTGCCACGCCGGCGGCACGTAAGCGTAGCCCGGACGCTCGCGCATCCAGTAGCCGCGCGTCCACACGTAGTTGCCGTGGCGGTATTCGTAGTGCCCCGGCGCCCACACATAGCCTGCGCGCGGCGCTGGCACCATCGCGTGTGCCGGCGGCGGCGGCGGGCCGATCTGCACGTTGACGTAGGCCTGAGCGTGGGCCGTGCCGGCGGCGCCCAGGGTCAGTGCGCCGACGGACAGCGCGGTGGCGGCCCATACGGCCGCGCGGCGGGAGATTCGGTTCGTCATGGTTCGCGTTCCTTTCACGAAGTAGCGACAACCTCATGGTGCGCCGGCTGCGTCAAGGCTGTGCAAACCGCTTGCAAAGTTCGGTACACAAGCGTTGCGGCCAGGGGGAGCGACCCAACCAAATCGGCCTTTTCGTCGTTTTTTCACAACGAAAAGGCCGGATTTTCAGGCTCGCCCGAGCTACCAGGCGTCAACAAACGGCTTGGTCGGCCCCAGCGGCGCGGTGCAGCCGTCCAGCCCGCGCGCCAGCCACGCGCGCGTGTCAGCCGGGTCGATCACGGCGTCGATCTCCAGCGTCTGCGCCATCGCCATGGCCTCGCCGTTGGCGTACTGCTTGGCCAGCAGCTGGTCGAACAGCGCATCGCGCTGCGGGCCGGCGGGCACGGCTTCCAGCTCTTTGCGGAAGCCTAAGCGCACCGCGCCTTCCAGCCCCATGGCGCCGAATTCGCCGGTGGGCCAGGCGACGTTGAAGACCGGCGCGTCGAAGCCGCCCGCCGTCATCGCCTGCGCGCCCAGGCCGTAGCCCTTGCGCAGCACGATGGCGAAGTACGGCACGCGCAGGTGCGAGGCGATCATGAGCATGCGGCTGGTGTGGCGCACCTGGGCCTGCGTTTCGATCTCCGGCCCGACCATGAAGCCCGGGGTGTCGACGAGCGCAACGATCGGCAGGCCGTGCGCATTCGCCAGTTGCATGAAGCGCGCCGCCTTGTCCGCTGCGTCGGGGTCGATGGCGCCGCCCAGGTGGTGCGGGTTGTTGGCCAGCACCGCGACCGGCCGGCCTTCCACACGCGCCAGGCCCGTGACCATGCCGGCGCCAAAGCCGGCGCGCAGCTCCAGCCAGCTGCCGCTGTCAAACAAGCCGCGCAGCACGGCGCGCACGTCGTATACGCGCAGGCGGTTTTCGGGAATCGCGTGGCGCAGCAGGCGCTGGTCGTCGCACTGCCAGTCCGCCACCGCACCCTGGAAGTAGCTGAGGTACTGGCGCGCCACGGCGACGGCTTCGGCCTCGTCCTGCACCAGCACGTCGATCACGCCGCTGGCGCTTTGCACGGCCGACGGGCCGATCTGCTCGGGTGCGAACGTGCCCAGGCCGCCGCCTTCGATCATGGCGGGGCCGCCCATGCCGATGTTGCTGGCGCGCGTGGCGATGATGGTGTCGCAGCAACCCAGCAGCGCGGCGTTGCCGGCGTAGCAGCGGCCGTGCACGATGCCGACCACCGGCACCACGCCCGACAGCGCCGCGAAGTCGCTGAAGGTGTGGTTGTTCAGGCCCGCCAGGATCGGCATGTCGACATCGCCCGGGCGGCCGCCACCGCCTTCGGCAAACAGCACCAGCGGAATGCGCAGCTGGTGTGCCACTTTCAGCAGCCGGTCCTTCTTGTGGTGGTTGCGCCAACCCTGCGTGCCGGCCAGCACGGTGTAGTCGTAAGCCATGATGGCGCAGCGCGAGCGCTCGGGGCCGAACAGCTTTTCGTTGACGCTGCCGACGCCGGTCACCATGCCGTCGGCCGGCGTGTTGGCGACCAGGTCTTCCAGCGTGCGGCGGCTGCGCTGCGCGGCAATCGCCAGCGCCCCGTATTCAATGAAGTTTCCGCTTCTGGCCGGTGTCACGCTTGCGCGGCCAGCTTCGGTATCGATAGCGTCACCCAATTCGCACAGGTCGGCGATGTTGGCGCGCGCGCTGCGCCCACCCTGCGCGTGGCGCTTGGCCATCGCGGCCTGGCGGTTGGCGTCCAGGGTGAATGCGTGGCGGTCGATGACGCGCTGCAGGTCGGCGCGCGGCGTGTCCAGATCCAGCGCCTGTTCGGCCTCGGTCGCGCTGTGTACGGCATCCACCGGCTCCAGCCGCACCAGCGCCTGGCCTTCGACCAGAAAATCGCCCGCTTGCGCCGCCAAGGCGAGCACGCGGCCGGCGCTGGGCGCGTGCAGCAGGTGCTCCATCTTCATGGCCTCCAGCACGCCTAGCTGCGCGCCGGCGGGCACGACGTCGCCCACGTCCACTTCCCAGGCCACCAGCTTGGCGGCCATGGGCGCGCGCACCAGCGCCGTGCCGTCGGTCGGCTCGGCTTCGGTCTCGGCGACGGCTTGTGTGGCGGCGCTGGGCACCGGCGCGCTGGCGTCGGCGAAGGCCTGCGCGGCGTCCAGCAGGCTGGGCAGCTCGCGCTCGACAAAGCGATTGTCGACGGCGTTGGTTGCGGTCTCCCGCCGGTCGGCCAGGGCGCGCAGCAGCGGCAGGTTGGTGGCCACGCCGGCGATGCCGAATTCGGCCAACGCACGGTGCGAGCGGCGCAGCGCCGCGCCGAAGTCGGCGCTGGGGTGGTGCACGATCAGCTTGGCCAGCAGCGTGTCGTAGTGCGGCGACGGCTGCAGGCCGGCGCGGCCGTGCGTGTCCACGCGCACGCCCGGCCCGCTGGGCAAATCAAAGCGCTGCAGCGTGCCGCTGGCCGGGCGCGCCTGGCCGTCCGCCGTCAGCGTTTCGGCGTTGATGCGCCACTGGATCGCGTGGCCGCGCACGGGCACCGGCGTGCCGGGCGCCAGGCCCAGCTCGGCCAGCGTGCGGCCTTGCGCCACGCCCAGCTGCAGCTGCACCAGGTCCAGGCCGGTGACGGCTTCGGTGATGGTGTGTTCGACCTGCAGGCGCGCATTGGCCTCAATGAACACAAATGGCAAGGATATGGCCCCCACGCTCCCAGCTTCGCGTGGTTCGCTGCCCCCCGCGGGGGCGCTCGCCGCCTTGGGGCGGCCCGGCGGCGGCTCGAGTGCTCTGTCGTCCACCAAAAATTCGAACGTGCCCAGGCTGCGATAGCCCACAGCGCGCGCCATGCACAGCGCGGCCTCGCTGATCTGCTGGCGCAGCGCGTCGGGCAGGGTCGGGCTGGGGGCGATTTCCACCAGCTTTTGAAAGCGCCGCTGCAAGGTGCATTCGCGCTCGCCCAGCGCGATGACCTGGGCGCCATCGCCAACCACCTGCACCTCGATGTGGCGCGCGCGCGGCATGAAGCGCTCGACGTACACGCCTTCGACGCCGAAGGCGGCCCTGGCTTCGGAGCGGCAGCGCATCCAGCTGGGCGCGACGTCTTCGGCGCGCTCCACCACGCGCATGCCGCGGCCACCGCCACCGCCCACGGCCTTGATGATCATGGCGGCGCCGTCGGCCGCCTGTTCGGCAAAGAAGGCCTCGGCCTCTTGCAGCGACACCCCGTGGTCGATCCCGGGCATGCAGGGCACGCCATGCTCGGCCGCCAGCGCGCGGGCGCGTGCCTTGTCACCAAACAGCGCCAGTTGCTCCGGCTGCGGGCCGATGAAGACCAGCCCCGCGTCGGCGCAGGCGCGGGCAAAGTCGGCCTGTTCGCTCAGAAAACCCCAGCCCGGGTGCACCGCGTCCACACCTTTCGCTCGCGCGATGGCGATAACGGCGGCCGCGTCCAGGTAGGCGGCCGGGCCGCTGGCGGCCAGCGCCACGGCCTCGTCGGCCAGTTGCACGTGCAGGGCTTGCGCGTCGTCCTGCGCGTAGACCGCCACGCTGGCGATGCCGGCGTCGCGCAGGGCATGGATCAGGCGCACCGCGACCTCGCCCCGGTTGGCGATCAAGACTTTGTGGAAGGTGGGAGAGGTCATGGACTTGCTATCGTTGGAGTAGCTGCCTGCGCAAACAGCTGTAGGGCCAGAGGCCGATTTCTCTTAAACTCTCGAAGCCTGCCGCATCCACCAGAGCGGGGGCGGCAGGCCTTCGGCGCCGGGTTTACTTCTTGATCAGCGGGCACTCGCTCTGCGCGCGCGGCATGAAGGACTCTTCGCCCGAGAACTTCTTGACCACGGTGATCAAATCGTCCTTGTTCTTCATCTGCTCGGGCGTCTTCACTTCGGCGTACAGCATCTGGCGCATCAGGCGGCCGTCTTCACGGATGCGCGCCCCGGCGGTGTAGAAATCGGTGACGGGCGTTTCCTTCATCTGGGCCAGCACGGCCTTGGTGTCGGTCGTGCCAGCGGCCTTCACCGCTTTCAGGTAGTGCAGCACCGCGCTGTAGACGTTGGCCTGCAGGTCGGTCGGCAGCTTGCCACCGTTGACCTTGCGAAAGCGCTCGGTCCAGGTGCGCGTGGCGGGCGATTCGTCCCAGTAAAAGCTCAGCACCAGCGGGAAACCCGCCGTGGTCTTGTTGCCCAGCGCAACCGCATCGGCGGTCGAGAACGAGAACGGGATCAGCCGTTGCTTGGTCTTGCGGATCTGGAACTCGTCGGCCTGCTTGATGCCGTTGAGCAAGTCGGTGCCGCCGCCGATCAGCGCCACCACGTCGGCCTTGGACGCCTGCGCCTGCAGCAGGTAGGAGCTGAAGTCGGTCGAACCCAGCGGGTAGCGCACCGCGCCCAGGAACTTGCCGCCGCCGGCCTCGATGGCGGTGCGCGCGGCTTTTTCCATGCTGTGGCCGGCCGAGTAGTCCACGGTGATGAAGTACCAGGACTCGGGCTTGCCCTTGTAGGCGCCCTTGACCGTGATGTTGGAATGCGCGTAGCTGTCGGCGCCCCATTGCATGCCGTTGGCCGAGCAGGACTTGCCCGTGATGTCCAGCGTGTTCACGGTCGACACGACGATCTTGTTCTTTTCTTCGGCGAGCTTCTGCACCGCCAGCGCGACGCCGGAGTTGTAGATGTCGAAGATGGCGCCCACGCCTTCGGCGTCGTACCAGCGGCGCGCGATGGCCGAACCCACGTCGGGCTTGTGCTGGTGGTCGGCCGAAACCAACTCAATGGGCTTGCCCAGCAAGGAGCCGCCCGCGTCTTCGATCGCCAGGCGCGCGGCGGCCACGGCGCCAGGGCCGGTGATGCTGGAGTACGGGCCGCCCTGGTCGTTGAGGATGCCGATCTTGACCTGTGCCTGGGCCAAGCCGAAGGGCAATGCGGCGCACAAAGTGCTGGCCGCGAGCCAAGTGGTGAGTTTCATGTGATGTCTCCTGGGTTGTGAATGGCGCGCTTCTCACAGAGCGCACTCGGGTCAAAGCTGGCCCTGCCTGGGCAGGGCGTCTTGAGGAAAAAAGCAGGTGGGGTGGCGTTGGCATGCGGCGCCTGCCACCACGCGGGCGGGCGTACGCGCCGCATCCGGTCAGGTCAGCGCCTTGGCCTCAGGCCTCGTCCTTCAGCAAACGGCGCAGCACCTTGCCCGAGCCCGTCGCGGGCAAGGCATCAATGAAGCGCACATGGCGCGGCACCTTGTAGGGCGCCATGTTGTCGCGGCACCAGGCGACCAATTCGTCGGCCGTCAGGCTGGCGCCGGCCTTGGTGACGATGAAGGCCTTGACCACCTCGCCCTTCTCGGCATCGGGCTCGGCCAGCGCTGCCGCCTGGGCGATCGCAGGGTGTTTGATGAGGATGGTTTCGACCTCTTCCGGGAACACGCTGTAGCCCGACACCTTGATCATTTCCTTGGTGCGGCCGATGAAGGTCAGGTAGCCCTCGGCGTCCAGCTTGCCCATGTCGCCGGTCCAGACCCAGCCCTCTTTCAGCGTCTTGGCGGTGGCCTCGGGCTTCTTCCAGTAGCCCTTGAAGTTGCCGGGCGAACGCAGCGTGATCTCGCCCACTTCGCCGGCCGCTTTCTCAACGCCCGTTTCGGGGTCGACGATGCGGATGGTCACGCCCGGCATGGGCTTGCCGTGCGTGCCCCAGCGGATGGCGTCGTGCGGCATGCCGCTGTCCATGGTGTGCGTTTCGCTCAGGCCATACGCTGCTTCGTGCGAAATGCAAGGGCCGCGCGTGAACGCCTCCCACTGCCGTGCCAGCGCTTCGGTGAAGCTGATGCCAAAACTGGTGGTCGGGTTGCGCTGCAGGCTGCGCAGGTCAAAGCGCTGCGCGTCCGGCACCTGCATGCAGGCCACGTTCATGGGCGCGATGGAATACCAGTGCGTCACGCGGTACTGCGCGATGGCCTGCAGCACGGCGGCCGGGTCAAAGCGGAACAGCAGCACCTGCGTGGTGCCGGCGTAAATGGGCAGGTTGACGCCCATCAGCATGCCGGCGATGTGGTACAGCGGTGCGATGGACAGCGCCAAGCTGTCTGGCGCCAGACCGAAGTTGCCCACGGTAACGCGGGTCTTGAACAAGGCGTTGCCAAAGCTCAGCATCGCGCCCTTGGGCAAGCCGGTGGTGCCGCTGGTGTAGGTCATCAGCGCGACGTCGTCCATGCCGATGGCGACGGGTGTGGGGCGCACGCCGGCTTGCGCGCCGGTGCGGGCGATCTGCAGCATGTCGCCACAGCCCAGCGGCAGCGGCGCGGGCGCGCCCTGGATTTCCGGCGGCACGGGCAAGTCGGGCTCGGGCGGCAGCAGCTCGCCGTAGCGCGCGGCCAGCACGTGGGTCAGCGCGGTGTCGCCCCGCACCTGCTCGACGATGGGCAGCAGGTTGTCGGCGGCGATGATCACACGCGCACCCAGGTCGTCCAGCTGGTACTGCAGCTCGTGCGCCTTGTTCAGCGGGCCGCAGGGGCAGACGATGGCACCGATCTTCTGGATGGCGTGGTGCGCCACGATGTACTGCGGGCAGTTGTTCATGAACAGCGCGACCGGGTCGCCCTGCGCCACGCCAATGCCTTGCAGATGCGCGGCCAGCGCATCGCTCCAGTCGTCCAGCTCGCGCCAGGTGATGACGCGGCCGTACCAGATGACGGCGGCCTGGTCAGGACGTTGGCGGGCGTTGGCGCGCAAGTATTCGTGCAGGGGCTGATCGGCGGACAAGCGTGTCTCCAGACGGTGGGGCGCAGGCACAATGCGCTGGCGCCCATGCTGTTGTTGGCGCAATATATACCGTTCGGTAGAACAATGCTACCCTTCGGTAGAACCTGAGCGACAACCCACGTGAAAACCCTGAAGCCCCGCGCCGCCAGCGCCAGCGGCCGCCAGAAGGCGGCCACCGCCGGCACCGACGCCAAGCGCGAACGCATCCTGGCCACGGCCGAACGCTTGTTCCACGAGCAGGGCTATGCGCAGACGACGATGGAGCAGATCGTCAGCGCGCTGGGCGTGACCAAGCCCTACGTCTACTACTACTTCCGCAACAAGCAGGAGATCTTCGAGACCCTGTCCTGGGCGCCTGCGGTCGACTGCTTCACCAGCATGGACTTCGCGGCAGACGACGCGCGCCCCGCGCACGAGAAGGTGATGGACGGGCTGGAGCGGCTGATCCGCGCCACCATCTCGCACCACCCGGCAGCGTTTTTCTTCTACCGCGAGCCGCAGGTGTACCGCCCGGAATACCGCGCCGCGCAGAAAAAGGTGGCCGACCATTTCTACGAGCAGCTGTGCGCGCTGCTGGAACAGGGCCGACGCGAAGGCCACTTCGACTTCGACGAAACCCGCGTGACGGCCCAGGCCGCATGCAGCCTGCCCGGCTTTCTGTATCACTGGTACCGCCCGGACGGGCGCCTGTCACCTGAGGAGATGGTGGCTGAGTTGACTGGCCTGGCCGGTCGCGTGCTGGGTTTGCGCGCCACGCCGCGCGCCCGATCCGACTGAACCGCGAGGCCGCCCTGCGACAATCGCGGCCCATGTCACACACCTATGTTCTCACCCTGTCGTGCCAGGATCGGCGCGGCATTGTTCACGCGGTCACCGGTTTCCTGCTGGAGCGCGGCGGCAACATCGAGGAAGCTGCCCAGTTCAACGACGCCGACAGCGGCCTGTTCTTCATGCGCGTGCAATTCAGCTGCGATGAGCCCTCGGCCGACGCGCTGCGCGCCGCCCTGACGACGTTCGCCGAGCCCTTTGGCATGACCTGGGGCCTGCACGCCAAGGGCGCGCCGATGCGCACCGTGATCTTCGTCAGCCGCGAGGGCCATTGCCTGAACGACCTGCTGTTCCGCTGGAAGTCGGGCCTGCTGCCGCTAGACGTCCGCGCCATCGTCAGCAACCACCGCGACTTTTATCAGCTGGCGGCCAGCTACAACGTGCCCTTTCACCACATCGCGATGACCAAGGGCAACAAGGCGCAGGCCGAGGCGCGTCAACTGGAAATCATCGAAGCCGAGGGCGCCGAGCTGGTGGTGCTGGCGCGCTACATGCAAATCCTGTCGGACGACATGTGCCGCCAGTTGGCCGGGCGCGCCATCAACATCCACCACAGCTTTCTGCCCAGCTTTAAGGGCGCCAAGCCGTACTACCAGGCGCACGACCGCGGCGTGAAGCTGATCGGCGCCACCGCGCACTATGTGACGGCCGATCTGGATGAGGGCCCGATCATCGAGCAGGACGTGGCGCGCGCCGACCACACCGATACGGTGGAAGACCTCACCGCGCGCGGGCGCGACACCGAAAGCCAGGTGCTGGCGCGCGCCGTCAAATGGCACAGCGAGCACCGCGTGTTGCTGAACGGACACAGCACCGTCATCTTCCGCTGACCGATCCGCGGCGGCCGGCCCTGCGCCGGCCTCAGCCCTTGGGCGGGCGCGTGCCGAAGATGGCCGAGCCGACCCGCACCAGGGTCGCGCCGGCGGCAATCGCCGGCTCCAGATCTGCGCTCATGCCCATCGACAAAGTGTCCAAGCCCAGTCCAGCGGCATTCAATTGGTCAAACAGGGCTTTGGCCCTGGAGTGAATTGCGCGGGCAGCTATCAAATCTGAAGTGATGTCGGGAATGGTCATCAACCCGCGCAGCCGCAGCCGTGGCAGCTGCGCAACGGCCCGGGCCAGCGCCAGGGCGTCGGCCGGCGCCACGCCGGATTTACTCGGACCGCCGTCGATGTTGACCTGGATGCACACGTTCAGCGGCGCCAGCGCTTCGGGCCGCTGCTCGGACAGCCGCTCGGCGATCTTCAGGCGGTCGACGGTGTGCACCCAGTCGAAATGCTCGGCGACGACGCGCGTTTTGTTGCTTTGCAGCGGGCCGATGCAGTGCCACTGCAGGGGCAGGTCGCGCAGGGCGGCGATCTTGGCGACCGCCTCCTGGACGTAGTTTTCGCCAAAGGCGGTCTGCCCCGCCTCCCAGGCGGCACGCACGGCGTCAGCGCCCCACGTCTTGGACACCGCCAGCAACGTGACATCTTCCACGTTGCGCCCGGCAGCGGCACAGGCTGTGGCGATACGGGCACGGACGTGTTGGAGATTACCCTCGATCGTCGTCATAATGCCTGGAGCGTATCAAACTGCAACCACCCCTTTTTCAGGTTTACGAGAGGCACCGTGGACATCACGCAACTGCTGGCGTTCAGCGTCAAAAACAAAGCATCCGACCTTCACCTGTCGGCTGGGCTGCCCCCCATGATCCGTGTGCACGGCGACGTGCGCCGGCTGAACGTGGACCCGCTGGACCACAAACAGGTCTTCGCGATGCTCTACGACATCATGAACGACACCCAGCGCAAGGTGTACGAAGAAAACCTGGAGGTGGACTTCTCGTTCGAGATTGAAGGCCTGGCGCGCTTCCGCGTCAACGCCTTCAACCAGAACCGCGGCGCCGCAGGCGTGCTGCGGACCATTCCCAGCAAGATCCTGACGCTGGAGCAGCTGAACGCGCCCAAGATCTTTGGCGACCTGGCGCTCAAGCCCCGCGGCCTGGTGCTGGTGACGGGCCCCACGGGCTCGGGCAAGTCGACCACGCTGGCGGCCATGGTCAACCACCTCAACGAGATGGAATACGGCCACGTGCTGACGGTGGAAGACCCGATCGAATTCGTGCACGAATCCAAGAAGTGCCTGATCAACCAGCGCGAAGTCGGCCCGATGACCCACAGCTTCTCCAACGCGCTGCGCTCCGCCCTGCGGGAAGACCCGGACGCGATCCTGGTGGGCGAGATGCGCGACCTGGAAACCATCCGCCTGGCCATGACCGCCGCCGAAACCGGCCACTTGGTGTTCGGCACGCTGCACACCTCGTCGGCCGCCAAGACCATCGACCGGATCATCGACGTGTTCCCGGCCGAAGAAAAAGAAATGGTTCGCGCGATGTTGTCCGAATCGCTGCAGGCCGTCATTTCGCAGACGCTGTGCAAGACCAAGGCCGGTGACGGCCGCGTCGCCGCGCACGAGATCATGATCGGCACGCCCGCCATCCGCAACCTGATCCGCGAAGCCAAGGTGGCGCAGATGTACTCCGCCATTCAGACCGGCAACGGCGCCGGCATGCAGACGCTGGACCAGAACCTGACCGAGATGGTCCGCCGCAACATCATCAGCCCGGCTGAGGCGCGCGGCAAGGCGAAGATCCCCGAGAACTTCCCCGGCTGATTTCAAGCAATATCGGCCGGCTGCGCTACAGTCATCTGCGCGGCCAGCTACCGAAACAATAGCATTTGCGGTTCATTGAAGCCGCAGGAAGGCCCCGACCATGGAACGCGATCAGGCCAGCAAGTTCATCAACGACCTGCTCAAGCTGATGCTCACCCGCAAGGGCAGCGACCTGTTCATCACCGCCGACTTCCCGCCCGCCATCAAGGTCGACGGCAAGGTCACCAAGGTGTCGTCGCAAAACCTGAGCTCGGGCCACACGCTGGCGCTGGTGCGCGCGGTCATGAACGACAAGCAGGCCGCCGAGTTCGAGCGCACCAAGGAGTGCAACTTCGCCATCTCGCCGGCCGGCATCGGGCGTTTCCGCTGCAACGCCTTCGTGCAGCAAGGCCAGATGGGCATGGTGATGCGGGTGATTCCGCAGGAACTGCCGACCATCGACACGCTGGGCATGCCGCAGATCCTGAAGGACGTGGCGATGAGCAAGCGCGGCCTGACCATCCTGGTGGGCGCGACCGGCTCCGGTAAATCGACCACGCTGGCCGCCATGGTGGACTGGCGCAACGTCAATTCGCAGGGCCACATCATCACGGTGGAAGACCCGGTCGAATTCGTGCACCCGCACAAGAACTGCATCGTCACGCAGCGCGAAGTCGGCCTGGACACCGAAGACTGGGAAGCCGCGCTGAAGAACACGCTGCGCCAGGCACCCGACGTCATCCTGATGGGCGAGATCCGCGACCGCGAAACCATGGAGCACGCCGTGGCCTTCGCCGAAACCGGGCACCTGTGCCTGGCCACGCTGCACGCCAACAGTGCCAACCAGGCGCTGGACCGGATCATCAACTTCTTCCCCGAAGAGCGTCGCCAACAGCTGCTCATGGACCTGTCGCTGAACCTGCGCGCCCTGGTGTCGCAGCGCCTGATCGGCAAGCAGGATGGCAAGGGCCGCACCGCGGTGGTGGAGATCATGCTGAACTCCCCACTGATTTCCGACCTGATCTTCAAGGGCGAAGTCGGCGAGATCAAGGAAATCATGAAGAAGAGCCGCGAGCTCGGCATGCAGACCTTTGACCAAGCGCTGTTCGACGCGTTCGAAGACAACCTGATCAGCTACGAAGACGCGCTGCGCAACGCCGACTCGGCCAACGACCTGCGCCTGCAGATCAAGCTGACCAGCAAGCGCGCCAAGTCGCTGGATCTGGCCGCCGGCACCGAGCACCTGCAGATCGTCTGATCCGGCGGCAGTGGCCGCATAGCGTGCGCGGCCATGTGTGGTCGCTGCTGCGGCGTCCGAGTCTGCCTCGGCGCGCAGAGCGCACTCCTACAATGGCCGCCATGAACACCGACATCCACGCCAAGACCTACGAGCCCACCCCCGCGCGCCGCGTTGCCTTTCTGGGCCTCGGCGTGATGGGTTTCCCGATGGCCGGCCATCTCGCGCTGGCAGGACACGACGTCACGGTCTACAACCGCAACGCCAGCAAATCGGAAGCCTTCTGCGCACGCCTGAAAGGCGCCGGGAAGGTGAAAAGCGCTGCCACGCCGGCGGAGGCCGCGCAGGGCGCGGAGATCGTGTTTTGCTGCGTCGGCAACGACGACGATCTGCGCTCGGTCGTGCTGGGCGAGACCGGCGCGTTTGCCGGCATGGCACCGGGCGCTGTGTTCGTGGACCACACCACGGCGTCGGCCACGGTGGCGCGCGAGTTGGACGAGATCGCCCGCGCGCGCGGCCTGCAGTTCATCGACGCCCCGGTGTCGGGCGGCCAGGCCGGCGCGCAGAACGGCTTGTTGACCGTCATGTGCGGTGGCGACGCGGCCACGTTCGAAGCGGTCAAGCCGGTGGCCATGGCGTTTTCGCGCGCCTTCACGCTGCTGGGCCCGAGCGGCGCCGGCCAGCTGGCCAAGATGGTCAACCAGATCTGCATCGCCGGGCTGGTGCAGGGGCTGTCGGAAGCGGTGGCCTTTGGCCAGCGCTCGGGCCTGGACATGGACGCCGTGCTTCAGGTGATCGGCAAGGGCGCGGCGCAAAGCTGGCAGATGGACAACCGCGGCCCGACGATGGTGCAGGACAAGTTCGACTTCGGCTTTGCCGTCGACTGGATGCGCAAGGACCTGGGCCTGGTGCTGGACGAAGCCAAACGCAACGGTGCGCGCCTGCCGGTCACCGCGCTGGTCGACCAGTTCTACGCCGACGTGCAGCAGATGGGCGGCGGGCGCTGGGACACGTCCAGCCTGATCAAGCGCCTGCGCTGAGCGCGTCGGCTTGCCAACAAAAAAAAGGCGCTCAGGGCGCCTTTTTGTTTGACCGAAAATTTGAAAGAAATCGCCCGCTGGCCTTAGTGCCACCTGCGCGGGCAGCTATCGTTATTTGAGCGGCGGCAGCTCTTGCACCTGCACCGGCTGGCGCGGCGTTTCGATGGTCGGCTGCGTCACGGGCGATGTGACCACGCCCGGCGCCGTCTCGTTGCCGGTCTTGGGCACCACCACCGGGTCGGCCGCGACCGCCGTGCCCGAGCCGGCGCTTGTGCCGCCGCGCACCGAAGCGTCGGACACCATGTCGATCACGCGCACCACGCGCTGCACGCCATCGGTTTGCGCCACCAGGTCGGTGACGCGCTGGGCCTCGTCCGCGGTCAGGCGACCCATGATGTAGGTCGCGCCGCGCTCGGTGAACACCTTGACGCTGCCCGCCGGTATGCCGTTGGTACCCACCAGCCGTGTGCGCACCTTGCTGGTGATCAAGCTGTCGTTGGAGCGCTGCAGCGCATTGGAATCGGGCATCACGGCCAGGTCGCTCAGCACCGTGGCCACGTTGGGCAGCGCCCGCACGGCGGCCTCAACGGCCTGCTTGTCCTGCGCGGTGGGCACTTCGCCGGTGATCAGCACCTTGCGGTAGTAGCTGTTGACGTTGACGTGGCCGCGGCCCGGGAGCAGCTTGACGATGGCTTCCTGTGCGCCCGCTTCGATGTTGCGGTCGGCCGTCTGCGTGTCCCCGCTGCGGCGATCGGCCGACATCAGCAAGGTGCCGCCGGCCACGGCGCCGCCCACCAGGGCGACCGGGACGCACGCGGATACGCTGGCGCCCACCGCCACGGCCAGCAGGCCGGTGCGCAGCCACCCGGAAGTCAAGCCTTGGTTCATTCGGAACTCTCCTCTTCACCCAGCAATTCAACGTCGAGGCCATCGCACAGGCAGTGCAGCACCAGTTGGTGCGCCTCATGGATGCGGGCGACGCTTTCCTGCGGCACGCCCACGTGGACATCGGTTTCGCGCAGCATGCGGCCCAGCTCGCCACCACCCCGGCCGGTCAGCGCCACCACGACCATGTCGCGGTCGTGCGCCGCCTGCGCGGCCCGCACCAGGTTGGCGGTGTTGCCATTGGACGTGATCAGCAGCAGCACATCGCCCGGCGCCCCCAGCGCACGCACCTGCGCGGCAAAAACGTCGGCGAATTCACCGCGCCGCGCAACGGCGGTCAACGCCGCCGCGTCCGACCCCAGCGCAACACAGGGCAGTTCGGGGCGCGTGCGCTCCATGCCACCGATCATCAGGGCCGCCGTGTACTGCGCCAGCGCGCCGGACGCGCCGTTGCCGCACACCAGCACCTTGCCGCCGCCGGTCACGCAGGCCAGCAGCGCCTGCAGCGCGTCCATGACCGGCCGCGCGAGCGTCTGCGCCCACTGGTAGCACAGGTCGGCGCTGTCGATGAAGTGCTGCTGAATGCGTTGTTCCACCATCGGCGCCGATCATACCTGCGCGGCGCGAATTCGGTGCAAATTTAGGAGCAACGTTGCACTTGGAAGCATGCCCCTGTCGCCAGCCGGGCCGAGCCAAGCCGAGGGTCAGCCCGCGTCGAAAGCGCCTGGCAGCCAGCTGATCTGGCCCCCGTCGATCGCCACCACATCAAAGCGGCAAGGCGGCGGCGCGGTCAGACGCATCAGGTAATGCTGCGCCGCCAGCACGATGCGCCGCTGCTTGGTGGCGCCCACGCTGGCCGCGGCGCCGCCCTGGTCGGTGTTGCGGCGCGCGCGCACCTCGACGAAAACCAGCGTGCCATCGGGCGCGCGCATGATCAGATCAATCTCGCCGCCGCCGCGCCCGGGCGTCCGATAATTGCGCGTCACCAGGCTTAAGCCCGCCGACTGCAGGTGCGCCAGCGCCACGTCTTCCGCGGCCGCGCCGGACTGGCGTGTGGTCACCTTTCGCTTCCAATTCAATAGCGGCATGCGCAGACTCCTGTAGCGCCAGACCAATGAACCATGTCCAAATTTGAACCCTCCCTGGGCCCCGCCAACTTCCTGCCAGCGCTGGCGGCGGCGCGCGCCGCGGCGGGTGGCCAGGATTATCCGGCCGGCGCGCTGTACGTGGTCGCCACGCCGATCGGCAACCTAGCCGACATCGGCTTGCGCGCCCTGCACGTACTGGACCGCGTGGACGCCATCGCCTGCGAAGACACCCGCCACACGCAGCAACTGCTGCGCGCCTACGGCATCGACGGCAAATCGCTGATCGCCCTGCACGAACACAACGAGCTGGAAGCCGCGCAGACCGTGCTGACCCGCCTGCAGGCGGGCGAGCGCGTGGCCTATGTGAGCGATGCCGGCACGCCCGCCATCAGCGACCCCGGCGCGCGCCTGACCGCCGCCTGCGCCGCGGCCGGGCGGCGCGTGGTGCCCTTGCCGGGCGCCAGCAGCGTCGTCACCGCGCTCAGCGTGGCGGGCCTGTCGGGCGACGGGCACTTCGTCTTCGCCGGCTTTCTGCCCGCCAAGAGCGGCGAGCGCGCTCACGCCGTGCAAGCCTTGGCGGCCGAGCCGCGTGCCATCGTGCTGCTGGAAGCGCCGCACCGCATCGGCGCGCTGGCCGATGCGCTGGCGGCCTTGGGCGAGCGCCTCATCACCGTCGGGCGCGAATTGACCAAGCAGTTCGAGCAGATCACCACCCTGCCCTGCGCCGACCTGCCCGCCTGGCTGGCCGCCGACCCGCAGCGCCAGCGCGGCGAATTCGCGCTGGTGCTGCACCCGTTCGAAGCCGCCAGCGACCAGGGCGATGAAGACCGCGTGCTGCGCCTGTTGCTGGCCGAGCTGCCGCTGAAAACCGCCGTCAAGCTGGCGGCGGAGATCACCGGCGCGGCGCGCAATGCGCTGTACGACCAGGCGCTGAAATGGCGCGATCAAGGCGGCTGAGACGCCGCGTGGACGGCGCGATGAGGCACCTCAGTCTGCCGATGACCACCCTGACCACCCTGACCACCTGCCATGGGCCCATGACTTTGGTCACTTCACTGGCGGCACTATGGTCTCTACCATAGGGGGTATGGCCCCGTGCGCTTCGGCTTTCTCCACCGCCCGTCCGCGTCTCATGGTCGTAGACGACCATGAGTTGGTACGGCTGGGCCTGGCCGCCCTGATGGCCGCACAAGCCACTGACGGCCCGACCAGCGACACGCTGGAAGCGTGCACGCTCGCCGAAGGCCTGCTCGTCTACGCGGAACACCAGCACTGCATCACGCTCGTCTTACTGGACTTGCATCTGCCGGACACGCACGGCCTGTCGGGGCTGCGCGAATTCATGGCGCGCTTTCCCGCCGCCCCCATTGCCGTACTGTCTGGCGACAGCGACCCGGCACTCCGACAACAGGCACTGCAGGCCGGGGCGCGCGCCTTCTTGCCCAAGGCTGGCCACCTTGCCGACGTGATCGCTTACCTGGCTGCGCAAGGTCTGGTTGGCCCCCCAGCGATGCCCCTCGCTGAGAGCCCATGTGCGTCAAGTCCGTACGGTGCCCGTGATGCGACGCGCACGATCCAGACGCGAGACGGCGAACGCTTGCGCCTCACCCATCGTCAGGCCGAAATGCTTGACTGGGTCCTGGCAGGACAATCCAACCGCGAGATCGCAGGGCGGGCGCACCTGACAGAAGGCACCGTCAAGAACCATGTCTCGGCGCTGTTGCTGATCTTCGGCGTTCGTTCGCGCGCGCAGCTCATCAGCCGTCTGCGTTGAGCGCCGCAACGCGCGGCGAATCGCAGCGTTCCGGATGCCCCACAGCAGGATGCCGCTGACGCCGACGACCGAGCGTGCGCCGCGAGGACGTAGTTTGTCGAGCAACCCCTTGCCCGACAAATTTAACGCGGGTGACCGAAAAATCTTCGCCGGCAGCTTATTTTTTTATGGCGCCATGCACCTGACGAAGCGCCTCAAGCAAGGCGGCGGCGTGCGCCGGCTTCGGGAGCATCGGCACGTTCGCAGCGTGCGCCTGTTGCAGTCGATCGGGCTCGATGTCCCCGCTGATGAGCAACAGGGCCAGTTCGGCCCCCAGCGCAGCCTGCAGGCGTTGGGCCACCTGCAAACCGTCCGCGCCGTGACCAAGCCGACCGTCGAGCAGCAGCACCTGAAAAGGCTGCTGGGCATCCCGCGCCTGACACAGCGCGGCGAGGGCTGGCGCCTCTTCAGCCACCGCTTCTGCGTCGATTCCATGGTCGCGTAGCAAGGCTCGCGTGGCCTGCCGGATATCGCGTTCGTCGTCCAGAATCAGCACACGTCGCGGCAGCGGCCTGGGGCTAATAGCCGCAGCCACCTCAACAGCCAGCGGGGCCGCGCAGGGCGCCGCGGTGCGTGGCAGCACGATTCGGAATCGGCTGCCACGGCCGGGCTCGGAACGCAGATGCACCTGTGCGTCCAGCAGTGCTGCCAGGCGTTGCACGATCGACAGGCCAATGCCTAGCCCCTTGGAGCGGTCACGACCCGGGTTGCCCACCTGGTAAAACTCGTCGAACACGCGTTCGGTGTGTTCCGGCGCGATGCCAACCCCCGTATCGAGGACGTCCACCCAAATGTGCGTGCCGCGCGCGCGTGCGCCCACCAACACGCCACCGCGCGCGCTGTATTTCAAGGCGTTGTCGAGCAAGTTGAACAGCAGGCGCTCCAGCAGCTGGACGTCGCTGTCGACCCACCATGGCGTTGCCCGCAGGCGCAGCGCCAACCCCCTGCCTTCCGCGGCGGGTCCGAAGACACGCTGCAGTTCGACAAAAACGGCGTTCAAGGCGACCGGCGCACGCGCGGGCGCCACCACGTTCGCGTCCAGTCGGGAGATATCCATCATCGCGTCGAAGGATGCCCGCAAGGCGTCCACAGCACGCAACATGTCGGTCGCCTCGCGCGCTTCGACGGCGCTGCGCTGAGTCAACCGACGCTCCAATGCGCTGCCCAGCAGCGCCAGCGCATGCAGGGGTTGGCGCAAATCGTGGCTGGCGGCCGCCAGGAACCGCGTCTTCTCCTGGCTGGCGCGTTCCGTCGCCGCGACCTGCTCGGTCAGGCGCTCGGCCAAGGCCTGATTGTCGAACCGGGCCTGTAAGGCACTGACCAGCAGCCGGTGATGGCCCTCCGCCAGCTTGATGGCCACCACCATGTGAGCAAGCACGAAGAACGCCAGCACCACGTGCAACGCGTCTGGTCGCCGCAACAGCGCCATCGCCACGCTCAGCATCATCGGAAGCACAAGACTCGCCATTCCGTGTCGCACCAGCGACAGCGTGCCCTGGCTGGCGCTGGCGAGCCCCATCACCACCACCAGCAAGACGGCGGTGACCGGCAAATCGCCTACCGGGACAAACAGCCAGGGTGCAGCGCCCCAGCAAGCCCCCGCCAGTGCCTGCACGGCGTAGAAGCGCGGTAGCCAGTACGAAAGCGGACGCGGCGCGACGCGCCCGGCGTCGGCATCGAAGCGCAGATACCAGAGCCATACCAGCGCTGCGCTGGCATACAAGGCCAGCGTCCACCCCAGCACCTTCGGATCGCGCAAAAGCCAGTAGAACAAGCCGCCGAACAAGGCGATGGCCACGAAAGCGCCCCAACCAGACGGGCGGTAAGTGGCGTGCAGGCCGTGAAGCAACTCGCGCGAAATGCGCTCGGCAGTGACTTCGAATGATCCTGCGGCAGGATCGGCGTCGTTGAGTTTCATGAGCAGGCCATCGCAGGATACTGCCAACGGCATCGAGTAGACCTTGCGCGAAATCCAGACGCGGTCCACCGCGCCAAGCGCGCAACACGGCCGCGAACCGATCCGTTCGTCGGGTTCAGACCGCCGGCCCAGTGGACGCCGGCGCCGTGGGGCGATTTCTGGAGGTGGACGTCACACGCCCGTGGCTGCCGTCGCTTTGGATGCCGCCTACTCGCTCGCGACCGGCTAGGCGCCAATGCCGCCGGGCTCACCCAGCATTTATATTGAAAGTAGCCATAGCGCCTTTCCATATTGCGCGATCAGCTACTATTTTCATAGTTTCTCCGGGATAGATTCGGCCTGCACTGCGGAGATGGTGGCGAGCAAGCGCTGCGCCTGAACCGGCTTGTAGAGCACGGTGACGCCCGACGCGCGAACTTGACGCAGCGCGTCGGGCGCGGTCTCGCCGGTCACGATCAGGAGGGCCAGCCCGGGGCCATGGCGCTGCTGCAGCGCCTTGCCAA
Source organism: Ottowia flava (assembly GCF_008017535.1). Taxonomy (GTDB): domain Bacteria; phylum Pseudomonadota; class Gammaproteobacteria; order Burkholderiales; family Burkholderiaceae_C; genus Ottowia; species Ottowia flava. The sequence continues at coordinate 48,452 of NZ_VRUA01000010.1, forward strand.
TCGCCAGCCCATTGGCACCGTTCGCCAACCGCAGGTCGCACACCAGCACCTCGAACGGCTGCCCGGCCGCGCGCGCGTCGGCCAACACCCGATCCGCTGCCGATTCCGACGACGCAGCGTTCGCCAGCATGCCGTGCCCCCGCAGCAACTCGAGCAAAGCGGAGCGGATGCTGTCTTCGTCGTCCAGCACCAGCACGCGCCGCGGACGAGGACACTCACCCAACTGCGCCTCGCGCGCCGCCTCCAGCGTCACAACGTGTGCTTGCACGGAGCCCGCGTGGGCCAGCTCAATTCGAAAGCGGCTGCCCACGCCAAGGCGCGTGCGCAGGCTGACCGACGCATGCAACAGCCGCGACAGGCGTTTGACGATCGACAGGCCGATGCCAAGGCCACGACCGCGATCGCGCCCCGGGTTATCGACCTGAAAGAACTCGTCGAAGATCTGTTCGACGTGTTCACCAGCGATGCCTTCGCCGGTGTCCCACACGTCCAGCCACACCCTGTCGGCGCGCTCGCGGGCCACCACGACCACGCCACCGCGCTGCGTGTACTTGATCGCGTTGTCGACCAGGTTCGACAGCAGGCGAAGCAGCAATTGGGGGTCGCTTCGCACCACCAGCTTTGTGGCACGCACACGCAGCTGCAGGCCCTTGGCATCGGCCGCGCCGCCAAAGATGGCACTCACCGCCAACAGCGTGTCGTTGAGCACACATGCCTGGATGGCAGGCACCACCACACCGGCGTCCAGTCGCGAGATGTCGAGCATCGTGTCGAGCGAAGCGCTGAGCGCGTTCACCCCGCGCATCAGCTCAACAGCGAGTTGCTGCTCGGCCCGCTCACGTTGACGCAGTTGGTGTTCAAGCGCTGCGCCAAACAACGCAATCGCGTGCAGCGGCTGGCGCAGATCGTGGCTGGCCGTGGCGAGAAACCTCGTCTTCTCCTGGCTTGCCCGCTCCGTGGCCGCGATCTGCTCGCCCAGGCGCTCGGCCAACGCTTCTTTCTCGAAACGCATGGCCAGCGCGTCGGCCACCAGGTGGTGCTGGCGCAAGGCGAACCGCAAGGTGACGCCCACATAAGCCAGCACCGCCAGCGCCAACAGGGCATGCAACGCGTCTGGGCGGCGCAGCAAGGCCAGGCACAACGCAGCGGTCGCCGGAACGGTGAACGTGAACATCACGCGCGCGACCGAGGCGAGCGACGCAACGCTGCCGCTGATGATGCCGATCATCAGGATCACGACCACCGTGGTCATGGTGAGGTCGTTGGCCGGCATCATGAGCCAGGGCGCTGCCGACCAGACCAGTGCGCTGGCCATGAGGATCCCATGGAGCCCAACGACCCATGTCGGATCGATCTGCCCACGTTCACTGGCGAGGAAGAAGCGTCGGTACCAGGGCATGGGCAAGAGCTGCGTCGCATGCAGGGCGACGCCCCACACCGGAATCCAGGGGTTGCGCAACCGCATCCAACACGCGACCCAAAAGAGCAGCGTGATCAGGAGTGCGACCAGGTTCACGCCGACACGGTTGCGAAACAGCGCCAGTAACTGTTCACGCCGGACTCGCTCAGGCAAGCTCAACGGCGGTTCGCTCGCATTGACTGAACCTTGGGCGCCCTGGTTCACCCTCACCCTCCAGATGGCATGGCGCGCTGACTTCAATGCGCCGCCGGGGACGCAGCGCCGCTGCGCGGGACGCGCCAGCACCCAGTCCCATGAGTACCAAGGTACCGTTAGACCGTGCGGCTCCCTGACCGGCCTGCAAGGCACCGTGAACGCGCACTGTAGGTCCGACACCCTGCCGGCACCAGTGCCCAAAGTCATGGGTTAGAGCGAAGAAATCCATGCCGCAAGTCTTCTGGAGAGAGAGATGACTTTCGGCACTGGTGAGCACCTAAGAATCTCCTTAGATTTGCCCTGCGGCGCCGCATCGCGGCGCACGCGCGACCGAAAGGGATTCACCTCGAAAGCCCGTATGAAGCCGTTCATCGAAACCATCGTCGTTGCCCTGGGCATGTGTGCGCTCTTTCCGGCCCACGCGGCGTCGTCCGCGCAGGTGGTCGTTGCCAACCTCGGTCAGCCCCGCGACACCTGCTCGGGTGGGAATGTTGTCTCAGGTACGATTCAAGCCACCAACATTGGCGCGACCGGTGTCTACGTGAACTTCACCGTCACCGCACCGAACTTCGTCGGTCACCGCTCGTCAGGAGACGGCCCACTCGCAGCAGGCGGGCCTATTGGCTATGGGTTTAGTTTCCCGTCAGCCTGGGGCTTGAACGCCGCCCCGGACACGCCGGTGACGCTCACCGTCTACACCTACACCGACACCGCCATGACCCATCCGGTCTACAGCTCGGCGTTCACCTGGAATTGCACGACGGGTGTTGGCGGCCCCGTGGTCAACACCGACCTGAGCGCCGTCGACGGCACGTGTGGCGCTGCCACTGGTGTTGCGGCCAGTAGCCCACCCACCGCCAACCTGTGTCAGGTCGGCACCGCTTCAGCGGTGTCCGGCAGTGGGCCGTGGACGTGGTCATGCGCTGGCAGCCAAGGCGGCAGCGCGGCTGCGTGCTCGGCGCCGCTGGCCGGCAACAAGATCTACAGCGCGCCATCGCCCACCGGGACTGGCACCATCACCGCCGCGCTCTCTGGCGGCGGCGACGCCTGCGGGTTCGCCGCCACGACTCGCTACATCGCTACCGAGCCGTCAGCGTCCCCCAGCACGCCCGCTGGGGTGGCGTTCCCGCACGGACTGTTTGACTTCAGCGCCACGCAGTGTTCCAACGTCGAAGGAGGCGCGGCCAACATCACGCTGGAAGTGGCCTACCCGCAAACGCTTCCCGCCAATACCCAGTACTACAAGTGGGGGCCGACACCTGACAACCGGACGCCGCACTGGTACGTGATGCCGGCGTCGATCGTCAGAAACACGGCCACTTTCACGATCACCGATGGCGGCCTGGGCGATGACGACCTGCAGACCAACGGCACCATTGTTGACCAAGGGGGCGCCGGCACGGGCACCGCCATCAGCACGGTACCCACGGCAAGCGTGTGGGCGCTGGCCGCCGCCGCGTTGATGCTCGGCCTCTCGGGAAGACGGCGGCTGCGGTACCGCCGGTCAAAACCCTAGGGCGCTGTCTTCTTGCCTTGCGGGGCCGCTCATCGAAAGAAAAGGTACGCCACGGCGATCGCCGCCACCAAGCCCACCGCATCGGCGAACAGCGCGCAGGGCAGCGCGTGGCGCGTGTGCTTGACACCGACGCTGCCGAAGTACACGGCCAGCACGTAGAAGGTGGTTTCGGTCGAGCCCTGGATGATGGCGGCCAGCTTGCCAGCAAACGAATCGACGCCGTGGGTCTGCATCACGTCCACCATCAGCCCGCGCGCGCCGGAGCCGGACAGCACCTTCATCAGCCCCACCGGCAGCGCCGGCAGGAAGTCGGTCGGCAGCCCCAGCGCCGACACGCCCGCGGTGATGGCGCCCATCAGCAAGTCCATCAAGCCTGCCGCGCGAAACACCGCGATCGCCACCAGCATGGCGACCAGGTAGGGGATGATGCCCACGGCCACGCCAAAGCCGTCCTTGGCCCCGTCGATGAAGGCGTCGTACACATTGACGCGGCGCAGCGCGCCAGCCACCAAGAACGCCGCGACCACCGCCAGAATGAAGCCAGCGCCGACCAAGCCCATGAGCTGCGCCGCCTGATCGGGCGGGTAGTGCGACAGCCACAGCACCAGCGCCCCCACCACGGCGGCGAAGCCGGCGAACGGCAGCAGCAAGCCGGCGCGCCACAGTGGCAGCCGCTGCACCCAGGCCACCGCGACCAGGGCCGACAGCAGCGAGCAGGCGGTGGCGACCAGCGTGGGCAGAAAGATGTCGGCCGCATTGAAGCCGACCAAGCCCTGCTTAACGGCCAGCGTCTGGCGAATGGCGATGACCGAGGTGGGGATCAGCGTGAGCCCGGCGGTGTTCAGCACCAGGAACATGATTTGCGCGTTGGTGGCCGTGTCAGGCTTCGGGTTGAGCGACTGCAGCTCCTGCATCGCCTTCAGCCCGAGCGGCGTGGCCGCGTTGTCCAGGCCGAGCAGGTTGGCGCTGAGATTCATCGTCATCGCGCCCTGTGCCGGGTGGCCGCGAGGCACGCCGGGAAAGAGGTGGCGGAACACCGGGTTCACGCCGCGCGCAAAGGCGTCGATCATGCCGGCGCGCTCGCCGATCTTCATCAGCCCCAGCCACAGCGCCATCATGCCGACCAGGCCGATGGAGATGTCAAAACCGGTTCTGGCCGCGTCGAACATGGCCGTGAGCAGGCGCGGAAACACCGTCCAGTCGCCCGCCAGCGTCTGCCCCAGTGCCGCGACGAAGGCGCTGAGAAAGAAACCCAGCCAGACGAAGTTCAGAACCAAATCAGCCTCCAGCGCTACAGCCACCTGCGCGACCAGCTATCAATGATATAGCTGATTTGACAGCTCACGACGCACGGCAGTCAGGACAGAAGCGGAGACAGCAACACATCCCGTCGCACAAGCAGCGCGGGAGCGATCCTTTGACCCGCTTTGTGCAACCACGCGGCCAGCCAAAGCCCGGCGACGCCGCGCCGATCACTGCGCCAATGACCGCGGAGCAGGCCGACCCAGTGGCCGCCTTGGCCGGGCGCGCACCGGTCAACAGCGGCGCTCCCGCACGGGGGGTGGCGAAACATCGCGCAGCGCGTGGAACGTGGGGGGGGGCGATCCTTTACGCCCCGTGGCACTTCTTGTACTTCTTGCCGCTGCCGCAGGGGCACAGGTCGTTGCGGCCGACCTTGTTGTCGTTGCGCACGGGCGGCTGGCGCGGGCCGAGGCTCTTGGCGATGTCGTGCAGGTCGTACACGGCCCACAGCGCTTCGCCAAAGGTCTCGAAGCGCGCCTCGCTCACGCTGGGCGGGCCTTCCGGGTCGTACAGGTTCATGGCGGGCGCGCCGCGGTCGTCGTCCAGCAGGTCGGCGATGCACTGCAGGGCGTCGGCCATCATGGCGGCGATCTCGGGGTCGCGCGGCGGCGCCCAGTCGTCTTCCCAGACGTCGACCGCGTGCATGAAACCCAAGGCCCAAAGGCGCGCCAGCGCGGGTGGCGGCTCGTCCGGATCGGCGGCTTCGGCGCGCTCTTCTTCTGGCAGCGTGGCGAGCAGGCCGCGCCAGTCCATCACGGCCGGTGCCAGCGCGCCGTCGGCGTCCAGCTCTTCCACCGGGTTGTCCAGCGCGTGGCGCAGCTGCGCTTCGCGCTCCATCCAGCCCATGACAAAGCGCGTGCGCTCGGCCGGGCTGGCGAACACGTCACCGGCCTCGCGGCCGAAGATCGCCTGCAGCCATTCGGTCTCGTCGACCGTGCGGCGCATCACCAGCATCGCCGTCATCACGCCTTCGCAGAACTCCCACTGCGGCACGTCCGGGTCACGCTCGCGGACCGCGTCCAGCACATCCTCCAGCGTGTCCAGCGTCGCGCTGGTGGCATCGTCGAATTCAGCGGCGTCATCGCCGCCCGCAGGCGTCTGGTCGGTCGTCATGGTGCTGGTGCAGTGGGCAAGAGCGCAAATGGTAGCGCGGCTGGTTGGACGGTGGCCCCTCACCGCCGCAAGTTACGCCGTTCAAGCCAGGCGACCGCGGCCGCGCTGCAAAAGCCCCTCGCCGTCAACACGCCTCCGTCCAAGGCTGCGCAGCAAGCCGCCCCAAATGGCCGCGGAGCAGGCCAAACCCGCAGACGCCGTGCCCGGACCTGCGCCGGGCACTGACGTCGTCCCCCTGGAGGGGGAAGCCGCGTCAGCGGCTCAGGGGGTGCTCACTTTTTCCGCGTGCCCAGCCACATCACCGCCCCCACCACGATCAGCGCGCCGACCAGCTGCACCGGCGCGATCGCCTGGCCGAGGATCAGCCACGCCAGGATCAGTGCGAACACCGGCTCGACGTTCATGATGGCCGAGTTGCCGACCACGCCCAGGCGCGGCAGCACGGTGAACAGCAGCGTGATGCCGGTGCCGTACAGCAGCGTCAGCAGCGCCAAGCCCCACCAGCCGGGCGTCGCCGTGGGCAGCGCCGGGCCGCCGCCGACCAGCACCGCGCTGGCGGCCAGCACGCCCACCATGGCCATGGTGGCGAAGGTGCGCAGGCGCCCGTCCAGGCCGCCCGCCTCGTGCTGCGTCAACACCAGCGCCAGCCCGAAGGTGACCGACGCGCCCACGGCAAACGCCACGCCGGCGCCGATTTCGCGCCATTGCCCGGCCGCGCCCAGGCCCGACGCCGCGCCCAGCACGTCCAGCGCCAGCACCAGCCCGATCAGAATCACCGGCATGGCGATCAATAACGCGCGCTCGGGCCGGTGGCCGTACAACAGGCGCGCCCACAGCGCGGTCATCAGCGGAAAGCTGTTGAACACCAGCAGCGCCAGCGCGACCGGCAGGCGCGCCACGGCGGAATAGAGGCACACGCTCTGGATGGCGATCAGCACCCCGATCGCCGGCAGCGCCTTGCGCTGGCGTGGCGTCAGCGTGAGCGGCACGCGGTTGATCATCAGCAACGCGCCCACCACCGCGGCGGTGACCAGGCTGCGGAACATCACGGCCGTGGGCACGTCCACGCCGTGGTTGAAGGCCATGCGCGCGGCCACGTGGTTGGCACCCATCAGCAGGGCAATGCACAGCAGCGTGGCGAAAGCCAGGCCGCTCAAGGCTCGGGTGGGCGCGGTCATGCGCCCATCATCCCAGCGCGCCTGCGCCAGGACTGGCGCGTGGGCGACGCCTGTGTCACGCCGGGTACAGCCCGCGCGTGCGCGCGTGCAGGCGCGCCAGGCCCAGCAGCGCGTCCGTGGACGGCGTGGCCACGCCGGTCAGCGCGCCCAGCTCGCGCACCGCGCCGACCAGCGCGTCCAGCTCGACCGGCTTGCCCGCCTCGACATCCTGCAGCATCGACGGCTTGAAGCTGCCCAGCTTGCGCGTGACCGCGTGGCGGTCTTCGGGCGCCTGATCGATCGGGATGCCGATGCGCGCGCCGATCTCGCGCGCCTCCAGCATCACGGCGCTCAGGAAACCGCGCACCAGCTCATCGTCGAGCACGCGGTCGCTGGCGGCACCGGTCAGCGCGCAGATCGGGTTCATCGTCATGTTGCCCCACAGCTTGTACCAAATGTCCTTCTGGATCTGCGGCGACACAGTCAGCTCAAAACCGGCGCGCGTGAGCAGCTCGGCCAGCGCCTGCAGCCGCGGCGAATCGCCGCCAGCGGGCTCGCCGATGATCAGGCCCGCGCCCTTGTGGCGGCGGACCACGCCGGGCGCCTCGACGGCACAGCTCGCGTGCACCACGCTGCCGATGACCTGCGCGGCCGGCACGGCGCGCGCAATGGTGCCGTCCGGGTCCACCGATTCAAGCGTGCGACCCTCGGCCGGGCCACCAAAGCCCTGCAGAAACCACCACGGCACGCCGTTCATGGCCGTGAGCACCACCGTCTGCGGCCCGACCAGCGGGCCGATGGCACGCGCCACGTCGGGCATGGCGGGCGCCTTGACGGCCACGATGACGAGGTCCTGCACCCCCAGGTCGGCCGGCTGGTCGCTGGCGTGAACGGGGTAGGTCGTTTCCTGGTCGCCATCGCGCAGGCGCAGACCGTGGGCGCGCAGGGCCGCCAGCGTGTCGCCGCGCGCCACCGCGCTGACCTGCGCGCCAGCCGCGGCCAGCCACGCGCCCATCCAGCCGCCGATGGCGCCGGCGCCGTAGATTGCCACTTTTTGAATCATTTAGGCCTCCAGCCTTACAACCATCTGCGCAGGCAGCTTCAATTTTTATAGCTCGAATCGATCCGATCGATCTGCCGCACGAGCGCGTTGAACACGTCCTGCCCCGCGCCGCGCTTCGGATCGAACTGCAGCGAGTCGCGCGTGCATTTGGCCGCGATGGCTTCGGGCACCGGCAGCGGCGCGCCCATGCTTTGCGTGGCCAGCTGGATCTCGCAGGCGCGCTGCAAGGTCCACAGCACGGCGAAGGCTTGCGGCAGCGTCTGGCCCCAGCTCAGCAGGCCGTGGTTGCGCAGGATGACGGCCGAGCGCTGACCGATGCTTTGCAGCACACGCGGCCCTTCTTCCGCGTGGATGGTGATGCCCTCGAAGTCGTGGTAGGCCACCATGTCGTGCAGCTGCGCACTGTAGAAGTTGCTTTGCGACAGGCCGCTGGCCAGCGAGGCGATGGCCACGCCCGCCGTCGTGTGCGTGTGCATGACGCAATGCGCGCCTTCGATGCCCGCATGGATCGTGCTGTGCAGCACGTAACCTGCCGGGTTGATGGGGTAGACCGAACTGTCCAGGATGTCGCCCGCCAGGTTGACCTTGACCAGGTTGCTCGCCGTGACCTCGGTGTAGTGCAGGCCGAAGGGGTTGATGAGGAACTGTTTCTCACCGCCGGTCACGCTGTCGGGCAGGCGCAGCGTGATGTGGTTGTAGATCATCTCCGTCCAGCCCAGCAGGGCGAAGACGCGGTAGCACGCGGCCAATTGCTGGCGCGCGGCGAGTTCGTCGGGGTGCAGTTCGGGCCGCGCGGTGGCGGCGGCTTGGTCGCGTTGCATGCGGGTCTCCTCGTTCGGGTCGCGCTCAGTACACACTGCCCTTGGCAGGCGCGGGCGGCGGCGCAACGTCCTTGAATTTTGCCGCCAGCGCGCTGGTCTGGCGCACCAGAATCTGCGTGTCCAGCCCCACCGCCACGAACTGGGCACCCAGCGTCAGGTAGTGCCGCGCCTGCGCCTCGTCCGACGTCAGGATGCCGGGCGCCTTGCCGGCCTGGCGAATGCGCGCGATGCTGTCTTCGATGGCGGCTTGTACTTCCGGATGCCCAGGGTTGCCCACGTGGCCCATCGACGCGGACAGGTCGGCCGGGCCGATGAAGACGCCGTGCACACCGGGCGTGGACGCGATCGCGTCCAGGTTGCGCAGCGCCTCGGTGGTCTCGGCCTGCACCAGCAGGCACACCTGTTGGTTGGCTTCCTTGGCGTACTGCGGGTAACGCCCCCAGCGCGACGCACGCGCGCCGGCCATGCCGCGGATGCCGCCCTGGCCGTCGTCCTGCGGGTAGCGCGTGGCGCGCACCAGCTCGGCGGCCTGCTCGGCCGTGTCGACCATCGGCACCAGCAGGGTTTGCACGCCCAAGTCGAGGTACTGCTTGATCAGCACCGCGCCCTGGTGGCCGTAGCCCATGGGCACGCGCGCCACGGCGTGCGTGCCCGGGTACGCAGCGATCGCCTGCAGCTGCGACAGGATGTCGGTCAGGCCGTTGGGTGCGTGTTCACCATCGATCAGCAGCCAGTCGAAGCCGGCGCCGGCGCAGATCTCGGCGCTGTAGGCGTTGGCCAGGCCGAGCCACAGGCCGATCTGCGGCTGACCGGCGGCGAGGGTTTGTTTGAAAGCGTTGACGGGGGTTTGCATAGCGGTCTTTCAGACGAAACGGAATTGCAACCGGCCCAGCGGCCCATAGTCGGCGTCGAACACATCGCCCTGCTTGGCCGCCGCCGGCCGCGTGAACGAGCCGGCCAGCACGGTTTGCCCGGCTTTCAGCGATTCGCCCCAGGGCGCGAGTTTGTTGGCCAGCCAGGCAATGCCGATGGCGGGGTCGCCCTGCACGCCGGCGGCGAGGCCCGTTTCTTCGACCGCACCGTTCTGGCGCAGGATGGCGCCGACCCAGGGGCGGTTGGTGGCGCGCGCGTCGGCACGCTCGGCACCCACCACGATGGCGGCGTTGGCGGCGTTGTCGCTGATGGTGTCGTAGACCTTGCGCATGACCTTGGTGTGGCGGTCGAACTGCTCGATGCGCGAATCGATGATCTCGATGGCGGGGGTGACGTAGTCGGTCGCGGCCAGCACCTGTTCCACATCCACGTTCGGGCCGGTCAGATCGGCCTTGAGCACGAAGGCCAGCTCCACCTCCACCCGTGGTGCGATGAAGCGCGTGAACGGGATGTCCAGCACCTCGCCGGGCGTGCAGGTGAACAGCATGGAGTCAAGCAGCGTGCCGTAATCCGGCTCGTCGATCTGGCTGGCCTGCTGCATGGCGCGCGAGGTCAGGCCGATCTTGTGGCCGATCACGCGCCTGCCCGCGGCCAGCTGCATCGCCACCCAGGCACGGCTGATGCGGTAGCCGTCCTCGATCGTCATGCCGGGAAAGCGCTTGGAGAAATGCTCGAGCTGCACGCGCGAGGTTTCGCTGTGCTGCAGCTCGGCGGCGAGGTCTTGGATTTGGTCGTCGGTCAGCATGCGATCAGCTCTTCTTGAACAAGGGGTGCAGGGTGCTGTGCTTGGCGTCGAACACCTCCGGGCCTTCGTCGATCTGCAAGGTCAGGCCAATGTGCCGGCTCGCCATCACAGCATCCAATCGAGCTCTGGCGCTGGCCAGGATTGCGCGACCAGCTTCTGTTTGTATAGCAGCGGTGCGCCCGCGACCCATGCGCAGGTTGAGGTACATGAAGCCGTATTCGCCCGGGTCATTGCCGGTGATGCCCGTCTTGCCAGCGCCCTGCGCACGGCCAGCAGCGCCCCCATCGGCCACGGCAAAGTGCGGCGCCGGGTAGGCCAGCACGCGGGTGCCGCCGGTCGGAAAGACCGCCTCGCCCCTCTCGTCGCGCACGCCGATCATGGCGTCGGCCAGGTCGCGGCACAGGGCGGGCATGTCGACCACGGCGTCGAGGTTGCTGGTGTAGAGAATGACCAGGTGCGGCATGCGCGGCGCCCTGCTTACAGCCGCGGAAACGCACGGTAGCTGCCGGCGCGCGAAGCTTCGGGCTGCGGTACGGCGCTGCCGTCTTGCGGCGTGACGGGGAAGATGGCGTTGATCTGCCCGGTGCCCGATGCGCCGAAGTACGGTGTGACCACCTCGACCTGGCCGTCGTAGGCCGACCAGCCGAGCGCGCCGAGCAGCATGGCGGTGTCGTGCATGAAGCCTTCGCCGTGGCCCTTGCTGGCGTACTCGGGCAGCATGGCGCAGAAGTCGGCCCATTCGCCGCGCTGCCACATGCCGACCACGTCGTGGTCCAGCCGCTCCAGGAACGGGCTCCAGACCTTGAAGGCGAACTCGGGCGCCAGGCCGTTCTGCGCAAAGCGGTGCGACAGCGAGCCGCTGGCGAAGAAGGCGACGGTGCCGTCGTAATGCTTTTCCACCGCTTCGCGCATGGCCCAGCCCAATCGGGCGCTGTCGTTCAGGTAGTGGCTGGTGCACAGCGCCGACACGCAGATCGCCTTGAAGTGCTGGTCGGCATTCATGTAGCGCATGGGCACCAGCGTGCCGTATTCGGGGCCCAGCGTCGTGGCGTCGTGCGCCAGCGTTTCCACGCCGTGCTCGTTGCAGACCTGCGCCAGCAAACGCCCCAGCTCGGGGTTGCTGGGGCAGGCAAAGCCCATGTTGCGGATGAAGTGCGGCAGCTCGTTGCTGGTGTAGGTGCCTTCCCAGTGCGGCGCGCAGTTGATGTGGTAGTTGGCGTTGACCAGCCAGTGCGTGTCGAACACCACGATAGTGTCCACGCCCAGCTCGCGGCAGCGCCGCCCGATTTCCTTGTGACCGTCGATCGCGTCCTGCCGCGTGCCCTGGCGCGGGCCGGGCAGCTCGCTCAGGTACATGCTGGGCACGTGGGTGATCTTGGCGGCCAATGCCAGTTTGCCCATGGTGTGTCTCCTTGAAGAAGTGTGATCAGCCTCGGGCGGATCGCGAACCCGTGGCGGCGAAGCCCGCCACCCCAGCGAACGCCGTTGCCGGACCTGCGCCGGCAACTGGCGTTGTCCCCCCTCCCGCAGCGCGCAGCGCGAAGAGAGAGGGGGGAAGGCGCGTCAGCGCCTCAGGGGGGAGCCCCATCATTCCGCCGTAATCCCCGCCTTGCGGATCACCTCGGCATAACGCGCGATCTCGCTGCGGATGAAGTCGGCGAACTGCGCCGGCGTGCCCGACTTGGCGGCGATGCCGCCCTTCTTGAAGGCTTCGACCACCGTGGGCGTCTGCATGGCCTGGTTCACGGCCGCGTTCATGCGCTGCACGATCTCGTCGGGCACACCCGCGGGGGCGAGCAGGCCGTTCCACGAGTTCGACACGACGTCCACGCCTTGCTCCGCCAGTGTCGGGATGTTGGGGGCGTACACCGAACGCTTGGCCGTGGCCATGCCGATGGCCACCAGCTTGCCGGCCTCGACGTGGCCGCGGAATTCGGGCCAGTTGCCGAACATCATCGACACCTGACCGCCCAACAAATCGTTCAAGGCCGGCGCCTGGCCTTTGTAGGGCACGTGCACCAGGTCGAGCCCCAGCTGGCTGTTGAGCATCTCGCCCGCCAGGTGCGCCGAGGTGCCCTGGCCGAACGAGGCGTAGCTGAGCTTCTTGCCGGCCTTGGCCTGCGCCACGATGTCGGCCACGCTTTTCAGGCCGCTGGCGGGGTAGGTGGCGAGCACGTGCTCGGACAAGCCCATCAGCGCCACCGGGCGCAGGTCCTTGAGGGTGTCGTAGGGCAGTTTTTTGAGCAGCGTCTGGTTGACCGTGAAGCTGTTGGCCACCGTGACGAAGCTGTAGCCATCGGGCGCCGCCTTGGCCACGCTGTCCACCCCGATCACCGTGCCGGCGCCGGGCTTGTTCTCCACGACGATGGGCTGACCCAGGATCTTGCTGGTCTCGGCCGCGACGAGGCGCGTGACGAAATCGGTCGTGCCACCCGGCGTGAAGGGCACGACGATGCGCAAGGGTTTGCTCGGCCACGTGCCTTGCGCCTGCGCGCTGGCCAGCCACGGCAGCGCGGCGGCGGCCGCACCGGCTTGCAACACATGACGGCGGGTGATGGCGGTCGGGTTCATGGGGTTCTCCTGGTACTGCTGGAAATGGAAAGGCGCGTCTGGACTCAGACGCCCCAGTGCGGAATGTGGTGCGAACCCATCGACACGGCCACGTTCTTGGGCTCCAGAAACACCTCATAGCTCCAGGTGCCGCCTTCGCGCCCGGTACCGCTGGCCTTGGTGCCGCCGAAGGGCTGGCGCAGGTCGCGCACGTTCTGGCTGTTGACGAAGCACATGCCCGCCTCGATGGCGGAGGCCACGCGGTGGGCGCGGCCGATGTTCTCGCTCCAGACGTAGCTGGACAGGCCGTACTCGATGTCGTTGGCCTTCTGGATGGCGTCCGCCTCGTCCTTGAACGGGATCAGGCAGGCCACCGGGCCGAAGATTTCTTCCTGCGCGATGCGCATCCGGTTGTCCACGTCGGCAAACACCGTGGGCCAGACAAAGTTGCCCTTGGCCACGTGCGCGGGCAGTTCCGCCGCGTAGGACGGCCGGTCGATGCCGCCGCACAGCAGGGTCGCACCTTCCTTGGGCCCCAGGTCGATGTAGCTGCGCACCTTGGACAGGTGGCCCTGGCTGATCATCGGGCCGATGATGGTCTTCTCGTCCTGCGGGTCGCCCACCACGATCTTCTTCGCCCGTTCAGCGAACCTGGCGGCAAAGTCGGCGTAGATGCTTTGCTGCACCAGGATGCGGCTGCCGGCGGTGCAGCGCTCGCCGTTGTTGCTGAAGATCATGAACACGGCGGCATCCAGCGCGCGGTCGAGGTCGGCGTCGTCAAAAATGACGAAGGGCGACTTGCCGCCCAGCTCCATGCTGAACTTCTTCAGGCCCGCGGTCTTGACGATGCGGTTGCCCGTGGCGGTCGAGCCGGTGAAGCTGATGGCGCGCACGTCGGGGTGCGCGCACAGGGGCTCGCCCGCTTCCTTGCCGTAGCCGTGCACGACGTTGAGCACGCCGGCCGGAATGCCCGCCTCCAGCGCCAGCTCGCCCAGGCGTGCCGCGGTCAGTGGCGACAGCTCGCTCATCTTGAGGACCGCCGTGTTGCCGAAGGCCAGGCAGGGCGCGACCTTCCAGGTGGCGGTCATGAAAGGCACGTTCCACGGGCTGATCAGCGCGCACACGCCCACCGGGTGGAACAGCGTGTAGTTCAGGTGCGTGGGCGTGGGGTAGGTGTGGCCGTCCACCCGCGTGCACATCTCGGCGAAGTAGCTGAAGTTGTCGGCCGCGCGCGGCACGAGCTGCTTGCCCGTCTGGCTGATGGTCTGGCCGGTGTCATCGGTTTCGGTCTTGGCGATCTCGGGCACATGCTTCGCGATCAGCTCGCCCAGGGCGCGGATCTTCTTGGCGCGCTCGGTCGCGGGCAGGCCGGCCCACGCCGGAAACGCGGCCTTGGCGGCGGCCACGGCCGCGTGCATTTCGGCTTCGCCTCCGGCGGCCACTTCGGCCAGCACGGCTTGCGTGGCGGGGTTCACGGTTTCGAAATAGGTGTCGCTCGCGACCGCCTTTCCGTCAATCAGATGATCAATTTTCATAGCTGCTCGCGCTTATTGGGCCTGGGCTAGCGCCCGATTTGGTTCAGAAACGATGGTGTTGTGCAGGGCGCCGATGCCCTCGATCTCGCAGACCACTTCGCTGCCCACCGGGCAATTGACCACGCCGTCCGGCGTGCCGGTCAGGATGAGGTCGCCGGGGTACAGCGTCATGAAGCTGCTGAAGTACTCGATCAGCGTGGCCACGTCGAACACCATGTCGGCCGTCGTGCCCTGCTGCGTGACCTGGCCGTTCACCGTGGTGCGCAGCGCCAGGCGCATGGGGTCGGCCACGTCGGCCGCGTCCACCAGCCAGGGGCCGATGGGCGTGCAGGTGGCGCGGTTCTTCACGCGCAGGTTGGGGCGGTACCAGTTTTCCAGGTAGTCGCGGATGGCGTAGTCGTTGGCCACGGTGTAGCCGCGCACGTAGTCGTAAGCGTCGCCCTTTTTCACGCGGCGCGCCTCGCGGCCGATGACCACGGCCAGCTCGCACTCGTAGTGCATGTTCTCGACGCCATCCGGCCGCACGGTGCGCGCGCGGTGGCCGATCAGCGACGAGGCGCTTTTGGCGAACGCCAGCGGCTCCTCGGGCGGCTTGAAAGCCAGCTCGCGCGCGTGGTCGGCGTAGTTGATCGCCAGCGCCAGCACGCTGCGCGGGCGGTGCGGCGGCGTGGGCGTGAGCGGCGGCAGCCAGACCACGTCGTCAAAACCGACGCGCTGGCCGCGCAGGCCGGGCGTGAGCAGTTGCAGTTGTCCGTCCACGGCCACGGCGTCGTGCACGGCGCCAGACCAGGCGATGCGCGCATGTTTCATGTGGCCTCCTGTGCCAGCGTGTGGACCAGCGGCGCGAAGCCGGGCGAGCTGATCTCGATGCGGTCACCCGCCTTGGCGCGCGGGCGCGTGCCGTCCGCCAAGCAGTCGGTGCCGACCATCAGCACATCGCCCGGCTCCAGCGCCATGAACTCGGCCACGTCGGCGAGCAAGGTGGCGGCATCGCGCACCAGGCTGGCGAGGGAGACGGTTTGCACGGTGCTGCCGTTGATCTTGACGTCCAGGGCGATCGCGCCGACGTCGGCGAGCTTGGCCAAGGGACGCAGGGCCGGGCCGCAAACCAGAAAGCCGTCGCGGTTGCGATAGCGCAGCGCGGGGCGGTAATAGCTGTCGTGCGGCAGGCTCAGGTCGCTGAGCAGCACGCAACCTGCGATGGGCGGCAAAGTTTTTGCTACCATATTAATAGCTGCTTGCGCTGATGGTTGTAGCGCTTGAGCCGATTCTGACCACCCATCACCGATCACCAGGCCGATGCTGGCGCCCACGTCCACCTCACCCGGCACGGGTACGGCGGCGCCCTGCGGCGCGTAGGTGTTGGCCGTTTTCACGTACAGCACCGGCGCGCGCGGCGCAGCCTTGTACGGCGCCTCGGTCATGCGCGGCGCCCACAGCTCGGCCTCGCGGCGGAAGTTCAGCAGCGTGCCGTACACCGTCCCGGTCGGCAGCCAGGCGCTGGCGCTCATCGGGCCACCTCGTCTGGCATGGGCTGCAGATCGTCGGTCATCGGTTCGTTCTCCTCTTCGTCGCCCTGCAGGGCGATCAGGTCGTCCAGCAGGGCGTACAGTTGTTCCAGCTTGTGCTGGCCGAGCTGGGCTTCCAGCGATTCGTACTGCGCCTCTATCGCAACGCGCAACGCGCTGGCCACGGCCAGCCCGGCTTCGGTGGCAAACACCACGCTGCGGCGCGCGTCTTGCTCGCTGCGCTGGCGCCGCACCAGCCCGTCGCGCTCCATGCGCGCCAGCATGCCGGTCAGGCTGGGGCTGAGCAGATGTGCTTCGCGCGCCAGGCTGCCGGTGTCCAACCCCTCGGCATGCGCCGGGTCGGACAGCACGCGCAGCACGCGCCACTGCTGGTCCGACAGCCCGTGGCTGCGCAGCGCGGGGCGGCGGCGCTCCATCAGCGCCTCACGTGCTTTCAGCAACAGCAAGGGAAGGTTGCGGTGGCGAAATCGGGCAGGGCGGGGCATTTATTTAATGTATTAAATATCTTGCACCCGTGCAAGCCTTCTCCGCACGGTCCCCCGCGGGGCGCTGCGGCGCCCCATCGCAGGCCGCAAGACGGGGGCAGCCGACGCGCCCTCCCAAGCCGCGCCGGGTGTGAGACCATGGCCCCGTACCCCACTCGCCGCCGCACCGGAGACCTGACCGCCATGTCCATTCACGCCTCGGATTTCGACGCACCGCCCGTGCGCCGCTTGCGCGCCGACCTCGCGCTGGCCCTGCGCGCCGCGGCGTTCCACGGTCTGGCTGAAGGCGTGTGCAACCACTTCAGCGTGGAACTGCCGGACGCCTCGGGGCGCTTCCTGCTGAACCCGCGCGGGCTGATGTGGAGCGAGGTCGAGGCCGACGACATCGTCATGGTCGACAGCCAAGGCCAGCGCCTGGCCGGACGGCGCGAAGTCGAGCCGACCGCCATGTTCATCCACGCCGCCATCCACCGCCTGTGCGGGCAGGCCTGCGTGATGCACACGCACATGCCGCACGCCACGGCGCTGACGCTGATCGACCTGCGCATGCTGGACACCACGCTGTCGCAGAACGCGATGCGGTTTCACGGCCGAACGGCGGCCGACGCGCACTACAACGGCCTGGCGCTGGACGCCAACGAGGGCGAGCGCATCGCCCGCGCGATGGGCGACGCCGACGTGGTCTTCCTGGGCAACCACGGCGTGGTGGTGTGCGGTGCGCGCATCGACCACGCCTACGACGATCTGTACTACCTGGAACGCGCCTGCCAGGCCGAGGTGCTGGCGCGCGCCACCGGCCGGCCGCTGGCGCCGGCCAGCGCCGAGCTGGCGGCGCGCGTGGCGGCGCAGACGCTGGGCGAACGCCTGCAGTCCGAGCTGTTTTTCGAGGCGCTGCGGCGCAAGCTGTAGCAGCGCGGCAGAATCCGCCCATGACCCAATCCACTGCCCTCACCTCTGCCTTCGGCACGCGCTGGCCACTGATCCAGGCGCCCATGGCCGGCGTGCAGGGCAGCGCCCTGGCGCTGTCCGTCAGCGCCGCGGGCGGGCTGGGCTCGCTGCCCGCCGCCATGCTGGCGCCCGACGCCCTGCGCGCCG
Source organism: Ottowia flava (assembly GCF_008017535.1). Classification (GTDB taxonomy): domain Bacteria; phylum Pseudomonadota; class Gammaproteobacteria; order Burkholderiales; family Burkholderiaceae_C; genus Ottowia; species Ottowia flava. Next base: position 65,911 of record NZ_VRUA01000010.1, read on the forward strand.
AACTGGAGCGCCTGGCCGCCAGCGGCCTGCCCTACAACGTCAACTTCTTCTGCCACACGCCGCCCAAGCCCGATGCCGCGCGCGACGCGGCCTGGCGCGCGGCGCTGGCGCCGTACTACGCCGAGCTGGGCCTGGACGTGAACGCTGTGCCCGCCGGGGCGGGCCGCACGCCGTACAACGCCGCGTCGGCCGCGCTGATGGCCGAATTCAAGCCGCGCGTGGTCAGCTTTCATTTCGGACTGCCGGCGCCCGAGCTGTTGCAGGCCCTCAAGAATCAGGGCACTTTTGTGCTCTCGTCGGCCACCACCGTGCGCGAGGCGCTATGGCTTCAGGAGCATGACGCCGACGCCGTGATCGCCCAGGGTCTGGAGGCTGGCGGCCACCGCGGGCACTTCCTCAGCGACGACCTGACCGAGCAGATGGGCACGTTCGCCCTGCTGCCGCAGCTGGTGGCGGCGCTGCACGTGCCAGTAATCGCCGCGGGCGGCATCGCCGACGCGGCGGGCGTGCGCGCGGCGATGGCGCTGGGCGCGTCCGGGGTACAAGTCGGCACGGCCTACCTGTGCGCCGACGAGGCCACCACGACCGCCCTGCACCGCGCCGCGCTGCAGTCTGAAGCCGCACGACACACCGCGCTGACCAACTGCTTCACCGGCCGCCCGGCGCGCGGCATCGTCAACCGGATGGTGCGCGAACAAGGGCCGATCAGCGCCGCCGCGCCTGCCTTCCCGCTGGCCACGGCGCTTGCCGCGCCCCTGCGCGCGGCGGCCGAAAAGCTGGGCCGCACCGACTTCACGCCGCTGTGGAGCGGCCAGAACGCGCAGCACTGCCGCGCCGCGCCCGCGGCCGAGATCACGCAGACGCTGGCACAGGGCCTGGAGCACGCCGCCGCATGAGCTTCTCTGCCGAAGAACGCGCTCAGTTGCTGGCGCTCAAGGGCGTGGGGCCGACGGTGGTGCAGCGGCTGGAACAGGCGGGCTACACCTCGCTGGCGCAGCTGGCCGGGTTGGACCCGCTGGCCGTCACCAAGCAGATTTCGCAGATGATGCGCAGCACCTGCTGGCACAACAGCCCACAGGCGCGCGGCGCGATCGGCGCCGTGGTGGCGCTGGCCGACCAGGCCAGCAGCAGCGCGGGCTAGCGCGGCTTCAGCGCCGCGGCGGCGGCTGCACCGGCTCGATCTGCCAGCGCGCCATTTCTTCGTCGCGAACGCTCTGCAGGCGCGCGTCGATGCGCTTGGCTGCCACCCGCGCAACGCTGGCCAGCTTCAGCAGGTCGCGCTCCGTCAGCGTCGGGTCGGCGGTCTGGCTGAAGCAGCACAGCGTGCCGTACACGCGCCCGTCGGACAGCACGATCGGCGTGCTGAGGTGCGCGCCGACGCGAAACGGCGTGGCCGGCAGCAGCGGAAAGGCCGGGTGCGTGGCCGCGTCGTGCACCAGCTGCGGCAGGCGCCCGTCCAGCACGCATTGGCAGAAGGATTCTTCCAGGCTGGAGCCGCCGCCGGTGGCGATCAGCTCGCAGCCCGGTTGGGTGTCGACGTGCTTGAAGTTGCGCTGGCCGTCGCGGATTTCGGACAGGAAGATCACCTCCATGGCCAGGTGCTTGCGCAGGTCGTGCAGCACTTCGCGCACGGTGTCGTCCACCAGGGTGTCGCTGCGGGTGGCGGTGGCAAGGAGCAACTCGCTCACATGCACTTCAAGGGCGTCGGGCGCGTAGTCCCAGAGATGCACGCTCATGTGGTTGTCAGGTCCCGGCAGCCGGCGCTGCCTGTCGGTGCGGGCAGTCGGCCTGCCCGTCGTGAAGCCAAGGGTGAAGGCCGATTGTCGGCCGCTGAGCGCGTGCGACGCAATCAAAAGTTCCAATACCCCCAGGGGCTGGGGGATTTTGGATGAAAACGTCCACCAGCCTTAGAAGTATCTGCGCAGGCAGCTACTCAAACAATAGCAACTTCCAGTGATCGCCACTTTGGAAAGCGACGGCCGGGCCGGCCGGCGGCCGACCTTTATTGCACCGCCAGCTCGCCCTTGGTTTCACGCCCCAGCAGCGCCACGGCCAGCGCACCGATGACGATGGTGATGGCAAACAGGGTGAATACGGCGCCGGTGCTCCAGCCCTGAGCCCCGAGGAACGGGATGGCCAGCGGGCCCAGGATGCCGCCGATGCGCCCGACGCCCGCGGCCATGCCGACGCCACTGGCGCGGATGGCGGCGGGGTAGTTTTCAGGCGAATACGCGTACAGCGCGCCCCAGGCCCCCAGGTTGAAGAAGGACAGCAGCGCGCCGTACAGCAGCAGTGCGCCTTCGGTGTTGGCGTTGCCAAAGGCCCAGGCGCTGGCCGCAGTGCCGAGCAGGTAGACCACCAGCACGAACTTGCGGCCCATGCGTTCAATCAGCCAGGCGGCGGTGAAGTAACCGGGCAGCTGCGCCAGCGTCATCAGCAGCACGTACTCGAAGCTCTTGATCAGCGCAAAGCCCTTGCCGACCATGACGCTGGGCAGCCACAGAAACATGCCGTAGTACGAGAACACGACGGTGAACCACAGCACCCACAGCATCAGCGAGGACCGGCGGTGTTCGTCGGACCACAGCGCCGCCAGCCGCGCCGACCAGGGCATGCCGGCCGATGGCGGCGCGGTGGGCTTGTCGTCGGGCAGCTTGCGGCGCAGGTACAGCGCGTACACCGCGGGCAGCGCACCCAGCATCAGCGCAACGCGCCAGCCCATGTCCTTGTCGAAGCGTGGAATGACGAAGTAGGCAATCAGCGCGGCCAGGATCCAGCCCAGCGCCCAGAAGCTTTCCAGCAGCACGACGATGCGCCCGCGCTCGTGCGCAGGCACGCGTTCGGACACGTAGGTGCTGGCCACCGGCAGTTCGCCGCCCAGGCCCATGCCGATGAAAAAGCGCAGCACCATCAGCACGGTGAGCGTGGTGGCAAAGGCCGACAGGCCGCTGGCGATGGCGAACAGCAGCAGCGTGATGATGAACACGTGCTTGCGGCCGATGCGGTCGGCCATCATGCCGAACATCATGGCGCCCACCGCCATGCCGATGGAGTTGATGGCGCCCAGCCAGCCCATTTGCCCCGCCGACAGGCCCCAGTCGGCCTTGAGCGCGGCCAGCACGAAGGACAGCAGCCCCACGTCCATGGCGTCGAACATCCAGCCCATGCCGGAGGTGAAGAGCAAGCGGTTTCTCGATACCGGGGGGTGCACCTCAGCTTCTGCAGCGATCATTGACAGTCTCCGTCCTTCTCTAAAGTGCGCGCATGGTAGCCGGGTTTTGCCCGATTCACGGCGCCTGAAAAGCCATCAGACCCACCCCAGTACCATCGTTTCATGGCCAGTCCCAAAACCACCTTCATCTGCAACCAATGCGGCGCGTCAAGTCCGCGCTGGCTGGGCAAGTGCCCCGGTTGCGGTGCCTGGAACACCTTGGTCGAGAGCGTGCCGGAAACGGCGGGCGCAGGCAAGAACCGTTTAGGCGCGGGTTTTGCGTCGCTCGCGCCCAACAGCCCGGTGCGGCCGCTGGCCGTGATCGAAGCAGTGGACGTGGCGCGCACGCCCACCGGCCAGCCTGAGCTGGACCGCGTGCTGGGCGGCGGCATCGTCGAAGGCGGCGTGGTGCTGATCGGCGGCGACCCGGGCATCGGTAAGTCGACGCTGCTGCTGCAGGCACTGGACGCGCTGCAGCGGGCGGACTTGCCGGCGCCGGGTGGTGGCGAAGTGCCAGGTGGCGGCACGCTCTACGTGACTGGGGAGGAGAGTGGCGCCCAGGTCGCCCTGCGCGCGCGGCGGCTGGGCATCACCGGTTCGCAGGTCGCGGTGCTGGCCGAGATCCAGCTGGAGCGCATCCTCGCGACGCTGGCCGAGCAGCGCCCGGCCGTGGCGGTGATCGACTCCATCCAGACCGTGTACAGCGACCAGCTCACCAGCGCGCCGGGCAGCGTGGCGCAGGTGCGCGAATGCGCGGCGCACCTGACGCGCTGGGCCAAGTCCAGTGGCTGCGCCATCGTGCTGGTCGGCCACGTGACCAAGGACGGCCAGCTGGCCGGCCCGCGCGTGCTGGAACACATGGTCGACACGGTGCTGTACTTTGAGGGCGACACGCATTCGTCGTACCGGCTGATCCGTGCCATCAAGAACCGCTTTGGCGCGGTGAATGAGATCGGCGTGTTCGCCATGACGGAAAAAGGCCTGAAAGGAGTCAGCAACCCGAGCGCGATTTTCCTCAGCCAACACAGCCAGCCCGTGCCCGGCAGCTGCGTGCTGGTGACGCTGGAAGGTACGCGGCCGATGCTGGTGGAGATTCAGGCGCTGGTCGACACCGGCGGCGTCAGCCCGCGGCGCCTGTCGGTCGGCCTGGAGCGCGACCGCCTGGCCATGCTGCTGGCGGTGCTGCACCAGCACGCCGGCGTGGCCACGGGCGACCAGGACGTGTTCGTCAACGCCGTGGGCGGCGTGCGCATCAGCGAGCCCGCGGCCGACCTGGCGGTGATGCTGACCATCACCAGCAGCCTGCGTGGCAAGGCGTTGCCCAAGGGTTTTCTGGCCTTTGGTGAAGTCGGCCTGGCCGGTGAAGTGCGGCCCGCGCCGCGCGGGCAGGAGCGGCTGAAGGAGGCCGCCAAGCTGGGCTTCTCCGTCGCCGTCGTGCCTAAAGCCAACGCGCCCAAGAAGGCGGACAAGGCCTTCGAAGGCCTGACCATCCACGCCGTGGAGCGCGTGGACGAAGCGATGGCGCTGGTGCGTGGGCTGGACTGAGCCGCATCGCCCGTCGACGTTTACTTCAAAATCAATAGCCGCCAGCGCCTATCCATTTAGGGCTGCAGGCCTAGATCGCCTAAAAACCAGCGAAGGCGGTCGTCTCATCATCGGGCTGGCAACGCTGAGGGTGGATGCCCTCTGCGCCGTGCGACGCTACCGCGCGATGGGCGCGGCCGCCCAAGGCGAACCTGACCGCGGCTTCTCACGGCTGGGCGGCCTCCGCCACGCCCCTCATACCCAGAACTCGCAGTTGGCATTGACTTACATAGCGATTTGGATATAATATGTAAATTCTGTCGCGCCTGGCTTGGCTGGGCGCTTTGCGTTTTCAGGCCGAGCATCTCGGCCGCGGGCCTGCCCCATCGGTTGCGCCGCTCCCTACTGAGCGGCGCCGGGGCGGCCAAGGACTTGCTGGGTTCCTGCCGCCTGCGCAGTGCAACCCACATCGCCCGCCCTGGGGCCGTCACAGGGGTCAGTCAGCTGGCCCGGCCCCATCCCCTCGTTCGCCATGCAGCGTGCATTGGCCGGTCATCCACCGTCCAGGTGGCCCACCGGCGCCGCTGCTTTTGCCAACCGGAAGGACAACATGGCCAAAACCATTGAGATAGACAAGGTGTTCAAGGTCTTCGGCGACCAGCCCGAGCGCGCGCTCGAACTGGCCCGCCAAGGCCTGTCCAAACAGGAGATCGTGGCGCAGACCGGCCAGTCGATCGGCGTGTTCGACGCCAGCTTGCGCGTCGAGGCGGGCGAGGTCTTCGTTGTCATGGGCCTGTCGGGCTCGGGCAAGTCGACGCTGGTGCGCATGCTCAACCGGCTGATCGAGCCCACGGCCGGCCGCGTGGTGGTCGACGGCGAGGACATCGCTCAGTACAGCGACGCCCAGCTGCGCGAGTTCCGCCGCAAGCACATCAGCATGGTGTTCCAGTCGTTCGCGCTGCTGCCGCACCTGACGGTGCTGCAAAACACGGCCTTCGGGCTGGAGCTGGCCGGCATCCCCAAGGGCGAGCGCGACGCCGCCGCGCGCGATGCGCTGGAGCAGGTCGGCCTGGCGGTGTGGGCCGACAGTTACCCGGACGAGCTCTCGGGCGGCATGCAGCAGCGCGTGGGCCTGGCGCGCGCGCTGGCGGCCGACCCGTCGATCCTGCTGATGGACGAGGCGTTTTCCGCGCTCGACCCGATCATCCGCACCGAAATGCAGGATGAGCTGCTGCGCCTGCAGCAGATCAAGCGCCGCACCATCGTCTTCATCTCGCACGACCTGGACGAGGCCATGCGCATCGGCGACCACATCGCCATCATGAAAGACGGGCAGGTCGAGCAGGTCGGCACGCCCGAAGACATCCTGCGCGCGCCCGCCAACGACTACGTGCGCCAGTTCGTGCGCGGCGTGGACGCGGCGGCGGTGTTCAAGGCCGCCGACATCGCGCGCAAGACGCAGGTGGAGGTGTCCGAAAGCCCCACGCGCGGCTGCCGCCCGGCCTTGAAGCGCCTGCAGGACCAGGACCGCGAATGGGCCTACGTGGTGGACACGCGCCACCAGTACCTGGGCGCCGTGTCCGCGGATTCGCTGCGCAACGCGCTGCACGGCCACGAAGGCACGCTGGGCCTGCGCCACGCCTTCGTGCCCGACGTCGAGCCGGTGGCCGCCGACACGCCCATCGCCGACCTCTACAGCCGCATGGTCGCGCAGCCCGCGCCGCTGCCGGTGGTGGCGGAGGACGGCCGCTTCGTCGGCACGATCAGCAAGAACACGCTGCTGAAGTTCCTCGATCCGACCACCGACCCGCGCGGCAATCCGCTGCCCGAGCCGACCGAAACCACCGCCGAGCCCGCGCTGAGCGCCTGAGACCGACGCGTTGACGACCAGACCCCCGGAGAGTTCGCCATGAGCACGACCGACACATCCCCCACCTTTGCCGACCCCTACCAGGCGGCCCCGACCGACAGCCAGCCCGCGTGGCTGGACGGCGCCGCCGCCGTGACGCAGGACGCCAGCGCCGCGGCCGCCCAAGCCAGCGCCTCCGCGCCTTCCGCCGCCTTCCAGGACCCGTACCAAGCCGCCCCCACGGACGCCCACCCCGCCTGGCTGGGTGGCCCGCAGGCAGTGACGCAGGACATGAGCGCATCCGGCGCCGCGGCCGCGGACGCCCCGGCGCAGGCCACGCAGGCCGCCGATTCCGCCGCCCACACGGTGGCCGGCTGGTTCGACGGCGCGCTGCCGGTGCAAGGCTGGATCAACGACGGCCTGAGCTGGTTCGTCGACCACTTCCGCCCCGCCTTCCAGGCGCTGCGCCAGCCGGTCGACGCGCTGCTGGGCGGCGTGGAAGCCGCCCTGCTGTACCCGCCCACGCTGGTGATGATCGGCCTGCTGTCGCTGCTGGCCTGGCAGCTGGCGGGCGCGCGCATGGCCATCTTCACGGGCCTGTCGCTGCTGGTGATTGGCCTGCTGGGCATCTGGAACGAGGCCATGGTGACGCTGTCGCTGGTGCTGACCGCGCTGTCGTTCTGCGTGCTGATCGGTGTGCCGCTGGGCATCTGGCTGGCGCGCAGCGAGCGCGCCAACCGCCTGGTGCGCCCGCTGCTGGATGCTATGCAGACGACGCCCGCCTTCGTGTACCTGGTGCCGGTGGTGATGCTGTTCGGCATCGGCAACGTGCCGGGTGTCATCGTCACCATCATCTTCGCGCTGGCGCCGCTGGTGCGCCTGACCAACCTGGGCATCCGCCAGGTGCGGCCCGACCTGGTCGAAGCGGCCACCGCCTACGGCGCCTCGCCCTGGCAGCTGCTGACCAAGGTGCAACTGCCGCTGGCCATGCCGTCGATCATGGCGGGCATCAACCAGGCGCTGATGCTGAGCCTGTCGATGGTGGTGATCGCTTCCATGATCGCCGTGGGCGGCCTGGGCCTGATGGTGCTGCGCGGTATTGGCCGCCTGGACATGGGCCTGGCCAGCGTGGGCGGCCTGGGCATCGTGATCCTGGCCATCGTGCTGGACCGCCTGACGCAGGCGCTCAGCCAGCCGCAGCGCCACGGCCAGAGCTGGGCCACGCGCGGCCCGATCGGCCTGGTGCGGCGCGCGCTGGCGCGCCGCCCGGCCAGCGCCGCCGCCGATACGGCCGCCCCCAACGCCCACCCGCAGGCCCAGCCGGCCTGAGCCCCGAACCTGAAGGAATTGCCATGAACACCGCTTTGCCCCTGCGCCCCTCGCAACCCTCGCACTGGCGTGCCGCCAGCGCGGCCTTGCTCGCCCTGACCCTGGTCGCCGCCGTGGCCCCGTCTTTCGCCGCCGACCCCAGCCAGCCCGGCAAGGGCGTGCGCGTGCAACCGCTGAAAAGCACTATCGCCGAAGAAACCTTCCAGACCCTGCTGGTGATGAAGGGGCTGGAGCGCCTGGGCTACGACGTGCAGCCGATCCGCGAGGTGGAATACCCGACCGCCCACCTGGCCATTGCCAACGGCGACGCCACCTTCCTGGCCGACCACTGGCAGCCGCTGCACGACGACTACTACAAGAACTCGGGCGGTGACGCCAAGCTGTGGCGCGACAACGCCTATTCGGCCGACGCCATCCAGGGTTACCTGATCGACAAGAAGACGGCCGACGCCCACGGCATCACCAACCTGCAGCAATTGAACGACCCGGCGATCGCCAAGCTGTTCGACACCGACGGCGACGGCAAGGCCAACCTCACGGGCTGCACGCCTGGCTGGGGCTGCGAAGCGCAGATCGAAACCCAGCTGACGGCCTACAAGCTGCGCGACACCGTGCAGCACCAGCAGGGCAGCTACCCGGCGCTGATGGCCGACGTGATCCAGCGCTACAAGGCCGGCAAGCCGATCCTGTACTTCACCTGGACGCCGTACTGGGTCAGCAGCGTGCTGGTGCCGGGCAAAGACGTGGTCTGGCTGCAGGTGCCGTTTTCGGCGCTGCCGGGCGAGCAGGCCAAGCTGGACACCACGCTGCCCAACGGGCGCAACTACGGCTCGGTCATCAACACCCAGCGCATCCTGGCCAACCGCGCCTTCATCGACGCGCACCCAGACGCGGCCAAGCTGTTCAGCCTGATGAAGCTGCCGGTGACCGACATCACCGCGCAGAACAACGCCATGAACGACGGCCAGGACAAGCCTGCCGACATCGAGCGCCACACCGAAGGCTGGATCAAGGCGCACCAGGCGCTGTTCGACGGCTGGATCGAGCAAGCGCGCGCCGCCGTCCGCTGACGGCGGCTGGGCGACGGGCCCGATGGCTCGCGTCAATTGCTATTAGTTTAATAGCTATTCGCACTGATGGTTGTAGGGCTAGAGGCCAATTTTCCTCAATAACCAAGTCTTGCTACCCGGCACAGCGACAATCACGGCATGACCTGGCAACGCATTCTGACCCTCGTGATCGCCGTCGCCCTGGGCGCCGGCGCCTGGCGCGCCGGCGGCTGGGCCGGCCTGGCCTTGGCCGGCACCGCGCTGGTGCTGTGGTTCCTGCTGTACTACACGCGCGTGCTCCAGGTGATGAAGCGCGCCGCCGACCGGCCTATCGGCTACGTCGACAGTGCGGTGATGCTCAACGCCAAGCTCAAGCCCCGCAGCGCCCTGCTGCACGTGATGGCGCTGACCCGCTCGATGGGCGAGCGCCTGTCGCCCGAAGGCGCCGAGCCCGAGGTCTACCGCTGGACCGACCCGGGCGGCTCGCAGGTGACGGCAGAATTCCAGCGCGGCCAACTCAACGGCTGGCGCCTGGACCGTCCCACACCACCGGCGGACGCGGGTGCGGAGCTCTCATTAAGCAAAAAGGCTACAGACTCAGCGCCCGGGGCCTATCCGGTCGCCACGCCCATCGACGCGGACAACCGGCAGGCATAAAATCGTCGGTTAACCTTTTGACCGGCAGGGAACGCTGCAAGCTGGCCGCCCGCGTGCATTCACAGGGATTTTCATGAGCACACCTCCTCTTTCGATGGCCGACCGCGACGGCAAGATCTGGTTCGACGGTCATCTGGTCGACTGGCGCGACGCCAAGATCCATGTGCTGACGCACACGCTGCACTACGGCTGCGGCGCCTTCGAAGGGGTGCGTGCCTACAACACGGTCAATGGCACCGCCATTTTCCGGTTACAGGAACATACGCAGCGCCTGTTCAACAGCGCGAAGATCCTGCGCATGCAGATTCCCTTCACCCAAGATCAGGTCAACGACGCGCAGAAGGAAGTGGTGCGAACCAACCAGCTGAAAAGCGCCTACCTGCGCCCGCTGACCTGGATCGGCTCCGAAAAGCTCGGCGTCAGCCCCAAGGGCAACACCATCCATTTGATGGTCGCAGCCTGGGAATGGGGCGCCTACTTGGGCGAAGAGGGGCTGAAGCGCGGCATCCGCGTCAAGACCAGCAGCTACAGCCGCCACCACGTGAACATCACGATGACGCAGGCCAAAGCTGTGAGCAACTACAGCAACTCGATCCTCGCCAACATGGAAGCGCTGGACGATGGCTACGACGAGGCGCTGCTGCTGGACACCAGCGGCTTCGTCAGCGAAGGCGCGGGCGAGAACGTGTTTGTCGTCAAGGACGGCGTGGTCTACACGCCCGATCTGTCGGCCGGGGCCCTGAATGGCATCACGCGCAACACGGTGTTGCACATCTGCGAAGACCTCGGCATCCAGCTGGTGCAAAAGCGCATCACCCGCGACGAGTGCTACATCGCCGATGAAATGTTCTTCACCGGGACGGCTGCCGAAGTCACGCCCATCCGCGAACTGGATCGCATCCAGATCGGCGCAGGCGAGCGCGGCCCGGTCACCGAAAAGATCCAGAACGCATTTTTTGACATCGTCAACGGACGCAATCCGAAATACGCTCACTGGCTCACCAAGGTATAACTGAACCGATTACACGGTTCAGCGCAGGCCGTCGGCCCAGCGCCCCGGCCATGCGTATCGCGCACCTGATCCTCACACGCCACTTCGCGGGCAGCGAACGCCACGCGATCGAGTTGGCCAATGCGCAGTCGCGCGAGCACGAGGTATCCCTCGTCCTGCGCCGCGGCGCCGCGGGCACCCACGAAGACGCCTACGCCGACCTGGTCGACCCGCGCGTCAACTTGGTGCTGGTGCCGGACTGGCTGTCTTGGTGGCATGCGACGCGCGCGCTGCGCCGCATCCAGCCAGATGTCGCCCACGCCCACCTGAGCGCTGCCTGCCGCGCGCTGCGTGCCGTGCCGGGCCTGTGCCTGCGGGTGGCCACCTTGCACATCCGCTACAAGCCACAGCAACATGCCGACCTGGACGCGCTGGTCGCCATTGCGCCTTGGCAGTTGCGCGAGATCCCGACGCCCTTGCGCGGGCACACCGCCCAGATCGACAACTGGATCCTGCCGCACATGCCCTCCCCGGACGCGCGCTCGCAGTTGCGCGCGCAGCATGGCATCCCTGCCGACGCCTGGGTATTCGGTGCCATGGGTCGTGCCGAGGCCAGCAAGGGGTTCGATACCTTGATCGACGCCTTCGAGCAGGCCAACCTGCCCAACACCTGGCTGGTGGTGGTCGGGCACGGGCCCGCGCTGGCCAAGCTGCAGCGGCGCTCGGGTTCGCGGGTGGTCACACCGGGGTTCTCACGGCACCCCAAGGACTGGCTGAGCGCGTTCGACGCCTTCGTCAGCCCAGCCCGTTCGGAGCCGTTTGGCCTGGTGCTGCTGGAAGCCATGCAGGCCGGCCTTCCCATCATCGCCACCCGCACCGAGGGCGCGCTTCACTTGGCCGACGCCATGGCGCCGGTGTCGGTGCCCATCGACGACAGCGTTGCGCTGACCACCGCCCTGACCGAAATGCTGGCCGAGCGCCCGCCGCGCCGCGACTACCCGATCGAGCGGTTCGACATTGCGGGCAAGCTGCGCGAGCTCGACGCCTTCTATCTGCGTGAATTGGACCAGTTGCGGCAGGCGCCGGCCGTGCGACCGCAGCCCGCGCCAGACCCGCAGTAAAACGCTGGACAATAGCGGCATCGCCACCGCGCCCGTTCAGCCGTTGAGCCGGGCGCCACCTTGAAACGTTCACCGATGAGCACGACTACTCCCGCACCGGTCATCCTGCTGGCCAAAGACCTGACGCCCCAGGGCGGCGTCTTCTGCCCTAACCCGCTGGCGAAAATGGAACTGTGGAACGCCCATCCCAAGGTGTACCTGGATGTTGCCCACACCGGGCAAGCCAGGTGCCCGTACTGCGGAACTCTGTATCAGCTCAAGGCGGGCGAACACGTCGCTTCCCACTGATCCGCCAGTCCCTCTGGCACCGCCATGACCAGCCGGGGCGATGCGGTCAGCAGTAGCCGCCCGACTGCATCTTGAACCTCACCGAAGCGACCCACCTCCGCCTCACGAGCCTGGCGGCCTTTCTGGTGCCTGCGCTGGCCCTGTGGCTACCCTCCGGCTACGCCTGGGGCATTGGCCTGCTGTTTGTCGGGGCCCTGGCAGGCGCCCCCTACTGGTGGCGCTGGCCGGTACGGCCTGAGACACGCTGGCTGGCCGGCGCCATCGTCGTGATGGCTTTGGTGTGGCTGCACGGCAGCGACTGGTCCAAAGGCGTGAGTGTCCTGAACAAACCGGTGCGCTACGCGCTGGTGCTGCCTTGCCTGCTGTACCTCATGCGCTTTCCGCCGCAGCTGCGCTGGCTGCTCGCCGGCATTGCGGTCGGTGCCGCCTGCGGAGGCTTGCGCGCGCTGTACGAGGTTTTCATCCTGGGACTGGACCGTCCCTGGACCAGCGCCGAGAAAACCAGCAACGCCATCCAGTTGGGCAACCTGTGCGGCATGTTCGGTGTGATGTGCTGGCTGCAGTTCACGGTCTACGGGCCGCGCTGGCGCTGGCCTCTGCGGCTGGCGGTGTTGGCCTGCTGCGCACTGGGTTTGCTCGGCTCGCTGCTTTCGCAGACACGGGGTGGGTGGCTGGCGATCGCGCTGTGCCTCCCGATTTTGTTCTGGCTGATTGCCCACTGGGTATCGCACCGCCGCGCATTGGTGGGGCTGCTGGTGCTGGGCGTGCTGCTGGTGCCGCTCGGCTGGCGCATGGCACCTCAACTGGAACAGCGCCTGGATTGGGCGATCGCAGAAGTGACCTCTTACGAATCCACGGGAAATGCCAACACCTCGGTCGGCCACCGCCTCGACCACTGGAACCTGGCCTGGGCGATGGGCCGTGAAAAGCCGCTGCTGGGTTGGGGCGAGGCAGGCTATGCGGCGGAGAAAGCCCGCCGTGTCGCGGCCGGCCAAGCTGGCCCCGCGGTGCTGGAATATGGGCACGCCCACAACGAAGTGATCGACCAGTTCGTCAAGCGCGGGCTGCTTGGGGTGGCGGGACTGGGCGTGTTGTACCTGGTGCCCCTGGCCCTGTTCTGGCCGAGGCGGCGGACCGTTGGCCGCACGCCTCAGCTGCCACTTGACGATGAGATCTGCATACGTCTGCTCGGCGTGACTGTCGTAGGCGCGCACATGGGCTTTGGCCTGACGCAGGTGTTTTTCGCGCACTACAACGGCGTGATGATCTACTTGGCGCTGCTGATCTTCCTCTTTGCCACGCTGCATCCTCAGCCGGCTCGTCCTCCGATCCATGGCTGACGCTCGGGGCATGGGCGACGAAGTCGCGCGGGTCCAGTGGTGCTCAGACGTTTTGTGGCGCCCAAAAAGAAAACCGCCCCGGGTAGGGGGCGGTTTCGTGTGACGCTTCTTGTGAGGACCTGACTCTCACAGTCTTTTGGCGCTTGCAAGCGCAAGTGAGCCAAGGACCGAGAGAGAGTGTGACAGCAAAACACCTACTTTACAAGTTGCAGGAAATGTGGAAACCCCTCATTCCGGGGGGCGCGTGGCGGAAGTCGCGAAAATTTAGTCAAAAGAATTCATTTGTTGGATAAAACCAACGGGAAACTCAATCTAAACCGCGCACCGCCGCCCTCTCGGGGTCCGCAAGAGACCTGCCCACCGTGGCGTTCGGCGATCGAGCGCACCAGCGCCAAGCCCAGGCCGACGCCGCCGTGGCTCTCGCTTGCCCCAGGCATGCGGTAGAAGGGCTCGAAGATGCGTTCGCGCTGGTCGACAGGCACGCCCGGCCCGCGGTCGTTGACCGCTACCACCGCCTGGCCGTTCTCGGTCCACAGTTCGGCGCTCACGTCCTGGCCGCCGTAGCGACGCGCGTTTTCCAGCAGGTTGCGCACCGCCCGGCGCAGCAAGCGGTTAACGCCTGGCACCAGTACGCTGGTCACGCCTTCGGCCGGCTCAAAAGCCGCGTTGACGCGCGCCGCCTCCTCGGCCACCAGGCCAACCAGGTCGACCTCTTCCATCGTGCCCAGATCCAGCTCCTTGGCGTCCAGGCGGCTAGCCAGCAGGATTTCGTCGATCAGCTGATCGAGTTCGACGATGTTGCGGCCGATTTCCGCGCGCACGGCCGGCGACGGCGCCGAGCCCGACAGTTCCAGCGCCATGCGGATGCGCGCCAGCGGCGAGCGCAACTCGTGCGAGGCGTTGGCCAGCAGCGACTTCTGTGAGCGCAGCAGCGCCGCTTGCGAATCCATCAGGCTCTGGACCCGCTCCGCCGCATCGTTGAAGCGGCGCGACAGGTCCGCCACCTCGTCCTGGCCCGAGGCCGGCAAACGCACCGACAGATCGCCCTCGCCCCAGCGCTGAACGCCGCGCTGCAGCCCCTCCAGCCGCTGCGTCAGCCGACGCGCGACCGGAAACACCCCGACCATGACCATCAAGCCCGCCAGCCCCAGCACCCACAGAAAGCCGTAGGGCGGCCGCAGCCAGGCCAGCAACGAATTGCCGCCGCGGCGACCAGGCTCGGCGCGCTTGCGCGGCGGCATCTGCAGGTTCAGCACCTGCCCGTCCTGCAAGGTGACGACAAACTCAAACAGCGGTGGCTCGCCCGGCACGCGGCGCGGCTGCGCTTCCGCGGTGCCGATCAAATCGCCCGCGGCGTTGCGCACCATCACCTCGCGCGGCGGCTGCGTCAGGCGCTCGCGGTCGCGCTGCTGATCTGCCTTGTGCCAGGCCCAGCCGACCAGCAGGCTGAGCACCGCCACGCTGCCGGCCACCGCCAGCCAGATGCGCAGGTACAGCTTGCGGGCAATCGGGTTGGGCAGGCCCACGCGCGTCAATCCTGCTGCTTGGCGAAGACGTAACCGACCCCCCGCACCGTGACGATGCGCTTGGGGTTCTTCACGTCTTCCTTGATGGCGGCGCGGATGCGCCCCATGTGCACGTCGATCGAGCGGTCAAACGCCTCCAGCTCGCGCCCGCGCACCGCCTCCATGATCTGCTCGCGTGTCAGCACGCGGCCAGCGCGCTCGGCCAGGGTGACGAGCAGGTCGAACTGGTAGCTGGTGAGATCGGCCGCCTGGCCATTCACGGTGACGATGCGCGCGTCGCGGTCGATCTCGAGCGAGCCAAAGCGCAGCACCTGGTGCTCGGGCGCGGCGCCGGGCTGGTGGCGGCGCAGCACGGCGCGGATGCGCGCCAGCAGCTCGCGCGGCTCGAAGGGCTTGGGCAGGTAATCGTCAGCACCCAGCTCCAGGCCCACGATGCGATCCATCGGGTCGCCCTTGGCGGTCAGCATCAGCACGGGTGTGCGCGCCACCTCGCCGGGCAGCGCGCGCAGGCGGCGGCAGACTTCCAGACCGTCGATGTCGGGCAGCATCAAATCCAGCACGACCAGGTCGAACGGCTTGTCCTGCAGCGTGGCCAGGCCGCTGTTGCCGTCCACCGCGTGTTCCACGGCAAAGCCGGACTGCGACAGGTATTCGCCCACCATGCCGGCCAGGCGCACGTCGTCTTCGATCATCAACAGGCGTTGGGTGCTCATGCGCTCCTTTCTAGCACGGCTGCAGCGCCGCCCAGGCGGCTTTGGCGCTCATCATCGGCGCACCGCGCTGGCACGGCTTGAAGGCGCGGTAAAGATAGGTAAACGCCGCGGCAGCGGTGCCGCGTTTCGCTATTATTTCAATAGCTTTCTGCGCTTACCCATCTAGCGCCGCAGGCCGATTTGACCTTGAACTTCGTGCCGCCAGCGCGACCAGCACCAGCACCGGCAGGCCCAGCAGCGCGGTGCTGGTGAAGAAGCCCGCGTAGCCAAAGGCGTTGACGTAGTCGCCGGAAAAGCCCGCGACGAACTTCGGCAGCATCAGCATCAGCGACGAGAACAGCGCGTACTGCGTGGCCGAATAGCTGATGTTGGTCAGGCTCGACAGGTAGCCGACGAACGCCGCCGAAGCGATGCCCGACGCCAGGTTGTCCGCCGACACCACGGCGATCAGCGCCGGCACGCTGTGGCCGTAGCCGGCCAGCCAGGCAAACAGCAGGTTGGTCAGTGCCGACAGCAGCGCGCCCAGCATCAGGATGCGCATGACGCCGAAGCGCAGCGCCAGCGAGCCGCCCACGAAGGCGCCCACCAGCGTCATGACCACGCCGTAGATCTTGGTGACGGCCGCCACCTCGTCCTTGGTGTAGCCCATGTCGACGTAGAACGGGTTGGCCATGATGCCCATCACCACGTCGCTGATGCGGTAGACGGCGATCAGCGCCAGGATCAGCGCGGCCTGCCACTTGTAGCGGCGAAAGAAGTCGGCAAAAGGCTCGATCAGCGCGCTCTGCACCCATTCGCCGGCGGTGCGCGCGGGCTTTTGGGGCACCGGCGGCGGCTCGGGCGAGATCAACACCGTCAGCACGCCCAGCGCCATCGATGCGGCCATCACGAGGTACGCGGCCGCCCAGGCCGCGTTGTCGTAGCCGGTCGTGGCGCCCTGCGCCCGCGCCGCGACCCACAGCACACCCGCGCCAGCCCAGATCATGGCCAGGCGGTAACCCGTCTGGTAACTGGCCGCCAGCGCTGGCTGCAGGTCGGTCGGCGCCGATTCGATGCGGTAGGCGTCCAGCGCGATGTCCTGCGTGGCCGACGCAAATGCCACCACCAGCGCGCACCACACCACGCCGGCCAGCGACACGCGCGGGTCGGCCAGCGCCATGCCCACCAGCCCGGCGGCCACGCCCAGCTGCGCCAGCAGCAGCCAGCTGCGCCGCCGGCCCAGCCAGCGCGTCAGCCCCGGCAGCGGCACCCGGTCGACCAGCGGCGCCCACACCCATTTGAAGCCGTAGGCCAGGCCGACCCAGCTGAGGTAACCGATGGTCGAGCGGTCGATGCCCGCCTCGCGCAGGCGGAACGACAGCGTGCCCAGCACCAGCAGCAAGGGCAGCCCGGCCGAAAAGCCGAGCGCCAGCATGCGCAAGCTGTTGGGCGCGAGGTAGATCCTGAGCGTGTCGGCCCAGCCGGTGCGCGGCTCGGGCGACGGTGGGGTGGCGGCGCTGGCCGCCGGTTGGGCGTCAGACAAGGCGGCCTTT
Organism: Ottowia flava; assembly: GCF_008017535.1. Classification (GTDB taxonomy): domain Bacteria; phylum Pseudomonadota; class Gammaproteobacteria; order Burkholderiales; family Burkholderiaceae_C; genus Ottowia; species Ottowia flava. Next base: position 83,041 of record NZ_VRUA01000010.1, read on the forward strand.
CGACGGCGCGGCGAGCGTGCCAAGCGCCCCCGCCACAGCGATCGGCCAGGGCAGAGCACGGAAATGCAGGGCAGGCCGGAAGCGGTTCATTGCTCCTATTATTGACGCAGCCCGCGCTGATTTCATGCGCTTTTTGAAGCGTTACACCCCTCAGCCGCGCACGTAGGGGTTGTGGCGGCGCTCTTCGCCAAAGCTGCTCTCCGGCCCGTGGCCGGGGATGAACACGGTGTCGTCGCCCATCGGCCACAGGCGTTCGCGGATGCTGCTGATCAGCTGCGCGTGGTTGCCGCCCGGAAAGTCGGTGCGGCCGATGCTGCCGGCAAACAGCACGTCGCCCACAAAGGCGCGCTGCGCCTGGCGCGAATGGAAAACCACGTGCCCCGGCGTGTGGCCCGGGCAGTGGCGCACGTCCAGCACGCACTGGCCGATCTGCACCGTGTCGCCGTCGTGCAGCCAGCGCGTCGGCGTGAAGGGCGCCACCTGCGGAAAGCCGAACATGCGGCCCTGCTCGGCAATGCCGTCGATCCAGAACTGGTCGCCCGGGTGCGGGCCGACGATGGGCAGCCCCCGCCGCGCACTCAGCTCGGCCGTGCCGCCCGCGTGGTCGATGTGCGCGTGGGTCAGCCAGATCGCTTTCAGCTTGACGCCCAGCGCTTGCACTTCTTCTTCAATCCGCGCCAGATCGCCCCCCGGGTCGATCACCGCCGCGTCGCGCGTGGCGCCGCACCAGACGATGGAGCAGTTTTGCGCAAAGGCGGTGACTGGCACGGTGCGGTAGTGCAGCACGGCGCTGGCGGCGCCGGTGGCAGGTGCGGGGGTCGTTTCAACGGACATGCAGGTACTTTAAGCCAAATCGCCCGCCAGCCCTACAACCACCTGCGCGGCCAGCTACAAAAAAACAAGTGACCGCGGTCAGCACATGGCGCAGCGCTGGGCTTTCGCCACCCTCAACGCGATCAGCGCCCCAAAATCGACCGCGCCACCAGCTCCTTCATGATTTCCGACGTGCCGCCGTAGATGCGCAGCACGCGCGCGTCGGTCCAGAAGCGGGAGATGGGGTATTCGGTCATGTAGCCGTAGCCGCCGAACAGCTGCAGGCAGGCGTCGGCGACGCGGCCGAGCATTTCGGTGGTTTGCAGCTTCAGGGCGCTGACGGCTTCGGGCGTGAGCAGGCCTTGCTGGTAGGCGGCGATGCAGGCGTTCAGGAAGGCTTCGGACGTGGCCACTTCGGTGGCGCACTGGGCCAGGGTGAAGCGGGTGTTCTGGAACTGGCCGATGGCGTGGCCGAAGGCCTGGCGCTCTTGCACGTATTTCAGCGCCACGTCCAGCGCGCCTTGGGCGCCGTAGACGGCTTGCACGCCGATGATCAGGCGCTCGCGCGGCAGCTCGCGCATCATCTGCACGAAGCCCTGGCCTTCAACGCCGCCCAGCAGCGCGTCGGCGGGCACGCGCAGGTTGTCGAAGAACAGCTCGGACGTGTCGCCCGCGTGCTGGCCGACCTTGTCCAGGTTCTTGCCGCGCGCAAACCCGGCGGCGCGCGTGTCCACCAAAAACAGGCTGACGCCCTTGGCGCCGGCGGCCGGGTCGGTCTTGGCGGCCAGAACCAGCAGGTCGCAATGCTGGCCGTTGCTGATGAAGATCTTGCTGCCGTTGATGACGTAGCCGTCGCCATCACGGATGGCGGTGGTTCGGATCGCCTTCAGGTCGCTGCCGGCGCCGGGCTCGGTCATGCCGATGGCGGCCACGGCGTCGCCGCTGACCATGCGGGGCAGCCAGTACTCGCGCTGCGCTTCAGTGCCGCAGTGCAGCAGGTAGGGCGGGACGATGTCGGTGTGCACCTGCAGGCCGCCGACGAAGCCGCCGTAGCCGCGGCACGACAGCACCTCGATCACCGCAAACGAGAAGTGCACGCTGGCGCCCACGCCGCCGTATTGCTCGGGCACGTCGGCGCACAGGTAGCCGTGCTCGCCCATCTTGCGGAACAGCTCGCGGTCGACCAGGCCGGCCTTTTCCCAGGCGGCGTAATGCGGCTCGATCTCGGCGTCGCAAAAGCGCTCCAGCGAATCGGTGAAGGCCGCCAGTTCGGCTTTCTCATCGGCAGACAGGTACAGGTTGGGTAGCATGGATGACTCTTCTTTTAGGAGCTGCTCGCGCAGGTGGTTGTAGGGCGGGAGGGTGAAAAGGCTTTAAATCGGTCAATGCAGGTCGCCCTGCGCGGCCAGGCGGCTGGCGATGGCGTCGCGCACGTTGCGCACGTGCTGCATGCCGGCGGCGTCGGCCGCTGCCTCGTCGCCCGCCAGGATGGCCTGGCCCATGGCCTGGTAGTCGCGCAGGCGCACCTGCTGCAACGTCGCCGGGCGGTGCTGGGCGTAGACGATGGGCATGTGAATCGACGGCAGCAGGCGCCGCAGTTCGCGGCTGCCGCTGGCGGCGAGCAGGGCACGGTACAGGGCGCGGCGGGCCTGGGCGAAGGCGTCGGCGTCGTGGCTGCGGTCGGCCGCGTCAATGGCGGCCAGCGCCGCCTCAATGGCATCGCCCGGCGCGCCCGCGGCCACGGCGCGCGCGGCGCTGCGCGCCAGCAGGCCGGTCATGCGCTCGGCCACGTCCAGCACGTCCAGCGTTTCGGGCGGCGTGAGCGTGCGGATCGCCGCGCCCTTGTGGCGGTGCAACTCGACCACGCCTTCGGCCGCCAGCCGCTGCAGCGCTTCGCGCACCGAGGCGCGGCTGACGCCGAACTGCGCGGCCAAGTCCACCTCCACCAGGCGCTGGCCGGGTACGAAGCGCTGCTGCGACAAGCCTTGCACGATGCCGTGAAACACCGCATCGGCCGCGGTCACGGGGGCATCCGGCGCAGCGAACGGAACGTCGGCAAAAGGATCGGTCAGAGGAGCGGCGGGCATGGGTCAGGCCACAACAGTGCGGGCGAAGGTATCACATCTGAGACAGGATTGCCCGCAATATTGTCTGACAATCCGACCAACCAGCCGCTATCCTGCGGCCGACCCAACCGGAGGTGCTCCATGGACTTTTCCCTCTCGCCCGAACTGATCGCGCTGCGTGACCGTGTTCGGCAGTTCATCGCCGAACAAGTGATTCCGCTGGAAAACGACGAGCGCCAGTCGCACCACGGCCCCAGCGAGGCGCTGCGCCGCGAGCTGGTGGCGCGCGGCAAGGCCGCCGGCCTGCTGACACCGCACGCCTCGCGCGAGCTGGGCGGCATGGGCCTGACGCACGTTGAAAAAGCCGTGGTGTTTGAAGAAGCCGGTTATTCGTGGCTGGGCCCGACGGCGCTGAACATCCACGCGCCAGACGAAGGCAACATCCACCTGATGGAAGAAGTGGCCACGCCGGCGCAGAAAGAGCGCTGGCTGCGCCCCCAGGTGGCGGGCGAATGGCGGTCTTGCTTTGCCATGACCGAGCCCTCGCCCGGCGCCGGCGCCGACCCGTCCATGCTGGCCACCACCGCCGTGCGCGACGGCGACGATTACCTGATCAGCGGCGACAAGTGGTTCATCACCGGGGCCGAAGGCGCGCACTACGCCATCGTCATGGCGCGCATGGAAGACGGCTCGGCCACCATGTTCCTGACCGACATGGACCGCGAAGGCATTACCCTGGTGCGCAACATGGACGCGATGGACGCCTGCTTTGCCGGCGGCCACGGCGTGCTGCGCTTTGACGACGTGCGCATCCCCGCCGCCGACGTGCTGGGTGAGATCGGCAAGGGCTTTCGCTACGCGCAGGTGCGCCTGGCGCCGGCGCGCCTGACGCACTGCATGCGCTGGCTGGGCCAGGCGCGCCGCGCGCATGACACGGCGCTGAACTACGCGCGCCAACGCCACGCCTTCGGCAAGCCGCTGGCCGAGCACGAAGGCGTGGGCTTCATGCTGGCCGACAACGACATGGACCTGACCACCGCGCGCCTGCACATCTGGCACACGGCGTGGCTGCTGGACCAGGGCGAAAAGGGCAACTTTGAATCCAGCCGCGCCAAGGTCGTGTGCTCGGAAGCCGAATGGCGCGTGGTCGACCGCAGCGTGCAAATTTTGGGCGGCCAGGGCGTGACGGGCGAAACGCCGGTGATGCGCATTTTCACCGACATGCGCGCCTTCCGCATCTACGACGGCCCGAGCGAAGTGCACCGCTGGAGCATGGCGCGCAAGCTGGTGCACATGGCGGACAAAGCCGCCGCGGCGCCCGAGGCCGGCGCATGAGCGCGGCCGCCAGCAACGTTGCGTCCACTGGCGCGGCAGCGCTGCCCCTCGGCCCGCTGACCGACTACCTGCGCGCGCAAGGCCTGCTGGGCGACGCCGCGCCGCAGCTCAGCGTGCTGGCCGGCGGACAGTCCAACCCCACCTTCCGCATCGACGCGGGCCCAAGCCGCCAGTACGTGCTGCGCAAGAAGCCGGCCGGCACGCTGGTGGCGTCGGCGCACGCCATCGACCGCGAATTCCGCGTGATGCAGGCGCTGCAGGGCAGCGGCGTGCCGGTGCCGCGCATGCTGGCGTACTGCGAGGACGGCAGCCTGATCGGCACGCCCTTCTACGTCATGGAATTCCTGCAGGGCCGCGTCTTCATGGACCAGGGCCTGCCGGGCATGGCGCCGGCCGAACGCCTGGCGATCTATCGCGAGATGAACCGCGTCATCGCCGCGCTGCACGCGGTCGACTACCACGCCGTGGGCTTGGGCGATTACGGAAAGGAAGGCCATTACGTGGGCCGCCAGATCGCCCGCTGGACGCGCCAGTGCCGCGAATCGCCGCTGCCCGTGAACGCCGCCATGCAGCGGCTGATGGACTGGCTGCCCGCGCACCTGCCGCCGGGCGACGAAACCACGCTGGTGCACGGCGACTACCGGTTGGACAACCTGATCTTCCACCCCACCGAGCCGCGCGTGATCGGCGTGCTGGACTGGGAGCTGTCCACGCTCGGCCACCCGCTGGCGGATCTGGCCTACCAGTGCATGGGCTGGCGCATCCCGCACGACTTGTGGCGCGGCATTGGCGGGCTGGACCTGACTAGTCTGGGCATTCCGTCCGAAGCCGAGTACGTGCGCTGGTACGGCGAAGCGACGGGCCGCGACGCCGCCGGGCACTGGGACTACTACATCGCCTACAACCTGTTCCGCATGGCCGCCATCCTGCACGGCATCGCCCAGCGCGCACAGGACGGCAACGCAGCCTCGGCCGACGCGGTGCAGACCGGCGCCAAGGCCGGCCCGCTGGCCGAGCTGGGTTGGCAGGCGGCGCAGCGCTACCAGGCGACGCGGGGTTGAAGGGGCGCTGCGGCGTCAGGCGTCGCCGCCGTTCACCCAGTCAGGTTTTCAGAAAGGAATCGGCCATCAGCCCTACAACCATCTGCGCGGTCAGCTACTCAACTTATAGCGACAAATCGTAGTCGATGGTGATCGGCGCGTGGTCGCTGAACTTCTGGTCCTTGTAGATCGCCGTCTCGCGCGCCAGGTGGGCGATGGCGGGCGTCGCCAGGTGGTAGTCGAGCCGCCAGCCCACGTTCTTGGCGTAGGCCTGACCGCGGTTGCTCCACCACGTGTAGGCCTCGCCCGTGGTGTCGGGATGCAGGTGGCGGTACACATCCACCAGCTTCAGCTCGTCGATGACGCGGCTGACCCAGGCGCGCTCTTCGGGCAGGAAGCCGCTGTTTTTCTGGTTGCTCTTCCAGTTCTTGAGGTCGATTTCCTGGTGCGCCACGTTCACGTCGCCGCACAAGACGAAGTCGCGCTCGGCCTGCAGGCGGTGCAGCACGGGGTAGAACTCGGCCAGGAAGCGGTACTTGGCCTCCTGCCGCTCCGGGCCGGACGAGCCGGAAGGGAAGTAGCAGCTGATGACGGAGAACTTGCGCTTGGGCGTGTCAAAACGCACTTCCAGGTAGCGGCCCTCGGCGTCAAATTCTTCCGAGCCATACCCCGCGATCACCGCTGTGGGCTCATGGCGCGTGTACACACCCACGCCGGAGTAGCCCTTCTTCTCGGCCAGGTGAAAGTGCCCCTTCATGCCCGCCAGAATCTCGAACTTGCCGGCCAAGTCGGGCATCTGCGCCTTGATTTCCTGCACGCAAATACAATCCGGCGCGTGCTGCTCCAGCCACGTTTCCACGCCTTTGGTGGTGGCCGAACGGATGCCATTCAGGTTGAGGCTGGTGAGCTTGAACAAGGGGATTCTCCAATGAACAGCGCCGTGAACCACGGGCCATCGACCGCCGCCGGGGCGGCCAGCGACCAGGACGGGCTGGCGCAGGAATTCGTGCAATTTGCCATCGACGCAGGGGTGCTGCGCTTCGGCGAATTCAAGACCAAGGCGGGGCGGATGAGCCCCTACTTCTTCAACGCCGGGCTGTTTGACGACGGGGCCAAGCTGGCGCGGCTGGCGCAATTCTATGCGCGGGCCCTGCTGGCGTCGGGGCTGGAGTTCGACGTGATCTTCGGCCCCGCCTACAAGGGCATTCCGCTGGGCGCGGCCGTGGCGGTGGAGCTGGCACGCCAGGGCGTCAACAAACCTTTTGCCTACAACCGCAAGGAAGCCAAGGACCACGGCGAAGGCGGCACCCTGGTCGGCGCGCCGCTGCAGGGCCGGGTGCTGATCGTGGACGACGTGATTTCGGCCGGCACCGCCGTGCGCGAGTCGATCGCGCTCATCCGCGCGGCCGGCGCCACGCCGCACGCGGTGGCGATTGCCCTGGACCGACAGGAGAAAGCGACGGAAGGCGGCAAGGACGTGGACTGGAGCGCCGTGCAATATGTCCGGGAAACGCTGGGCCTGCAGGTGTGCGCCATCGCCAACTTGGCCCAGTTATTGCATCACCTGCAGTCAACTGACAAATTTTTGCCCTACGTCAATGCCGTGTCCGCCTACCGGACGCGGTATGGCGTTGATCAGAGGACATGACGAACCGCCTGCGCTACCGCCCCTTTTTACAGATCGTCCGCTGGGTGACTAGCGCTGCCGTTGTGGCGCTGTGGGCCCCGGTGGCCAGTGCGCAGCCGGCCACGAGCAGCATCTACACCTGCATCGACGCGCACGGCCGTCGCCTCACATCCGACCGACCGATTCTGGCCTGCAACGACCGCGAACAGCGCGAGCTGAACCGCAGCGGCACCACCAAGCGCGTGGTCGGCCCGACGCTCACGGCCAAGGAGCGCGAGGCTGAGGAAGCCCGCCAGCGCGAAGCCGAGCTGGACCGCCAGCGCGCGCGCGACGCCATCCGCCGCGACGAGGCGCTGATCACCCGTTACCCCAACCAGGCCGCGCACGAACACGGCCGCAAGAACGCGCTGGCGCAAAGCCAGACCATCGTGGGCGCGGCCAAGGAGCGCATCGCCGAGTTGCAGCAGGAGCGCAAGGGCCTGAACGAGGAGATGGAGTTCTACAAGAAGGACCCGTCCCGGGCCCCTGCCAAGGTGCGCCGCGCGATCGAGGCCAACGCCGAGGCCATCGCCACCCAACAGCGCGCCATCGATGCCCAACAAGCCGAGCGCGACCGCATCAATGCCCGCTTCGATGAGCAACTGGCGCGCCTGAAAGTGCTGTGGGCGGCGCAGGCCAAGGCGCCAGGCAAGGCGCCGGGCGGTGCTTCCGCGCCTGCGGCGCGAACGCCCTAGAGCAGACCTGCCCTGGCCAGAGGGTGTTTCTCAAGCCAAATTGGCCGCCAGCCCTACAGCCATCAGCGCAAACAGCTTCTTATTTGATAGCATTTTTGGACTGACGCGCGCCGGCCAGCAGGCGCCACTCGCCTTCACGCGCCGCCGAGCTTGCTGCGCAGCAGTTCGTTCACCTGGCCCGGGTTGGCTTTGCCCTTGCTGGCCTTCATCACCTGACCGACCAGCGCGTTGAAGGCCTTGTCCTTGCCGGCGCGGAACTGGGCCACGTTGTCCGGGTTGGCGGCGATGACCTCGTCGACGATTTTTTCCAGCGCCCCTGAATCGTTCATCTGTTTGAGGCCCTTGGCCTCGATCAGCGCGTCCACCGCTGCGGCTGCGTCCGCAGCTTCCGATTTTTGCCCCTCGCCCGCCCACAGCGCCTCAAACACCTGGCGCGCGGCGGCGTTGCTGATGGTGTTGTCGTAGATGCGGCCGATCAGCGCGGCCAGCTGCGCGGCCGAGACCTTGGTCGCTTCGATGCCGATTTCTTCGGCGTTCAGGCGGCGCGACAGCTCGCCCATCACCCAGTTGCTGGCCAGTTTGGGCTGGCCGCTGGCCTGGGCGGCGGCTTCAAAGTAGGCGCCCATGGCCAGCGACTGCGTGAGCGTGGTGGCGTCGTACTCGGGCAGGCCGTAATCGGCCACGAAGCGCTCGGCCATGGCGCGCGGCAGCTCGGGCATGGTGGCGCGCGTGCTCTCGATCCACTCGGCCGACACGCTGAGCGGCGGCAGGTCGGGATCGGGGAAGTAGCGGTAGTCGGCCGAATCTTCCTTGGTGCGCATGGCGCGCGTTTCGCCCGTGTCGGGGTCGAACAGCACGGTGGCCTGCTGGATCGCCAGGCCGTCTTCGATCTGTTCGATCTGCCAGCGGATCTCGAAGTCGATCGCCTGCTGCATGAAGCGGAAGCTGTTCAGGTTCTTGATCTCGCGGCGCGTGCCCAGCGGCTGGCCCGGCTTGCGCACGCTGACGTTGGCGTCGCAGCGGAAGCTGCCTTCCTGCATGTTGCCGTCGCAGATGCCGATCCAGGTGACGATCTTGTGCAGCTCCTTGGCGTAGGCCACGGCCTCGGCGCTGCTGCGCATGTCGGGCTCGGTCACGATCTCCAGCAGCGGCGTGCCGGCGCGGTTCAAGTCGATGCCCGAAGCGTCGGGGAACTGGTCGTGCACCGACTTGCCGGCATCTTCCTCCAGGTGCGCGCGCACCAGGCGCACGGTTTTCTTTTCGCGCACCGCGTCGGCGCCCTTGCCGGTTTCGAGGAAGAAGCTGACCTCGCCACCCTGCACCACCGGGATCTCGAACTGGCTGATCTGGTAGCCCTTGGGCAAGTCGGGGTAGAAGTAATTCTTGCGGGCAAAAATGCTGCGTGGCGCAATGTGGGAGCCAAGTGCCAGTCCCAATTTGATAGCGCAGGCCACCGCCTCGCGGTTCATCACCGGCAGCGTGCCGGGCAGCGCCAAGTCAACCGCGCAGGCCTGGGTGTTGGGCTCGGCACCGAAGGCCGTGCTGGCCCGGCTGAAGATCTTGCTCTGCGTCTGCAGTTGGGCGTGGGTCTCGAAGCCGATGACGACTTCGTAGCCTTGGACGAGCGGAGCACTCATGGAATCAGACAGGACAAAGGTTTGAAATAAGCAGGGGCCGACCAGCGAACACAGGGCATTCGCGCGCTCAGCGCGGCGCCTGCCGGGTGAAAAGGTAGCGCGGATCGTCGCCCAGCGAGGCGTGCGTGCCGTGCTCGCGCAACTCCAGCGCGTTGTCCCGCAGGCGAAACGCCAGGCTGCCGCCACCCTGGGTGCGCAGCACGATCACATCGGGTGCCTGATCGTCGAAGCGGAACTTGCCGCGCGAGACAATCGGCGCCTTGCGCTTGCCGCGGTACAGCTCGCGCACGACGTAGCTGCGATCGGGGCGCAATTCCACCTCGATGTGGATGCCCAGGCAGTCGGCGCAACGCAGCTCGCCCGCATAGGTACCTTCCCAGGCCATGACCTGCACCGACCGCGGCGCCTGGATCGGCACGGGCGGCGCCGAGGTGGCCTGTGCAGGCAGGGTCGCGCCCAGCAGCGCAGCAAGGGCAATGACAAGAGGAACTCGCTTGTACATGTGAACTCCGGTTCAGGTGGCGCCGACCGGCTCAGGCCCCGGGCGGGCGGCGCTGGTGAAAATCGGTGGCCTGCTGCAGCCGGTGCGCGACGTTGAGCAAACGCCCCTCCTGCAGGTAGTTGCCGATCAGCTGGAGGCCGACCGGCATGCCGCCTTCGCCAAAGCCGGCGGGCACACTCAGGCCCGGCAGACCGGCCAGCGAGGCGGGTAGCGTGTAGATGTCGGCCAGATAGTCGGCCAGCGGGTCGTCGCCGTGCGCACCAATGCCCCAGGCGACCGAAGGCGCCACCGGACCGGCGATCACGTCGCATTGCTCGAACGCGCGCTGGAAATCCTGCGCGATGAGGCGACGCACCTTTTGCGCCTGCAGGTAGTAGGCGTCGTAGTAACCATGGCTCAGCACATAGGCGCCGGTCATGATGCGGCGCTGCACCTCGTCGCCAAAGCCCTGGGCGCGGGTCTTCTTGTACATGTCCTCCAGGTCGGTGTAGTCCGGCGCGCGGTAGCCGAACTTCACACCGTCGAAGCGGCTGAGGTTGGAGCTGGCTTCAGCCGCGGCGAGCACGTAGTACACCGGGATCGCCATGCGCGTGCGCGGCAGCGAGATGTCGACCACGGTGGCGCCCAGTTGGCGCAGTTCGGCCAGCGCGCCGTCAATGGCTGCGCGCACGTCGCCGTTCAGGCCCCCCCCGAAAAACTCGGTCGGCAGGCCGATGCGCAGGCCGGTCAGATCGCCCGTCAGGCCGCGCGTGAAGTCTTCGGCGGGCACATCGAGCGAGGTGGAATCGCGGTCAGGATCCGGCCCGCAGATGGCCGACAGCAGCAACGCGCAGTCTTCAGCGGTGCGCGCCATCGGGCCAGCTTGGTCGAGGCTGGAGGCAAAGGCCACCATGCCGTAGCGGCTGGCGCGGCCGTAGGTCGGCTTGATGCCGGTGATGCCGCAGAAGCTGGCCGGCTGGCGGATCGAGCCGCCCGTGTCGGTGCCCGTGGCCGCTGGCGCCAGACGCCCCGCGACCGCCGCCGCGCTGCCGCCGGACGAGCCGCCCGGCACGCGCACGGCGTCCCACGGGTTGCGCGCAACGCCGTAGGCCGAGTTCTCGTTGCCCGAGCCCATGGCGAATTCGTCGCAGTTGAGCTTGCCCAGCGTGACCATGCCCGCCTCGGCCAAGCGGTGCACCACCGTGGCGTCGAAGGGCGATCGGTAGGCCTCGAGCATCTTCGAGCCTGCGGTGGTGGCGAAATCGCGTGTGACGAAGATGTCCTTGTGCGCGATCGGTACGCCTGCCAGCGCGGGTGCGTTGCCCGCAGTCAGCAGGGCGTCGGCGGCGCGCGCCTGGGCCAGCGTGGCCTCTTCGTCAAGCGCCAGGTAGGCACCGAGATCAGAGGCTGCCTGGCTGCGCGCCAGGAAATGGCGTGCCACCTCGTCGGCAGACACATCCCGGGACTTCAATCGTGCGGCGAGCTGAGCCACCGTCAAATCGTGCAAGGCGTCGCTCATCACTCAATCACCCGGGGAACCAGATACAGGCCGTCTTCCACCGACGGGGCGCTGCGCTGATTGGCTTGGCGCTGGTTGTGCTCGGTGACCACGTCGTCGCGCAAGCGCAGGGTGATGTCCTGAATGGCGGCCACGGGGTGCGGCAAGGGCTCGACGCCTTGCGTGTCGACCTCGCACATGGCCTGCACCAGGTCGAAAAAGCCGTTGAGTTTGACGAGCATCTGCTCACTTTGAGCGTCGGTCAGCGCAAGTCGCGCCAGATGGGCGATGCGGTCGACGTCGTTGGGGGTCAGCGCCATGCGGATTGGCCAAAAGCGGTGTGCGGTTTTTGAAGGTTTTGGCCCGCTGGAAGCGGGTTCCAGACGGGCCAATGCGTTATTATCCCGCCTTTGCGCAACGGCCCCTCTTCGGGCCGCAATTGCACCCAAATCTCTCGCAAATCGCATCGAACAAGCTCAGCCGGCGGCAGGGTGCCGGCCAGCAGCCTCAAGGACATTTCATGTTTGGAGCTTTCCGTCGGTACTTTTCCACCGACCTGGCCATCGATTTGGGCACCGCCAACACCCTGATCTACGTGCGCGACAAGGGCATCGTGCTGGACGAGCCGTCGGTCGTCGCCATCCGCCACGAAGGCGGCCCGCAGGGCAAGAAGACCATCCAGGCCGTCGGCGGCGAAGCCAAGGCCATGCTGGGCAAGGTGCCCGGCAACATCGAAGCCATCCGCCCCATGAAGGACGGCGTGATCGCCGACTTCACCGTCACCGAGCAGATGCTCAAGCAGTTCATCAAGATGGTGAGCCGCCGCAACTTCTTCAACGGCCCGCGCATCATCATCTGCGTGCCCTGTGGTTCGACCCAGGTGGAGCGCCGCGCCATCCGCGAATCGGCCCTGGGCGCGGGCGCCAGCGAGGTCTACCTGATCGAGGAACCCATGGCCGCGGCCATTGGCGCCGGCCTGCCCGTGAGTGAAGCCAGCGGCTCCATGGTGGTGGACATCGGCGGCGGCACGACCGAAGTGGGCGTGATTTCGCTGGGCGGCATGGTCTACAAGGGCAGCGCCCGCGTGGGCGGCGACAAGTTCGACGACGCCATCGTCAACTACATCCGCCGCAACTACGGCATGCTGATCGGCGACCCAACGGCCGAGGCGATCAAGAAGCAGATCGGCAGCGCCTTCCCCGGCAGCGAAGTCAAGGAGATGGAGGTCAAGGGCCGCAACCTCTCCGAAGGCGTGCCGCGCAGCTTCACCATCAGCTCCAACGAGATCCTGGAAGCGCTGACCGAGCCGCTCAACAGCATCGTGTCGGAAGTGAAAAAGGCGCTGGAAGAAACCCCGCCCGAGTTGGGCGCCGACATCGCCGAGCGCGGCATGATGCTGACCGGCGGCGGCGCCCTGCTGCGCGACCTGGAGCGCCTGCTGGCCGAGGAAACCGGGCTGCCGGTGCTGGTGGCCGAAGAGCCCCTTACCTGCGTGGTGCGTGGCTGCGGCCTGGCGCTGGAGCGCATCGAGCGCCTGGGCAACATCTTCACCAACGAGTGATTGGGCTGCGGCCATCGCGCCGCGCTGGCCTATGCCCCACGCGGGAGCATGCCAAAAGCCAACGGAAGCAACTGCATACGCAAAAAGTGCCGCTCGCGCCGCCGGGAATTGCGCATAATGCTCACATTTCCGTAGCGAATCACTCCCGAATTCGCCAGCGACCGGCACCCGCTGACGCCCCATGCCTCTCGAAACGCTAGACCGCTCGCCGCCGCCCTTCTTCAAACAAGGGCCGTCGGCGCTGTCTCGCCTGGTGTTTTTCAGCGCCCTGGCACTGTTTCTGATGGTGGCCGATGCGCGCTTTCACCTGGTGCAACCCCTGCGCGCTGCCATTGCCACGGCGCTGTACCCGGCGCAATGGCTGGCCTTGCAGCCGGTGCAGATGGTGAACGATTTCACCGCCTACCTCACCGACCTGAAAACCGCGCACGTGACTGAAGAAGCCGCACGCCGCAAGCTGGCCGAACAGTCGCAGCGCGCCGGCCAGGTTGAACAGTTGCTGCTGGAAAACAACCGCCTGCGCGGCTTGCTGACGCTGCGCGAGCGTGTGCAGGTGACGGCCACCGCAGCGCAGGTGCTGTACGACGCAACCGACCCGTACAGCCGCCGCGTGGTGATCGACAAGGGGCAGATGCAGGGCATCGAGCCGGGCTCGCCCGTGATGGACGAATCCGGCGTGCTGGGTCAGGTGACGCGCGTCTACCCGTTCGTCAGTGAGATCACGCTGCTGATCGATCGCGATCAGGTGATCCCGGTGATGAACGCCCGCACCGGCGCACGCAGCGTGGCCTATGGAGACCCGACGCAGCACGGTGGCTCGATGGAGCTGCGCTACATGTCGGTCACCGAAGACGTCAAGGAAGGCGACTTGCTGACCACCAGCGGGGTGGACGGGGTCTATGCGCCCGGCCTGCCCGTGGCCAAGGTCACGCGCGTCGACCGGCGCAGCGACACCAGCTTTGCGCGCATCGTCTGCCAGCCCTTGGCCAACCTAAGCGCGGTCACGCACGTGATGGTGCTCACGCCGCTGACGCCGCCCTCCACCGCGGCGCTCCAAACGGCCAGTGCGCCGCTGCCAGGGGCTTTGCCCGCCGCGCGGCCCGCGTCGGCCGTGGTGGACGATGCGGTGGCCGCAGCACCCGCGCCGCGCGGCTCCCGCCCGGCTGGACCGCGTGCCGCGTCGGCCAGCGCCCCGGCGCGAGGCGCTCCAGTTGCGGCGACACCGCCACGGCGCACCGCACCGCCCGCACGGGCGGCCTCGAGCCCGCGCGCAGCCCCGCCCCGCACCGCTGCTTCAGGAGCCGCCCGATGATCATGCCGCGCGGCCAGCAGCTACTGTTGCCAGCCAGCCCCACCTTCATCTGGGGCAGCCTGCTGTTGGCGCTGATGCTCGACCTGCTGCCGTTGGGCCGCGTGCTGTGGATGCCCGACGTGCTGGCGGTGGTGCTGGTGTTCTGGAGCATCCACCAGCCGCGCCGCATCGGCCTGGGTGTGGCCTTTGTGTTTGGGCTGGTGCTGGATGTGCACGAGGCCTCGCTGCTGGGGCAGCACGCGCTGGCGTATTCGGTGCTGATCTACAGCGCCATCATGATCCACCGGCGCATCCTGTGGTTTTCGGTGCCGGGGCAGGCGGTGCAGTTGCTGCCCTTGTTCGCCGCGGCGCACGCCATTACCATCGCGCTGCGGTTGATCGGCGGCGCGGTGTTTCCCGGCTGGCAGGTGCTGCTGGCGCCCTTGCTGGAATCGGCCTTGTGGCCCTTCGTCAGCATCTTGTTGCTGGCGCCGCAGCGCCGGGCGCCGAACCCGGACGCCAACCGGCCCCTGTGACCGCTTTCGAGCAAAATCGCAACCCAGCCCTACAACCACCTGCGCAGACAGCTATCTTTTTCGTAGTATCAACGCATGGCTGAGATCCGCAACCTGGACGCCGAACTGACGCGCTTTCGCGTGCGGTTGGCCGTGGTCGCGCTGGTGGTGCTGGGCTGCTTTGCGTTGATTGGCTGGCGGCTTTATGTGTTGCAGGTGGTGCGCCACGACGTCTACGCCGAACGCGCCGAGACCAACCGCACGGCGGTGGTGCCGATCGTGCCCAACCGCGGCGAGATCCTGGACCGCAACGGCGTGGTGCTGGCCACCAATTACAAGTCCTACACGCTGGAAATCACGCCGTCGCGCACCGGCAAGCCGGTGGACGAGGTGATCGACGCGATCAACCAGGTGGTGGAAATCTCGCCGCGCGACCGCCGCCGCTTCAAGCGCCTGCAGGAAGATTCGCGGACCTTCGAATCGCTGCCCGTGCGCATGCGTCTGACGGACGAGGAAGTCGCCCGCTTTGCCGCGCAGCGCTACCGCTTCCCCGGCGTTGAGATCAAGGCGCGGCTGTTCCGCACCTACCCGCTGGGCGAGACTGGTGGCCACGTGGTGGGCTACATCGGGCGCATCAACCAGAAGGAGAAGGAGCGCATCGACGATTCGGACGATGCGCCCAACTACCGCGGCACCGACTACATCGGCAAGCTGGGCGTGGAGGCCAGCTATGAGAAGCTCCTGCACGGCACCACCGGCGTCGAGCAGATGGAGACCTCCGCCGGAGGCCACGCCGTGCGGCGCCTGGCCAGCCACCCGGCGACGCCGGGGGAGTCGATCCGCCTGTCGATCGACATCCAGTTGCAAAAGCTGGTGGAAGACATGTACGGCGAGCGCCGCGGCGCGCTGGTCGCCATCGACCCGCAGAACGGCGAGGTGCTGGCCTTCGTCAGCAAGCCAACCTACGACCCCAACCTGTTCGTGGAAGGCATCGACCAGGAAACCTGGACCGAGCTGAACGACTCGCTCAACAAGCCGCTGCTCAACCGTGCGCTGCGCGGCACCTATCCGCCGGGCTCCACCTACAAGCCCTTCATGGGCCTCGCGGCACTGGAAACCGGCAAGCGCGCGCCGAACACCGTGATCATGGACGGCGGCTCCTGGACCTTTGCCGGCCACACCTTCCGTTCCGGCCACGCGCTGGGCGCGGTGGACTTGTATCGCAGCATCGTGAAGTCCAGCAACGTGTACTACTACCAGCTGGCCAACGACATGGGCGTGAACGCCATCCACGACTTCATGAAGCCGCTGGGCTTTGGGCAGATCACCGGCATCGACATCCCGGGCGAAACGCGCGGCATCCTGCCGTCGACCGAGTGGAAGCGCACCACCTATAAGCGTGCAGCGCAGCAGAAGTGGTATGCGGGCGAGACGATCTCGCTGGGCATCGGCCAGGGCTACAACAACTTCACCATGCTCCAGTTGGCCAGCGCCACGGCCACGTTGGCTGCTGGCGGCGTGCGCCACACGCCGCACATCGTCAAGGCCGAGCAGGACCCCCAGACCCTGGCGTTCAAGGACGTCGAGCAACCCGCACCGGTCGACCTGGGCTACAAGCCTGCCAACGTGGCCCTGGTCAAGCGCGGCATGGTCGGCGTGACGCAGGAGGGCACCTCGACCCGCGTGTTCGCCGGTGCGCCCTACCTCTCGGGGGGCAAAACCGGCACGGCACAGGCGGTGACCATTGGCCAGAAATCGCGCTACGACGCCCGCCGCCTGGCCGAGCACCAGCGCGACCATTCGCTCTACATCGCCTTCGCCCCGGCCGACAACCCGCGCATCGCCGTGGCGGCCATCGTCGAAAACGCGGGTTTCGGCGCCGCGCACGCTGCCCCGCTGGTGCGCCGCGTGATGGACTACTGGCTGGCCGGTCTCTACCCCAGCGAAGCGGACATGCGCGCGGTGCAGCAGGGTCAGGCAGCCGCGCCCATCGGCACACCACGGCGCGTGGCCGACATGGTGCCTGGCACGGCCGCAGCAGCGGCCATTGCGCCCTGAGCGGCGCACGGCCGGCGATTCCGCCAAGCCGCGCGGCGGGGTGATCACACCCCCGTCGTTACCCAGTCGCTCGCCGTCAGGTCAGTTTTCACATGGCGCATTGACCCCTTCAATGCGCTTCACCTATGGTCGAAATAAAAACTATTATTTTTCCATTTTCATAAACACTTTATATGATGAGGGCACGCTGGACACGCCCCAGCCTCGTTCAATCAGCCAGGAGCTCCCATGAAAGACGATTCGAAGAAGTGCCCCGTTACCCACATGACCACGGATTTCGGCGCGCCCGTGGTCACCAACCGCAACAGCCTGACCGCCGGCCCGCGCGGCCCGCTGCTGGCGCAGGACGTCTGGCTGAACGAGAAGCTGGCCAACTTCGCGCGCGAAGTCATTCCCGAGCGCCGCATGCACGCCAAAGGCTCAGGCGCCTTCGGCACCTTCACCGTCACGCACGACATCACGAAGTACACGCGCGCCAAGATCTTCAGCGAAGTCGGCAAGAAAACCGAAATGTTCGCGCGCTTCACCACCGTGGCCGGTGAGCGCGGCGCCGCCGACGCCGAGCGCGACATCCGCGGCTTTGCCCTCAAGTTCTATACCGAAGAAGGCAACTGGGACATGGTCGGCAACAACACGCCGGTGTTCTTCATGCGCGACCCGCGCCAGTTCCCCGACCTGAACAAGGCCGTCAAGCGCGACCCCAAGACCAACCTGCGCAGCGCCACCAACAACTGGGACTTCTGGACGCTGCTTCCCGAGGCGCTGCACCAGGTCACCGTGGTGATGAGCGACCGCGGCATCCCCAAGAGCTACCGCCACATGCACGGCTTCAGCTCGCACACCTACAGCTTCTGGAACGAGGCCGGTGAGCGCTTCTGGGTCAAGCTGCACTTCCGCACGCAGCAAGGCATCGAGAACCTGACCGACGCCGAGGCGGCCGAGCTGGTGGGGAAGGACCGTGAAAGCAACCAGCGCGACCTGTTCGACGCCATCGAGCGCGGCGACTTCCCCAAGTGGAAGATGTACATCCAGGTCATGCCCGAGGTGGAAGCCGAGACCTACCGCCTGCACCCGTTTGACCTCACCAAGGTCTGGTACAAGGGCGACTACCCGCTGATCGAGGTCGGCGAATTCGAGCTGAACCGCAACCCCGAGAACTTCTTCCTCGACGTCGAACAGTCCGCCTTCGCCCCCAGCAACCTGGTGCCCGGCATCGGCGCCAGCCCCGACCGCATGCTGCAGGCGCGCCTGTTCAACTATGCCGATGCCCAGCGCTACCGCCTGGGCGTGAACTACCAGCAGATCCCCGTCAACCAGGCGCAGTGCCCCGTTCACAGCAACCACCGCGACGGCCAGGGCCGCGTCGACGCCAACTACGGCGGCCTGCCGCACTACGAACCCAACAGTTTCGGCCAGTGGCAGGGCCAACCGCAGTACGAAGAGCCGCCGCTGCGCATCCACGGCGACGCCAAGTTCTGGGACTTCCACGAGGACGACAAGGACTACTTCGAGCAACCGGGCAAGCTGTTCCGCCTGATGAAGCCCGAGCAACAGGAAGCCCTGTTCGGCAACACCGCCCGCGCCATGGGCGACGCCCCCGAGTTCATCAAATTCCGCCACATCCGCAACTGCAACGCCGCCGATCCGGCCTACGGTGCCGGTGTGGCCAAGGCGCTGGGGCTGGACCTGGCCAAGGCGCTCGCGTCCAAGAAGGACGACCCGATGAACGGCAACCCACTGGTGCCGCTGCCGGTCTGAAGGGCGTTCGCCACGCGGCGCCCCGCTCTAACCTGCGACGTCACGGTCGCAGGTTTTTTTCTTGCCGGCGACGGCGCTGAGCAGGCAGCTGCCAACGCGTGACCCGCGGCACAAGTGCTATCTAATCAGTAGCTGCCTGCGCAGATCCCCGTAGGGCGATCAGCCTATTTGACATATTTTTTTGGGGCTGACGTTCGTGTAGCGCACCCGACCCGTTCGCCGCCTGGCGTGCCGCGCTTCGGCGCAGCGCGTGCCGTCGACGCACAGCTCGCCGGGAAACAAAAAACGCCTTGAACTTCAAGGCGTTGGATGCGATGGCGCGGCTGGCGGGGATCGAACCCACGACCCTTGGCTTCGGAGGCCAATACTCTATCCACTGAGCTACAGCCGCTGCTGCAAGCCGGGGATTATCCCTGATTGTGGGCGGTGCACTGCGCGCGGGCTTGGCTGAGGTCGAATCCGAGGCCGCTGAGGTAGGCGTCGACCGCGGTCAGGGTGGTGGTTCGCAGGTCGAACGACCGGTCCAGCAGCCACTGGACCACCAGGCCATGGGCCAGGCCGTACAGGCCATGCGCCAGCGTTTCCGACGGCGCGGGCAGCGTGACGCGGTGGTAGTCAGCCGCACGCTGGATGGACTGCGTCAGCATCTGGATGCCCAGGCGCTGCTTTTGCACCTCGCGGTCGCGCAGGCTGCCCATTTCGGCCACCTGCTCGACCATCAGGCAGCCGATTTCCAGCACGCGCCGGGTGCGCTCGTCGGTGGCGATGACCACAACGGCCTCGTGCACACGTTCGAGCAACTGGATCAGCGGATCGCGCTCCACCTCGGCCAGCCGGGCCATGCTGGCATCGAGCGGGAGCGTGACGCGGTCCATCATGGCGGTGAACAGGTCGGCCTTGTCCTTGAAATGCCAGTACACCGCGCCGCGGGTCAGGCCGGCGTCTTCGGCGATCTCGGCCAGCGAGGTGCGTGCCACGCCGCGACGGCCGAACACGCGCTCGGCCGCATCGAGCAATGCGTCGCGCGTGGCAAGTGCGTCTTCCTTCGTACGGCGGGCCATCGGCAATAAAACCCCAGGGTGATGCAGGAAAATTGGTGTCGATGTTATCACATACATGCATGAATGTATGTAGAATGCCGTCAGAGATCCTTTTCTACATGCGGTGCCCGCTGACAATATCTGTCATCAGCAACCTGCAAGATGGCGCCAACATCAGCGCCGCCCCTTTCAACCACCGGGCCATCGGTCCGGTGATTGCCCGTTTCCTTTTGAACCGAGAACAACATGTCCGAACAACACGCCGTTCGCTCCTCCGCGCCCCACCGCTTGCTGCCGTTGGGCGCGGCCGTCCTGATCGCCTTCAGCCTGGCAGCGTGCGGCGGCGGTGACAAGAAGGATGCGCCTGCTGCCGCCGGTCCCGGCGCGGGCGGTGCCATGCCGCCACCGGAAGTCGCCGTGGTCACGGTGCAGCCAGGGACCGTGGGCCTGACAACCGAGCTGCCCGGCCGGCTGGAGCCCTCGCGCGTGGCCCAGGTCCGCGCCCGCGCCGCCGGCATCCTGCAAAAGCGCCTGTTCCAGGAAGGCAGCGATGTGCGCGCCGGGCAGAAGCTGTTCGCGATCGACCCTGCGCCCTATCAGGCGACGCTGCAAACCGCGCAGGCGCAACTGGCGCAGGCCCAGGCACAGCTCGCGCAGACCAGCGGCACGGTGACGCGCTACCGCCCGCTGGTGGCGGCCAACGCGGTCAGCAAGCAGGAGTTTGACGCCGCCGTTGCTGCAGAAAAAGCGGCTCAAGCCCAGGTGGCGGCTGCGCGGGCAGCTATCAAATCTGCAGACATCAACGTCGGCTACGCCACCGTCACGGCGCCGATTTCCGGCCGCATCGGCCGCGCACTGGTGACCGAAGGCGCGCTGGTGGGCCAGGGCGACGCGACGCAACTGGCGGTGATCCAGCAGATCAACCCGCTGTACCTGAACATCACGCAATCCGCCTCGGACGCGATGAAACTGCGCCAACAGCTGTCCAAGGGCCAGCTGGAGCGCGATTCGGGCGTTCAGTCCGTCAAGATCGTGCTGGAAGACGGCACCGAATACAGCCAGCCCGGCCGCCTGCTCTTCTCGGACCAGACGGTCGACCCGGCCACCGGCCAGATCCTGCTGCGCGCCGAGGTGCCCAACCCGCAGGGCGTGCTGCTGCCGGGCCTGTACGTGCGCGCGGTGATCGAGCAGGCACAGGTGGCCAACGCCATCCTGCTGCCGCAGCAAGCCGTGACGCGCGGCAGCCATGGCGACAGCGTGATGGTGGTCGCCGCCGACGGCGCTGTGGGTCCGCGCCCGATCAAGATCGGTGGCCAGAAAGGCACCGATTGGATCGTGACCGAAGGCCTGAAGCCGGGCGAGCAGGTGATGGTCGAAGGCGCCATGAAGCTGATGTTCGGTGCGAAGAAGGTCAAGCCCGTGGCTTGGGACCCGAACAAGCCCAAAGCCGGCGCCCCTGGTGCGGCGGCAGCTCCTGCTTCAGGAGCGTCCCGTGCACCGGCATCCGCCGCGTCGGCCCCCGCTGCAGCGCCCGCCTCGGCCGCGTCCCGTTGATTTGCTAGGACGCTCGCATGGCCAAGTTTTTTATTGACCGACCCATCTTTGCGTGGGTCATCGCGCTGTTCCTGATGGTGCTGGGCGCCATCTCGATCACGCAGTTGCCCATCGCCCAGTACCCGACGGTCGCTCCGCCCACGGTGGTGGTATCTGCCGCTTACCCCGGCGCCTCGGCTCAAACCCTGGAAGACGCCGTGCTGTCGGTGATCGAGCGTGAAATGAACGGCTCGCCCGGGCTGGCATACATGGAGTCGGTGGCGCAGGCCAACGGCACCGGCTCGATCACGCTGAGCTTCGAGCCCGGCACCAACATCGATCTGGCGCAGGTGGACGTGCAGAACCGCCTGTCGCGCGCCACGCCGCGCCTGCCTTCGGCGGTGAACCAGCAGGGCGTGCGGGTGGAGAAATCCGCCTCCAACTTCCTGCTGTTCGTGATGCTGTCTTCGGACGACCCCGGCACCGACATCAACGACATTTCCGACTACGCCTCGCGCAACGTGCTGCCCGAGCTGCAGCGCCTGCCCGGCATTGGCCAGGTGCAGCTGTTCGGCGCCGAGCGCGCCATGCGCATCTGGGTCGAGCCGGCCAAGCTGCAGAGCTACAACCTATCGACCGCCGACGTCGCCAGCGCCATCAGCCAGCAGAACGCACAGGTGGCGGGCGGCAGCATCGGCGATCTGCCGCTGGCGCTGGGCCAGACCATGAGCGCTACCGTGGTCGTGGCCGGCCAGCTGGCCAACGTGGAGCAGTTCAGCAACATCGTGCTGCGCGCCAACGCCGACGGCAGCACCGTGCGCCTGAAAGACGTGGCCCGGGTCGAACTGGGTGCTCAAAGCTACGCGACCTCGGCCCGTCTGAACGGCAAGCCCGGCGCCGGCCTGGGTGTACAGCTGTCGCCCAGCGGCAACGCCTTGGCCGCCGCCCAGGAAGTGCGTGCGCGCATGACGCAGCTGCAGCAGTTCTTCCCCGCCGGCATGAAGTGGGTGGTGCCCTACGACTCGTCCGACTTCGTGCGCATCTCGATCACCGAAGTGGTCAAGACACTGCTGGAAGCCGTTGCGCTGGTGTTCCTGGTGATGTTCCTGTTCCTGCAGAACTGGCGCTACACGGTCATTCCGACCATTGTGGTGCCCGTGGCGCTGCTGGGCACGTTCGCGGCGCTGCTGGCCTTCGGCATGTCGATCAACGTGCTGACCATGTTCGGCATGGTGCTGGTGATCGGTATCGTGGTGGACGACGCCATCGTGGTGGTGGAGAACGTCGAACGGATCATGGCCGAGGAAGGCCTGCCCCCACTGGAGGCCACGCGCAAGGCCATGGGCCAGATCTCCGGCGCCATCATCGGCGTGACCGTGGTGCTGATCGCGGTGTTCGTCCCGCTGGCCTTCTTTGCCGGCTCGGTCGGCAACATCTACCGCCAGTTCTCGGCGGTGATGGCGGTGTCGATCTTCTTCTCTGCCTTCATGGCTCTGTCGCTCACGCCCGCGCTGTGCGCCACGCTGCTCAAGCCGATCGACGACCACCACGCCGAGAAGCGCGGTTTCTTCGGCTGGTTCAACCGCCGGTTCAACCGCACGGCCAAGGGCTACGAAAGTATCGTGGGCAAGCTGCTGCGCCGCTCCGGCAGCCTGATGGTCGTGTACCTGGCGCTCGCCGTGGGTGCGGGTTGGCTGTACGCGCGCCTGCCCACCGGCTTCCTGCCGAACGAAGACCAGGGCACGATGCTGGTCAACATGCAGCTGCCGCCCGGTGCCACGCTGGACCGCACGATCGGCGTGATCGAACAGGTCGAGAACTACATCCTCAAACAGCCTGAAGTGGCCAGCATGGTCGCGGTCGCGGGCTTCTCGTTTGCCGGTCAGGGCCAGAACGCCGCGCTGTCCTTTATCTCGCTCAAGCCCTGGGACGAACGCAAGGGCGCCGAGCACTCGGTCGACGCCATCGTCAAGCGTGCGATGGGGGCCTTGTCGGGCGTCAAGGACGCGTTCATCTTCCCCTTAAGCCCGCCGCCGATTCCTGAACTGGGCGTCAGCTCCGGCTTCAACTTCCGGCTGCAGGACCGCGGTGGCAAGGGCCACGACGCGCTGCTGGCGGCGCGCAACCAGATGCTGGGCATGGCCATGCAAAGCAAGGTGCTGGACGGCGTGCGCCCCGACGGGCTGGAAGACGCGCCCCAACTGCAGATCAACATCGACCGCGACAAGGCGGCCGCGCAGGGCGTGACCTTTGCCGCCATCAACAACGCGATTTCGGCGTCGCTCGGCTCGGCCTACGTCAACGACTTCCCCAACCAGGGGCGCCTGCAGCGCGTGATCATCCAGGCCGACGCACCCGCGCGCATGCAGCCGGAAGACATCCTGCAGCTGACCGCGCTGAACAGCAAAGGACAGGCGGTGCCGCTGTCCGCCTTCGCCTCGACCCAGTGGATCACGGGCGCCATGCAGACGATCCGCTACAACGGCTACCCGTCGATGCGCATTTCCGGCGCTGCCAAGGCCGGGCACTCCACCGGCGAAGCGATGAAGGAAATGGAAGCGCTGGCGGCCAAGCTGCCGGAAGGCTTTGGCTACGAGTGGACCGGCCAGTCGCGCGAGGAAAAACTCGCCGGCAACCAGGCGCTGATCCTGTACGGCTTCGCCATCCTGGCGGTGGTGCTGGCGCTGGCCGCGCTGTACGAAAGCTGGTCGATCCCGCTGGCGGTGATTCTGGTGGTGCCGCTCGGCGTGCTGGGCGTGCTGCTGGCGGTGACCAGTCGAGGGATGTTGAATGACGTGTACTTCCAGGTGGGGCTGATCACCATCATCGGTCTGTCCGCGAAGAACGCCATCCTGATCATTGAGTTCGCGAAAGACCTGCAGGCCCAGGGCCTCAGCGCGCTGGAATCGGCGCTGGCCGCGGCGCACCTGCGGTTCCGCCCGATCATCATGACCTCGCTGGCGTTCACGCTGGGCGTCGTGCCTCTGGCCACGTCCAGCGGGGCAGGCGCGGCCAGCCAGCGCGCCATCGGCACCGGGGTGATCGGCGGCATCGTCGTCGGCACCTTGCTCGCCGTGTTCTTCGTGCCGATCTTCTTTGTGGTGGTGCGCAAGTTCTTCAAGAGCTCGCAGCGCGAGCAGGAGCGCTTTGCCGAGCACGCGGCGCAGTCGGGCATCACGCCTGAAGCGGCACGCCACTACGTCGAGGATGCGGAGTCCAACCTTTCCGAGGCCGACCGCCGCGCCCTGCACGACGGTGCGCACGACGCCCCGCAGCCCAACCCCCCTAAGGATCAACCATGATGGGCACACGCTCCCTCGTCCTCCCCACCGCGGGCACGCCGCGCTTGCGCGTGCTGGCCGCCGCAGCCCTGATGGTGGTGCTGACCGGCTGCTCGCTGGTCCCCCAATACGAGCGCCCCGCCGCGCCAGTGGCTACCGACTGGCCGGCCAGCGCCGGCGCCCAGCCGGAAGGCCTGATCGCCGCGGCCGACCTGCCATGGCAGCAGTTCGTGCAGGACGAGCAGCTGCGCCAGCTGGTTCAGCTGGCGCTGGACAACAACCGCGACCTGCGCGTGGCGGTGCAGAACATCGAGCAGGCGCGCGCGCAATACCAGATTCGCCGCGCCGACCAGGTGCCCACGCTGGGCGCCAGCGCCGGCGGCACGCGCTCGGCACCCAACCCGTATGCGGCGATGGGCGGCTCCAGCGTGTCCTCGCAGTACTCGGTCGGCATCGGCGTTTCGGCATGGGAACTGGACTTCTTCGGCCGCGTCGCCGCGCTCAAGGATGTGGCCTTGGCCAACTACCTGGCGACGGAAGAAGCGCGCAAGAGCGCCCAGATCAGCCTGATCGCCAGCGTGGCCAGCACCTGGCTGCAGCTGAAGACCGACACCGAGTTGCAAGCCCTGGCCGAGCGCACGCTGGCCACACGCGACCAGTCGCTGCGCCTGACCAAGCTGCGCTTTGACAACGGCGTCTCGTCGGCGCTCGACATGCGCCAAGCCGAATCCCTCAGCGCCAGCGCGCAGGCCACGCGCGCCCAGCAGGCACGTCTGCGCGCGCAGGACATCAACCTGCTCACGCTGTTGGTCGGCCAGCCGCTGCCGGACGAATTGATCCCGGCCGTGCCGCCGGTCAACCTGGCCGCGGCGCCCAACGATTTGACCAAACCGACGGCCGCCGTCGAGCCGGCCGCCCCGCTGCCCGGCTTTGCCGAAGTGCCGGCCGGCCTGCCGTCGGACCTGCTGCTGCGCCGCCCGGACATCCGCGCGGCCGAACAGCAGCTGATTGGGGCCAACGCCAACATCGGCGCGGCGCGCGCCAACTTCTTCCCACGCATCACGCTGACCGGCTCGCTCGGGCGCGTCAGCAGCGACCTGGACGGCCTGTTCGGCTCCGGTGGCATGAGGGCCTGGTCGTTCGGCCCCAGCATCACGCTGCCGATCTTCGACATGGGCCGCAACCAAGCAGGCCTGGATTCCGCCAAGGCCGGGCGCGAGATCGCCGTGGCGCAGTACGAGAAGAGCATCCAGACGGCGTTCCGCGAAGTGGCCGACGCCCTGGCTGGCCGCGCCACGCTTGCCGATCAGCTGGCCGCGCTGACCGCCCAAGCCGTGGCCGAACGCGACCGCTTCCGTCTGGCCGACCTGCGCTACCGCAACGGCATCGCCAGCTACCTCGACCTGCTGGACGCGCAGCGTTCGCTGTTTGCGATCGAGCAGGCGCTCGCCCAGACCCAGTTCGCACAGCGTGCCAACGAGGTGCAGCTGTACAAGGCGCTGGGCGGCGGCTGGACCGAGCCCGCACCGCAAGCCATGTCTGCCGCCACACCGGCAAGCTGAGGGCCCTGCGACTGCCGGGCGGGGGTCCGGCAGTCCCTATAATCAGCGGTTGCCGCGCGCGCGTTCGATGTGCCGCGCTGCGCTTTTTTTTCGACACCCACGACGAGAGTCCCCGAGGACGCCATGAGCGACATCACGCACGAGGAAGCACACACCGGCCCGATCAAGACCCCCAAGCAGCTGTTCTGGGTCAGCGTGGGGGCTTTCGTGCTTCCGGTGTTCATCATCATCGGCCTCGTCTATTTCGTGACCACCAGCAACAAGCTGGCGCCCGGCGCGACCGACGTGGAACGCGGCATTGCCGAGCGCCTGCAGAAGATCGGCACGGTGGAAGTGCGTGACGCCAACCGCCCGCTGGTGGCCGGCGCCGAGGTCTACAAGGCCCAGTGCGCGGCCTGCCACGCCACCGGCACCGCCGGCGCGCCCAAGTTTGAAGACACCGCCGCCTGGGCGCCCCGCATTGCCCTCGGTTTCGACACGCTGGTGCAGTCCGCGCTGAAGGGCAAGGGCGGCATGGCTCCGCAAGGTGGCGGCAACTTCACCGACACTGAAATCGCTCGCGCCGTGGCCTACATGGCCAACGCCGCTGGTGCCAAGTTCACCGAGCCGGCTGCGCCCGCTGCCGGCGCCAGCGCCGCGGCTTCGGCCGAGGCTGCCCCGGCGCCTGCGGCCGCTGCCGCGCCTGCCGCTGCACCGGCTGCAACCCCCGCTCCGGCGGCCCCCGCGTCGGCCGAGGCAGCACCCGCTGCGGCCGCCCCCGCGGCAGCCACCGCCGCGGTCGACCCTGCCGTGGGCAAGGCGCTGTACGACAAGAGCTGCGTGGCCTGCCACGGCGCTGGCGTGGCCGGTGCCCCGAAGTTTGGCGACAAGGCGGCCTGGGCGCCCTACCTGGCCACTGGCATCGACACCATGCTGAAAGTGGCGATCACCGGCAAGGGCGCCATGCCCCCGCGTGGCGCCTCCACCGCCACCGACGACGAACTGCGTGCCGCCATTCAGTACATGGCGGACGCGGCCAAGTAAGTCTTTCGCTGCCACCACAAAAAAGCCGCTCCCTCGAGCGGCTTTTTTGATGTTTTATGCCGCTGGCCCTACAGCCACCTGCGCAAGCAGCTATCAAAGTTGAAGTAATCAGCCCGTCGCAGGCGCCTTGCCTGACGCCGCCTGCGGGCTGAGCACGTAGCCACCCAGCGCCGGCAGGCTGGCGCTGTCCACCTCGCGCGGTATCCAGCGCCCGGCGTCCACCGCGTCGGCCAGCAGGCCCATGTCCTGCGTGTGCACCAGGCCCAGGCCGCGGTCGGCCTGCAGGAAGACGCGGCCCTGCTCGTCCACCAGCGCCTCCTGCACCTGCGCCGGCCGGCCGTCCTGCGCCGTGACGCTGCCATCGTCCGCCAGCCGCCAGACCCAGGGCGCGGCTTCCAGCTCGACGAACACGCGCTGCGGCCCGTTCTGAAAGAACCAGCGTCCCTGCTCGTCGGGCTGGTAGTTGCGCTGGATGAAGGCGACCAGCTTTTCGTGCACCAGGCGCGAGCCCTTGGCGCCGGGCACGCCGCTGGTGAACGTGCCCAGCGCCTGGGCCTCGCCGTCGCGCAGGTACCAGTCACCACGCGCGTCCAGGCCCAGCCAGCCGTAGCAATGCGGCACGTTCGGCCACTTGGCCATGGCCTGCAACACGATGTCGTCCATGCGGGCCATGATACGCGGCGCGCAACGGAGAGCGCGTCGATCCATTCAGATGGGTGAATGGAACGTGCGCCTTATTCCGTAACGGAATATAATCATGGGTTTTTCGCCCAAGCTGCAGCCTGGCCGTGCGACGCCCCTTGCACGCCGCCAACGCCACCCGCGCTGCACGCCCTCCGGCGGCCTCGCCCAGCGGCCCGTTCGGCGCCCGCTGCCCACAAATGTCGACCCTGGAGAATGGCATGCAGCCACTGCAAACCACCCCTCGTTCCGCATTGGCCCTGGCCTCTGCCCCTGACACCACCCGCCTGCGCCCCGTGGCACGCAAGGCGCCCGGCCTGCACCTGATCGGCGACCTGCACGGTTGCCGCTGCGACGCGCGCCTGATGCACGACGCGGCCTACCTCGAAGCCTTCTGCAAACGCGCCGTGGCCGACGCGGGCCTGACCACCGTCGGCGCGCTGTTCCACAGTTTCGGCGAAGGCGCGGGCGTGACGGGCTGCATCGTGCTGGCCGAATCGCACCTGTCGATCCACACCTGGCCAGAAGACGGCTACGTCACGCTCGACGTGTACGTGTGCAGCTACAGCACCGACAACAGCGCCAGCGCGCAGCAGCTGTTCGACACCGTGGCCACCGCCTTCGGCCCGACCGAGCCGCACCTGCACCGCGTCGAACGCGCATGAGCGCCCCCGCTGAGGGGCCCGGCGCGGGCTTCGTTGCCGAGGCGCTGTCGCCCGACTTCGGCTTTTACCTGCGGACGGCGCGCGTGCTGGCCGAGCGGCGCACGCCGCTGCAGCACATCGAGGTGCTGGACACGCCGCTGTTCGGCCGCGCGATGCGCATCGACGGCTGCTTCATGACCAGCGAGCGCGACGAATTTTTCTACCACGAGCCCATGGTGCAGCTGCCCGCGGTCAGCCACGGCAATGTGCGCAGCGCTTTGGTGATCGGCGGCGGCGACGGCGGCAGCGCGCGCGAGTTGCTGCGCCACCGCCAGATGGCGCGCGTGCTGATGGTCGAGCTGGATGGCGACGTGCCCGCCATGGCGCGTGAATGGCTGCCCAGGGTGAGCGCGGGCGCGTTCGACGACCCGCGGCTGGAACTGCGCATCGGCGACGGCCATGCCTACATGTTCCAGGCCGACGGTGAACGGTTCGACCAGATCGTGCTCGACCTGACCGATCCGTTCGGCCCCGCCGTCCAGCTGTACACGGCCGAGTTCTACGCCGCCTGCCGCGAACGCCTGAACCCCGGCGGCGTGCTGTCGCTGCACATCCAGTCGCCCATCCACCGCAGCGAGACGCTGGCGCGCATCGTCGCGTCGGTGCGCACGGCCTTCGCCCACGTCGCGCCGTATTTCCAGTACGTGCCGCTGTACGGCACGCTGTGGGCGATGGCGCTGGCGTCCGACCGCGTCGAGCCAACGCTGCTCTCGCCCGTCGAGATCGACCGCCGCATCGCCGCCCTGGGCCTGCGCGAGCTGAAGCTCTACAACGGCGCCATGCACCAGGCGCTGCTGGCGCAACCGAATTTCGTGCGCGAACTGCTGGCGCGGCCGGCCGAACCGATCCGCGCGGCCAGCGCGCTGCAGGACCCGACGCTCGACCCCGAAGCCTGCGCTGCCCCGCGCGTGCTGGCCGCCTGACGCCCCCTGCGCGGCCCGAGCCTCGCGGCGCAGCGGGCCGCCGCCGACGGTTCGCCGTCCCATACCCTCCAAGGAACATTCCCATGAAAACCCTCGTCCTCTCCCTCGCCGCGGCCTGCACCGCCTAGGCCTGCACCAGCGCGCCCACCGCGCCCGAGGCACCGGCCGAGCCGGCCGTGCGCGAAGTCGCCTACCAGTGCAGCCGCGGCGAGACCGTCCAGGTGCGCTACCACACGGCTGAAGAACGCGCCGAGCTGGTGCGCGAAGGCCAGGCGATCTCGCTCAAGCAGCAGCCCAGCGGTTCCGGCTTCATCTACAGCAACGGCCCCAACACGATCCGCGGCAAGGGCAACGCGCTCACGGTCGAAATCGGTCGCATGGTGCCGCTGCAGTGCCAGGCGCGCTGAGGATGCATCTGCTGACCGTCAGCGATTTGATATCTGATCGATAGCTGCCTGCGCAGATCCTTCTAGCGCTACAGCCCGATTCGGCTTGAACCGACCGGCCGTGGCTGCGCGCGCGGCAAGCCTGGGATCGCGCGCTCGCGCCGCTCAGGCACACGCCCCGGCTTGCGCCAGCAACCAGCCGCCCACGGCCGCGGGCAGCCAGTGCACATGGCCTGGCGGCGGCCCCTGGCAAAAGCCAACGTGGCCGCCCTGTGCGGGTTGCCACAGTGTGACGTGGCGGCCCACCTCGCCGGGGCGCGGCAGCGAATCGGCCGGCACGAACGGGTCGTTGCGCGCGTTCAGCGCCAGCGCAGGCACGCGCACGTTCGCCAGCTGCGGCTTGGCCGAGCCGCGCGCCCAGTAATCCTCCACCCCGGCAAAGCCGTGCAGCGGCGCGGTGAACAGGTCGTCAAACGCGTACAGGTCGCGCGCCGCGGCCAGCCGGGCGGCGTCGAACAAGCCCGGGTGCTGGGCCAGCTTGGCCTGCGCCTTGGCCTTCATGGTGCGCAGGAACAGGCGGGTGTAGACCTGCCGGTTGAAGCCGCGGCCAATGGCGTGGCCACCGGCGGCCATGTCCAGCGGCGCGCACACCGCCGCCACCGCCTGCACGCAGCGCGCGGCGTCGCCGCCCACTTCGCCCGCCCAGCGCAGCAACGCGTTGCCGCCCAGCGAAACGCCGGCCGCGACCAACGGCCCGCCGCCCGCCGCCTGCTGGTGGGCGTGAAAGCGCAGCAGCAGCCAGCCGACCTCGGCCCAGTCGCCGCAGTGGTAGGCGCGCGGCGCCCGGTTGATGGCGCCCGAACAGCCGCGGAAATGTGGCACCGCGAAGGCCACGCCGCGCGAACGCGCCCAGTCGGCGAAGGCTTGGGCGTAGTGGCTGCGCGACGAGCCTTCCAGGCCGTGGAACAGCACCAGCAGCGGGCGAGGCGCAGGCACGGGGGTGCCTGACTGCGCCGCGCCTTCGTCCAGCCAGTCGACGTCCACGAAGTCGCCATCGGGCGTGTCCCAGCGCTCGCGTCGGTAGGCGATGGGCGCCGCCGCGCGGCGCGCGAGGAGCGCCGGCCAGATGGTCTGCAGGTGGCCGCCGGGCAGCCAGCCGGGCGCGCGGTAGCTGAAGCCGTCCGGCCGGTTGATTGCTACCAATTCAGGAGCTTTCCGCGCAAGCTGCTGTAGGGCCAGACGCCGAAATCATTCAAAAATCTCGGCGCGCCACAAGCTCAGTGCAGCAGCTGCCCGGGCACGGTCACTTCGGCCTTTTCGCTGCGGCCGGGGCTCGCGTGGTGCGCCACCATGCGCCAGCCCTGCGCGGTCTTCAGGTACACGTTGGTGGCGACGACCCAGGCGCGCTGCGGGCCTTCGTCGGTGTGCAGGTCGATGCGTTCCAGCACGTTGTGCACGGCCGCGCCCAGCGTTTCGATGCGGCGCACGCGCTCGGGCGTGACGGCCAGGCGCCCACCGGTCAGCAGCGATTCGAATGCGGCGCGGATCGCCGCCGCGCCCACCAGCCGCGGGCCGCCGGGGTGGACGCAGACGATGTCGTCCTCATCCGCCCAGCAGGCCATGAGCTGGTCCAGGTTGCCCTGCTGCAGGGCCTCGTAGAACGCGGCCTCCACCTCGTCGGCGGTGCCGCCCAGCGCCGCGGCGCGGTAGCGTGACTTGGGCATGGCGCGAAGCTCGTGTCAGGAAGTCGGGGGCGTGCCCGGCATTGTGCCGCGCTCCGGTGGCACCCGCTCGGTCATGCCCCAGGCAGTACGCAAAACCTGCTGCGCATCGCCCCGCGCCGCGGTGCGCAACAGCTCAGGGGCCAGCACATGCACGCCGCGCGGCGCCAGGCGCAGCGCGGCATCGGCCACTTCGGCCAGTTGCTCGGCGCGCAGCGGGCGCTGATCGTCGGGCACCATGTATTTGAAGATGCCCAGCATCCACGCCGCCAGCCGCTGCGGCGGCGTCAGGCCCTCGGCACGGCGCGGCGTCTCGGCGGTGCGCAGCCACAGCAGGCTGGCAAAGTCCATCTGCGCCACCTCGGCTTCGTCCAGGTTGGCCAGCCCATGCTTGAGCGCGTCGGGCAGCCGGCCCGCGGCGTGCGGCATCAGCACCGCCAGCTCGCGCACGCCCGAGGCGTGGAGCCAGCGCGCCAGCGCGGGCAGTTGCTGCGGCGTGGGCGTCCAGAGCGCGCGCTCGCGCTGGTGGTAGGGGCGGGGCGGCTCGAACATGACCACCGCCACGTCGGCCAGCGCTGGGAGCACCGGCCAGCCGGCTGGTCCGTCGCCCCAGGCCGCCACGTCGAGCGTGCGCATGCCCTTGAGCGCCACCTGCAGCGGCTCGCGTGTGAGCACGGTGACTGGCTGCCAGACACCCGAACCGATCAAGCGATGGGTCACTGCGCCGCCCAGCACGCCGCCCGCACCGGCGATCAGCAGGCGCTGGCGCGGCGCAGTGGTTGGGGGGCGGCGACCGTGCGCCTCTAGCACTTGACCTACAGACGGTGACACCCACCTATGTTACTTTCCGCGGCACCCGCCAATCGGGGCAACGACAAGAGGAATCACATGAAACACTGGCTCGTCAAAATGGGCGCCCTGCTGGCAGTGGCGCTGTCGCTCACCGGCTGCGGCTACAACGACTTCCAGCGCCTGGACGAAGCGACCAAGTCGGCCTGGAGCGAGGTGGTGAACCAGTACCAGCGCCGCTCCGATCTGATCGACAACCTGGTCAATACCGTCAAGGGTGAAGCCAAGTTCGAGCAGGACACGCTGAACCAGGTGATTCAGGCGCGCGCCAAGGCGACCTCGATCCAGGTCACGCCCGAGACGCTGAACAACCCGCAGGCGTTCCAGCAGTTCCAGGCCGCGCAGGGCGAGCTGTCCAGCGCCTTGAGCCGCCTGATGGTGACGGTGGAGCGTTACCCCGACCTGAAGGCCAACAAGGCCTTTGCCGATCTGCGCGTGGCGCTGGAAGGCACCGAAAACCGCATTGCCGTCGCGCGCAACCGCTACATCCAGGCCGTGCAGGAATACAACGTGCTGGCCCGCAGCTTCCCGACCAACCTGACCGGCATGGTGTTTGGCTACAAGGCCAAGCCCAACTTCACGGTGGCCAACGAGGCGGAAATTTCCAACGCGCCGAAGGTCGATTTCGGCACCAGCCCGGCGCCTGCGGCCTCACGCTGAGTCGGCCGCGAACCCCTGCGCCATTTTTGAAGGAATCATGCGTCCATCCCTAGTGAAAAAAGCGCTGGCAGCTATCTTTTTGGTAGTCTTTGCCGTGCTGGGCGCCTGGGCGCAACAGGTGCTGCCGGTGCCGGCGCTGACCGCGCGGGTGATCGACACCACCGGCACGCTCCAGCCCGCCGAGATCGCGGCGCTGGACGCCAAGCTGGGTGCACTGGAAGCGGACAAGGGCTCGCAGGTGGTGGTGCTGATGGTGCCCACCACGGCGCCCGAAGACATCGCTGCGTTCGCCCAGCGTGTGGGCGACACCTGGAAGATCGGCCGCAAGAATGTCGGCGACGGTCTGCTGTTGCTGGTGGCCAAGGACGACCGGCGCGTGCGCATCGAAGTCGCCAAGACACTTGAAGGCGCCATTCCGGATATCGCGGCCAAGGACATCATTGATCGGGCGATCACGCCGTTCTTCCGTCAAAACCAGTACGCTGCCGGGCTGGACGCCGGGGTGGAGCAGATCGCCGCGCGCATTCGCGGCGAAGCGCTCCCGCCGTTGGCTGCGCCGCAGGGGCGCGCAGGCAAAGCTGGTGTCGACAGGTTTGACTTGGCTGAGGGAGCCCTGCTGGTTTTCATCTCCCTGCCTATCGTCAACGGTGTTGCTCGGAAAATCTTCGGACGAAAACTGGGCGCACTGATCACGAGCGCCGGCATGGGCGGACTCATGTACGTGTTTACGGCCAGCGTGGTGGTGTCGGTCATTGCCGGTATGGTGGCCCTGTGGTACGCGTTCCTGGTTTCATTGGGCTCAGGTTTGCCACGGGCTCGTTCTGGTCGCGGGGGGTTCTTTCCCGTGCCTGGCGGCGGCTGGGGCGGCGGTTTCGGCGGTGGCGGGTTCGACGGTGGCGGTGGCTTCAGTTCAGGCGGTGGCGGCGATTTTGGTGGCGGTGGCGCCAGCGGGAGTTGGTAAACCATGGCGTCCAAGCTGATGCGCGTACTGCGCCACCGCTGGTTCGATGAGTCTGACGCGCGACGCGCGGTTCCTCCCGCGCTGTCCGAACAGCTGCGCCGACGCGTGCACGCCAGCGAACAGCGCCATACGGGAGAGGTACGCATCTGCATCGAAGGCGGCCTGCCAACCAGCTACCTGTGGCGTCACCTGCGCGACGGCGAATCGATTGCCAATATCGTGCGCCAGCGCGCGCTGATGCAGTTTTCCAAGCTCCGCGTATGGGACACCGAAGACAACAATGGCGTGCTGATCTATGTTCTGCTGGCTGAGCACGCCATCGAACTGGTTGCCGACCGCGGTGTGCACCGCCGGGTGCCTCCGGGGGAGTGGCAGGCCATCGTCGGTCGGCTGGCCGATGCGCTCAAAACCGGCAATTTCGAGGATGGCCTGACGCGCGCCCTGGAAGAGGTCAGCGCCGTGCTGGTGGCCCATTTCCCGCAAGCCGACCCGCGGCCTGACAGCGGTGCGGAAGCACCACCGAACCAGTTGCCCGACGAGCCGGTGCTGCGGTGAACCAACCGCGGGCTTCAGTCGCGAGCCTGCCGACAATCCGCTTTATACGGCGCACCCTCTTCAGTGAGCGGCATTCTTTTCCAGCGCGCTGATCTGGTCGAGCAGGCGCTTGTTGACACCATGAGCGGCGTCCAATTCCTGCTGCAGGGCTTTGCTGACCTGGGCAAAAGTCATCAGCTTGCGGTTGGTTTCGCGCAGATGGTCGGCGATGCGCTTGGACATGGCCATCAGCAGCCGCGCCGCGACCGACGGCTGATCTTCAAGCAGGCGCGTCATGGCGTCGCGCGTCAGCACCGCCAGCGCCAAGTCGGTAGCAGCAATGCAGGTGGCGGAGCGCGGAGAGCCGTCGATGATGCCCATATCGCCGATCAGGCTCCCCGGCCCCAGGACAGACACGACCATGCTTTCGTGCGCAGCGGAAACCGAGTTCTCGATCGTGACTTCGCCATCGAGCACCAGGGCCATGAAGTCGTTCCTGAGCGTTTCGCCCTCGCGGATGACGACCGAGCCCGCCTCGACCCGAGAGGGACGCATGTAGCCAACGATGATGCGCGCGTCGTTGGCGCTCAACTCGACGAGCGCGCCCTCTGTGACAAGCAAGGCGGCCGCCTTGGTCTGCACGTGCGCGGTGGCGCGAGACTTGCCTAGAAACATGGGTGTGATTCTAGAGACAGCATACCTCCACGCCCTAGGCAATATTTGTCATAAGACAAAGCCCGCGCGAGGCGGGCCTTGAATGCGTGACGCTTTGGGCAGCCGCTTGCTGCCGAACAAGCCAGAGATCAGCGCTTCTGCCGGTACTTGCGTAAGGCGGCGATCTGCGCCGCCAGGATGGCCAGCTCGGAGGTGGCGCGCGCCATGTCGATCTCGCTCTTGGCGTTTTTCAGCGCTTCTTCGGCTTCGCGGCGGGCCGCATTGGCCTTTTCTTCGTCGAGGTCCTTGCCGCGAATGGCAGTGTCCGATAACACGGTCACCACGTTCGGTTGGACTTCGAGGATGCCACCGGCCACGAAGACGAACTCTTCGCCGCCGTCGGTCTTGGTGATGCGCACCGAGCCCGGCTTGATGCGGCTGATCAGCGGGGTGTGGCGCGGGTAGATGCCCAGTTCGCCCGCTTCACCGGGCAGGGCGACGAACGTGGCCTCGCCGGAGAAGATCGACTCCTCGGCGCTGACCACGTCGACATGAAGGGTGTGGGCCATGCGTGCTCCTGTTTAGACGTTGTCGCGGTGAGCGAATCTGGCTGAGTTGCCGGGAATCGCGCCCAACGCGAGCGACGGGCTGGTGATCAGACCTTCTTGGCCTTTTCGATTGCCTCGTCGATGGTGCCGACCATGTAGAACGCCTGCTCAGGCATGTGGTCGCACTCACCGTTCACGATCATCTTGAAGCCGTGGATGGTGTCTTTGAGCGAAACGTACTTGCCGGGCGAACCGGTGAACACCTCGGCCACGTGGAAGGGCTGGCTCAGGAAGCGCTGGATCTTGCGCGCGCGGGCCACGGCCAGCTTGTCTTCCGGCGACAGCTCGTCCATGCCCAGAATCGCAATGATGTCGCGCAGTTCCTTGTATCGCTGCAGCGTGCCCTGCACCTGACGCGCCGTGCTGTAGTGATCCTCACCGACGACCAGCGGATCGAGCTGGCGGCTGGTGGAATCCAGCGGGTCCACGGCAGGGTAGATACCCAGCGCAGCGATGTCACGCGACAGCACGACGGTGGAGTCCAAGTGGGCGAAGGTCGTGGCGGGCGATGGGTCGGTCAAGTCGTCGGCAGGCACATACACGGCCTGGATGGACGTGATCGAACCGACTTTCGTCGAGGTGATGCGCTCTTGCAGACGGCCCATTTCTTCGGCCAGCGTCGGCTGGTAGCCCACGGCGGAAGGCATACGGCCCAGCAGAGCGGACACTTCGGTACCGGCCAGCGTGTAGCGGTAGATGTTGTCCACGAAGAACAGCACGTCACGGCCTTCGTCACGGAAGGACTCGGCGATGGTCAGGCCCGTGAGCGCCACGCGCAGACGGTTGCCCGGCGGCTCGTTCATCTGGCCGTACACCATGGCCACTTTGGAGTTGGCCAGGTTGTCCAGATCAACGACCTTGGAATCGGCCATCTCATGGTAGAAGTCATTGCCTTCGCGGGTGCGCTCGCCCACGCCAGCGAA
Organism: Ottowia flava; assembly: GCF_008017535.1. GTDB lineage: Bacteria > Pseudomonadota > Gammaproteobacteria > Burkholderiales > Burkholderiaceae_C > Ottowia > Ottowia flava. The sequence goes on from NZ_VRUA01000010.1 coordinate 119,498, forward strand.
CACGGACAGACCCGAGTGCGCCTTGGCGATGTTGTTGATGAGCTCCATCATGTTCACGGTCTTGCCGACGCCGGCGCCGCCGAACAGGCCCACCTTGCCGCCCTTGGCAAACGGGCAGATCAGGTCGATCACCTTGATGCCGGTTTCCAGCAGCTCTTGCGAAGGCGACAGCTCGTCGTACGACGGGGCCTTGCGGTGAATGGAGGCGGTGCGCTCATGGCTGACCGGACCGCGCTCGTCGATCGGGTTGCCCAGCACGTCCATGATGCGGCCCAGCGTGGCGGGACCCACCGGCACCGTGATCGGCTGGCCGCTGTTGAACACCACGGTGCCACGGCGCAGGCCGTCGGACGAGCCCAGCGCAATCGTGCGCACCAAGCCGTCGCCCAGCTGCTGCTGCACTTCCAGCGTCAGGGGCGAGCCGTCCATCTTCAGCGCGTCGTACACCTTGGGCATTTGGTCGCGAGGAAACTCGACGTCGACCACGGCGCCAATGCACTGAACAATTTTTCCTTGGGGTTGAGCCATTTTTTGCTCCAGTAATTTGAATCTTGCTTCGTGTCTGTCGTGCTCAGGCCGAGATGGCCGCAGCTCCGGACACGATCTCGGAAAGTTCCTTGGTGATGGCAGCCTGACGCGTCTTGTTGTAGACCAGCTTCAGTTCACCAATCACGTTGCCCGCGTTGTCGGTCGCGGCCTTCATGGCCACCATGCGCGCGGCATGTTCCGACGCCATGTTCTCGGCCACGGCCTGGTAGGCCAGTGCTTCAACGTAGCGAACCAGCAGGTCGTCGATCACGCTTTGCGCGTCGGGCTCATAGATGTAGTCCCAGGCGTGCTGGGTGCCGCTGGCGCGGGTTTCTTCCTGCATCTTGGCGGCCGACAGGGGCAGCAACTGCTCGATCACCGCTTCCTGCTTCATCGTATTGATGAAGCGGGTGTAGGCGATGTAGACCGCATTGAGTTCGCCCCGCTCGTACTGGTCAAGCAGCGCCTTGACCGGGCCGATCAGCCTTTCCAGGTGCGGCGTGTCCCCGAGTTGGGTCACTTGCGAAATCACTTTGGCGCCGATGCGGGTCAGGAAGCCAAGGCCCTTGTTGCCCACGGCGACCGTTTCCGTCGAAACCCCGGCGTCCTGCAGTTCACGCAGGCGCCCGGTGACCACGCGCAGGACGTTGGTGTTCATGCCACCGCACAAACCCTTGTCCGTCGTAACCACGATGATCCCGGCCTTCTTGGCATCGTTCGCTTTCATGAACGGATGCACGTACTCGGGATTGGCTTCACCCAGGTGAGCCGCGATGTTGCGCACCTTGTCTGCGTAGGGACGGGCCGCACGCATGCGGTCCTGTGCCTTGCGCATCTTGGACACGGAAATCATTTCCATGGCCTTGGTGATCTTCTTCGTGCTCTCGAAGTTTTTGATCTTGCCGCGGATTTCCTTGCCTGTTGCCATGCGTGACTCCTTATGTCTTCAGACCCGAATCAGGCGAAAGACTTTTTGAAGGCGGTGATGGCGGCGGTGAGTTCAGCCTCGGCGTCCTTGTCTTTCTCGATCGCCTTGCCTGTGTCCATCTTGGCCAGCAGCGCAGCGTGCTTGTCCTTGAGGTAGCTGTGCATGCCAGCTTCAAACGGCAGCACTTGCTTGACTTCCAGGTCGTCCATGAAGCCCTTGTTCACTGCGAACAGCGAAGCGCCCATCAGGCTGATCGGCAGCGGGCTGTACTGCGCCTGCTTGAGCAACTCGGTCACGCGGGCACCGCGGTCCAGCTGCTTCTTGGTCGCTGCGTCCAGGTCGGACGCGAACTGCGCGAAAGCCGCCAATTCACGGTACTGGGCCAGGTCGGTACGGATACCGCCGGACAGCTTCTTGATCAGGTCGGTCTGCGCAGCACCACCGACGCGCGACACGGAAATACCGGCGTTGATGGCGGGGCGGATACCGGCGTTGAACAGGCTGGTTTCCAGGAAGATCTGACCGTCGGTGATCGAGATCACGTTGGTCGGCACGAAAGCGGACACGTCGCCAGCTTGCGTTTCGATGATGGGCAGCGCGGTCAGCGAACCGGTCTTGCCTTTGACTTCACCCTTGGTGAAAGCTTCGACGTAGTCGGCGTTCACGCGCGCAGCGCGCTCAAGCAGACGGCTGTGCAGATAGAACACGTCGCCGGGGTAGGCTTCGCGGCCCGGCGGACGGCGCAGCAGCAGGGACACTTGGCGGTACGCCACGGCCTGCTTGGACAGGTCGTCATACACGATCAGGGCGTCTTCACCGCGGTCGCGGAAGTATTCGCCCATCGTGCAGCCGGAGTAGGCCGACACGTACTGCATGGCCGCCGATTCGGAGGCCGAGGCGGCCACGACGATGGTGTATTCCATCGCACCGGCCTGCTCCAGGGCACGCACCACGTTCTTGATCGACGACGCCTTCTGACCGATGGCGACGTAGACGCAGACCATGTTCTGGCCTTTTTGGTTGATGATCGAGTCGATCGCCACCGCCGTCTTGCCGGTCTGGCGGTCGCCGATGATCAGTTCGCGCTGGCCACGGCCGATCGGCACCATCGAGTCGATCGACTTCAGGCCGGTCTGCACCGGCTGGTCCACCGATTGGCGTGCGATCACGCCCGGCGCGACCTTTTCGATCACGTCCGTCATCTTGGCGTTGATCGGGCCCTTGCCGTCGATCGGCTGACCCAGAGCGTTGACCACGCGGCCAATCAGCTCGGGGCCCACCGGCACTTCCAGAATGCGGCCCGTGCACTTGACGGTATCGCCTTCGGAGATGTGCTCGTATTCACCCAAGATCACGGCGCCAACGGAGTCGCGCTCGAGGTTCAGGGCCAGGCCGTACGACGGCTGGCCGTCCGAGCCGGCTGGGAATTCCAGCATTTCGCCTTGCATGGCGTCGGAGAGGCCGTGCACGCGCACGATGCCATCGGTCACCGACACCACGGTGCCCTGGTTGCGCACGTCGGCGCTGACGCCCAGGCCCTCGATGCGGCTCTTGATCAGTTCTGAAATTTCTGCGGGATTGAGTTGCATGACTCTTTCCTAGTACGAATAGGTGTTATCGAGGTGCCTGCGCCGACCCAAGGTCAGGCGATCAGGGCCGACTTCATTTGTTCGAGGCGGGCTTTGACCGAGGTGTCCAGCACCTCGTCGCCAACGGCCACGCGCACGCCACCGATCAGTTCGGGGGTGACCTGGACCTTGGCTTCAAGCTTGCGGCCAAAGCGCTTTTCGAGCGTCGCGATCAGTTCCGAGAGTTCGGCCTGCCCGATCGGGAAGGCGCTCTGGATCACGGCGTCCGAGTTGCCGGCGACCTCGTTGGCGAGGACGCGGAACTGGCGCGCAATTTCGGGCACGGCGGCCAAGCGGTCGTTGTCGATCAGGGTGCGCAGGAAGTTCACGCCCTGTTCGGGCAAGCTGTCCTTGAGCGCACTCGTGACGACGTGGAAAACCTGCGAGGCGTTGACCCGCGGATTCGCAGCAAACTGCAGCAAATCCTGGCTGCTCGCCGCACTTGCCAGATTGTCCAGCCAGCCTTGCGTGGCCGGCAGGTTGGCGCGCGTGACCTCGAACAACGCCTCGGCGTAGGGTCTTGCAATGGTGGCGAGTTCTGCCATGGTCGTTTCCTTTGACGAAAGCCCTGAGAATCAGAGCTCGGTCTTCAGACGAGACAGCAGGTCCGCGTGCACCGTCGGGTTGACTTCCTTGCGCAGGATCTGCTCGGCACCTTTGACTGCCAGTGCAGCCACCTGCTCGCGCAGGGCTTCACGGGCCTGGATCACTTGCTGCTCGGCTTCGGCCTTGGCAGCGGCGATGATCTTGTTGCCTTCTTCGGTCGCCCGGGACTTGGCTTCTTCGATGATCTGCTGTGCACGACGATCGGCATCCGCCAGGCGGGTAGCCGTTTCGTTGCGCGACGTGGCCAACTCTTGCTCGACGCGCTTGTTCGCGGCGGCGAGTTCGGTCTTGGCCTTGTCAGCAGCAGCCAGTCCATCGGCGATTTTCTGCGCCCGCTCGTCCAGAGCCTTCGTGATCGGCGGCCACACGAATTTCATCGTGAACCACACCAGGATCGCGAAGACAACGGCCTGCAGGAACAGGGTCGCGTTGATATTCACGTTTCGACTCCTTTCAGTCCAGAAAGGCCCCGTCGATTAAGCGAGCGTGAAGGGGTTGGCGAAGGCGAACAGCAGAGCGATAGCCACACCGATCAGGAAGGCGGCGTCGATCAGACCGGCCAACACGAACATCTTGGTTTGCAGCTCGTTCATCAGCTCAGGCTGGCGAGCCGAGGACTCGAGAAACTTGCCACCCATCAGGGCGATACCGATAGAGGCACCGATGGCGCCGAGACCGACGATCAGACCACAAGCCAGGGCGACGAGACCGAGAACGTTTTCCATGATTGCTCCTAGAGAAAGATAAAAAGAAAAGTTGAAGGAAAAGGAAGTGGTTGACGGAAGTTAGTGCGCGTCGTGCGCCTGACCCACGTAGATGAGCGTCAGCATCATGAAGATGAACGCTTGCAGCGTAATGATCAGGATGTGGAAGATCGCCCACACAGACCCCGCAATCACGTGCCCGACACCCAGCCAGAACCCGCCTGTGAGGGGGTTGAACTGCCAGGCCCATACGCCACCCATCAGGGCGATCAGCATGAAAACCAGTTCGCCGGCAAACATGTTGCCGAACAGTCGCATGCCGTGCGAGACGGTCTTGGCGACGAATTCAATCATCTGCATCAGGAAGTTGACGGGCCACAGCACCGGGTGCGCGCCGAAGGGGGCCGTCACCAACTCGTGCGACCAGCCGCCCAAGCCCTTAATCTTGAGGTTGTAGAAGATGCAGATGAGCAGCACGCTGACCGACAGGCCGAGCGTGGTGGACAAATCGGCCGTTGGCACGGCGCGCTGGTAGGCATGGTGGTCGCCAACGGCCATCTGGTAGCCGATGGGCAACAGGTCAACCGGCAGCAGGTCCATGGCGTTCATCAGAAAGATCCAGACGAACACCGTGAGGGCCAGCGGCGAGACCAGCTTGCGACTCTTTTCGTTGTGAATCACGCCCTTGGCCTGGTTTTCGACCATTTCAGACAGGATTTCCACCGCCGCCTGAAAGCGCCCTGGCACACCGGAAGTGGCCTTGCGCGCGGCGCGCCACAGAAAGAAGCAGCCAATAGCGCCCAGCAGAATGGACCAGAACATCGAGTCAGCGTTGAACAGGCTGAAGTCGATGATCTTGTTCTGCGTCACATTGTGAAAGCCGAAGTCTTTCTGCAGATGATGCAGGTGGTGCTGGATGTATTGACCAGCGGTCTGAGCCTGTTCAGTGGTTTCAGCAGCCATACGTCACCAATCTCTCGAATCTCACTCAGTTCGTGCCGGCCGGCGGGACGCCGACTTCAGCCACAAGACCACCCAGGCGGCCTTGATCGTCACCACAAAACCAGCCAGCAGCGCCAGCCAGTGCACTTGTGTCAAGACCTTCGGCGCCACCAGAAGCAGCGCCACCGTCAAGACAATCTTGATTCCCTCGCCCACCATCAGCGCCAGCAAGGCGCTGGCGGCGTTGGCCTGCAGTCGCATCCGGCGCGCCACCATGCGGGCAAACAAGACCGCTGGCAACCAGGCCGCCAAGGCACCGTAAGCCGCCGACAGCGTTGCGGCATGTTTGCCACCCGACACCATCCACGCTGCCAGCACCACCGCCAGACCCGCCACCGCCTGCCAACCGACCACAGGCCAGGGCGACAGAGGGGGATGCGCTGCACGCCACTCGCGCGCCTGCTCGGCGCTCCAGGGCTTGAAATCGGCTTCGGGGGCGTTATCTGCCTCTTCAGCTGACCCGCCTCGTCCCGATGCGGGCTCGATTGTGGCCATGTCGAATTACGCGCAGTTGACGTTTTGCAACGACTGCAAAGCCTCTCATTATAGGGTTAGCACGCAGTATTTTTTAACGTTGTCCTACAAAAGCGTGGCTTGACGGCGTCAAACGCGTGAATCCGGTGGTGGGCGACAATGGCCGGTCCTCCACTTTGCGCCCAAGGCCCTCACTGTCGGCCACCGCGCTTGATCGTTTCACACCATGGCTTCGCACCCCGCTGACCAACTGCCCGAACTGCCCTGCTACCTGAACGGCGAGATCACGCCGATGCGCGACGCGCGCATCAGCCCGTTTGACCGCGGCTTCATCTTCGGCGATGGCGTGTACGAAGGCATTTCGTTCTACGGGCATCCCGGCCACGCGCTGCAGCCCTACCGGTTCGACCAGCACATGGCTCGGCTTGAGCGCAGCCTCGGCGAGACCCGCATCACCAACCCGAACACACGCGACCAATGGCGCCAGATCGCTATTGATCTGGTAGCTGCCTACGCAGATTCAGCGGGCGCCGTGGCCAAAAAAGACTCCGCAGACTGGCCGCAGGACTGGTTCTATTACTTTCAGGTGACACGCGGCGTGGCGCTGCGCGATCATCCAATGCTGGAAGGCCTGACGCCCACGGTCTTCGCCACCTGCCTGCCCATGAAAGCGCCCACGGCCGAGCAGCGCACGCGCGGCGTGGCCTGCGTGACGGCGGACGACTTCCGCTGGCAGAAGGCGCACATCAAATCCATCAGCCTGCTGGGCGCGGTGTTTTCGCGCCAGATCAGCTACGAGCAGGGCGCGCTGGAGACCGTGATGTTCCGCGACGGCCTGCTGAGCGAGGCCGCGGCCAGCAACGTGTGGGTGGTCAAGAACGGCACCGTCATGGGGCCGCCCAAGAACAACCTGGTGCTGGAAGGCATCCGCTACGGCGCGATCGAGGAGCTGTGCCGCGAGGCCGGCATTCCGTTCGAGCTGCGCGCGCTGCCGCGCGACGAGGTGCTCGCCGCCGACGAGCTGATGCTGTCGTCGGCCACCAAGGAAGTGCTGCCCATCACCACGCTCGACGGCCGCCCGGTCGGCTCGGGCCAACCCGGGCCGGTGTACGCCAAGCTGTACGCCGGCTACCAACGCGCCAAGGACGCGCTTTTCAACGCATGAGCCAAGCCCCTACTCCCCCCTCTTCGCCGACGCCGGAACAGCTGGCGGCTGCCCGCGCCGCGGTCGAAGCCGGCATGCAGGTCGAGCCCCTGGACCCGGCGCGCCGCGAATCGCTGATCGACTACCCCAGCGCCTTCCCGATCAAGGTGGTGGGCGTCAACGAAGACGGCTTCGTGCACGCCATCACGCACATCGCCAAGCAGTTCGACCCGACGTTCGACGCGTCCACCATCGAGCTGCGCGAAAGCGGCGGCGGTAAGTACCTGGGCGTGACCATCACCGTGATGGCCACCAGCCGCGAACAGCTGGACGATTTGTACCGCGCGCTCAGCACGCACCCAATGGCCAAGTGGGTGCTGTAAGGCGCGGCGTTGGACACCGCGCGGAGCGGGCCCTGGCCGGCCGCGCTGACGCGCCACGCGGCGTGTTCAGACCAGAGATTCAAGCTTTTCGTGCCGCCAGCCCTACAAACACCTGCGCGGCCAGCTATTTAAATCAGAGCAAACAGTGCGGCTGCGCGGACGGCCTTGTTCGCACCGAGCACGCCAACGCTCACCGGTAGCGGTCCACCCATTGCAGCCGCAAGGGCTGCTGCCCCACCAGCCAATCTTCCGGCAGCGTGAACCAGACGCTGCCGCCGATGCGGCGCTGGGGCAGGTCTTCCAGCTTCAGTTTCAACCAGTCGGCCGAGCTGTCGAAGGTGTTGGCGCGCGTCTCCAGCGTCAGCGCTTCCAGCGCGGTGAACGGCCGCCCCGGCGCATAGCGGAACTCCAGCCGCAGCTCGCGCGGCCACACGCCGGATGTGGGGGTGAACTGCGCCTCGCCGATGCCGCTGGACGAGGTCACGATCAGCGTCGCGCTGCCGCCCGGGCGGTCGAGGATGATGCCGTCGCCCGGTTTGCGCGTGAGCGGGCGGCCCCACTGCAGCGCGTAGCCGCCGGCACCGCCGCGGTCCACCTCGGGTTCGTTGTCGTCGCCCGGCGCGGCGCAGCCCGACAGCCCGGCCACGGCCAGCCAGGCCAGCGCGGCACCGCTCGCCAATAGGGTTGCGCGGCGTAGCGGCTGCGCACCAACGCTGGGGGACATCGTCTTCGCCTTCATCCTTTTCGCCTCGCCCACACCGTCAGCCCAATGCCCAGCGCGATCAGGCCCACCCCGACCCACACGCTGGCCGGGTAGCGCTCGCCCAGCAGGCCCGCGCCCACCAGCACACCCACGCCGGCCGCCACGGTGCCGATCTGGCTCAGCAGCACCGGCCCACCCACCGCCTGCAGGCGAAAGAACAGCGGGAACATCAGCACCGCGGCCAGCACCTGCACCACCGACGCCACCGGCACGCGCGCCAGCGTACCCCACGCGGGCAGCAGCCCGAAGACCGCGCAGGCCAGCAGCAGCAGGATCGCCGCCGCGCCGTGGCTGCCCACGGCCAGCCAGGTGGTGTCGGCCTGCGGCGGCCAGTCGAGCGAGCGGTACACGTTGCCGATCGCCAGCAGCACCGGAATCAGCACGCCCAGCGCCACCCATGGCCAGTCGGCCGGTCGCCCGGCCTCGCCGCGCGCCAGCGCCACCAGCAGCGCACCGGCAAAGCCGATGGCGATGCCCGCGTATTCCAGCCGCGCCGGGGCGCGCAGGCCCGCCAGGCGCGACAGCAGCGCGGTGAACAGCGGCGACAGCGTGAACATCATCGCCGTCATGCCGCTGCCCAGGCGCGGAATGCAGGCGAGCACCAGCACGTTGGGCAGCGCGTACGACACCCCCGCCGTCACCACGAAATAGCGCAGGTGCTGCCGGTCCCACACCAGCGGCTGGCGCTGGCCGCGCCGCAGCCACAACGCCGCGCCCAGCACAGTGCAAGCCCCCAGCGAAATCAGCGCCGCCCACACCAGCCCGGGCACGCCCGCCTGCGTGGCGAGCTTGCCCAGCGGAAAGTTGAGCCCCAGCAGCACACCGACGGCGAGCAGCAGCCAAGAGGGAGAACGAAGCGAAAAATGCATGACCAGCCCGAAGCCCGTCGCACCTTGCACCGGCGGCGGGCCGGCCAGCTTAACAAGATTTCAAACGTTTCCCCTACAGCCACATGCGCAAACAGCTATCAATGCAGGAGCATGAAGACACATCACCAGGTGCGCCGGTTCCGCCCACTGGGCCCGTAACCGGCTCACGCTCGCTGCGCGGTGTCACTCCTCCAGGTCGCCCACGCGCTCGGACGGGAACTTGAACGAGTCGCGCAGCAAAAAGGACATGGGCATCTGCATGTTGACGCCGGTGGGTGGCACTGGCGCCTCGAACCACTTGGCGTACAGCCGCTGCATCTCGCCGGTTCGGATCAGGCGGCGGATCTCGTCACCCACCAGCGCCTTGAAGGCTGGCTCGTTCTTCGCAAGCATGATCGCGTAGGGTTCGATCGTGAGCGGCTTGCCCACCACCTCGTAGTCGTCCGGCTTGGCGGCCAAAGCGCGCTGGCCGAACAGCAGCACGTCATCCATCACGAAGGCATCGGCCTTGCCCTGCACGACGGCGTTGAAGGCGGCCGCGTGGTCGTCGGCCTCGAGCACCTTGGCGTTCAGCGACAGCTCCTTGTCGCGACGACGGAACTCGGTCAGGGACGTCGTGCCCTTGGTAGAAATCACCCGCTTGCCCGCCAGATCTTCGATGCGCGCGATGCCCGCGCCTTTCCTGACCAGGAAGCGCGCCGACGAGATGAAGTGCGGAATCGTGTAGTCCACCTGTTCACGGCGGCTGGCGGTATTGGTGGTCGAGCCGCACTCCAGCGAGGCCTTGCGCGCCGCGATATCGGGCACGCGCGAGGCCGAGCTCACCAGCAGGTACTCGACCGGCAGCTCAGGCTGCTTCAGTTGCGCGCGCACCGCATTGACCAGATGCATGCAGATGTCCATGGCGTAGCCCACGGGCCGGTTGTTGTCGTCCAGGTAAGAAAAAGGAAACGAACTTTCGCGGTGCGCCACCACGATCTTGCCCGCCGCCCGGATGCGGTCCAACTCCTGTGCCTGAGCGGCGCCGGCCGCCAGGGCCATCGCAAATGTCAACGCACAGCCAAAACCCTTGCGGCGCCACATCGCGCCAGTTCGTGCCAACATGCTTACTTGTCCTTTTCCGTGTCCGTGATTTCCGCTGTCACACGAAGCAGGATTCGTACCATCGGGCCCGCCGTGCGTTTCGCACCAACTTGTTGCTTGATACTAAATATGTCGGCATTGGCTGCCCATCCGGTAGACCCCCCATTGACCGCGCGCTGGCTCGGCCGCGTTGACTACGCCACCACCTTCCAGAATATGAAGGATTTCGTGGCCCAGCGCACACCCGATCAGCGCGAGCAGCTATGGATTTGCGAGCATGACCCGGTCTTCACCCTGGGTCTGGCCGGCCGGCCCGAGCACGTGCTGGCGCCGGGCGACATCCCCGTCGTGCCCACCGACCGCGGCGGGCAGGTCACCTACCACGGGCCCGGCCAGGTCGTCGCCTACCCGCTGATCGACCTGCAGGCGCGACGCTACTTCGTCAAGGAATACGTGCACCGGCTGGAAGAGGCGGTGATCCGCACCCTGGCCGACCTGGGCGTGACGGGCCACCGCGTGGCGGGCGCGCCGGGCATTTACGTGCGGCTGGACGACCCGTTCAGCCATGCCGTTTTGCTGCAAAAACCGCAGCAGCGCGCGCCCGGCAGTCCTGCGCCGCAGCCCGATTTCACGGGTCTCGGCAAGATCGCGGCGCTGGGCATCAAGGTCAGCCAGCACCGCACCTACCACGGCGTGGCGCTGAACGTGGCGATGGACCTGCAACCCTTCTCGCGCATCAACCCTTGCGGTTACGCAGGGCTGAAAACGGTCGACCTTTCTACAATCGGCGTTTCCGTCCCGTGGGACGACGCCGCCCGCCAGCTGGCCGCGCACCTGACGCGGCTACTGGCCGTCTGAGGAAGCACACACACCATGCCCACACCGCTTGTCGGTCCCGACGCCCCCACCGTGCGCGACGCGCAGCCGCAGGGCAGCTACGACGCCAGTGCCAAGCAAAAAGCCGGCGCCAAGCTCTCGCGCATCCCGGTCAAGGTGCAGAACACCGGCCCGGCGCTGAAAAAGCCCGAATGGATCCGCGTCAAGGCGGGCAGCGCCAACACGCGCTTCTACGAGATCAAGGACATCCTGCGCAAGAACCACCTGGTCACCGTGTGCGAAGAGGCCAGTTGCCCCAACATCGGTGAATGCTTTGGCCACGGCACGGCCACCTTCATGATCATGGGCGACAAGTGCACGCGCCGCTGCCCGTTCTGCGACGTCGGCCACGGCCGCCCGGACCCGCTGGATGCGAACGAGCCCGCCAACCTGGCGAACACCATCGCGCAGCTGAAGCTGAAGTACGTGGTCATCACCAGCGTGGACCGGGACGATTTGCGCGACGGCGGCGCGCAGCACTTCGTCGACTGCATCCGCGAGACGCGCGCGCGCTCGCCGCAGACACAGATCGAGATCCTCACGCCCGACTTCCGCGGCCGCGACGACCGCGCACTGAATATCCTCACCGCCGCGCCGCCCGATGTGATGAACCACAACCTCGAAACCGTGCCGCGCCTGTACAAGCAGGCGCGCCCGGGCTCGGACTACGCGTTCTCGCTCAACCTGCTCAAGAAGTTCAAGGCGCTGCACCCGGAGGTATCGACCAAGAGCGGCCTGATGGTCGGTCTGGGCGAAACGGACGAGGAAATCCTCGAAGTGATGCGCGATCTGCGCGCGCACCACGTGGACATGCTCACCATCGGCCAGTACCTGGCGCCCAGCAACGCCCACTTGCCGGTGGCCCGCTACGTGCACCCCGACACCTTCAAGATGTTCGAGGCCGAGGCCTACGCCATGGGTTTCACGCACGCGGCCGTGGGCGCCATGGTGCGCAGCAGCTACCACGCGGACAAGCAGGCGCAGGCTGCGGGCGTCTGACGCGCTCCTGCCCGGCAAAAAGCCCGCGTCGCAGCGGGCTTTTTCTTGGCTGGTGCGGGCTTTCAGGTCGCCGGCTTGTCCGACGGCGCCTTGATGTTGTCCTGCAGTTCCTTGCTCATCGGCAGGCCGATGCTCTGGTTGCGCGGCGGGATCGGGCTCATGAACCACTTGTTGTAGAGCTTTTCAAACTCGCCCGACTTCATCATGCCGGTGATCACGCCGTCGACCAGCGCCTTGAACTTGGCGTCGCCCTTGCGCACCATGCAGGCGTAAGGTTCGACCTGCAGCGAATCGCCCACCACCTCCAGCGCGGCCGGGTCCTTGGCGTTGGCCTTCAGGCCAAACAGCAGGATGTCGTCCATGGCGAAGGCGGCGGCGCGGTCGGCCTCCACCAGCAGCGCGGCGTCGGCGTGGTCCTTGGTCGACACGATGTTCAGGCCCAGCCCCTTTTCCTCGTTGTAGCGGCGCACCACCTGCATGTTGGTGGTGCCGGTGGTGATCGCCACCGTCTTGCCTTTCAGGTCGGCGTAGTTCTTGATGCCCGAGGACTTTTTCACCAGCAGGCGCGTGCCGGTGTAGAAGTGGTTGATGGCGAAGTCCACGTCTTTGCCGCGCGCAGAGTTGTTGGTGGTCGAGCCGCATTCCAGGTCGATCGTGCCGTTTTGCAGCAGCGGAATGCGGTTGGCGGAGGTGACGGCCTGCCACGCCACGCTGAGGTCGGGCTTGCCGGTCTGCTTGCGCACTTCGGCGGCCACGGCATTGCTGATGTCCACGGCAAAGCCGATCGGCTTGTCAGGCCCGTTCAGGTAGCTGAAGGGCACCGACGACTCGCGGTAGGCGAAAGTCATCTTGCCACTGCCGCTGATCTTGGCCAGCGTGTCGCCAGTCTGCGCCTGAACAGGCAGCGCGCCCAGCATGGCCAAGGCCGCGGCCCCCAAAGCGCATCGGTACAAAGGTTTCATCGGTGTGACTCCAATCGTCAGGGCATGAAGATGGCCGCAGCTTACGGCCTGGCCGGCAGTCGGGTGACCGCGGTTTCCCTCGGTGGCAGCGGCTCTGCTGCCGCCCATCCGGGGCGCAACATCAGTCAGATACTGGCATGAATCGCAGTCGCCCCGCCAAAACACGCTATCTTCGGCAGCCTTCTTCCATCCGCCCCGCCACCTCATGCAAAGCGCCCCTTCCCCCGGCACCACCGCGAACCTGCTGGCGCTGGGCGCCGTTGGCCTGTGGGCCTCGCTCGCCGCCCTGGGCACGTCGCTCGCGCACGTGCCGCCTTTTCTGTTGACTGGGCTGGCGCTGCTGATCGGCAGCGCGCTGGCGCTGCCCATGGTGCGGTTCGATCTGCGGCGACTCGCCGTGCCCTGGCCGACGCTGGCGCTCGGCGTGTACGGGCTGTTCGGCTACCACTTCCTGCTGTTCACGGCGTTGCAGCTGGCACCGCCTGTCGAAGCCAACCTGGTCAACTACCTGTGGCCCCTGGGCATCGTGTTTCTGGCACCGCTGCTGCTGCCGGGCGTGCGCCTGACGGGCCTGCACATGCTGGCGGCGGTGCTGGGTTTTTCGGGTGCGGCCATCGCCATCCTCGGGCGCGGCGGTGCGGGCGCTCCCGCCGGGCCGTTTGCGGCGGCGGGCTTCATGTGTGCGGCGGGCGCGGCGGTGATCTGGTCGACCTATTCGCTGCTGACCAAGCGGCTGGCGATGACGGGCCGCGCCTTCCCCACGGCGGCGATCGGCCTGTTCGGCATTGTCTCGGGCGTGCTGGCGCTCGCGTGCCACGCGCTGCTCGAGCCGCGCGTCGCGCTCTCGCTGCGCGACGTCGCCCTGATCGCGCTGCTGGGCCTGGGTCCGCTGGGCGGCGCGTTTTTCCTGTGGGACGCGGCACTCAAGCGCGGCGACGCGCGCCAGATCGGCGTGCTGAGCTACCTGACCCCGCTGCTGTCCACGCTGCTGCTGCTCGTGACCACGGGCCGGGCGCTGACCTGGAACGTGGCGCTGGCCACCGGGCTGATCCTGCTGGCCGCCGTGCTTGGCACTCGGGCGCGCTGAACGCTATTGTTTAGATAGCTACTCGCGCAGATGGTTGTAGGGTCGGAGCACGATTTTCTTCAAAGCCCAGATTCACCCGTTGCTTCAGACCTCCAGCAGCGCGCCCGGCTCGTCGCTGGCCAGCACCGCCTGCGCCCATTCGGTGAGCTTGCCGACGTCGGCGCGCAGCACCTCCTGCTTGACCTGCAGAATCTGCGAGGGGTGCATCGAAAAGCTGCGCAGGCCCAGGCCGAGCAGCAGGCGCGTCATGCCGGGATCGCCCGCCATTTCGCCGCACACGGCCACGGGCTTGGCCTGGCGCGCGCCTTCGGCGATGGTGTCGGCCACCAGGTGCAGCACGGCGGGGTGCAACTGGTCGTACAGATCGGCGACGGATTCGTCGGCGCGGTCGATCGCCAAGGTGTACTGGATCAGGTCGTTGGTGCCGATCGACAGGTAGTCGAAGTAGCGCAGGAACAGGCGCACCGAGAGCGCGGCAGCGGGCACCTCGATCATGGCGCCGAGCTGCACCGGGCCGTGCACGGCGCCGCGCTGGTCGAGCTGCTCGCGCGCCTTGTCCACCAGCTCCAGCGTCTGGCGGATCTCGCTGACGTGCGCGAGCATGGGGATGAGGATCATCACCTTGCCGTGCGCCGCCGCGCGCAGGATGGCGCGCAGCTGGGTGAGGAACATCGCCGGCTCGGCCAGGCACCAGCGGATGGCGCGCCGGCCCAGCGCGGGGTTGAGGTGCGCGGCGTCGTGGCGCGAGTCGTCCAGCGGCTTGTCGGCGCCGACGTCCACGGTGCGGATCGTCACCGGCAGCCCGTGCATGCCTTCCACGGCGGCGCGGTAGGCAGCGTACTGCTCCTCTTCGTCGGGCAGCTTGCCGTGGCGGCCCATGAACAGGAATTCGCTGCGGAACAGCCCCACGCCCACGGCGCCCGCGGCCAGTGCGGCCACGGTGTCGGCGGGCTCCTCGATGTTGGCCAGCAGCTCGATCTTCACGCCGTCGAGCGTCACGGCAGGGGTGTTCTTGAGGCGCGCCAGGCGCCCGCGCTCCAGCTCGCCCTGGCGCTGCTTGAAACCGTACTCGGCCAGGATGATGGGCGAGGGGTCGACGATCATCACGCCCGCATCGCCGTCGATGATGACCCAGTCGTCCTGGCGCACCAGCTGGCTGGCCGAGCGCGCGCCGACCACCGCCGGAATGTCCATGCTGCGCGCCACGATGGCGGTGTGGCTGGTCTTGCCGCCCACGTCGGTGACAAAGCCGGCGTACACGCTCTGCTTGAACTGCAGCATGTCGGCCGGCGACAGGTCGTGCGCCACCAGCACCAGCGGCACGTCCAGCGTGTCCTCCAGCGCCAGATCGTGCTGGCGCGGCACGCGCGGCGCCGCCGCCGCGGCCACCACCGGCAGCGCAGCGCCCTTGAGGTGGCGCAGCACGCGCTCGACCACCTGCTCGACGTCGGCCTTGCGCTCGCGCAGGTAGTCGTCTTCCATCTGGTCGAACTGGCGGCCCAGCACCTCGAGCTGGCTGGTCAGCGCCCATTCGGCGTTGTACAGGCGTTCGGTCACCCAGCGGCGCACGTCGGCGCGGATGGTCGGGTCCTGCAGCAGCAGCAGGTGCACTTCCAGCACGCCGGCCAGTTCGCCCGGTGCGTCCTTGGGCAGGGTGGCCATCAGGCGCTGCAGCTCTTCCGTCACGGCTTCGCGCGCCGCGCTCAGGCGCGCGATCTCGCTGTCCACCTGGTCGGGCCGGATGAAGGTGTGCGCCACGTCCAGCCGGCTGGACGCCACCAGCACCGCGCGGCCGATCGCCACGCCGCGCGCGACGGGCAGCCCGTGAATGGCGAAGGTCATGGCTGCGCCTCCAATGCTTCGGTCGGCAGCACGCGCGTCAGGCTGTGCAGCTCTGCGCCTGGAATGTCCGCCACCCGCGCGCGGACCCAGGTCGGGTCGGCCGCGCTGGCGGGCATGGCCAGACCGATGCGCGCCGTGTCGGCGCTGGAGGGTTCCAGCGGCCCGTGGTCGTGGCCGGCGTCGTCGTCCGGGCGGCCTTCGGAGCAGGCGCGACACAAATTGCGCAACCCGCCCCAGTCTTCGGCCAGCAGATCCGCCGCGCTGAGTTGGCGCAGCAGCGCCTCGGTTTGGTCAGCGTCGATCTGCGTGATGTGCAATTCCCAAGTCTCGTAGTCCGACGCGGTCAGCACGGCCAGCTCGTCGAACACCGGGACTTCGCGCCCGTCCAGGCGCCGGTAACCGTTGGGCGCACCGTCGTGCAGCAGCAGATCGCCGTAACGCCGGCCTGACGCTGCGGTCGGCACCGAACGGATCACGGCGCGCGCCGGGTCGATGCGGTCGGCCCAGATCACCTCAGGTGCCAAGCCGTTCGGGTCGACGCGGATCGGTGTCAGCGCCGGTGCAAAGCCGCTGGGCTCGTCGCTGTCGGCCATGTCGATGCCGAAGCGCCGCCACATGGCCCGCGCCAGGCGCCACTGCCCCAGCGCCGTCGCAGCGATGCCGGCATTCCAGCCCGCGCCATCGTGGTCCGGCTCGCGTTCCAGCGCGGCCAGGTTGGCTTCGAGCGAAGCTTGCCATTCGCCCGCGTACTTGTGCACCAAGCCCAGGTTGAACCAGGGCACCGCCCAATTCGGTTGCACCCGCGCCGCCTGGGCGTAGAGGTCCAGCGCCGCCGCCGTATCGCCGCGCTCTTCGCAGTCGTTACCCGCTGCGTTCAAAGTGGCGGCACGACCGTTGCGGCTGACGCGGATGGGCATGCGTGAATGTCCTTAGCCTGCCAGCGAGCCGCGAGTCGCACCGAATCGCGCGTAGCGCACAGGCACTGCGCACGGAAGTGAGTCGGACGGCGCGTGGGACAGAGGCGCTGCTCCAGCCGCCGCCGGGCCGCCCCCAAGGCAGCCGGGGCCCCCTTGGGGGGCAGCGGACCACGCGCAACGGGGGAGCGTGGGGGCAGTTCCGGCCGCCGCCGGGCCGCCCCCAAGGCGGCCGGGGCCCCCTCGGGGGGCAGCGCAGCATGCGAAGCAGCGGAGCGTGGGGGCAATTCCGGCCGCCGCCGGGCCGCCCCAAGGCGGCCGGGGCCCCCTCGGGGGGCAGCGCAGCAGGCAAAGCCGCGAAGCGTGGGGGCAGGTTTCATTCGCCCTCACCAAACTTGTCGTCAATCATCGCGCGCAGGGCGTCCATGGCCTCCTGCTCCTGCTCGCCATCGGTCTCGATGGCGACCACGCTGCCGATGCCGGCGGCCAGCATCATCACGCCCATGATGCTTTTGGCGTTGACGCGGCGCTCGCCCTTTGCCATCCAGACTTCACAGGGGAAGCTGCCGGCCAGCTTGGTGAGTTTCGCGGAGGCGCGCGCGTGCAGGCCGAGCTTATTGCTGATGGTGATGGTGCTCTGAATCATTCGAAGGTCGTCGGCTCTGGTTCTGCGGCCCGGTGGCGGCCGCCACGGACATCACGCCCTGGGTGCCGCCGGCCAGCGCGCGCGCGGCCATGGCTTCCAGCGGTTCGGCCCGGTAACTCATGGCGCGCAGCGCCATCGGCAGGTTGGCCCCGGCGATCAGGCGCGTGTGCACGCCGTCCACCAGGCGCTGCGCCACGTTGCAGGGCGTGGCGCCAAAGATGTCGGTCAGCACCAGCACGTTGCCGCTGGGCAGGGACTTGAGGGCCTGCTGCGCCTGCGCCAGGGAGGCTTCTGGCTCGGCCCTGGCCTGCACGTCCACGGCCGCCACCGAATCGGCGGCGTCGGGGAAGCAGTGCAGCACGCCTTCGCGCAAGGCATTGGCCAGCGGGGCGTGGGCAATGATGAGGACGGCGTTCATGGCGGGGCTCGGTGCATCCTGGATTATCGGTGGCGGCGGCCGCTGATGCTGAAGTGCAGCCAGCAAGCCACACTCAGCACGCCAAACACGCCCATGGCGCCGCGCAGTGCGTTGACGGGCGACCAGCCGAACGCCTCCAGCGCGTCGGCGCCCAGGCCGATGCCCCATTGCACGAAGAAGATGCCGATAAAGATCACCAGGTTGTAAGCCGACAGCGCCCGCCCCGCCAGCGCCGGCAGGAAAGACAACGCCAGCACCGGCTGAACCTGCGCCATCGGCGTGGCCAGCACGCAGTACAGCGCCAACAGCGCGAAGCTGGCGCCGCCCAGCGCCGGCCCGGCCAGCACCAGCAGCGCCAGCGCGGCAAAACTGAACGGCGCCAGCCGCACCACCAGCGCGTCGACCGAGACGCCGCGCGCGGCCAGCCGCGGCATGGCCATGCCCCAACCCAGAAAAACCACCAGCATCGACAGGTTGATCCAGAACAGCCCGGTGGCCGCGCCCAGCGGCGTGCTGCCGCCGACCCGGGTCATCCAGGGGCCGGCCCAGAGCGACTGGATGGCGACCATGCCGCCAAAACTGACCATGCCCAGCGGCACGGCGCGCCGAAATGCGCGGTTGCGCCAAATCTCGGAATAGGAACCTTTTGGGGCTGCAGCGTTAGAACCACCTGCGCGAGCAGCTTCTGTTTTAGGAGCATCCGACTGCCAGTGCGGCACCACCCAGGCGATCAGCGCCATCGACACCAGCGCCAGCGCGGTGATCAGCCAGAACAGCGCGCGCCAGCCCAGCACCGGCACCAGCCACTGCACCGGCAGCGTGGCGGCCAGCATGCCGAGCGAGCCGGTCATCATCAACCAGGCGTTGGCGCGCAGCTGCGCCCCGGCGTCCAGCCAGCGGCGAAAGCCGGTCAGCGGCGCCAGCAGGCAGGCCGCCACGCCCACGCCCATCAGCGCGCGCGCCAGCATCAGCCCGGTGAAGCCGTCGGCCAGCGCAAACGCCGCGCAGCCCAGCACGGTGACGCTGAGCAGGCTGAGCAGCACCGCCTTGGGCCCGTAGCGGTCGAGCCAGGTGCCCATGGGCAGCTGCACCGCGGCGAAGCCGAGGAAGTAGCCGCCCGCCAGCAGGCCGAGATCGCGCGCGTTCAGCGCAAAATCTTCGGTGAGCACCGGCGACAGCGTGGCCGTCACCGCGCGCAGTAAAGCCGACAGGAAATAGGCCACCGCGAACGCCAGGAACACCACCATCGCCGCCCGGCGCGGCAGCACCTGCGACGTGCCCGGCGGCGCGGGCGGGGCGCCGCGCGGCGGCGGCTCGGCGGCGCTCACCGCCACTTCAGCCCGGCGAAGAAGGCATCGGCCACCTCAGGCTGCGGCCGCTCGCTGTACATGACGGCGTGCACCAGTTCGGTACCGCCGCCTTCCGCCGCGCGCGCGGTCCACACGCCCTGGGCGTGCACGGGACGCCCGTTCGGCGCCTGCCCCTGGGCGACGACGCGCTGCGCGTGCGCCAGCGGCAGGCCGCCGGCGGGCTGGAACGGCTGGCGCGTGGTCTCGCCCGTCGCCTTCATGTTGCCGAGCGTGGCCTGCTCCCAGCCCGCCAGCAGCTCGTCGGGCATGCGCCCGGCGCCGACTTTGGTGGCCATGACGGCGAAGGTGGCGCCGCCGGCCTCGCAGCCGAGCACCGCCAGCTCGGTCGGCTGGCCGCCCAGCGGCACGCTGCGTTCGGCGTGGTCGGGCTTGCAAGGCAGCAGCGCCTGTGCGCCGGTGGGCGGCAGCGGCAGCTCGCGCCAGTTGAGCGAGGGTGTGCAGGCCGACAGCGTCAGCCACGCAGCAAAGAAAGACGCCGCGAGCGCGACCGGGCGAAGCGAAACCATGCCCCGGATTATCGGCCGCGCCCTGCGCTGCTGCCGGCTTGGCGCGCGCGGGCCTTGGCGCACCGGGCACGCCAGCGGCGCCCGCTGGGTCAGAATGCGGCCATGAACTCTCTCGATGGCATCCGAATCCTCGACCTGTCCCGCGTGCTGGCGGGGCCGTGGTGTACGCAAACCCTGGCCGACCTGGGCGCGGACGTGATCAAGATCGAACGCCCCGGCAGCGGCGACGACACCCGCAGCTGGGGCCCGCCCTTTCTGACGGCCGACGACGGCCAGGAGACGCACGAAGCGGCCTACTACCTGGGTGCCAACCGCAACAAGCGCTCGGTCAGCTGCGACATCGCCACGCCCGCCGGACAGCAGCTCATCCGCGAGCTGGTGGCGCACTGCCAGGTGTTCATCGAGAACTTCAAGGTCGGCGACATGGCGCGCTACGGGCTCGACTACGACAGCCTGAAGGCCATCAACCCGGCGCTGGTCTACTGCAGCCTGACCGGCTTCGGCCAGACCGGGCCGTACGCGCCGCGCGCCGGCTACGACTACGCCATCCAGGGCATGGGCGGGCTGATGAGCATCACCGGCGAGCGCGACACCCTGGGCGGCGGCCCGCAGAAGGTGGGCGTGGCCGTGGCCGACCTGTTCACCGGCATGTACGCCACCGTGGGCATCCTGGCGGCGCTGCGCCACGCCGAACGCACGGGCGAAGGCCAGTACGTCGACATGGCGCTGCTGGACACGCAAACCGCCATGCTGGCCAACCTGGGCGCCAACTACCTGGTCAGCGGCAAGGTGCCGGGCCGCATGGGCAACGCGCACCAGAACATCGTGCCCTACCAGGTGTTCGAGGTGGCGCCCAAGGCCGACGGCAGCGCCGACCACATCATCCTGGCGGTGGGCAACGACGGGCAGTACGCCAAGTTCTGCCAGGTGGCCGGGCGGCCCGACCTGGCGCAGGACGCGCGGTACGTCAAAAACGCCGATCGTGTGCGCAACCGCGACGAACTCGTGCCCATCCTCACCGAAATCATGAAAGCCCGCCCGAAGGCGAACTGGCTGGCGGCGCTGGAAGCGGCCAAGGTGCCGTGCGGCGCGATCAACAACCTGCAGGAAGTGTTTGAAGACCCGCAGGTGCAGCAGCGCGGCATGGTCACGCACTGGAAGCACCCTTTCAAGCACGACCTGCGGCTGGTCGCCAGCCCACTCAAGCTGTCGAAAACGCCGGTGCGCACCGACCTGCCGCCGCCGCTGCTGGGCCAGCACACCGACGACGTGCTGGGCAATCTGCTGGGCTACGACGCGGCCCGGCTGGCGGCGCTGCGCGACCAGAAGGTGATTTGAATTGCATCAGATCACTCTGTATTTCATAGCTGCTTGCGCAGATGGTTCTAGCGCCAGAGGCCAATTTGATCCATAAATCAGGAGACCGACTATGGCCAACTACCTGCTCGTGCATGGCGCCTGGGGCGGCGCCTGGTACTGGCGCGACACGCTGAACACGCTGATCCGTGCCGGCCACCGCGCGCACGCCGTTACGCTGACGGGCCTGGGCGAACGCGCCCACCTGCTCACGCCCGACATCAACCTGGAAACCCACATCGCCGACGTGCTGGGCGCGCTGGACACGGAAGAGCTGGACGACTGCATCTTGGTGGTGCATTCCTACGCCGGCATGCTGGGCACCGCCGCGGCCGACCGCCGGCCAGGCAAGCTGCGCCACCTGGTCTATGTGGACGCCGTACTGCCCACGCCGGGCGAAACCTGGGGCAGCGCGCACAGCGCCGACACGCGCACGCAGCGCATCGCCGGTGCCGAGGCGAACGAGCAGTACGCCTTTCCCGCGCCGCCCGCCAGCGCCTTCGGCCTGACCGGCGCGCTGGCCGAGTGGGTCGAACGCCGCAGCACGCCCCACCCCGGCCACACCTACACGCAAGCGCTGGATTTCGACCCGGTGCGCGTGGCCGCCGTGCCGCGCACCTTCATCAGCTGCACCGACCCGCGCCTGGCCACCATCGACCCATCGCGCCAGCGCATCGCCAACCCGCAGTTCTGGGGCGGCGCCTGGGCCGGCGGCGGCGGGGTGCGTGTCGTCGAAATGGCGACCGGGCACGACCCGATGTTGAGCGAGCCCGAGGCGTTCCAGCAGCTGCTGCTTCAGCTGGCCATGTGACGAGGCGGCCTGGGCCACGTGCCCAGGCGCATGTCGCCGCTTTCTTGGCCCGCAGGACGAACTTCCCGCAGCGGTTGCGATCCATTGGGCTGAGCACCGCGCCCACGCCAAGACCCCGAGCCGGCGCGGACAAGCTTGCGGCGCGCGCAAGAGACGCCCGCGCTCCCTAAAATACAGGTTGCACCATGAAAGCCCCTACCTTCAAAACCCTGAGCGTGGCGCTGGCCCTGGCCACCACGCTGGCGCTGGCTGGCTGCGGCAAGGACAGCGCGCCCGAGTCCACCTTCGTGCTGCTCGACGGCAGCCAACAGACCACACAAAACCTCAAGGGCAAGGTCACGCTGGTGAATTTCTGGGCCACCAGCTGCACCACGTGCGTGGCGGAGATGCCGCAAATTGTCGCCACTTACGACAAGTTCAAGGCCAAAGGCTACGAAACCGTGGCGGTCGCCATGCAGTACGACCCGCCAAGCTACGTCGTCAACTTTGCCGAAACGCGCAAGCTGCCCTTCAAGGTGGCGATCGACAACACGGGTGAGGTGGCCAGGGCCTGGGGCGATATCAAGCTGACGCCGACCACCTTCGTGCTGAACAAGCAGGGGGAGATCGTCAAACGCTACGTGGGTGCGCCCAACTTTGACGAACTGCACAAGCTGATCGAGAAGCTGCTGGCCGAGGCTTGATCGGACGAGCGGACGGCTGCCTTTTCCGCTTGATCGCCCCCCAAAAAAAGCCGCGTCGAACGCGGCTTTTTTGTCTTTTCGGGCGCTGGCCTTAGGTACGTCTGCGCAAGCAGCTATCAAATCGATTGCACATCCGCACCCAAACCACGCTGGCCAGCGGCTTCAACCGACTGCTTACTTCTTGCGGAAGTCGTCGTGGCAGGCCTTGCAGCTTTGCGCAGCGGGGCCGAACGCGGCCTTGAGCTGGTCCAGGTTGCCACTCTTGGCGGCCACGGCCAGCTTGCCAGTGGCGTCGACCATCTTCGCGTTCAGGTCCTTCACCTTGGGCAATTCTTTCCACACGTCGGGCAGGGCACGCGTGTTGTGGCCGGATTCGGAGCCGGGAACGAAGGCGTTGATCGGCAACTTGGCCACAGCGGCGATCACGTCCCCGTCGGCGGCGGCGGTGGCCGCGTCGTAGGGCATCTTGCCGTTGGCCATGGCGCCCAGACGGCCGAAGTGAAAGCCCAGCACGCGAAAGGCGCTCTGGCGGTATTGGACGGCGTCTTCGGCCTTGGCAAACTGGGCGGCGGCGGGCAGGGAGGCCAGCAAGCCAGCAGCAGCCAGCGACAGCGCAAGCAGGGACTTCTTGTTCATGGGAGGAGCTCCGGGATTCGGTTGAACGGGGTGGCGGCGAGCAGGTCGTCCCGCCGTTCGGCGCATCGGCCACTTAGGGCGCCGGTATGCTACCTTTGCCAAGAATATCGGGTTTTTGATCGGTACGCCCAGCCGCTTCGCTTCTGTCAGGAAAGCCATGACCACTGTCCGCATCTGGGACCTGCCCACGCGCCTGTTTCACTGGGCGCTGGCCGCCTGCATCGTCGGTCTGGTGGTCACCGCCAAGATCGGCGGCGAGGCGATGAACTGGCACTTCCGCCTTGCCTACGCGGTCTTCACGCTGCTGCTATTCCGGCTGCTGTGGGGTCTGGTGGGTGGCCACTGGTCGCGGTTTGCCAGCTTTTTCCCGACGCCCGGGCGGCTGGCCCGCTACCTGGGTGGGCGCGGCACGGCGGCCGACTCGGCCGGCCATTCGCCGCTGGGCGCGCTGTCGGTCTTTGCGATGTTGCTGGTGCTGGCGCTGCAGATCGCCAGCGGGCTGTTTGCCGACGACGAGATCGCTTTCTCCGGCCCCCTGACGGCACTCGTGTCGGGCGAGTGGGTCAGCCGCGCCACCACCTGGCACAAGGGTTGGGGCCAGTACTTGGTGATCGGCCTGGTGCTGCTGCATGTGGTCGCCGTGTTCGCCTACCTGGCGCGGCGGCGCAACCTGATCACCCCCATGGTGACCGGCGACAAGGTGGTCCCAGGCGCTGCTGCGCTGCCGTCGGCGGCCGATTCGGCCGGTCACCGGCTGCTGGCGCTTCTGCTGCTGACACTGTCGGCCGGTGTGGTGTACGCCGTGGTGCAGTTCGGGGCCGTGCCGTCGCTGGGCTAAACTGCCCCCCAGCTGGCGCCGCCCTGAATGGGCGATGTTGGCCGCTGTTCAACCCTTGACCCTGCCGTGGACACCCGCCCTCCTGTCGATATTTTTGTGGCCGCCAGCGCCGAACACATGGCCCAGGCCCGAGACCTGTTCCTGGAATACGCCCAGCTGCTGGGCGTGGATTTGCAATTCCAGGGTTTCGATGACGAATTGAGCGGGTTGCCTGGAGACTACGCCGAGCCGCGCGGAACGCTGCTGCTGGCCGCAGTCGATGGCGAACTCGCCGGTTGCTGCGCCTTGCGGCCGATCGACGATGTCGACCACACCAACGCGGCCGAGATGAAGCGCCTGTTCGTGCGCAAGGCGTTCCGGGGTTTCGGCCTGGGTCGCCATCTGGCCGAAGCCGTGCTGGAAGCGGCCGTGCGGCTCGGCTACGACTGCGTGCTGCTGGACACGCTCGATGAGATGGAGGCGGCCCGCGCTCTGTACGAAGACCTGGGCTTCGAAGAAATTCCGCCCTACTACCACAACCCCTTGCCTGGCGCGCATTACCTGAAGGTCGATCTGCGCGCCTGAGGCTTGGGGGCTGGGCGTTCGCTGGGCGCTGGCGGGGTCGGCATCGCGCCAACCCATTCGAACTCCATGCCGAGAGCACGTTGCCCACGGCTCCAACTTCACATTCGAACGCTTTTCGATTCGCGTCCTACAACAGACCGCGCAGGCAGCTATGCTTTTAGCAGCAAAAATGGATCTGCTGGTGCGCGGTCGATCGCGGGCTCAGATCAGGCTTTGGCTTGCGCCAGCATCGTAGCGCCGTCGCTCACCTCAAACTTGCCCGGCGCTTCCACGTTCAGCGTGACGACCTTGCCGTCTTTCACCAGCATGGAATAGCGGTTGCTGCGCAGGCCCATGCCCTTGCCGTTCAGGTCCAGCGTCAAGCCGGTGGCCTTGGCGAAAGCGGCGTCGCCGTCAGCCAGCATGCGAACCTTGCCGTCGGTCTTCTGGTCGCGCGCCCAGGCGCCCATGACGAAGGGGTCGTTCACCGACAGGCACCAGATTTCGTCCACGCCGGCGGCCTTCATCGCATCGGCGTTCTGCAGGTAGCTGGGCACGTGCTTGGCCGAGCAGGTGGGCGTGAAGGCGCCGGGCACGGCAAAGATGGCAATCGTCTTGCCTGCAGCCGCCTTGGCCACGTCGACCGGGTTGGGGCCTAGGCTGCAGCCATTGCCTTCGACTTCCGAGTACTCGGACAGGGTGACGGCGGGCAGGGAATCTCCGACTTTGATCATGGTGCGCTCCTCGTTATGTGCGTGAAGGGAGGGCCCCGAAAACCGGGCGCCCAAAACAAAAACGACCCACATTGTGGGCCGTTTCATGCACCCCGCACCGGGGCGGGGTTTTAACGTCGGGGCAGCGCAAGCACCGCTCCGACGTGGCGCGTGGCATCAGACCACGGCAGCCTTTTGAACCAGGCGCGTGGCGACCCAGTTCTTGGTTTTCGAGAGCGGACGGCTCTCGGTGATTTCGATCATGTCGCCGAGCTTGTACTCGTCTTTTTCGTCGTGCGCGTGGTACTTGGACGAACGAATCATGATCTTGCCGTAGATCGGGTGCTTGACGCGGCGCTCGATCAATACGGTCACGGTTTTGTTGCGCTTGTCGCTGACGACCTTGCCGATCAGGGTGCGCTTGAGGGAGGGTTTGGCTTCCGTCATCACAGTCCTTACTTGGCGGCGGCTTGCTTCTCGGCGATCAGCGTCTTGGCGCGCGCGATGGCGCGACGCGTTTCGCGCAGCTGGGCCGTGTTGTTGAGTTGCTGCGTGGCTTTTTGCATGCGCAGGTTGAAATGGGCCTTTTGCAGGTCCTTCACCTCGGCTTGCAGACCAGCCACGTCCTTCTTGCGCAGTTCAGCGGTTTTCATCTGGTGTTGCTCCTGATTACTGGCCGATCATGCGCGCCACGAAGGTCGTGCGCAGGGGCAGCTTGGCCGCAGCCAGCTGGAATGCCTCGCGGGCCAGCGCCTCGGGCACACCCACGATTTCGTACAGCACCTTGCCGGGCTGGATCTCGGCCACGTAGTACTCGGGGTTGCCTTTACCGTTACCCATACGCACTTCGGCGGGCTTGGTAGAAATTGGCTTGTCCGGGAACACACGGATCCAGATGCGGCCACCGCGCTTGACGTGACGGGTGATGGCACGGCGGGCGGATTCGATCTGGCGCGCCGTCAGACGGCCGCGATCGGTGGACTTCAGACCGAATTCGCCAAAGGCCACGGTATTGCCACGAGTGGCGATACCGGTGTTGCGGCCCTTGTGCTCCTTGCGGTACTTTCTGCGTGCAGGTTGCAGCATGTTTACTCTCCTTTGGCGCCGTCCGCTGCTGCAGCGGGCGCGGCTTTGCGGACGCGCTTAACGGCGGGTTGACCGTCGGCCCCCTGGCCTTCAGCGGGTTTGTCGCTGCCATCAGCGGGCGCAGCATTGGTGCCGGCGCCACCACGGCGCGGGCCGCCACGGCCGGCGCGGTCGCCGCCAGGGCCACCGCGGCCGTCACGGCGCGGACCACGCGGACCGCGGCGCTCTTCGCCCTCGGGGCGCGGCGTGCTGTCCAGCGAAGGCGCATCGTTGCGGCCCAGGTTGTCGCCTTTGTAGACCCACACCTTGACACCGATGATGCCGTAGGTGGTCTTGGCTTCGCTGAAACCGTAGTCGATGTCGGCGCGCAGCGTATGCAGCGGCACGCGGCCTTCGCGGTACCACTCGGTACGGGCGATTTCGATGCCGTTCAGGCGGCCAGCAGACATGATCTTGATGCCCTGGGCACCCAGACGCATGGCGTTCTGCATGGCGCGCTTCATGGCGCGGCGGAACATGATCCGCTTTTCGAGCTGTTGCGTGATCGAGTCGGCGATCAGTTGGGCATCGACTTCAGGCTTGCGCACTTCTTCGATGTTGACGGCCACCGGCACGCCCAGTTGGGCAGCCAGGTCCTTCTTCAGCTTCTCGATGTCCTCGCCTTTCTTGCCGATCACCACGCCCGGACGTGCCGAGTAGATGGTGATGCGGGCGTTCTTGGCGGGGCGCTCGATCAAGACGCGCGACACGGCGGCGTTCTTGAGCTTGGCCTTCAGGTACTCACGCACCTTGATGTCTTCAGCCAGCATGCCGGCGAAGTCCCGGTTGTTGGCGTACCAACGGCTGGCCCAGTTGCGGCTGACCGACAGGCGGAAGCCGGTTGGGTGGATTTTCTGTCCCATAGTCTTTTCCGGCCTTCCTTAGTTGCCCACCGTCACGTAGACGTGACACGTGGGCTTGGACAAGCGCGCACCGCGGCCTTTGGCGCGGGCTGCCGAGCGCTTGAGCGTGGTGCCCTGCTCGACATAGATGGTCTTGACGCGGAGTTCGTCGATGTCGGCACCGTCGTTGTGCTCGGCATTGGCGATCGCCGATTCCAGCACCTTCTTAATGATGCCGGCGGCTTTCTTCTGCGTGAAGTTGAGGGTGTTGAGGGCCTGATCCACTTGCTTGCCGCGGATCAGGTCGGCCACGAGGCGCCCCTTGTCGACCGACAGGCGCACACCACGGAGGACTGCACGTGTTTCCATTGGTCTTGTTCCTTACTTCTTGGCTTTCTTGTCTGCCGCATGACCTTTGAAGGTGCGCGTCAGAGCAAATTCGCCGAGCTTGTGACCAACCATCTGGTCAGTCACATACACCGGCACGTGCTGCTTGCCGTTGTGCACGGCGATCGTCAGCCCGATGAATTCGGGCAGGATCATGGAGCGGCGCGACCAAGTCTTGACGGGCTTCTTGTCCTTCGTGGCAACGGCCTTGTCGACCTTGGCCAGAAGGTGGTGGTCCACAAACGGACCCTTCTTGAGAGAACGTGTCATTTGCGGGTGTCCTTACTTCTTGCGACGCGAAACGATCATGTTCTGCGTACGCTTGTTGGCGCGCGTGCGGTAGCCCTTGGTCAGGTTGCCCCATGGGTCAACTGGCTGGCGACCGGACTTGCTGCGGCCTTCACCACCACCCATCGGGTGGTCGACCGGGTTCATCACGATACCGCGCACGGTCGGACGAATACCCATCCAGCGCTTCACACCGGCCTTGCCGAGTTGGCGCAGGCTGTGCTCTTCGTTGGCGACTTCACCGATGGTGGCGCGGCACTCGATGTGGATCTTGCGCACTTCACCCGAGCGCATACGCACCTGGGCGTACACGCCTTCACGCGCCAGCAGCGTGGCGGACGTGCCGGCCGAGCGGGCGATCTGGGCACCGGCACCGGGCTTGAGCTCGATGCAGTGGATGGTCGAACCCACCGGGATGTTGCGGATCGGCAGGGTGTTGCCGGCGCGGATGGGAGCTTCGGAGCCGCTCATCAGCTGGCTGCCCACTTCGACACCGCGCGGGGCGATGATGTAGCGGCGCTCGCCATCGGCATAGCAAACTAGGGCAATGTGGGCCGAGCGGTTCGGGTCGTATTCGATCCGTTCCACTTTGGCAGCCACGCCGTCCTTGTTGCGACGGAAGTCGACCACACGGTAGTGGTGACGGTGACCACCGCCCTTGTGGCGCGTGGTGATGCGACCGTTGTTGTTGCGGCCGGCCTTCTGGAATTGCGGCTCCAGCAGCGGCGCAAAACCTTCACCCTTGTGCAGGTGGTCGCGCGAGACCTTGATCATGGCGCGGCGGCCAGGCGAGGTCGGTTTGATCTTGATGACGGCCATGGTTTACGCAGCCTCCCCGGACAGGTTCAGCTCTTGACCTTCCTTGAGCAGGACGTAGGCCTTGCGCACGTGGTCACGGCGACCGATGGTGCGACCAAAGCGCTTGGTCTTGCCCTTGATGTTGGCCACGGACACGCCCTTCACTTCCACATTGAACAGCAGTTCAACAGCGGCTTTGATTTCAGGCTTGGTCGCGTCGCGCAGCACCTTGAAGGTGACGGCATTGGACTTTTCGGCCACCATCGTGGCCTTTTCGGAGATCACCGGCGCGAGCAGCACCTGCATCAGGCGGCCTTCGTCGAACTGGCGCTCTTTTGGGGTCGGATTGATGCGGCTCATGCGAACATCTCCTTGAGCTTGTCGATGGCACCCTTGGTGACCAGCACCTTCTTGTAGTGCACCAGCGACACGGGATCGGCGTAGCGCGGCTCGATCACCAACACATGGCCCAGGTTGCGCGATGCCAAGTACAGGTTCTCGTCGACTTCGTCAGCGATCACCAGCACGGAATCGAGCTTCATGGACTTGAAGCGGGCAGCCAGCTGCTTGGTCTTGGGCGAGTCGACTTTCATCGATTCGACCACGGCCAGGCGGCCTTCGCGGGCCAGCTGCGAGAAGATGGACGCCATGCCGGCGCGGTACATCTTCTTGTTGATCTTCTGCGTGAAGTTTTCTTCAGGCGAGTTCGGGAAGGTGCGACCGCCGCCACGCCACAGGGGCGAGGACGTCATACCGGCGCGGGCGTTGCCCGTGCCCTTCTGGCGGAACGGCTTTTTGGTCGAGTGCTTGACCTGCTCGCGGTCCTTCTGGGCGCGCGTGCCTTGGCGGGCGTTGGCCTTGTAGGCCACCACCAGCTGGTGCACCAGCGCTTCGTTGTAGTCGCGACCGAACACGGTTTCGGGGGCGTCGATCTTGGACGCGGCCTGACCCTGGTCGTTGAGGAGTTCGAGTTGCATGGCTTATGCCCCCTCTTTCGCTGGCTTGGCCTTGACGGCCGGGCGCACGGTCACGAAACCGCCGCGCGAGCCAGGGACAGCGCCTTTGATCAGCAGCAGCTGACGCGCTTCGTCGATGCGGATGACGTCCAGGTTCTGTGTGGTGACGGTTTCGTCGCCCATGTGACCGGTCATCTTCTTGCCTGGGAACACGCGGCCAGGATCCTGCGCCATGGAGATCGAGCCCGGCACATTGTGCGAACGGCTGTTACCGTGCGAGGCGCGCTGCGAGCTGAAGTTGTGGCGCTTGATCGTGCCGGCGTAGCCCTTACCGATGGAGGTGCCTTGCACGTCCACCTTCTGGCCCACGGCAAACACGTCGGCCACAGGCACAGCGGCGCCAGCGGCGTACTTGCCTGCGACGTCGCCGTCCACGCGGAATTCCTGGGTGATTTCACCGGCTTCGACGCCCGCCTTGGCGAGGTGGCCGGCTTGCGGCTTGGTCACACGCGAAGCTTTGCGTGCGCCGAACGTGACTTGCAGGGCCACGTAGCCGTCGTTCTCTTGGGTTTTGACTTGTGTGACGCGGTTGTTCGACACATCGACCACCGTGACGGGCACTGCATCGCCGTCATCGGTGAACAGACGCATCATGCCCACCTTGCGCCCCAGCAACCCCAATCGATTGCTTTGACTCATTTATTGCTCCTGAACTCCCGCCGCGCTCGCTGCAATTGGCCAGCGCGTTTGGATTGCGAAAGAGGGTTGAAAAGTCTTGCCCGAAAAAGGGCAAGCCGTAAATTATAACGCGGACATTGCCTTTTGGGCAAGTCCGCGTTTGGGGTCAGCGTGGGCGGCCGCACTGGGCGGGCGCCCGCGGGATCACTGGAGCTTGATCTCCACGTCTACGCCAGCCGGCAGATCCAGCTTCATCAGGGCGTCAACGGTCTTGTCGGTCGGGTCGACAATGTCCATCAGGCGCTGGTGCGTGCGGATCTCGAACTGGTCGCGGCTCGACTTGTTGACGTGCGGCGAACGCAGGATATCGAAGCGCTTCATGCGCGTGGGCAGGGGCACGGGGCCCTTGACCACGGCGCCGGTGCGCTTGGCGGTGTCCACGATCTCGGCAGCCGACTGGTCGATCAGCTTGTAGTCAAACGCCTTCAGGCGGATGCGGATTTTTTGCTTGGCCATGTTGCGTCAACCTCAGGCGATGATCTTGGCCACGACGCCAGCGCCGACCGTGCGGCCGCCTTCGCGGATAGCAAAGCGCAGACCTTC
>NZ_VRUA01000011.1 GCF_008017535.1 Ottowia flava
CTTCATGTCTGTATTGTCTGGGCTTCAGGCCCTTGCAAGCACATCAGGCGTGGATTCGTGCAGAGAATCCCTAGCGGGTATCAAGCACTTTTCGAACAACTTGTCGCGGGCGGGGTGCTTGCGCCGCCGTCGAATGGAAAACGCGTGTTTATGGAAAGCTATTCGTTTACCAGCCCCAGTGCGGCTGCGGCTGTGATATCGGGACGTTCCGCAAATGGGCGTATCAAGTGGACCGTTCAGGGCAGTCAGGAAACCTACGCGGAGTGGCAACAGCGACAGCTTGCCCCCGAACTTCCAGGAAATACGATGTCATTAGAAATGGCCGTCGACAGCTCGGATATCTCATGAGCGATCGACGCCCAACGAGCACAGGCCCACAAATTGGAATGCTGTTGGGGTACGTTATTTGAAGCTGCCACCATGCCCCGCCTCGCCGCCAACCTCAGCATGCTCTACCCAGAGCTGCCGTTCCTCGACCGCTTTGACGCCGCCGCGCGCGATGGTTTCAAAGGGGTGGAATTCCTCTTCCCCTACAGCTTCGCGCCCGAAGAGATCGCGGCGCGCCTGCGCGGCAACGAGCTGCAGCAAGTGCTGTTCAACGCGCCACCGGGCGGCGCCGACGCGGCGGGGTTTGAGCGCGCCTGGGCCGACGGTTTGCGCGGCACGGCCAGCCTACCCGGCAGCGAGGCGGACTTCCGCACCGGTGTGCAATGGGCACTGCGCTACGCCGAGGCACTGCAGTGCCCGCGCGTGCACTGCATGGCCGGCATTCAAGCCAAATCGACCGATAGCCATACAACCATCAGCGCCGCAAGCTCCGTTTATGAGAGCAATCTGCGCTGGGCAGCGCAACAGGCGGCAGCCGCGGGCGTAGACATCCTGATCGAGCCGATCAACACGCGCGACATGCCTGGCTTCTTCCTGAACCGCCAGGACCAGGCGCACGCCGTGGTGCGGGCGGTGGGCGCGCCCAACCTGAAGGTGCAGTTCGACCTGTACCACGCGCAGATCATGGAAGGCGACATCGCCACCAAGATCCGCGAATACCTGCCGACTGGCCGCGTGGGCCATTTCCAGATCGCCGGCGTGCCCGAGCGGCACGAACCCAGCGTGGGCGAGCTGAACTACCGCTACCTGTTGAACGTGATCGACGACGTCGCCGCCGCTTGCGGCTGGGACGGCTGGGTGGGCTGTGAATACCGGCCGCAGCGCGGTGCCGTGCCGAACGGCACCACCGACGGCCTGGGCTGGCGGCCGTAACGGTTAGAAGCACAGCGCCAAGCGCCGAAACACTTGGCGCCCGGATGCGACCTTGGCCGGGCGGGAACGCGGCAGCGTCCTACAGGCGAACCGCGTCACCGACCTAAGCTGGGGACACCGGGATCCGGGCGCCGAGTGCCTGCCCGAGCGCGGACGAACGGCCCCCAACGGTGGGCATCCGTCTCTTCCGTCCACTGACCAGAAAGGAACTCTCCATGAAAACCGCTGCTTTGCGCCACCTGCGCATGGGTTTGCTGGCCCTGGCGGCCACGGTCGCCTGGGGCGGCGCTGTGGCCCAGGATTCACCGGGCGCCAGCAAAGGCTTTGACCGCTATGGCCGGCGCATCGACCATTTCAACCACGACGCCGACCGGCGCCACGACAAGCACCGCCGCAGCCGCAACGACCGCTACAACGATGGCAACGGCTGGCAGCGGGACCGCGACCATCGCTACGACCGCCACAACCGCGATCGCGACCGTTACGACCGCTACGACCGCGGTTACTACGGCGGTGACCGCAGCGGCAAGAGTCACCCCTTCGTGCGCGACCCGGGCGCCAACGGCGGCTGACGCGCGCAGCACGTCTCCATCACCGTTTCAGCACCCCACAAGAAAGCCCCACGAATGATCCCAGCGATGACGCGCACCCGCGCCGCCCGCGCTTGGCTGCTCGCCGCTGGCGCGGCGCTGGCCCTGCACAGCGCCTGGGCCGACAAGCCCGAATGGGCCGGCGGCCACAAGCACGCACAAGGTGAGCAACGCGACAAGCACCACAACAAGCGGGACAAACACGACAAGCACGATCGCCGTGGTGACGACCGCCGCTGGAACCACCGCGGCAACCACCCAGGCAACGACGACGACCAGGGCCACCGCCACCGCGGTGACCGCGACCGGCGCCACGCCGACCGGCCAGGCCACGGGTCGGTCGTCGCCATCACTCCCGGCCACTACTTCAACGACAGCCACCGCCGCTACGCCCGCGACTGGTACGGCCAGCAAGTGCGCACCGGCCACTGCCCGCCGGGCCTGGCGAAGAAGCACAACGGCTGCATGCCGCCGGGACAGGCGCGCAAATGGGCCGTGGGCCGACCGCTGCCTGCCGGAGTGGCCTATTACGCGCTGCCGCAGCCGGTCCTGGTCCAACTGGGCCCGCCACCGGCCGGCTACCGCTATGGGCGCGTGGCCAACGACATCGTGCTGATGCCGGTCGGCTCGCGCTTGGTGGTGGATGCGATCATCGACCTGGGTCAACTGTTCTGAACACGATGCCCGAGTCCACCTCTCCCCTGACGCGGCGCCAGTGTCAGCGCCTGTTTGCCGGCGCCGGCATCGCCGTCCTGCTGGCGCCGCTGGGCGCGTGCGCGGCAGGCAGCAGCGCCGCCAACGTGCTGCGCACAATGACACTGTCGCAAGGCCAGCTGAACGATCTGGTGGCCAAGCGCTTTCCGTACACGCGCAACTTCTCGGGCCTGGCCGATCTGTCGCTGCAGTCGCCGCGCCTGCGCCTGCTGCCGCAGACCAACCGGCTGGGCACGGCGGTGGACTTGGTGCTGGCCGAGAAGCTGACCGGCTCGCGCTACACCGGCGCGCTGGACCTGAACTACGGCCTGCGCTTTGACGACAAGGAGGGCGCCATCCGCATGGCCGACCTCAAGGTCAACCGCGTCGACGTCGACCAGGTGCCGCCCGCGCAGCGCCAGCTGCTGTCGCAGTACGGACCGCGCGCGGCCGAAACCCTGCTGTCGAACATGGTGCTGTACCGCATCCCCGAGGAATACCTGGGCATGGCGCGCAACCTGGGCTGGGCGGTGAACGCGCTGCGCGTGCTCCCCGAGGGCCTGCGCATTGAGTTGGGCCCCAAGGGGGCGAGCTGAAGCACCGATTTCAAAAGAAATCGGCCTCCAGCGCTACGCCCTACTGCGCGAGCAGCTTCTTTTTGTATAGCAGGCTAGGCGTTTCGATCAGCCCAGCTTGCAGCCCGCGCCGGAGTCCGACAGCGCCTTGGCGGCCACGCCAATCACCTTGTTCTCGCCCTTGACGACCTCGCGTAGGTAGAAGTCCTGCACCGGGTTGTGAGCCTTGCTCATGGTCCACTTGCCGCGCGGGCTGTCGATCACGGCCGACTCCATCGCCTTGTACAGCGCGGGCTTGGCGTTCAAGTCGCCATTCACCGCCTTGGCGCCGGTGGCCAGCAGTTGCCCCGCGTCGTAGCCTTGCACCGAATACACGTCCGGCTGCGACTTGAACATCTTGGCGTACTCGGTGCGGAACTGCTTGTTGCGCGGCGTGTCCAGCGAATCGCTGTAGTGCATGGTGGTCATGATGCCGTCGGCGGCGGGGCCAGCGGCGTCCAACACGCCCTCGGTCAAGAAGCCGGACCCCCACAAGGGGATCTTGCCCTTCAGCCCCGCACGCGCGTAATCGGTGATGAACTTGCCCGCGCCCGCGCCGGCAAACATGCAGGCCACGGCGTCGGGCTTCAGGCTGGCGATCTCGGTCAAGAGCGCCTGGAATTCCACGTTCGGGAAGGGCAGCCACAGGTCCTTGATGATCGTGCCGCCGGCCTTGGTGTAACTGTCCTTGAAGCCTTCGAACGCCTCTTCACCCGCGGCGTACTTCCAGCTGATCCAGACCGCCTTCTTCAGGCCGCGGTCGACCATCGGCTTGCCCAGCGCCAGCGTGGGCTGGCTGTTGCTGAAGCTGGTGCGGAACACGTTGGGCGCGCACATCGCGCGCGTGGCCGCGTGCACGCCGGCGTTGGGGATCAGGCACAGCACACCGGTTTCGCGTGCGACCTTCTGGATGCCCATTTGCACGCCCGAATGCACGGTGCCGACGATCACGTCGACCTTGTCGCGCTGCACCAGCTTCTGCGCGTTTTCCACGCCCTTGGACGGCTCCGATTCGTCGTCCAGCTTGATGAATTCCACCTCGCGCCCGGCCAGCTTGCCGCCCTGCTCGGCGATCGCCATGCGAAAACCGGCCTCGATCGCGTTGCCGATCTGCGCAAACGTGCCGGTGTACGGCAGCATGAAGCCGACGCGGATCTTCTGCCCTTGCGCGCGCGCCAGGCGCGGCAGGCCGACCGCGGACGCGCCCAGCAGCAGCGAACCGCCTGCCAGCAGATGGCGGCGGCGCGCGGTGGTGTTCATGGCGGTGTTGGCAGTGTTCAAGGATTCGTGGTTCATGCTGTCTCCTCTTTTTTTGGCGAATGGTGGGTGACGCGCCATGCGCCGATGCGTCAAATCTTCTTGCGGCCTTCCCAGAACGGCGCTTTCAGCAGGTTCTTCTGGATCTTGCCGATCGGCGTTTTGGGAAAGCCGTCGACGAAGCGCACCAGGCGCGGGCGTTTGAGGCGCGCCAACTGCGCTTCGCAGCGCGCGACGACGTCGGCTTCGGCCAACGCGGCGCCAGGCTTGAGTTGGATGAAGGCCGCCGGCACTTCGCCGAACTTGTCGTCCGGGATACCGAACACGGCGACCTCGGCCACCGCGGGCAAGCCGTAGATGGCGTCTTCGATTTCTTTCGGATAGACGTTCTCGCCCCCTGAAATCAGCATGTCCTTCGCGCGATCCACCAGGGTGATGCAGCCATCCGCGTCCACCGTCGCCACGTCGCCCGACAAGCCCCAGCCGTGGCCTTGCTTGAAGAAGGCCGCGGTCTGCTCCGGCTCGTTGTAGTAACGCAGCATGACGTTGTCGCCGCGCGTGGCGACTTCACCGATCTCGCCCACCGCCACCGGCGTGCCGTCGGCGCGCAGCACGGCCAGGTCGACGTTGAAAGGCTGGCGCCCCACGCTGCCCAGCTTGGCCGGCAGCAGGTGGTGCGGCAGCGCAGCGATCACGCCCATCTCGCTCTGGCCGTAGATCTGCGTCAGACGCAGCTGCGGCAGCTTTTGCATCAGCTCGACCTGCACCCAGTCGGGCATGGGCGCGCCGGCAAAAGACAGCTTGGTCCAGCTGGCCAGCGCGGCCGCGTCAAAGCCGGCAAAGGTGACCAGGCTGTTGGCTTGCGTGGGCACCATGAAGGCGGCGGTGATGCCCTCGGCCGCCACCGCCGCGATGAAGGCCGCGGGCGACCAGGGCGTGACGAGAACGCACGTCGCGCCGACCAGCATGGCCGGCTGGAACATGATGTTCAGCGCCGCCACGTGGAACAGCGGCGTGACGATGGCGACCACGTCTTCGGGCACGAGGCGCTCTTCAACCACGACGGTGTGCGCCGTCACGTCGCGCGCGCGGTGGCTGACCAGCACGCCCTTGGGGCGGCCGGTGGTGCCGCCGGTGTAGGTCATGCAAAACGCATCGCGCTCGTCCAGCGCCACGTCGGGCTCGCTGCTCGGCTGGCCGGCGATGAAGGCGTCCAGGCTGGGCGCGTCGGCGTCCGGCGCATCGCCGATCACGATGACCTGGCGCAGGTCGGGCACCTGCGCGCGCACGACCGGGATGCGCGCGGCGAACGCCGCATCAACGATGAGCACCTCGGTGTCGCTCTTGTTCAGCACCCAGGCCAACTCGTCGTCGGCGTAGAGGATGGACACGTTGTTCAGCACCAGCCCGGTGCGGGCCACGCCGAAGAACACCGTGCCGTAGTCCAGCACGTTGCGCGACAGCATCGACACCTTCGTGCCCTTGGCCAGGCCCAGCGCCAACAGCGCGTGCGCCAGCTGGTTGGCGCGCTTATCCAGCGCTTGGTAGGTGATAGTGGCGCGGGCGCCATCCGGGCCGCGGAAGACGATGGCGGGTTTGTCGGGGAAGCGGGCCGCCGAGCGGCGCAGCATGTCTCCAGTCAGCATGAAGCAGGCAGATTCGGTGCAGGGTCAAAGCGGGCATCTTGCGGGAAAGCTCGCACATGCGCATCGGTGAAAACGCCGTCCCTTCGTATGATGCGCGGCATCCATCACCACAGGAGACACGCGACATGCCCAATACCCATCAAATCGTCGGCAACGGCCCGCACAAGGTCATCGCCCTGCACGGCTGGTTTGGCCACGCCAAAGGCTGGGGTCCGTTTCCGCAGCACCTGAACGGCAAAGACTTCAGCTACGCCTTCATGGACCAGCGCGGCTACGGCGGCATGAAGGGATCGGGCGGTCCGTACACGATCGAACAGATCGCTCATGACGCGCTCGCGCTGGCCGATTCGCTGGGCTGGCAGCGCTTCTCGCTGATGGGCCATTCGATGGGCGGCGCCGCGATCCAGCAGGTGCTGGCCGCCGCGCCCGAGCGCGTGCGCAGCCTTGTCGCGCTGACGCCGGTGCCGGCCTCGGGCGCGGGTCTGGACGAACAAGGCTGGCAGCTGTTCACCGCCGCGGGCAGCGACCCGGGTGCGCGCCGAACGATCCTGGACTTCACCTCTGGCAGCCGCCTGACGGGCACCTGGCTGGACGCCATGGTCGCCAGCACGCAAACCCATTCCGACGATGAAGCCGTGGCCGGCTACATGCCGTCCTGGGCCACGGCCAATTTTGTCGACCGCATCCAGGGCCAGAAGCTGCCCGTGCTGGTCGTGCCGGGCGAGCACGACCCGGCCCTCAGCGAAGCCGTGTGCCGCGCCACTTGGCTGGAGCATTACCCGCAGGCGCAACTGGAAGTGATGGCCAACGCCGGGCACTACCCGATGGATGAGACGCCCATCATCCTAGCCACGACGGTCGAAAAATTCCTGGCCGGCGTGCCAGCCTGAGGTCAGTTGTTCAACAGCGGGTGTTTTGAATAAAAACAACCGCCAGCCCTACAACCATCTGCGCAAATAGCTTCTTTTTTGATAGCAAATAACAGACAACGCGCGGGGGGCGCAAGCGCCACAGCGCCCGTTTACACCGCCGCGTGCACCGCCAGCGTCTGCTGGCAGGCGCGCGCGGCCTCTGCACCTTTGTCGACGAAGTGGCGGCTGAAGAAGTCGCGGTGCGTGGCGTGTTCGTGGAAGTCCTTGGGCGTCAGCGAGACCGAGAACACCGGCACGCCGGTGTCCAGCTGCACGCGCATCAGGCCGTCGACCACCGCGGCGGCGACGAACTCGTGGCGGTAGATGCCGCCGTCCACCACCAGCGCGCAAGCAACCACGGCGGCGTAGCGCCCGCTGCGCGCCAGGCGCTGGGCCAGCAGCGGCATCTCGAAGGCACCGGGCACGGCGAAACGCTCGATGGCCGGCGCTGGCGCAGCCGCGCCATGCAGGCGCGCCCATTCGGCGGCAAAGCCTTCGTGGCCACGCTCGACGATGTCGGTATGCCACTGCGCGGCAATCCAGGCGACGGGCAGACCCGGTGCAGCGGGGGTGAAAGACGTGGAAGAAGAAGCCAGAGACACAGGCTGATTCATGACAGGATTCCTTGAGCAGGATGTCGACCAATGAATCAGGGCGCACGCGACACGCGGGCGCCAGGCGCGCGCGGCCATGCCGTGACGGCGACCGCGCGCGGCCCACGGCGCCGCGCGTCGCACGCTCTCTTTCATCCGGACTGTGACCGTCGGCTCTGGCATCGCACCAGATCTGCTGACCCTGCTCGGCCATGGGCTGGCCAACCAAGCGCTCGCGGGCTCCTGCCGTGAAGGCAGATACCGCCGGTGGGGAGTTTCACCCCGCCCTGAGAACGTGTGTGCTGACTGGTAGGCCGGCACGCGCCGATGATAGGGCGAGCGCTTTGCACCCTGAGCGAACAGGGCATTGGCGTAGGCGCGCCGGCCGCGGCGCAGAGGTCGCTGGCGCCTTCAGTCGGCGCCCAGCAGCCCGATCAGCGCCTGCGCCGCCGCCGGGTTGCGCGCCTTCGCGCCACTGATGAACTGCACGAACACGTCGCGCGGCGCCTGGCCCAGACTGCGCGTGCCGTCGGCATCGATCAGCGGCAGGTCTTCGGGCAGCTGGCCGGCTTGCCAGGTGTGGACGCGCTCGGCCCAGCGCTTCAGCGCTGGGCGCGAATAGCCGGTGGCGTAACGCTCTTCGCTGCGCATCAGGCGCGCGTAGACGAAGTCGGCGGTCGGGTCGAAAATGTTGGGGTAGTCCGGCGAGTCTGTCGCCACCGTGGCCACGCCGTAGGCGCGCGCCAGCGCCAGGTAGTCGGCGCAGGCGAAGCTGGCGTGGCGCGGCTCCAGCACGTGGCGCAGACGCTGGCCGTTCACCGCGTCCGGCAGCGTGGCGAAGAACAGCTCGACGTCGGCCGCATCAAACGCGTAGGTCGGCCGCAGCTGCCAGACGATGGGGCCAAGGTGTGCGCCCAGGTCGGTGACGCCGCTGTCCAGAAAATGCGCCACGGCTTGCGCGCCGGCCGCCAGCTCGCGCCGCAGCGTCGCCATGCGGTGCGCCTTGACGCTGAAGACGAAGCTGGCCGGCACTTGGCTGGCCCAACGCGCCCATGTCGCGGGCGCGGGGGTCGTGTAGTAGGTGGCGTTGATCTCCAGCCCGCTCAGGTGCTGGCCGGCGTAGGCCAGTTCATCGGCCGCGCGCAGGCCGCTCGGGTAGAAGGCGCCGCCGCGCCAGCCGTCAAAGCTCCAGCCGCCGATGCCGACATGGACCTGGGGTTGGCGTGCTCGCGTAGTCATGGAGTTATGCTATGTTTTACCTAGCTGCTTGCGCAGATCCATGTAGGGCTACAGCCTCATTTGTCTTGAAAGCTGCGCGGCGCCCACGCGTCAGGGTGCTGGCGGGATCTGCAGCCCGCGCTCGACCGCCGGGCGCGCCACGAAGGCGCCGAGCACGCGGTCGACCTCGGTGAAGCGGTCGTACTCGACCAGATCGCGGGCGCCGTAAAAGCCGATCAGGTTGCGCACCCAGGGGAAGATGGCGATGTCGGCGATGGAGTAGTCGTCACCCATCATCCAGCGCCGGCCCTTCAGGTGGCCGTCCAGCACGCCGAGCAGGCGCTGGCTTTCGGCGACGTAGCGGCCCAGCGGACGCTTGTCCTCGTAGTCCTTGCCGGCGAACTTGTGGAAGAAGCCGATCTGACCAAACATGGGGCCGATGCCGCCCATCTGGAACATCACCCATTGCAGGGTCTCGTAGCGGCGCGCCGGGTCGGCGGGCATCAGCTGGCCGGTCTTGTCGGCCAAATAGACCAGGATGGCGCCCGATTCGAACAGCGCCAGCGGCTGACCGCCGGGGCCGTTGGGGTCGAGGATGGCGGGGATCTTGTTGTTCGGGTTGAGCGACAGGAACGCCGGCGACAGCTGGTCCTGCGTGTCGAAGCTGACCCGGTGCGCTTCATACGGCAAGCCGGTCTCTTCCAACATGATCGACACCTTCACGCCGTTGGGCGTGGGCAACGAATACAGCTGCAGCCGGTCGGGGTGCTGCGCGGGCCATTTCTGGGTGATGGGGAAATCGTTCAATGCGGTCATGCGGCGCAATATATCGGCGGGAGTTTCCTGCGTCGACAGCACGGTTTCTCGGACAGCGTCGCCCTCAATCGTCATCATTGAGTAAAACTATCGGCCGTCCGTATCGACTGACGTGTCCCGCCGGTACAGTTGCTGTAACTTAAGTTTTATGCCGTTCGACGGCCCCACTGCCATGAACGCTCCGCTCCACCGAGAAATGTCTGCACCGCTGCTGAAGGCTGCAGATGCCCAGCAGCAGATCGATGCCCAATGGGATAGCGACATCCTGGGGCAGTTGACAGACTACATTGCCATCCCGGCCAAGTCGCCCACCTTCGACGCCGACTGGCAGCAGCACGGCTTCATCGACACCGTGGTGCGCAACGCCGCGCAATGGGTCGAAGCGCAGAAAGTGCCGGGCCTCACGCTGGAAGTGGTGCGCATCGGTGAGCGCACGCCGGTGATCTTCTTCGAGATCGAAGGCACCAAGCCCAGCGCCACGCAGACCGTGGTGATGTACGGGCACCTGGACAAGCAGCCTGAATTCAACGGCTGGCGCAACGACCTCGGCCCCTGGACGCCCAAGTACGAAGACGGCAAGCTGTACGGCCGCGGCGGCGCGGACGATGGCTACG
Organism: Ottowia flava; assembly: GCF_008017535.1. Classification (GTDB taxonomy): domain Bacteria; phylum Pseudomonadota; class Gammaproteobacteria; order Burkholderiales; family Burkholderiaceae_C; genus Ottowia; species Ottowia flava. Next base: position 10,213 of record NZ_VRUA01000011.1, read on the forward strand.
CGGTGTACGCTGCCATCGCCGCGGTTCGGGCGCTCAAAAGCCAGAACGTGCCGCACCCGCGCATCGTCGGCCTGATCGAAACCAGCGAGGAAAGCGGCTCGCCCGACCTGCTGCCCTACATCGACGCCCTGCGCCCGCGCCTCGGCGACGTCGGCTTGGTGGTGTGCCTGGATTCGGGCGCCGGCAACTACGACCAGCTGTGGCTGACCACCAGCCTGCGCGGCATGGCTGCCGGCACGCTGAAGGTGGAGGTGCTGACCGAAGGCGTGCACTCGGGCGACGCGTCTGGCCTGGTGCCCAGCAGCTTCCGGATCCTGCGCCACGTGCTCGACCGGCTGGAAGATTCAGCCACCGGCCGCCTGCTGCCAGCCAGCTTCCATTGCACCATCCCCGACGAGCGCGTCGAGCAGGCCAAGGCGACCGCCGCCATCCTGGGCGAAGACCTGTTCAAGCGCTTTCCCTGGGTGCATTACGACTGCGGCGGCAAAGAACAAAGCGTGCTGCCCATGACCAGCAACCCGGTCGACGCGCTGCTGGCGCGCACCTGGCACCCCACGCTCAGCGTGACCGGGGCCGAAGGTTTTCCAGCCCTGCAGGACGCGGGCAACGTGCTGCGGCCCTACACCGCGTTCAAGCTCAGCCTGCGGCTGCCGCCGCTGGTCGACGCGGCACGCGCCGTGCAGGAGTTGAAGGCGCTGCTGGAAGACAACGCGCCCTACCAGGCGCGCGTGACCTTCGACAGCCAGGGCGGGTCCACGGGCTGGAACGCGCCTGGCTCGGCTGACTGGTTTGCGCAGGCACTCGACGTGGCATCGCAAGGGCACTTCGGCGCGCCCTGCGGGTACATCGGCCAGGGCGGCACGATTCCGCTGATGAGCCAGCTGAGCGAAGGCTTTCCCACGGCACAGATGATGGTCTGCGGGGTGCTTGGCCCCCGCAGCAACGCGCACGGGCCCAACGAATTCCTGCACGTGCCCTATGCGAAACGCCTGACTGCGGCGGTCGCTGAAGTGATCGCCCGCATGCCTTGAGCTCCGACGTGACGCCCACGCTGCCCGGCAGCGCGCTGGACGACACGCTCGCACTCCATGACTGGCCCCTGTCGATCGGCTGGCCGATCCGCGGACAGGTGCTGATGCTGCATGGCCTGGGCGAGCACATCGGCCACTACACCGATCTGGCGGACAGCCTGAACCAGTGGGGCTTCGCCGTGCGTGGCTACGACCACTACGGCCACGGCGAGTCCAGCGGCCAGCGGGGGGAATTGCCGCAGGATGACCGGCTAATTCAGGACCTGGCGGCGGTGATCGACGACACGCGCGCGCGCATGGACGACCGCCTGCCGCTGATCCTGTTCGGCCACTGCCTTGGCGGCCTGGTTGCTGCGCGCCTGGTATCTCAGAAGCTTCGACGTATTGACGGGCTGGTGCTGTCTTCACCACCGCTCAGGGCCGGTTTAGGTTTCGCCCAGCGCGCGCTGGTGCGGTCGTTGAATGCCATCGTGCCGCAATGGCCGCTCGGCATCGGCGTGCCTCCCGAGATGCTGACGCACGACGTGACGATGGCGCAAGCGTTCCGACTGGACGCGCTTCAGCACGACCGCATGAGCGCCCGCCTGGCGCACTTCCTCGTCAGCGCCGGGCCTGCCGTGCTGGCCCGCGCGCCGCGCTGGAAGGTGCCCACGCTGCTGCTGTACGCGGGGCAGGACAAGCTGGTCGACCCGGCTGGCAGCCGCCAGTTTGCGCAGACCGCGCCGCCGGAGGTGGTCACCTCGCACGGCTTCCCGATGCACTTCCACGCGCTGTTCCACGAGCTGCAGCGCCAGCCGGTGTACGACATGCTGCAACAGTGGCTGTGGTCGCGCTACCCTGCCATGGCGCTCGAATGGTCGGGCGCGCCGGCCTGAGTTAACTTCAAGTGAAAACGGCCGTCAGCCCTTTTCCAGACTGCGCGGACAGCTCCTGAATTGATATCAAACACTGGCAACAGGGGCGCGCCGCGAACGCATACCCAGCCACAGCAGGGCCAGCGCGACAACGCCCATCACCGGCAGCGAACCCAGGTTCAACCAAGTCCAGCCCTGCGTCGTGACCAGCGCGCCGCTGGCGAACGAGGTGAAGGCCATGGTCGCGAAAACACAGAAGTTGATGGCGGCCTGCGCACGGTCCTTCTCCTCGGGCCGGTAAGCCGTCAGCGCCAGCGTCGTGCTGCCGGTGAAGAGGAAGTTCCAGCCCACGCCGAGCAGGAACAGCGCCGCCAGGAACTGGTGCAGGTCGACGCCCGACAGCGCAATCGCCACGCACAGCGCGTTCAGCACCACGCCCGCACCCATGACGGGCAGCGTGCCGAAGCGCTTGATCAGATGGCCAGTGAAGAAGCCCGGCGCAAACATGCCTATCACGTGCCACTGCAGCACCGTGGCGGTGTCACCGAACTCGAAGCCGCAGACCTGCATGGCCAGCGGCGTGGCGGCCATCAAAAGATTCATCACGCCATAACCCAGTGCGGCGCCCAGCGCCGCCACGATGAACACCGGCTGCCGCATGATTTCGCCCAAGGGCCGACCGGCCTCGGCACCAGCTTTTTTTGGCGGCGCGGGCGGAAACTCCACCTGCGTCATCACGCCCATGGCGATCACGGCGATCACCGCCAGCGCGAGGTAGGCACCGACGAAGGGCGTGGGCAGCAACGCGCGCGTCCATGACGCCAGGTTGGGGCCGATGATGGCGCCAAGCAAGCCGCCGGCCATGACGAACGACACCGCCTTTTCGCGCCAGCCGGGTTCCACCACTTCGGCGGCGGCAAATCGGTACAACTGGCCGTTGGCACTGTAGTAGCCCGCGATCATGGTCGCCGCCACCAGCAGCCAGAACTGGCGCGACCACGCCGCAAACGCCGCGAGCAGCGCCGAAAAAAGCGCCACCAGCAGACCGATCTGGAACGAGCCTCGGCGTCCGAAGCGCGTCTGCGTGCGCGCCACCAGCGGCGTGGACAGCGCGCCGCCCACCACGTAGCCCATCACCGGCAGTGTAGCCATCCAGCCGTAGGGCGCCAGCTGCAGCCCGACCAGCCCGTTGATGGCGATGAAGGTGACGTTGTTGGTCAGGAAAAGGCCCTGACACAAAGTCAGCAGCAGCAGATGGCGATTCATGCGCGGGGCCCGAATGGAAGTGGAATCAACCCTGGCTCAGCAGCACGGCGAGCGCAGCCAGGGGGGCGGTTTCGGCGCGCAGCACGCGCGGACCGAGGTGGACGGGCACAAAGCCGCTGGCACGCGCAGCGGCTTCTTCGGTCGGACTGAAGCCGCCTTCCGGGCCCGAAAGCAGCGTGACCGCTTCGTCGTCTGCCAGCTTTGAGGCGAGCGCGTGCAGGCGCGGCGCCGAAGCGTCAAGCGAGAGCAGCCAACGGGTGCCATGGGCAGCGCCAAATAGCTCCTGAAATGTGAGCTGTTCGCGCACGTTCATCAAGCGATTTCGGCCACTTTGCTCGCCGGCAGCAGCGGCCACGGCCCGCCAGTGCGCGCGCTTTTTCTGCGCGCGTTCGCCGGCCAGCCGCAGCGGGCTGCGCTCGGCCAGCACGGGGGTAAGCGAGGCCGCGCCCAGCTCGGTGGCCTTCTCGACCAGCCAGTCCATGCGGTCGGACGCCATGACGCCTGTAGCCAGATGCACCGGGCGCACAGCCTCGCGCTCAATCGCCGAGTGCACGCCCACGCGCACGCGCACCTCGCTGCGCCCCATCGCGGTGATGGTGGCGGTCCACTCACCCCCGGCCCCGTCGAACAGGACGATCTCGCCGCCCGGCTGCAGCCGCAACACCTGCACATGGCGAGCAGCTCCGGCGGGCAAGCTCAGTTCGGCCCCGGCCTTGAGCGGTTCGGAAACATGAAATCGTGGCATGGCGGCGATGGACGGTAGCAAACGGGCCGGGCAATGGTAAGCGCCCTGCGCTAGCATGCCGCAACATGCCCGAACGCCTTGCCGCCAACCCGACGCCTTGCCCGTCCTGCCGCTCGCCCATGCAGGCGTTCACCGTCCAAAGCCACGTCGGCATGAATCTTGAGCTCGATCTGTGTCACGCGTGCCACGGCATCTGGTTCGACGACAACGAAAACCTGCGCATGTCGCCGCAAGGCGTGGTCGACCTGTTTCGCCATCTGCATGAGCACCGCAATGACCCGCACGCGCCGCTGGCCCAGCGCATGAACTGCCCGCGCTGCCGCCGCACACTGGCGGAAGGGGTTGACGTCGTCAAGAGCGGGCGTTACTTCACGCACCGCTGCCCGGAAAAGCACGGCCGCTTCACCACCTTCTCGTCCTTCATGATCGAGAAGGGCTTCGTGCGCCAGCTGACCGCACCGGAGATCAGCGATCTGGCCGAGCGGGTGAAGGTGATCCACTGCACCAGCTGTGGGGCGCCCGTCGATCTGCGGCAGAACCACGCCTGCCCTTACTGCCGCTCAGCCCTTTCGCTGCTCGACCCCACCGCCGTGGCGCGCGCCCTGAACAGCTACGGCCAAAAGGCACAGCGCACCGAGGAGAGCCCGCGCCCGACCGATCTGGCGGACGCACTGGTCACGATCGAGCGCGACCGCGAGCGCGCCAAGCGCGAGGAGCAGAAGGAACGCTGGTCGGGCAACCGGCCAGACCCGACTGCCGAGATCGCGGGTGATCTCTGGTCTGCCGGACTCGATCTCGTGTGGCGGGTGCTGACGCGCTAGCCGCCCTGCACCCGGTCAGCGGTACGCGACCTCGGTCACCCTACCCCGCCAGAACGGGTAGGTCTTGCCGTCCGCCATGCGCGAGATGGTGAAGGCCATCGGAATGAGCATGCCGCCATGCGGCTGGTAGTTGTCGCGCAGCACGTGCTCGCCAGAGCCGTGGTAGGGCGTGTTCAGGTCCCCATCCTCCTCCGCGTGGAAGCTTTCCAGCAGACCGTCCTCGCGAAAGGTGGCGACCAGCGTCGCAGCCAGCCCGCCCGCGGTGACGCGTGCGCGGGCACGGCGGTCGTCGATCGGCTCCCAGGTGACCGGCCCGCCGGGCAGCAGGGCCACCGGGTACAGCGGGCTTTCCAGCAGCCAGCGCCGCAGGGAAATCCGGTTCAGCTCGGGGGAGGACATCTCGTCCAACACGGCAAACGCAGACATCACCTTGGCCTTCATCGTCATCTCGCCCTCGGCGTACGCGTCGTAGGCCCGCGCCCACACCAGGCTGGGAATGACCCAGGTGGTGGCGTCAAAGAGCATCGCGGGCGCGCCGGTGGCGATCACCTGCCGTGCCGTGGTGGGGTTGAACGCATGGGTCTTGGGCCGGCGGAAGTCACCGGATTCCGTGACCTCGATGCGCGTGTGCGCGACCGGCGCCGGCACCGCAAGGCGCAGGTAGCGTGCGACCGGCGGGGGCAACCCGTCCAGCGAGGCCAGCGCAGGTGGCGCCTGCCGGCTGGCCTGCGCGATGACGCGCGCGGCCTCGGCCTGGATCTCGCGGTCGGTGCGGCTGGCGGCAAAGCTCAGCGCGGCGCCGACCAGCATCAAACCGCCGGCTGCGGCCCATGCCAGGCGCTTGAAGGCGCGAGCGGTACCTCTCGGTTGTGGGGAAACGGTCATCGGATTCACCTTCATGTCAAACGGTCACGGTGCACTGCGGGAGCGCCACCAGGTGGCTGGTGGGCAGTGGCTGGGCGTTGGCCTTGGCCAGCACGCCCGGCGGTGGTGCGGGCGGCAAGGGCACCCATCCGTGCGGCGCCGCCGCCAGAGCGGCAGACCACCGGACCAGCGCCCACGCACGCCGGAGCGCACGCCAGCCCAGGCGGCCCACCGGCATGGCCTCAGCCGGCATCGCCGCGTTGGGGGCGACGTTGCGGCGCTGCCAGGCGTTCGGTCTTGGCCTGCCCTGGCTCCAGCACCGCTTGCGTCGGCGCGGGCACTTCACCCGCCAGCGGTCGCTGACTGCGCGCCTTGGCCTGAACCGCGTCGCGCGTTGTCGACGTCGATGTTGTGTGCGTCAGCCCCTTTTCCTGGAACAAGGGCATTTCGCCTGCGGCGGGGGTCGCACTCTGGGCCGCTGCGTTGGCGCAGAACACGGCAAGGGCGATGGCAGCAGAGGTGGTCGGGATGTGCATGTCAAGCTCCTTTCGCTTGGTGGTTGGCAACGACGCCATTGCACCGGCACCGAGCCAAAAAAAGATGTCCGACGCGTGCCTTCCGTGTACCGCTGCGTGTCGGTCAAGCCAGCGGACAAACTGCGATACAAAATGCCGCGGCCACTGCCTACACTGCAGCCCATGGATTCCCTGGACCACATCGCCGTGGTGGACGACGACCCCACGATCCGCCAGTTGCTGGCAGAACAGCTGGAACGCCAGGGCTTTCGCGTGAGCGCGCTGCCTTCGGGGCGTGCGCTGCGTGCGGCGCTGGCGCAGTCGCCGGTCGACCTGATCGTGCTCGACGTCATGCTGCCGGGCGAAGACGGCCTGGCGATCCTGCAGTCGTTGCGCGCCTCGCCACATGCCGCCATCCCCATCGTGCTGCTGACCGCGCTGGGCGACGACGTCGACCGGATCATCGGCCTGGAGATGGGCGCGGACGACTACGTCCCCAAGCCGTTCACGCCGCGCGAACTGGTCGCGCGCATTCGCTCGGTGCTGCGCCGTGCGCGCATGCTCCCGCCGGGCCAGGCACCCCAGCGCGCGCAGCGCTACGCGCGCTTCGGGCAATGGCACCTGGACATCGTCGAGCGACTGCTGCTCGGCGAACGTGGCGTGGCCGTCCCCCTGAACGGCGCCGAGTTCGGGTTGCTGCGCTTTCTGCTCGACCACCCGCAGCACATCGTCACGCGCGACCAGCTGCTTGTGCACCTGGCCGGGCGCGACGCTGATGCGTTCGACCGCTCGATCGATCTGCGCGTGTCGCGCCTGCGCAAACGCCTGGGCGACGACGCCAAGGAGCCGCACTACATCAAGACCGTGCGCAACGAAGGCTACGTGCTGGCCAAGGAAGTGCACTGGAGCGACGAGGTGGGCCCGTGAAGACGCCGGGCGATTCGCTTCGCCTGCGGCTGCTGGTCATCCTGGTGGGCAGCCTGGCGGCGATGCAGGTGTTCAGCTTTGGCGCCGTGGGCGTATCGCGCGGCTTCGAGGCGCGGCACTTGGCCAACGCGCAGACCGCGCAGGACGTGCGCTGGCTGCACGCGCGCCTGCAACCGCTTTCACCCGACGAGCGCGCGGCACAGTTGCCCGATCTGCGGCGTGGCAGCTACCGACTGGCCCTCTGGCCAACGTCCGCAGCGCTGCCTCGGTCGACCGGCGGCGATCTGGTGGCGCTGAGGCAGGCGGTACAAGCACAGGTCGGCACCCATGTCGCGGTGTCGGCCACGTCGGAGCAAGCGCATCCCGCACTGGCCTTGCCGCTGGACGCGACGCAGCGCCTGGCCATCGTGTTCGACGCGCCCTTGCCCAGCACACGGCCTGCGCTGTGGCAGGTGCTGCTGTATGCCGCGCTGGTGGTGGCGCTGGTGTCCTTGCTCGCGCTGTGGGCCGTGGCCGCCGTCAGCCGGCCGCTGGAGCGGCTCACCTTTGCGGGACGCCGCATGGTGGCCAACATCGCCAACGCGCCGCCGCTGGCGGAGGTCGGCCCAGCCGAAGTCCGCACGCTGGCCACCAGCCTGAACACCATGCAGCGCGCCGTGCAGGCGCAGTTGCGTGAGCGCACCTTTATGCTGGGCGCCATCGCGCACGATCTGAAGACGCCACTCACGCGGCTCAAGTTGCGGCTGGCCGACCTGCCTGCCGACGCACCCACCCAGGCCATGCAGTCCGATGCCGACGCCATGGACGGCCTGATCAACGAAGGCCTGGCGTATGCCCGCAGTGCACAGCTGCGTGAGCAGCGCCTGCCGGTCGATCTGGTGGCGCTGGTCGAGGCGCTCGTCGACCAGTCGGTCGACCTCGCACAGCCGGTCGAATTGGCGCCGACCCGAGAGCCGATCGTGATCACCGGTGCACCGCGCGCGCTGACGCGCATGCTGCAGAACCTGGTGGACAACGCGCTGCGCTACGGCGGCAGCGCCGAGGTCAGCTTACACGCAGCCCCCGACTGGGCGCGCATCGAGGTGGCCGATCGCGGCCCGGGCATTCCTTCTCAGGACCACGACCGGATGTTTGAACCCTTCGTGCGCGGCGAAGCCTCGCGCGACCGCAGCCTGGGTGGTACGGGGCTCGGTCTTGCCATCGCGCGCAACATCGCCACCGCGCACGGCGGTCAGGTACGTTTGAAGGCGCGCGAAGGCGGCGGCCTGGTGGCGCAGATCACCTTGCCACGACCGCGCTGACGCGGCGCAGCCGCGCAAGGGAGCTTGATCAATCCGCGAGGGCGGGCAGGACCGTACCCCGGCAGCTGCCAAAGCCGATGCGTGCGGCGCCGGGCTTTTCACACCAGCCGCTCAGGATGACGGCGTCGCCGTCCTGCAGAAAAGTGCGCTGCTCGCCGGTGCCTGCCAGCGTGATGGGCTGCGTGCCCCCCACGCTGAGTTCGACGATGGCGCCGGCCTCGGCGTGCGTCGGTCCGCTGATGGTGCCGGTGCCGCACAGGTCACCTGCCTGCAGGTTGCAGCCGCCGACCGTGTGCTGCGTGAGCATCTGCGCGATGGTCCAGTACTGGTGGTGAAAGCTGGTGCGCGACACCTCGGCCGCGGGCAGGCCATGGGCACGGTGCTGCGCGCTTTCGATGCCGACCGACAACTGCACATCCACGCCGCCGGCAGCCCGGTTGGCGGCGCCGTCCAGATAGGCCAGCGGCTGTGGGTCGCCCTCGGGCCGCTCGAACGGCACACGGTACGGCACCAGCGCATCCATCGTGACGATCCAGGGCGAGATGCTGGTGCAGAAGTTCTTGCCCAGGAAAGGGCCCAGCGGCGCCATCTCCCAGAACTGGTGGTCGCGCGCCGACCAGTCGTTGAGTAGGCACATGCCGAAGATGTGCTGCTCGGCAGCGTCCAGTTTGACCGGCTGGCCCATGGCGTTGCCGGGCCCGATGAAAAAACCCATCTCCAGCTCGTAATCGAGTCGTGTGCAGGGCGTGTACACGGGTGCGGCAGCGCCCGGCGGCATGGCCTGGCCGTGCGGGCGATGAAAGTCGGTGCCGCTGACCACCACGCTGCTCGCACGCCCGTGGTAGGCGATGGGCAGCCACTGGAAGTTGGGCGTGAGCGGGCGATCCGGAAACAGCAGCTTGCCGACGTTCACCGCGTGGTGCAGCGAGGTGTAGAAGTCGGTGTAGTCGCCCAGGCGTGTGGGCAGCGCATGTTCGACGTCGGTCAACGGGATGAGGCAGCCGGCCACGGCCTGCTGGACAGCCGGCGGCGCGTCGTCGCGCAGCGCGTTGAAAAGCGCGTGCCGCAGTGCGCGCCAGGTCGCGGGGCCGGCCGCCATGAAGGCGTTGAGCGCGGGCTGCGCGGCCAGCGCCAAAGCCTGCGCGGCGTCGCCCGTCAGCACGCTCCTGCCGTGCAATGCGGCCAGGTCCAGCGCCTGATCGCCAATGGCGACGGCGCCGCGCAGCGCCTCCTGACTGCCGCGGCGGCGCACCACGCCAAAGGGCAGGTTCTGGATCGGGAAGTCCGCGCCCGGCGCCTGGGCCGAAGCCAGCCAGCTGCGCGCGGCAGGGTCGTGGGAGAAGTCGAGTTCCGTCATGATTGCTCTGTTTTCAGGAGCTGTTCGCGCAGATCCATCTAAGGCCACAGGTCATTTTCTTTCATAAAAACGCCGGTCAGGTCGCCTGCAAGGCCTCGTCGAAGATGGCCACCGCGCGTGTCCAGCCCGCCGAGGCGCCGCGGATCTTGTGCGGAAAGCACGAGATGGTGAACCCGTTGGCGGGCAGCGCCTCCAGGTTGTGCAGCTTCTCCAGATGGCAGTAGCCGATGTCGCGCCCGGCCTTGTGGCCTTCCCAGATCAGCCCGGCGTCCTTCGATTCGGCGTACTTCTGGGCGGTGTAGACGAAAGGCGCGTCCCAACTCCAGGCGTCGGTACCGGTCAAGCGCACGCCGCGCTCAAGCAGGTACATGGTCGCGTCATAGCCCATGCCGCAGCCTGCAGCCACGTAGTCGTTGTGGCCGTAGCGACTGCCCGCGCGCGTGTTGACGACGACGATCTCGAGCGGCTCCAGTTCGTGGCCGATGCGCTTCAGCTCGGCCTCGACGTCCTGCGCCGTGACGACGTAGCCGTCGGCGAAATGGCGGAAGTCGAGCTTCACGCCGGGTTGGAAGCACCACTCCAGCGGCACCTCGTCGATGGTCCAGGCCGCCTTCTTGTCGCCCAGCGCCTTGTCCATCGTGCTATGGAAATGGTAGGGCGCGTCCAGGTGCGTGCCGTTGTGGGTGGACAGCTGGATCATCTCGACCGCCCAGACTTCGCCGTCAGGCAGGTCTTCCTGCTTCAGGCCAGGAAAGAAGGGCGCCATCTGCTCGAACGAGTTCTGGTGATTGAAATACTCGATCTTGGGCGCGAACGCCGGCGGGTCGGAAATGACGTCGTTTTCGAGGTAGATCGACAGGTCAACAAACTGGCGGGGCATCGTGGGTTCTCCTTGTGCGTGGGAAGTCAGGCGCGCCAATGCACCATGGGCAGGCCGGCAACGGGCGAGCGGAAGTACGGAATCGTGGTGCCCATCAGGCTGCCGATGTAGACGGTGCGCAGATCCGGCCCACCAAAGGTGACGCTGGCCATCCACGGCGCCAGCGTGCCGCGCGCCTTCATCATGTCGTCGGCCGTGAGCGTGCCGGCGGCCATGCGGTCCAGCAGGTTTTGCGACGCCACAGGGTCACCATCGTCCAGCAGCATGCGCTGGTCGCCCTGCGGTGTCAGCGCGATCAGCTGATCCACCATGACCAGCGTGCACCACAGGTTGCCGAAGCTGTCGAAGGCGATGCCATCCGGAAAGCCGCCCAGGCGCTGCGGGCCGAAGACCTCGCGGTCGGTCAGCGCGACCCCGCCCGCGCCTTCCTGCACGCGCATGCGCGTGATGTGCGGGCCGGTGGTTTCGACGATGTAGAGCCACTCTTCGCGCGCGTCGAAGCGGATCTCGTTGGTGAAGAAAAAACCGTCGGCCACCACGCGCAGTACGCCGCCTTCCAGCACCGCGATGAAGCCGTCGCGCACGCGCGAGCTGGCCGCCGTGGTCCACGGATTGACGCGGGTCGACACGGTGATCCATACGCGGTCCTTCGAATCGCGCAGCACGAAGTTGACCTTGCCGATGGGCTGCCCGTCAATCTGGTCGACCAGCGTGCGCGTGTCGCCGTCGCGCGTCATCAGCTCCAGGCAGTCGGTGCCGAAGTTGCTGATCAGCAGGTCGCCATTGGCCGCGAACGCTAGGCCATTGGGCAGGGTGCCGGTGGTGAACTTGTGCTCCAGCTCGTCGCTGGTGGCCGCAGCGGCACTTTCAAAACGCGCATCACTGCGCTGCCCAATGAAGCGCTGGCTGCCGTCGGCCGCGATGCGCATCACGCCGCCGCGCGCGTCGGCGGACCAGAGCGTGCCGTCTGGCTCAGCCAGGATGCATTCGGGCCGCTGCAGATCGTGGCCGATGGTGCGGATCTGCGCACGGTCCACGGTGAAGCCGTCCAAGGGGTTGGTCAATGAAGTCATGTCAGCCTCCAGGGGCTTTGAGCAGCACGAGGCTGATCTGGGGCACGAAGATGAGCAGCAGCAGCACTGCGAACATCATCAGCGTGAATGGCAGCGTGCCGCGGAAGATGTCGCCCAGGCTGATGCGCGAATCCTGCAGCGTGCTCTTGATGACGTACACCGACAGGCCGAACGGCGGAGTCAGCAAACCGATCTCGACCGCCACCACGGTGACAACGCCGAACCAGATCAGGTTCATGCCGAACTGCTCGGCGATGGGCAGCATCAGCGGCAGCACGATCAGCAGGATCGACGACGAGTCGATGATCATGCCCAGCGCAATCACCAGCGCCACGTAGATGATCAAGAAGCCGGTCGGACCCAGGCCCATCTGCGTCATGTGCTCGACCATGAACTGCGGCATGCCCGACATGGCCAGCATGCGCGTGTAGATGGTGGCGCAGATGATCAGAAAGCTCACCGACACGGTGACGTGGCCGGTTTCGGTCAGCACGCTCCACAGTGAGCGCAAATTGAGCTTGCGGCGCGCCAGCACGATGACCAGGGCGATGGCCGCGCCCACCGCGCCGGCCTCGGTCGCGGTGAAGAAGCCCGCGTACAGACCACCCAGCACGGCGACAATCAGCACCACGCTGGGCAGCAGCTTCATCACCAGCGTGCCGACGGGCAGCAACTCGGCATCGACCGCGCGCGCGCCTTCGCCATTGACGTAGACGCTGCGCGGCCACAGCGTCGCCATCAGCACGATGCCGACGGCGTAGGCCAACGCCAGCACCAGCCCCGGCACGATGCCAGCGGTGAACAGGTCGCCCACGGACTGGTTGGCCAGGAAACCGTACAGGATCATCAGCAGGCTGGGCGGGATCAGCATGCCCAGCACCGACGAACCCGCCACCACGCCCACGGCAAAGCGCGGGTTGTAGCCAAAGCGCAGCATCTCCGGCACCGCCACGCGCGTGAACACCGCCGCCGACGCGATCGAGATGCCGGTGATCGCCGCGAACACCGCGTTGGACGCCACGGTGGCAATGCCCAGGCCGCCGCGCAGCCGCCGCAGCAGCTGGTTGGCAACCTCGAACGCGTCCTTGCCGACGTCGGCTATGGCGACCAGAAAGCCGGTCAGCACGAACAGCGGCACGACGCCGAAGATGTGGCTGGCAATGGCATCCTGACTGGCCGTGGCCAGCAGGTTGGCGGCCACGCTCACGTCGCCACGGATCAGCCAGACGCCCACGAAGGACACGATGCCCAGCACCACGGCCACGTGCATGCCGGCCCAGATCAGCACCAGCATCAACAGCAGAGACAGGCTGGCGACGGTGATCGCGCTCATGCGGGCCTCCCTCGGCTGCGCGCACGCGCCACGTCCATCCAGGCCAGCAGAACGAAAGTGATCAGCGTGGCGCTGATGCCGACCAGCATGATCAAGCGCACCGGCCAGACTGGCGCGGTGAAGTCGCCCACGGCACCCACGTATTCCTGAATGCGGATCGACTCGACCAAGGGCTCCCACGCCGCCCACAGGATGACGGCCATCAGCCCCGCGCCTGCGAGGTGGAACACCGCTTGCAGCACATCGGCCGCCCACGGCGTGGTGCGCTTGAGACGGTCGAGCAGCACGTCGGCGCGTGTCATGCGGCCCGTGGCCAGGGTGTCGGCCAGTTGCAGAAACACGATGCCGACGATCGACAGCGACACCAGTTCGGTCACGCCGCGCACCGGCGTGCCGAGCAGGTCCCTGCCGAGCACGTCGGTGTTGATCAGCACCATGAGCGCCACGATCCACAGCGTGCCCAGCGCGTTCAGCGCCTGGGTCAGTCGCTGGAACCCGCCGGGCATGGGCCGGCGGTAAGAGTCCTGCGGCGCAGCCGGTTCGGGCGCGTCCGGCAGCGGATTGCCTTCCATCAGAAAACCTCGGCCTGCGCGCTTACTTGACCGCCCAGTCGCGTGCGGGTTGGGCGCCGGCTTTCTTCAGCCCATTCATGTAGCCGTTCAGCACCTGGTCGCCCGGCATGCCCTTGCCCTGCAAATCGGCGGCCCAGGTCTTGGCGATGGGCGGCAACGTGGTGGCCCAGCGGGTGCGCTCGGCAGGCGTGAGTTCGCTCACCTTGGCGCCCGCGTCGGCCATCTTCCTGAGCAGGCCGTCGGCGGCCTCGGCCTGCGCGGCGGCAAAGCGCTTGCCGTATTCGGCAGAGACTTCACGGAAGACCTTCTGCACTTCCGGCGGCAGCTTGTCGAAGCGCGACTTGTTCATGGCCAACGCACCCGCGAACTGTGAGCCGAAGTTGACCTTAGTGATGTAGGGCGCGACCTCATGCACCTTGGCGCCCCAGGCGCCGGTGGCGAAGGTGATCACGCCGTTGGACACGCCCGACTTGATGTCTTCGTAGTACGTGTTCAGGTTACCGGCCACGGCGACGGCGCCGGTGTCTTTGATCCAGTTGGCAGCGGGGCCGGGCGCGGTGATCTTCTTGCCCTTGAGGTCGTCGACCGACTTGATGGGGAAATTGGTCCAGATGTGGTAGCTGTCGAGCGCGGTGCCGGCCAGGCTGACCAAGCCGTTTTTCGTCCACGCCTGGCCCATCGCTGGAATGCTGGTCTGCATGTCGTTGACCACGCCGGCCACGGTGCCAATGTCGCTGGTGCCGAACGGCGCGTAGTAGCTCACGTTCTGCATCGGGAACTTGGGCGCTTCGAAGATCGTGCTGACAAAGCCGAGATCGGCCACGCCGTCCGAGATGCCTTTCGATTCAGAGCCGATCTTGATCAGCGTGCCGCCCCAGGCCTTGGTCCATTCGATCTTGTGCTTGCCACCGGCCGCCAGGGGCTTGTCCACCTCGGGGATGAAGTACTCGTCGATCAGCTTGACCCACAGGAACACCGGCGGATGGCCAGCGGCGGCGGTCAGGCGGATGGTCTGCTGGGCTTGCGCGGGCAAGGCGGTCGCGGTCAGGGCGCACAGCGCGGCGGTGGCAAGCAGTCGGCGTTTCATGGTTTTTTGTCTCCAGGTGGGCATCAGCGTTGGGAAAGCGGGGCTTTGAGCGCGGCATCAATGCCTGCGGTCATGAAGTCGATCAAAAGCGGCGCGGCGGCTGGGTCGTGCGGCGCGTTCTCACCATGGGACAGGCGCTGCACGCGGTGGTCCATGATGTGGTGCAGCAGCGCCCCCATGGCGAACTGGTAGGCCCACGCAACCTGGGCGCGCGGCACGTCGGGGCGCAGCGTGTGCAGTGCGTCGATGAAGGCGTGCGCCATCGGGTCGAAGTACTCGGCCAGCACGCGGTCGGCGTCGGGCGTGCGGTAGGCCAGTTCGCGCGCGACCAGCATCGCGTAGTACTCGCCCTCGGCGCTGGCGCGCAGGGCCAACACGGGGTCGACAAAGGCCTGCACGATGCGGCGCAGCGTCGGGCGTTTGCGGTCGGTGGTGGCCTCGCGCAGCAGAGCCAGGCGTGCGTCGATGGTCGGGCTCCAGCGCTCGAACGCGGCGTGGAACAGCTCGTGTTTGGCGCCAAAGTAGTAGCCCACCAACGCCAGCGGCACCTCGGCCTCGGCGGCGATCTGGCGCAATGACACGGCGTGATAGCCCTGCTCGGCAAACAACTTCTCGGCGGCCAGCAGGATCGCCTGACGACGGTCCGGCCGCGCGGCACCGCGCGGTGTGCGGCTGCGGGGGCGGACAGCAGGGGTGGTCATGACCGGCATTGGACGTTTGTCCAACTTAATTGGACAGTCGTACAAACCCTAGGGTTTGCCCCGGTGCTGACCGCGCCACGGGCACGCGGCTGGGCCAATAATGGGGCATGAGCCAAGCCCCCGCCTCCTCCGCCCGCATCCCCGAGATCCGCCGCTTTCAGGATTGGCTGCGCGATACGCGCGGCCTGAGCTTCGACGACTACCACTCGCTCTGGGCCTGGTCGACGACAGAGCTGGACGCCTTTTGGCAAAGCATCTGGGACTATTTCAAGATGGCTTCGCCGACGCCACACGCCGGCGTGCTGGCCCGGAACGCCATGCCGGGCGGGGTGTGGTTCCCCGGCGCGCAGGTGAACTACGCGCGCCAGGTGATGCGCCACGTGGCGCCAGCCGACGCGGCAGGCGTGGCGGCCATCATCAGCGACAACGAGAAGGGCCAGGTGCGCACCCTGAGCTGGCCGGAATTGCAGCGCCAGGTCGCCTCCCTCGCGCTGCACCTGCGCGCGCAGGGCGTGCAGCCGGGCGACCGCGTGGCGGCGTACCTGCCCAACATCCCCGAGACCATGGTCGCCTTCCTGGCCGTGGCCAGCCTGGGCGCGGTGTGGAGCGTGTGCGCGCCGGACATGGGCACCAGCGCCGTGCTGGACCGCTTCAAGCAGATCGAGCCCAAAGTGCTGATCGCCTGCGACGGCGTGACGTGGGCGGGCCGCGACATCGACCGCCTGAGCGTGCTGGCCGAGCTGCGCGCCGGCTTGCCGACCGTGCAGCACGTGGTGTTGCAGCGCAACCTCGGCACTACAGAAACAGTAGCTGACTGCGCAGATTTCTCTAGCGCTGCAGCCCGAAATGATGCAGAAACTGCAGCGTTTGAAGCGGCCTGGCTGCCGTTCGACCACCCGCTGTGGGTGGTGTATTCCAGCGGCACCACCGGCCTGCCAAAGCCCATCGTGCACGGCCACGGCGGCATGATTTTGGTGATGCAGATGCTGGGCGTGCTGCACAACGACATCGGCTGCAGCTACGACCCGATGACACTGGGCGAGCGCTACCACTGGTACAGCTCGACCGGCTGGGTGATGTGGAACGCCCAGCTGGCCGGCCTGCTGGCCGGCACCACCGTCGTGATCTACGACGGCAGCCCCGGCGGCCCCAAGGACGCGCCGGACTGGACGGTGCTGTGGCGCTTTGCCGCGCGCCACCAGGTCAGCTTCTTCGGCGCGGGCGCCGCGTTCTACGCCGGCTGCATGAAGGCGGGCGTCGATTTGTCGACCTGCGGCGACTTGAGCCGCATCCGCGCGCTGGGCAGCACCGGCTCGCCGCTGGCGCCCGACGTGCAGACCTGGGGCAACGAGCAGTTCCGGCGCATCGCCCAATCGCCCGAGCAGCAGGACATGTGGTGGGCCAACATCTCCGGCGGCACCGACTTCTGCGGCGCCTTCATCGGCGGCCACCGCGAACTGCCGCAGCGCCCCGGCGTCATGCAGTGCCGCCAACTGGGTGCCGCGGTGGAAGCCTGGAACGACGCGGGCGAGCCCGTGGTCGGCCAGGTGGGCGAACTGGTGTGCGTGCAGCCCATTCCGTCGATGCCGCTGTACCTGGTGGGCGACACCGACGGCGCGCGCTACAGGGCCAGCTATTTCGAGATGTACCCGCCCGGCCATGGCCGAAAGCCCGGCGGCGGCGACCTGGGCCCCGAGTCCGGCAGCGTCTGGCGCCATGGCGACTGGCTCAAGATCGGTGACGACGAGGGCCAGGGCGAATGGTGCGTGATCTACGGCCGCAGCGACGCCACCATCAACCGCCACGGCCTGCGCATGGGCACGAGCGAGATCTACAGCGCGGTCGAGGGCATCCCTGAAGTGCTGGATTCGATGGTGGTCGACCTGGAATACCTGGGCCGCGAAAGCTACATGCCGCTGTTCGTGGTGCTGCGCCCCGGCGTCACGTTGGACGACGCGCTGCGCCAACGCCTGGCCGGCGCCATCCGCACCGCGCTGTCGCCGCGCTTCGTGCCGGACGATGTGTTCCAGGTCAGCGAGATCCCGCGCACGCTTTCCGGCAAGAAGCAGGAGCTGCCGATCAAGAAGCTGCTGCTCGGCCAGCCACTGGACAAGGTCGTCAACCGCGAAGCCATGGCCAACCCGGCCTCGCTGGCCTGGTACCAAGAATTCGCGCAGGCGCACCTGTCGCGCCAGCCCGGCGCCTGAGCCCGTGCACCCCAGCCGCCGCCTGTACCGCTGGTCCGTCTTTGGCGCCCTGCCTGGCGGCCTGTGGATGGCGTTCGAGCTGTACGGCCTGACCCTGCGCGGGCCGCAGCCGCTGTTCCATTGGGCTATCGACCACCTGCTGCCACTGGTGCTGGTGGTGTGGCTGGCCATCCCCATCGGCGCGGCCTGCCTGTTCCAGACCCTGTGGGGCCTGACCTCGCCGGACTACCGCGCGCGCCTGGCCATGCCGCAGCACGCGCTGGCCACCATCGCCCTGGCCATGACCGCCCAGGCCGCGGCGCTGATGACCTATTCCAACTGGTCCGACACCGGCCTGCGCGTGCCGGTCTGCGTGGTGGGCCTGGCGCTGACCGCGCTGGCACTGCGGGCCGTGTGGCGGTTTGTGGTGCCCAAGCTGCCGCCCGAGGCTTGATCGGCGGGAGGGACTCAGGGTTTGTGATCAGCCTGCGTACCGCGCCAACCGCTCCTCGATCCACGGCCCGAACACCTTGCCGACCTTGGCGTAACCGCCGGGTGTCAGGTGGATTTCGTTCACCCAGTCGCCCGACACGCCGCTGCTGCCGGGTACGGCAGGCTCCAGCCCCGCCACGCCCGCGGTGTCGAACAGATGCACACCGCCTGCGCAGCCAGCATGCCTTGGCCACGGGCTGCGTGCAATGGCCCGTCGGCGCGGCGGGCAAAACGGCGGCTCCCCAAAAAAAACATGAAATCTGGCATCAGCCTTAGATACACCTGCGCAAGTCGCTATGGTTTTTGACCACCCTGAACCGCGCTGCGACCGGTCTGCGACTTGGTATCCGGGGTGTAAAGTAGGTCAGCCCGGGGGCACATTCGGGCGTTTTCAGAGGGAAGGCGGCCCACAATGGGGCCGCTCTGTCTTCTTTTTTGAGGATCCCAAGATGAAAAGCTCTACGTCTTCTGCCTTCGCTGTGCGCCTGGCCGTGCTGGCGGCGCTGGGCGTGGCGGCCACGGCGGCGCAAGCGCAGTCGATGGTGAATGCGCGCGTGCTGGGTGCCCAGCCCGTGGTGGAACAGGTGCCGGTACAGGACTGCAGGCCGTACGGCCGCCCCACCAGCGGTGCGGGTGCCGGCGTGGGTGCGGTGACCGGCGGGCTGATCGGCAGCCAGATCGGCAAGGGCAACGGCCACATCGCCGGCGCCATTCTGGGCGCCATCGGTGGCGCCATCCTGGGCAACACGGCCGAGGCCTACAACAACGGCTATGGCAACTGCGGCACGGGCTACAGCCAGCGCGTGACGGGCTACGACGTGACCTACGAGTACAACGGCCGCCAGTACCAGACGCGCACGGCGCAGGCGCCGGGCCAGTGGCTACAGGTGCCCAACCCGGAGGGCGGCTATTACAACCAGCCGAACTACGGTTACAACGACGGCGCGCAAACCTACCCGGTGCAACCCGCGCCGGTGGCGACGTACCCGGTGCCGCCGGCGTATTCGTCTTACCCCTCGGGGGGCGAGGTGGCGCAGCCGGGTTACGACGCGGGCTATTACCCGCAGCAGCCGGTCTACCCCGCGCCTTATCCGCAGCCCTACCCGCAAGCGTTCCCGCAGCCTTACCCGTACGCCGCCCCGGTGTACCAGAGCTATCCGGCGCCGGTGTACGTGCGGCCGGCCCCGCGCTACGTGGCGCCGGTGGGTGTCAACCTGTCGATCGGTGGCCGCATTGGCCGCCACGGCGGGGTGGGCGTCGGCTTCGGGTACTGAGCGACCCCGCACCGGCGGCATCGGCCCGGCGCCGATGCGCTCCTGTAAACATAGCTGCCCGCGCAGATCTCTCTAGCGCGGGCAGTCTTTTTTGTGCTCAAAAAAGCTTTGGGCGCGACCGTACACGGCCTGTCGCCCCGGCGGCGTGCGCCGTTCGGGCGCGGGTGCCGCGCCTCAGATCAGTTCGCGCAGCCGGCGGCGCAGATCGGCCACCTCTTCCATCAAGTCCACCGTCAGTGCGGCGAGTTGCGGGTCGGCTTCAAAGGTCTGCTCCAGGTCAGCCAGACGGCGGGCGCGCACGACGGTGGTGCTGGCAAAACGCCACTCGGTCGCGGCGCGGCCGACGCTGGGCGCCAGCACGCCGGATTCGACGCGGGTGAGCACCCATTCGGTGGTGACGCGGCAGGTGCGCGCCAACGTGGGCAGGTCAAGCGCGGCGTCGTCGAGCAACTCGACCAGTTCGGCAGGAATCGCAATGGGTTGGGAAGCCATGGGGTTCGGTCTCCGTAATCCAGGGGTCGGCGCTTAGGCGCTGCGGGGGTTGAAGCCGGGGTAGGCGTCGCGCAAGGCGGCCCAGGCGGCCTTTTGCGCGTCGGTCACGGCGCTGGGCACGGCGATTTCCAGCTCCAGGTACAAGTCGCCCGGCGCAGTCGACGAGGGGATGCCGCGCCCCTTCAGCCGCAGCTTGCGCCCGCTGCCCGAACCGGCGGGCACGGTCACTTCGACCGTCGCGCCGTCGGGCGTGGTGACTTCCACGCCGCCGCCGATGGCCGCTTCCCACGGGCTGATGCGCACGCGCTGGGTCACGTCGCGGCCGTCCACACGGTAACGCGGGTCGGCGCGGAACTGCACTTCCAGCATCAAGTCGCCCGCCGGGCCGCCGTTGTAGCCAGCGCCGCCCTGGCCGGCCAGGCGGATCATCTGCCCTTCCTTGACGCCCTTGGGAATCTTGACTTCCAGCGTGCGGTCTTCCGGCACCACGTTCCCGGCGTCGTCCAGCTTGGCGCCGCGCAGGTTGATGTGGCGCTCGGCACCCTTGTAGGCGTCGATCAAATCGAGCTCGATGCGCGCGTGGCGGTCTTCGCCGCGCATCTGCGCCTGCGCACGGCCGGACGCGCGCCGGCCGCCGCCTCCGCCGCCGTGCGCGCGGCCGAACATCTGTTCGAAGAACTCGCTGTAGTCACCGTCGTCCCCGCCGCTGAAATGCGCCCGGAAACCGTCCGCGCCACCGCCACCGCCCGGCTCGCCGTAGGTGTAGCCGCTGTTCCAGCCCGGCGGCGGGCGCACGTCGTCGCCCGACCGCGCACCGGCCGCCCAGGCCTGCGCGCCCACGGTGTCGTAGGCGGAGCGCTTTTCGGGGTCGGACAACACGGTGTTGGCCTCGTTAACCTCGGCCATGCGTTCGGCGGCGTCGGCTTCCTTGCTGACGTCGGGGTGGTATTTGCGGGCCAGCTTGCGGAAGGCCTTCTTGATCTCGTCCTGGGTGGCCGACTTGTCGACGCCCAGGATCTGGTAGTAGTCCTTGAATTGCATGGATGTGCTGCGGTGGGTGGCTGCGGCGACAGGCCTTGCGGCCTGCCCGATCCCGGCCATATGGGGGCGCCGGGCGTGATTTACAACTACTGTAGTGCACTTGGGCCGCCGGCCCGTGCCGGCGCAGGCGTCAAGCGCGCGTCGGTGCCCGCCGATTGACCAGCACGATGCCCAGCGCCACCAGCGTCAGCGCCGCCACCAGGCTGCCGGTGATCGGCTCGCGCAGCCACAGCGCGCCAGCGGCCAGGGCGAACAGCGGCGTCAGGAACACGAACACCGAAATTTTGGTGGCCGGGTAATGCGCCAGCAGCCACATCCACACCAGGTAGCTGGCAAAGGCGCCGATCAGCGTCTGCAACGCCAGCGACGTGGCGGCAAAGTGGGACCACTGCCAGTTCCACGCCTCGCCCAGCGCCAGTGAGAGCAGCGGCAGGCCGATCGCCGCCACGATCACCTGGTAGAACAGCATTTTTTCGGGCGACAGGCGCGCCAGCGTGGTGGCACGGATGGTGACGGTGGTCAGCCCCCACAGCGCGCCCGCGGCCAGGCCGAGCAGGTCACCGCGCCAGGTCAGCCCCGCGCCGCCGTGGGTAAAGCCTTCGCGCAGCGCAAAGGCCACGCCGGCAAAGGCACAGGCCAGGCCAACCCATTGCACCGGGCGCAGGCGCTCAGCCGGCACCAGCAGCGGCAAGATCAGCGCCACCCAGAACGGCGAGGTGTACAGAAACACGGTGAGCCGCGACGCCGTGGTGTATTGCAGCCCCAGGTACATGGCGGCAAATTCGGCCGCGAACAATACGCCCGCCAGCAGGCCGGCGCCCAGGCTGCCGTCGCGCTCAAACAGCTTCACGCCGCGCCAGGCGCAACAGACCAGCAGCAGCGCGGCGGCGCCCACGAAGCGCACCGCTGCCTGGAACACCGGCGCCAATTCCGGCAACGTGGCCTTGACCAGCACCTGCTGTACACCCCAGAACAGGCAGCAGGCCAGCAGGATGGTGCCGGCGCGGGTGTCGAGATGGTCTTTGCGCTCGGTCGTCATCGGCGGGTGTAAAAAAGAGGCGGGTGGGGCGCGGCGACGAGCACGCCCGCGCCATCGACCAGCAGGCGGTTCACAGCGCCTGCTCAGCGAAGAACTTGCCGCCGTGGAAGATCAGCGGCTCGGCGTCGGTGCGGTGGGTACAGCGCTCGACCCGACCGATGAACAGCTCGTGGTCGCCCTCGGTCTGGTGGCTGTGGTTGGCACATTCGAAGTGCGCCAGCGCGTCAGCGATCAGCGGCACCCCGTCCACGCCGGGCCGCCAGTCGACACCGGCCCAGCGATCGCCCGACGACGACGCAAAACGCAAGGCCAGCGCATGCTGGTCGGCCGCCAGCACGTTGATGGCGTAGTGCGACGCACGGCAGAAGGTCGGCAGCGAGTGGGACCGCAGGCTCAGGCTCCAGACGATCAACGGCGGGTGCATGGACACCGAATTGAAGGAATTGACCGTCAGGCCCGCCAGTTCGCCCGCTTCGCCGCGCACGGTGACGATGGTCACGCCGGTCGCGAACATGCCCATGGCGCCGCGAAATTGGCGCGAGCTGGGTTCTGGAGGGCTGTGCGGGTGCGGGGAAAGCATAGGCGGCGCGCATGCGGCAGCGCACATGCTCGCCACGGATCATAGCGAGGGCGCAGTGCTGGCATGGTCGCCAGGGTGATCGCGCGCGGCGTCCGCCAGCGCTGGGCTTACGATAGCCGCATGCCCGCTCTTCCCACGTTTTCCATGCTGGGGCACGGCCCCACGGTGCTGATGCTGCACGGCTCGGGCGGCGGCTTTCGCGCCTTCGCGCCCCAGGTCGAAGCGCTGGCCAGTCTCGGTTTCCGTGGCGTGGCCTGGAACATGCCCGGCTACGGCCTCAGCACGCCGGTCGAGCCCTACAGCTTCATGGCGCTGGCCGCCAGCTGCGTGCACCTGATCGAAGTGCTGATGGCCGAGTCACCCCGCCAGAGCGTCGCCCTGGTCGGCCACGGCATGGGCGGCATGCTGGCGCAGGAAGTCGCGGTGCGCCGGCCCGATCTGGTGCGCCAGCTGGTGCTGGTGGCCACCGCGCCGGCCGTGCTGCCGGGCGACGCCTACGACCAGCACATCGCCCAGGGCCTGCGCTGGCTGGACGAGGGCAAGTCGATGGACGCCATCGCCGACACGCTGCTGCCGCGCCTGGTCAGCCCCGGCGCTCTGCCTGAAGGGGTGCAGCTGGCGACCTTCTGCCAGGCACAGGGTCACGCCGCCATCTGGCGGCGCGCGCTCGAGGCGATGCGCGGCTTCGACCGCCGCAGCGCGCTGGCGCAGATCGCCGCGCCCACGCTGCTGGTGGCGGGCGAACACGACCGCGTGGCGCCGCCCGCCACGCTGGCGGCGATGGCCCACGCCCTGCCCGGCGCGCGCAGCGTCACCCTGCCCGGCGCCGGCCACCTGCCGCACCTGGAGCAGCCGGACGCGTTCGACGAGCTGCTGATCGACTTTCTGCGCACGGCGCGGGCACGGCCGCTGCATTAGCGCAGCGGGGTATTTGCTATGTTTTAGGTAGCTTGTCGCGCAGGTGGCTGTAGGGCCAGAGGCCAAAATGACATAAAAAAGCGCCTGGCAGGCAGGCGCTTTCCACTGAGGCCCGCTGCGCAGGCCCGGCACGATCAACGCACCAACAGCACCGGCACTTCGCAACCGGCCAGCACCTTGGTGGCGACGGACCCCATGACCAGATTGCCAAGGGCGCTGTTGCCGTGCGAGCCCATCATCAGCAGGTCGAATTGACCGGCGCCTGCGAACTTGGCGATGGTTTCGCCCGCCTGGCCCACCTTGGAGACCGCCTTGACCTGCATGCCGTGGCGACCCAGGAACTTGACCACCGGGTCCAGGATCTTGGCCGATTCTTCGGCGTAATAGCTGTCCACGGCCTCCTTGCCAACCGCTGCGCGGGCACGCGGCGGCAGGGCGGGCATCACGGTCAGCGCGGTGAATTCGGCCGCGCCCGAGATGAAATCCTCGTGCGTGGTCAGGTAAGCCAACATCTTCTTGGTGTAGTTGCTGCCGTCGACGGCCAGTAGGACCTTCATGCGCTCTCCTCAACGATCAAAATGGAAACGATGGTTAACACTCACACTACCGTCCGAGTCTAAGCCCAGCCTCAGGTTCCGCGGTGCGTCAAATCAAGGGACTGCGCGATCGGCCGCTGTCAGTGGAGCATCGTTCAGAACCCGCTCGACCGGCAGCGTTAGGGTGGGCAGAAACGCCGCCTGTTCGCCCTTGCTGGCGTAGCCCAGCGGGTTGGCCACCACGCGACAGCGCCCGACGCGGTAGTCCAGCGCGCAGTGCAGGTGGCCGTGCAGCCACAAATCGGCCTGTAGCAACCATTCGTCCAGCGCGTTGCAGAAACCCGCCGTGCCGGGCGTCAGGCCGTAGCGCGGGTCGGCGCTGCGCAGGCTCGGCGCGAAGTGGGTGATGACCACCGTCGGCCCCGCGTCGTACGGCTCGGCCAGCGCTGCGCGCAGCCAATCCTGGCAAACCAGGGCCTGTTCGCGCATCTCCTCGGCCAGGAACGGCAGGCCAGCGCGCGTGGTCGCCGCCATGCGCAGGTAGTGGTTGGCGGCGCGGAAGGCCTTTTCGCGCGCCGTAAGCTGGGCCGTCAGGCTGGCGGTGGGGCCGCGCGGCGCCAGCGCGTCGAAGTCCGTCCACAGCGTGGTGCCGACCAAGCGCACACCGTCCAGCACGCGGGTTTCGCGCTCCAGCCAGATCAGGCCCAGACGTTCCGCCGTTTCGCGCAGCCGCGCGTGGCTGTCATCGAAGTCGAGCGCGTCGTACTCGTGGTTGCCGGGCACGTAAACCACCGGCACCGGCCAGCCCGTGCCGTCGGCGTGGCGGGCAAACGGCGTCAGGCCGAAGTCCGGCACGCCGCGCGCCGTGAGCTGCGAGCCGCGCTGGTACGAGCCGATGTCGCCCGCCAGCACCAGCAGGTCGGCGCCTGGCGCAGGCGTCGGCACGAAGTCGGGTGATGTTTCAAGGTGCAGATCGGCCAGCAGCTGAATCTTCATGGCGGCGGTGCAGGCGGTGCAGCAGGGCAGGCGACAGTCGGAAAGCAACCATTGTTGCCCGAACGCGACGCGCTTTGGCCAAATGCCCCAGGCGCCCCCTGCGCCAACGCGGATTGGAGTGGGGAGTCTAGGGTAAACCCTAGTTTTTTCCGACGGCCTTGCCTAAAATGAAGGCATCGGCCAAAAGCCATCCACCCGCGGACCCGGCCAATCAACCGGACCACCGCACTTTGACATGTTGATCCGACTGATCCAACGCGCCCTGGCCCCTTCGGCCCAAGGCAACCTGCAACGCGCCACAGGCCATGGCAACTGCCACGCCACCCGCCTGATGGAAACCGCTGAAGCCAGCGCCGGCACCGATCCCCGCCGTGCCGCCGAGCTGCGCAGCGCCGCCCTCGCCTATCTGGGCGTGGTGCGCTAAAGCCTTCGCGGCTCCCGCTCCCCTTCAGCCTGAACCGCCCTCGGCGCCCGCACGGCGGCGTCAGGGCCGTGTTGACGCCGGCAGCGTCGGCTTCCATGATCGTCCCGGTCAACCTTGATCGGCCACGCCCATGGATCTGCCCACCCTGCAAGCTTTTTTCGAGCGCTACCAGCAGCTTTTTCAGGAAGGCCTGACGGATCGCGCCGATCTCGCGGCGGTCGCCGCGTCGTACGCCGCCGCCTTTGTGGCCGCCACGCCCGCCGGCGTGAGCGTGGGCCGCAACGACGAACAGCTGGCCGATGTCATGCGCCAGGGCTTCGAACGCTATCGACGGCTGGGAACGAAATCCATGGCCTTGCGCAGCGTGCGCCACAGCCCGATCGACGCCCTGCACTGCGTCGCCCACGTCGCCTGGACAGCCACCTACGCCCGGGCCGGCGGGTCGGACGTGGCGATCGACTTTGAAGTGCACTACCTGGTGCAGCAGCTGGACGGGCCGCCGAGGATTTTCGGCTGGGTATCGGGCGACGAGGAAGCCTTGATGCGCGCGCACGGGATCGGTTGATGCTCGGTACGCCCGGTCACCAAGCAAAAGCCCCGCTTAAGCGGGGCTTTTTTTCTGGCCACGCGGCGAGCGCCGCGCGGTATATGCGTCAGGCTTCGGCGCCCAGACGCTCTTCCATGACCTGCTTGGTCTGCTCCATGGCGGGCGGCAGGCCCTGCGCCAGCTGGGCGAACAGTTCTTCGTGCAGGCGGAATTCGTCCTGCCAGGCGGCCTTGTCGATGTTCGTCACGGTGGCGAACTGCTCGGGCGTGAAGTTCAGGCCGGTCCAGTTGATCTCGCCGTAGGTCGGGGCCACGCCGAACATAGTGGGTGTGCCGGTGGCGCGGTTTTCCACGCGGTCGACGATCCACTTCAGCACGCGCATGTTTTCACCGTAGCCCGGCCAGACGAACTTGCCGTCGGCGTCCTTGCGGAACCAGTTGACGCAGTAGATGCCCGGCAGCTGCGCGCTCTGGCCCTTGAGCTTGTCGCCCAGCGCCAGCCAGTGGCCGAAGTAGTCGGCCATGTTGTAGCCGCAGAAGGGCAGCATGGCGAACGGGTCGCGCCGCACCACGCCTTGCGCGCCAAAGGCGGCGGCTGTGGTTTCGCTGCCCATGGTGGCGGCCATGTAGACGCCTTCGGTCCAGTTGCGGGCCTCGGTCACCAGCGGCACGGTGGTCGAGCGGCGGCCGCCGAAGATGAAGGCGTCGATCGCCACACCCGCCGGGTCGTCCCAGGCCGGGTCGAGCGCCGGGTTGTTGGTGGCGGCCACGGTGAAGCGCGCGTTGGCGTGGGCGGCTTTGCGGCCGGCCTTGCCGTCTTCGGGCGTCCAGTCCTTGCCTTGCCAGTCGATCAGGTGCGCGGGCAGGCCGCCCTGGTCCTTTTCCATGCCTTCCCACCAGACGTCGCCATCGTCGGTCAGCGCGACGTTGGTGAAGATCACGTCCTGGTTCAGGCTCAGCATGCAGTTGGGGTTGGTGAGCATGTTGGTGCCGGGGGCCACGCCGAAGTAACCCGCTTCGGGGTTGATGGCGTACAGGCGGCCGTCGGCGCCGGGCTTGATCCAGGCGATGTCGTCGCCGATGGTGGTGACCTTCCAGCCGGCAAAGCCTTCGGGCGGCACCAGCATGGAGAAGTTGGTCTTGCCGCAGGCGCTGGGGAAGGCGGCGGCAACGTGGTGCTTCTTGCCTTCGGGCGACGTCACGCCCAGGATCAGCATGTGCTCGGCGAGCCAGCCCGGGCTACCGGAGGGGCCGCCAGCAGCCGCACGGCCCATGTTGGAGGCGATGCGCAGCGCAAAGCACTTCTTGCCCAAGAGCGCGTTGCCGCCGTAGCCCGAGCCATAGGACCAGATCTCACGCGTTTCGGGGTAGTGGACGATGTACTTCACGTCGGGGTTGCACGGCCAGCTGGTCTGGTCCTTTTCGCCGGCAGCCAGCGGCGCGCCCACGGTGTGCACGCAGGGCACGAATTCGCCATCGTCGCCCAGCACGTCGATCGCGCCCTTGCCCATGCGCGTCATCAGCTTCATGTTGACAGCGACGTAGGCGCTGTCGGACAGCTCCACGCCGATGTGGGCGATCGGGCTGCCCAGCGGGCCCATGCTGAAGGGCACTACGTACATGGTGCGGCCCTTCATGCAGCCGTCAAACAGCGGCTGCAGCTTGGCGCGCATCTCGGCCGGCGGCGTCCAGTTGTTGGTGGGGCCGGCGTCTTCCTGCTTTTCCGAGCAGATGAAGGTGCGGTCTTCCACGCGCGCCACGTCCGACGGGTCGGACCAGGCCAGGAACGAGCCCGGGCGCTTGGCGGGGTTCAGCTTCTTGAAGGTGCCGGCGTCCACCAGCTGCTGGCACAGGCGGTCGTACTCGGCCTGACTGCCATCGCACCAGTAGACGTTGTCGGGCTGGCACAGCGCCACCATGTCGCCCACCCAGGCGATGAGCTTGGCGTTCTTCACGTAGGCCGGGGTGTTCAGGTCCTTGATCAACCCGGGGGTCAAAGGTGCGTTCATGGGAAAAGCTCCAAAGTATGTCAATCGTCTTTCCGAAAGCCGGATCGCCTTGGGAAAGGGGACTTCGGGGGGGCACTTTGCGGCGCGTCGGGCGTGGCCCGCTGGCAGGTCTGCCTCGGCCACTGCCGCCTGCTGCGGCGCCAAGTGACGATTTTATGAAACCTGACCCACCTGTGGCTGACAGACGGCACAAAGCCGCACCCCAGTGCCCGGGATGCGGCTTTGTGCTATGTTTTTTCTAGCTGCCTGCGCAGATCCATACTGCGCCAGCACCTGATTTGATCCACCAAACCAACAGCGGGCCTTCAGGCCATCTTCACCGCGATAAAGGCCAGCAGAAACATCATGATCGCGCCAGCCAGCGGGACGACCACCGGAATGTGCTTGGTGACTTCTTCAACCGGATCTTGCGGCACTTGCTCGTGCTCGTCGTGGGCGGGTGCAGACATGAAGGCCTCTTCAACGTAAGGAATCGATCATTTTAGCGGCAGGGCGTTGCAGCAAGCGCCAAGGCGCAAAGGGCCGCCCCACGCCATCAGCTCAGGGCAAATCGTTCGACGGCGGCGTGGCCGCTGGCGGGGTCCGCGGCTCGGCCAGCGGGTCCGGACTGAAATGCGGCATGGGCGGATCTTCGGTCGGCGGCGTCTTGCTGGTCAGCCGGTCAACCCAGCGCGAGGCCAGTCGGCCGGCAGCTTCACGCCCGCCCAGGCCGAAAGCCAAGGCAAACGCCACCGCCACCGCCCCCAGGGTCAGGCCGAAGGCCAGGTTGACGATGTCGTCGGCGATGCCCATGGCGCGCAAGCCCATGGCGAGCACGATGCCAAGGATGGCAAAGCGCGCCACCCGCGCCACGATGGTGCCGCGACCGCCTTCGCCGCTGGCGCGCGAGATCGCCTCATAGGCGATGTTGGCCAGCATAAAGCCGATGATCAGGATCACCGAGCCCAGCAGCACGTCGCCCGCGAACTCGACAAAAGTCATGATCATGTCGCTGAAGCGGTCGAAGCCCAGTTGGTTGCCCGCCTCCACCACGGCGAACAGCATGGCGAAAATGAGGGCGATGCGCCCGATCAGAATGGACGGCTTGGCTTTCTGGAACGCGTGTTCCATGCCCAGGCGCGCCGGCACGGTGTCCAGGCCCACGCTGGCCAGCAGGCTGGCCAAGATGCGGGTGGCAAAGGTTGCGACCATCCAGGTGACGACGAGGATCAGCCCGGCAGCCACGATGCGCGGGACCGCGTCCATCAGGAGCGCCAGCATGTCGGTGGCGGGACGCGAGATGGCGTCGATTTTGAGCGCATCCAGCGCCGCGATCAGCGCCGGCACGAACACCACGATGAACACCAGCAGACCCGCCAGACTGGAAATCTGCACCGTGTCGGCCAGACCGGCTTTGTTGCCGATCTGGTCGGCGCCGGCCGAGCGCAGCAGGTTGGTGGTCAGGTTGCGCAGCACGGTGGCGACGATCCAGCCTACGCCGCCAATGATCAGCGCCGCCACGATGTTGGGCAGCACGTCCAGCGCCTTGGTCGTCATCTCGCGCAGCGGGGCCAGCAGGCCTTCCATCTGCAGCGCGCCCAGGATGGCGGGCACAAACAGCAAAATCACCAACCAGAACAGCGCGTTCGACAGGCTTTCGCTGATCGGCGACATGTTGGCATGTTCAGACAGCTTTTCGTCGAGCGTGGTGCGATCCAGCACTTTCTGCATCAGGCCGCGCACCAGCGTCGCCACCAGCCAGGCCAGCAGTGCCAGCAGCAACGCGCCCAGCACGCGCGGGGCGTATTCGAACAATTGCGTCGTCAGCGCGGCGAAGGAACCGGACACCATGGCCAGGTTCAGCGCGTTGAACATGGCGGCCAGCGTCAGCAGCATCACCACCCAGAACAGCGCCAGGGCCACCACCCCCTCGATGTCGACCCTCTGGCCGGTGGAGCCGGAGAAGCGGTCGTTCATGCGCAAAGCACCCAGACCCTTGCGGGCGCCGGCCTTTACCAGAGCGGCCACAAACCAGCCGATGATGAAGATGGCCAGCGCGCCCAAAACCTGTGGCAAATGCGTTCCCATGGCGTTCTGCATGGAGCCCCACAGCGTGCTCATGTCGTTCATGTCGTCGTTCCTCTCTCGTTCCACTCAGGGTGGCGAACCGATCATCCCTGCCTGATACCCCTGCGTCAACCTGACATGTCCTCATGCATGGCCCCGATGCGTCAAGCTTTCGCGGCATAACGCGTGGCGTATCCGAGAAATAGTTGACAGCGGCATGAAACTTGGCGGTCTCGAAAGGGTTCACAAGTGTCTTCCCGCACCCAGGCGATTGCGTTAAGGTGCGTGTGTCTGGCGCCCTGCTCTCAAGGAGGCTTGCAATGGCGAAACGGTCGATCTCGGTCGGTGGACAAGCGGGTTTGCTGCAAGCACCCGGGCTGGCCAATGCCCCGGTGCTGGATCTGATGTGTTCGCACTTCGTGCTGACCTTGGCAGCGCAGCAAGGCTCCAAATTCAATGTGCGGCGTGACATCAACGGCTTGATGTCGCTGGCTGGTCGGCATCTGATGTGGCCGGAGCCCGTGCTCACCCGTCTGCGCGAATTCCTTGAGCGCCGCTGCAAGGACAACGAATTCTGGCGCGGCCACGAAGCCCTGTCGCCCATCGAATTCCTGGAACGCCACGGCGTCTGGCGCGGTCCGTACGAGGAAGGCACGCTGTTTTTTTACCTGGACGAGTACGCCAAGGATTCGCCCAAGGACCTGCTGGCCCTGCTCAACAGCACCGGACAGTGGCTGACGCACGCGCTCAAAAAGCAATCGACCTTGGTCGAAAAAAACATCGACGCGCTGGCCAACCTGCTGCAGCTCAACAAGGCCGAGCGCGCGCTGCTGCTGTACGGCACGCTCGCGCGCTACCAACGCGATTTGCGCAGCTTGCTGGTCGAGTTCAAGGTCAACAACGCGCCTGAGGCGTACGAAGCCATCGGCCGCTTGGCCGGGGTGACGGGCGCCGAAGTCGGCGAAGCGCTGCGCGCCGGCGGCCGTCTGGAGCGCATCGGACTGGTCGAAAACCTGATTTCTGAGCACAGCATCACCGATCTGGCCGACCTCATGAAGGTCAGCGAGAAGCTGCCACCCGTGCTCATGCGCGAATACCGCGACCGCGCCGAGCTGATGGCGGTGTTCACCCGGCCCGCGAGCAAGAGCGATCTGAAAGTGGCCGATTTCGGCTTCGTCGGCGACGACGTGCAGGTGCTGGTCAACCTGTTGCGCAAGGCGCAGGAGACCAAGGCTGTCGGCGTCAACGTCCTGATGTACGGGCCGCCCGGCACCGGCAAGACCGAACTCGCCAAAGTCGCTGCGGCCGAGGCGGGTTTGGACCTGTTCGAGGTGGAATACGCCGACCGCGACGGCAACAGCCTGTCGGGACGCGACCGTTACCGGTCCATGCAGATCGCCCAGGTGTTCCTGAAAGGCTCGCAAGAGGCCGCGCTGCTGTTCGATGAAGTGGAGGACGTGTTCCCGCCCATCAGCGTGGACGCGGCCGGCCTGATGGCGCGTGCCGAACAGCAGGCGCTGGCGGCGGCTGTGGGCCATTCGGTCAACGGCAAGGCCTGGGTCAACCAGATCCTGGAAAGCAACCCGGTGCCCACGATCTGGGTCACCAACCGCATCGAGCAGATCGACCCGGCCTTCCGCCGCCGCTTTGCCTACCACCTCGAACTCAAATCGCCGCCCCCCGGCGCGCGCGAGCAGTTGGTGCGCAAGTCGCTCGACGGCGTGGCCGTGAGCGACGAATTCGTCGCCAAGCTGACCGAGCGCAAGGGTTTGACGCCCGCGCAGATCCGCACGGCTGTGCGCTTTGCCGATCTGGCACACGTGGGCGAAGCGCCCGGTGGCGAGGCTTTCGAAGCGCTGATCGAGCGCCAGCTCAAGAACTCCGACGCCGCGCTCGGCCGCAAGGAAAGCAGCGCGCACAAAGGTCGGCGCCAGGTCACCACCTACGACCTGGGCATGCTCAACGTCGAAAGCCGTTTCGAGATCCCGCGCATCGTCGAAGCGCTCAAGGCCCGCGGCCACGGCGCGCTGTGCTTCTACGGCGCGCCCGGCACCGGCAAGACGGCTTTGGGCGAGTACATCGCGCAGCAGATGGACAAGCCGCTCATCATCAAGCAGGCGAGCGACCTGGTCAGCAAGTACGTCGGCGAGACCGAGCAGAACATGGCCGCCATGTTCGAAGAAGCGACGCAGGAAAAGGCCGTGCTGCTGCTGGACGAGGCCGACAGTTTCCTTCTCGACCGCCGCGGCGCACAGCGCAGCTACGAGGTCACCGAGGTCAACGAAATGCTGCAGCAGATGGAACGCCACAACGGCGTCTTCATCTGCACCACCAACCTCCTTGACCGCATCGATCAGGCGGCGCTGCGCCGCTTCACCTTCAAGATCAAGTTCAAGCCCCTGACGGCCGAACAGCGCGAGCGCATGTTCATCACCGAAGCCTTGAAGGGAAATGCCGATTTGATGACACCAGACGTGCGCAGGCAGCTAGCAAAATTGGAGCAACTGTGCCCAGGTGACTTCGCCGCCGTGAAGCGCCAGACCGACATTCTGGCGACCGACTTCTCGGTGCACGAATTCCTGGAACAGCTGGAGGCCGAACACCGCATCAAGCCCGAAGTCCGCGAGTCGCGGGGCATGGGTTTCGTGCAATAAGCTGCCTGAGCGACGGTCCTGGGCGGCGTGCTCTCGCGCTTCCGACCGACCCTTTCAGCGCTGGCCGGATTCCTCTATGGGAATGTTGTGAGCGCGCAGCCACGCGCGGACCTTCGCGCGGGCATCCTTAGCCCCTGAGTTGAGAGCGCGCTCTGGCGTCCGAAAGAAGCTGGCCTGAAACGTATTGCCGACGTCGTTCTTGGCGGTGGGATCGACACCCAACTCGAGAAAGCGGGCTACGTCGCCAAACGCATTGATGTTCGCGGCCTTGTGGAGCAGCGTTTGTCGAGAGCGGCTCCTGGCATGAACGTCCGCGCCCGCGTCCAGCAGCAGCTGGACGTTCTTGTCGGTGGTAGGGCCGAGGGCGGCGAACAAGGGTGTCTCCTCCATTGCGTTGCGTGCGTCGGGAGAGGCGCCTTTGGTCAGCATGGCCTTGAGCCAGTAGGGATCCTCGAACTGGGCAGCGAAGTGCATGGACGTATCTCGCGCGCCGCCCAGAAAAGCGGGGTCCGCACCCAATTCAAGCAGACCGTCAAACGCCCTTCGATCACCTTGGACCATAGCCACGTCCAGCAAATTCTGTTCACGCGCGTTGAACGCGTTCGGGTTCGCGCCTTCGGCCATCAACCGACGCGCCCGTGGCAGATCGCCCTTGGATGCTGCTGAGTAGAGCGCGGCGGCCTGGGGAGAACCGAACAGTTCACTGCGCTGAGGGGCTTCGGCCATGTCGGCTCCTTGCTGCCCGCAGGCAGGCAACGCCAGCACCGCAAGCCACGCCAGCAACTGGCGACGGTATTGCGATGTGGCGGCGCGAACGAGGGGGTGGGTTGAGAGGGGCATCAACGGCGCAGTCTAGCGGGGCACTGGCCGCCGACAGCCGGCTGGCGATCAGCGCGTGAAGGGGTTGCTGAAGAGGCGGCCCACGTCGCTCAGGCGGTCCGCAGCCCAGCGTCCAGCGGCGTAGGTGCGGCGGCCCATCCACTGAGCGCCGTCGGCAGACTGCCGGCTCACCCATTCCGTGCCATCGGCGAGCTTGTGGCCCGCCCGTTCGATACCGTCGGCCGTCTTCTCCAGCGCCCGTTGTGCGCCAGCGCCCATCAGATCCAGAGCGCCCTGGACGAAGTCGCCACCCTTGTCCAAGGCGCGACCTGCACTGGCGCCCAGGTTGTCGACCCAATCGTTGACCCGGTTGCCCGCGTTTTCGAACGCCTCGGCGGCAGGCGCCCAATCCAGTCCTGCGCTTTGGCCCACATCGCGCAACAGGTTGCCACCCAGGGTGCCGACTTCCCTGGCCAGGTCGCCGGTCAGATCGGCACCACGCTCCATCGTCTTGGCGCCCACATCGATGACGCCGTTCGCGGCGCTGCCGGCGGCGCGACCCACGCCTTCGACCATACGACCATGGCTCGCGCCATCGCGCACCGCAACGCCCATTTCTTCCAGCGCGTGAGCGCCGATCCGGGCAGCGTCCGATGCCAGACCGGCCAACTGCTCCCCAGCCGCCGCGGCAGCCTTGAACTTGGATTCGTGCCAGTGTTCGCTCAGCCGGCCAAGAGAGGGCGCCTGACGGATCTCGCGCGCATCGTGCAAGCGCAATGCCTCGACGTAAGAGGCACCCTCTCCGCTGCCACCGTGCAAGGTGATGGGGTTGCGGGTACGCCGGTCGGGCTTGTCCACGCGCAGCTCGTGGCCCACGGCGTCCGGCAGCATCGAACCCTGCTGCAGGTTGGTCAGCAGCTCGCCTTGCACGTTGTAGCGGCGGATCTGGCCGTTCTCGGCCAAGTCCGCGCGCGCGGCGTTGGGGTTTTCAACGCCCAGGTGGCGCATCGTGTTGTCGCTCAGGCCCGAGGCATTGAAGGTCACACCAGGCGCGCCCACCGCCAGCATGGCGGCGGAGGCCAATCCACCGCCGAGCGAGTGCCCCGTTATGGCGAAGTTGCCTTGACCGAAAACTTCACTGGCCCGGTGGGCCAGTTCAACCCCCTGCTCATATTGGCCGACGGCCAGACCGGAAGCCTGACCGGCATTGGCACGGGAGTCACCACCCTGCCCAAGGCTCCAGTTGTCGGTACCGCGGTAGGCCAAGACGTACTGGCCCTGGTCGTTCTGATAAATGGCAGCGTCAAAGCCAGTCTTGGGATCGTGCAACAGCTGCGCATCTATCGGAATCCGACGGCCCTCTGCATCCGCCAAGTGGTCGCCGGCGGGGGTCAGGCGGTGCCAGCCCGCGGCCGCCAATTCCCGCTCCGACGCGGTGCCGGTGGGACCCGGGCCTTTGGCCTTGTAGGCGTCGTTGGCCATCATCGCGAACTGCAGGTCGAGCTCGGGCTGAGCTTGAGTGCCGCGCACCTGGCCAGCAAATGATCCGTCGCCGACGGGATAGCCTCGGCGCGTATCGATCGCCAACGCGTGCGACGTGCCGTGCGAGGAAGGCGGCCCGGAGTCAATACTGCAGCGGACGGTCGCGGACAAGCTGGTCATGAATCTGCCCCCTTGGTGGGCCGCTTGCCGGTGCGGCGCAACGTGAGAAGGAAACCGCCATGTCACCACAGCGTCATACCCCGCAGTCTAGGCACGGCGAGGCCGCTTGCCCATTGGGGAGGTTGCCATCGGGAAGACTACCTATCCAGCCCCAGAGCGCACCTATGCGCAGCCCAAGCAACGTGTCGACGCACAAGATTCGGGCGCCGGTGCCAACCCACATTGCGCAAAAAGCTACCACATTTATAGCAATCCGCGAACTGCGTCGCCGTCGCCGCGTCAACCTCGGCTCAGGCGCCGCCGCACGGGTACATCGTCACCAGCGGCCGAAACGCTTGGCCGTCCGGGCCGTGTATCCGTGCGCCATGCGCCATCACAGCATAGAAGCGCTTGGAGCAATCGCTCTGCCAGCGGTAGATCTTGACTGAGGTTTGAGTGGCGGGCACTTCCTGCACCGCGCCCCAGCCAGCACCGAGTTGGCGGCTCAGGTCCGCCACGATGGCCGCATCCGACAAACCGGGCTCGGCAGCAAAGCGATTGCCGCAATAGCGCGCGGATTTGCCGCGGTCCAGCTCCTTGAGTCGCACGATGGCGCCGTCAAAGCCCAGACTCCCGGTCCCGGTGTGTGAAAAGGGGCGCGTGCCTGCGGCCAGGTGTTCAAGCGTGTCGCTGAGCACGCGGTCGCTATCCGCGGCGCAGTCGCCACAACCCGCCAAAAGCACCATCGCGCCTGCCAGCAGCGCAGCCGCCCACGCGGGGCGGCATGTCGCCGACAGCCTTGACATCAACCGGCGCGCACGCGGGCAAGCGTGCTGTCGAAGATGGAAGTGGCCGGGCCCTGATAACGCTCGCCGTTGGCATCGACCGGGACCGCCAAGTCCTGCAGTGCCTGGCCAAGCTTGGTGCGGTCGCCATTGGCGCTGGAGACCACAGCGTCCACCATCGTGTTCGTGAGCAAGGTGGCGCTGCCGCCGGCCCGGCCGAGCGACAGCGCACCAATGGCGGCGCCGAAGATACCCTTGATCATGGTTCCATTCGCGGTCGCATCAGCGTTCTGCGCCTCCAGGCCATTGCGCATGGCGCCGGTGAAGTAGCCCAGGGATTCGGCATTTTGGTAGTAGTCCTTTCCGGTCGAGCCATTGGCGGTCTGTTCCATGAACTCGATGGGCGACAGGCCGGTGCCTGCGCCCTGCAGTTGCGCCAGCTGCTCACCCAGGATTTTCTGACCGCTTTCACCCGCACGCAAGACTTCCGAGGTGTAGGTCGACAAGCCCTTGCCATACTGGTCATGCTGGTTCAATTCGTGCGTGATGCCGCGCACGTCGCTGTTCAGCAGCGTGGTCAACTTGCCGGTGACCTGCTTGGCCGCATCGTCGGTGCCGACGCTTACCACGGGAAACTTCGTGTTGTCCCGCATGCTCTGCAAGGCAGATGCGCCAGCGTCAAACACGCGGGCTTTCACGGCGGGGTCACTGCTCTTGGCTGCTGCGTCCAGCAGAGCGGTCAGCTGCTTGGGGTCATGCGATACGCTGACGCTGGCTTCGCCATAGGTGGCATGCTGGTTGATGCCCGCCTCGGCCACCGCATGCAAAGTGGTTTCGTCCAGCGTACCCACTGCCTTGTTGAACCCGTCCGGATCGTTGCCCATGCTGCTGAGCACGTCGAGGATGGCTTCGGCCTCCTTGTCGCCCTTCTCGCTCCACGAGCCGCCGACCATGATCCCACTGTCCTGATCCTTGTCCTGCGTGCGCGGCGCCATCTCCTTGATGAAGTCGACCTTGGTTTCCGAATCGGCGTGCTGCGCCACGGCCTGACCCAAAGCCATGACGTCATCGCGGTCGTCAAAGGCCTTCGCGAGGCGACCCACTTGCGCGCCGTCCAGTCCGTCGGCCAGGGTATTGAACAGGTCTCGCTTCTCGTCGGCCGACA
The DNA here is from genome assembly GCF_008017535.1 of Ottowia flava. Lineage (GTDB taxonomy): Bacteria > Pseudomonadota > Gammaproteobacteria > Burkholderiales > Burkholderiaceae_C > Ottowia > Ottowia flava. The sequence continues at coordinate 47,183 of NZ_VRUA01000011.1, forward strand.
GGCCATTGGCGCCGCCGACGCCGTTGGCATTGACGTCGTCGGCCAGTTCCTGCAGATCGGCATCCGTCAGGCCTTCCACGACTTGGTTGCGCTCGTCGGTGGTCAAGCCTTTGAAATCCTTGACCGTTTCCTTCAGGTTGCCATTGCGGCTCAGCCAGAGGAAACCATCGTCGTGGGTGCGTTGCTGGATATTGTTCGTGACGGCGGCGACGTCGGACATGGAAAACCTCTTTTATGTCAAACAGATGACAGCAAGGCTACGGCCCGAAGCGCCAACGAGCTAGCTGGGAAGGTTCCCATTGGGAACGCTACTAGCTCCAGGCTCAAATCGTTACGACCTGTCGCAATCGCTCGCGTGGCTAGCCATGGCCAACGTCCACCGGTGCACCGCTCGGCGCTGCGGCGCCCGGCCTTCAGCGTTCGCCGCCCGCCGCCAGCGCGCGGATAACTTCCGGCCCGTACTTGTCCCGCTTGGTGGCGCCAATGCCGCTGATGCCCTCCAGCGCGTCGACGCTGGTGGGCGCACTCGCCGCGATGGCGGCGAGCGTGGCGTCGTGGAAGATCACGTAGGCGGGCAGGTTGTGTTCGCGCGCGACTTCGGCGCGCCAGGCCTTCAGCGCGGCAAAGCGCGCCTGGCCGGCGCTGTCCAGGTCGGCTGCCGCCGGAGAAGGTGAAGCGCGACCGCCGCGGCCTTGGCGCACGCGTTCGCGCTTCGGTGCTGCTCTCATTTCACGCAGGCGCACCGACTGCTCGCCTTTCAGGATCGGTCGTGCCGCGTCCAGCAGTTGCAGGGTGTTGAACGCCTGCGCGTCGACGTGCAGCGCGCCGATGGCGATCAGCTGGCGCAGCACGCCGCGCAGCTGGGCTTCGCTGTACGCGCTGCCAATGCCCCAGGTGCTGAGCTGCTCGTGCCCGTACTGCGCGACCTTGTCGCTGGCCTTGCCGCGCACGATGTCCATGATGTGGCCCGCGCCAAAGCTGATGCTGCTGGCCTGCTGCACGCGGTAGACGGTGGACAGCAGCTTGCGCGCGGCGTCGGTGGCGTCCCAGGTGTCGGGCGGGTGCAGGCAGTTATCGCAGTTGCCGCAGTAGGGGTGCGGCACGGATTTCAAGCCATTTTGGCCTTCCGCCCTAGAACCATCTGCGCGGCCAGCTACCGAATCCATAGCATTGTCTGCACCATCGCGCGACGCCATGGTTTCGCCAAAGTAGCCCAGCAGGCGCGCACGGCGGCAGTCGGTGGCTTCGGCCAGCGCCAACAGCGCGTCCAGCTTGCCGCGCATCACGGCCTTGAAGTCCTCGCCCGCCGGGCTCTCGTCGATCATGCGGCGCTGGTTGACGACGTCCTGCAAGCCATAGGCCATCCAGGCGTCGGCCGCGTCACCATCGCGCCCGGCGCGGCCGGTTTCCTGGTAATAGCCTTCGATGTTCTTGGGCATGTCGATGTGCGCGACAAAGCGCACGTCCGGCTTGTCGATGCCCATGCCGAAGGCGATGGTGGCGCACATCACCAGACCGTCTTCGCGCAGGAAACGGTCCTGGTGCTTCTGGCGCAGCGCAGCGTCCAGCCCGGCGTGGTAGGGCAACGCGTCGATGCCGTGGTCGCACAGCGTCTGCGCCAGCTCTTCCACCCGCTTGCGCGACTGGCAGTAGACGATGCCGGCTTCGCCCTCGTGTTCGCGCTCGATGAACTGCAGCAGCTGGCGTGTCGGGTCGCGCTTTTCCACAATCGTGTAGCGGATGTTGGGCCGGTCAAAGCTGCTGACGAACTGCGCCGCATCCTGCAGCTGCAAGCGCTCGACGATGTCGGCACGCGTGGTGGCATCGGCCGTGGCCGTCAGCGCGATGCGCGGCACGTCGGCCCAGCGCTCGTGCAGCACCGTCAGCTGGCGGTACTCCGGCCGAAAGTCGTGGCCCCACTGGCTGACGCAATGCGCTTCGTCGATCGCGAACAGGCTCAGTTGCCCGTGCGCATGCAGCGAATCCAGCAGGCCCAGAAAGCGCGGCGTGGCCACGCGCTCGGGCGCGGCGTACAGCAGGGTGAGCTGGCCGGCCAGCAGCTGGCGTTCGATCTCTTCCGTCTGCGACCAGTCCTGCGTGGAATTCAGGAAAGCCGCCGGCACGCCCACTTCATCCAGCGCACCGACCTGGTCGTGCATCAGCGCAATCAGCGGCGAGATCACCAGCGTCACACCGCGCCCCGCGCGCTGGCGCACGATGGCCGGCACCTGGTAACACAGCGACTTGCCGCCGCCCGTGGGCATCAGCACCAGCGCGTCGCCGCCGGTCGCCACATGGTCGACGATGGCCCCCTGCTGGCCACGGAACTGGTCGTAGCCAAAGGTAGCGTGCAGCACGCCCAAGGCCGCTTCGGCCGCAGCGTTGGAGTCGGTGATGGCAGGGGAAAAAGGCGACGGCGCCACAGGCAACAACAGGACGGAGGGCAGACAAACAGACGGGCAGCGTGCCCAACCGGGGATTGTCGCGCAAGGTGGGCGCGGCGCCTGGCACGCCCGCTCGGTCCCGGTGACGACTGGGCCTGCGCCGCGTCTCGCCGCGGGTTGATCGGCATCGCCAGCGCAGGGAGATCGTGCTAACTTCGCCCGCTCTCAGCCCAACCGGACGCCGCCATGACCACACCCCCGCACCTGATCCTGCAACCCGGCTCTGTCACCCTGCCGACGCTGCGCCGCATCTATGAAGGCGGCGTGACGCTGGCACTGGCCGATGACTCGCAAGGCGCGATGCAGGCGGCCCAGGCGGTGGTGAGCGACATCGTGGCGCGCGACCAGGTGGTCTACGGCATCAACACCGGCTTTGGCAAGCTGGCCAGCACCAAGATCGGGCCAACCCACCTGGCCGAGTTGCAGCGCAACCTGGTGCTGTCGCACAGCGTGGGCACGGGTGAGGCGCTGAAACCCGCCGTGGTGCGCCTGGTGCTGGCGACCAAGGCGATCAGCCTGGCGCGCGGCCATTCCGGCGTGCGGCCCGCGCTGGCGGCGGCCTTGCTGGCGTTGGCGAATGCCGGCGTCACGCCGCAGATTCCGGCCAAAGGCTCGGTCGGCGCGTCGGGCGATCTGGCGCCGCTGGCGCACCTGGCCTGCGTGCTGATCGGCGAAGGCGAGGCGACGCTGGCCGATGGCAGCGTCGTCAGCGGTGCGCAAGCGATGCGCTCAATCGGGCTGGAGCCCTTCGTGCTCGGCCCCAAAGAGGGCTTGGCGCTGCTGAACGGCACACAGGTGTCGACGGCGCTGGCGCTGGCCGGCCTGTTCGGCGCCGAAAACGTCTTTGCAGCCGCGCTGCTCGCGGGCGCCCTGTCGCTGGAAGCCATTCAGGGATCGGTCAAACCGTTTGACGCGCGCATTCACGCGGCGCGCGGGCAGTCGGGCCAGGTGGCTGTGGCCGGCGCCATGCGCACGCTGCTGGCTGGCAGCGCCATCGTGCTGGGCCACGCCGATTGCGGGCGCGTGCAAGACCCGTATTCGATCCGCTGCATACCCCAGGTAATGGGCGCGTGCCTGGACAACCTGCACTACGCCGCGCGCACGCTCAGCATCGAAGCGAATGCAGCGTCAGACAACCCGCTGGTGTTCACCGACACGGGAGAGGTCATCTCCGGCGGCAACTTCCACGCCGAGCCGGTGGCCTTTGCCGCGGACATCATCGCGTTGGCGGTGGCCGAAATCGGCGCCATGTCCGAGCGGCGCCTGGCGCTCATGCTGGATTCGACCCTGTCGGGGCTGCCGCCCTTCCTGGTGCGCGACGGCGGGTTGAACTCCGGCTTCATGATCGCGCAAGTCACCGCGGCGGCGCTGGCGGCGGAGAACCAATGCCTGGCAACCCCCAGCAGCGTGACCAGCCTGCCCACATCGGCCAACCAGGAAGACCATGTGTCCATGGCGACCTACGGCGCGCGCCGTCTGGGCGAGATGGTCAACAACGCGGCGGTGATGGTGGGCATCGAGGCCATGGCCGCTTGCCAGGGCATCGAGCTCAAGCGCTCGCCGCAGTCACTGCGCTCGGCCCCGTTGGTCGAAACGGAGATTGCCGCCATCCGCCAGCAGGTGGCGTTTGTCGAACAGGACCGCTACCTGGCGACGGATGTGGAGCACATGCGCGTCTGGGCGCTGCTGCCGCACGGCGAGGCGCTGCACGCGATCCTGCCGAGTGCGGCCGCCCTGTCTGCCTGAATCAAGCCCGGCCGCGGCGCCGCATCAGCGCCCGCGGCGCTCCGACGCGTCGGCGCTGAAGGCGCCTTCCAGTGCGTGGCGCGACCCCGGGTACACCATGCGCACCGACGTCACAGGCGCGCCCTTGCTCTCAGTCCGTCGCTGGATCACCAGGCATGGCGCGTCGGCCGGAATGCCGAGCCAGCGCGCTTCGGCACGCGTGGGGTGGCTGGCTTCGATGGAGTAATTGGCCTTCCACAGCGGGGCGACCTCCAGCAGGTATTCGGTGGGGGTTTTTTTGGCCAGGTCCACATCTAGATAGTTGGGCACCACCTCGGGGTTGACCCAACGGTCCTCGCACAGCAGGGCGACCTCATCCTCGAAGTGAACGATCACCGAGTGGAAGACGCGCGCACCGGCGGGTAACCCCAGTTGCGGCGCTACGCGCGCGGGCAAGGGCTCCTCGCGCACCAGCTTAACGCGCGCCGCGTGCCGGCGCCCGCGCTCGCTGATCTCGGTGTGAATGTCGCGGATCGTCAGCGTGGACGAGGCGCGATAGGGCTGCGCGGCAAAGGTGCCGACGCCTTGCACCCGTTCCACAAAGCCTTCGGCCTGCAGCTCGCGCACCGCGCGCCCGACGGTCATGCGGCTGGCGCCGAACTGCGCGACCAGCTCGGCTTCTGACGGCATTTGTGCCCCCGGCGGCCAACGCCCGACGGCCAGGCCGTCCTGCAGGTGGTCCTTGATGCGCAGGTAGGTTGCGGTGGATTTTCCGGAATTCATTGCCCTGAGCGTAGTCGGATTATTGTCTAGACAACCCTAGTCAAGATCGAATTCTTCCAGGGAAAACCCCGAATTAAATGTCTTGCACTCCACTTGTCTAGACATGTACATTCAAGTTCCATCACCAACCGAGCCCAAGAAGTCCCGCTGAGCTCGCTCCCCAACCTCGCAGGAGACTCGATATGCCCCGCTTCACCCGTCCCGTCCTGAGCGCCGCCGCTGCGTTGCTGTTGACCGCAACCGCCCCATCCGCCTTTGCCGACATCAAGATCGGCTTGATGGTCCCGCTGACCGGCTTTGCCGCCGCGGATGGCAAGTCGGCCCACGAAGGCGCCAAGCTGGCCGTGGCCCAAGCCAACGCCAAGGGCGGCATCAACGGCGAGAAGGTTGAGCTGGTGGTGTACGACGACCAGGCGTCGCCCAAGGAAGCCGTGCCCGCCGCCACCAAACTGATCCAGCGCGACAAGGTGGTGGGTGGCGTGTCGGGCTCGTACTCGGCATCGACGCGCGCGTCGGCCGGCGTGTTCCAAAACGCCAAGGTGCCTTACGTGACGGCCTACGCCATCCACCCGGACATCACCCGTGTGGGCGACTACATGTTCCGCGTGTCCGCCATGGGTGAAGTGCAAGGGCGCGCCGGCGCCAAGCTGGTGAACGAGCTGGGCAAGAAAAAAGTTGCGCTGATCACGGTGAAGAACGACTTCGGCCAGTCGCTGGCGGCGGGCTTCAAGGAAGGCGCACCCAAGTTCAACCTGGACATCGTGGGCGAGCACGAGTACAGCCTGCAGGACCGCCAGTTCGGTCCGCTGGTGGCCAAGGTCAAGTCGCAGACCCCCGAAGTGATCTACGCCAGCGGTTACTACTACACCGCTGGCCCGCTGGTGGCGCAGCTGCGCGCCGCCGGCATCACCGCGCCGATCATTGGCCAGGAAGGCTACGACTCCGAGAAGTTCATGGAGATCGCCGGCGCTGCCTCTGAAGGGGTGCTGGTCACCACCTCGCTGGACCGCGACTCCGAGCGCCCCGCGACCAAGGCCTTCCTGAGCGCCTACCGCGACGCCACCAAGGAAGGCGCCGACATGGTGGCAGCGTCCACGTACACGGCGGTGACGGTGCTGCTTGATGGACTGCGCAAGACCGGTGGCAAGGGCGGCGCTGCGCTGCGCGACGCCATGGCGGCCGGCAAGTTCGACACGCCGATCGGCGACCTGAACTTCAATGACCTGCACGAGGTCAAGAAAGATGTGCAGGTGCAGGTGGTCAAGAACAAGGCGTTCCACCGCCACTCCGTGATCTCCGACCCGGTGCTGCTGGCGCCGCCGTCCAAAGAGAGCAAGTAAGTCCGGCGCGGCCTGACTGACCGTCGCACGGAGCGCTCATGCTGTTCCTCGAACTCCTCGCGCAAAGCCTGGTCCAGGGCAGCATCTACGCGCTCATTGCGCTCGGTCTGACGCTGGTCTACGGCCTGCTGCGCATTCTGCACGTGGCGCATGCCGGCCTGTTCACGCTGGGCGCCTACCTCGGCGTGGTGGTTCACAACGCCACCGGCAGCCTGCTCATGGCTTTTGCGGCCGCCATGCTGGGCGCCAGCATCGGCGGCGTGGCCATGTTCCGCCTGGCCTACAAGCCCTTGCTGGACCGGCCGCCTTACGTGGCCTTGATCGCCTCGATCGGCCTGTACATCGCGTGTGAAGAGATCTTCCGCATCGTCTTTGGCGCTTCGGGACTGACGTTCACCAACCAACCGCTGCAAGGGCAACTGGCCATTGGCGGCCTGGTGTTCAAACAGGCCGAGCTGGCCGTGATCGTGTTCAGCGCGCTGATCATCGGCCTGCTGGGCTGGTTGCAGACGCGCACGCGCATCGGCATCGCCTGCCAGGCCACGGTGTCGGACCCGCAGATGGCCGAATCCTTCGGCATTCGCCTGAACACGGTGCGCGACCTGAACTTTCTGGTGGGCTCGGCACTGGCAGGCTTTGCCGGCGTGTGGGTCGCCATCCTGAACAACCTGGTGGAGCCGACGATGGGCAGTGTGCCGGCGTACAAGGCTCTGGCCATCATCGTGCTGGGCGGTTTGGGGTCGGTGCGCGGCACCTTGATGGCAGCTTTGGTGCTGGGCTTGATCGAATCCTTCGGCACCACTTACCTGGGCAAGGTGATGGACCGCAACGCGATCGCGTTCGCCTTCCTGATTCTGGTGCTGATGCTGCGGCCGCAGGGCCTCTTTGCACGGCGCTGAGCCCGGAGACGGATTGCCATGGACTACGAAATCTCCCTGCTCACCACCATCGCGATCAGCGTGCTGTTTGCGCTGTCGCTGAACCTGATCACCGGCTTTTGCGGCCAGATCAGCCTGGGCCACGCCGCCTTCCTGGGCGTCGGCGCCTACAGCTCCGCCATGCTGACGCAGGCAGGCTGGCCTTTCCTGGCCACGCTGCCGGTGTCGATCCTGCTGGCGGCCACCCTCGGCGTGATCGTTGGCCTGGCGTCGCTGCGCGTGCGCGCCGATTTTCTTGCGGTCACCACCATGGGCGTCGGCTTTCTGTTCATTGGCGTGGTGCGCCAGCAGGAATGGATGGGCGGTGAAATGGGCATCGCCGGTTTCCCCGATTCCGGCTTGGGCGACGTCGGCTTCATGCTGCTGTGCGTGGTGCTGGCCGCGCTGACCGCCGCGCTGTGCGTGTTCATCCGCCGCACCTGGATGGGCCGCGTCTTCGGCGGCATTGCCGAAGACGAGGACACCATGCGCGTGCTGGGCATTGACGTGCCGCGCTACAAGCTGGCCGCGTTCGCCATCGGCACCGCGCTGGCCGGCCTGGCTGGTGCGCTGTATTCGCAGCAGATCAAGTTTGTGGGGCCGGACAGCTTCGGCTTTGTCGAATCGATCACCGTGCTGTCGATGGTGGTGGTGGGGGGCATCGGCTCGGTGTTCTGGGTTGCCGTGGCCGCTGCGGTGCTGACCGCGCTGCCGGGTTGGTTCCAGTTCATTGGCGACTACAAGCTGCTGGTCTACGGCGGCCTGCTGTTCCTGATGATGCGCTTTGCACCGGGTGGCCTGGCCGGCATCGTGGAAAGCCTGCGCAAACCCAAGGCCAAACCCAACACCCAGGCGGCCGCCGCGACCAAGGGAGCCCAGCCATGAGCACAACGTATGAGGCGGTGGCCCCGCTGCTGGTGGTCTCGCACATCACGGTGCGCTTCGGTGGCCTCAAAGCCATCGACGACGTGTCGTTCAACCTTTTCCCGGGCGAGCTGCTGGGCTTGATCGGCCCCAACGGCGCCGGCAAGACCACCTGCCTGCGCTCCATCACCGGCGTGGTGCGCGCGCAGGAAGGCAGCGTCACGCTGGACGGCCAGCCGCTCGACGGCCTAGCGATTGAAAAGCGCATCCGCCGCGGCCTGGCCCTGTCGCAGCAGCTGGTCAAGCCGCTGCGCCACCTGTCCTTGCTGGAGAACGTGGCGTTGGCCGCGGGTTCAGCCAAGACGGCGTCACCATTGGCGTCGCTCATGCATGTGTCGGAGAGCGCCGAGCAGGCGCGCGCGCTGGAGTTGCTGCGCAGCGTCGGCATTGCCGAGCGCGCCGATCAACTGCCGGGGACGCAGCCGCTGGGCGTGCTCAAGCGGCTGGAGATGGCGCGGGCGCTGGCGCTCAAGCCGCGTGTGCTGTTGCTGGACGAGCCGCTGGCCGGCCTCAACTCCAAAGAAGCGCGGTCTCTGGCCGAAACCATTGCGGACATCAACCGCAGCGGCGTGACCATTGTGCTGATCGAACACAACCTGGGCGAAGTCATGCGCATCTGCCAGCGCCTGGTGGTGCTGGACAACGGCCGCAAGATCGCCGACGGCGAGCCGCGCGCCGTGATGAACGACCCGGTGGTGCGCGCCGCCTACCTGGGCAACGACACCCTGGCCGAATCGGCCGCGCCGGAGGCCGCCCATGCTTGAGCTGAAAAACCTGGCCTGCGGCTACGGCGCCTTTGGCGCGGTGCACGACCTGTCGCTGAACCTGAAGGCCGGCACGCTAACGGCCTTGCTGGGCACCAACGGCGCCGGCAAGTCGTCCACGCTGATGTGCATCGCCGGGCACGTCGCCCAGCAAGGCGGGCAGATCCACTTTGACGGACAGGACATCGGCCAACTGCCGCCCACCGAACGCGTGCGCCGTGGCATTGCCATTTCGCCCGAAGGCCGCCGCCTGTTCAAGGACCTGACGGTGGAAGAGAACCTGCGCGTGGGTGGCGTGATCCACCCCGCGAGCTACTTTGCGCAAGACCGCGACCGCGTGCTGGCGCTGTTCCCCCGCCTGGGTGAACGCCTGGATTCGTTGGCCGGCAACCTGTCGGGGGGTGAGCAGCAGATGCTGGCCATTGGTCGTGCGCTGATGACGCGCCCGCGCCTCATCATGATCGACGAGCTGTCGCTGGGCCTGATGCCCAAGGTCATCGACCTGTGCTACCAGGCGCTCAAAACCTTGCGCGACGAAGGCATGACGGTGCTGCTGGTGGAACAGAACACCGAGCGCGCATTGGCCATCGCCGATGGCGTGTGCGTGCTGGAGTCGGGCGATGTCGCCTGGCAGGGCAGCGCCGCCGACGCCCGCAACGACCCTGAACTCGCCGCCGCCTACCTCGGCATGCATTGACCGCAACGCCCGCCCCATTGTCTTCACCGTTCAATCGAACCGACCTGAAAGAGGCCTGCACATGACCACCGCCACCGACCCTCGCCTGGACCCCACCCGCGTGATCCGCGCCCCGCGCGGCAGCGACCTCAGCTGCAAGAGCTGGCTCACCGAAGCACCATTCCGCATGCTTCAGAACAACCTCGACCCAGAGGTGGCCGAGAACCCTCAGGCCCTGGTGGTGTACGGCGGCATTGGCCGCGCCGCACGCAACTGGGAATGCTTCGACCAGATCCTGGCATCGCTCAAAGACCTGGAAGCCGACGAAACACTGCTGGTGCAATCGGGCAAGCCGGTGGGCATTTTCAAGACGCATGAAGACGCGCCGCGCGTGCTGATCGCCAACTCCAACCTGGTGCCCAAATGGGGCAACTGGGAGCACTTCAACGAGCTGGATCACAAGGGCCTGTTCATGTACGGCCAGATGACGGCCGGCAGCTGGATCTACATCGGCAGCCAGGGCATCGTGCAGGGCACCTTCGAGACCTTTGTCGAAGCCGGCCGCCAGCACTTCAACAACGACCTCACGGGCAAGTGGATCCTCACCGCCGGTCTGGGCGGCATGGGCGGCGCGCAGCCGCTGGCCGCGACTTTGGCCGGCGCCTGTTCGCTGACCATCGAGTGCCAGCAGTCGAGCATCGACTTCCGCCTGCGCACCCGCTACGTGGACAAGCAGGCCAAGGACATCGACGATGCGCTGGCGCTGATCAAGCAGCACACTGAGAAAGGCGAGGCTGTCTCCATCGCGCTGCTGGGTAATGCGGCCGAGGTGCTGCCCGAACTGGTCAAGCGCGCCCAGGCCGGCGGCCCCAAGCCCGACATCGTGACCGACCAGACCTCGGCCCACGACCTGATCAACGGCTATCTGCCCATGGGCTGGAGCGTGGACCAGTGGAAAGCCGCCATGGCCGACCCGTCCCAGCACGCCGCATTGACCAAGGCCGCCGCGCAAAGCTGCAAGGTGCACGTGCAGGCCATGCTGGACTTCCACGCGATGGGCGTGCCCACGGTGGACTACGGCAACAACATCCGCCAGGTGGCGTTTGACGAAGGCCTCGCGAACGCCTTCGACTTCCCTGGTTTCGTGCCCGCCTACATCCGCCCGCTGTTCTGCGAAGGCAAAGGCCCGTTCCGCTGGGTGGCGTTGTCGGGTGACCCGGAAGACATCTACAAGACCGACGCCAAGATCAAGGAACTGTTCCCCAACAACAAGCACACTCACCGTTGGCTGGACATGGCCAAGGAGCGCATCAGCTTCCAGGGCTTGCCGGCGCGCATCTGCTGGCTGGGCCTGGGCGAGCGCCACATCGCCGGCCTGGCCTTCAACGAGATGGTCAAGAACGGTGAGCTGAAAGGCCCGATCGTGATCGGCCGCGACCACCTGGATACCGGCTCCGTCGCCAGCCCGAACCGCGAAACCGAATCCATGAAGGACGGCACCGACGCCGTGTCCGACTGGCCACTGCTCAACGCCATGCTCAACGTGGCCGGCGGGGCGACCTGGGTCAGCCTGCACCACGGCGGTGGTGTGGGCATGGGCTACTCGCAGCACTCCGGCATGGTGATCGTGTGCGACGGCACCGAAGCCGCCGAGAAGCGCCTGGCGCGCGTGCTGGTCAACGATTGCGGCTCCGGCGTGATGCGCCATGCCGACGCGGGCTACCAACTGGCGATCGAGAAGGCGAAGAAGTTCGGGTTGAAGCTGCCGATGATCAAGTGAAGGCGGTGCGCGCCGGCCGCGACCGGTTGTGCGCGCGCTCTTCGCCGAGCTGCCAATGACCTTGCACGCCTTCACTCTCGATGCCATCGCGCCCACGCCGTGGAAGAACGGCGGCGGCACGACGCGCGAAATCCTGTGCTGGCCGCCCGGTGCGGACACCAGCACCTTTGACTTCCGCGTCAGCGTGGCCAGCATCACGCAGGCCGGGCCGTTCTCGGCCTTCCCCGGCGTGGACCGGACCATTGCATTGCTGGACGGCGACGGCGTCTGGCTGAAGGGCGACGGTGTGGACCACCACTTGGCGACGCCGTTCGCACCGTTTGCCTTCAGCGGAGACACGCCGCTGGCCTGCGAATTGCTGGGCGACGTGTCGACCGATTTCAATGTGATGAGCCGACGTGCAAGCGGCCGCGCCGCGGTCGAGGTGATCGTGCAAGCACATCCGCTGCCGCCCAGTCGCATGGGCTTGCTGCTGGCGGTGCAAGACGACTGGCAAGTGGGCGACGGCCACGCGCTCCGCACGGGCCAGGGTCTGTGGTGGACGACACCCTCTGCCCAGCTGGCCTTGCGCCCAACCGGCCCCAACGCGCGCCTGATCGCGGTACGCTGGTCGGCGTCCGGGCGCCAGGCCGACGACCGCACATCCTGACGGTGCGCAGCACCTGGTTTTGAACAAAATCAGGCTCCAGCCCTAGCGCAGCTTGCGCAGCCAGCTATTTAATTGATAGTACACAGCCATGACACCGTTTCACCAACTCCCCAGCGCCGATGGGCTTTGGACCGACCTGCGCGGTGCGGACGGCTCACCCGTGGCCATCGCCGTGGTCGACGCTCAGATCCGCTGGTTGGGCGCGCCCGACGCCGTGCCCGCCGAATACGCCAAGGCTCCGCGCCATGACGGCGGCGGTGCGCTGGTCACGCCGGGGCTGGTCGACTGCCACACGCACCTGGTCTACGGCGGCCAGCGCGCCAACGAGTTCGCCATGCGGCTGGCCGGCGCCAGCTACGAAGAGGTGGCGAAGGCGGGCGGCGGCATCGTTTCCACGGTGCGGGCGACGCGCGAGGCCAGCGAGGACGAACTCTTTGCCAGCGCCTCGCACCGGCTGCAGAGCCTGCTGGCCGAAGGGGTCTGCGCGATCGAGATCAAGTCCGGCTATGGCCTGGCGCTGGAACACGAGCGCAAGCAGCTGCGCGTGGCGCGCCGCCTGGGCGAGGCCTTCGGCGTCACCGTGCGCACCACCTTCCTGGGTGCGCATGCGCTGCCGCCCGAGTACGCCAACCGCCCCAACGGCAGCAGCGAGTACATCGAGCGCGTGTGCCAGGAGATGATGCCCGCGCTCCATGCCGAAGGGCTGGTGGATGCGGTTGATGTGTTCTGCGAGCGCATCGCCTTTTCGCTGGAGGAGACCGAGCGCGTGTTCCGCGCCGCGCAGGCGCTGGGCCTGCCGGTCAAGCTGCATGCCGAGCAGCTGAGCGACATGGGCGGCGCCGCGCTGGCCGCGCGCTACGGTGCGCTGTCGTGCGACCACATCGAGCACCTCTCGCAAGCGGGCATCGACGCCATGAAGCACAGCGGCACCGTGGCCGTCCTGCTGCCTGGCGCCTACTACACCCTGCGCGACACGCAGCTGCCGCCCATCGAGGCGCTGCGCGCGGCCGGCGTGCCAATGGCTGTTTCCACCGACCACAACCCCGGCACCTCGCCCTGCCTGAGCCTGCTGCTCATGGCCAACATGGCCTGCACGCTGTTTCGCCTCACGGTGCCCGAAGCCATCGACGGCATCACCCGCCACGCGGCCCGTGCGCTCGGCCTGCAGGACACGCATGGCGAACTGGCGGTGGGCCGGCCGGCCAACTTCGTGCTTTGGGATCTGCAGGACGCCTCCGAGTTGGCCTACTGGTTCGGCCAGCGCCCGGTGCGTGCCGTGGTACGCCAGGGCCGGGTGGCCGAGGACCGCAGTGCCTGAACCCGCCAGCGCCGCCACCCCTTCCCCGGCCATCGCCCGCGTCGCGGCGGCCACCTTTGATGCTTTCCTGCCCATGACCGCAACGCTGCCGCCCCGCCAACTCTTCGCACCGCACGCGCTGCTGCCCACCGGCTGGGCGCGCGACGTGCTGCTGACCTGGGATGGTGCCAGCGGCGCGCTCACGCAGGTGCAGTCCGCTGCGGCGGCGCCCGCCGGCGTGGCGCGGGCCGCCGGCCCCGTGCTGCCCGGCATGCCTAACCTGCATTCGCACGCCTTCCAGCGCGCCATCGCGGGCCTGACCGAATACCGCGGCGCCGGCGAAGACAGCTTCTGGAGCTGGCGCACGCTGATGTACCGCTTCGCGCTGCAGCTCGATCCCGCGCAGCTGGAGGCCATCGCCTTCGGCCTGTATGTGGAAATGCTGGAGGCCGGCTACACCAGCGTGTGCGAGTTCCACTACGTGCACCACGACCGCGATGGTCGCGCCTACGCCGACGATGCCGAGCTCGCGCTGGCCGTGATGCGCGCCGCCCGGCGCGCCGGCATCGGCCTGACCCTGCTGCCAGTGCTCTACCAGACGGCCGGTTTTGGCGGCAAGCCGCCTGCTGAAGGCCAGCGCCGCTTCATCCGCAGCACCGACAACATGCTGGCGCTGCTGCAGCGCCTGAAGCCGCTGTGCGACACGCAGAGCGCGCGAGGCATCGAAGGCGTCCCCGCGGTACGCCTGGGCCTGGCCCCGCATTCGCTGCGCGCCGTGCCGCCCGAGGCGCTGCGCGAGGCCGTGGCGGGACTCACGGCGCTCGACGCGAGCGCGCCCATCCACATCCACGTCGCCGAGCAGACGCAGGAGGTGGACGACTGCCTCGCCTGGAGCGGCCAGCGCCCCGTGGCCTGGCTGCTCGACCACGCGCCGGTCGATGCCCGCTGGTGCCTGGTGCACGCCACCCACATGGACGCCGACGAATACCGCCGCGCGGCCGCCAGCGGCGCCGTGGCCGGCCTGTGCCCCACCACCGAGGCCAACCTGGGCGACGGCATCTTCGACTGGAACCAGTGGCAGGCAGGCGGCGGCGCCTGGGGCATCGGCTCCGACAGCCACATTTGCGTCAACCCAGCCGAGGAACTGATGGTGCTGGAGTACAGCCAGCGCCTGGCCACGCGCCGCCGCAACGTCATGGCCACGCCCGCGCAGCCGCAGGTCGCCACCGCGATGACCCTGGCCGCCGTGCAGGGCGGCGCGCAGGCGGCGGGCCGCGCCATCGGCGGCCTGGCGGTGGGCCAGCAGGCCGATCTGGTGGTGCTCGATGCGCAGCACAGCGCCCTGGCGGGACTGGATGGTGCCGACGCGCTCTCGGCCCACGTGTTCGCCAGCCACCGCACCAGCGCGATCCACAAGGTCTACGTCGGCGGCCAGCCGCAGGTGCGCGGCGGCGCCCATGCGCTGCGGCAGGAAGCCCGCGCCGGCTTCGTGCAGGCGCGCCAGCAGTTGTTGCAGACGGCGGCCTGAGGCCGTCCGACCGATTTCAAGGGAACCCCCATGACCTTCTCCACCACCGAAGCCCCGTTCCGCTTTCGCCGCGGCACGCGGCCGCTGCTCATCTCCATGCCCCACGTGGGCACCCATGTGCCGCCAGCGCTGGCGGCGCGCTTCACACCCGAAGCGCGGAACGTGCCCGACACCGACTGGCACCTGGAGCGCCTGTACGACTTCGCGGACGAACTCGGCGCCTCGGTGCTCGTCGCCACGCATTCGCGCTACGTGATCGACCTCAATCGCCCGCCGGACGGCGCCAGCCTGTACCCGGGCCAGAGCGTGACCGGCCTGTGCCCGATCGACACCTTCGACAGCACGCCCGTCTACGCCGACGCGCAGGACCAGCCCGACGCCGCCGAAATCGCCGCGCGGCGCGACGCCCTCTGGCAGCCCTACCACACCAAGCTGGCCGAGGAGCTGGCGCGCATCCGCGCCGCGCATGGCGTGGCCGCGCTGTGGGACGCGCACTCCATCCGCTCCGTGCTGCCGCGCTTCTTCGAGGGCAAGCTGCCCGACCTGAACCTGGGCACCGGCAACGGCAGCAGTTGCGCGCCGGAACTGGCCGAACAGCTGCTGGCCATCGCGCAGGCCAACCCGGCCTACAGCGGCGTGCTGAACGGCCGCTTCCAGGGCGGCCACATCACCCGTCACCACGGCCAGCCCGCGCAGAACGTGCATGCGGTGCAGCTGGAGATGACCCAGTGCAGCTACATGCAGGAAGCGCTGCCCTTCGACTACCTGCCCGATGTGGCCGTCGGCGTGCAGCCGCAAGTGCGGCAGATGCTGCAAGCCGTGCTGGCGTTCGTCGAAGCGCGCGCCGAACGCTGACCTGCGCGGTTCAAGCGCTCGCGCTCCCAGACAGCAACAGCGGCAGCAATTCGCGCTCGCCCGCAGGCGTCAGCTGCAGCGCTCGCCCATCGCTGCGGCGCAGCCAGTCGCGGCCCAGGCAGTGGGTCAACCACGCGTCGGCCAGTTGGCCCGCCAGGTGGTCGCGCCGCTCCGACCAATCCAAGCACGCGTAGGCGTAGCGCCGCTGGCGGCTGGGCGTTGGTGCAGCCATGCCCGCGTGGATGAACCAGGCCTCGCCGTCCGGCGTGAGCGTCAAGCCGTCTGCTGCCGGCCGCAACACACCGGCGGTCAGCCACGTGTCCCACAGGCGCACGCCCAACTCGCCGGCGATGTGGCCGTAGCAGCAGCGCGCATGGCGCAGGCGCTGGCGCGCGGGGTGCGACCACGTGCTGGCGTGCTGCGTGCGCTCGGCCACCACGGCCAGGGCTTCCAGCGCGTGCGCAACGTCGGCGCTCGCCAGTCGGTAGTAGCGGTGGCGCCCACGCGGCTCACAGCTGACCAGCCCTTCGTCCAGCAGCCGCGCCAGGTGCCCGCTGGCGGTGGACGGCGTGACCGACGCCGCCCGCGCCAGCTCGCCCGCGCTGACCAGTTCGCCCGACAGCAGGCAGGCCAGCATGCGCGAGCGTGCCGAGTCGGCCAGCAGCGCCGCCACGCGGGCAATGCGCGGTTCGTGCAGGGCGGTGGCGGGGCAGCTCATGGCGGTCAGCCTAACGCATCGCGTGCGTCTGCGGGGGCCTGGTCGCGCGCGTGCAAACCATAGTCGCGCAGCACCTCGGCCACGCGCAGGCGGTAGTCGGCGAAGACGCTGGCGCGCCCTTCGCGCTGGGCCGCGCGGTGCGCCATCTGCTGGCGCCAGCCGCGCACGGCCGCTTCATCGGTCCAGAAACTGAGCGACAGGAAGCGCCCCGGCTGCGTCACACTCTCAAAGCGCTCGACCGACAGGAAGCCCGGCTGCTGCGCCAGCGTGTCGCGCAGCTCGGCGGCCAGCGCGAAATAGCGGTCGGCCAGACCTTCGCGTGGCTGCAGCTCGAAGATGACGGCGATCACGGCGTCACCTCGGCCGCGCGGTTCAGCGTGCCGGCAACGCCTTCGAGCCAGGTGCGCTCCTCGCGCAAGATGAAGCGCTGCGCCTGCGCCCGCTCGAAATTGGCGCGCCCTTCGGCGTCGGCGCGCAGCGTGGCGCGGTAGCGCTCGTAGGCGGCCAGGCTGTCGAAGCCGATCAGGCCCCAGGCGATGTCGTTGGTGCCTTCGCTCGGCACGAAGTAGCCGATGAGCGCGCCGCCACAGCGCGGGATGATGCGCCCCCAGGCCTCCGCGTAGGCGACGAAGGCGGCGCGCTGGAAGGGGTCGATCTGGTAGCGGATGAAACAGGTGACGGGCATGGTCGCGGTCTGGAGTGAAACAGAGCCCAGTCTGGCGCGCCGCGACGCCGCGATGTTTCGCTGGGTGCCGAAGTGTGGCGGCGCCCACGAAGCGCCTACGCCCCTCAAGTCCATGCCCCGCTGCCTACAATTCGGGCATGAGCCTGCCCCACTACACGCGCGCCGCCGCGCTGCCCGAGATCCTGAAGCAACGTCTGGTCATCCTGGACGGGGCCATGGGCACGATGATCCAGCGCTTCAAGCTGACGGAAGAACAGTACCGGGGCGAGCGCTTCAAGGACTTTCACCGCGACGTGAAGGGCAACAACGAATTGCTGAGCCTGACGCGGCCCGACGTGATCCGCGACATCCACGAGCAGTACCTGGCCGCGGGTGCCGACCTGATCGAGACCAACACCTTCGGCGCCACCACGATCGCGCAGGACGACTACGAGATGGGCCATCTGGCGCGCGAGATGAACCTCGAATCCGCCCGCCTGGCGCGCGCCGCCTGTGACAAATACAGCACGCCGGACAAGCCGCGCTTTGTCGCCGGCGCCCTCGGTCCCACGCCGCGCACGGCCAGCATCAGCCCCGACGTGAACGACCCCGGCGCGCGCAACGTCAGCTTCGAGCAGCTGCGCGCGGCCTACCTGGAGCAGACGCTGGCGCTGATCGAAGGCGGCGCCGACGTGATCCTGGTCGAGACGATCTTCGACACGCTCAACGCCAAGGCCGCCCTGTTCGCCGTGGACGAGGCCTTCGAGCAGACCGGCGAGGTGCTGCCGATCATGATCAGCGGCACGGTGACGGACGCGTCCGGCCGCGTGCTGTCGGGCCAGACGGTCACGGCGTTCTGGTACAGCGTGCGCCACGCCAACCCGCTGTCGATCGGCCTGAACTGCGCGCTGGGCGCGGCGCTGATGCGCCCGTACGTGCAGGAGCTGAACCGTGTCGCACCCGACACCTTCATCAGCTGTTACCCCAACGCCGGCCTGCCCAACCCGATGAGCGACACCGGCTTTGACGAGACGCCTGAAGTCACCAGCCGCCTGGTGCACGAGTTCGCCGCCGAAGGCCTGGTGAACATCCTGGGCGGCTGCTGCGGCACGACGCCGGACCACATCGGTGCCATTGGCCAAGCGGTCGGGACGTTGAAGCCGCGCGGCGTGCTGGGCGCGAATTTCTACCGCGACGCGGCCTGATCGCCGGCGGTAGATTTCAAGCCTTTTCGCCCGCCAGCCCTACAACCACTTGCGCGAGCAGCTTCAAAACCAATAGCAACCGGCCGATCGGCCGGTGTTGTGCTTCACGCTACCGACCCGCGCCACGCGACCGCCGCCGCAGCGGGCGCGGGCAAGCGCTGTGCGATCTCGGCGGGCAGCGCCAGCGCCGCCACCTGACATACCCCCAAACGCGCCGCCAGCGCGGGCGACCATTCCATCAGCGGCTCACCCAGGCATTTCAAGCGCGCTTCCCATGCCGCCCAACCGCGCGCAAAGCACGCGGCGTCGGCCCCGGCTTGCGCCGCCGGGTGCGCCGGGCCGAGGTAGAGCGCGGCCTGCTGACGCAGGGCAACGTCGTTCGCGTGAGCGGACCAAGCGGCGGGCAACACCGCCACGTCCACGCCTACGGGGCCGGCGGTGCGCAGGGCGACCAGCGCAACGCTGGCTTCGTGGCTGATCGACAAGCCGAGCGTGGCCCAGCCCGGCGGCGGCGCGGTGCCTGCTGCGAGCGTGGCGCGCACGCCGGCGCCGCGCTGGTCGCTCAGGGTGATCGCGTGGACCGGCAACGCGAAGTGCTCGGCCAGCAGCGCGCGCAGGGCGGCGCGGGCGGCGCTGCGCGCGTCTTGGCGCGCGGCTTCGGGGGGCGAGAACGGCGCGCCGATGTCGATAGGCAAGGCCCAGACACGCGGCGCATCGGGCGCGCCATCGCCAGCGAATCGGCAGCACTGCGGCGCGCACATGGGCACCTCAGGCATGCGCCAGCGCATCGGCGCGGGCAGGAAGTGCCGTCTGCACAGCCACCACCTTCACTCCTGTTTTGCTAGCTGCCCGCGCAATCGGTTGTAGAGCCAGAGGGCGATTTGCTCGAAAACCGGAATCGCGCGGCGCTCAGAAGTCCACCAGACTCAGGCCGAAGCTGAAGGTGGTGCGCTTGTAGTTGTAGTCCAGCAGCGTGTCGCCGTAGCCGTGGAAGATCGACGTGTACAGGCGCAGGCCCGAGAAGGTGTTGCCGCGGCCATCGCCCAGCGAGCGCGTCCACTCCAGCTTGCCGGAGCCGCGGCCGTTGAAGCCGGTGTAGATGGCGCGCACGGTGTTCTTGGAATCGATGTTCCAGCCCAGCGTGAGGTCGCCGCGGCCGATGTAGCGCGTGATGTCGGGGTTGTTGTTCTTCTCGTCGCTTTCAGACAGGCGCTTCCACAGGCGCAGCTGCACGCTGAAGCGGTCGTCCTTCTCGAACCCGGTCATCAGGTACACGCGGTTCCAGCTGCGCGACAGCGGGTCGCTCTGGCCGTTGGACTGGTGCACCAGGCCGATGCCGCTGTAACGCCACAACCAGCCGCCGGGCAGCTTGGCGGTGGTGGGGTAGACGTACATGATCTCCGGCATGTGGTCGGTGTTGCGGAACGGGCGCGACAGCTGGCTGTTGAACACCTGCCATTCGGACTGGCTGGTGTAGCCGGCCCACAGCGAATCGCGCAGCGTGCCATCGCGCGGGGTGAAGATGCCGCTGGCCAGCTTGGTGCGCACGGAGATCTGCAGGCGCATCGAATGCTTGCTGTAGTCGACCGGCTCGGTCGCGCTGTTGGCGGGGTTGGGCGACGTGGGCTGGCGGTTGACCTTGTCGCTGCTGCCGATCGCCACGGTGTTGGCGCGGTAGGCGCGCAGGCCGAAGGTGGGGCAGCTGGAGCCCGATTCGAGCTCCCAGAAACGCGAGGTTTCCGAGAACTGGCGGTCGCGGCAACCCTGCTCCAGGCCGACGCCGATTACGCCGCTGGAGCCGGCCGCGCCATCGGCGTCGGGCTGGGTGGTCGCCACCGCGGCGGCGACCTGGCCGCGCACCGCAGCGGCCTGGGCGCTGGGCGCCACGTTGCGCGACGGCGAGGTTTCGACCGAGCGGGCCTTGTCTTCAATGGCGGTCAGCAATTCCTGCTGCCCCTTGGCCCAGTCGTCGTAACAGGCCAGACGGTCACTGTCGGCCTTGCCCAGACAGGCCTGCCAGGCGGGCGCGGCTTCGGCGGCGGCGGGCAGGACCGGGGCCGCAGGCTTTTGTGCCCAGCTCAAGCCGGACAGGGTCAGGCCGGCGGCCAGGGGAGCGAGGGGAAGGTAGCGGCGGGGCATGGTCATCAACAGGGCAAAACAGCAGCGCCTGGCGCGTCGCGCATCAGACTGGAGGAAGAAAGAAACGCCGGTCAGCAGTGCCGACGGCGAAACGCTGTCATCGTACTGGCCGCATGGCAGGTTCCGCCAGCCGAACGAGGCGATTTTCAGCGTGCGCGCCACACCTGGCCCTCGCAGCGCGCGACAGGCTGCCCGCCTTCAGCGCCAGGGCGCCGCGGGCAGGCCGCGCCAGCGGGTGGCCGCCGGAATGCTCTCGCCCTTCATGACCAGCGTGAGCGGACCCAGTTGCGCCCCGTCGCCGACGTTGGCGCCGTACAGCACGGTGCAGCGCGGGCCCAGGGTGACGCGGCTGCCGATGCGCACGTGGTCGATCTTCATCACGCGGTCTTCGAACAGGTGGGTCTGCGGGCAGCAGGCGGCGTTCAGCTCGCTGTGGTCGCCGATGTGCACGCAGTCGAATTCGGTGATGTCGGTGGTGTCCAGGTACACGCCGCGGCCGATGTCGGCGCCCAGCAGGTTAAAAGCGTCGGACAGCCAGGGCGTGCCGCGCAGGTAGCGCAGCAGCCACGGCACGGTGATGCCTTCGTACATGTTGGTCGTGGCCTCGGACAGCCACACGAAGGGCGTCCACATCGGCACGGCGCGGCGTTGGTAGCGCCGCACCGTCAGCCATTTGAACAGCGCCACAAAGACGAAGGTGGCAAAGCCGAACAGCACGCCGCCCACGCCCAGGTCCAACGCGACGTCACGCCAGCGGCCGGCCTCGGCCAAGGGCATGGCGTCCAGCACGATGGCGTAGCCAGCGGCGATCACCAGCGCGTGCGGCGCGGCGATGCGGAAGGCTTCGACCAGGGCGCGGCCCAGCTTGCGCCAGCGTGAGGGCGCGAAGGTCAGGTTGTCGGGGTAACCCGCAACGACTTCGCGCGCCGGCAGGTGCAGCGGCGGCGCGCCCAGCCAGGTGTCGCCGGGCTGCATGGCGGCGTTGCGTGGCACGGCGCTCATCACGCCGATCAGCACGTTCTCGGGAATCGTCGTGCCGTCCGGCACGTAGGCGCCGTTGCCGACGAAGCTGCGGCGCGACACCACGGTGGGCTGCACCGTCATCCAGCCGCCGTCGATGTGTTCGTCGCCCAGCATCACGGCGTCGGCGATGAAGCATTCGTCGCCCAATGTCAGCATGTCGGGCACCACGCCCAGGGCGGTGGACAACTCGGTCTCCTTGCCGACCTTGGCGCCCAGCAGGCGGTACCAGCTGGCCGAATACACCGTGGCGTAGATGCCGTGCAGCACCGCCAGGCTGGACTCCTGGATCTGGTTGACCAGCCATTTGGCGAGGTAGCGGTTGCTGTGCAGCGACCAGGTGCCCGCCCGCATGCGCGGCAGAAACGCCCAGCGGATCAGCGCCGACAGCAGCACCGTGGCAAAGATGAACACCAGACTGGCGGGCAAGGCCAGCAGGAAGAACTTCAGCAGGCGCAGCGCAAACGCCTGCACGTCGGTGATGCTGCCGGCATCGACCAGCGGGCGCACCGAAATGGCGTCGACGTCCAGCAGGTCGATCAGCAGGAAGGTCGGGTACACGGGCATGAAGAACAGCACCGAGATCGCCAGCGCGCCGACCAGGAAGACCACGGTCTCCAGCGTCACGCGCGCGCCGCTCGGCAGTTCGCGCGGGCGCAGGGTGGCGGGGTCGAACTCGCCGCGTTCGCGCGCGGGCGAACCGTGCCAGACCTTGCGCGCCGGGATCTGCTGGCCGTCGCACAGCGCCGACTGGCCTTCCAGGTGGCCCCATTCGCCGATGCGCGTGTTGCCTTCGATCGTGACGTAAGAACCCACGTTGGCCTGCGCGCCGATGTCGATGCGGCCCAGGTGCAACAGACCGCCTTCGACGCGGGCGTTCTCCAACATCACGACGTTGCCGATGCTGCTGCCTTCGCCGATCTCCACCAGCTCGGGCACGCGCACGGTGACCGAACCCAGGTTGACCTCAGGTCCCACCTTGGCGCCCAGCGCCCGCAGCCACGCCGAATACAGCGGCGAGCCGTTGATCATGTAGGTCGGCACGGCCTCGGTCAGGCGGTCGGCCAGCCACCATCGGTAGTACGTGATGCCCCACAGCGGATAGCTGCCGGGCTTCAAACGCCCGGCGATCAGCCACTTGCCGCCCCACGCCACCACGAATTCGAGCACCGTGGTCACGACGAAGGCCAGCACCGACATGCCGATGGCGCGCCAGACCGAATCGCCTGCGTCCCCGGTGTAGAAGTGGTAGGCGAAAAACGGCGCCAGCCACTGCGCCATCTTCAGCAGCACCAGGAAGGGAATGGCCACGCCCTGCGCGATACCGCAGCGCCAGCGGCGCCAGGCCGAATGCAGCACGAACGGCCGCTCCACCTGCGCCGCGCCCACGTCGACCATGCCAGCCTGCAGGCTTTCGGCGATCGGGCCGATGCGGCGGTTCTGGTAGATGTCGGCCACCGTGGCCTGCGCAAAGCGCGGGTCCTGGCGCAGGGCCGAGATGATGCGCGCCGCGAACAGCGAATGGCCGCCCAGGTCGCTGAAGAAATCCAGCTCGCGCCGGATCGGTTGGCCCGGAAACAGCTGCGCCAGCGCGGCGAACAGCACCTCTTCGGCGAGCGTTTGCGGCTCGTCGCCGCCCTCCGTCGGCGCCGCTTCGGTCAGTGCCTGGGCCTTGAGCACCTTTCGGTCGATCTTGCCGGACGACAGGCGCGGCATGGCGGGCAGCGCCTCAAAGCGCGCCGGCACCATGTAGGGCGGCAGGCGCTCGGACAGCCCATCGCGCAACGCACGCACGGCCGGTGGGGTGTCGCCGGTCGGCACGTAAAACGCCACCAGCTGCTCCATGCCGGCCTCGTCCTTGCGCATGATGACAGCCGTGGTGCCCACGCCGGCCTGCTCGGCCAGCACGGCCTCGATCTCGCCCAGCTCCACGCGGAAGCCGCGGATCTTCACCTGGTCGTCGGCGCGGCCCAGGCACTGCATCTGCGGCGTGCCGTCGCTCTTGTTTTCAACCCGCGCCAGGTCGCCCGTGCGGTACAGGCGCGCTTCCTGCGCGTTGCGCGCCCAGGGATTGGGCAGGAATTTCTCGGCCGTCAGCTCAGGCCGGCCCAGGTAGCCCGCGGCCACGCCGGGGCCGGTGATGCACAGCTCACCGGTTTCGCCAAACGGCAGAATTTTGAGCGGCGGCACCACGGCGCCCACGATGCTGTCCGGGTCGATCACCTCGATCACCAGCAAGCCGTAGTTGGGCAGCGCCTCGCCGATGGTGACGGGCTCACCGGCCTGCAGCTGGGCCAGGCTCGCCGACACCGTGGCCTCGGTTGGGCCGTAGGTGTTGAACATCAGGCGGCCGGGCGCCCAGCGTTCGACCAGGGCCTGCGGGCACATCTCGCCACCCAGGTTGATGATGCGCAGATTGGGCACGTCCTGCGCGAACAGCGCCAGCAGCGTGGGCACGGCGTGCAGCACGGTGATGTCGTTTTCGATCAGCGCGCGCGGCAGCGCCTCGGGGTCGCCCGAGATTTCCTTGGGCGCAATCCACAGCGTGGCGCCCACCAGGTAGCTGATCCAGATCTCCTCGAAGCTCATGTCGAAGGCGACCGAAAAGCCCTGGTAGACCTTGTCGTCTTCGCGCACACCCAGGCGCGCGTTCTCGCTGCGCAAAAAGTGGCAGATGCTGCGCTGCGTGATGGCGATGCCCTTGGGCTTGCCGGTGGAGCCGCTGGTGTAGATGACGTAGGCCGTGTGGTCGGGCGAGGCGTTTTCGCGCCGCCGCAGCACTTCGCCTTCGGGCAGGGGCGCCAGCAGCTGCTGCGCCGTGAAGATTTGAGCCGAAATGCCCGCTTGCCCTAGAACCGCCTGCGCGGCCAGCTCATCTATCAATAGCGCCTTGGCGCTGGCATCTTCTAGGCAGATGGCGATGCGCTCGGTCGGCACCTCGCTGTCGAACGGCAACCAGGCCGCGCCGACCTTGGCGATGCCCAGCTGCAGCACCAGCAAGTCGATGCCACGCGGCAGCCACAGCCCGACCATGTCGCCGGCCTGCACGCCGGCGCTGATCAGCCGGTGGGCGACCAGGTCGGCGGCGGTGTCCAACTCGGCGTAGCTGAGGCTGCGTTCGCCCGCGATCAGGGCGGTTTTGTCGGGGATGCGCGCGGCCGTGGCTTCAAAGACGTCGGCCAGGATTTCCGGGCGCAACAGGTCGGGCCGATCGGGGCCGTGCAGGATGGGAGGCAGGGACATGGGTGGGAGCAGCAGGGCAGCAACGCGGGGACTGCACCACAACGCCGCCCCAAGGGTCGGTGGTGGACAGCAGCGCTGGCATTGTCGCCCGCCCTGGAGGCGCATTGCGACCAAAAAGACGCCTGGCCGCGGACTTTTAAGCATCGGCCCCCCGGCAACGCCCCGCAGCGCCGGGGTAAATGCGCCATTCGGTACAGTGCCGGGCATGTCGCCCCGTGCACCGCTTTTTTTCTCGCTCCAGGGGCCGCGTCGCCGCGTCCTCTATGTCGCCCTGTATGAGGGCATCGCCATCGCCGTCGTGACGCTGGCGCTGCTGGTCTTCACCGATGAAGACCCTTTCAGGGCTGGCGGCTTGGCCGTGGGCAGCTCGGTCATCGCGGTGGTCTGGAACCTGGTCTTCAACGCCTTGTTCGAGCGCTGGGAGCGCCGCCAGGCGGTGCGCGGGCGCAGCGCGGCGCGGCGCGTGGCGCACGCCATCGGCTTTGAGGGCGGCCTGCTGTTCTGGCTGGTGCCGTTTTTTGCGTGGTGGCTGAACATCAGCCTGTGGCAGGCCCTGGTGATGGACGTGGGGCTCTTGGTGTTCTTTCTGGTCTACACCTTCGTCTTCACCTGGTGTTTTGACCGCCTGTTTGGCCTGCCCGCATCGGCGCAATAGGCCAGCGGCTGTCACACAAGCGGCCGCACAATCGGGGGATGCTCCAACTCGCCGACATCGAAAGCGCCGCCGAACGCCTGCAGGGCCAGGTGCTGAACACGCCCTGCGTCGAATCGCGCACGCTGTCGCAGATGACCGGCGCGCAGGTTTTTTTGAAGTTCGAGAACCTGCAGTTCACCGCCTCGTTCAAGGAACGTGGCGCGCTGAACAAGCTGGTGCAACTGACGCCGGAAGAACGCGCACGCGGCGTGATCGCCATGAGCGCCGGCAACCACGCGCAGGGCGTGGCCTTTCACGCGCAGCGCCTGGGCATCCGCGCGGTGATCGTCATGCCGCGCTTCACGCCGGGTGTGAAGGTGGCGCGCACGCGCGGCTTTGGCGCCGAGGTGGTGCTGCACGGCGACACGCTGGATGCGGCCAGCACCCACGCGCGCGAGTTGGCGGCGGCGCAGGGCCTGAGCTTTGTCCACCCGTTTGACGACGAGGCCGTCATGGCCGGCCAGGGCACGCTGGCGCTGGAGATGCTGGCGCAGCAGCCGACGCTGGACGCACTGGTGGTGCCGATCGGCGGCGGCGGGCTGATCAGCGGCGTGGCCACGGCGGCCAAGGCGCTCAAGCCCGGCATCCGCGTGGTCGGCGTGCAGACGCTGCGCTTTCCCGGCGCCGTGAACGCCGTCACCGGCAGCCAGCACCCGCGCGGCGACAGCACGATTGCCGAAGGGATCGCCGTCAGCGCGCCGGGCGCGTTGTGTCTGCCAGTGATCCGCGAACGCGTGGACGATTTGCTGCTGGTGGACGAAGGCGATGTGGAACACGCCATCGTCGCGCTGCTGGAGATCGAAAAAACGCTGGCCGAAGGCGCGGGGGCGACCGCGCTGGCGGCGCTGCTGCGCCACCCCGAAGGCTTTGCCGGTCAGCGCGTGGGCTTGGTGCTGTCGGGCGGCAACATCGACCCGATGCTGCTGGCCGCCATCATTGGGCGCGGCATGGTGCGCAGCGGGCGGCTGGCGCGCGTGGTCGTCAGCTCGCGCGACGTGCCGGGCTCGCTGGCGCGCATCACCGCGCTGGTGGCCGAGGGTGGCGCCAACGTGCAGGAGATCCACCACCAGCGCGCCTTCACGCTGCTGGCGGCCCAGCATGTCGAGGTGGAGCTGGTGCTGCAGACGCGCGACGCCGACCACGTGCAGGAGTTGCTGGCGCAGCTGAACGCGCAGGGCTTGCAGGCGCGCCTGCTGGCTTGAGCGGGCCGGGCTGCGGCCCTCTGGCGCTGGCGCGTCTCAGACAGGATCGACAGCCCAATTTCCGGTGAATTTGGTCTTTGGCCCTACAACCACCTGCGCAAGCAGCTACTATTTTTGCAGTAAACCGGTCTGGCTGCCCGCGGCTCTGGCCACCGCCAGGCTGAAGCGAAACTCGGTCCCCTGGGGCTGGAGAGCGGTGTAGCTCAGCGTGCCGCCGTGCTGTTCAACCACGGTGCGGCACAGCGACAGGCCCAGGCCCATGCCTTCGGCCTTGGTGGTGAAAAAGGGCGTGAACAGCTGCTGCGCCACCTCTTCGCTGATGCCTTCGCCCGTGTCCGCCACGCTGAATTCGACCGCGCCACGCGTCTGGCCCGGCACCGGCGCCGTCGGTTGCGCGGCCAGCGACAGCACGCGCAGGCCGCGCACATCGGCCATGGCCTGCATGGCGTTGCGCGCCAGGTTGATCAGCGCCTGCTCGATCATCGTCGGCTCGCACCAGACCTCCGGCAGGTCGGGCGCCACCGTCAGCTCCACGGTGACGCGCAGCTTGCGCGCCTGCAGCTGCACCAGCGGGAAAATGGCGTCGAACAGCGCGCGCGGCGCCACCGCCTGGCGCGTGGTGGCGCGCCGCCGCACCAAGTCGTGCACGCTGTTGATGACCTTGCCGGCGCGGCCAGCCTGCTCGGCGATGCGCGCGAGGGCGACCCGCACATCGTCCATGGTGTCGTCGCTGGCGGGGGTGTCGGCGGCCGACTGAAGCAGGTTGAGCGAGCCGGTGGCGTAGCTTGAGATGGCGGCCAGCGGCTGGTTCAATTCGTGGCTCATCAGCGAAGCCATCTCGCCCACCGTGGCCAGGCGGGCACTGGCTTGCAGGCGCTCCTGGCTGGCACGCGAGAGCTCTTCAGCACGCCGTTGCGCCGTGAGGTCGAGCACCGCCCCCATCCACCCCGTCTGCCGACCGTGCGCGGCGATCAGCGGCGCTTCGATGATCAACACCGGAAAGCGCGTACCGTCCTTGCGCATGAAGACCGACTCCATCCCCTCCCGAGGCGGCAACTGGCCCGAGCGCCGCACCGCCTGGCGCGCGCGGAATTCGTGCGCATTCTCGGGCGGCCAGTAGGGCGCCGGCGACGGCAGGCCGATCAGCTCCTGCGCCGAGTAGCCAACCATGTCGCAGAAGGCGGGGTTCACGTAGGTGATGGTGCCGTCCAGATCGCGCGCGCGCAGGCCGGTGACGAGCGAATCCTCCATCGCCTTGCGAAAGGCCAGCGCCTGGGCCAGGCCGGCCTCGGCCAGCTGGCGGCGGCGGAAGTCGCGCACCAGAAGTACCAGCACCGACACCAGGGCAATCGACAGCAGCGTGACCAGCGCCGTGAGCACGTTGGGAAACACATCGGGCGCCGGCCGCCCGCCCTCCAGACGCAACACCACGGTGGTGCCCGGCAGATCGACGATCTGCTGCGCCACGAACAGGCGCGCACTGCGGCGCGTGGCGCCGGCCACCGCCAGACGGGTGCCGTCCAGTTCCGTGAACACGACCGTTTGGCGCTGCGTGAAGGGAGGCCCCAGCAGCTGCGACAGCACGCCGCCCAGTGAATAGGTGGCCACCAGGTAGCCAAGGCTGCGCTGGCCCTGCATCAGTGGCAGGCAGACTTCCATGACCTCTTCGCCCACGCCGTTGGCGCGCGTGACGAAATGGCTGGGTGCGTAGGCCGGACCGCCAAACTTGCGGGCCGAAGCACAGGCCTGCGCGGCCCCTGCGTCGGGTGCACTGCGCAGGCGGTCATCGACCTCGCTCAACGGTGGATAGTACGGACTGTCCACCGACGCCAGCACGCTGGTGGGGGTGCTCCGCCATTCGAGGCGCAGCCATTCACGGTGGTCTTCCAGCAGCTTCAGCGCAGCGGGCGTCCATTGGTCGTGCGTGCCGTGAATGGCACCCAGCCCGTGCAGATCCTGCAGGTTGCGCGCCAGGCCGCTGCGCAGCACCTGCGCGGCCTCGGCCGTGTCGCGCTCGATAGCCCGCTGCACCTGCTCGATTTCATAGCCCCGCGCCAGCCAGACCAGCGTGGCCAGCACCGCCAGCACCAGCAGCGACAGCAAACCCCACAGCATCCAGCGGCGCCAAACGCTGCGCAGCCAGCGCAGCGTAGGCCTCAGGCGCGCACGCGCCCGCGCGGGCCAGCGCCGGAAGGCGAAGGCGGCGCCCTCGGCCATGGCGTCAGAGCACGCGGTGCGTCAGCGCTGGGAGTTGCGCTCGGCGCGCCGCGATAGCCGGTGACGGCAGGTCGGCCAGCACGATACCGGCTCCTTCTGCCTGCATACCGAGGACCTGGCCCCAGGCATCCAACACCATGCTGTGGCCCCAGGTGCGGCGGCCGTTCTCGTGCGTGCCGCCCTGCGCGGCGGCAACCACGCCACACAGGTTCTCGATCGCCCGTGCCCGCAACAGCACCTCCCAGTGCGCCATGCCCGTGACGTAGGTAAAGGCACTGGGCACCAGCAGCAGGTCGGCGCCTTGCGCGACGTAATGCCGGTACAACTCCGGGAAACGCAGGTCGTAGCAGACGCTCATGCCCACCTTCCAGCGGTGGCCATCTCGCGAAGGCAGGTCGAACAGGGTTGGCGTCCGCCCGGAGTTCAGCACCGCGGCTTCGTCGTACACCCGCGTGCCGTCATCAAAGCGGAACAGGTGGATCTTGTCGTAGCAGGCCACGCGCTCGCCCGCTGGCGAAAACGCCAACGACGCGTTGCGCACGCGCATCGGGTCCGCGGGCTCGGACGATACGGGCAACGTGCCTCCGACAATCCACAGATCCAGCGCACGCGCGGTGGCGGCGAGCCAGTCCTGGATCGGACCGTTGCCCAGCGCTTCCTGCAGTGCCAGCTTGTCGGTGTCGCGTCGACCCATGACACAGAAATATTCAGGCAGCACCGCCAGCTCCGCGCCGGCCTGGGCGGCTTGGATCAGCAGGGCATGCGCGGTGCGCAGGTTGTCCGCCACGTCGGTGGACGACACCATCTGGATCGCAGCGACTTTCATGAAGACTCCTCCATGGTCGCATTCTGCGGCAGCTGTGAACCGGGCGTGCCGGAAGCCCCCGCTTCCGGGGCCGAAGCTGGTGCCCCGGGCACGGTCGCCGGCGCGGTGCGGCCCTTGATCTGCGTGACCTGCGGGTCGGCCCAGGTGCCGCCAACGTGGAACTCGCGCGTGGCCGCCTTGATGAGTGGCTGCTTGAGCACAAGTTGCGCGATGAAAGCGCCGATGCCGATCGCCGGGTTGATCACCGTGGCCGCCAGCGCGGCGGTGCCCGCGTCGATCTCCGGCACCACGACCACGCGCAGGTTCTGCGTTTCGCGGTCGATGTCGGCGCTGCCGTCCATCAGCACCGCCGCGTTCACGCCCTTCATCTGAAGATTGTTGGTCGTGGCCACGCCGCGCTCCAGCGTGACATCGCCGCGCACGTAGTCAAACGCGAATCCGGTACTGAACAGGTCGCGAAAATCGAGCGTGAGCCGCCGCGGCAGCGCCTGCAGGCTGAGCACGCCCAGCAGCTTGGCGATGCCCGGATCGGCCTTGAGGAACTGGCCCGCGTCCACATCCAGGTGCAGCGCGCCGCTCATGGTCGGGTAGTGGGGCGACGTCGGGGCCCCTGCCCATGTCAGTTGGCCGGACAGCGTACCTTTGCCACGCGCCAGCACGCCAGGCATGTCGAAGCGCTTGAGCAAGGCGCCGGCGTCGCGGATGTCGATCTTCAGGTTCAAGGCGGTGCGGCGGCGATCATCGGCATCGCGCGGCGCGCGGGGATCCACGGGCAGGGCGGGTGCACGCACCCGCGTCGCCCAGCGCCCGGTGGCACTGAGCGCACCTTCGGGCATGGTCAGTCCCAGGTGCGACAACTCCCACTCCTGCACGATCCCCGCGCCCTGGCGCGGCATCACGACGTCGTGGTTGATCGCCTGCAGTTCCAGGCGGCCCAGTTTCTTGCCGCGCAACTCGAAGTCGTCAACCACCACGTCCAGCGCCGGAATGTGCGCTGGCGGCTCACCCAGCGTGGCGGGGCCTTCGCCGCCGCTGGGCGCAGGAATGCTGAGGCGCGCCAGGCGGGCATGAACCTTGCCTGCCCGTCCCCCGGCACCTTCGCTGTATTCAATGCGCCCGGCCAGCTCGCGTGCCTGCACGTCGGCGCGCCACAGCGCGCCCACACGCGTACCGGTGGCGCTGACCTGGTGCAAGCTGCGGTCGTCGGCCACCAGCTCATCGACTTTCATCGTCCACTGCGTTGGCAGAAATCCGCTGTCCCCAGGCGCCGCGGGTGCCAACGCCTCGCTGCCGCCAAACAGGTTGCCCAGCAACTCCTCCCATGGCCCCGTCTCCAACCGGGGCAATTGCACCTGGGCAATCACGCCGCTGCCTGGCAACTTCAGGCCTTCGGCCGGCACGGCACCGAGGGCAAGCACGCCACGCAGAACGCGGGCCGGCACCGCGTGCGTATCGCGCTCGTAGTGGAGCGCAAGTGCGTCGCCGACACGCAGGTTCAGATCGGACCGCCCTTCGGCGCTAGCGCGTGACGCGTAGCGCAATGGCCACGCGGCCTCGGCCGTCTTGTTCAACGGGGCCGGCAATGCCCAGGCCATGCCGCGCAGGTCGCTGGTGACTTGCACGTCCGGCTGGGGGCCGTTGAAGCTGATGACCGCCTCGTAGGCCGCGCTGCCGCTCGCCCGCTCCGCCAGCGCAGGCAGGGGCGCCCAGTCGGCCATGCTGCGCAAGCCCTCCGCCGTGGCCGCGCCCCGGGCGCGAACCACCACGCCAGCCGCGGCACTCTCGCCCGGCGGGCGCTGCATCCCGCCGCTGACCTGGGCCTCGCCCCCCAGCAACTGGACCCGCACGTCGTGGATCGCGAACCCGGCTTGGGAAAAGCTGATTTCACCGCGCGCCTGCCCCAGCCGGGGCGAATCGGCACTCAGTCGCAAATCGTTGCCCTTGAGCACAACCCTTCCGTCGACGCGCGCCTTGTCGATGTGCGAGATCGGCAGGTCCAGCTTGAGCCTCAGGGCGGCCTCGCCGCTGCCTTCGGCGTTGTCCAGCGCGTGCTGGGTGAACCCCGCAACCGGCGATGCCTTGGCGATGCCCAAGGCTGCGGCCAGCGGCCCGCGCCCCTCGCCGTCCACCAGCACCCGGGTGTTCTGCAGGTCGGCGATGCCCGCCTGGATTTGCGTGAATTGCCAGCCCGGATGTCCCTGCACACGGCCGCGCGCATCGCGAATGCGCATGCTGCTGTGCTCGAAGATCAGCTCGCCCGACAAGTCCTCCAGCGCAGGCCATGCCGGCTGGCCCGCGGGCTGGATGGCGCGCGGCACATAGGCCATGGTCACGCCTTGAGTCTTCCCGGCGATGCGGAACTCGGTGCCAGGCGGTGGGTTATGGGTAGCGACGTGCCGCAGATCGCCCTTGACCCGCACCGCCACATCGCGCGCCTCGCCCTTGACGATGGCGTCCCGCACGTAGTGCCGCGCATCCGAGGGAATGGCCAGCGGCAGGTAGCGGTGCACGCTGGCACCGTTGGCCCGGCTGAAGGCGCCCTGCAGATCCAGCACGCCAGGGAATCGCGGCACGGTCTGGCCGTCGCCTGTGGTCCAGCGCGCCTTGAAACTGCCTGTGGCGTCGGCATTGGTCAGGCGCAACTCGTCGACGGTCAGTTCAAGCTGCTCGCCCTCGACGCGCCAATGCGCGCTGGTGGCGAGATCGGCCACCTCGATGGTCGGCTGCTCGAACACGCCGGGGAATTCCAGCGCGCCCTTCTGCATGCTGATTTGCGCCTTGCCGCCCTTGGGGTGGACCTCGGCGTCGACCACAGCGCCGCGCAGGCCGGGCACACCAGCCACCGGTTCTCCCTTGGTGTCCGGCGCGGCCGGCATGGCCGCCACCGAAAGGTCCGACACGCGGGTGCGCACCTGCCAGTCGCGCGGTGCGCTGAGCGAACCGTCCCATCGGGCATCCAGGCTTTCGACCAGACCCGCCACGGAGTGCGCTTGCAGGCGTTCGTGCGCCACCGCCGGCAGCGGCAGGCGGCTGGCGATCTTGGCCAACGCGGCAAGATCCAGGCGTTCGCCCGCCAGCGTTCCGCCCCCCAGGTCGATGCCCAGCGGCTCCCGGTAGTTGAAGCGAAAATTTCCCCCGGGCCAGGCCAGACCATCGGCATCGACGAACTTCAGGCCCTCCGTGCTGAGCGCAAGCCCGCGGTTCTGGCCGCGCCAGTCGACCCGGCCTGTGAGCGAGGCGAACGACAGCGGCTCCAGCTTTGGATCAAAGCGAACCGACACCGCACCTAAGGCCAGATCGGCTGTCGCCTGGGTCAGTTGACCCTTGGCCGCGTGCGCCCATAAGCGCAGCGCACCCTGCCCCTGGCGCAGGTCCACACCCCAGTCGGTACTGAGGTCTAAGTACTGGCGCAGGCGCGAGACGTCGGCGTGAGGAACGTCGGCGTACAGCTCGCCCACCCAGTCTTTCCAGTAGCCTGCATGGCGCGAGAACACCGGTTGCCGGAACTGCCCCATCAGCGTGAAGCGCTGACCCCATTGCGCGTCGGGCGTCGCATCGATGCGCATCTGGTGGCGCCGGTGGCCGTTGCGCACCACGACCTGCACGTCGCGCAACTCGACCGGCTCAACTGCGCGCTTCTCGTCCACCCAGCGCAGTCGACCGCCCAGCACCAGGAACTCGTCCTGCGAGAAGAACCAGTCGGCCGCCCCGGTGTCGCCCGACGACGCGTCGCCCGACATGTCGATGCCGCCAACACGCAAGCGGCCATCGGCGGTGCGGCGCACCTCCAGCGTGGGCTGTTCGATGACCAGCTGTTCAAGCTCGCCGCGCGCCAGCGACAACACTGAAAACGACGCCAGCACACGTGGCAACTGCAAGCCAGCGCGTCCCGTGGGGTCATGCACACGCACATCGTGCAGCGACACCGTGGGTACGAGACCATTTGACTCGGCCCTCAGCCCGCCGATGGTCACCGGCGCCGAAATCGCGCGCGTGACCATGGCTTCCAGCCGCGGACGGAATTCGTCGATCCGCGGCAAAATCACCCAGTGGAGGACGATGGCTGCAAGGATCAGCAACACGAACGCCGCGCCGACCAGGCGAGTCACCCAGCGCATGAGGATCGCGGTGGCTTTAAAGGACAGCTGCAACAACGGCGTTCGGACAATCAATGAGGCGGACGGGCAACGGCCGCCGACCTCAGCAAAGCAGTGAGGAAATTATGACCCGCGCCGAAGTCGGAGGTTCTCGCGCCAGCGGTGAATCTTTGTTAACCGACGCTGAAGACGTGACCCGTGGTGCGCTTCTGCCTGCCGATACGGCGGGCGCCGCACGGCATTCCCGTCTGGTGCAGCGCCTGCGTCGGCGCTATGAAAGCGAGCTGCCGCTGCTCGCGCCCGGTGTGCCCGATCCAGCCATGTTGCGCGAAAGTCTGCAGTGTCTGCTGGCGCAAGGCCACGACACCGCGGCGGCCTTGCGCATCCTGCGCCAGCTCGTCATGGAGCGCCTGGTCGTGCTGGACTGCGAACAGGCCGCACCCCTGGCCACCATCACCAGCGCCGTGACGCAACTGGCCGAACTGGCCCTGGACACCGCCTGCCAGAGCGCCTTTGCGCAACTGGATGAGCGCCATGGCGCCCCGATGACCGAGGCCGGTCAGCGCGCCGAACTTTGGGTCATCGGCATGGGCAAGCTCGGCGCGCGCGAGCTGAATGTGTCGTCCGATGTCGATCTGATCTACGTGTACGACGAAGACGGCGAGACCGCGGGCCGCGCCGATGGCCGCGGCCAGATCACGGTGCAGGAATACTTCACCCGTGCGGTCAAGATCATCTATGGCCTGATCGGCGACACCACCGAACATGGCTTCGTGTTCCGTGTCGACCTGGCCTTGCGGCCCAACGGCAATTCCGGCCCCACCGTGTGCTCGCTCGACGCGCTCGAGGAATACATGCTGGTACAGGGCCGCGAGTGGGAGCGCTTTGCCTGGATGAAAAGCCGTGCCGTCGCCCCGCGCGCGGCCATCACCAACGGCTCCGCCCAGGCCCTGCGCGGCGTGGTGCTGCCCTTCGTGTTCCGCCGCTACCTCGATTACGCGGTGTTCGAATCGCTGCGCACGCTGCACCAGCAGATCCGCGACCACGCCAGCAAGCGCAGCGCCGGTCGGCCCGAGCGCGCCAACGACGTCAAGCTGTCGCGCGGCGGCATCCGCGAGATCGAATTCACAGTGCAGCTGTTGCAGGTGGTGCGCGGCGGCCAGTTCCCGGAGCTGCGCACCCGCCCCACGCTGGAGGCGCTGCAGCGCCTGGCGCGTGCGGGTCTGATGCCCGCCGACACCGCCGACGGGCTGGCCCGCGCCTACGTGTTCCTGCGCCAGGTCGAGCACCGCATCCAGTACCTGGACGACCAGCAGACCCACGTGCTGCCCACCGCCGATGCCGACCTCGACTGGCTCGGGCGAACCATGGGCTTTGACAGCACTTGCGCTTTCCTGGGCGAGCTCGACACTCACCGCGAGTTCGTCGCCGAGGAATTCGACCGCCTGCTGGGCAACGACGGCGGCTGCAAAAGCTGCCAGAAGAAAGCCCCGCCCGGCGCGCCCGCCGCCGCACCGTCCGATCTGGATGGTCTGCTGAGCCTGTTTCCTGAGAGCATGCACGCGCGTCTGACCGAATGGCGCGAACAGCCGCGCGTCGAAGGCCTGCGCGACGCTGCCCTGGGCCGCCTGTGGCGTCTGATGCAGCGCACCGCGCAGTGGCTGGATGAAGGCCGCACCAGCGAAGTCGGGGTGCTGCGCCTGCTCGACTGGATCGAATCCCTGCTGCGGCGCGACAGCTACCTGGCCCTGCTGCTGGAACGCCCGGCCGTGCACGAACGCCTGCTGCGCCTGTTGGGCGCGGCGCGCTGGCCGGCGCGCTACGTCATGCAGCACCCGGGCGTGATCGACGAACTCGCCAGCCCGCGCCTCTTGACCGACCGCTTCGACGCCGCCGCTTTCGAGCGCGAGCTGGAATGGCGCCGCGAAGCCCTGGCCAGCACGGGCGAGGACGACGAGGAAAACCTGCTCAACCTGCTGCGCCGGGCGCACCACGCCGAGCTGTTCCGCACCCTGGTGCGCGACCTGGAGCGGCTGATCACCGTCGAGCAGGTGGCCGACGACCTGTCCGCCCTGGCCGACGCCGTGCTGCGCCTGACGCTGCGCTGGTGCTGGCCGCTGCTGCGCCAGAAGCACCGCGACACGCCGCACCTGGGCATCGTCGCCTACGGCAAACTGGGCGGCAAAGAGCTGGGCTACGGCAGCGATCTGGACCTGGTCTTCGTGTTCGACGACGAGCACGAAGACGCGCAGGAGATCTACAGCGCCTTCGTGCGCAAGCTGATCAACTGGCTGACCATCAAGACGGCCGAAGGCGACCTGTTCGAGATCGACACCGCGCTGCGCCCCAACGGCGGCTCCGGCCTGCTGGTGACGCCGTTCGAGGCCTACGCCGATTACCAGGAAAACCGCGGCAGCAACACCGCCTGGACTTGGGAACACCAGGCGATGACGAGGGCCAGGATGGTCCCGCCCCGCTGTCCGCCGCCAAGCACGCCGCCGCATCCCGACGCGCCGCACATCGTAGAGGCGCCCCGCGACGCGCAAGCCGATGCCGACGCCGACGCCCTGGTCGCGCGCTTCGACGCCGTGCGCCACGCCGTGATCACCGCGCCGCGCGACCGCGAGGCGCTGAAGGGCGAGATCATCACCATGCGCGAGAAGATGCGCAACGCGCACCCCGTGCGCGACGGCCTGTTCGACCTCAAGCACAGCCCCGGCGGCATGGTCGACGCCGAGTTCGCCACGCAGTACCTGGTGCTGGCGCACAGCCGCGACCACCCCGCGCTGGAGCCCAACCTGGGCAACATCGCCCTGCTGCGCCGCGCCGAAGACGCCGGCCTGCTGCCCACGGGCGTCGGCGCCGCGGCGGGTGACGCGTACCGCGAATTGCGGCGCGCGCAGCACGTGGCACGGCTGGACGAACAAGCCACGCAATTGCCGCCAGAAGCCATGGCCGCCGAATGCGCCGCCATTCAGCGGCTGTGGCAGGCGGTTTTTGTGTGAAATTGGTGCCTAGCCCTTGCCAGATGTGCGCAATAAGCTACTTTATAGATAGCAACAATCTGCTTGTAGCAGGGCCACTTAGCCACACGGAGTCAGCCCGGAGCGAGGGCCATCAGCCCTGGAATGCGCCGCAGCGCACGCAATCGGAAACATTCCCCGGCAGGGTGTATCGGCTTGGGGTCGCCGCCGTGGTGTAATTTCGCCCGCCTGCCCAGCTGCGACCGCAGCGCCGCAGGCAGCTTGTCCGCCCTCCGCCACCCTGCCCCAGCCCGCCAGCGCATTCGGCGGCCGTGAGCCCTGGCCAGGTGGGCGCCCGGTCACCGTCCGTGGCGCGGCCCGCTGGCCTGACAGCAGGTTGCCCTCCACTCAAGCCTTATGCGCCCGCCTTTCGCTCCTGTTCGACGCACCGCTGGCTGGCCTCCCGCGCTGGCCCTTGCCCTGGCCACCGCACTGGCCGGCTGCGCAGCCACGCCGCCGACACCCGCGCCCGAACTGACCCAGCTCGCGCCCGCGCAATGGTTTGCGCCCCAGCCGCACGGCGGCACCGCCGCGCAACTGGTCGACTGGTGGCGCCAACCCGGCAGCGACAGCGCGCTGGCCAGCCTGATCGACGCCGCGCTGCGCGACGCACCCACGGTGGACGCCGCCGAAGCGCGCGTGAACGCCGCCCGCGCCCAGCTGGGCGCGCAGCGCGCCGGCCTGATGCCGCGGGTGGACGCCGCCGCCAGCGCCAGCCGTGGCAACAGCAGCGCCATCGGCTCAACAGCGCCGGGGGGCTCGCCGCCGATCATCACCACGCTGCAGGCGGGCCTGCAGGCGCAGTGGGAAATCGACCTGTTCGGCCGCCAGCGCGCGCTGGTCGACGCCGCCCGCACACGCGTGGACGGCGCCGAGGCGCTGGCCCAGTCGGCGCGCGTGTCGCTGGTGGCGGACGTGGCCGGCGCCTACCACGGGCTGCGGCTGTGCCAGCTGATGCTGACCACGGCCAGCGCCGACGCCGCGTCGCGTGGCGAGACCGCGCGGCTGACCGGCATCAGCCGCGACGCCGGCTTCACCGCGCCGGCCACCGCTGCCCTGGCCGACGCCAGCGCCGCCGAGGGCCGCAACCGCGTGACGCAGCAGCGCGCGGTGTGCGATGCGCAGCGCAAGGTGCTGGTGGCCCTGACCGGCCTGCCCGAGCCTGATTTAGAACAAAAAGTGGCTGTAGCGCAGACCCCATCTGCGCAAGCAGCTTCTTTTTCGATAGCACAACTGCCCGCCGAAACGCTGCGCCAGCGCCCTGACGTGTGGGCCGCCGAGCGCGAAGTGCTGGCCGCGCGCGCCGAGATCGACGCCGCCGACGCGGCGCGCTGGCCGTCGCTCAGCCTGGGCGGCAACGTGGCGGCGCTGCAGCTGCGCAGCGGCGGCGCCAGCGCCAATCTGTCGACCTGGACCTTCGGCCCGCTGCAGCTGGCGCTGCCGATCTGGGACGGGGGCCGCATCGCCGCCAACCAGGCCGGCGCCCGCGCCCGCTACGACGAGGCCGTGGCCAACTACAAGGGGCAGGTGCGCCAGGCCGTGCGCGAAGTCGAAACCGCGCTGACCGACGGCGCCGCCGCCCGCGCGCGCGAAGCCGATGCGCGCGCCGCTGTGGCGGGCTACCGCCGCCAGTTCGACGCCATGCAGGGCATGTACCGCCAGGGCATGGCCAGCCTGCCGCAGCTGGAGGAAGCGCGCCGCACGCTGCTGAACGCCGAGATCGCGCTCAACCAGCTACTGCACGACCGCGACGCGGCCGGGGTGGCGCTGTACCGGGCGGCGGGGGGAAGATGGAATGCACCCCCCTGAGTCGCCTTTGGCGCCTTCCCCCCTCTGCTTCGCGAGGGGGGACAACGCCAGTTGCCGGCGCAGGTCCGGCAACGGCGTTTGCTGGGCTGGCGCGCCCATCGGTCCGCAGCGCCCTTGCACGACGCGCATGCGCGCTGGTGTGAAGCGCCGCAC
Source organism: Ottowia flava (assembly GCF_008017535.1). GTDB lineage: Bacteria > Pseudomonadota > Gammaproteobacteria > Burkholderiales > Burkholderiaceae_C > Ottowia > Ottowia flava. The sequence continues at coordinate 85,875 of NZ_VRUA01000011.1, forward strand.
GCCACTGCGCGCCATACGCCCAATGACGACGTTGAATGGGATTCCCCCACTCCGCGCGACGCTGTTTTTTTACTGAACGCCGTGCCTTGAAAGACACCATGCCCAAGTTCTTTCCGCTTCTGATTTCCACCCTTACCGCAGCGGTGCTGCTGGCCGCTTGCGGCGGCAAGGACGGCGATGCGCCCAAGGGCGCGGCCGCTGATGCGGCGTCGGCGCCTGCCGCCGCGGGGAGTGCGCCGCGCGCGGCGCTGACGGTGACGGTGGCCACGCCGCAGAAGGTGAGCTGGGCGCGCGAAATAGCCGCCAACGGCAACATCGCGGCGTGGCAGGAGGCCAGCATCGGCGCCGATGTGGCTGGCTTACGCCTGCAGGACTTGCGCGTGAACGTGGGCGACGTGGTCAAGAAGGGCCAGGTGCTGGCCACCTTCGACGCGGCGCCGGTGCAGCAGGACCAGGCGCAGGCGCGCGCCAGCCTCGCCGAGGCCGAGGCCGCCTACGCCGATGCGCGCGGCAACGCTGAACGCGCGCGCGCCGTGCAGGCCAGCGGCGCTCTGAGCCAACAGCAGATCAACCAGTACGCCACCTCCGAGAAGACGGCCCGCGCGCGCGTCGAAGCGGCCAAGGCCGTGGTCGCCAGCCAGAACCTGCGCGTGCGCAACACGCAGATCGTGGCGCCGGACGCGGGCGTGATTTCGGCGCGCACCGCGACCGTGGGCCAGGTGGTGGGCGCCGGGACCGAGCTGTTCCGCATGGTGCGCCAGGGCCGCCTGGAATGGCGCGGCGAAGCGCGTGCCGAGGACCTGAGCGCCATCCGCCCGGGCCAGCGCGTGCGGATCGAGCTGCCCGGCCACGCGGCCGATGGCAGCGCGAGTTCCGGCACGGCCATCACCGGCACGGTGCGCCAGCTCGCACCCACGGTGGACGCGCGCACCCGCTATGCGCTGGTGTACGTGGACCTGCCACCGGGCACCGCGGCGCGCGCGGGCATGTTCGCCAGCGGGCATTTCGACATCGGCGCCGACAGCGCCCTCACGGTGCCGCAGGAATCCGTGGTCATGCGCGACGGCTTCGCCCACCTGGCCGTGCTGCAGCCCGACCGGCGCGTGCGCCTGGAGCGCGTGCAGACCGGACGGCTGAATGGCAACCGGGTCGAGATCATGACCGCGCTGCCGGCGGGCGCGCAGGTGGTGGTGCGCGGCGCCGGCTTCCTGAACGACGGCGACCAGGTGCAGGTGGTGGGCGAACCTGCCACAGCCGCTGCATCGGCCGCAGCTTCAGCGCCAAATCAGGCCGCAGCGCCCGCTCAGCCTGCGCAGGCAGCTAGCAAATAAAGAGCATAGCTCTCATGCTTCACACACGGTTGTTGCCATGAATTTTTCCGCCTGGTCGATCCGCAACCCGGTCCCGACCCTGATGCTGTTCGTGCTGCTCACGCTGGGGGGGCTGTTCGCCTTCCACCAGATGAAGGTGCAGAACTTTCCCGACATCGACCTGCCCATGGTCAACGTGGTGGCCGCGCTGCCGGGCGCCACGCCGGGCCAGCTAGAAAACGACGTCGCCCGCAAGATCGAGAACAGCCTGGCCACGGTGCAAGGCGTCAAGCACATCATCACCAGTGTGGTCGATGGCGCGGTCACCATCGTGGTGGAGTTCAGGCTGGAAAAGGATTTGCAGGAGGCGCTGGACGACGTGCGTTCGGCCGTCTCGCGCGTGCGCAGCGACCTGCCGACCGATTTGCAGGAGCCGATCGTAAGCAAGGTTGACCTGGCCGCCCAGCCGATGCTGGCGTACGCCCTGTCGTCCGACCGCGTGAGCGACGCAGACCTGTCCTGGTTCGTCGACAACGACGTGGCCAAGCGGCTGCTGGCGATCCCAGGCGTCGGCGCGGTCAACCGCGTGGGCGGCGCCAACCGCCAGGTGCACATCGACCTGGACCCGGCGCGCCTGCAGGGGCTGGGGCTGACGGCGGCCGAGGTGTCGCGCCAGCTGCGCCAGGTGCAGATGGAAAGCGCGGGGGGCCGCGTCGACCTGGGTCAGGGCGAGCAGCCGGTGCGCACGCTGGCCACCGTCAAGAGCGCGGACGAGCTGCGCGCCATGCCGATCGCGCTGCAGGACGGGCGCAGCGTGCGGCTGGACCAGGTGGCCAAGGTGACCGACACCGTGGCCGAACCGCGCGCGGCGGCGCTGCTGAATGGCAAGCCGGTGGTGGGCTTCGAGGTGGCGCGCAGCCGCGGCGCCAGCGAGGTGGAAGTGGGCGCTGGCGTGCGCGCCGCGCTCAAGGAGCTGCAGGCGGCGCGGCCCGACCTGCACTTCACCGAGGCGTTCGACTTCGTCACCCCGGTGGAAGAGGAATACCACGCCTCGCTCAAGATGCTGGGCGAAGGCGCACTGCTGGCGGTGGTGGTGGTGTGGCTGTTCCTGCGCAACGGGCGCGCCACCTTTGTCGCGGCGGTGGCGCTGCCGATGTCGATCCTGCCAGCGCTGATCGGCATGTACTTCTTCGGCTTCACCATCAACGTGGTGTCGCTGCTGGCGCTGTCGCTGGTGGTGGGCATCCTGGTGGACGACGCAATCGTCGAGGTGGAGAACATCGTGCGCCACCAGGGCATGGGCAAGTCGCCCTACCAGGCGGCGATGGAGGCGGCCGACGAGATCGGGCTGGCGGTGATCGCCACCACCTTCACGTTGATCGCGGTGTTTTTGCCGACCGCTTTCATGACGGGTGTGGTCGGCAAGTTCTTCAAGCAGTTCGGCTGGACGGCGGCGATGGCGGTGTTCGCCTCGCTGGTGGTGGCGCGCCTGCTCACGCCGATGATGGCCGCGTACATGATGAAGCCCGATCCGCGCGGCCACCACGAGCCGGGCTGGCTGCGCACCTACGGACGCTGGGCCGCGTGGTGCGTGAAGCACCGCATCTGGACGGTGATCGGCGGCTTCGTGTTCTTTGTCGGCTCGATTGCGCTGATCCCGCTGCTGCCGACCGGCTTCATCCCGCCCGATGACAACTCGCAGACGCAGGTCTACCTGGAGCTGCCGCCGGGCGCAACGCTCACGCAGACCGAGCGCGTGGCAGAGGAGGCGCGGCAGCTGCTGATGCAGGACACCAACGTGCGCAGCGTCTACACCACCATCGGCGGCGGCGCGGCGGGCGGCGACCCGTTTGCCGCCAGCAGTGCCGACGTGCGCAAGGCGACGCTGACCATCCAGCTGGCGCCGCGCGGCGACCGCCCGGTCAAGCAAACCGTGGAGGCCGAGCTGCGCCACCGTTTGGCGGTGCTGCCGGGCGTGCGCAGCAAGGTGGGCCTGGGCGGTTCGGGCGAGAAATACATCCTGGTGCTGCAGGGCGAAGACCCGGTGGCACTCGGCCAGGCCGCGCGCAAGGTCGAGTCCGACCTGCGCGCCATGCCCGGCTTGGGCAGCATCACCAGCACCGCCAGCCTGGTGCGCCCCGAGATCGCGGTGCACCCCGACTTCGCGCGCGCCGCCGACCTGGGCGTGACCAGCAGCGCCATCGCCGACACGCTGCGCGTGGCCACGCAGGGCGACTACGACGCCCAACTGCCCAAGATGAATCTGGCGCAGCGCCAGATTCCGATCGTGGTGAAGCTGGACGACGCCGCCCGCAAGGATCTCGGGGTGCTCGAGCGCCTGCACGTGCCGGGCGCCAAGGGCCCGGTGCCACTGGGCCAGGTCGCGACGCTGAGCTACAGCGGCGGCCCGGCCGTGATCAACCGCTACGACCGCGCGCGCAACATCAACCTGGAGGTGGAGCTTTCGGGCCAGCCGCTGGGCGACGTGGCGGCCAAGACCAAGGCGCTGCCCTCCGTCAGGAACCTGCCGCCCGGCGTGAAGGTGGTGGAAGTGGGCGACGCCGAGGTGATGGGTGAGCTGTTCGTCGGTTTTGGCCTGGCCATGCTGACGGGCATCCTGTGCATTTACATTGTGCTGGTGCTGCTGTTCCACCACGTTCTGCACCCGGTCACCATTCTGGCGGCGCTGCCGCTGTCGCTGGGCGGCGCCTTCGTGGCGCTGCTGCTGACCGGCAAAGCGTTTTCGATGCCTTCGCTGATCGGCTTGATCATGCTGATGGGCATCGCGACCAAGAACTCGATCCTGCTGGTCGAGTACGCCATCCTGGCGCGGCGCGAGCACGGGCTCTCCCGCTTCGACGCGCTGATGGACGCCTGCCACAAGCGCGCGCGCCCGATCATCATGACCACGCTGGCCATGGGCGCGGGCATGCTGCCGATTGCCATCGGCTGGGGCTCGGCCGACCCGAGCTTTCGCTCGCCCATGGCGGTGGCGGTGATCGGGGGGCTGATCACCTCGACCTTCCTGAGCTTGCTGGTGATCCCTGCGGTCTATACCTACATCGACGACATCGCGCAGTGGTTTGGCAAGCGTTTTCACCGCTCCGGGCATGCTGGTCCTGCGCCGGCAGCTCCTGAAAACGGAGCGCAGACGAGCCACCCCGCCTGATGCGCCGCATCGCCTGGCCCCTGCTGTGCGCCGTGCTGGTCGTGGCCAGCGGCACGCTGTGGCTAGTGGGCGTGGCTGGCTATGTCGACCCGCCGCGCTGGGTGTGGCAGTACGACCATTGGCGTGCGCTGCCCTGGACCTTGTGGACCGGGCCGCTGCTGCACTTCCTGTGGCCGCACCTGCTGGCCAATGTGCTGGCACTTGTCGCGCTGGCGGTGCTCGGCGCTGCGCTGGAGGCGCCCCCGCGCGACGCGCTGGCGCTGCTGCTGGCGTGGCCGCTCGGCACCGCTGCGCTGTACGCCTGGCCCGGCGTGGGGGCCTTCTACGGCCTGTCGGGCGTGGTGCACGCGGCCACCGCCGTCGTGGCCGTGCGCGCGCTGGCCACGCCCTCGCAGCGCTGGCTGGGGCTGCTGCTGGCTGGCGGCCTGGCGATCAAGCTGGCGCTGGAGCGCGCCTGGAAGGTGCCCGTCGGCTTTGACAGCGGTTGGGGCTTCAACGTCATCTACGCCGCCCACCTGACGGGAGCATTGGCCGGTGCCGTGCTGGCGACGGCGTTCGAACTGTTGCGAGCCGGGCGCCCTGAACGCGGGCAGTAACGGCGGAAGACGCACGGGTGCATGCTCCCGCGCGGTCACACGATGAAACGAGCGCGCTGACGTCAGCCCCCGCCGCGGTATCCATGGGCTCGCGCCCTGTTGGCCCACCCCACCCACAAACCTCCTACATCTGGCCTGAATCCCCATAAAAAGAGCGCCCCGAGGGGCGCTTTCAAAGGGGGCATCAGAGAGAGAGCGAGCGAGACATGCCCCCACCCGGGCTACGCGGGGTTCTTAGTCGGTGCGGCGCAAGGGCAGGGCGCCCAGACCGGCGATCACCGCCAGCAAGACCAACAGCGCCCATTCACCCAAGGTCGGTACCGCCACCGGGGGTTCCTTGCTGGGGACGCGCGTGGTCGTGGTGCTGGTGTCGTTGTCGGGATTGGGGTCGCCCGGCGCGTCGAGCGTGGCGGTGTTCACCACCGGGCTCGCACCTTCGTACGGGTCGGCCAGCTGCGCGGTGAAGCTGAACTCGCGACTCTGGCCATTCGCCAGCGTGCCCACCGCGCAACTGACGGTCGCGCCGCTGACCACGCAGCCGCTGGAGGAAGACATGAAGGTCATCCCGGCAGGCAGGGGGTCGGTCACTGTGGCGCCGATGCTGTCCAGCGGCCCGAGGTTGCTGACCGTCAGCTTGTAGACGGCCAGGTCGCCCGGGGCCAGCGTGGCCACGTCGACCGACTTTTCCAGCTCCAGGTCGGTAGCGATGGCATCGCGGCGCGTGGTGGTGTCTTCATCGACCGTGTTGTTGCCTTCCTCGGCCTCCTCCTCGTCCACGGCCACCACCACGCGGTTGCCCTGGGTGCCTGAGTAGGCGCCCGGCTGGACGATGCTTTCGGCGCGCATGCGGTACCTGAGCACCACCTCCTTGGCCGCGCCCGGCTCGATCGAGGGGAAGCGGCACACCAGTGCGCCGCTGGTGGCGCCCACGGCAGGTTCGGTGCAGTCGGGCGCCGTCAGGGGTGCGCCCGCCACCGTCGCGCTCAGCCCGCCCTGGTAGCTGAAGCGCGCACTCGCTCCTGCATTGGGAAAGGTGTCGGTGACGACCAGTTGCGTGCCGAACGAGGGGCCGACGTTCGTCACCGTGACGGTGTATTCGGTCTCGCTGCCCAGCGGTACTGGGTCCACGCTGTCGGTCTTGTGGACCAGCAAGTCCAGCTCCGCCGGCACAACGTTCACGGAAGCGCTCGCGGTGTTGTTGCTGGCGTTGGTCTCCGGCGTGTCGGTGGCAACGGCGACGGTGTTGGTGATGGTGGTGCCGACAGCTTCAGCAAGCGGGCGCAAACGCACCGTCACCGTGCGCTGCGTCTTGCTGGCAACGTCCGCCGCCCATCGGCAGTCGATCGTGCCGCTGGTGGCTCCGACGTCCGGCAGGGTGCAGCTGCCGCTGTCCGAGGCCGTGGCGGAGATGAATGCGGCGTGGGCCGGCATGGCGTCGGTGACGCGCACGTTGGCGGCCGCCGAGGGCCCGCTGTTGAGCGCAGTGATGACCCACACCATCGGCTCACCCACGCGCACCGGCTTAGGGGTGACGGACTTGCTCACCGTCATGTCGACACGCGGCGCGACGTCGGTGGTCACGGTGTTGCTGGTGTTGCTGCTGGGGTCGGGATCCACCACCTGGGTCGAGCTCACCGTGGCGACGTTGGTGCGCGCCAGCACGGTGGAGCCTGTGTTGCCCGCCTTGACCCGAATCGTGACGACCGCGGTGCCGCCAGCCGCCAGCGTGGGCAGCGTGCAGGTGACCGTCGCATTGCCGTTGGTCGGGCCAGCCGGGCTGCAGGTGCCCGTGCCGGTGGTCACCGCGGCGCTGACCAGCCCGTTCGGATTCAGTAGGTTGTCGAGCACGTCGCGCACCTTCACGTCGGTGGAGGCGCCGGGGCCGGCGTTGGTGACCGTGAGCGTGTAGGTCAGCTCGTCGCCGACCACCGCGGTGGCCGTGTTCACGGTCTTGGCGATGCGCAGGTCGGCCTGGTTGACGCCCTCCGTGGACCACACTGTGGCGTTGGTGCAGTTGTTGTCGGGGTCATCCGGGCCGGGTCCGGTCAGCCAGTTGCAGACACCATTGACCAGTGGCCCGGTGGCTGTGTTGACCACAGGGAAGGTGATCGGCGGGAAGTTGGTATTGACCGCCTGATCGGCTGCCAGCGTGCGCTCGCAGGCGAGGGTCGCGGGCCCCACCATCGGGTAGCCCGTGGCGGGCAGGCAGGACCAGCCTGTCCCCGTGGGCAAGGCGGTCAGCGTCATGCCGGGCGGCAAACTTTCGACCACCTGCACTTTTTGGCCGGCACGCGCCGGTACCGGGCCGTGGTTGCGCACGGTTACCGTGAAGTTGTAAGCCTCACCCACAAGCACGGGCGATTTGCTTGCGGTCTTGGTCGGCCGCAGATCGGACGTGTTGCTGCCGGTGACCGTCACGGTGCTCGAGCTGTTGTTGCCCGGCACCGGGTCGATCTGGGCGTTGCCCGACGGGAATCCGACGTGGGCGACGTTCGGCTGCGCCCCCAGACCGACGTTGGCGGTCAGGGTGATGGCCGGCATGGCATCACCTGGCCTGCCCGGCCAGGCGCCCGGGTAGGTGCAGCTCAGGGTCGGCGCGGTGAAGGTGCAGGCCCACGGTGCTGGCGCGCTGTGTGACACGTAGGTCAACCCGGGCGGCAGCGTGTCCGTGACCACCACGTCGCTGGGCGACATGCCGGCGACGAGGCGCGGCGTCAGGGTGAATGCGACCGCTGTGTTGATGGCCACCGTGCCGCTCGGCGAAACGGTCTTGCCGATCGCCAGATCGCTGCCGCCGGCGAAGCTGCTGTTGACCAGGGCTGTGTTGTTCAGGTCGTCGCCGTCCGGGAAGGTGGAGGTGACGCCGAAGCTGGCGGTCACCGTGCCCGAATGGTTGGCCACGGTGGGCACCGAGATCGCGGGCCATGCGGCTCCGCTGCTCAGCGCGTCGCTGCCACCGCTGCGTGCGCAGGTGATGGTGGTGGCGCTGGTCGGGTTGGCTATGGGGTAGCCGGTCGCAGGTGTGCAGTCCCAGCCCGTGCCGGTGGGGCGGGCTGTCACCGCCGTGCCCGAGGGCACCGCGAACGTGACCCGCGGCTGCTCTCCCGCAGGCAGGGCGTCGGGGCCATTGTTGCTGGCCGTCAGCGCGTAGGTGTAGGGGGTGCCGGCGGGTGCGCCCGCAGCGGCGGAACTGTTGGCCGCCAAAGTCAGATCCGCGGCCGCCACCGCCGTGATGCGACGAATGAGGCCGTTGTTGCCGTTGTTCGGGTCATTCGTGGACGCACTCACGGACGCCGCGTTGTCGTACACCCCTTTGGCCGGAATACGCAGTTTCAGCGTGACGGTGCGCTGTCCCTTGTAAGCCAGCGTCGGCCAGTTGCACTGGAACGGTGCGGCCGTGGTGCAGGTGCCGCCGTCGCTCGCCACCATGCTCTCAAAGACCGCACCGACGGGCAGCAGGTCCGTGAGCACCACGTTGCTGGCCGTGTCGGGGCCGTTGTTTTCAACCGTGAGCGCGATCGTGGCGATCCCGCCCGCCTTGACCGGATCGGGTGACACGACCTGTTTGGCCAAAACAAGGTCTGCTGACTGCGCCGCCGCCTGTGCAGTTGCCCCCAGCAGGCACCAGCCCGCCACGGCGGCCACCGCCGCATTCCTGGTACTCCCAGTTGCCAGCGCACGCCATGGCGCCAGAGCCCCTCTCCTATCCATCCCGCTTCCTCAATAGTTCGATTTAATACTTCATTATGCGGTGGAAACCCTATGTAGTAAGTCATAAGGAACAGTTTTAGTGGGCTAATCGCACATTTAATATATCTTTTGGATTAAACTTCAGTACCCGCGCGCAGCCGCACCTGCGCGCGTACTTTGCGTTGAGGTTCGCCGGCGCGGCACCTGCGCTCCGGCGGAGCGCGCCGACCGAATCCAGCCAGCACGCGGCGACCTTGGCCCGACGCCTGGCGGACGGGGCCCAACGCGCGGCCCCTGCGACCGGGCACCAATGCTTCTATTTCAGGAGCTGCTCGCGCTTACCTGGCGCCACTTCAAGACTGAAACGCCTTCTTCGGCCCGTGCACACCGCCGCACCGACACATCGTGCACCAGAAACTACCAAAACCATAGCTGTCAGCGCTTTCTGCATCAGCGCCAGGGGCAGTTTTGGCTATCCGTTGCGATGCCGCGCCCATTTGGCGTGGATGGCGTCCGGGATCGACAAGCCGCGGCTGCCCGGCTCGACGCGGATCGCCATGCCCGCGCACAGCTCCCCCGGCGTGTCCACCGCCAGGTAAAACCCACAGCGCGCCGTGCGCACCATGACCTGGGCGGCCTGCGCGAAACCCATCACGGCAGTGAATTTGCCGCAGGGCTCGCGCGGCGCCGTGACGCGCAGCACGCACGCCGAGCCATCGAAGCGCAGCGTGTCGCCCACCCACACGTCGGACTCCAGCAGGCCTTCCAGCGTGAGGTTCTCGCCCATGAAGCCGGGCGGCAACGGCTCGTCGAACAGGCTGACGCCGCGATCCCGACGCTCGGCCTGCCAGAAGGGCAGGTGCTCTGCCGGGTAGGCGTACACCGCCTTGGTCAGACCGCCGTGGATGCTGAGGTCGGCCTGTTCATCGCCAGCCAGGCCCAGCGGCTGTGCGGCGACCGGCCCGGTCACGGCTTGCTTGCGGATGCCGCTCAGCACCGTGCGGCCACCTGCGACGGACAGTTTCGCGGTGCGCCCGACGTTGACGGAGCGCAGGCGCGCGGCCGGGCGGCCGCTCATCCGCGCATCAGCGCTTCGATCTCATCGGGCGCGACCGGCACGCCGCGCGTGATCAGCTCGCAGCCGGTGTCGGTGACCACCGCGTCGTCTTCGATGCGGATGCCGATGTTCCAGAAGGCTTCGGGCACGTTGTCGGCCGGGCGCACGTACAGGCCGGGCTCGATCGTCAGCACCATGCCGGGGCGCAGGATGCGGCTGGGGCGGTCCTTGATCAGCTCGCCGGAGAGCGGGTCCTTGCGCTCGCTGATCTGGCCGACTTCGCTGGGCTCCACGTAGCTGCCGCAGTCGTGCACGTCCATGCCCAACCAGTGGCTGGTGCGGTGCATGTAGTACGGGAAATAGCCCCGCGCGGCGATGGCGTCATCCAGCGTCGGGTGCTTGGCCTTGTCGATCAGCCCCAAGTCCAGCAAGCCCTGTGTCAACACGCGCACCGTGGCGTCGTGCGGGTCGTTGAAGCGCGCGCCGGCGCGGGTGGCAGCGACGGCGGCGTCCTGGCTGGCCAGCACCAGCTCGTACAGCTGGCGCTGCGGGCCGGTGAAGCGGCCGTTGGCAGGGAATGTGCGCGTGATGTCGCTGGCGTAGCCGTCGAGTTCGCAGCCCGCGTCGATCAGCACCAGCTCGCCATCGCGGATGGGCGCGACGTCGGCGCGGTAGTGCAGCACGCAGGCGTTGGCACCGGCCGCGACGATGCTGGTGTAGGCGGGAAATTGCGACCCGTGCTCGCGGAATTCGTGCAGCAGCTCGGCGTCGAGGTGGTACTCGCGCACGTCCTGCGCGGCGCGCAGCATGGCAGCGCTGCGCTGCATGGCGCGCACGTGGGCGCGCGCGCTGATCTGCGAGGCGCGGCGCATCACATCCTGCTCATACGCATCTTTCACCAGGCGCATTTCGTCCAGCAGCGCGCACAGGTCGCGTTGGGTGTCGGGCGCCAACGCGCCGTAGCGCACACGGGCGCGGACCTTGTTCAGCCAGCCGTCGATGCGCGTTTCCAGCCCCGGGTGCGTGGCAAACGGGTACCAGACGACTGCCTTGTTTTCCAGCAGCTGGGGCAGGCGCGTGGCCAGTTCGTCAACCGAAAACGCTTCGTCCACGCCCAGCGCGGCGGGTGCGGCCTCAGGGCCCAGGCGGATGCCGTCCCAGATCTCGCGCTCCAGGTCTTTCGGCTGACAGAACAGCGTGCTGCGGCCGTCGCCGGTCAGCACCAGCCAGGCGTTGGGCTCAGCAAAGCCGGTCAGGTAATGAAAGTAGCTGTCGGCGCGGTAGGGGAAATCGCTGTCGCGGTTGCGCTGCTGCACCGGCGCGGTGGGGACGATGGCGATGGCATCGGGGCCGAGTTGTGCAGCCAGGCGGGCGCGGCGGTCCGCGTAAGAGGGTGCTTGAGCAGGCGGGGAAGAGGCAAGCGTCATGCCCGCATCTTCTCACCAACGTCAAGTCGCCGGCGTCCATGTGAATTTAGGCACAACGTTGTATATTTCGTCACAATTTTGTGAAATAGTCCCGCTTTTTCCTACAGGATTCCCGATGCAGCTGCCTTTCTGTCTGATCCGTCCTGGCTTTGTGCTGGCCTTGGCCACGATGGGCGGGCTGCTGCCGGCCGCGCGCGCCGATTTGCTGTTTGCCGTCAGCGAAGGCACGTCGGGCGGTGGCTCGGCGGTGACCGACGAGCAGATGGCCATCAAATACAAGCCGATGATCGAGGTGATGGAGCGCGTGCTGGCCCAGAAGGTGAATGTGCGCTACGTGCGCGACTTCCGCCTGCTCGAAGAAGGCATGAAGGCGGGCAGGTTCGACATGGTGCTGGCGCGGCCCAGCGACTACCCGGCACGCGGCGTGCGCGACTACGGCTTCAGCGCCGTGACCACCACCCAGCCCGACGGCCACTGCCTGCTGATCGTCAAGGAAGACAGCCCGTTCAAGACGCTGGACGACCTGAAAGACAAGCGCGTGATCATGCCCGAGCGCGTGGCCTACATGACCAAGTTCTGCCTGGCCGAGATGCGCGACCGCAAGATGGGCGTGAACCCCGAAGAAGTGACCTACGTGCGCGAGCAGGGCGCGATTCCGTTCGCCATCCAGAATGGGCTGTCGCACGTGGGCGGCATCGCCTCGTATTCCGGCGTGGCGGGCAAGCTCAAGAAGGAAAAGCTGCGCGTGATCCACACCAGCACGCCGCAGCCGTACCTGCCGCTGATCGCCGGCAGCCGCGTCACGCCGCAGCAGGTGCAGCAGCTCGGCGTTGAACTGGTTGCACTGTCGCAAACCGAAGCGGGCGGCAAGGCGCTGGGCGCCATCGGCCTGAAGGGCTTTGAGATCGGCACGCAGCCGCGCCTGCTCTCGCTGCTCGACTGGCTGGGCGACACCAAACCCGCCAACTGATGGCCCCTGCGCAGCGTGCGGGCAGGGTCAGTCCGATGCGTTGAGCTGCGCCAGACGCTCGGGCGTGCCCACGTCCGTCCAGGCGCCGGTGTAGAGCTCGGCGCTCACCTGGCCGGCGCCGATCGCGCGGCGCAGCAGAGGCGCCAGCGGCGCGGCCGTGCCCTGCGGGTTGCCGTCGATGATGTCGCACCAGGGCGCCTCAAACAGCGCGCGCCGGTACAGCCCCACGGTGCTGAAGGTGTGGCGCACGGCGCCGTCGGGCGCATCGTTCAGCGCCAGGCCGTCCGGCGCGATGGCGAAGTCGCCCTTCAGGTTGTGCGGCGGGTTCGGCACCAGCCACAGGTGGGCCAGGCGGCCACTGTCGGCAAACCGCTGCACGGCTTCGTCGCTGATCACAAAGTCGGGCGCAAAGATATCGCCCGCCACGACCCAGAACACGTCCTGCGGCTGCGGCGCCAGCCAGGGCAGCGCACGCACGATGCCGCCGGCCGTTTCCAGCGCATAGCCGAAATCGCGCCCTTCATGCGAGCAGCGCACGCTTGTGAGTACATCTTTTTGCTCTACATTTGATAGCTGTTCGCGCAATACCCCGTAGGGCTGGACCGAGAAATAACCCTCAATCTGCTCCCCCAACCAGGCGGTGTTGACGACGATGTCGTGCACGCCGCCGCGCGCCAGCGCGTCCACCCACCACTGCAGCAGCGGCCGGCCGCGCACGCGCAGCAAGGGCTTGGGACAGCTGTCGGTCAGCGGGCGCATGCGCTCGCCGCGGCCAGCGGCCAGGATCAGCGCGCGAACCCGACCCGCGGGCTCGGCCGCGGGGGCACCGTGCAGCCTCACGCGCCAGCCTCCACGGCGGTGGCGCATCGCAGGGGCAAAAGGCGGCGGGGCGCGCCCACGGGGCAGATCAGGCCATGCATGGGCGCAACTGTAGTATGGAAAGGTGGCCGCATTTTCCACGCCACGCCCGTCCCATCCTTTCACCGACCCCTGCACCGACCATGTGGCGATCCGTTCTGCTTCTGCTCCATCTGCTGGCGGCCATGGCCTGGGTCGGTGGCATGTTCTTCGCGCACTTCTGCCTGCGCACGGCCGCCGTGCACACACTGGCGCCGCCACAGCGGCTGCCGCTGATGGCGGCGGCGCTGACGCGCTTTCTGCGGGCCATGGCGGTGGCAGTACCGATGGTGCTGTTGACCGGGCTGGCCATGCTGGCGCAGACCGGCATGGCGCACGCGCCCTGGGGCTGGCACGCCATGCTGACGATTGGCCTGGTCATGGCGGTCGTCTACGCCTTCATCCACGGGCGCCTGCTGCCGCGCCTGCGCCAGCATTGCGCGGCCAGCGCATGGCCGCTGGCGGGGCAGACGCTGGACCGCATCCGCCGGCTGGTCATGCTCAACCTGGCGCTCGGCGTGCTGACGGTGGCCGCGGCCGTGCTGGGCCGCTGACGGCGCCGCCCGCAGGGCATCGGCCCGCGTCAGCTGACGGTACGGGCGGGGCCGATAAAATCAGGGGTTTTCGCCTACCCGCCCCGCTTTCGCCATGCCCACTCCTACCCTCATGGCCAACGCCATCCGCGCCCTCGCGATGGACGCTGTCCAGCAAGCCAATTCCGGTCACCCCGGCGCTCCCATGGGCATGGCCGACATGGCCGTGGCGCTGTGGGGCCGTCACCTCAAGCACAACCCCGTCAATCCGCACTGGGCAGACCGTGACCGCTTCGTGCTGTCCAACGGCCACGGCTCGATGCTGCTGTACGCGCTGCTGCACCTGAGCGGCTACGACCTGCCGATGCAGGAGCTGAAGAGCTTCCGTCAGCTGCACAGCAAGACCGCGGGCCACCCGGAATGGGGCATCACTCCCGGCGTCGAGACCACCACCGGCCCGTTGGGCCAGGGCATCACCAACGCGGTGGGCATGGCGCTGGCCGAGAAGCTGCTGGCGGCCGAATTCAACCAACCCGGCCACGCCATCGTCGACCACCACACCTACGTGTTCCTGGGCGACGGCTGCCTGATGGAAGGCATCAGCCACGAAGCCTGTTCGCTGGCCGGCGCCTGGAAATTGAACAAGCTGATCGCCCTGTACGACGACAACGGCATCAGCATTGACGGCAAGGTAGCACCCTGGTTTGTCGACAACGTGGCACAGCGCTTCGAGTCCTACCAGTGGGACGTGATCGGCCCCATCGACGGCCACGACGTGGACGCGGTGGACCGCGCCATCGGCCAGGCCAAACAAAGCGGCGACCGCCCCACGCTGATCATCTGCAAGACCCACATCGGCAAGGGCAGCCCCAACCGCCAGGACACGGCCAAGGCCCACGGCGAGCCGCTGGGCGCCACCGAGATTGCCCTGACGCGCGAAGCGCTGGGCTGGCCCTACGGCCCGTTCGAGATCCCCGACACGGTCTATGCCGACTGGGACGCCAAGGCCGCTGGCGCGCAGGCCGAGCAAAGCTGGGACCGGCGCTTTGCCGCCTATGCCAAAGCCCACCCGGCGCTGGCCGCCGACTTCCTGCGCCGCATGGCGGGTGAGCTGCCCAAGAACTTCGCCCAGGTGGCGGTCGACGCCGCCGTGCGCGCCCACGAAAAAGGCGAAACCGTGGCCAGCCGCAAGGCCAGCCAGATCGCGCTGGAAGCCTTCACCGCCGACCTGCCCGAGCTGATCGGCGGCAGCGCGGACCTGACCGGCTCCAACCTGACGAACACCTCGTTCACCACGCCGCTGCGCTTCAACGACGACGGCAGCGTGGTCCTGCCCGAGTCCAAGCCCGAGCGCGCCACGCAGCTGGAGCGCGCCACCAACGGCCTGGGCCAGGAAGACGAGGCCGGCAACAGCGGTGCGGCCCCCCTGCCCGCGGTCGATGCGCGCGCCGCCGCGCCGGCCATTTCGGCGCGCTTTCACATCAACTACGGCGTGCGCGAATTTGGCATGGCCGCGATCATGAATGGCATCGCGCTGCATGGTGGCTACATCCCGTACGGCGGCACCTTCCTGACCTTCAGCGACTACAGCCGCAACGCCATCCGCATGGCGGCGTTGATGAAACAGCGCGTGATCCACGTGTTCACGCACGACAGCATCGGCCTGGGCGAAGACGGCCCCACGCACCAGAGCGTGGAACACGCCGCCAGCCTGCGCCTGATCCCCGGCCTGGACGTCTGGCGCCCCGCCGACACGGCCGAAACCGCCATCGCCTGGGCCGTCGCCCTGGAAAGCCGCGAGCGCCCCACCGCCCTGCTGCTGAGTCGCCAGAACCTGCCTTACGCGCCCAAGCGCGACCTGGGCGACATCAGCCGCGGTGCCTACGTGCTGAGCGAGCCGGCCGACCTGGGCCTGCGCAGCAAGACGCAGGCGGTGATCATTGCCACCGGCTCCGAAGTGCAGCTGGCGCTCAAGGCGCAAGAACTGCTTGCTTCGCAAAAGATAGCTGTCCGCGTAGTCTCGATGCCGAGCAACACGGCTTTCGACCGCCAGGACGAGAAGTACAAGAAAGCCGTGCTGCCCGCCGGCCTGCCGCGCATCGCGGTGGAAATGGGCGTGACCGATGGCTGGTGGAAGTACGGCTGCGCCGCCGTGGTCGGCATCGACCGCTTTGGCGAGTCGGCCCCGGCGCCGCAACTGTTCGAGTTCTTCGGCTTCACGCCCGAGAACGTCGCGCAGACGGTGCAGGCCGTGCTGCGCAAGCGCCGCTGAAAATTTAAGCCAAATAGGGCTGTAGCGCTACGACCACCTGCGCTGACAGCTATGAATACACTAGCAAAAAGGAAATGACATGACCATCAAGATCGGCATCAACGGCTTCGGCCGCATCGGGCGCATGGTGTTCCGCGCCGCCGTGGCCAACTTCAAGGACATCGAAGTCGTCGGCATCAACGACCTGCTTGAGCCCGACTACCTGGCCTACATGCTCAAGTACGACAGCGTGCACGGCCAGTTCAAGGGCGACATCGCCGTGGAGGGCAACACGCTGGTGGTCAACGGCAAGAAGATCCGCCTGACGGCCGAGAAGGACCCCGCCAACCTGAAATGGGGCGAGGTCGGTGCCGAGGTGGTGATCGAATCCACAGGCCTCTTCCTGACCAAGGAAACCGCGCAAAAGCACATCGACGCCGGCGCCAAGAAGGTGATCATGTCGGCCCCGTCCAAGGACGACACCCCGATGTTCGTGCACGGCGTGAACTGCGCCAAGTACGCGGGCGAGCCGATCATCTCCAACGCCAGCTGCACCACCAACTGCCTGGCGCCGATCGCCAAGGTGCTGCATGACAAGTGGGGCATCAAGCGCGGCCTGATGACCACCGTGCACGCCGCTACCGCCACGCAGAAGACCGTGGACGGCCCGAGCAACAAGGACTGGCGCGGCGGCCGCGGCATCCTGGAGAACATCATCCCGTCGAGCACCGGCGCGGCCAAGGCCGTGGGCGTGGTGCTGCCCGACCTGAAGGGCAAGCTGACGGGCATGAGCTTCCGCGTGCCGACCTCCGACGTGTCGGTGGTCGACCTGACGGTCGAGCTGGAAAAGCCCGCCACCTACGCCGAGATCTGTGCCGAGATGAAGGCCCAGAGCGAAGGCAAGATGAAGGGCATCCTGGGCTACACCGAAGACAAGGTCGTCGCCACCGACTTCCGCGGCGACGCCCGCTCGTCGATCTTCGACGTCGATGCCGGCATCGCCCTGGACAACAGTTTCGTGAAGCTGGTGAGCTGGTACGACAACGAATGGGGTTACTCCAACCGCTGCCTGGACATGGTGCGCGTGGTGACCAAGAAGTAACCCCCACCTGGGACGCCCTGCGGCGTGCGCCAGCCGAAGGCCGGGCACCGCACCCCCAACGGCCCGTACCGCACTGCGCGGTACGGGCCGTTTTTGCCTGGAGCGCGCGCAGCTTGACGGGCCGAGCGGCGGCGGACCGCCGTCCAACGCGCCGATTGCGGGCGGCTCCTACAGCGCACGCCACCGCTTCAGGGCAGACTGAAGCTTGTGTGAACTTTGAACGCTATCCGCATGCCCCTTACCCGCCGTCTGGCTCTGGCCAGCCTGGGCGCTGCCGCCCTGCCCTTGCCCCTCTGGGCCCGCAGCCCCGCCGCACCGAGCGCCAGTCTGGCGTTCGATCCGTTCAATGCCGCCAGCGATGCACCGCTGCTGAAGATGGGCAGCAAGGGCGCCGCCACTGCGCGGGCCCAGATCCTGTTCGACCGCGTCTGGTTCTCGCCCGGCGAGATCGACGGTGCCTTCGGGCGCAACCTGCAGCGCATGGTGCGCGCCTACCAGGGCGCCAACGGCCTGAAGGAGACCGGCACCGTGGACGAGGCCACCTGGAAGGCGCTGCGCGAAGCCGACTCGGCACCGCTGCTCACGCGCTATACCATCACCGAGAAAGACGCCGCCGGTCCGTTCGCCAAGACGCCCACCAGCATGGCCGCGCGCGCCGAACTGAAGGCGCTGCCCTACGCCTCGCTGAGCGAGGCATTGGCCGAGCGCTTTCACGTGGCGCCGGCCTTTCTGCAGCAGCTCAACCCGGGCGTCAAGCTGGCTGCGGGCGCCGAGATCGTGGTGCCCAACGTGCTCGACAGCAAGGCGCCGACCCGCGCCAGCCAGCGGCTGGAGATCGACAAGGCCGAGCACGTGCTGTTCGTGCTGGACGGCGACGGCAAGCCCGCCGCGGGCTTTCCGATCAGCATGGGCAACGAGGCGCGCGACCCGCTGCCGGTGGGCAAGATGGCCATCAAGAACGCGGTCGAGATGCCCAGTTACACCTACAACCCCGCCATTCTGAAAACCGCGCCCAAGAACGCCGCCAAGGCCGAGATTCCGCCCGGCCCCAACAACCCGGTGGGCACGATCTGGCTGGGGCTGACCAAGCCGCACTGGGGCATCCACGGCACGCCGGAGCCATCGCGCGTGGGCCACGATGAGTCCAACGGCTGCATCCACCTGACCAATTGGGACGCGGAGCGCCTGGCCAAGGTGGTCAAGGTCGGCGCGCAGGTGGACGTGCGCGCGTGAACGCCGCCACCCCGCGCAGCACGCTGCGGCACGCAGGGTGAACCGCCCCCCACGCCACCCGCGCGCCACCGGCCCGTGGCAGGCGCTGGGCTGGGGCGTGGTGCTGGTCGGCCTGACGCTGGCGGGCAGCTATGCCTTGCGCCATGCCGAGCCCGCGGCGCCGCCCACGCCAGCGCCGGCGTCGGTCCCGGCGCCCGAACCTCCGCCAGTGGCTTCTGCGGCTGGCCCGTCCTCACCGCCGCCGACCGAGCCTTCGTCAACGGCTAGCCCGTCCAGCGGTGAGATGGCCGCCGCTGACATGCCAGCCCCGCCCGCCTCCCACCCGGTGGAGCCGGTCGCGCCTCAGGCTTCCGCAGCGCCACCCAACACCATCGTCCCGGTCGCGCAGGCGCCTGCCAGCGCGGCGGCCAGCCCGAGCGACGGCGCGGCACCGATCGACCCGCTGCCCGAGGACACGGCCCGCCTGCGCGCGCGCCAGCTCACCGTGCCGGTGCAGGGCGTGGCGCGGGCGCAGCTGAGCGACACCTTCACCCAGGCGCGCGCCGGCGGCGCCCGGCGGCACGACGCCATCGACATCATGGCCGCCAGCGGCACGCCGGTGCTGGCCGTGGAGGACGGGCGCATCGCCAAGCTGTTCTTCAGCCACGGCGGAGGCGGCATCACCGTCTACCAGTTCGACCCGGGCGAGCAGTACGCGTATTACTACGCCCACCTCGAACGCTACGCCGATGGCCTGAAGGAAGGCCAGACGGTGCGCCGCGGCGACGTGATCGGCTACGTTGGCGCCACCGGCAACGCCAGCGCGGACGCACCGCACCTGCACTTTGCGATCAACAAGCTGAACGCCCAGAAGGAATGGTGGAAGGGCGAAGTGCTGAACCCCTACCCAGTGCTGCGCGGGGCGCCGTGAAGCGCTTCGCGGCCCGTCAGGTGCCTTCGCCCACATGCCTATTTTGCTCCTGATTCGATAGCTGCCAGCGCTTATGGTTGTAGGCCCAGAATACGATTTGACCCTAAAATCGCAGCCAACGCGCACCGCCCGCGTCACAGCCCCGTCGTGTTCATCCACTGCGCCACACAGTCCGGCTGGCTGCCGCAGGCCGCGTCCAGCGCCTCGATCGGCTCGTCGGCAAACAGCACCTGCACCGGCTGACCGGCGTGCGGGCGCCACGCGCTCTGCGTCATCAGCCATTTGGTGACGAACTCGGCCACCGTCTTGCGCGCCGCTTCGCGCTGGCGCTCCAGCATTGGCGCGGTGGCGGCCTTGCGCGCCAGCTGCGCGGTGATGGAGCGCTCCAGCGCCTGCACCTGCGCGGGGCCGGTGAACAGCGACCACAGCCCGCGCGATTCGGCCTGGATCTGCGCCGTGTCGATCGCCACCGGCAGCGAGGGCTTCACGCGCGGCGCCACCACGCGCACGCCGCCATCGGGCAGCACGCGCACCCGCCATTCAGGCGCCAGCTCGACGTGGTAGCGGTAGTGCGCCGGCACCCGCACGCGCGAAAACGTGCTGCCCATCGGCACGCCCAGCACGTCGTGGTCGCGCGAGACCTCGAAGCTCTCGGTCTGCCGCAGCTCCGACACCTCCAGCTTGCCGCCCGGTGTGCGCAGCACCACCGCGCGTCCCACCTCCGTCGGCGGCGGCAGCGGCGCCGGCGGCTGCGCGCGCCACAGCCACACAGCCAGCGCGGCGTTGGCCAGCAGGCTGAGGGCAAGCCACAGGCGCCAGCGGCGGGGTGCGCCGGACTTGCTGGCCAAACTGGCGTCTGGCCTTACATCCATATGCGCAACCAGCTACTGAAAAAGGAGCAATCAAGGACCCGCATCGGCCCATCTTGCCACGCGAACGCCCATGTGCGCGCAGCGCCCTTGCCGTGCCTGCCGGGCAGCAACACCCAGCTGCCGCAGCGGCCCCGCCCGCGTCGGGGGCATCGCCTCGCGCGCTACCATGATTGCGCCCATGGATGCCCTGCACATCGTCGATCTGGAAAGCGCCATCAACCACTGGCGCGCGCGCGAACCTGCGCTGGCGGGTGCTGCGCTGGCGCCGGCCGTGGCGGCACTGGCCGAGGTGTACGCGCGCATGGTGGTCGAGCGGCGCGACACGGTGGCCGTGGCGGCGCTGACCGACGACGCGCGCGCTGCCTGGCTGGCCTGGTACGCCACCACGCCCGACACGCCGTGCATCGCGATCTGCTCGACCAACCAGGGCGACGCGGTCTGCAAGGGCTGTGGACGGACCGAGGACGAAGTGCGGCACTGGCTGTCGATGACGCCCTGGGCCAAGCGCGCGGTGTGGCGGCGCATCACGCAGGCGCAGACGGCCTGGCGCTTTACCCGCTACGCCGAGCGGGCACGCGAACGCAGCGCGGCCACCACATTGCCCGATGCTTCATGACGCGGGCTGACGTGGCGCCCGGCACATCCTCGCCGGCGACCCACACATCCTCGCCACCCCTCGGGCGCGCAGACTGGGCCTGAAGTCCCCGCAGCGAGCGCCTGCCAAGCGCCCGAGAAGGCCCCGCCGCCCTTGCCGGGCAGCGCCGCCAACCGCCCGCGCTTGCCAAAATCAAGCAAGTAATGAAATAATGCGCGGTTCCGAAGGGGAGTAGCTCCCTGCCTCGGTGGCGCAACGCAGTACCTGCTGGCACGCCACCGCGGTTTCGACGGGTCGTCAATACGAAGCCGGGGCTTGCGCCCCACACGGCTTCCGGCCCGCCGGGTCCCGCCTGCCGCTCGTGTGCGCAGGCCGTGGCCGAGCAAGACCTTCGATCAAGCCCTGCCGCACGGCATGGGTGGTCGAAGTCCGGGTCTTGCCTGTTTTCCCTGCCTCACGCGCGTCTCGGCGCGCCGCTGTGTGGACGGGTGACATTCCTTGATGCGATCATCTTTGCCTGCGGCGCCCTGTGCCGCGGCAAGCCTGTCGCGCATCGAAAGTCAATCGGAGCCTGTTCATGGAATTTCTCTCCCCCGCCTGGTGGTCCGCGCTGATGGCCATCATACTGATCGACCTGGTGCTGGCCGGCGACAACGCCATCGTCATCGCCCTGGCCGCGCGCAACCTGCCCAAACACCTGCAAAAGAAGGCCATCGTCTGGGGAACCGTCGGCGCCATCGCCGTGCGCACGCTGATGACGCTGATCGTGGTGTGGCTGCTCAAGATCCCCGGCCTGATGCTGGTCGGCGGTTTGGGCCTGCTGTGGATCGCCTACAAGCTGATCGCCGACCAGGGCGGTGACGATGGCGACCACGGGCCGGGTGCCACCACCTTCATGGGCGCGATGAAGACCATCGTCGTGGCCGACGCGCTGATGGGCATCGACAACGTGCTGGGCGTGGCCGGTGCCGCGCACGGCGCGATGGACCTGGTGGTGCTGGGCCTCTTGATCAGCGTGCCGATCGTGGTGTTCGGCTCGACCATGGTGCTGAAACTGGTGGACCGCTTCCCCGCCATCATCTACATCGGTGCCGCCGTGCTGGCCTGGACGGCCGCGTCGATGATCACCAACGAGCCGGTGCTCAACCCGTGGTTCGGCACCCGCGAAGCGCCCGAAACCGCGCTGCGCTGGGCGGTGGCCGCCGTGTGTATCGCCGGTGTGCTGGGCACCGCCTGGCTGGCCACGCGGCGCAAGCCGGCGGCGGTCAGTGGCGACAGCGACGGCACCGCCGGCTGAGGCGAAAGGCCGGTTCCGTTAAGATGAAGTGACCTTTTCCGTGGGGCCGCGCTGGCCCCACGGTTTGTCTCACCCGCCGGCCCGCACCCGGCGCCAACGAACGGACCGACATGCTGAAACTCCTGCTCAAATGGCTGCTCTCGGCCGCGGCGCTGCTGGGCGTGGCCTACATCTACGGCGGCGTCTCGGTGGCCAGCTTCGGCACGGCGATGTTCGCTGCCGCCATCATTGGCCTGCTGAACATGCTGGTGCGGCCGATTCTGGTGATCCTCACGATCCCGATCACGCTGCTCACGCTCGGGCTGTTTTTGTTCGTGATCAACGCGCTGATGTTCTGGGCCGCGTCTGGCCTGATCGGCGGCTTTCACGTCAACGGCTTCTGGGCGGCGCTGCTGGGCTCGCTGATCTACTCGGCGCTGGGCGTGGTGATCGATGCGGTGCTGGAGCGGGCTTGAAGTTCGCCGTTGCGGCAGCCCTATTGCTACTCAATAGATAGCTGCTTGCGCTGATGGCTGTAGGGCTAAAGCCGATTTTTATTTACATTCTCAGCCGTCTGAGAAACCGCTCTTCGAGCGGTTTTTTTATGCCGCACACCCATCGGCGCCGCACCAGGTTTGGCCGATGCCGTGCGAGCGCTCAGCGCCGCTTCAGTTCGTCCTCGCGCTGCTGTCGCAAGGCCGCCTGCGCCAGGCGCAGCCGGCTGTCGACGATGCTCGCCTCGATCAGGTCGGCGCCACCGGCCGCCGGCTTGCGTGAAAAATCCTGCGCGGCGCGCCAGCGGTCCACCGCGCCGGCGTAGTCCATGTGCGCCATCGCCACTTCGCCCTGCGCACGCAAGGCACGCAGCGTCTGGCCTTGCGCGTCGTACGCGGTGGCCAGCGCCTGCCAGGCACCGGCGTCGCGCGGGTGGTCGCTGACCCAGGTCTGCAGCGCCGACGCCGCCTCCGCCCCGCGCTGCGTGGCCGTCAGCGCCTGCGCGCGCATCAGCAGGCTGGCGCGCCCGCCTTGGCCCTGCGCCAGTGCGCTCGGCGCGGCATCCCCGCTTCCCGGCGTGACTTGGCGCGCCGCCGACCCGGCCGCGGGCAGCCATTCCAGCGCCTTGGCGGGCTCGCCGGCTCGCAGTGCCAACTCGGCCTGCAGCAGCCGCGCCTGGCGCAGCCCACGCGCATCGCCCGCCATGGCCTGGGCCAGTTGGGCCGCCAGCGCCTGCGCCCTGGGCAGATCGCGCAGATCCGCCTGCGCCATGGCGGCGGCGTACAAAACGCCCGCGCGGCGCGGCAGCGGCTGGCTGTCGAAGCGGGCCTGCGTGGGTTCGGACGCCCAGGCGCGCAGCACATCCACGCCGGGGCGGCCCAGCACGCGCGCGCGCCCGGCGAGCAACAGCGCCTCGTAGTCTGGCGCTGGCGCCGGGCCGCGCGGTTGCGCTTGCTGGCGCTGCTGCATGTCGCCAATGCGCTGCGTGGTCAGCGGGTGGCTGCGCAGGTAGGGCCAATCGCCGTTGTCGTTGATGCGCGAGGCGGACTGCAGCTTTTCGAACATGCTGACGAAACCGCTGGGCGCAAAACCGGCCTGGCTGAGGATGCCGAAGCCGATGCGGTCGGCCTCGCGCTCCATGTCGCGCGAGAAATTCAGCTGCTGCTGGATCACTGCCGCCTGGCCGCCCACCGCGATCGCCATGCCCGCCTGCGGGTTCTTGCTGGCCGCAATGGCGCCCAGGATCAGCGCCGCCATCATCATCGGGCCCTGGCGGCTCTGCTGGCTGAGCAGGCGCGCAATGTGGCGCTGGGTGATGTGGGTGATCTCGTGCGCCAGCACCGACGCCAGTTCGTCCCGCGACGCCACGGCACCCACCAGCCCCGCATGCAGCCCGAAATAACCGCCCGGCAGCGCGAAGGCGTTGATGCTGCGGTCGCGCCCCAGCAGCACCTCCCAGGCGAAACGCTCTTCCAGCTCGGGCGACAGCTCGCCGCGCGCCCGCGCGCCCGCCAGCAACTGGCGCCACAAGCCGTCGACGTATTCGCCAATGATCGGGTCGTCCATATAGTCCGGGTCGCGGTACAGCTCGCGCGCGATCTCGTCGCCCAGCTTGCGCTCTTCCAGCGCGGTGATCTGGCCGGCGTCGCCGAGGGAGGGCAGTGCGGAGGGCGCTGGGGCGGGTCGACTGGCAGCCTGCGCCTGCACCGCAGGGGCCGCGCAAAGCAACGCCCCCGATGTGGCGGCAGTCAACGTCAAGCGGCTTACAAACCGGAAAGTCAAAGGTTGCACAGGCAGCGGGCCTGCCGACCCCTCATACGGGTCGCAGGCCTGGTCAAGACAGTGGCCCGTATGATGCCGGATTGCACCCCAGCGTTCCCGCACGCCTTCCATTGGATGTTTCGATGAGCAGCACTTCACCCCTCACCCATTTCGACGCCCAGGGCCAAGCCCACATGGTCGACGTGGGCGACAAGGTGGCCACCCGGCGTGTGGCCGTGGCCACGGGGCGCATCGAGATGCTGCCCGCCACGCTGGCGCTGATCGAGTCGGGCACGGCCAGGAAGGGCGATGTGCTGGGCGTTGCGCGGCTGGCCGGCATCATGGCCGCCAAGAAAACGAGCGACCTGATTCCCCTGTGCCACCCGCTGGCCCTGACGCGCGTGGCGCTGGAGCTGCAGACGGCGGCCGCGGACGCCGACCACCCGGCCGCCGTGCACTGCACCGCGACCGTGGAAACCACCGGCCCCACCGGCGTCGAAATGGAAGCCTTGACCGCCGTGCAGGTGGCGCTGCTCACCGTCTACGACATGTGCAAGGCCGCCGACCGCGGCATGGTGATGACCGGCGTGCGCCTGCTGGAAAAGCACGGCGGCAAATCGGGCAGCTTTGTAGCAGCGCCCCGCTGACACTCCCAATTCAATAGCTGCCTGCGCACAACCAGCAAGCGCTACAGCGTGATTTGACCTCAAGCCGACGCCTTGCCGTCGTTGGTCTTCACGCAGCCCGCCCAAACGGGCTCAACCACTCACTGAGAGGCTGCCGACGCCCCGGCTGCCTCTTCGCGCCAGACGCGCGCGCCTTCGGTCAGGCGGCGGTTCTCGGCCGTCCATTCGCGGTACTGCGCGGGAAATGCCGCCTTGAACCGCGCCAGGTGCGCCAGCGCCACGTCGTCCCGGCCCAAAAGGGTCGCGCTTTCGATCACCTTGGTGATCACCCGCGTTTCGGGCGAAAAATGGAGCGCACGCAGCGCCTCGGGCAGCATCCATTCGGCGTTGTCCCGCGTGGCCGGGCGGGTGGTGACTTCGGCGAAACGCACCGCACCGGCAAACAGCCACGATTGCTTGGCGTGGCCCATGGCGTCATCGCGGTACCAGGGCGAGCGCTCTTCGTACGGCAGGTAGATCTGGCTGATGCGGTGGTAATCCCAGCCAACGTAGGCGACGGCCGCCAACATGACCGCGGCAACGCCCCAGCGCAGCCTTTGCCAGCGACCGCTTGAAGCTACGTTCAACTCAATATTGCTATCGCTTACATAGCTGTTCGCGCTTGTGCGTTGCGGTCTGGTGGACCAAAGCATCCAGAGGCATAACCCAACCGCGATCTGAAACGGGCCGTACCAGAGCGGGTATTCCACCAGGCTGTGCAGCCCGATCGCCAGCAACACCCCCCAGGCCAGCTGCCGCGTCGGGTCCGTTTCAGCCCAAGGGCGCCCGCGCCACACCAGGTACAGAATCAGCCCGCAAACCGCCAGCGCCACCGGCACGCCCAACTCCACCGCCAGATGCAGGGGCAGGTTGTGCGCGTTGTCGAGGATGTGGCAAAAGCGCGGGCCGTCGTACAGCGTGATGTAGTGTGCATAGGCCAGCTCGCCCCAGCCCCAGCCCATCCACGGCTTCAGGCTGATCAGGTGCAGCACGTTGCTATAGAGAATGAAGCGGCTCCCGCAGGTGGATTCAGCGCTGCGCAGCCTTTCGATCAGATCACGCCCCGCCGCACCTTCGCTCGCCTGCAGCGCCCACGGCAGCGCCACGGCCGCCAGTGCATACAGCACCAGCGCGCCCAGCACCGCCAGCGCCGCCATGCGCCAGCGCCCGCGCGCTGCCCAACACAGGCTCAATGCCCCCGCTGCCAGAAACTCCACCAGACCCACGCGCGAGGCCGTGGCCGCCAGCGCCGTCAGCAGCAGCGCGGCCATGCCCGCCGCAAGCCGGTTGCTCAGGCCCCTGCGCAACCACCAGCGCAAGCTCAACAGCCCGATCACCAGGAGAGAAGCCAATTGATTGGGCTGGCGCAGATTCCCGAACGCCTGCCCCGGCTCGGCTATGTTGACCCAAGGGAAAAGCGGACCCTCCAGATCGAAATACTGCAGCAGCGCGATCCCACCGCTGACCAGCGCCGCCCCCAGCCAGCCCGCGGCCACTGCGCGCAGGGGCGCATCTCGCCCCGAAGCCCGCGCCGGCCACGCCAGCAGCAGCACAGCCGCCACCGTCACGCCCGCCAGATACGGCAGCGTAGCCGCCACGGGGCCAGAGGTGAAGGGCCAGAGCCAGGGCAGGGCCACCAGCAGTGCGCACAGAGGAACAAAGGACATGGGCTGGATTGTGCCCATGCCCTCGGCCCTGCCCGGCGGGGGCAAAACGCCCGCCGCCGCCTACACTGACGGCCTAGCCCTCGAAGGACTGCCCATGAACGCCGCCATCTACCCGCTCGAACGCCTTGGCGTGGACGACTATCTCCAAGCTGAGCAGCGCGCCGAGGTCAAGCACGAATACCTCGACGGCCAGATCGTCGCCATGGGCGGCGCCAGCCGTGCGCACGGCCTGCTGGCCCTCTCGCTCAGCGCCCTGCTGCTGCCCCACGCCCGCCGCAAGGGGTGCCAACTGTTCACAGCCGACATGAAGGTGCGCATCGACCACGACAGCGGCAGCTGGTTCTATTACCCCGACTTGGTGCTCGCCTGCGACCCCACCGACCGCGAACCGCTTTACGTGCGCCGCCCTTGCCTGCTTGTCGAAGTGCTTTCGCCCAGCACCGAACACATCGACACGCGCGAAAAGCTGCTGGCCTACCGCCTGCTGCCCAGCCTGCGCGAATACCTGCTGCTGCGCCAGGACAGCCTGCAAGCCGACCTGTATCAGCGTGCCGCTGATGGCCGCTGGCAGCACCAACGCTTGACCGCGCCGGGCGACGTGCTCACGCTGGAATGCCTGGGTGCTAATGTCACGCTGAGCGAGATTTATGTCGACCTGGCGGATTTGAGCGTCGCGTGACCCCGGGTGGGCGGACCAAAAATCGTGATCTGACCCCACTTTTACCGTTGTCTAAGAAAAATCTTCATCTAACCCTGTTTTCTCCGGGCCCCGATTTCTAACGATTTCCCCGTCTTATCTCAAAAACCATCGACTTGTGCGTATCCGACGACCTTCATCTGCGCATCCAGCAAGGCGATCCAATCTTTGGTCCTGCTGCTGGTCAGTGGCAGATACCAAAGTAATGTTGATTCAGTGCCAGTCTTGACGGCCGCACCCTTCAACAAATCTGCGTGTTGAGGTTTGCGTGCGGTGAGTTCGGAAAGCGGCCTTGCTTTTGCTCGCATTTCATTGAGATGCTGGCTCATCGGTTCCCACCAATCTGGGCGCATCGCTGGCGAATCGCCCGCCATTGATCGGTCAATCCCCTCCAGCAACTCTGCGTTCGATCTGTGCTGGCGGGTTGCAACTTCCAGAACCCCAGTATTCTTTAGTTGACGCAGCCCTTCCGGTGCCTTGCTCAACCCGGACTTATCTATTTCATTGGCGGTGACGACTACAAGACGATCACTCTCAAACGCCAATACCACAGGCCGCGCAATCCAGACGGCATGCATCCCGTACAACAACGCGGCCACCTGAATCAAACCAATAATCCCGAGGTCAAAAAACAGCTCTCGTCTCGATTTCTTTGGGGTTGCCATTACCAAAGTCAGCAGCGGGCCACAAACGACATCCACTACCAGTATCAGCAAATAGATTGACCCGACCCCCTGCATCGCGCGGTAGGGCATCGGGTACCAGAGGCCAAACACGAGCGCGGCAGAACCGAGCGCGACCAACAAACTGACAACTGCATGGCGTGCCGCCCACAGCATCGAAAACCGAACGCGCTCTACGTGCATAAAGAAGTATTTCGAAGGATGTCATAAAACCAAAAGGGCGCATAGCGCCCTTTTGGTTTTCACTCGACACACCAGCTTGGAGCTTGTGCGTCGAATAGCTAAATTAACGGCACTCGGCAGGGCCGTATTTTTGCAGCATCGTGGCACCGTTAGTGGCGCCGTTGATTGCCGTCTTACCGGCCGTGTAGCAGGTCCAAACCAGCGAGGACGTCGGGATCGTACCAGCCACCAGAAGCGCGCCGCTAGCGGACGGCCAAAGCTGAATGGTGTTGCCCGTGGCGTTCGCTTGGTAAGTGATGGTCATCGAGCCGTTGGCAGTCGTACCCACGATGGTGTTGACGCTCTTAGCACCCACACCGCCGTTGAGTGAGCACGTGCCTGCAGCGTTACAGAACGTAGTACCAGCGGCGTCTGTAGGCATGCCTTTGAACAGGCCACCTTCGGCGGCCGCCGTACCGTTAGAAGCATTGTCAGCCACCAGCGTCTTGAGGCCGCTTGCCAGAACCAAGCCCTCGGACACACGCGCACGAACCGTGTAATCCTGATACGCCGGCAGCGCCACGGCAGCCAGAATACCGATGATGGCCACGACGATCATCAATTCGATCAGGGTGAAACCTTTTTGCATTGCTTTCATTTCAATTTCCTTCAAAGTTGGTTGGAAGAACCGTTGGAGACACTACGCTTGGTGCGTCGCCGCACGCCTTGTTTGTTTGCACCCGGCGTGCCAACCGTGCCAGAGGAGCTGGTTCGTGAGCTAGTTCACGGGCCCAGGGGTTTGGCCGGTCGGTTGTGACAGTTTGTGGCGCCGCGATGTGTCACTGGGGCTGACAAATTTCGTCAGATTTCGGATGAAGACCAAAGAATGTCAGCTTCCGGCGCCCGCAAGCCCGTGGGATGCGAAGCCGTCAAAACCCGTTCATCCCTCGCCTAAAACTATAAAAATAGTAGCTGTTAGCGCTTGTCAGGCAAGCGCTGGAGTCCTATTTGACACTGAATTAAGGCGCTTGTCAGTTGCGGCTGGCTGCACGCCCAGCCCTGCGGGGCGCCTACAGCTCGAACACGTGCCCCGCGACCAGCCAGCGGATGTCGTGCGCGACTTCGCTGCGCGGCGGGCGGACTTGGTCGAACTGCGCGATCTCGCGCATGATGGTTTCGGTCTCGGCCGGTTTGGTGTGGGTGATGTAGATGGGGTAGCGGCTGGCGGCGCGGATCTGGTCCAGCTCGTCGGCCAGCACTTCGGGCGACAGGTGGCACGACAGCTGGGCCAGGTCGCGTTCGCGGTTGCTGAAGGCGGTTTCGATGACCAGGGCCGCCACAGGCATCTGGTTGATGCGCTGCCAGAACGCCGGGTTGCGTTCGGTGTCGCCGCTGAAGACCCACCACGGCGCATCGGCATTGGGGCCGCGCACTGCGTAGCCGACGGCGGGCACGCTGTGCTCGGCGGGCAGGGCTTCGATGGTGCGGCCCTGCACCTGGCGGGTGGCGCCGGGCTCGAGCGGGTGGAAGGTGACCAAAGGCGACTCGGCCGAGGGCAGGCGGGTGAAGTCGGGCCAGATCAGGTCGTTGAACAGGTGCTGGCGCAGCGCGGCGATGGTGGCGGGCAGGGCATGCACCCGCAGGGGCTGGCCGGCGCGGGCGGCGGCGATGGTGTCGACCATCAGCGGCAGGCAGGCGACGTGGTCGAGGTGCGAGTGGGTAAGGAAGACGTCCTGCACGCGCAGCATGTCCTCGCGCGTGAGGTCACCGACGCCGGTGCCGGCGTCGATGAGCACATCCTGATCGACCAGGAACGACGTTGTCTTGCAATCGCGAGCGATGGAGCCGGAGCAGCCGAGCACACGCACCCTCATGAATCGCTCCCTGCGCTCATTTGGCGTCGAATACTGTGGTGCCGTCCCAGCCGGGGCCGGGCGGCGTTTGAAGACAGGAGGCTACCCGCCCGGCGTACAGCCGGTAAAGGTAAAAGTTGGCATTCCGTTCGCGCAGCGTGTTAACTTTTGTAGCAAACTCGGCAAACGCGCCGTCGCGCCACAAAGGCAGGGCTTGGCGCCACAGAGCGAGTTCGGCGCGCAGCGCAGCGTCGCCTTGCCCAGCGGCGGCCCGCACGGTGTGGATGGTGACCGCCTGGTGCTTGCCCTTGACGCGCACGCGGTCCAGTTCCTGCCAGACGTGGCCGGCGTCGGCGGCGCGTTGCAAGGTGGCTTCGCTGGCGACCAATTCCACGTCGTAGATGCGTGACAGCGCCTCCAGTCGCGCGGCCAGATTCACGGCATCGCCGATGACGGTGTAGGCGCGCCGAAGGTCCGAGCCCATGTTGCCGACCGACATGACGCCGGTGTTGAGCCCGATGCCGACCAGCACCGGCGGCGCACCCTGGGCCGCGCGCTCGGCGTTCAGCTCGCGCATGGCTTGCAGCATGGCCAGCGCGGCATCGACCGCCAGGCGCGCGTGGTCGGGCATGGCCACGGGCGCGCCCCAGAAGGCCATGACGCAGTCGCCCATGTACTTGTCGATGGTGCCCTGGTGCGCGCGGATAGCGTGGGTGAGCCGTGTCAGCACGTCGTTCAGCAGCGCCTGCAGCGCCAGCGGCTCCATGCTTTCCGACAAAGTGGTGAAACCGCGCAGGTCGCAAAACATGACAGTCAGCTCTTCGGCGCGCGCCTGCATGCTGTAGCGCTCGGGGTTGCGGACCATCTGCCGCACCAGCTCAGGCGGCACGTAGGTCGCAAACTGCAAGGCCAGCTTGCGCCGCGCCCGCACTTCCAGCAGGTAGCCCAGGAACAGGTTCACGGCCAGCGCCGCCAGGAGCATCAGCATTCCCGCCGCGAGGGGCAACACCCAATTCAGGGACAGGAACAGCGCCGTGTTGACAGCCACCAGCCCGAGCACCAGGGCGACGCCCAAGGCGATGAACCGGCCGACACTGAGGGCGGGAATGGCGAACAGCAGCGCGGCGCCCATGCCCAGTATCAAAGCCAGCTCGAACACGGGACTCCATCGCGGTTTGACGGGCACCCGCCCGTCCAGAGCACCTGAAATCAGGTTGGCGTGAATCTCCACGCCCGGGTAGGCACGCCCGACCGGGGTGACCCGCAAGTCCATCAGTCCGGGCGAGGTGAAGCCGATCAGCGCGACCTTGCCCGCCAGCGAGGCGTCCGGTAGCTTGCCAAGCAGCACGTCGGCCGCGGGGATGTAGCGAAAGGCGCCGCCGCCCGGCCCACCCTGACCGCGGAACGGGATCAGGGCGGTTCCTCGCGGGTCCAGGGACAGACGTTGAGATCCCTGGTCACCGGTCAAATGCAGCGCGCTCACCGCCCCCTGGGGCGCGCCGGGCTCGCGCTCGATACGCAGGGCGGACGCTTTGGTCGCTTCCCTCAGCACCGCCAGCGCGAGCGATTCGTAGAGCTGCCCATCGAAGCTGGCGATCACAGGCGCGGAACGCACGATGCCGTCGGGATCCGTCACCGCGTTGAAGAACCCCGAGCGCGGTGCCGCCCGGCTCAGGGCAGGGATGTTCGCGCCAAAGCCGTTCCACGACAGCAGCCCCGGCAGGGATGGCGTGTCCGGCGCAATGGGAGCGGGCAAGGCGCCGCCCCGAACGCCGCCCCGATCGCTGGTGAGGTAGTACCCTAACACCGCGGGACTTCTGGCCAAGGCCTTGGCGAACACGGCGTCATGGTCCAGTTGGTCGGCGTTGCGCGCCAGCCAGTCGGAGAACAGCGCATCGTGCTTGAGCTGGCCGGTCGCCAGTTGTTGGAGGCGACCGAGTACAGAGCCGCGATCAGGCTCGGCAAACACCGCGTCAATGCCCAACGCCGCCACCTGCTGCCGGCGGGCGAGCTCATCAACCAATGCGGCGAGCTGGCGGCGGTCCCACGGCCATTGGCCGATCTGGGCCAGGCTGTTCTCGTCGATGTCGATGATGACGATTCGCTCATCCAGCGTGTCCGGCATCGTCAGTTGCAGGCGGAGGTCGTACACCGCGCGATCGAGCTGATCGATGGGTGGGACAGTCCAGAGCCCGAGCACATGCGGCACGGCCGCCAGCACCACCAATGCGGTGGCCATGACCCGCAGACGCTGACGCTTCAGGGTGGTCCGAAACATCGTGACCCGTGCATCAGGCGGTCACGTGCCCCGCCACGGATCAACTCTCGAGAAACTCGAGGCGGATGCCGGCCAAATCGATCTGATCGCGTCCTGTCAGGGTCACGGGACCGGCACTCAAGGCAACGCCGTTCACCGTAGCCACCTGGTCGCCATCGACCTGCGCCAAATCGAAGCCGTGCGTCCGTCGTGTAATGGAAGCGACGCACACGCCTGGCTTGCCGATGGTGGTGACCACCTTGGTCAGTTCCATCTCGCGCCCAGCGGCGGATCCGGACAGCACTTTCACGCGCGGGCCGCGAGCGGGCTGATCCGACGGCGACGACATTAAGCCAGAATTCATGCCCATGGGGATCGAGCCAGTGGCGGTGCCCAGCGGAGCGGCAGCGGACACGCCTTCGCGGTCCAGATACTTGAGCTTGTATTTGCCGACCTCGATCACGTCTTCGTCCGCCAGCACGTGCTGCTTGACGGACTTACCGTTGACGTAGGTTCCGTTGGTGCTGCCCAGGTCTTCCAGCGTGGCGACACCGCCAGCCATCTGGATGACCGAGTGCTCGCCGCTGACCGCCAGGTTGTCGATGACCACGTCGTTGTATGGGCGCCGGCCAATGGTCGACCGGTCCTTGGTCAACTGAACTTCCTTGACGACGACTCCGTCGATCGAGACGATCAACTTGGGCATGAAAGCGGCTCCGGCTGGCGAGGTGGATAGGGACGAACGACTGGCACAGCCGCAAAAGATACTGCCCTATCGCGGCCAAAGCTGACTATTTTCTCAGCAATTTCGCGATGACACCGGACTTTTTAGGCGTTTCATGTGCTCGGATCAACGCAACCGAGACATTGTCCCGGCCGCCACGCTCGTTGGCCTCCCCGACGAGGCGCGTCGCACAGGCATCGAGTGTCAGTCCAGCGCCCACGATGTCGGCAATCTCGGCATCGCTCAACATGTCGTTCAGGCCGTCGGAGCAGAGCAGCAAGGTATCGCCGGGTACCACGGTGAGTTCGCGCACATCCAGCAGCACGGTGTCTTCCACGCCCAGCGCGCGTGTCACAAGATTGCGGTTGCCAGAATGTTCGGCCTCTTCTGGCGTGATGAGCCCGATATCCAGTTGTTCCTGCAGCAGCGAATGGTCGCGCGTCACCTGCTCGAGCGTACCCTCGCGCCAGCGGTAAAGGCGCGAATCGCCCACATGGCCTACCAGCAGGGTATCGCCGCGCAGCACGGCCATGACGAGCGTGGTGCCCATGCCTGCGTACGCTGCGTGGGTGTGAGCGGCCTCGAAAATCTGGCGGTTGGCCAGATCGACACAGATTTCCATGGCGCGTCGCACGTCGCGCGCGCTGGCGCGGTGCCCTGACACGCTCAGCCATTGGCGCAATTCCCGCACGATGAGATCGACCGCCAACGCGCTGGCGACCTCACCGGCGTTGTAGCCGCCCATGCCGTCGGCCAGGACGACGATGCCGTGTTCGGCGTCGATCAGCACCGCGTCCTCGTTGTTGGCGCGCTGGCGCCCCACGTCGGACAGGCTGCTGTACTCGTAATCCATGGACGGGGCCGGGTGATCGTGGTCAGACATCCCGGCTGGATGGGTGGAATGCCCGACGAAGTTCAGGCCGTCGCCTCCGGCGGTGGGCCCCGGCGCCGTTGAATCCACTTGCCGATCGCCAAGACCAGCAACGCGCCACCAACGCCCATGGCGTAGTGCCAGGAACGGTCCTGCGGCAGATAGGCTGCCACCGCAGGGTCGCTGTGGGCCATGGTGCCGGCGATCCACCCCAACAGCATCCCGCCCAGCAGGATGATGATCGGGAAGCGGTCCATCAGCTTCAGCACCAGCGTGCTGCCCCAGACAATGATCGGAATGCTGACCAGCAGGCCAAAAATGACCAAGGTCAACTGATGCTGCTCGCCCGCACCCTGCGCGGCGCCCGCGATGGCGATGACGTTGTCCACGCTCATCACCAGGTCGGCCACGATGACGGTTTTCACGGCGGCCCACAGCTTGTCGCTCGACTCGATGTTGGAATGGTCGTCGTCGTCTTCTGGCGCGATCAGCTTCACGCCAATCCAGATCAGCAACAGCGCACCCACGAGCTTCAGGAAGGGAATCTGCAGCAGGGCCAGCGCGAACGCAATCAGGATCACGCGCAGCAGGATCGCGCCGACGGTGCCCCAGATGATGCCCTTGGTGCGCTGCGCGGGCGGCAGGCGCCGGCAAGCCAATGCAATCACCACCGCGTTGTCGCCACCCAGCAGGATGTCGATCATGATGATCTGCCCGACGGCCAGCCAGAAATGGGCAGTCAGAAATTCTTCCACGTTGTCTCTCTCGGGATAGGCCTTCCTAGGCTCAAATAATAACGCCGGATCACCCTGTGGGTGTCCGGCCATGAAGCGCTGCGCGCCTCTTGGGGCGCGTCGACGGTCAGATCAGTTCTTTCAGCAGCTTGCCCATTTCAGACGGGTTGCGCGTGATCTTGAAGCCGCACTCTTCCATGATCGCCAGCTTGGCATCGGCCGTGTCGGCACCACCGGAAATCAGTGCACCGGCATGGCCCATGCGCTTGCCGGGAGGCGCCGTCACGCCGGCGATGAAGCCGACCACGGGCTTTTTCATGTGATCCTTGCACCACATGGCGGCTTCGGCTTCGTCGGGGCCGCCGATCTCGCCGATCATGATCACGGCATCGGTGTTCGGGTCGTCGTTGAACGCCTTCATCACGTCAATGTGCTTCAGGCCGTTGATCGGGTCACCACCGATACCGACGGCGGTCGACTGGCCGACGCCCAACTCGGTCAACTGCGCCACGGCTTCGTAAGTCAGCGTGCCGGAGCGCGACACGACGCCCACGCGGCCCGGCATGTGGATGTGACCGGGCATGATGCCGATCTTGATTTCACCCGGGGTGATCAGGCCGGGGCAGTTGGGGCCCAGCAGCAGGGTTTTCTTGCCGCCGGCCGCTTCCTTGGCCTTCATCTTGTTGCGCACTTCCAGCATGTCGCGCACCGGAATGCCTTCTGTGATGCAGATGGCCAGATCCAGGTCGGCTTCCACAGCTTCCCAGATGGCAGCCGCAGCGCCTGCGGGCGGCACATAGATCACGGACACGGTGGCGCCCGTTTCCTTGGCGGCGTCCTTGACGCTGGCGAAGATCGGCACGTCGAAGATCTTCTCACCGGCCTTCTTGGGGTTCACGCCTGCCACGAAGCAATTCTTGCCGTTCGCGTACTCGATGCACTTCTCGGTGTGGAACTGGCCGGTCTTGCCCGTGATGCCCTGGGTGATGACGCGCGTGTCTTTGTTGATGTAGATCGACATGATGGTCCTAGTCAGTCAGGGACAGAGCTGAAGATCTGTCCCCAAAGTCATTACTTAACGGCGGCAACGATCTTGGTGGCAGCTTCGGCCATCGTGTCGGCGGAGATGATCGGCAGGCCCGATTCGGCCAGCATCTTCTTGCCCAGTTCTTCGTTCGTGCCCTTCATGCGCACGACCAGCGGCACCTGCAGGTTGACGGCCTTGCAGGCAGTGATGACGCCGGTGGCGATGGTGTCGCACTTCATGATGCCGCCGAAGATGTTGACCAGAATGCCCTTGACCTTGGGGTTCTTGAGCATGATCTTGAAGGCTTCGGTGACCTTCTCGGGGGTGGCGCCGCCGCCCACATCCAGGAAGTTCGCCGGCTCGCCACCAAACAGCTTGATGGTGTCCATGGTGGCCATGGCCAAGCCAGCGCCGTTCACCAGGCAGCCGATGTTGCCGTCCAGGCTGATGTAGGCCAAATCGAACTTGGAGGCCTCGATTTCCGCCGGGTCCTCCTCATCCAGGTCGCGCAGAGCGACGATGTCCGGGTGGCGAAACAGGGCGTTCGAGTCGAAGTTGAACTTGGCGTCCAGCGCAATCACGTTGCCCTTGGAGTCGCGGTTCAGCGGGTTGATTTCGACCAACGACGCATCCGTATCCATGTAGCACTTGTAGAGCTTCTGACAGATGTCGATGAACTGCGCCATCGAATCGGCCGGCATGCCGATGCCCTTGCCCAGCGCTTCGCCGTCGGCTTGCGTGAAGCCGACCAGCGGATCCACGAACACCTTGACGATTTTCTCGGGCGTGCTGTGGGCCACTTCTTCGATGTCCATGCCGCCTTCACTGGAGGCGATGAAGGCCACCTTCTGCGTGCCGCGGTCGGTCACGGCCGACAGGTAGTATTCTTGCTGGATGTCGGCGCCATCCTCGATGTAGAGGCGGCGCACCTTCTGGCCTTCCGGTCCGGTCTGGTGGGTCTTGAGCTGCATGCCCAGGATCTGGCCAGCCAACTCCTTGACCTGATCGAGCGACTTGGCGACCTTCACGCCACCGCCCTTGCCACGGCCGCCGGCATGAATCTGCGCCTTGACGACCCACACCGGGCCGCCAAGCTTTTGCGCCGCCTCAACGGCTTCCTGAACGTTGAACGCCGCAATGCCGCGCGGCACGGGCACGCCGAATTGACGCAGGATCTCTTTGCCCTGGTATTCGTGGATCTTCATGTAGCCCCTCTTGGGATGGGTGATGGATGAATCGGCCGACCCCGCGCAGTAGCCAGTGCCAGCTCAACGTATGGAATGCAATCTGAAGCCCACGAATGTATCATGGTGCGATGCACCAATTTGAGCGCCCTGGCCTGACAGCGCCTTGACGCCGCAACCCTAACTGAAGCGGAGAGAACACGCGCATGGCCCAGGTTTTCATCGACGGCGAAGCCGGTACCACCGGTCTGCAGATCCGCGACCGCCTGCAAGGCATGGCCGGCGTCGAGGTGGTCAGCATCGACCCCGCGCGCCGCAAGGACCCGGAGGCCAAGCGCGACATCATGGCCGCCGTCGATCTGGTCATCCTGTGCCTGCACGACGACGCGGCGCGCGAGTCCGTCGCCATGATCGACGCCCTGCCGGGCCGCAGGCCGCGCATCATCGATGCCAGCACCGCACACCGCGTGGCCGACGGCTGGACCTACGGCTTTCCCGAGCTGTCGGCCGACCAGCGCGCCGCCGTACAGAAAGCCGACCGCGTCGCCAACCCGGGCTGCTACGCCACCGGCGCCATCGCTCTGCTGCGCCCGCTGGTCGACGCCGGCGTGCTGCCGCCCGACTATCCGGTGGCCCTGCCCTCCGTCAGCGGCTACACCGGCGGCGGCCGTCAGATGATCGAGGCCTATGAAGCGGGCAACGCGCCGGCCTACGAGCTGTACGCGATGGGTCTGCAGCACAAGCACATTCCGGAAATCATGCGCTTTGGCCGCGTGACGCGTCGCCCGATCTTCATCCCGGCGGTGGGCAATTTCGACCAGGGCATGCTGGTCGAGCTGCCGCTGCATCTGGACACGCTGCCGGGTCAGCCCAACGCCGAGCGGTTGCTGGAGGTCTACCGTGCGCACTACGCTGGCGCGGAAGCGGTGAGCGTGGAGCCCACGCCCGAGTCGGGCAAGCTGGATGCCGTCGCCCTGAAGGACACCAACCAGCTGGAGATCCGCGTGTTCGGCAACACCGAAGCGCAGCAGGCCGTTGCCGTGGCGCGACTCGACAACCTGGGCAAGGGCGCCAGCGGCGCTGCCGTGCAGAACCTGCGCCTGATGTTGGGCCTGTGAGCGCGCGGGCGACCTCGTCGTCCGATTTTCACTATTATTTCGATAGCTGATTGCGCCGGTGGTTGTATGGTCCATCAACGATACGACCTGAAATTTGCGCGACCAGGCTGGGTGGGCGTTGGCAGCACTCCCGAACTTCAGCGGTAACGTGGCTGAAGGATGCCGGCAGCGCCATCGGCCAAATCGGCCGCAGCGTGCGGCCCTGCGGCTTGCAGGACCGCGTCAATCAAGGGATGGAGGCAGGCCAGCAGGTCGCTCAGCGACTGCGCCCGCTGCACCCGCCTCAGAAAGGCCCCGCCATCGTCGCCCAGATGGCGCTGGATGGCGTCGTGGAGGTAAGCCGACAGCGATGCCTGCATGGGCAGCAGGCTCGCATCAGAGGCAGGCCCGCTGCGTTCAGGGGGCACCGTCGGCGCGGCCTCGCCGCGCAACGTGCTGGCGGGCGGCGCTCTGCGTGGGGCGGCGACTTCGTTGGGCGACGGATGGCTGTGGAGGCTGCCGGTCACGCCATCCGGTAGTGCCCCGCACGCCACGGCGGCTCGCGGCACGCGCTGAGTG
The DNA here is from genome assembly GCF_008017535.1 of Ottowia flava. Classification (GTDB taxonomy): domain Bacteria; phylum Pseudomonadota; class Gammaproteobacteria; order Burkholderiales; family Burkholderiaceae_C; genus Ottowia; species Ottowia flava. The sequence continues at coordinate 124,219 of NZ_VRUA01000011.1, forward strand.
AAGCCGGCCGAGGTCAGCCAGCGAAGCCCGCCCGCACTGACCGCGGAGCGTCCACAAATCGCCAGCAACTCCCCGCGCGTGCGCCTGCCGTCGATCAGCGCCAGCAGCGGTCGCAGCTGCGGCGGCACGCCCGACGTCTCCCCCGCGTGGGCCTTACGCCCCTGCGGGGTCAGCAAATACACCCCATCTGACATTTCTCTGCCTCCCTGGCAGTCTCGGCGCCGTGCTCCACTCGAACGGTGGGTGTACATGGTGCCGTTTCTATGTCTTATAGCTTAGTCACTCACAGGGGCATGCCAACGCCGTTTGCTGTTGAAAGCGACACAATTTGTGACTTTTTTATACATCGGAGCGTAATATTTCTAAGTGAAACCACGCATGCCGCGCGCCAAACCTTGTCGGAGGCTTCGATCTCGCACACCGCGAGGAGGAGACACCATGGGCATCCTGAGCTGGATTACGGGTCAATCATCACACGCCACGTCGCCCACGCCGCCACCGCAACGCGCGCGCTCGGCGCCCCCCGCCGAAACTCGGCCCCTGCCGACCGTCGACACCGCCAAGGCAGACCATGCTGCCCCTGCCGTGGATGCCAACGGGCGCAGCATGGTGGCGGGCGGACTGGATTTCGTCTCGGCCATCCATGCACACCAGCAATGGAAAACCCGGCTGTCCATCTATGTGCGCAACGAATCCAGCGAAAAGCTGGATTACCGCGCCATCTGCCGGGACGACCAATGCGTCCTGGGCAGATGGATCAACGGCGAAGCGGGCGTCAAATTCGGCCACCTGCCCTCTTTCGGCGAACTGAAAGTGGCCCACGGCATGTTCCACCTGGCGGCCGGCCGCGTGATTCAGTTGCACGACGAGGACAAATCGTCCGAAGCCATGCAGTTGCTGCGCCAGGGCGAGTACCCACGCCACTCCATCAAGGTGATGGGCCTGCTGAGCGCGCTTTACACCGAGGTGGAGCAAAGCGGCCAGGCTGTCTGACGCAGCACGGGGCTCCCGCGCCATTGCTTCCGCACAACACGCAACCGGGCTATTCCAGGTCGGCGGCGAACGGATCGCTGCGCTCGTCTGCGCCCCGAGTTGCCGTGCGCATCACGCGTGCCACGCTGGCGCCGGAAAACCCCCGTCCCGCCAGAAAGCGCATCTGGCGTGCGCGCTCGGCCAGGTCGGCGGGCGGGCGCCCGAACTTGCGCGCCCAGACGGCGTAGGCGCGCTCGTCCTCGGTCGCGCGCAGTTGCTCGGCCGCGCCTTGAACAATGTCGTCGGGCAAGCCCTTGGCGCGCAGCTCCTGCAGGACCCGTGCGTTGCCCAGCCGGCCGGCGCGCCGGTGGACCACCGATTCGGCCACGCGCGCTTCGCTGATGAAACCCTTGGCCGTCAGCTCGTCCAGCACCCGCGCCACCGCCTGCGCGTCTTCACCCGCTTCTGCGGCGTAGCGCGCCAGCTTGGTCTGCAGCTCGGCCCGCGAATGCTCGCGCGCCGACAGGTAGCGCAGCGCGCGGCCTTTGAGGGACAGCGATCGCGCCGCGCCGGGGCGCTTGGCGGCGTCGCTCGCCGGGCTGCTCGCCATCGTATTCGCCCCCGATTTCATAGCTCCTCGCGCAACCCCAGTCAGCGTCAGAAGGCATTTTGACCTTCAATGACCCGACTCATTCGGCCAGATCGTCTGCCGTCGCTGCCGCAGCCGCTGCCACCTCGGCCGCCGGCCGCAGGCTGATGCCCAGCGACTCGCGGACCTTGTTCTCGATCTCGACCGCCAGGTCGCGGTTCTCGCGCAGGAATTCGCGGGCGTTGTCGCGACCTTGGCCGATCTTTTCGCCGTTGTAGGCGTACCAGGCACCGGATTTGTCGAGGATGCGGGCGTTGACGCCCATATCGATGATCTCGCCTTCGCGGCTGATGCCTTCACCGAACAGGATGTCGAATTCGGCCGTCTTGAAGGGCGGGCTGACCTTGTTCTTAACGACCTTGACCTTGGTTTCGTTGCCGATGGCCTCATCGCCTTTCTTGATGGTGCCGGTGCGGCGGATGTCCAGGCGCACGGAGGCGTAGAACTTCAGCGCGTTGCCGCCCGTGGTGGTTTCGGGGCTGCCGAACATCACGCCGATCTTCATGCGGATCTGGTTGATGAAGATGACGGTGCAGTTGGTCTTCTTGATGGTCGCCGTCAGCTTGCGCAGCGCCTGGCTCATCAGGCGGGCCTGCAGGCCGGGCAGGCTGTCACCCATTTCGCCTTCGATTTCGGCCTTGGGCGTCAGCGCGGCGACCGAGTCGACCACCACCAAATCCACCGCACCCGAGCGCACCAGCGAATCGACGATTTCCAGCGCCTGTTCGCCCGTGTCCGGCTGGCTGATCAGCATGTCGGACAGGTTCACGCCCAGCTTCTGCGCGTATCCGGTGTCCAACGCGTGTTCCGCGTCGATGAAGGCGCAGGTGCCGCCCAGCTTCTGCATCTCGGCGATGACCTGCAGCGTGAGCGTGGTCTTGCCCGAGCTTTCCGGGCCGTAGATCTCGATCACGCGACCACGCGGCAGGCCGCCCACGCCCAGGGCGATGTCCAGGCCCAGCGAGCCGGTAGACACCACCTGGATGTCCTGAATCGCCTCACCTTCGCCCAGGCGCATGATCGTGCCTTTGCCGAACTGCTTTTCGATCTGGGCCAGCGCGGCCTGCAGGGCCTTGGCTTTTTCGCTGGTCTCCGCGGTGGTCTTGACAGGTGCGTCCATGGGAAGGTTCCTTTTGCTGGTGGCCATTGCTCTCTTTGGTTTCAAGTGACTGGGATGATTCACAGTCTGTACGTCTGAACAGTAGTCTAGGCGGGAATAGCTTCGTTGGACAGCAATATTTGGTCAGTTTGGCTGACAATCTGGCGCCCGTCTTTATCCACGCTCCATGACCGACCGCCTCGCCCCTATCACGCCGCCGCACGACGCCTGGCGTCAGACGCATCTGGGCCGCCTGCTCGGGCAGGCCATGCGCCAGTTCGACGAGCGCGTGCTGCAACTGATGGCGCGCGACGTCGAGGTGCCGCTGGCCCTGTCCAACCTGGCGGCGCGCGACCAGGTCAGCGCGGCGCACATCCACATCACGCGGCACTTGCCTCTGCAGGGCGACCGCCTGACCACGCTGGCGCAGACCGCGGGCATGACCAAGCAATCGATGGCCAGCCTGGTCGACCAGTGCGAGGCCTGGGGCCTGGTCACGCGCGAGCCCGACCCGCTGGACGCCCGCGCGCGGCTGGTGTGCTTCACCGAAGCGGGTTTGCTGTGGTTGCGTGCGTTTGAAAAGGCGGTGGCGCAGGCCGAGCAGGAATTCCGTGAACGCGTCGGTGACGACGTGGCCACCGTGGTGACGCTCGGGCTGGAGGCCTACGCTGGCGGCGCGTGAATGGGGGCGCAGCGAGCACCGGAAGCGTCGGCGCGCGGGAACCTCCATCCATCGGGCGCCACCCAACGGGCATGGTCAGCCACCGAAATCATCGCCAGAACCGAGTTTCATCCGTGCGGGTACTGCGCGGCGTGCTCTACTTTTTGATCTTGCTGCTGCTCGCCTACTGGAGCGGCGCGTGGCTGTGGGAACAGCCGCTGATGGAGCGCCCGGGCACCCTGTGGCAGCTGAGCCGCATGCCGGCACCCACCGCCTTGCCGGTGCCGGTGCAAGGTGTGGCAGCGCGCGCCATCGCCGACACATGGGGCGGCGCGCGCGCGGGCGGGCGACGTCATGAGGGCGTGGACATCTTCGCAGCGCGGAGCACTCCGGTCGTCAGCAGCACCCGTGGCCTGGTGGTGCGTGTGCGCGAAAGCGGCATCGGCGGACGCCAGGTCTGGGTGCTGGGGCCGGGCCGCGAGCGCCACTACTACGCGCACCTGGACGACTGGGCCCCGGGCTTGACCGCCGGCGACGTCGTGCACCCCGGCACGCCGCTGGGCACGGTGGGCGACACGGGCAATGCGCGAGGCACGCCGCCGCACCTGCACTACGGCATCTATGGCGACGACGGCGCCACCAACCCGTGGCCTCGCCTGCGGGCGGGCGCGAGAACGGCCCCTCGGGCGGGTCAGCTCTGAGCCCGCGCGTGCCCGCCGCCCCGGCTGAGGGCGCCATACGTCCGTGGCGCCCTTGAACGCTTCCTAAGCGATACCGCACCGCATCGCTCCGAGCCTGCCCTGGGCACCCTAGAATGGATTGTCAAGGCGCGTCCGTGCGAACAGCGCCAGCCTTCAGGAGACAACCATGCGCATTTTGATTGCCGAAGACGACCAGGTGCTGGCCGATGGCCTGATGCGCAGCCTGCGCAACGCGGGGGCCGCGGTCGACCACGTGGCCAGCGGCACCGAGGCCGACGCGGCCCTGCTCACCAACACCGAGTTCGACCTGCTGATCCTCGATCTCGGTCTGCCCAAGCTCCACGGGCTGGAGGTGCTCAAGCGCCTGCGTGCGCGCGGGCAGACGCTGCCGGTGCTGATCCTCACCGCGGCCGACAGCGTGGACGAACGCGTGAAGGGCCTGGACTACGGCGCCGACGACTACATGGCCAAGCCGTTCGCGCTGAACGAGTTGGAGGCGCGCGTGCGCGCCCTCACGCGGCGCGGCATGGGCGCGGCCACGTCGACCATCAAGCACGGCCCGCTCGAATACGACCAGACCGGCCGCGTGGCCAGCATCGACGGCAAGATGATCGACCTGTCGGCGCGCGAGCTCGGTCTGCTCGAAGTGCTGCTGCAGCGCAGCGGCCGCCTGGTCAGCAAGGAGCAGCTGGTCGACCGCCTGTGTGAATGGGGCGAAGAGGTCAGCAACAACGCGATCGAGGTGTACATCCACCGCCTGCGCAAGAAGATCGAGAAGGGCCCGATCCGCATCGCCACCGTGCGCGGCCTGGGCTACTGCCTCGAGAAGATCAACCCCTGATTTTTTTAAACAAAACAGGGCTGTCGCGCTACAACCATCTGCGCGACTAGCTACGTTGTTTGTAGCACGTGAAAATCTTCCAGCGCTCGCAGCGGTCCTTGTTCGGGGAAATCCTGGACTGGATGCTCACACCGCTGCTGCTGCTGTGGCCGATCAGCCTGGCGCTGACCTGGCTGGTGGCGCAGAACCTGGCCAACAAGCCGTTTGACCGCGCGCTGGTCTACAACGTGCAGGCGCTGGCGCAGTTCATCCAGGTCGGCCCGAAGGCGCGCGTGCGCTTCGTGCTGCCGCAGCCGGCCAGCGAACTGCTGCGCGCCGACGATTCGGACGACGTGTATTACCAGGTGCGCGACGCCGCCGGCCAGTACCTGTCGGGCGAGCGCGACCTGCCCGCGCCGCCCCCGCCCGACCTCGGCGACAGCGCCGACGCCGCGCGCGCGCTGGACGAGCCCCAGCTGCGCGACACCGAATTCCACGGCTTGCCGGTGCGCGTGGCCTACCTGTGGGTGCCGGTGGACGAGGGGCGCCAGCACGCGCTGGTGCAGGTGGCCGAAACGCGCGAAAAGCGCAGCGTGCTGGCCACCGAGATCATCAAGGGCGTGATGCTGCCGCAGTTCGCCATCCTGCCGCTGGCGGTGCTGCTGGTGTGGTTGGCGCTGGTGCGCGGCATCAAGCCGCTGTCGCAGCTGGAGCAGCGCATCCGCGCGCGCCGCCCCGACGACCTGAGCCGGCTGGACGACAGCGCCGTTCCACAGGAGGTCAGCCCGCTGGTCGACTCGGTCAACGACCTGCTGACGCGGCTGAAGGAATCCGTTGCCACGCAAAAGCGCTTTCTGGCCGACGCCGCACACCAGCTGAAAACGCCGCTGGCGGGTCTGCGCATGCAGTCCGAACTGGCGCTGCGCGAGGGCGCCAGCGAGGGCGAGCTCAAGCAGTCGCTGCTGCAGATCGGCCACGCCAGCGTGCGCGCCACGCACACCGTCAACCAGCTGCTGGCGCTGGCCCGCGCCGAAGCCGGCAACGCCGCGCTGGCCCAGCAGCCGGTCGACCTGGCCGCGCTGGTGATCGAGGTCGTGCGCGAAGCCGTGCCCGCCGCGCTGGAACGCCGCGTCGACCTCGGCTACGACGGGCCCGAGCCCGGCGCGCCGCACCTGCTGCGCACCGGCAACCCGGTGCTGCTCAAGGAAATGGTGCGCAACCTGGTCGACAACGCGCTGCACTACGCGCCCGGCGGCAGCGAAGGCGCGACCGCCGAGGTGACCGTGCGCCTGCGCGTGGCGCCGCCCGGGGGCGGCCTGTCGATCGAAGTGGAAGACAACGGCCCCGGCGTGGCCGAGTCCGACCGCGAACTGGTGTTCCAGCCTTTCTACCGCGCGCTGGGCACCAACGTCGACGGCACCGGCCTGGGCCTGCCGATCGTGCGCGAGATCGCCGAGCAGCACGGCGCCACCGTCACCGTGCTCGACACCCGCCCTGGCCAGGCCCGGCCGGGAGCGCACTTCGTGGTGCGCTTCCAGTAAGGCGTACCCGCTGTCGTCGCTTCTTTTTCGATAGCTGGCAGCGCAGCATGCATAAGGTTTTGAAGCCGCCTTCCCTTCGAACCTTGACGCCTGGCGCACCCTGAAGTATCGGCTTGTGTGGGTCGCGACGGTTGGCCGACAAGGGCCTCCGAGACACCGCAGCCATAGCCCAGCGGGTGCTGGCATTAATTCACACAAATCAAGTAAAAAAATACTCCTTACGGCTTATTTGTCCTGAACGCACATTTTTGCCCGTCTCGATGAACTTCACCTCAGGGCTAAGGTGAAAGTTCTATCCACCAGAGAGAGGGGAATCCCATGAAACTTCGTCAATTTGCACCAGTCTTGGCAGCCTTGGCCTTGTGCAGCGCCAGTTTGGCCAGCCACGCCGCCCAACAATGTTTGACCGACGGCCCCGGCACTTATGGGGCTGTCACGGTCACCGGCTGTGAGACCAATGCAGCCAACGGCATCACCAATCCCCTCCGTGGCACACAATTAACACCTACGTTTGCGTACGATGGCATTGGACTGCAAGCCGGCGCGACCAATCCGACGAGCTGCAACCTGAGCTTCAACCCGCCGATTGCCACGAGCAGCCTCCAGCTTTCGCTGGACGCCCACCAGACGCAGGACATTCTGACCATTTCAGCCAACGGCAACGTCTACACGCCCGTTGCGGCCGACCTCAGCCCTTTGTCTGGCGCGGTATCGCCCAATGCGCTGGTAATCAGCGGCAACACGATCATCGGCGATGGGTCTTCCCAAGATACTCCAAGCTCGTACGGCAGCGCTGGCGTTGTACAACTGACCAACAACCCGCCAGCCACGATCACCTCGCTGTCGCTCCAGGAATCGGTGGGGGACCACGGCACACTGATCGGTGTGTGCTTTGACGATGGCGCCGCCGCAACCACCGCTGTGCCCACACAGTCACCTGCAGGCTTGGCCGGGATGGCGCTGATGGCCAGTTTGCTGGCGGGCTGGCGCTTGCGCCGCCGCCGCAACCAGCGCTGAGCCACGGCAGCCCCCGCCGAGGCGCCCACCGACTCAGGGGGCTGGCGTCGGGCGCCGCATGTTGAGTCCGCCAGTGCGTAGCGCGCCCGATGCCCCTTCATCGTCGCCCGGACTGCAACCGCGCGCAAAGCGGTCGGCCTGATCCCGGACGCGCGACTCTCCAGCGCCGGACGCTGTCGTTTGTCCTGCTCTCAGACCACGGCGCAGCATCGCGGAACGGGCGGCACCACCCTCATCGCGGTCAGCGCTGACCGGTGCCTGGCCGAAGCCCGCAAGCGCGCCTTCGCACAGCGCCGCCGTGGGGCGCAGCGGACGTCCATCACTATTTTTTCAATAGCTGCTTGCGCCCGGTGAGTAAGGCTTCTGGGCATTTTTTACGCCGATGCGCCGTGAGAACCTCGGCATCACGCAAGCGTTGGCAGGACGGGCCCACTCCATGATCTATCGCTCCGCCTCCGCCATCGATCTGCGCTCCAAATACCGCTCACCGGGCCGTATGTCACATCAATTATGGACAACATCAAGAACACTTAAGTACTAAATTGCATACCTTGTTGACTTGGGAGTGTGTGATGAGACTTCGTCGTACCGTTCCTTCGTTGGCGGCCTTCGCGCTCTGCGTGGGCAGCCTGTCCAGCCATGCCGCCCAGCAGTGCCTGACAAACGGGCCAGGCACTTACGGTACCGTGACGGTCACGGGCTGCGACTCGGACCCCCCGCATGGCCTCATCAACCCGCTCCCCGGCGCAAGCGTGGGCTTGACCTTCGACGGCATCGCCATCGTCAGCGTCGGCGGCACGGCAACGCCAGTGACGTGCGCCTTGACATTCAGCCACCCGATCCTGACCAGTAGCGTGCGCATCTCGGTCGACGCCCATCAGCAGCGGGACGTGCTTTCGATATTGCTGAACGGGGCGGCTTACACCCCAGTCGCAGCGGATCTGGCGGCATTGCCCGGCAGCCCCGCGCCGTATCAACTGGCCATCAACGGCAACACCATCGTTGGCATTGGGTCGTCCACTTCGGTGCCCCCGACCGGAGACAGTGCGGGCATTGTCAGCCTGACCAACAACGCCCCCGCCACGCTCACGTCGCTGACCCTGAACGAAACCCCGGGAGATGCCGGCTCGCTGCTTGGCGTCTGCTTTGACGACGCGCTTCCCCCGCCCGCCGCCGTGCCGACCCAATCCACCGGTACCCTGGCCGCCATGGGACTGATGGCCGCCCTGCTGGCCGCCTGGGGCTTGCGACGCCGCGCCAGCCACCGCTGAACTTTGCCGACCCGCCAGATCGCACATCCACTCAGGGCGAACTTAACAGTTTATTTCTACTAAATTTCGTGACACCTTCATCATAACGAGTGTCATGAAATTTCACCGTCGCACCCTGCCCGCGCTGGCGACCATCGCCTTGGGCATCACCAGCCTGGCCAGCCACGCTGCCCCTCAATGCCTGACCCGGGGCCCCGGCACGTACGGCGCCGTGACGGTGAGTGGCTGCGAGCCCGTGGCCGGCGCCATCACCAACCCTTTCGATCACACGAATTCGCGACTCACCTACGACGGCATATTGTTTATAGGCATCATCCCAGTGAGCCCAGTGGCCTGTACGCTCACGTTCAGCCACCCGATCGCCACCAGCAGCGTAGCGCTCTCGCTGGATGCGCATCAGCGATCCGACGTGTTGACCCTCTCCCTGAACGGCAGCGTCTACACGCCATTGGCGGCGGATATCAGCCCGCTGCCCGGCGCAGCATCGCCCAACCCGTTGGTGATCAGCGGCAACACCCTCATCGGCATCGGGTCGCTCCAAGATACCCCCCGTTCCCTTGGCAGCGCGGGCATCGTGCGCTTCACCAACCAGGCACCGGCGGCGCTGACGTCACTGACGTTTGAGGAAATGCCCGGCGACGGCGGAACGCTGATCGGCGTGTGTTTTGACGACGCCCTGGCGCCGCCCGCAGCGGTGCCGACCCAGTCCGCGGGCGCGATGGCGGGCATGGCGCTGATGGCCGGCCTGCTGGGGGCCTGGCAGATTCGGCGTCGCCGCCGTCGCGGATCGGCCAAGCCAACCGCTTGAATTCAGAAATCTGCTATTTTTAAGGTAGCTGCCAGAGCAGTTACAGACTACGCTAGCAGCCTATTTAACCTGAAAGTCCAATCCAGCCCATCACGCCGGTTTGTACAGGTTCAACTGCAGCTTCTCGCGCTCCATCGTCTTGGCGATGGCGGGCACTTGGGCGGTGCGCTGCACGTGCGCCCACAGCTCGGGGTAGTCCTCGGGATTGATGCCGGCAATGGTGCCCCAACGCAGCAACGTCAGCGCGTACGCATCCAGCGGGCCGCAGTGCACGCCGCCCAGCCAGTCGTGGCCGGCTGCGCGGGCACGCACGACCATGGCCTGCAGCTCGGCCATCAGCTTGCGGTAGCTGTCCACGCCAAAGCGCTTCATCTCGGCCTGCGCGCCTTCGTTGTCGCTGAACTTCTGCGGCATGAAGATGTGCGTGAACGTGGGGTGCACCGTGTTGTTCATCCACGCCAGCGCCTCCATGAAGCGCGCGCGCGCCAAGGGCTCCTTGGGGATGAAGCCAGCTTCAGGGAACTTGGCGTCGATGTAGTTGATGATCGCGACGATCTGCGTGATCACCTCGTCGCCGTCGACCAGCACCGGCACCTGGCTGCGCGGGTTCAGCGCCTTGTACTCGTCACCGTACTGCTCGCCCTTGTGCAGCTTGATGGAGGCGGGCTCGAAGGTGGCACCAGCCAGCTCCAGCATGCTGTGCGGCACGAACGAACAGGCGCCGGGGGCGTAGTAGAGCTTGAGGGTCATGGCGGTGTCTCCTGAAGGTTGGACGGTGGAAGCCGGCAAGCATACCGCCGACTGAGGGCAGGGTACCGTCGCCGGGGACCAGGCGGCCTGCAAAGGACCACGGCCAAAGCACGGCCTTGCATCATCACGGCGGCCCGCGGTGCCGAGACAGCTGAGCAAGTGCCTCACAGCTATAAAATAAATAGCTGCTTGCGCAGGTGGCTGTAGGGCCGAGGGGCGAAAAGACCCAAAACCTCAGGCCCGTCACTCACATTCGCGCAACTCACGCCCTGCCAGCGCGCCCCGCAGCCCGCGTGCCTGCTGGCGCAGCGCGTCGTCGGCGTGCGGCAGGCGCAGGCGGTAGGCGGGGACGTCGCGCCGCTCCTGCACCACGCGTGCGGTGCGCACACCCTTGCGGCCCAGATCGGTCAGGGCGCGTTCGGCCGCCTCTTCGGTCGCAAAGCGGCCCAGCGACAGGCCGGGCTCCAGCGCGGCGCCGGGGCGGTCGGTGTCAACGCCCAGTTCGCGTAGCTCGGCGCGCTTGGTGGCCACGGCGCTGGCGTCGGCCAGTTTGCCGACGTAGACCATCCAGCGGCCGGGCAGTTGCACTTCGTCGATGCGCCAGCTGCCGTCGGGCAGACCGGCCAGCGCCTTGCGCAACGCGGGCATCTGCTTTTCGTCGAACACGCCGGCCTGGAGGCAGGTGCCGCCGGCCGCTGGCGTGGGCGCCGCGTCGGCAGGGGGTGCTGGGACGGGCGCGGGCTCGGCCGGCGCCTGGGCCACTTCGATCGCCGGCTCTGGCTCGGCGCGCGACGGGCGCTCGGGCTTGCTCTCCGCCGCCGCCTTGGATGACGCGCTGTCGGGCAGCGGCTGAATCTCCAGCGCCTCGGGGCGCACCTGGCGCTCCAGCCGTTCGGGTTCGGTTGGCACGGCGGGGCCAAGGCCAACGCCGCGCAGCCAGCCCTGCGACCAGGCGAACCAGGCCAGGTTGGCCGCCAGCAACAGCACCACCAGCCGCCCGATCATGGCACCGCCCCTTCGGCAACGACCGGGCGCACGCTGACTTCGGAGCTGGTGACCTCGCGCGTGCCCATTTCGGTGTGCACCAGCAGCGCGCCCAGGTCGGACACACCGACGGCGCGCCCGCGCAGGCCGTCCGACAGCGCCACCTCACGCCCGGCCAGCGCGTCGCGCCCGGCGTAACGGTCGCGCAGCGGGGCAAAGCCTTCGCGCTCGAACTGTTGGACCGTCTGCAGCAGCCCCGGCGCCACGCGCGCCAGCAGCCCGGGCGCGTCCAACCCCGGCAGGAATTCGCGCACCCAGGCGGGCCGGGTGGACAGGCCCTCGGCGTCCGGCGCGTCGAGGTTGATGCCGATGCCGATGACCACCTGGCGCGTGTCGTCCGCCAGCGCGGGGCTGGCGGCGGTCTCGATCAGGATGCCCGACAGTTTGCGCCCGTCCCACCACAAATCGTTGGGCCACTTGATGGTCAGCTGGGGGTGCAGCGCCTCGGCCAGCGCCAGCCCCACGGCCAGCGACAGGCCCGACCAGTCGCGCGGCGCCAGCGGCAGGCCGAGCGAGAACGCCAGCGCCGCGTGGCCGTGCGCCGACGCGCTCTTCCAAGGGCGGCCCATGCGGCCGCGGCCGGCGGTCTGCGCTTCGGCCACCAGCAGGGTCGGCGTGACGTCGCTGGCGCGCGCGCGTCGCATCAGCTCGGTGTTGGTGGAATCGACCTCTGCCATCACCTGGACGCGCAGGCCGGGCCACGTGGGCTGCAGGGCGTCCTGCAGCGGCGCCGCGCCCCAGCGCTGCTGCAGGTCGAGCGCAGGCGTCTGCCCCATCAGTCGCCGGTCCTTTCGGCCTTGCGGGCCTTCTTTTTCTTCTTGTCCGCCTTGCGCTCCGCCTTTTCGCGGGCCTTGTCGTCGGCCTCGCGTCGGGCGGCTTTCTTTTCAGCCTTCTTTTTCTTCTTTTTCTTGACCTTGTCGCGCGCCTCGGCCGTGTCCAGGTCGGACGACAGCAGCGTGCCGCGGCAGTTGACGCTGCCGCACCAGCAGGGGTAGTCGGCCTTCAGCTCGGGCGTGAGCGGCTCGTCGATCACCAGGCCGTAGTCGTAATTCAGCTCTTCGCCGGCCTTGATCGGACGCACCGACTTGATGAACACGCGCCCGCCGTCTTCGTCCGCCTCGCAGTTGGCGTCGCAGCTGTGGTTGATCCAGCGCGAGCTGTTGCCGTCGTACAGCGCGTCGATGACGTGCTCGTCGTCCAGGTGGAAGTAGAAGGTGTGGTTGGGCTGCGCCGGGTCGTGCGGGTGGCGGCGCTGCGCCTCTTCCCAGCTGATGATCTCGCCCACGTATTCGATGATGCGTTCGCCCGCCGGGATGTCCACGGTGGCGAACACGCCCTTGCCGTGCACGCCCGATCGGCGCGTCTGGATGCGGCGGCTGCCGCCCTCGGTGTCAGGGGTTTTGGTGACCACGTCCAGAATTTGCTATGTTGAATCTATGGGCGCGCGCACGTGTGTGGGCGCGCATGAGCGGGTGCGCGTGGGCGCACGCGCGCGTAAGAGCAACGGATTCTAACGAGATGAAAACCCTGGTCATTGCCGAAAAGCCGTCGGTCGCACAAGACATCGTGCGCGCCCTGACGCCCGTGGCGGGCAAGTTCGACAAACACGACGATCACTTTGAAAGCGAGCGCTACGTAGTCACCAGCGCCGTGGGCCACCTGGTGGAGATCCAGGCGCCCGAGCAGTACGACGTGAAACGCGGCAAGTGGAGCTTTGCCCACCTGCCCGTGATTCCGCCGCACTTCGACCTGAAGCCGGTGGACAAAACCAAGACGCGGCTGAACGCCGTGGTCAAGCTGGCGCGCCGCAAGGACGTGACCGCGCTGATCAACGCCTGCGACGCGGGGCGCGAGGGCGAGCTGATCTTCCGCCTGATCGAGCAGTACGCGTTTGAAGGCAAGCACGCGGCCAAGCCGGTGCAGCGCCTGTGGCTGCAAAGCATGACGCCGCAGGCGATCCGCGACGGCTTTGACCACCTGCGCAGCGACCAGCAGATGCAAGGCCTGGCCGACGCGGCGCGCAGCCGCAGCGAGGCCGACTGGCTGGTCGGCATCAACGGCACGCGCGCGATGACGGCCTTCAACTCGCGCGACGGCGGCTTCTTCCTGACCACCGTCGGCCGCGTGCAGACGCCCACGCTGGCCGTGGTCGTAGAGCGCGAAGAGCAGATCCGCAAGCACATCGCGCGCGACTACTGGGAAGTGCACGCCAGCTTCCTGGCCGAGGCGGGCGAATACGCCGGCAAGTGGTTCAACCCCGGCTGGAAGAAGGACCCGGAAGACGCCGACAAGCGCGCCGATCGCGTCTGGACGCAGGCCGAGGCGCAAGCCATTGCCGACGCCGTGCGCGGCAAGGCCTGCAGCGTCACCGAAGAAAGCAAGCCCAGCACGCAGGCCAGCCCGCTGCTGTTCGATTTGACCAGCCTTCAGCGCGAGGCCAACGGCAAGTTCGGCTTTTCCGCCAAGACCACGCTGGCGCTGGCGCAAAGCCTGTACGAGCGCCACAAGGCGCTGACCTACCCGCGGACCGACTCGCGCTTCTTGCCCGAGGACTACTTGAAGGTCGCGCGCCAGACCTTTGAAATGCTGGCCACCGGCCACCAGAACCACCTGGCGCCTTACGCCAAGCAGGCGCTGGACCAGAACTACGTCAAGCCCACCAAGCGCATCTTCGACAACAGCAAGGTGTCGGACCACTTTGCCATCATCCCCACGCTGCAAGAGCCCGGGCAGCTATCAGAAGCGGAGCGCAAGCTGTACGACCTGGTGGTGCGCCGCTTCATGGCGGTGTTCTTCCCCAGCGCCGAGTACCAGGTGACCACCCGCATCACCACCGCCAGCCACGAAGGGCAGGCCTATAACTTCCAGAGCAACGGCAAGGTGCTGGTCAAGCCCGGCTGGCTGGCCATCTATGGCAAGGAAGCCGACAGCGAGATGGAGAAGAAAGAGGGCGAAAGCAGCAAGACGATGGTGCCCGTGAAAGCCGGCGAGCTGGTGCGCAACGAAAGCGTGGAGATGCGCGCGCTGCAGACCCGCCCGCCTGCGCGCTACTCCGAAGCCACGCTGCTGGGCGCCATGGAAGGCGCCGGCAAGTTCATCGAAGACGACGAGCTGCGCGAAGCCATGCAGGAAAAAGGCCTGGGCACGCCGGCCACGCGCGCGGCCATCATCGAAGGGCTGATCACCGAAAAGTACATCCTGCGCGAAGGACGCGAGATGATCCCCACGGCCAAGGCCTTCCAGCTGATGACGCTGCTGCGCGGCCTGCAGGTGGACGAGCTGACGCGCCCGGCCCTCACCGGCGACTGGGAATACAAGCTGGCGCAAATGGAAAAAGGCCAGTTGTCGCGCAGCGCCTTCATGCAGGACATCGCGGCGATGACCGAGCACATCGTCAAGAAGGCCAAGGAATACGACCGCGACACCGTGCCCGGCGACTACGCCACGCTGGCCACACCCTGCCCGCACTGCGGCGGCATCGTCAAGGAAAACTACCGCCGCTATGCCTGCACGGGCAAGAGCGGCAGCGGCGACGACGCCTGCGGCTTTTCCTTCACCAAATCGCCCGCCGGCCGCACCTTTGAGATTGCCGAGGCCGAAGCCCTGGTGCGCGACAAGCACATCGGCCCGCTGGAAGGCTTTCGCAGCAAGGCGGGCTGGCCCTTCGTGGCCGAGATCGCCCTGGCCTGGAGCGAGGAAGACCAGAACTGGAAGCTGGAATTCGACTTTGGCGACGACGCCAAGGCCGAACAGACCGGCGAGATCGTCGACTTGTCCGCCGTGCCCAGCGTCGGCCCCTGCCCCAAGTGCGGCAGCCCGGTCAAAGCCTTCGGCAAGAGCTACGTCTGCGAAAAGTCGGTCCCGACCGAAGCGCAGCCCGTGCCGAGCTGCGACTTCAAGAGCGGCCAGGTCATCCTGCAGCAGCCGGTCGACGCCGAGCAAATGGGCAAGCTGCTGAACGAGGGCAAGACCGACCTGCTCGACAAGTTCGTCAGCATGCGCACGCGCCGCGCCTTCAAGGCGCGCCTGACCTGGAGCGCGGAAGAGAACAAGGTCATCTTCGAGTTCGAGCCGCGCGAAGGCGCGCGCAAATACCCGCCGCGCAAGACCGCGGCAACCGGCGCCTCTGCTACCAAAAAAGTAGCTGCTCGCGCAGGTGGCACTAGCGCTGGAGCATCAAAAGACACCAAAGCCCCGGCCGCCAAGAAGGCCCCAGCCAAGAAGACCGCCGCGGCCGCCAAAACCGCCAAACCCAAGGCCCCGCGCGCCGGCACCCTGAAGCCCAGCCCCGCCCTCGCCGCCGTCATCGGCGATGGCCCCTTCGGCCGCGGCGAGGTGATGAAGCTGCTGTGGGACTACATCAAGGCGCACAACCTGCAAGACCCCAAGGACAAACGCACCATCCTGGCCGACGACAAGCTCAAACCCATCTTCGGCGCGGACAGCGTGGGGATGTTCAAGCTGGCGGGGATTGTGGGAGGGCAGTTGTCATAAGTGCATTTTCTTCAAGCCGAGAAATAATCAAACAAAATATGACAGTTAACCTCGTAGAAAAATTAGAGCAACAGCTGAAGTTCTTGCAAGCTTCATGTGCTGCATTTGATGCGGGGCATGAAAGCGAAGCATTGAGAATTGCAGTTGCGTTACGCGTCTTGTTCCATGACACAGCGAATAGCACATCCCTGCTCAGTCATCTTGGAATAAAAAATTCAATCAACATTATTTCAACCATAGGCCTCAAGCAGAAGCCTCAGGTTAGTCCAAACGAAGTCTTCTATATGCCGCTCAAACTATCAATGGAAGGCGTTACTCCGCCACTTGATCTCAGAAGAGCAACAAACTTGTCTATTGAGAATTGGTGGAATGAAGTTATTCTGATTCAGAATGAAGTCTTTTCAAGAAAAGACGTCACACTGACTGCCGCCAATAAAGATGGAGGAGCTCATGTTGATTCTCATTTGGACAAAAAAGCTACCGAACTAAAATTAGGATTAGGTACGTTTTCCGTGAGTCAAGACGGCTTGGAAACGACTAAAAACTTAACTGATGCCCACTTCCCTTTGTTACGGCAGATCGCATTCGAGGTTTTAAACAGCAAAGAAATCACGGGCTATTCAGCTCACCATCCGTAGAAACCTAGGGATGGTGTTCAAAACCCCGGTCAAGCCCGAATGGCGTGAGCGGTGTGCGGCAGGAACAATGGCGTCATGACT
>NZ_VRUA01000012.1 GCF_008017535.1 Ottowia flava
AGCCACCGAACACCTGCCTCCCATCACGCGACTCGCATTCGACGGGAACAACGTGTTGAGAAACTACAGCTAGCCTGCACGAGCCCGCTTTTCCCCGCACCGGCGGCCGGCCGCGCCTGGGCGCCCTGTCGACCTGACACGACACCGTCACGCCCGCTTCACACGGCGGCGCTCCAATCAGAGGGTCGACGCATGGCGCTGCGCCTGCATTTCAATAAAAAGTGCTTGCGCCCTACAACCACCTGCGCAGGCAGCTACCAGTTCAATAGCACCGATGAAGATCATGATCGTCACCGATGCGTGGGAGCCGCAGGTCAACGGCGTGGTGCGCACGCTGAAGATGACCACCCGCCATCTGCAGCAGATGGGCCACAGCACGCACATCCTGTCGCCGCAGGACTTCCGCTCGGTGCCCTGCCCCACTTACCCTGAAATCTCGCTCGCCCTGGCCAGCCGCGCCGCCGTGGCCCGGCACATCGACAAGGTGCAGCCCGACTGCCTGCACATCGCCACCGAAGGCCCGCTGGGCTGGGCCGCGCGCGGCGTAGCGCTGCGCCGCAGCTGGCCCTTCACCACTGCGTACCACAGCCGCTTTCCTGAATACGTGCAGGCGCGCGTGCACCTTCCGCTGGACTGGAGCTACGCGCTGCTGCGCCGCTTTCACAACGCCGCGCAGACCACGCTGGCGCCCACGCCCGCCATCGTGACCGACCTGGTGCAGCGCGGCTTCACCCGCGCGCGGCTGTGGTCGCGCGGCGTCAACCTGGAAGCCTTCACGCCCGATGGCTCGCGCCTGCCGCGCTCGCACGTGCCGGTGTTCCTGTACGTGGGCCGGCTGGCGGTCGAAAAGCAGGTGCAGGCCTTTCTGTCGCTCGACCTGCCGGGCGAAAAGTGGGTGGCCGGCACCGGGCCGGAAGAAGCCAGGCTGAAGCGCCAGTTCCCCGGCGTGCGCTGGTTTGGAGTGCTGGGCGGGGACGAGCTGGCCGCCGTCTACCGCACCGCCGATGTGATGGTCTTTCCCAGCGTGACCGACACCTTCGGCCTGGTGATGGCCGAGGCCATGGCCTGCGGCACGCCGGTGGCGGCTTTTCCCGTGCCCGGGCCGATCGACGTAGTGGGCCACCACTCGCCGGGTGGTGCGCTGGATGACGACCTGCGCGCAGCGTGCTTGGCCGCACTGAAGAAACCGCGCGATGGCGTGCGCCGCCACGCCGAACAGTTCAACTGGCCCGACGCCACGCGCCAGTTCGAGCAAGCGCTGGTGCCACTGCCGCACGCCCGCACGGAGCCCATAGCCGACAGCGGCGCCGTGGATGCCGGGGATGCCGGGGATGCCGAGCCTTCGACGCTACCCGTTCGATAGCTGCTCGCGCAAATCTGGCCTGCTCTACAGGCCATTTCTACTTTAATTCTTTACGGCCTGTGCGCCGCACAGCGCCGTGGTCTTCAAGCGTTGACACGGACCAGGCCCACCTTCTGATGGCTGAGCAGCCCGCTCAAATGACAGCCACCGGAAGCTGCGCCGCGCCGGCGGGTCGAAGCCTTCCAACGGCCCCATTGTTTCCAACCCCGAAACAGTGCCTTGCCTCCCAGGTCCTTTTTCAAACCCCTCCCCAGGCGCAAAGTACAGGTCATGGCAGCTGCGCAAGGCCAAGCCCCTCAAAAAGGCTTGTCTCAGCGCCACGGCCACAAACACCGCCAGCAAAGTCTGCTGGCACTTTGAAGACCAGTTAATCGAGGATATTCACCATGACCAAGTTCGCTTCCATCGCCGCCGCTGCTGCCCTGTCCGCTCTGTTCGCCGGCAACGCCATGGCCCAAGTGCCCGCCAGCGGCGAAGGCCCGCTGTTCCTGAACGAAGCCAAGGCCGTGTCGACCGTCGCCCGCGACAGCGTGCGCAACGAAGCTGTCGCCCAGCGCCCCGCTTCGGGTGTTTTCGACGGCCAGACGGTGGCCCAAAGCAACGCCAGCCTGACCCGCGCTGAAGTGCGTGCCCAAGCCATTGCCAACCCGCCGGCTTCGGGTGTGTTCGACGGCTCCACGGTTGCCCAGCAACACCGCGTGGCTCCGACGCACGCTGCTGGCGAGTAAGGTCTGAACCGGTTGGCGCCCGGGCGCCAGCCGGAGTGACACCCGCTTACTTAGAAAAACGGCCGCGTCTGCGGCCGTTTTGCTTTTCCCGCGCCGTCGGGCGCTCAGTCGCTGACCAGCGTGCGCATCCAGTCGGGCAAGTCCACTGCTTTCTGCCGGGGAAAGTTGACCCAGATGGTGGTCGCGCCACCGGCGGCGCAGATGACGCCGGGCTCCGCCACCTTTTCCATCGTCACCCAGCTCTCGAACGTGGTGCGCGCCGGGTCGCTGGCGTACATCTTCAGCAGGATCTCGTCCGGGTACTCGAACTGGCGGTAGAAGTTGCAGAACGCGTTGACGATGACCGGGCCTTCGCCGCTGGCGTCAGGCGCGAAGCCGGCCGAGCGGAACCAGTCGATGCGCGCGCTTTCCATGTAGCGGAAGTAGGTTGCGTTGTTGACGTGGCCCATGGCGTCCATGTCGCCCCAGCGCACGGGCATGCGGGTTTCAAACACCAGCTTCTTGCGTTCGGGAATCTCGATCTTCATCGGTGTGCCTTGATGCTGGCCAGGATGCCAGCGGTGAACAATCCGGCCGCCGCCCACTGCGTGGCCGTGGGCCAGCGTCCATCCCAGAGAAAAGAGTACAGCAAGGCGAATAGCGTCTCGCTCACGATCAGTTGCCCGCACAGGCTCGCCGGCAGGCGCTGGCTCGCCATGTTCCACAGTATCGTCGCCAGCCAGCTCGCACCAAAGCCGATGGCCACCACGACCAGCGCAAACACCGGCCAGCGTGGCTCGGCCATCAGCGCGGCGGGCGCATTGCCCCAGGCGAGCGCCATGATCGCACCGCCCAGGCCGGTGGCCAGGCCGAGCCAGTTGGCCCAGTCGGTGGCGCGCACTTCGGGGTGGCGGCGCAGCCAGGCCGCGTTGAGCAGCGCAAACGCCGTCCAGCACGCCATGGCGACCAGGGCCAGCACGATGCCGCGCGCGAAGTGCTGGCCGTGCGCAACACCCATGGTCGCGCCTGGCCACTGCGCCATCAGCACAATGCCCGCGACCGTCAGCACAAGCCCGGGCAGCAGGGCCGCCCAGCGCAGGCCGTGCGGCTTGCCCAGCAGCATGACCCACACCGGAATGGTGCCGACGATGAGCGCAGGCAACTCAGTCCCCGCGTCGCGGATGGCCAGCACCAGCACCAGGTAGTAGCCGGTGAAGCCAAGCACGCTGAGCCACAGCGCGCCCCAGGCCTGCGCCCCCGTCGGCCAGCGCACGCGCCGACCGGCTGCGGCCATGGCCACGACCGAGGCCACGCCGTAGACGATGAAGCGCCCGGCGGTGAGGTTGATGCCCCCAAATTCGGCCACCATGCGCGGCGCAACGAAAACAAGCCCCCACAGGGCACCGGCGGCCAGGCCAGCCGCGATACCGGTCAGCATGATTTTGCTATGACAAACGTAGCTGCTTGCGCTTTCCTGATAAGCGCTGGAGCCTAATTCGCCATCAAAGCGCGAAGCCGTCGTCGGCCGCGATCACGGCGCCGTTGACGAAGTGGCTCTGGTCGCTGGCCAGCATCATCAGCACCGCGTCCAGGTCCTTGGGCTCGCCCACGCGCTTGCGCGGCAGCATCGAAATCAGCTTTTGGCCCTGCTCGGTCTGCCAATGCGCGTGGTTGATCTCGGTGTCGATGTAGCCGGGACAGATGGCGTTGACGGTGATGCCGAAGCGCCCCCATTCCAGCGCCATGGCCTTGGTCATCTGCACCACGGCGGCCTTGCTCATGCAGTACACGCCGATCTGCGGCAGCACCTTCAGCCCCGCCATGCTGGCGATGTTGATGATGCGCCCGCCGGTGAAACTGCCCGGCGCCGCACCGCGCGAGCGCGCCAGCATGCGCTTGCCCACTTCCTGCGCCACGAAGAAGGCGCCGCGCACGTTGGTGTCGAAGACGAAGTCGTAATCGTCCTCGGTCACGTCCTGGATGCGCTGGGTGGTGGACACGCCCGAGTTGTTGACCAGGATGTCGATCGAGCCCATTTCCGTTTCGGCGTGGGCCACGGCGGCCTTGATCGAATGCACGTCGCTCACGTCGCACTCGACCACGTGGGCGTCACCGCCGTCGCCTTCGATGCGCGCGCGCAGGTCCTTCAGGCGGTCCATGCGCCGGCTGGCCAGCACCACGCCGGCGCCGGCCTTGGCGAGCGTGCGCGCGAACTGGGCGCCCAGGCCACCGGAAGCGCCGGTGATAAAGGCCACGCGGCCGGAAAGATCGATGCTGTAGGTCACGGAAAAAGCCCCCAAAAAACGGATCGCGCGCTGTCGCGCAAGTGGTGCATCATGCCGCGCGGCCTGAATACAATGGGTCACAGACCCGACAGCCGGTGCGGTTCGCGCGCGGCGGCTGGCCATTATTTCAAAACACGACGAGATCACCGCCCATGACACCCGAGGAAATCATCCAGCAATACGGCCCCCGAGAGGCCATGGAATACGACGTCGTCATCGTGGGCGCCGGCCCGGCTGGCCTGTCGGCCGCGATCCGCATCAAGCAGCTGGCGGCCGAGCGCGGCCAGGATGTGTCGGTGGTGGTGCTGGAAAAGGGCTCGGAGCCCGGCGCGCACATCATCTCGGGCGCGGTGATGGACCCGAAGGCGCTGACCGAGCTGATCCCCGACTGGCAGGAAAAAGGCGCGCCGCTGCACCAGCCGGTAACCGACGACGCCTACGTCTTCCTGAACGAAACCGACGGCATGCGGGTGCCCAACCTGCTGCTGCCACCGTTCGCGAACAACCACGGCAACTACATCGTCAGCCTGGGCAACGTGGTGCGCTGGATGGCGCAGCAGGCCGAAGCGCTGGGCGTGGAGATCTTCCCCGGCTTTCCCGCCGCGGAAGTGCTCTACAACGACGATGGCAGCGTGAAGGGCGTGGCCACGGGCAACATGGGCATCGGCAAGGATGGCCAGCCGACTGAGAACTTCCAGCTGGGCATGGAACTGCACGCCAAGTACACGCTGTTCTGCGAAGGCTCGCGCGGCAGCCTGGGCAAGCAGCTGATCGCGCGCTACAAGCTTGACGCCGACAGCGACCCGCAAAGCTACGCCATCGGCATCAAGGAGCTGTGGGAGATCGACCCCAGCCGCCATACGCCGGGCTTCGTCATGCACACCGCCGGCTGGCCAATGGACGAGCACACCTACGGCGGCGCCTTTCTGTACCACGCGGAAGACAACAAGGTGTACTGCGGCTACGTGGTCGGCCTGAACTACAAGAACCCGTACCTGAGCCCCTTCGAGGAGTTCCAGCGCTGGAAGACGCACCCGCGCGTCAAGTGGTACTTCACCGACGACAACGGCAACGTGAACGCCAAGCGCCTGTCGTACGGCGCGCGCGCCATCACCGCCGGCGGCATTCTGGCGCTGCCCAAGACCATCTTCCCGGGCGGCGCGCTGGTCGGTTGCGACGCGGGTTACCTGAACGTCAGCCGCATCAAGGGCAGCCACGCCGCCATCAAGACCGGCATGCTGGCCGCCGAAGCCGCTTTTGACGCGGTGGCAGCCGGTCGCCAGCACGACGAGCTGACGGCCTACCCCGAAGCGTTTGAAAAGAGCTGGCTGGCGGTTGAACTGAACAAGGACCGCAACTTCAAGAACTGGTTCAAGAAGGGCCTGACGGTGGGCACGGTGATGAACGGCTTCGAGCAGTACGTGCTGCGCGGCCACGCACCATGGACGCTGCACCGCCACGAGCCCGACTATGCGCAGCTCAAGCCCGCCGCGCAGTGCGCACCCATCGCCTACCCCAAGCCCGATGGCAAGCTGACCTTCGACCGCCTCTCCAGCGTGTTCATCAGCAACACCAACCACGAAGAGAACCAGCCCGCGCACCTGACGCTGAAAGACCCGACGGTGCCGGTGCGCATCAACCTGCCGGAGTATGCCGGCCCCGAGGGCCGCTACTGCCCGGCCGGTGTCTACGAGTTCGTGGCCGACGAGGCGACCGGCGGCGGCGCACAGCGCCTGCAGATCAATGCGCAGAACTGCGTGCACTGCAAGACCTGCGACATCAAGGACCCGACACAGAACATCGTCTGGGTGACGCCAGAAGGCGGCGGCGGCCCCAATTACTCCGGGATGTAGTGACCTTTTGCCGCTGATTTTTACCTTTTGTCTCGCAGCAAACTTGGAGATGCTTTGGCGCACCAAGGTCACCGAAGCATACGAGCACGCCACACCTCCCGCGCAGATCCAGCCAGACACTGCATCAGCGTCGTGGGCGACAAGGTCGCTTTCGTGCAAGTTGCTGCTATGCAAGTGCCGCGCGCGGTTTGGATTCGGTGGCCCTGTTCCCTACGTGATGGCGCATGAAGGTGGCTGCACCACCAAGGACAAAGCGCGCTCAATCAGACCCTCGTCTATCTGCGCATCGAACCGATTGGGTGTGCCCGCTGATCTGCGTGGACCTGGCTCACAACGCGCCTGGCGAGGAGGAATCCGCGCAAACCCGTACCAGTGAGACAGTTTGATGTCCCCATAATGGCGTTTCCGGCGCGGCATTGCACCGTACGACATGGAGACAAAGGTATGAATGGAATGCGTCGCAGCGCGCTGATCTTTGGTTGGGTTCTTTGCTTCTCGGCAGGCGCATCTGCCCAAACCGCGATGAAAATCAATGTCTCTGCGGCCCAGAACGGTCACCAGGGCATCGGCATCGACACCTTCGCCAAGGAAGTCGAAAAGCGCACAAGCGGCCGCTACAAGATCCAGACCTTCTACAACGGCGCGCTCGGCGGCGAGCGCGAATCGATCGAGGCGGTGCAGTTGGGCACGCAGGAATTGACGTTCGCCACCAGCGGCGCGATCCCCAACTTCGTGCCCGACACCAAGATCATTGACGTGCCCTTCCTGTTCCGCGACTCAGCGCACGCGCGGGCGGTGTTCGACGGCGCCTTCGGACAGGAGCTGGCCAAGAAGTTCGAGCCCAAGGGTTTCAAGCTGCTGGCCTGGGGCGACAACGGCTTTCGGCACATGACGAACAACAAGCGCGCCATCAACAGCCCGGACGACCTCAAGGGCCTGAAGATGCGCACCATGGAAAACCCTGTGCACATTGCCGCCTACAAGTCGCTCGGCATCCTGACCACACCCATGGCGTGGCCGGAAGTGTTCGCGGCCCTGCAACAAGGCACGGTGGACGGACAGGAAAATCCGTTGCCGGTGATCGTGTCACAAAAGCTGGAGCAGGTGCAGAAGTACCTGACGCTGACCGGCCACGCGTATTCGCCGATGGCGTTCCTGATGAACAAGGCGCAGTTCGACAAGCTCTCGCCTGCCGATCAGCAGGCGTTCGTCGAGGCCGCCAAGGCCGGCGCCAAGGCCAACCGTGCGCGCGTGGACGAAGACGACGCCAAGGGCGTGGCCGACTTGCGCGGCAAGGGCATGCAGATCGTCGACAAGGTTGACAAGGCCAAGTTCGTGTCTGCACTGGCGCCAGCCAATGCGCAGTTCGAGAAAGAGTTCGGCAAGGCCAACCTCGACCGCATTCGCGCGGTGAAGTGACCGGCGCCGCCCATGCGGCGGCTCGCCCCGCGATGCGCGAAAACCCCGTGGCGGTGCTGCGGGTGTGCCGCCCATAATGCGCATCTGCCCGCCGCGCCCAACTGACGTGGCCCGTACCGACACAGGAGACACAACCCCATGAAGCTGCATCAACTGGCCCTCGGGCTTGGACTGGCCTTCGGCCTCGTCGCTGGCTCTGCCGCGCAGACCACGATGAAGATCAGCATTTCCGTCGCGCAAAACTCCCACCAGGGCGTCGCCATCGACACCTTCGCCAAGGAAGTCGAGAAGCGCACCAACGGCCGCTACAAGATCCAGACCTTCTACAACGGCGCGCTCGGCGGTGAGCGTGAATCGATCGAGGCGGTTCAGCTCGGTACGCAGGAGCTGGCGTTCAGCTCGACCGGCCCGGTGCCCAACTTCGTGCCCGAGACCAAGATTCTCGACGTGCCCTTCCTGTTCCGCGATAAGGCGCACGCCCGCGCGGTGCTCGACGGTCCGATTGGTCAGGAGCTGCTCACCAAGTTCGAGCCCAAGGGGTTCAAGGCATTGGCGTGGGCCGAAAACGGCTTCCGCCACATGACCAACAGCAAGCGCGACGTGAAGGAGCCTTCCGACCTGAAGGGCCTGAAGATGCGCACCATGGAAAACCCGGTGCACATCGCCGCGTACAAGGCCTTCGGCATCATCACCACGCCGATGGCGTTCCCCGAGGTGTTCACCGCGCTCCAGCAGGGCACGGTGGACGGCCAGGAAAACCCGCTGCCGGTCATCATCTCGGCCAAGTTCGATCAGGTGCAGAAACACCTGTCGCTGACCGGCCACGTGTATTCGCCCTGCATCTTCGTCATGAACAAGGGCGTGTTCGACAAGCTGTCGGCCGCCGACAAGCAGGCCTTCATCGACGCCGCCAAGGAAGGCACCAAGGCCAACCGCGCACGCGTGGACGAGGACGATGCCAAAGGCGTGGCCGACCTGCGCAGCAAGGGCATGACCGTCATCGACAACCTCGACAAGGCCAAGTTCGCTGCCGCGCTGAGCGGGGTGAACGCGCAGTTCGAGAAGGAATTTGGCAAGGCCAACCTCGACCGTATCCGCGCCGTGAAGTGATGATGCAGCGACCCGAAGAACTCTGTTTTTCATAGCTGCCTGCGCCCGTCCCGCCTGCGGTACGGGCCTTTTTTATGCTGAATCCCGATATGCGATGAAAGCCCTGTTCCTCACCATCGAAAAGTGGACGACCCGCGTGGCGCTCGGGCTTGCCTGCCTCATGCTCGTGATCGCATCGGGGCTGGGCGTGTTCCAGATCGTCACGCGCTTCGTGCTGGAGCAGCCGGCCGAATGGAGCGAAGTGCTGATCCGCTTCAGCCTGATCTGGATGGTGTTCCTGGGCATCCCCATGGCGTTTCGCCAGGGCGCGATGGTCAGCGTGGATGCGCTGTACCGCGCCGTGCCAGACGGCCTCAAGCGCGTGCTGGACCTGGTCGTGGCGCTGGCGGCGCTGGCGCTGATGCTGGTGATCCTCTGGTGGGGCTACGACTACGCGGTGCGCGGCAGCGTGCAGACCATGGCGGGGCTGGAATCGCTGTCGATGTTCTGGGCCTACATCGCCATGCCGGTGGGCGCGGTGTTTTCGATCTTCGGCATCGTCGCCAACTACCTGGATCCGCGCCGCATGGAACTGGAGACCGCGCAATGAGCACCGCTGGACCGCTCCAATGTGCACAGTCTGGGCGCAACGCTGACGCGCCGCGTCCTTCAGGGGGACGCGTATGACCAGCGCCATGTTGGTCACGATGGTGCTGGGCTTTGCGCTCAGCATTTCGGTGGCGGTGTCGATCGGCTTGGCGGCCATCGTCGGCGTCCAGGTCACCAATGCGAGCATGCTTATCTCCGCCAAGGAGATCTTCAACTCGATCAACAAGTTTCCGTTGGCGGCCATTCCCTTCTTCATCCTGGCCGGCAACCTGATGGAAACCGGCGGCATATCCCGCCGCCTGGTCGAGTTCGCCAAGAGCCTGGTGGGCGGCGTGCAGGGCGGCCTGCCCATGACCTGCGTGCTGACCTGCATGATCTTCGCGGCGGTGTCCGGCTCGTCGGTGGCCACCACGTTCGCCATCGGTGCGATCCTGATCCCGGCGCTGATCAAGCACGGTTACCCCACCAGCTACGCCGCCGCGCTGCAAGCGACCAGCGCCGAACTGGGCGTGATCATTCCGCCGTCGATCCCGATGATCCTGTACGGCGTGTCGGCAGAGGTGTCGATCGGCGAGCTGTTCATCGCCGGCTTCGGCCCGGGCATCCTGATCAGCGGCGCGTTGATGCTCTTCGTGTGGCTCTACTGCAAGTGGAAGGGCTGGGGCAAGACCGACGGCGAAGGCCGGCTGCGCATCTGGCCGGCCACGCGTCAGGCGGCCTGGGCGCTGCTCATGCCCGTGATCATCCTGGGCGGCATCTACGGCGGCGTGTTCACGCCCACCGAAGCTTCGGCCGTGGCGGTGCTGTACGCGCTGGTCGTCGGCATGCTGATCTACCGCGAAATCAAGATTCCCGACCTGATGCTGGCGCTGCGCAAGTCGGTCGTCTCGTCGGCGGTGATCATGTTCATCATCGCCAACGCGGGCCTGTTCGCCTTCCTGATCACCCGCGCAGGCGTGCCCGAGGCCGTGGGCCACTGGCTGGAAGAGGTGCTCAAGAACCCCGCGATGTTCCTGCTGGGCGTGAACGCCGCCCTGTTCATCATCGGCATGTTCATCGAGACCAGCGCCGCCATCATCGTGCTGGCGCCGATCCTCGCGCCGGTCGCGCAGCGCTTTGGCATCGACCCGGTGCATTTCGGGCTGATCATGGTGGTGAACCTGGCGCTGGGCATGATCACGCCGCCCTTCGGCGTCAACCTGTTCGCGGCCTGCACGGTGGCGCGCATTTCGCTGGACAAGATCATTCGCCACCTGCTGCCCTTTGTGGGTGTGGTGCTGCTGTGCCTGCTGGTGATCACCTACGTGCCGGCGCTGTCGCTGGGTCTGCGCGATCTGGTCTACCGGTGAGCCCGCCGCGCGGTTGGGCACGCTAGAATCGCGCACAGTCAGGAGAGCGCGCCGGAAGTTGCGGCGCCGCCGAAGGCCGAACGCTCAGGCAAAAAGGACTGACGACACACAATTCTGTTGGAGAGAGGCGGCGCAGGCCATCTGCACCGCCCACCGAAGGGGCAAGAGGCCGGTGCCATGCACCAGCGCCTTGAATCTCTCAGGTAAAGCGGACAGCAGGGTTCCCGATGCCGGCGGCGCGGTTTGCGCCCCGGTGCAATGCTTGTTTCGTGCATTCCAGGAGCCCCGACCGATGTCCGCCGACACCTCCCCCTTGCTGCAAACCCCGCTGCACGATCTGCACATCGAAATGGGCGCCCGCATGGTCCCGTTTGCCGGCTACAGCATGCCGGTGCAGTACCCCGCTGGCTTGATGGCGGAGCACAAGCACACCCGCTCCAGCGCCGGCCTGTTCGACGTGTCGCACATGGGCCAGTTGAAGCTGGTGGGTACCGACGCCGCCGCCGCGCTGGAAGCGCTGATGCCGGTCGACGTGATGGGCCTGGGCGTGCACAAGCAGCGCTACGGCCTGCTGCTGTCGGATCAGGGCACGGTGCTGGACGACCTGATGTTCGTCAACTGGGGCGACCCGGGCGCCACCGCGGGCGACACGCTGCCGCGTGCATCGGGCGAGCGCGAAGGCCCGCAATTGTTTTTGATCGTCAACGGCGCCTGCAAGGCCGCGGACATCGAACACATCCAGTCGCGCATCGGCACCCGCTGCCAGGTGCTGCCCATGCCTGAGCGCGGCCTGCTGGCGCTGCAAGGCCCCAAGGCCGTGGATGCGCTGGCGCGCGTGGTGCCGGGCGTGGAAGCGCTCGTCTTCATGACCGGCGCACCCTTTAGTTGGAACGGCACCGACCTGTACATCACCCGCAGCGGCTACACCGGCGAAGACGGGTTTGAAATCTTCGTGCACGAATCGCAGGCCGAGGCGCTGGCACGCGCCCTGCTTGCCCAGCCTGAGGTGGCGCCGATTGGCCTGGGCGCGCGCAACTCGCTGCGCCTGGAAGCCGGGCTGTGCCTGTACGGCAACGACATCGACACCACAACCACCCCGGTGGAGGCGGGCCTGAACTGGGCCATGCAGAAGGTGCGCCGCACAGGCGGGGAACGCGCCGGCGGCTTCCCCGGCGCCGACACCGTGCTGGCGCAGTTGGACGGTACGCAATCGGTCACGCGCAAGCGGGTTGGGCTGATCGCCAAGGAGCGCATCCCCGTGCGCGAACACACCGAGTTGCAGAACGCGGCCGGTCAGCGCATAGGCGAGGTCACCAGCGGCCTGCTCGGCCCCAGCATCGACCAGCCGATCGCCATGGGCTACGTCGCGCCCGAATTCGCCGCCATCGGCACACCGGTGCAAGCCATCGTGCGCGGCAAGGCCGTGCCGATGGAAGTGGCGGCCATGCCTTTTGTTCCGCCACGCTACCACCGCGGCTGATTTTTCTTAAAAAACCGGCTGTAGCCGGCTATGCATCTGCGCAAGCAGCTCTCTTTTCCGGAGCAAACCCATGACCATCAAATACACCGAAGACCACGAGTGGATCCGCGTTGAGGGCGACATCGCCACCGTCGGCATCACCACGCACGCGCAGGACGCACTGGGCGATGTGGTGTTTGTCGAGTTGCCCGAAGTCGGCAAGACCTACGCCCAGAAAGAAGTCGCTGGCGTGGTCGAAAGCGTGAAAGCCGCGGCCGACGTCTACATGCCGATCAGCGGCGAGGTGACCGAAGTCAACGAAGGCCTGCGCGACGAACCCAGCCTGGCCAACAGCGACCCGACCGGCGCGGGCTGGTTCTTCAAGGTCAAGCTGTCCGACGCCGGGCAACTGACCGCGCTGATGGACGAAGCCGCCTACCAGGCCTTTGCCGGCGCCTGAGCGCCCAGCCAGAGCGCTGCGTGAGGCGCACCGCGCCCGCGGGCCAGGCGGCCCCGGGCTTGGCGCGCCTTGCCGAACGCTTTGACTGGAGACCCGACGCATGTCCGCCAAGCCTGCCGCACCCGCCACACCCGACCTGAGCCAGTTGGAAAACGCTGGCGAATTCATCGCCCGCCACATCGGCGTCACGCCCGACGAGGAGCGCCAGATGCTGGCCGTCATCGGCGAGCCCTCGCGCCAGGCGCTGATCGACGCCATCGTCCCACGCGCCATCGCGCGCAGCGACGTTATGGCCCTGCCGCCCGCCGTGACCGAGGCCTCAGCGCTGACCGAACTGAAGGCCATCGCCGGCAAGAACCGCTTGCTGAAAAGCTTCATCGGCCAGGGCTACTACGGCACACACACACCAGGCGTGATCCTGCGCAACATCCTCGAAAACCCCGCCTGGTACACCGCGTACACGCCCTACCAGGCCGAGATCAGTCAGGGCCGCATGGAAGCGCTGGTCAACTTCCAGACCATGGTGACGGACCTCACCGGCATGGACATCGCCAATGCGTCGATGCTGGACGAGGCCACCGCCGCGGCCGAAGCGATGACGCTGGCGCGCCGCTCGGTCAAGGCCAAGGGCAACACCATCGTCGTCTTTGGCGACGCGCACCCGCAGACGATCGAGGTGATGCAGACACGCGCTGCGCCGCTGGGCCTGACGATCAAGGTGGCGGATTCCGCCGCGGAGTGGGACGCCGCCATCGCCGCGGACGATTACTTCGCCGTGCTGATCCAGTACCCGGCCAGCAGCGGCTGGCTGATGGACTGGAGCGCCGAGGCCGACAAGGCCCATGCCAAAGGCGCTGCCGTGATCTTCGCCGCCGACCTGTTGGCCCTGACGCTGCTGAAAACGCCCGGCGAAATGGGTGCAGACATCGTCGTCGGCAGCACGCAGCGCTTTGGCATGCCCATGGGCGCAGGCGGCCCGCACGCGGCCTTCATGGCCTGCAAGGACGCCTTCAAACGCAGCCTGCCCGGCCGCCTGGTCGGCGTCAGCGTGGACGTGCACGGCAAGCCAGCCTACCGCCTAGCGCTGCAGACGCGCGAGCAGCACATCCGCCGTGAAAAGGCCACCAGCAACATCTGCACCGCGCAGGTGCTCCCGGCCGTCATCGCCAGCATGTACGCGGTCTACCACGGCCCGCAGGGCCTGCAGCGCATCGCGCAGCGCGTGACGCGCCTGGCCAGCGTCTTCACGGCCGGCATGAAGGCCCTGGGCTTCACCGCCATGCACCACGATTCGGGCTTTGACACCGTCAGCTTCAAGACCGACGCAGCTACCGATTCGATAGCTGCGCGCGCAGTCCAGTCGGGCGTCAACCTGAGAAAAGCCTGGAAAGACTACCTGTGTGTGTCGTTCGACGAGACGCACACCCGCGCCGATGTCGAACAGCTGTGGACCATCTTCGCGGACGGCCAGCCGCTGCCCGACTTTGCCGCGCTGGAAGGCACGGCGCCGGCGCTGCTGCCCGCCGCGCTGCAGCGCACCAGCGCCTACCTGACGCACCCGGTGTTCAATAGCCACCACAGCGAAACCGGCATGCTGCGCTACATCCGCCAGCTGTCCGACAAAGACCTGGCGCTCGACCGCAGCATGATACCGCTGGGCAGTTGCACCATGAAGCTGAACGCCACCAGCGAGATGATCCCCATCACCTGGCCCGAGTTCGGCAACGTTCACCCGTTCGCCCCAGCCGACCAGCAGGCCGGCTACGCCGAGCTGGACGCGCAGCTGCGCCGCTGGCTGTCGACCATCACCGGCTACGCCGACGTCAGCCTGCAGCCCAACGCCGGCAGCCAGGGCGAATACGCGGGCCTCTTGGCCATCAAGGCCTGGCACGCCGCGCGCGGCGACACGCAGCGCGATGTTTGCCTGATCCCCAGCAGCGCGCACGGCACCAACCCGGCCAGCGCCCAGATGGTGGGGCTGAAGGTTGTCGTCACGCAATGCGATGAGCAAGGCAACGTCGATCTGGATGACCTGCGCGCCAAGTGCGAACAGCACAGCCTGCAACTGGCCTGCGTGATGATCACCTACCCCAGCACGCACGGCGTGTTCGAAACGCAGGTGAAGGAGCTGTGCGCGCTGGTGCACCAGCACGGCGGCCGCGTCTACGTCGACGGCGCCAACATGAACGCGCTGGTCGGCGTGGCCGCGCCGGGTGCGTTTGGCGGCGACGTCAGCCACCTCAACCTGCACAAGACCTTCTGCATCCCGCACGGCGGCGGTGGCCCGGGCGTTGGCCCAGTGTGCGTGGTCGAAGACCTGGTGCCCTACCTGCCCGCGCGCCCCGGCCAGGGTGACCAGGCACAGCCCGCCCCCGCCGGTGGCGTCGGCCCGGTCAGCGCCGCGCCCTACGGCAACGCCGGCGTGCTGCCGATCAGCTGGATGTACGTGCGCATGATGGGCGCGGCCGGACTGAAGCACGCCACCGAAACTGCGATCCTGAGCGCCAACTACATCAGCAAGCGCCTGGCCGAGCACTACCCCACGCTGTACGCCAGCGAAGGCAATGGCCACGTGGCGCACGAATGCATCCTGGACCTGCGCGGCCTGAAGGAAACCAGCGGCGTGATGGCCGAAGACGTGGCCAAGCGCCTGGCCGACTACGGCTTTCACGCGCCGACGCTCAGCTTCCCGGTCGCCAACACGCTGATGGTCGAGCCAACCGAAAGCGAAACGCTGGAAGAAATCGACCGCTTCATCGACGCGATGATCGCCATCCGGCACGAGATCCGCCGCATCGAACAAGGCGAATGGCCGCAGGACGACAACCCGCTGAAGAACGCGCCGCACACGGCCGAAAGCCTGATGGCCGCCGACTGGCCGCACCCGTACCCGCGCGATGTGGGTGCGGCGCTCGCCCATCGTCTGCCGGGCAGCGTCAAGTACTGGCCGCCGGTCGGTCGCGTCGACAACGTGTACGGCGACCGCAACCTGTTTTGCAGCTGCCTGCCGATGGACGAATATGCCGCCTGAAGCGGCACGGCAGCCAGGTCGCACGGCCTGCGCTGGTCAGCGCAACACGGGGCTGGCGCGTTACACCTGTTGACGTGCGGGGGTGGCGTTGCCGCTACCCTCGCTTCTTTTGCTCGCTTTTCGGAGCCATTTTTCTGATGTCGACTTCCCTCCAGACCCTGCCCCGCGCCCTGACCCGCCCGCTGTGGCTGACCGCCGCCAGCACCGCGCTGGTCGGCGCCGCCCTGTGGCTGAGCAGCGGCGCGGCCATGGCGCAGCAGAAAGCCGATGCGCCTGCCGCCCCCGCCAAGGCCGAGGCGCCCGCGCAAAAAGGCGGCTCGAAGCTGTCCGCCGCCGACGAAACCGCCCTGCTCACCTACACCCTGAGCAACGAAACCGTGGACCGCGCCCTGGCGCTGGTCAAGGACGCGCGCGAACAGAAAGTCAGCGGCTCGATCGGCAAGGGCGCGACCACGCTGGATGGCTGGGCGAGCGGCCTGAACAACGACCCCAAGGCCAAGGCCTTGCTGGACAAGCACCAGATTTCCGCGCGCGACTACGTCATGACCATGCTCGCCATCATGCGCGCCGGCGTCGCTACCGAGATGAAGCCCAAGACGCCCGAAGAAGCCGGCACCAACGCGGCCAACATCGCCTACATGACGGCCAACAAGGACCGCATCCAGGCCGCCCTGATGGCGGGCGCGAAAGCCCCTGCGGCCAAGTCGGCGGAGGGCAAGGCGTCCAAGTAAGACGCGCCACGCGACGCACTGGCTCGCACTGGCCGCACTGATTCCATGCACCCTGACGACAGCCCGGCGCTGCAGGTGCGCCGCGTCGACTACACCGACGCGCGCGACCGCGCGGCGCTCATCGACTTGCTGGACGCCTATGCGCAAGACCCAATGGGCGGCGGCGAGCCCCTGACGGCGGACGTCAGACAGCGTCTGTGCGACGACCTGGCGCAGCTGCCTTCGGCGGCGAGCTTCATCGCCTGGCTGGGCGACGCGCCCATCGGCCTGATCAACACCATCGAAGGCTATTCCACCTTCAAGGCGCGGCCGCTGATGAATGTGCACGACCTGGCCGTGTTGCCGGCGCACCGCGCACGCGGCGTTGGCCAGGCCTTGCTGGCGGCGTGCCAGGCGCATGCCCGCGAACGCGGCTGCTGCAAGCTAACCCTGGAGGTGCTGTCCGGCAACCAACGGGCCCAGCGCAGCTACGAGCGCTTTGGCTTCGCGCCCTACGTGCTCGACCCGGCCGAAGGGCACGCGCTCATGATGCAGAAGTGGCTGTAAGGCGCGTCGCGCGCGTTGCGCGCGCTCGCCATTTGCTATTTTTTGCATAGCTGCCTGCGCAGGTGGTTCTAAGGCCGACCCGCCTTTTTTCCTGAAAATTCAGCCCAGACATTGCCTCCAGCGCAGCCGCTGCGCTCCGGCACGTCTGACGTCACCGGCGCCGCCCCACCCGATACGGGCGTCCCTGCTATCTCGTCGAAACGCGCTCTCCCCGCCTCAGTCCACCCGTTCGTGCTGGCGCTGAAAGAACATCGGGTAGATCTTCTCCACCGTCGGGCTGTCGAAGTCCCAGGTTTTGCACTTGCCCAGGAAGGGCGGCGGCACGCCGTCGGGCAGCGTCAGGCTGCGCACCATGGTCTGGAACGCCGCCGTCGCCATGTTGAACAGCAACTCACGCAAATGCGTGCAGCCCTGGATGCCGCCCAGGTGCTCTTCGATCGAGCGGCGCCAGCCGCGCGACAGGCTGGCGCCCACCATGCGCTGCATGGGCGCGGCGGCCTCGGGGCAGGGGCCATGCGGCACGTGCTCCATGTCGACTTCGATGGCACGCACCACGGTCTGGTCGTCCACCGTCAGGCGGATGCGCATGCCATGGATCGGCTCGCCCGCCGCACGCGTGCGCTCGCCGGGGATGGTGAAAGCCATCGTCTTGGCGTCGCGCAGTTCGGCTTCAATGTCCCACAGGCCGTCATCGCGCTGGTAGCCGCGAAAGCTGACATCGCGGTTGTGAAGGTGGGCACGGGGAGCAGGGGGGGACAAGGGCACGGGCAATCCTGACGAGAAAAACGAAGCGCCCTGCAGCGGCCACCCAGCGGCGCGCAGCAAGGCATCTGACCTTAGCGATTGTCGCGCCTGGCCGTCAGTCGCGCTGGCGACGGGCTCGCGGCCTGCCACGCGGGCACGCTACGATGGCCGACCGTCCCTTTTGCCCGCTTGTCGCCGCCCGCGCATGGTCGCTTCCACCGAATTCCCCCTCGCCCCGCCCCCGCTGCACGCCGGCGGCATCACCCAGGTGCGCGGCCTGCAGGCCGGTCATTTCACCGACTCGCGCCGCCCCACCGGCTGCAGCGTGGTCATCGCGCCGCAAGGCGCGGTGGGCGGCGTCGATGTGCGCGGCGCGGCGCCCGGCACGCGCGAAACCGATCTGCTGGACCCCGCCAACCTGGTCGGCGTGGTGCACGCCGTGCTGCTGACCGGCGGCAGCGCCTGGGGCTTGGACGCAGCCGGCGGCGTGATGCGATGGCTGGGCGAGCGCGGCATCGGCCTGCCGGTGGGCACGGCGCCGGGGCAGATCGTGCCCATCGTCCCCGCAGCCGTGCTGTTCGACCTGCACGTGGGCGACGCGCGCATCCGCCCCGACGCGGCCGCTGGCGAAGCCGCCTGTGCCGCCGCGTCCGACGCGCCGCTGGCGCAAGGGAACGTGGGCGCGGGCGCGGGCGCCACCGTCGGCAAACTGTTCGGTATGCCGTACGCGATGAAGGGCGGTATCGGCACGGCGTCGGTCACGGTGAACGGCGTCACGGTGGGCGCGCTGATCGCCGTCAACGCGCTGGGCGACGTGGTCGACCCGGCCACCGGCGTACCCATTGCGGGTGCACGCACCGTCACCAGCGACGCGCTGCGCAACAGCGTGGCGGCCGTGCTGGCGGGCGAGGCGCCGCTGTCGCTGCTGTCGGGCACCAACACCACCATCGGCGTGGTCGCCACCGACGCGCCGCTGACCAAGGCGCAATGCCAGCGCCTGGCCGGCGCCGGCCACGACGGCCTGGCGCGCGCCATCCGCCCGGTACACACCATGAGCGACGGCGACACGCTGTTCGCCCTGGCCACCGGGCAATCGCAGGCCACGGATTTCAACGTGCTGTGCGTGATGGCCGGTGAAGCGGTGGCGCGCGCGTGCGTCAACGCGGTGCGGGCCGCGCAGGGCGTGCCAGCGGGCGAGGTGTGGTTACCTTCTGCTGCAGATTTGCTAGCTGGCCGCGCTGGTGGTTCTAGCGCCAGCGGCTGATTTGCCCCATAGAATCGCCCGATGGGATCCTTGCGAAGAACCATCATGCTCTGGGTGCTGGGCGTGCGCGACATGCTCGCGTCCGCCGGCCCTGTGGCCATCCTCGCGGTCGGCCTGCTGGTGGCCGCGTACTGGTGGCTGGACCCGCAGCCACCCAAGACCGTGCGCCTGGCCACCGGGCCGGAAGGCAGCGCCTACGCCGGCTTCGGCAAGCGCTACGCCACGGCGCTGGCGCGCGAAGGCATCACGGTCGAGCTGATTCCGACAGAGGGCTCGGTCGCCAACCTGCAACTGCTGCGCGACGGCAAGGCCGACGTCGCCTTCGTGCGCGGTGGCAGCGGTGCCGCGCCAGCCACCGCCAACGGCGCTGGTCAGGCGCAGCCACCGGATGGCGCGGCGTCGGGTGCCGCAGCGCCCGCTTCTGCCGCCGAGCCGGCCAGCGAGGACGACACCACCCTGCTTTCGCTCGGCGCGCTGTTCTACGAGCCGCTGTGGATCTTCTACCGCCCGCAGGCGCTGGCCATGCCCGCCGAAGCTGCCTCAGCGCCCGGCCGGGCGGCATCGGCGCCTGCAGCCCCTGCGGCCGCCCCACCGGCACATGCGGCGTCGGCCCCGGCGCCCACGCCGCCACTGCAACCGCAGTCGCTGGCGCAGATCAGCCGCCTGCGCATCAACGTCGATCAGGTCGGCAGCGGCGTGCCGCAGCTGATGCAGCGCCTGCTGCGCGCCAACGGCCTGAACGCCGAGCAGCTGCAGCTGTCGCACCTGCCGCCCAACGCCGCGGGCGAAGCGCTTTTGGCTGGCCAGCTGGACGCCGTGGTGCTGACCAGCGCGCCGCAATCCGCCGTGGTGCGCCAGCTGTTGCGCACGCCGGGCGTGCAGCCGCTGGAACTGGCCCAGGCCGACGCGTACACGCGGCGCTTTCCCTTCCTGAGCACGGTGACGCTGCCGCGCGGCGTCGCCGACCTGGCCAAGGACATTCCGCCGGAGGACGTCACGCTGCTGGCGGCCACCACCTCGCTGCTGTCGCGCGAAGACACGCACCCCGCGCTGCGCCAGCTGTTCGCGCAGGCCGCGCAGTCGATCCACAGCCGCGCTGGCTGGCTGAACGGCACGCGCGACTTTCCCAACACGCGCACCAGCGAGCTGCCGGTCAGCGCCGAGGGCGAGCGCGCGATCAACGGCACACCGCCGTTCTGGCAGCGCTACCTGCCGTTCTGGGCCAGCAACCTGCTGGACCGCATGTGGCTGGTGATCGGCGGTTTGATCGTGCTGCTGCTGCCGCTGTCGCGCGTGGTGCCGCCGCTGTACACCTTCCGCGTGCGTCGGCGCGTGTTCCGCTGGTACGCGCGGCTGCGCGCCATCGAAACCAAGGTCGACGAAGGGACGGGCGAACGCGACGAGCTGCTGAACGAGCTGGACGAGCTGGACCGCGTGGCCAACGGCATTGCCGTGCCGCTGGCGCACGCCGAAGAGCTGTTTGCGCTGCGCAACAACATCGAGAAGGTGCGGCGCCGCTTGTTGGCCAAACGGCCAGCTTGAGTGGAAAAACAGCGCTCAGACCTACAGCCACCTGCGCAGGCAGCTTCCGATTCGATAGCATACGAGCACATGGGGAAGGTCGCGCAAAGCGACCCACCAGGGGCTTGGGCAGGGCCGCCGCCATGGCGCGCGAGCGACCGCGGCGACCACTTCGCCCAGAACGCTCAGTAGCGCCAGAACACCTGCTGGATCTCGCACGCGTCCTGCGTGCGCGTGAGCGCCAGCGCCGCCAGCAGCCGCGCGCGCTGCGGGTTCTGATCGTCCACCACCACGCTGCCGGCCGCGTCGTCGTCGTAATTGGCGTTGCGGATCACCGGGCCGTCGCCGACCCGCGCCGCGCGCACCACTTGCACGCCACGGTCGCGCAGTTCGGGCAACAGCGCCTGCAGGTAGGCCGGCACGGTGCCGCCGCCAAAGCCCACGTGGACGATGGCGCGCGCGCCGGCGCTGGCCCACGCGTCGTACAGCTCGCGCCGCATGTTGCCGTGGCTGGCCACCACGCCAACCAGCGGCAGCGTGTCGATGGCGGCGATGTCGAATTCGCTGGTGCGCGTATGCGGCCGCGTCAGCCCGCGGTACCAGCGCGGCGTGCCTTCCACCACCAGACCGAGCGCGCCATGCGGCGACGCAAAGGCGTCCACGCGCATGGCGTGCACCTTGGCGACGTCGCGCGCGCTGTGAATCTGCTCGTTCATCACCACCAGCACGCCGCGCCCGGCGCTGGACGGGTGCGCCGCCACCGCCACCGCGTGCAGCAGGTTGACCGGGCCGTCGGCGGCCAGCGCGGTGCCGGGACGCATCGCGCCCGTGAGCACCACGGGTTTGTCGGTCGGCACCGTCAGGTGCAGGAAGTACGCCGTCTCCTCCATCGTGTCGGTGCCGTGGGTGATGACCACGCCATCAAAGTCGGGCTGGGCGCACAGCGCAGCGACGCGGCGCGCCAGTTGCAGCAGGCGCTCGTCGGTGAAATCGGCCGAATCGATCTGGAACAGCTGCTCCGCCCGCAGATCGGCCAGCCGCGCCAGGCCGGGCACCCCGGCCACCAGCGCGTCGGCCGTGACCACCGCCGACTGGTAAGCCGCGGACGGCGTTGCGTCTCCCCCCGTGCCGGCGCCGGCGATGGTGCCGCCGGTGGCGACCAGGGCGATGCGGGGGCGCGCGGACGGCGCGGACGTTGAGGCGGCTGTGGTCATGGCGCGCATTGTCGTGCCTCGGCCACGCAGACTGACCGGCTGCAGCGTAGGCGCCACGCTGACAACGCGGGGCGACCTGCACCGCTAGGGCCACGGCCGACAAGTCGTTACACTGCCTTGCACAGCCATTCACACTGCTGGCCGCGCACCGCCGCGGCACGAGGGAGCCAACGAACATGAAGAGACCCGCCCTGCTGATTGCCGCCGCCTTCCTGCTGGCTGGCGCCGCCCATGCTGCACCTGACGCGGTCAACGACGACGACGTGCTGCCCAACTCCCCCTGGAAGGAACACGGCATTCCTGATGCCGGGAAGTTCAACCCCACGTGGCGTCCTTTCCACGAAGGCGGCTACGTCGCACCTGCAGCGATGACCTACTACCCGCCGATGGTGCTGGTCGAGGAGCGCCTGCCCAAGCCCTACGCGCTGGTGGCCGCACCCACCCTGCCTTGCGCGCCCGGCTACTGCCCGATCCGGGCGCCGCGCCCGGACCGCAACTGATTTTCACGGCGCATCCCTGCCTGCCCGGGCCCGCCGCGCAGCACTGCGCGCTGCAGCCCTTCTCGCATTTTCGTACCATGCCTGCAACGGCGCCGGTCGTGGCGCCCACGGAGTCTGTATGACTCGACCCTTCTTTTTCACCCGCCACGCCTGCGTCGCCCTGGCGGCGGCATCAACCGCCATGAGCACGCTGGCAGCGCTCAAGCCGGGCGACGCCGCTCCCCCCTTCAAGACCGACGCCGCAGTGGCCGGCAAATCGTTCGCCTTCGACATGGCTGCGGCACTGAAGAAAGGGCCGGTGGTGCTCTACTTCTTTCCCAAGGCGTTCACGAAAGGCTGCACGGTCGAGGCCAACGCTTTCGCTGAAGCCACGCCCCGCTTCGCCGCGCTGGGCGCTACCGTGGTCGGCATGTCGCACGACACCATCGAGACCTTGAAGAAATTCAGCGTGGAGGAGTGCCGCGACAAGTTCGCCGTGGCCTCCGACCCCGACGCCAGAACCATCCGTGCTTACGACGCCGCGTCATTGCTGCCCGGCATGGCCAGCCGCATCTCCTATGTCGTCGGCCAGGACGGCAAAGTGGTCTTTGCGCACCAGGGAAGCGACCCACTGCGCCACGTCGAAGAGACCCTCAAGGCGGTCGAACGCCTGTCGGCCGCCAGGCGTTAGTGCGCCGGGCTGTCAGCTGCTCAGGCCGACCCGCGCTCCCCCTTGGGCGGCCGGGTGTCTCCCTCAGCCCACAGATACCCTTAAAGCGTCGGTGTTTGTAGTACGTTTTGCCACAATATCGAATCCCTTGGCTGAATCCGAAAGGCTACCGCATGCGACGTTTTCTGCGATATGCCGCTGACATCAGCGCCACCTCGTCCCGTCCCCTGTTGCGCGTGGCGCTGAGCGCGTGCTGCGCGCTCGGCCTGACGCCCGTGCTGGCCGCCACCTCCGACGCCATCCTCATCGTCGTTCCCTACGCGGCTGATGGACCGACCGACCGCACGCTGCGCGCGCTGCTCAAGCCGCTCAGCCGGGCCCTGGACGGCGCCACGATCAGCGTGAAGAACATGCCCAGCCCTGGCGGCGTCAATGGGCTGGCCAGTGTCGCCAAAGCTGCGCCGGATGGCAAAACGCTTCTTTTCACCAACACCAACATTGCCTTGCTGCCCGCACTGGGCGAGAAGCTGCCGTTCGACCCCAAGACCGACTTCAGCTACCTCGGCCTCGTGCTGGAATCGCCCATGGTCGTGCTCGGGCGCTCCACGCTGGCGGCCAAGACGCCGTCCGATCTCGTCAAGTGGCTGTCGGAAACCGACCCCGCCAAGGTGCGCCTGGCCGACGCTGGCGCGGGCTCGGCCTCGTTCCTATGCGGGCTGTTCCTGCAGAGCCTGACCGGCAAGACGTTTGCCCACGCCGACTTTCCCGGCAGTGCACCGGCCATGAAGGCGCTGAAGGACGGCAAGGTCGACTTGCTGTGCGACCAGACGCCGACCGTCAAGGGCCCGTTGGCGGCCGGCGAAGTGCAGGGCTACGCCCTAACCACCAGCACGCCGCTGGCGCAGCCACCGTTTGAGCGCCTGACAACGTTGCGCCGCATGTTCTCGCGCGACCTGGAGCTGTCCATCTGGCATGGCTTTTACGCGCCCAAAGGCTTGGCCCCTGCGCTGCAGGCCAAACTGAACGCCGCCATCGTGCAGGCCGTTGCCGACCCGGCTTTCGTGGCCGCTCAGGAAGCACAGGGCGTCGTGATGGTGCGCGGACGCCGCCTGACGCCGGAGGGCCACCGCACCTACATCGAGGAGACCATTCCCTTGTGGCATTTGATCGCGTCGATCAGCCGGTCACGGCAAAAGTAAGGCCAGCGCGCTTTTTTATGCATCCCCGGGCCCTGTCACACGGCCGGGGCCTTGTCCGACAAGCCTGGGCGCGCGCACAGGCCAAAAATCCGGGCATGCCATCCACCGGAAGCGGTCGCGGGCAGTGGGCCGGCGGTGTCTTCCCGAGTCGAAGGAGGTGACGCATGTCCCGAAACCCTTTTTTCCGTACGCCCCATGTCTTGGCCCTTGCCCTAATCGCCGCCACCCTGAGCCTGGGCGCCTGCGGCAAGCGCGAAGCCGCCACCCCTGAAACCCCGGCGCCGGCCGGTGCCGCGATGTCCGACGCCACCAACGCTGCGGGCGCGGCCAACAACGCTGCTGCCGCCGCAGCGTCCGCCGCCCAGGCCGCCCAGAACGCGGCCCGCAGCGCCGAAGCCGCAGGCACCCACACCGGCTCGTCCGAAAGCGCCGCCACCGCCGCCGACAACGCCGCCAAGGCCGCGGCCGAAGCGGCCAAGGCGGCCACCGACGCCAGTCGGGCATCCACCACGCCCAGCGCTGGCAACAAGCCCTGATGGGCCCGGGCGGGGCATGGCGCGATTTTCAGGACCATATTACCCGCCAGACCTAGAACCACCTGTGCAAGCAGCTATCATTTGAGAAGCAAAATACCCCGACACGCCTGCCTGCGGCCGGGCCATTGCCGCGTGGTTGGGTCTTGACGGACAGCACCCCCACTTCATTTGCGCCACCGCCACCTTGTCGACCGGGCGCGTGGCTGGCGCGTTACAAGTTTTCGACCGACGCCTTGAACCCTGTGGACGCTCCCAGCGCCACCGCAAGAACCTGCCTGCCGCGGTGCGACTGCCCGCCGTGCTGTCAACTCGCCCTCCCCCCAACGTGACCTCCCGCAACCCCTGGATCGATCAGGCCAAGGCGCTGGCCTGCCTGGTCATCATCGGCCACCACCTGGCGTTCTACGGACCGATGGCCGATGTCGTCTGGCCTGCGGCGTCGGCGCTGATGGAGGGGCTGTTCGAGTACGGGCGCATGGCGGTGCAGGTCTTCCTGGTGCTGGGCGGTTACCTGGCGGCGGCTGCCCTGGCACCGCAGGGCGTGCCGCGTGTGAGCGAGCCCCTGCCGCTGCTGGGCAAGCGCTTCGCGCGCCTCGCGCTGCCGTACTGCGCGGCGCTGGTGGTGACGATCTTCATCAACGAAGGCGTGCGCGAGCTGGGCTTCGTGCACGCCTCCGTGTCCGACGCGCCGACCTGGGACCAAGTGCTGGCCCACCTGCTGCTGGTGCAAAGCATCGGCGGCTGGGAATCGCTGTCGGCGGGGGTCTGGTATGTGGCGATCGACTTCCAGTTGTATGCGCTGTGTGCACTGTGGTTCTGGGCCAGCCTGCGTTTCAGCGGTCGTACGCTGCGCGGCGCCGGCGGCTCGGCCACGGTCCCGACGCTGGCGCAAATCGGCATCGTCACCCTGGCCTGTGTGTCGCTGTGGTGGTGGAACCTGAACAGCGACCTCGACCCCTGGGCGCTGTACTTCGTCGGCGCCTACGCGCTGGGCATGATGGCCTGGTGGGCCGCGCACAGCCGCAGCGCGTTGGAGCGGTCGGCCTGGGTGGCGGCGATGCTCGCCTGCGGCGCGGTCGCGCTGGCGCTGGAATGGCGCACACGCATCGCGCTGGCCTGGGTCGTCGCGCTGGTCCTGGCCACGGCGGGCGCGGTGCGCTGGCCCGCGGCGTGGCGCAATGCGCGCTGGGCGCCGCTGGTGTGGATGGGCCAGCGTTCGTACTCCATCTTCCTGATCCACTTCGCGGTGTGCCTGCTCGTCAACGCGGTGTGGCACGCGCTGTGGCCGAGCGGCATCGCCATCAACGCGCTGGGTTTGGCGGTGGCCGTGGCCGCGTCGATCGCCGCTGGCGCCCTGCTCTACCGCTGGGTGGAAAGCCGCCAGGCCAGCTGGCTGCGCCTGATCGGCTGGCAAGCCGGCGTGCTGGGCATGGGCGCGCTGGCGATCAAGGGCCTGCTGTAGCCGTCACCAGCGTCGTCGCACACCGACAAAAAAGGCCAGCATGCGCTGGCCTTTTGCTATGAATAGCGCAGCTCCCTGCGCACACCCTGCTTACTTGAGCGCCTTGTAGCGCACGCGGTGCGGGCGCGCGCCTTCTTCGCCCAGGCGCTTCTTCTTGTCGGCTTCGTATTCCTGGTAGTTGCCGTCGAAGAACACCCATTGGCTGTCGCCTTCGGCGGCCAGGATGTGGGTGCAGATGCGGTCCAGGAACCAGCGGTCGTGGCTGATGACCATCACGCTGCCGGCAAATTCCAGCAGCGCGTCTTCCAGCGCGCGCAGGGTTTCGACGTCCAGGTCGTTCGACGGTTCGTCCAGCAGCAGCACGTTGCCACCCTGCATCAGCGTCTTGGCCAGGTGCAGGCGCCCGCGTTCACCGCCCGACAGCATGCCGATCTTCTTCTGCTGGTCCTGCCCGTTGAAGTTGAAGCGGCCGGCGTACGCGCGGCTGGGCATCTGGAATTTGCCCACGGTGATGATGTCCAGCCCGCCGGAGATGTCTTCCCACACGGTCTTTTCATCGGCCAGCGCGTCGCGGTGCTGGTCGACAAAGGCCATCTTCACCGTCTTGCCGATGGTGACTTCGCCCGAGTCGGGCTGCTCCGTCCCCGCGATCAGCTTGAACAGCGTCGACTTGCCGGCGCCGTTGGGGCCGATGATGCCGACGATGGCGCCCGCGGGCACCTTGAAGCTGAGGTCATCGATCAGCAAGCGGTCGCCAAAGCTCTTGCTGACGTTCTTGAATTCGAAGACTTCATGGCCCAGGCGCTCGGCCACGGGGATGAAGATCTCCTGCGTTTCGTTGCGGCGCTGGTATTCGTAATCGCTCAGCTCTTCAAAGCGGGCCAAACGGGCCTTGGACTTGGCCTGGCGGCCTTTGGGGTTGGCGCGGGCCCACTCCAGTTCCTTTTTCATCGCCTTGGCACGCGCGTCCTCGGTCTTCTGCTCCTGCTTCAGGCGCGCTTCTTTCTGATCGAGCCAGGTGGAGTAGTTGCCCTTGTACGGAATGCCGTGGCCGCGGTCCAGTTCCAGAATCCACTCGGCCGCGTTGTCCAGGAAGTAGCGGTCGTGGGTGATGGCCACTACGGTGCCGGTGAAGCGCTTGAGGAAGATCTCCAACCACTCGACACTCTCGGCATCCAGGTGGTTGGTCGGCTCGTCCAGCAGCAGCATGT
Organism: Ottowia flava; assembly: GCF_008017535.1. Lineage (GTDB taxonomy): Bacteria > Pseudomonadota > Gammaproteobacteria > Burkholderiales > Burkholderiaceae_C > Ottowia > Ottowia flava. The sequence goes on from NZ_VRUA01000012.1 coordinate 27,202, forward strand.
CGGGCTTGGACAGCAACAGCTTGCACAGCGCCACGCGGCGCTTTTCACCACCCGACAGCTTGCCGATCACCGCGTCCCATGGCGGCAGGCGCAGCGCATCGGCGGCGATCTCCAGCTGGTGTTCGCTGTCGGTGCCGGCGGCGGCGATCACGGCTTCCAGCTTGCCTTGTTCTTCGGAAAGGGCGTCGAAGTCGGCGTCCGGCTCGGCGTAGGCGGCGTAGATCTCCTCCAGCCGTGCGCGGGCGGCGTTGACCTCGCCCATGGCCAGCTCGACTTCCTGGCGCACCGTGTTTTCGGGGTTGAGCTGCGGCTCCTGCGGCAGGTAGCCGACGTCTAGGCCCGGCATCGGAATGGCTTCGCCTTCGATCTCCTTGTCGATGCCCGCCATGATCTTCAGCAGCGTCGACTTGCCCGAGCCGTTCAGGCCCAGCACGCCGATCTTGGCGCCGGGGAAGAACGACAGCGAAATGTCCTTCAAGATCTGCCGCTTGGGCGGCACGATCTTGCTGACGCGGTTCATCGTATAGACATACTGAGCCATGTGTTTACTCTCAAATCAATAGCTTGCTGCGCAGACCCACAGCCGGCGCAGAGCCATAATCGTTCAAAAAAGGATGGGGGTACGGCGTGTTTGCGAAGCGCGCGGAGCGCCCGCCGTTCAACCTCGATTATCGGTGCTTCGGCGCCGCGCCGCGCCACTGGGGACATGCCATGCGTGGCGCCGATACGCAACACCTCGGCAACCGCACGCCGCAAGCGTTGAAAACTGCCCACAGGCGAAACCGCCCCGCCATGCGATAATGCCCCTGCTCGCGGCCCACCAGTACAGCCGTGCAGCCAGCTCTTGCGCTGGGGTCATGAGGGAGACACAAGCCCCGATCGCCCGCTTTTGAAGAACCCGCTTTCAGCCTTTGACTGGCCCGGCAGCCTTGCCGGATCAGGTTGACAAGCAGCAGCGCCGCGACAGAGACCCGGCGCCACACACTTAGATGAACTTTGAAGATCTGAATCTGGCACCGGCCATTCTGAAGGCCGTGCAGGAACAGGGCTACACCGCCCCTACCCCCGTGCAGGCGCAAGCCATTCCCGCCGTTCTGGAGGGCAGCGACCTGCTCGCCGGCGCACAGACCGGCACCGGCAAGACCGCCGGCTTCACCCTGCCAATGCTGCAACTGCTAAGCGGTCGCCCCGGCGCCACGTCCGGCTGCATCCGCGCCTTGGTGCTGACGCCCACGCGCGAACTGGCGGCGCAGGTTGAAGAATCGGTGCGCGCCTACGGCAAATACCTTGAACTGAGTTCCACCGTCATCTTTGGCGGCGTGGGCATGACCCCGCAGATCAGCCGCATCAAGGCCGGCTGCGACATCCTGGTGGCCACGCCTGGCCGCCTGCTCGATCTGCAACAGCAGGGTTTCATCGACCTGTCCAAGGTCGAGATCCTGGTGCTGGACGAAGCCGACCGCATGCTCGACATGGGCTTCATCCACGACGTCAAGAAGGTGCTGGCCCTGCTGCCCAAGGCCAAGCAAAGCCTGCTGTTCTCGGCCACCTTCAGCGACGAGATCCGCGACCTGGCCAATGGCCTGCTCAAGGACCCCAAGCACATCCAGGTCACGCCGCCCAACACCACGGTCGAGCGCATCAGCCAGCTGATCTACCCCGTGGGCCGCGGCCGCAAGAAGGAAGTGCTGGCCCACCTGATCGACCAGGGCGACTGGAGCCAGGTGCTGGTGTTCACCCGCACCAAGTACGGCGCCAACAACGTGGCCGAGTACCTGACCAAGCACGGCATCAAGGCCATGGCGCTGCACGGCAACAAGAGCCAGTCGGCGCGCACGCAGGCGCTGGCCGAATTCAAGAGCGGCGAGCTGCGCGCCCTGGTGGCGACCGACATCGCCGCGCGCGGTATCGACATCGATGAGCTGCCGCACGTCGTCAACTACGAAATCCCGAACGTGCCCGAGGATTACGTCCACCGCATCGGCCGCACCGGCCGCGCCGGCGCCAGCGGCCAGGCCGTGAGCCTGGTGTGCATGGACGAAGAAGGCTTCATGCACGAGATCGAGCGCTTCACCAAGCAGCAGATCCCGGTGGAAATCCTGGACGGCTTCGGCCCTGCCGAAGGCGAGCAGGCCGAGCCGATCGCCATGGGCCGCCAGACCCTGTGGGGCGGCCTGGGCAAACCGCCCAGCCGCGACGTCATGCAGGCCGCCGCCCGTGCCGCGCGCCAGGACATGATGCAGCGCATCCGCGACAACAAAGCTGCCCAGGGCGGCGGCGGACGCGGCCAAGGTGGCCGTGGCGCGCCGCAGCAGCAGGGCAACCGCCGCCCGACTGGCCCGCGCGCCGATGCGCCCCGGGCCGACGGAGTGGTCGAGCTGGGTGCCGACGGCCTGCCGATCGAAGGCAGCCGTCCGCCCAGCGACCGTCCGCAGGGCGAGCGCAGCGGCCGCAGCCGCAACCGCCGCGGCCGCGGTGGCAACGCCAACGGCAACAGCGTCCAAGGCCCGCGTGCGGGTGGCAACGGCAACGGCAACGGCAACGGCAACGGCAACGGCAACGGCAACGCGCACCATGCTCCACGCCCAGCGCCGCAGGCCACACGCGAATTCGGCTTTGACGATGAAGACCGCGACCCCGACTACCTGCCGCGCAACATCGACCCATTGCAGACCAACCTGCACGGCCGCCGCAACGCACCGCGCGGCCCCAGCCACGGCGCCGTGGGCCAGCCCGACCCGATGCGCACCAGCATCGACATGATGGGCAAGGGCAAAGGCGGCGGCAACCGCAACAAGGGCGGTGGCGGCGGTGGCAACCGCAGCGGCGGCGGTAGCCGAGGTGGTTTCGGTGGTGGTGGCGGTGGCAACCGCAACCGCGCGGGCGGCGGCTACGGGCGCTGAACCGCGGACTCACGCAGCTCAAAAGAAAGGCTTCTTAGGAAGCCTTTTTTCATGCCTGCTTCGCCCTTCACCCACCCAACTGCTATCTCTTAGATAGCTGCCTGCGCTGGTGTTTGTAGGGCCACAGGCCGATTTCTCTCTCAATCGTGAAGCGCGCCAGCGACCGGTGATCGCCCTGCCATAACGCCCCGGCTAAGCACCCGACGCGCCGCCATCCGTCGCGTCGATCAAAAACCGCGCCAGCCGCGCCGTCGCCGCGGGCAACGCCGCCAGATCGCGCCCCGCCAGCACCAGTTGGCGCTGGGCCCAGGCGTCGGACAGCGGCACGCGGCGCAGGCGGCCGGACGCGGCTTCGCGTTCGGCCATGGCGCGGGGGACCACCGCAACGCCGGCGCCCAGCGCGACCATGCGGCAGACCGCTTCCAGACTGCCCAGCCGCACGCGGCCATCCCAGCCGTCCTGCAGGCGCCGCGCCTGCTCGGTGACCAGGGCCTGCAGCGCGTTGGTGTCGGGCAGGCCGATGAAGGGCTCTCCCAGCGCATCGGCCAGCGCCAGCCGGCGGCGCCCGGCCAGCGCGTGGCCGCGCGGCACGACCAGCACCAGCGGGTCGGCGCGCAGCGGGGTGACGTCCAGCCCCTGCAGATCGGCCGCGTCCGACAGCACGGCCAGGTCGGCGCGGCCGCGGCGCAGCGCGTCGGCGATGTCGGCGCTGCGCCGCTCGTCCAGCGCGAGCGTGTAGCCGGGGTGCGCCGCCAGGAAGCGCGCCAGCAGCGGCGGCAGGTGCACGGTGGCGGCCGAGGTGTTGGCCAGCAGGCGCAGGTGCGCCTTGGGCCCGCGGATGTGCTGGGCCAGCGCGGCCTGCAACTGGTCCATCTGCGCCAACACGGCCTGCGCCTCGCGCGCCAGGGTCTGGCCGGCGGGTGTGGCCTGCACGCCGCGCCGGTCGCGCAGCAGCAGGGGCGTGCCCAGCGCGTCTTCCAGCGCCCGGATGCGCGCGCTGGCCGAGGCCAGCGTCATGTGGCTGCGCGCCGCGCCGGCGGTGATGCTGCCTTGCTCGTGCACGTGCAGGAACAGGCGCAGGTCGATCAGGTCCAGGCGCATCGGCGGCAGGCGGGTTGGGCATGCGCGCAGGCTAGCACGGCGCGTTCGTCCTTGCCGATGAGCCTCAGCCACAGGCTGAGCCAGCGTGTGGCGATGCCGCAGTGACTTGGCGGACTGGCGCGCCCAGAATCGGCACCCAACAACTCAACTCCCACCCGTACCGCCATGTCCACCGCACCTCTGCTGTCCGACCCGCACCTGCTGTTCAGCGTCACCGTGTTCCTAGCCGCGGGCGTGGTCAAGGGCGTCGTCGGGCTGGGGCTGCCGACGCTGGCGATGGCGCTGCTGGCGCTGCGCATGCCGCCGGCGCAGGCGGCGGCGCTGCTGATCCTGCCCTCGCTGGTCACCAACGTGTGGCAGATGCGCCCCTGGCGCACGCTGCCCGCGCTGGCGCGGCGGCTGGGGCCGATGCAGGTCGGCGTGGTGGTCGGCACGCTGGCCGGCGCGTGGTGGCTGGGCGCGCCCTCGGGCGCGTGGGCCGAGGCCGCGCTGGGCGTGGCGCTGATCGCGTACGGCGGCTGGGGCCTGGCGGGCGCGCAGCTGCCGCGCGTGTCGGACGCCGCGCAGCGCGTGGCGGGGCCGTTGGTGGGCGCGGCGACCGGGCTGGTGACGGCGATGACCGGCGTGTTCGTGGTGCCGGCCGTGCCCTACCTGCAGGCGCTGGGCCTGGCGCGCGACGAGTTGGTGCAGGCCATGGGCCTGGCCTTCACCGTGTCCACCGTCGCGCTGGCGCTCGGGCTGGCGCTCAACCAGCAGTACCCGGCCACTGCTGCCGCGGGGTCCGCCCTGCTGGTGCTACCGGCGCTGATCGGCATGCAGGCCGGCCAATGGCTGCGCCAGAGGCTGTCGCCCGCGCGCTTCAAGCTGTGCTTCATGGGCGCGCTGGTGCTGCTGGGCGCGTGGATGGTGGCGCGGGCGTGGTGAAAGCCGCTGCGGGCCGTTTACATATTTTCAAACCAAAATGACCTGCAGCGCTACAACCACCTGCGCAAGCAGCTATCAAAATGATATTAAACAAGGCACTGTGATCACGCCCGCACGAACAGCGTGACCAGGGCCTCGTCGCCCAGCAGGCGGCTGCGGTGGCCGTGGCGCTGCGCATCGAAGCTGGCGCCTTCGGGCAGCGTGTCGTTGGAATAAAAGCATTCGCCCGGGCCGAACACGCGGGTGGTGCCGTCCTGCAGGCCGATCTCCATGCGGCCCTGCAGCACCACCAGCCATTGCGGCGTGGTGGTGCAGTGGAAGTCGCTGGCAAAGCCGACCGGGCTGCGCCGGAACTGGCAACCGCCCGAGGCCTGCAGCGCCGACAGGCGCGCGAGGGGCGAGCCCTCCTCCAGCGCCACCGGGTCGTCGCGAAAGCGCGCGCGCCCGTCGACGTCGGTGAACAGCACGGGCAGGGTGAGCGCGGTCATGGTGGGTACACCGGTCAAAAAAGGGGTTTGACAGTGTAGAGGCGGACCTGCGGGAGCGGCTGGCCCATTGGCGCCCAGCACCCACAGGCGCACGCCGCGTTACCAGCCGTCACACATTGTCTGGCCTCTGGTCACCCCATTTGCGCCGCCGACCCGTTTCAAGGCCTGTTCCCCTGTTTTCTCGAAGGAATCCTGCATGAAACTCGCCCGCCTCGCCGCCGCGGCCACCCTGGCCGCCACCACCTTGCTGGCCCAGGTGCCGGCGCATGCCGTCGGCCGCCTGATCGACGTGGACGTGATCGACCGCGACAGCGGCACCCGGTTGCCCGTGTACCACCACAACGGTGAATGGTGGGTCGCCGGACGGCCCGGCGCGCGCTACGCCGTGCAGATCCGCAACGCCAGCAGCGAACGCCTGATGGGCGTGATGTCCGTCGACGGCGTCAACGTCGTCACCGGCGACACCGCCAGCTGGGACCAGTCCGGCTACGTGCTCTCGCGCTACCAGAACGCCCAGATCACCGGTTGGCGCAAGAACGAGGCCGAAGTGGCGGCCTTTCACTTCACTGCACTGCCGCGTTCGTACGCCGCACGCACCGGCCGACCAGACAACGTCGGCGTGATCGGCGTAGCGGTGTTCCGCGAGCGCTACCGGCCACCCGTCCACCCCATGCCGCGCTACCCCGGTTACCCGTCGACCCGCGAAAGCCCCGCCGGTGCCGCGCGCAGCGACGAAGCCGCCGCGCCCAACGGCTACCCCAGCGACGAGGTGCGCGAGGCGTCGCCGCAGTCAAAGTCTGCCCCCGCCTCGCCGCGCCTGGGCACCGGCCACGGCGAGCGCGAGACCTCATACAGTGGCACCACGCGCTTCGACCGGCGCTCAAGCCAGCCCGATGAGGTGATCAGCATCCGCTACGACAGCCGCGACAACCTGATCGCCATGGGCGTGATCCCCGCATATGGGCGTCCGGTGCCGCAGCGCCCGGACGCATTTCCGGAGTCGTCCGATGCAGGCTATGTGCCTGACCCGCCGCGCTGGCGCTGAGCCTCGCACACGCGCCTCGTTGGGCGTGCGCGGCCGCCTTCCGCCTGGGCACGGCCGGGCGCGCTGGCCGGCCTGCGCGGGCCAGTCACCCGCGCTCGCCATAATCCGCGCCATGCCTGTGGACGTCCTGCCCGCCGACGCCGACCTGATGCGCGCCTACGCCGCGGGCGACTTGCGCGCGTTCGAGACGCTGTACACGCGGCACGAAAAGCGGCTGTGGCGCTTCGTGCTGCGCAGCGTTGGCAACCCCGCCACGGCGGACGAGCTGGCGCAGGACGTCTGGCTGCGCGTGGCCCAGCAGGCCGATCACTACGCGCCCAGCGCTTCGCGCGCCGACCTGCCGCCCGCGCGCTTTGGCACCTGGCTGTTCACCATCGCGCGCAACCGCGTGGTCGACCACCTGCGCGCCAGCCGCCCCACGCACAGCCTGGACGGCAGCGCCAACGACGATGACGACGCGCCCAGCCTGGCCGACACGCTGGCCGCGCCGTCCGGCTTCGGCCCCGTGCGCCGCATCGAAACCCGCCAGCAGGCCGAACAGCTGCTGGCCGCCGTGCAGGCCCTGCCCGACGACCAGCGCGAAGCCTTTTTGCTGCAGGCCGAGGCCGAGATGAGCGTGGCCGACATCGCCGCCGCCACCGGCGTGCCCTTTGAAACCGCCAAGAGCCGCCTGCGCTACGCCCGCAGCGCCCTGCGCCGCGCCCTGGAGACCCTGGCATGACCGCCCCGACGTTCCGCCCCGAGGACGACGAGCTGCTGGCGCGCTGGCGCGAGGCGACGGCGCTGGACTACCAGGCGCCCGGCGCCGCGTTGCGCGCCAACGTGCTGGCGCAGGCCGCGCGGGTAGCGGAAGAACGGGCTCAAGGCGCCAACGCGCCCGCCGCCGCAGTGCCCGCGACGGGCTCAGCCGACGGGAAAGCGGCCGCCCCAGCCGCTGGGCCCACCAGCGTCGCCCGCCGTCCGGAAGCCGCCAACGACCGTCGCTGGCTGTTCTCGGCCGCCGCCAGCGTGGCCGTGCTCGGCCTGGCCGGCCTGCTGGCCTTGCAGTTCGACCGCAGCCCGCCGGGCGATCAGGCCGTGGGCCTGGGCCAACCGTCCGCCACGCCCAGCGCAGAGGTGGCCCCGGCGCCCGCCGAGCCGGCCGTCGCGTCGTCTGCCCCGGCTGCCGCGCCAGCTGAGGCGGCTGCGGCCAAGGCAGACGCCCCGCCTGCGGCACCGGCAGCTGCGCCGCAGGCGCGCGACGACGTCCGCCACGCCGGTCCGTCCGCGGCCAAGGCGCGCGAAGCCACGCCTGCTCCCCAGGCCGCGCCTGTTCCCGCTCCTCCGCCAGAGGCCCGCTCCCGCGCGCGGGCGGAACCAACTCCTGCCGCGCCACCGGCGCCCGCGCCGGCACCCGCTGCGCGCCCTGCGCCACCGCCGCTTGCCGACGCCCCGATGTCGGCGCCGCCCCAGGCATTTCCGGCACCGTCGACGGGCGATGCGCCAGCGGCCCTGCGCGACGCGGCCCCGGCGGCCCCGCCCGATGTGATGACCGAATCCGCGGGCGAAGCGGCCCAGATGGCGCCTGCACCGCAGCGCGCACCGATCGGCGCTGGCAACCTCAAGGCACCGGCCGCGCGCGCGCCGGACGACGCCGCGGTCGCGGGCGCCAACCACCTGGAGCGCCGCGCGCCCGCGTCCGCCGGAGCCAGTGGTGGCGTCGCCAGCGCGCCTGGCGCCCCCGCAGCCAACGCGGCGCGCGCGGCGTCGCCCGCCGCCGCCGCACCCGCCCAACGCCTGCTGCGCGCCGTGCAGTCGGGCGACCTGGCCGCCGTGCGCGCAGCGCTGGCCGATGGCGCGCCGGTCGACAGCGCCGACAGCCAGGGGCGCACCGCGCTGATGTGGGCCGCGCGCCGGGGCGACACCGCCGCCGTGCGCGCCTTGCTGGACGCCGGCGCCAACCCGAAACAGACCGATCTGCATGGCCACACCGCGGTCGACCAGGCGCTGGGCGAAGGCCACGAGGCGCTGGCGCGGCTGATCGAGCGGCACAGCGGTGGCGGCCGTGGGCCGGCGGGCGAATCGCCGGTAAGATGATTACCGATTACTATTTTTTTGATAGCTGCCCGCGCAGACCCATGTAGCGCTGGCGGCCTATTTGATTCACAAAAGGAGACATCGCCCATGAGCGCAGCGCCCGCTTCTTCCACCGTGTCGTTTGGCCTGGCTGGCCGCGTCGTCGTCGTCACGGGGGCCGCCCAGGGCATTGGCGAGGCCTGCGCGCGCCGCTTCGCGCAGGAAGGCGCTCAGGTCGTGCTCTGCGACGTGGCCGACGCGCCCGGCCAGGCGCTGGCGGGCGAGCTGAAGGCGCGCTACATCCACTGCGACGTCGGCAACAAAGCGCAGGTGGACGCGCTGGTGGCGCAGGTGATGGCCGACTTCGGGCGCATCGACGTGCTGGTCAACAACGCCGGCATCTTCCGCGCCGCCGACTTCCTCGACGTGACCGAGGCCGACTTCGACGCCGTGCTGCGCGTCAACCTGAAGGGCTCGTTCCTGATGGGCCAGGCCGTGGCGCGCGAAATGGTCAAGGCCGGGCGCGGCAGCATCGTCAACATGAGCAGCGTGAACAGCGTGCTGGCCATCCCCAACATCGCCAGCTACAACGTCACCAAGGGCGGCATCAACCAGCTGACGCGCGCCATGGCGCTGGCGCTGGCCGACCGCGGCGTGCGCGTCAACGCCGTCGGCCCCGGCACCATCGCCACCGAGCTGGCGGCCAAGGCCGTGCTGACCAGCGACGAGGCCAAGCACAAGATCATGATGCGCACGCCGCTCAAGCGGCTGGGCGAGCCGAGCGAAATCGCCGACGTGGTCGCCTTCCTGGCCAGCGACGCCAGCAGCTACATCACCGGCGAGATCATCATGGTCGACGGTGGGCGCATGGCGCTGAACTACACCGTGCCGGTCTGAGCGGCCGCCTCAGACCCGCGCGCGTCTTTGCGCCCCTTTGCTGGCGCCGCCTTGTCACAGTTCCGGCTTGTTGGCGCTGCACAGCGCCTTATATCTTTTCGCCGGCAATCCGGTTCGCTGTGGACTGTGTCTGGCATACCGACCTACCCGCGTATGCACAATGCCGCGACCGTTAAAAACGCAACGGAGTGCGAAATTTGTACGGATAGAGGCAACGGTACGGAAATTGTCATACTTTAGTTAAACAGTCTGCGGTATTCTTATGGCCTACATGCGCGCCATGGCCCAGCCTGTCCGATGCTCGGCGCGAGTGCATTACGTCAGAAGTCCGTCATGCTGATCGCCCACATCACCGACCCTCACCTGGGCTTGGACACCCGCTTTCTGCCCGGCCACCCTGGTCCGCAGGAGGCGCTGCGGCGCGCCCTGTCGCATGTGCGCAAGTTGGACCCCGCGCCAGAGGTGCTGCTCATCACGGGCGATCTGGCCGATAGCGGCGCCGAGTCCGACTACGACACCCTGCGCACCGTGCTCGCCGATACCTTGCCCAGCCCCGCGGACGGTGGCCCGCGCGTGTGGGCCGTGCTCGGCAATCATGATGACCGCGCCGCCGCGCGCCGCATCCTGGGTGAGATGTTGGACCCCGCCGCCGACGCCCCCGAAGGGCTGATCTGCCTTCATACCCAGCACGGTGGCCTGCACTTCATCGGGCTGGACACCGTCGTTCCACGCCGGCCTCACGGCGAGTTGGACGACACCCAGCTCAACTGGCTGGCGCGTCAGCTGCAGGCCTGCGCCGGAGAGCCGGTGGTGATCTTCATGCACCACCCGCCGCTGGTATCAGGCATGGAGGTGATGGACCGCTGTGGTCTGCTGCGCGGGCGCGAGCAACTGGGGGCGCTGGTGCGCGCCCACGGTAACGTGCAGCTGATCGCCGCCGGCCACTTGCACCGGCCGGTGGTCGGTCTGCTGGGTGGTGCGCCCGTGCTGGTGGAGCCGTCCTGCTCGCACCAACTGGAGCTGGACCTGCGCACGCACGGTCAGCTGGCGGTCCGGCTGGAACCGCCCAAGGTCGGCTTGTACCGCTGGACGCCCGAAGACGGCCTGGCCTGCCACTTCAGCCACGTGCACGCCTACCCGGGGCCGTTCGTGATCTGACGCACCGCGGGCATGCGGCGGCCATGTGCGGCCCTGGGGCAACAGGCAGTAGACCGCCTGCGAGCACTACTCTTTCGATAGCTGGTCGCGCAGCTTCAGCCAGCGCCAGTGGCTGATTTCCTTCACAATGGCCGTTGCACCATCTGGAGAAAAGCCCGACCATGTCCCTGGCCCATCTGCTGCTGCGCCAGGCGCGCCAGCGCCCTGAATCGCCCGCCATCCTGAACGGTGAAGCCCTGCACGCCACGCACGGCGAATGGGCCGCGCGCAGCGCCAGGCTGGCCCAGCGTCTGCGCGCCGCCGGGCTGCAGCCAGGCGAGCGCGTGCTGCTGTTCGCGCGCAACCACCCGCGCTACCTGGAAGCGCTGTGGGGCATCTGGTGGGCGGGCCTGGTCGCGGTGCCGGTCAACGCCAAGCTGCACCCCCGCGAGGTGGAATGGATCGTCGCCAACTGCGGCGCGCGCTGGGGCTTCGTCACCACCGACGTCGCGCCCGGGCCGCTGGCCGGGTTGGAACGCCAGATCGACCTGGAAGGCGACGAAGCCGCCGCCTTGCTCGCCCCCGCGGCCGACGCGCTGGCCGTGCCGGTGACCGAGCGCGACCTGGGCGACACCGCCTGGCTGTTCTACACCAGCGGCACCACCGGCCGACCCAAAGGCGTGATGCTGACGCACCGCAACCTGATGACCATGGGCACCGGCTATTTCGTCGACGTGGACCCGGTGGCGCGCGGCGACGTGATCGCCTATGCCGCGCCGATCTCGCACGGCGCCGGCATCTACGCCATCCCGCACCTGATGGCCGGTGCGCGCCACGTGGTGCCGGCCTCGGGCGGGGTGGACCCGGCCGAGCTGGTCGCGCTGGGCCGTGCCATCGGCCCGCTGTCGCTGTTCGCGGCGCCCACCATCGTCGGGCGCCTGGTGGACCACGCGGTGGCGCTCGGCCTGTCGCCCGATGACTGCGCGCAATCCTTCAAGACCATCGTCTACGGCGGCGCGCCGATGTACGTGGCCGACATCCAGCGCGCGCTGCAGGTGATGGGTCCGCGCTTCGTGCAGATCTACGGCCAGGGCGAAACGCCCATGGTCGGCACCGTGCTGACGCGCGCCGACCTGGCGGGCAGCGCGCACCCGCGCCACGCCCAGCGCCTCGCCAGCGTGGGCGTGGCGCAAACGCCGGTGCGCGTGCGCGTGACCGACAGCCAAGGCGTGGACGTGCCGCTGGGCGACGTCGGTGAAGTGCTGATCCAGGGCGACAGCGTCATGGCCGGCTACTGGGCCAACCCGGACGCCACGGCCGCCGCGATCCAGAACGGCTGGCTGTTCACCGGCGACATGGGCAGTCTGGACGCTGACGGCTACCTCACGTTGAAGGACCGCAGCAAGGACCTGATCATCAGCGGCGGCAGCAACATCTACCCGCGCGAGGTGGAAGAAGCGCTGCTGACCGCTGCGGGCGTGGCCGAAGTCGCCGTGGTCGGTGAAGCCGATGCACAGTGGGGTGAAAACGTGGTTGCCTTCGTCGTCGCCCACGCCGGGGCCGCGCCCACCGAAGCCGTACTGGACGCGCACTGCCTGGACCACATCGCCCGCTTCAAGCGGCCCAAGCGCTACATCTTCGTGAGCGCGCTGCCCAAGAACAACTACGGCAAGGTGCTGAAGACCGAGTTGCGCGAGCGACTGGCCGACGCCTGAGGGCGTGCCATCATCGCGCCACCGATCGATACCCCCTGAAGGATCTGCATGTCTGCCTCCCCCGACAACCAACTGGACCAATGGCTGGCCGAAGAACAGACCGTGCGCGCGCGCCTGGACAGCGGCCCCGGCCCCGGTGTCGCCACGCGCGAGCAGGTGGCCGGCCGCACCGGGCTGGCGATGATGCAGGCCATGCTGGCGGGCGAATTGCCCTACGCCGCCATCGCCAAGACGCTGGACTTCCTGCTGATCGACGTCGGGCCAGGGCGCGCGGTGTTCCAGGGCACGCCGGGGCCGCAGTTGCTGAACCCGATGGGCTCGGTGCACGGCGGCTGGTTCGCCACGCTACTGGATTCGGCGCTGGGCTGCGCCGTGCACACCATGATGCCGCCCGGGCGCGGCTACACCACGGCGGAGTTGGGCGTGAACATGGTGCGCGCCATTTCCACCAAAGTGCCGCGCGTGCGCGCCATCGGCCAGGTCATTCATTCCGGGCGCCAGCTGGCCACGGGCGAAGCGCGCCTGGTCGGCCCGGATGGCACGCTGTACGCCCACGCGACGACGACCTGCCTGGTGTTTGAGCTGCCGACGGGCTGAGCGCTAAGAAAGGGTCGACGCGACCGGCGCGCCATCTCAGATACCCGTTCGGACACGGCGCAACGTGCGCGTTGGTGGTGTCGGCGCTGGTAAAGCCTGCTGAGGGGTGACACCGTGGCACCCATTTTCACGTCGCGGGCACCCGAAATACTCTTATTTTTATAGCTGCCCGCGCAGGTGGTTGTATGCCCAGAACCCCAATTGGCTTAAAAATCGGGTAGCCCACCAGCCTGCGCCCGTCACGCCACGGCCGCCGTCGTTGCCATTCGGGCGGGCTCAAAGCCCTTGTTCGACCATGTTGACCAGGCGCTGGGCCATCGCCTCGATGTGCGCCGGGTCGACGCGGCGCAAGGGGCCGTCCAGCGCGAGCATCGCCATGCCGTGCACGGCCGACCAGGCCAGGAATTCGGCGCCGGGGCGGCGTTCGGCGCTCAACACCCCGGCGGCGACCAAGCCGTCCAGCGCGTCGCACAAGATCTGGAACGGGTCTCGACCGGCCTCGCCGCGGTAGTCGGGCCGGTCGGATTCGTCCACGTCGTAAGGCTGCGCCGCAAACGCTGATCGAAACAGGCCCGATTCGGTTTGCGCAAAGCGCACGTAGCCCGTGCCCACCGCCTTGAACGCGGCGCGTGCGCGCTCGGCGGCATCCGTCATGTTGTGCGTGGCCTGCGCGATTTCGCGCTCAATGGCGCGCGCCAGTGCGCCCAGCGCGGCGCCGCGCACGGCGTCGAACAGCGCGTCGCGGTTGGAGAAATGGCGGTATGCGGCGTTCGGCACCACGCCCGCGCGGCGCGTGGCCTCGCGCAGGACCACCGCGGGCGGCCCGCCCTCGCGCGCCAGCGCCACGCCAGCGTTCAGCAGCGCGCGCCGCAGGTCGCCGTGACGGTAACTTTCACGGCGAACGGACGGCGTTTTGTCGTCGGCAACGGCGGCTGCGCGGGCTTTGACCATGCGTGCTTGAGGGTTAAATGTGGACAGCGTCCATTTTACGGCAAAATAAGTGGACGCCGTACACATCTATCAGGAGACAATGATGAATGCCAGCAATTACATCGACGGTTTTGTCGTCGCCGTACCGACCCAGCAGCGCGAAACCTACCGCCAGGTTGCCACCGACGCCGCGCGCGTCTTCCACAAGCACGGCGCCTTGTCCGTGGTTGAGTGCTGGGGCGACGACGTGCCCGAGGGCAAACTGACGTCCTTCCCCCTGGCTGTGAAATGCCAGCCGGACGAAACGGTGGTGTTCTCGTGGATCGTCTGGCCCGACAAGCTCACGCGTGACCGCGGCATGGCCGCCGTCATGGACGACCCTGACATCCCGAAACAGCTGCCCTTCGATGGCAAGCGCATGATCTTCGGCGGCTTCACCGTCCTGGTGAACGCCTGAGCCGGCTGCCCCAACGCATTGAAGAAAAGGAGACCGCCATGGCCGCCCTGCAACGCATCCAACCCTGCCTGTGGTTCGACACCCAGGCCGAAGAAGCCGCCCGCTTTTACGTGGACATCTTCCCCAACGCCCAGATACACGCCGTCACGCACTACAGCGAAGTCGGCATCGAACAGCACGGCCGCCCGGTGGGCTCGGTCATGACGGTGTCGTTCTCGCTCGACGGCCAGGCCATGCTGGGCCTCAACGGCGGGCCGATGTTCAAGTTCAACCCCGCCGTGTCGCTGATGGTCAACTGCGACAGCCAGGCCGAGATCGACCACTACTGGGCGCGCCTGGGCGAAGGCGGCGACCCCGCCGCCCAGCAATGCGGCTGGCTGGCCGACCGCTACGGCGTGTCCTGGCAGATCACGCCGCGTGACTGGGAGGCCATGTACACCTCATCCAACCAGGCCGGCGCCCAGCGCGCGATGAAAGCCATGATGGGTATGAAGAAGCTCGACATCGCCCAGTTGCAGGCCGCGTTCGACGGCAAGGCGGCAGCGCCGTGACCACCGCCACGCCGTTTCTGATGTTTCAGGGGCAGGCCCAGGCGGCCATGGACTTTTACGCCGCCACGCTGCCAAACACCCAGGTCGTCAGCGTCGAGCGCCACGGCGGCACCACAGCCACCGGCGGCACCGTCAAGCTCGCTCGCCTGAGCGTGTGCGGGCGCGAATTTCTGGTGTCGGACAGCCCGGTCCGGCATGCGTTCGATTTCACGCCCGCCTGCTCAATCTTCGTGGACTGCACGACACCCGATGAGCAGCAACGCCTGTTCGATGCACTGGCCGACGGCGGCGGCGTGTTGATGCCGCTGAACGACTACGGCTTCAGCCAGCGCTTTGGCTGGCTGGCGGACCGCTTCGGCGTGTCCTGGCAGATCAACCTGCCCTGAACTGTTTTTTCCTCTTACCCCAAGGAGCTTTCCATGCAATTCGTTCCCTACCTCAATTTCGACGGCACCTGCGCCGAAGCCATGGCCTTCTACGCCAAGCTGTTCGGCGGCCAGATCGTGTACCAGGGCACGTTTGGCGAGATGCCCGCTGGCGCCGACATGCCGCCGCTGCCTGAGGCTGCCAAGAACCGCATCATGCACGCACACCTGCAGGTCGGCGCCCAGGCCATCATGGCTTCGGACACCATGCCCAACGCCCCGGGCGTGGACCTGGAAGCCTGCGGCGGCGGCTACAAGAAGCCGCAGGGCATGTGGGTGTCGATCGGCGTCGACAGCCAGGGCGAAGGCCAGCGCGTGTTCGACGGTCTGGCGCAAGGCGGCCAGGTCACCATGCCTTTCGCAGCCACCTTCTGGTCGCCCGGCTTCGGCATGGTGACCGACCGCTTTGGCACGCCGTGGATGGTGAATGTGGTGTCCGAACCCCCCAAGTCCTGACACCGCCGTTGACCCGCTCCGCGCTTCCACCCCCGTTGTCCATCCGTTACCTCAGGAGTCGAACATGAAACATAACCCCGTCGTCTGGTTCGAGATCCATGTCACCGACATGGCGCGCGCCAAGGCGTTCTACGAAGCCGTTTTCCAGGTCCAGCTCAATGCCCTGCCCACCCCGCCCGGCGATGCCAGCGCCAACGGCATGCAAATGCTGGCCTTTCCCGCCGACATGAACCTCGGTGGCGCGGGTGGCGCGCTGGTCAGGATGGAAGGCGCACCGCCCGGCCCCGGTGGCACGCTGGTGTACTTCGGCTGCGAGGACTGCGCCGTGGAGCAGGCGCGTGTCGAACAAGCCGGCGGCCGGGTGCACCAGGCCAAGTTCTCAATCGGGGAGTTCGGCTTCTGCGCGCTTATGGTCGATACCGAGGGCAACATGGTCGGCCTGCACTCCATGAAATGACGCGTGCGCGCCGCGGATCTGCGCGGCGCTCGCCCGTCTGGCAAACAGCATGGCCCTGACCCTTTACTACCACCCGCTGTCCTCGTACTGCCAGAAGGCTCTGGTGGCGCTGTACGAAGGGGGCACGCCGTTCACGCCACGGCTGATCGACCTGAGCCAGTCGGACGACCGTGCCGCGCTGGCGGCGGTCTGGCCGCTGGTCAAGTTTCCGGTGCTGCACGACAGCGCCGGGGACCGCAACGTGGCCGAATCGTCCGTGATCATCGAGTACCTGGACCTGCGCTACGCGGGCGCCACACCGCTGTTGCCCGCCAACCGCGAGGAAGCCCTGGACGTGCGCCTGTGGGACCGCGTGTTCGACCTGCACGTGCAGTCGCCGATGCAGGCCATCGTGGCCGACCGCCTGTTCGCGCGCCAGGACGACATGCAGCCGCAGCGCGACGCGCTGGAACGCGCCTGGGCCCTGATCGACACCCACCTGCGCACGAGTGGCCCCTGGGTCTGCGGCGCGCAGTTCTCGATGGCCGACTGTGCCGCCGCGCCCGCCCTCTTCTACGGCAGCACGCTGCAGCCGATCTCGCCGCGTTACCCCAATCTGCTGGCCTACTTCGACCGGCTGATGGCGCGCGCCTCGGTCGAACGCGTGCTGCGCGAAGCCCAGCCCTACCTGCAGTTCTATCCCTTCTGCGATCAGGTGCCTGCCCGCTTTCTGGCGCCCGCCTCTCCCTCTCCCGCTGTTTGAAAGGCCTCCCATGACCCACCCCGCACAGATTCCCGACCATCCGCTCGACCTGGTGCTGACGCGCACCATCGCCGCTTCGCCCCACGACTTGTTCCGCTGCTGGACCGAGCCCGAGCTGATCCGCCAATGGTTCGTCCCCAAGCCCTGGAGCGTGGCGCGTGCCGAAGTCGATCTGCGCCCGGGCGGCCAGAGCCTGATCGTCATGCGCGACCCGGACGGCAACGAAATGCCCAACCCCGGCGTCTACCTAGAAGTGGTGCCCGACCGCCGGCTGGTGTTCACCGATGCGTACACCGCCGGCTGGGTGCCGTCCAAAAAGCCTTTCATGACCGGCATCATCAGCTTTGAGCCCGAAGGCGAGCACACCCGCTACACCGCGCGCGTGCGCCATTGGACGGCCGAGACCAAGGCCGAGCACGAGAAAATGGGCTTTGAGACAGGTTGGGGCATTTGCGCCGACCAGCTGGCAGCCCTGGCCAAGACGCTGTAACCCGAGTGCACCGCCCATGAACGGCATCCACCACCAACTGGCCATCCGCGCCCCGCGCGAACGCGTTTACCAAATGATCGCCGAGCCCGCGCTGATCGGCCGCTGGTGGGGCGAACAAAGCGTTGCCGAAACACCGGAAGGCACGGTCCTGTCGCACCAGGCCGGCCCCTACGGCACCGTGCGGCTGCGCGTGCTGGAGCAGACGCCGGGCGAGCGCGTGGTGTGGGCCTGCATCGGCGACTACCCGCCCGACAACCCGGCGTCGGCCTGGGTGGGTACGGAGTTCGTGTTCACCCTCAGCGACGACGCGAACAGCGGCGCGGCGATGGTCGAGCGCGCCGTCAGCGCCCAGCCCATCGACCCGCTGACCACGCTCGACTTCCGCCAGCCCGGCTACGACCTGAACGGGCGCTTTGCCGGCTTCAACAACCACGCCTGGGCCTTGGTGCTGCAGTCGCTCAAGCAGGTGTGCGAAGCCGCTCCGCCAGAGAGCGCCCGATGAAAGCCACCGACATCTTCGTTTGACGACCGGGACGGGCACGTCTGGGAGGCCATGCACGCCGACCCATCGAAGATGCCGGCAGGTTGAGCCACGCCTGCGCCGCGTGGGCAATTGGGTCGTCAGCCGCCGCGCTGTCGGCGCGCCTCGTACAGGCACACGCCGCTGGCCACCGACACGTTCAGGCTTTCCACCGCGCCCATCATCGGGATGCGCACCAGCGCGTCGCAGGTCTTGCGTGTCAGCTGGCGCATGCCCGGGCCTTCGGCGCCCAGCACCAGCGCGGTCGCGCCCTTCATGTCCGCCTGGTACAGCGTCTGCTCGGCGTCGCCGCTGGTGCCAATGACCCAAATGTTGCGCTCCTTCAACTCGTTCAGCGTGCGCGCCAGGTTGGTCACCATGAAGTACGGCACCGTCTCGGCGGCGCCGCTGGCCACCTTGGACACGGTGGCGTTGATGCCCGCCGCGTGGTCCTTGGGCGCAATCACGGCGTGCGCGCCGGCGCCGTCGGCCACGCGCAGGCACGCGCCCAGGTTGTGCGGGTCGGTCACACCGTCCAACACCAGCAGCAACGGCGGCACGCCTTCGGCTTCCAGGTCTTCCAGCAAGTCGTCCAGCGAGCGAGCGCCTTCCAGCGCCTGCACGCGCGCGACCACGCCCTGGTGGCCGGCGCTGCCCGCCATCTTGGCCAGGCGTGCGGCATCGGCTTCGATCACGCGCACGCCGGCTTCGGCCGCGCGGTTCAGGAACTGCTTCATGCGCGCGTCGCGCCGCGTGGGGTCGGCATACACCTCGATCACCGACGCGGGCGCGGTCTTGAGGCGCACGCCCACGGCGTGAAAACCGAACAAAACTTTGGGAGAAGACATGCCCGGCATTATCCGGGCGCGCGCCCACGGGCATAGGCCCGGAAGCGGGTTTTTCAGCCAATTTGACCCCCAGCCCTACAACCACCTGCGCAAGCAGCTACTATTTTCATAGTTTCCTATAGCCATCCAGCGTCGGCACTGCGGCCGCCGCGCACGTGCCGTCGCCCTTCGCCACCGCAGGCGGCGCGCGCCAGCGCCTAGACTCAGGCACCGCCCATGATCCGCCTGCCCACGCTGACGCCGCTTGAACACCTGGCCTTTGTCGCCGCCGGGTTGCTGACCTACGTGGTCGTCACGCGCATCCGCCGCCAGCGCCGCGCCCCCTACGCCGCGCTGGCCTGGGTGATGTCGATCGCCGCCTTTCCGTACCTGGGCGTACCACTCTTTCTGGTCTTTGGCACGCGCAAGGTGGTGCGCCCGCGCACCGAAGCCCAGCCCGCGCCGCAGGGCGCCTGGGCTGTGCTGGCGCCGCCCTGGGCCACGCGCCTGCTGGCCGCGCTGGGCGTGGCCGAGGCGCACCCGCAGCAGGCCGTCGCCTTCCAGGCCGACGGCGACGACGCCCTGCGCGCGCTGCAGGCACTGATGCGGTCGGCCGAACACACGCTGGACGTGAGCACCTACGTGCTGGGCGACGACGAGGTCGGCGCCGCCGTCGCCAGCACGCTGTGCGAGCGCGCCCGCGCCGGTGTGCGCGTGCGCCTGCTGGTCGACGCCATCGGCAGCCTGAAAAGCGCGCGCAGCCACGACGCGCAGCTGCAAGCCGCCGGCGTGCAAACGCGCCTGTTCATGCCGCTGCGCCACAACCCGCGCCGCAGTCGCACCAACCTGCGCAACCACCGCAAGCTGGTGGTGGCCGACGGCCTGCGGGTGTGGGGCGGCGGGCGCAACCTGGCCAACGAATACTTCATCGGCAGCGCGGGCCATCCGCCGTGGCTTGACTTGAGCTTCACCGCCACCGGCACGCTGGCGGTGCAGGCGCACGCCCTGTTCGAAGGCGACTGGCGCCTGGCGCGCGGACTCAACCGCGCCCCGCGCCTGGGCTACGCCGAGCGGGTCCATCTGTACGAGCAGCAGGCCATCGAGGCGCAGGCCGACGCCAGCGGCGCCAGCGCCGACGCCCGCCCGCATCCCTGGATCAGCGCCGAGCCGCGCCCGGGCGACCCGGCGCTGCGCGGCGTGCCCCTGGCGCAGTGGGTGCCCTCGGGCCCGGATTTCCACGACGACGTGCTGCACGCGCTGCTGGTGTCGGCGGCCTTCCACGCGACCGAACGTCTGCTGCTGTCCACGCCCTACTTCGTGCCCGACGACGGCCTGCTCGAAGCGCTGATGCTGGCCGCGCGCCGCGGCGTGCGCGTGGTGCTGGCCGTGCCCGCCCAGTCGAACCACCGGCTGCCCGACATCGCCCGTGGCCGCGCGCTGCGTGAGATGGTCGAGGCCGGCGCCGACGTGCGCCTGGTGCCGGCGATGCTGCACGCCAAGGCGGTCGTGGTCGACCACCAGCTGGCGCTGTGCGGATCGGCCAACCTCGACAGCCGCAGCCTGTTCGTCAACTTCGAGGCGATGGCGGCTTTTTACGGTGCGTACGAAATCGATTGGCTGGCCGACTGGATCGACGGCGTCGCGCAGACCGGCACGCCGGCCAGCGCCGCACCGCCGTCGTGGCTGCGCGACATCGGCGAAGGCGTGATCGCCACCTTCGCCTTTCAGTTGTGAAAGTGGGTGCGGCGCGGCGACACCGGCTGGGAGATATGTGCCATCTGGCCTTGATAGTCGCGTCGTTTTGCTATTTCAACGATAGCTGCTCGCGCAGATGGCTGTAGGGCTACAGCCAAAAAACCCTTGAAATACTGATCCTCAGCGCGGGCCGCGCTCGTCGGCCGCAATGCGCCCAGCTTCCACCGTCAGCTGGCGTTCGCACAGCGCGGCGATGGCGCGGTCGTGCGTGACCATGACCAGGGTCGTGCCCTGCTCGCGGTTCAGCGCAAACATCAGCTCCATGATCTTTTCGCCGGTGGCGAAGTCCAGGCTGCCGGTGGGCTCGTCGGCCAGCAGCACGGCCGGGTGCACGACGAAGGCGCGCGCCAGCGCCACGCGCTGCTGCTCGCCGCCCGACAGCACCTTGGGGTAGCGGTCCAGCCGCTCGGCCAGGCCCACGCGCGCCAGCATGTCGGTAGCGGCCGCGCGCGCGTCGCGGCGGCCGGCCAGCTCCAGCGGCAGCATCACGTTTTCCAGTGCCGTGAGGTTGCCCATGAGCTGAAAGGCCTGAAACACGAAACCGACCTTGCGCGCGCGCAGCGCGGCGCGCTGGTCTTCGCCCACGGCAAACAGGTCTTCGCCGTCCAGCCGCACGGTGCCGCGCGTGGGTGTGTCCAGCCCGGCGATGATCGACAGCAAGGTGCTCTTGCCCGAGCCCGATGCGCCGACGATCGCCACGGTTTCGCGCGCGGCCAGGGCGAAATCGATATCGCGCAGAATATCCAGCGTGCCGGTGGAGTCGGTGACCGACTTGAAAACATGCTCCACCGTGATGATCTGGGGATGAGGGCTGTTCGGCGTGGCGCCGGGCATGGGTTCCGTCATTGAGAGGTAGTTTCTTGTTCCGACGACACTTTATCCGCTCCACTCTGCTGGGTTCGGCTTTGGCGCTCGGCGCCACGCTGGGCCGCGCGGCCAGCGCGCCCAAGATCCTGGTGGTGGGCGATTCGCTCAGCGCCGAATACGGCCTGGCGCGCGGTACCGGCTGGGTGGCGCTGCTGGACCAGAAGCTGAAAGCAGAAAAATCACCCGCCACCGTGGTCAACGCCAGCATCTCGGGCGACACCACGGCCGGTGGCCGCGCACGCCTGGCCAGTCTGCTGAAGACGCACCAGCCCGGCGTGGTGGTGATCGAACTCGGCAGCAACGACGCGCTGCGCGGGCTGTCGCTGCAGATGACCGAAGCCAATCTGGTCGCCATGGCGCAGGCCGCGCGAAAAACCGGCGCCAAGGTGCTGCTGGTGGGCATGCAGATGCCGCCCAACTACGGCGCCGCCTACGGCAAGCAGTTCAGCGAGCTGTTCGCCACAGTGGCCAAGGCCGAAAAGACGGCGCTGGTGCCTTTCATGCTCAAGGGCGTGGCCGACGGCGCGGACCCCACCGCGCTGTTCCAGGCCGACCGCATCCACCCGACGGCGTCGGCGCACCCGACCATCCTGGCCAACATCTGGCCCGAACTGCAGAAGCTGCTGAAGTGAGCGTCCATGCCATCGCCGCCGAAGACGCGCTGGCGCGTCTGGCCACGTTCAGCGCCGTGATCGACGCGCGCAGTGAAAGCGAATGGGCGCACGACCGGCTGCCGGGGGCACTGAACTGGCCCAGCCTGCACGACGACGAGCGCGTGCGCGTGGGCACGCTGTACAAGCAGGTCAGCCCGTTTGAAGCGCAGAAGGTCGGCGCCGCGCTGGTGGCGCGCAACATCGCCTCGCACATCGAGCGCGAGGTGCTGGACAAACCCAAGAACTGGCAGCCCCTGCTGTACTGCTGGCGCGGCGGCAAACGCAGCGGTTCGCTGGCGCTGATCCTGGGGCAGATCGGCTTCAAGGTGCATTTGATCGAAGGCGGCTACAAGGCCTTTCGCCGCGCCATGCTGGCTGACCTGCCAGTGCAGGTCGCGCGCCTGCGCTACCGCGTGGTGTGCGGGCCCACGGGCTCGGGCAAGACGCGCCTGCTGCATGCGCTGCGCGACGCCGGCGCGCAGGTGCTGGACCTCGAAGGGCTGGCCAGCCACCGCGCGTCGGTGTTGGGGCTGATTCCCGGCCAACCGCAGCCGTCACAAAAGCGCTTTGAAATGCTGGTGTGGGAAACGCTGCGCGCCTTCGACCCGGCACGGCCGGTGTACGTGGAGGCCGAAAGCAAGAAGGTCGGCAACGTCACCCTGTCCGATGCGCTGATCGACGCCATGCGCGCCAGCCCCTGCCTGCGCGTGGATTTGTCGGAAGACGAGCGCGTGGCGCTGCTGCTGGAGGACTACCCGTTCTTCGTGCAAGACCCCGACTTCTTCTGCCAGCGGCTGGACACCCTGGTCGCGCTGCGCGGCCGCGCCGTGGTGGACGAATGGAAGGCGCTGGTGCGCAGCGGCCAGACCGAGGCCGTGGTGCGCGACCTGCTGGCGCGCCACTACGACCCGGGTTACGCCACGTCCACGCGGCGCAACTTCACGCACTTTGATGCGGCCCAGCCCGTCGTGCTGGCCGACCGCTCGGGCACCGCGCTGGCGCATGCCAGCGCCGAGATCCTGGCCGCGCCGCCGCCCCACTCACCGTCGCCCTGACCCCGCGCCGTGGCGCGAAAGGAACCCAGAACCATGTCCTCACTCGCCACCCGCCCCTGGGTTCCCGCTGCGCCGGAAGCGCACGTGCAAGCCCTGGCCAAGCAGATGGCCACGCTGGACGCGTCCGCGCTGGTCGCACGTCTGGACGAACTGGTGGCCGACAACCACCGCATCCACGACGAGCAGGGCATCAACCTCAACCCCGCCAGCAACGTCATGAACCCGGCGGCCGAGGCGCTGCTGGCGCGTGGCCTGGGCAGCCGCGCCTCACTGGGCTACCCCGGCGACAAGTACGAAGTGGGCCTGGAAGCGATCGAGCAGATCGAAGTGATGGCCGCCAGTCTGGCGGCGCAGGTGTTCGATGCGCGCTTTGCCGAAGTGCGTGTGGCCTCCGGCGCGTTGTCCAACCTGTACGTCTTCATGGCCACCTGCCGCGCGGGCGACCGCATCATCGCGCCGCCGCCGGACGTGGGCGGGCACGTCACGCACCACCAGGCCGGCGCGGCGGGCTGGTTCGGCCTGCAGACCGTGGCCGCGCCCATCGACGCGCAGCGCTACAGCATCGACGTGGACGCCCTGCGCAAGCTGGCGCACGAGGTCAAGCCGCGCCTGATCACCGCGGGCGGCAGCCTCAACCTGTTCGAACACCCGGTGGCCGACCTGCGCGCCATCGCGGACGAGGTCGGCGCCTGGCTGATGTTCGACGCGGCGCACCTGTCGGGCATGTTCGCCGGCCGCGCGTGGAAGAACCCGCTGGCCGAAGGTGCGCACGCCATGACGATGAGCACCTACAAGAGCCTGGGCGGCCCCGCCGGCGGCCTGATCGTGACGAATGAAGCCGAGTTGGCCGAGCGCCTGGACGCCATTGCCTACCCGGGCCTGACCGCCAACTTCGACCCCGGCCGCGTGGCCGCGCTGGCGCGTGGGCTGATCGACTGGACCGTGCACGGCCCTGACTATGCTCGCGCGATGCAGGCCACGGCCCAGGCCTTGGCGCAGGCGCTGGCGGCGCTGGGCCTGCCGGTCTACGCGATGGACCGTGGCGCCACCAGCTCGCACCAATTGGCGTTGGAAGCCGCGCGTTGGGGTGGCGGGCAGCGCGCCGCGCGGCAGATGGCCCAGTCCGGTCTGCTGGCCTGCGGCATTGGCCTGCCGATCAAAGCGGTGGACGGGGATTTGAACGGGCTGCGCCTGGGCACGCCCGAGATCGTGCGCCTGGGCATGGGCCCGGCCGACATGCCCGTGCTGGCGGGGCTGATCGCCCGCGCGCTGGCGGGGGAAACGGTGGCCACAGAAGTGGCGGCGTTCCGCCGGCGCTTCAGCGGCGTGCACTACGTCATCGCCTGAAGCGAGCCGATAGACAAGGGCTCTGTCTCGCCCAAAAGAAACGGGCGCACAGCGCCCGTTTCTGGATTCGTCCGACGCAGATGAACGGCATCGGTGGCGGTGCCCGGCTTCAGTCTCCGCTGCCGCCGTTCCCACCTTCGCCGCCGCCCTCGCCGCCCGCACCGTCTCCAGCTTCGCCGGTTTCATCCGGACCCTGGCCTTCGCCGTCAGGAATCAGGCCTGCCTTGCGGTCGGCCTTGGCCCGCGCCTTGTCTTCCTTCTTGCGTTTCTTTTCCAGCTCGCGCTGGCGCTTTTCGTAACCGTAGTTGGGGGTTGCCAATTCAGCAGTCTCCTTCAGATGCGATCCACTTTACCATCCGCACCCTCAGCCGTCGCCGCAGGCGGCTCCTGCCAGCGCACGGCGCCGCGGTAGGCGTGCCAAGTGGCGTGGCCGAGCAGCGGGCCGATCAGCACAAAGCCCGCGCCCCAGGTGGCCAAGGCCACGGCGATGAGCAGCGTGATCAGAAAGCCCCACCACAGCATCGTGATTGGGTTCGCAAACATGACGCGGATGCTGGTGATGGCGGCACTGATGGCATCGGTGTCGCGGTCCAGGATCATCGGAATCGACACCACCGCCGTCGAATACACCAGCAGCGCAAACACACCGCCCACGGCCAGGTAGACCAGCACGAATTCCAGGTTCTCCGGGTTGAAGATCGCCTGCAACACGCCTGCGGTGGACGGCATGCCGGTGTTGAAGAACACGGCAAACACCACCAGCGACGCGCGGCCCCACAGCAACTCCAGCACGATCAGCACCAGCACCAGCATGCCCATGCTGCGCAGGTGCTGGTCCCAGCAGGTGAGCGAGGCCGACAGCTCGGGCGCAATGCCCAATTCACGCCGGCGGCTCACTTCATACAAGCCCATCGCCAGAAATGGGCCGACCAGCAGACAGCCCGACGCGATCGACATCACGTATTCCGGGCTGTTGCGGAACACCAGCGTCAGCACCGCCGCCATCGCCCAAAAGCACAGGCCGTAGAAAATGCCGATCCCCGGCGCCGCCATGAAGTCGGCCCAACCCTGGCGCAGCCAGCGCAGCGGGTCCATCAAGCCCAGCGGCACCATCACCGCCATCGGCACAGTCGACGGCGGCGGCACGTAGGGCTGGTAGGCGGTGCCATCGCCGTTGGCAGCAGGCGGTGCGGGCGAAGGGCTGGTCGAAGGGGTTTCTGACATGGGCGAGGCAGGCGCCTGGTGCGCGGGGTTCGATGCGGCGGCCGACGCAACTGGCCGCTGGGTTGCTATACGAAGTGCAGCTTATCGGCGCCCATGCACGCCCACAAGCCGGGCTTTCACCCACGTGTGACACGGAGCGGCCAGCGAAATTGACGATGTCAAGGCGACGGTTCGTGCCAGATCCGCTGCCACACGGCACGCCAGGCCGGGCCGATGCCCTCGCGCGACAGCGCCGCGCCAGCGTCGGCCGGCGCCCGCAGCGGTGGTGCGACTTCTTCCCAGGGGCCACCGGCCGCGCGCCGCGCCACGCCGAAGTTGAAGGTGTAGGCCGGCTCCAGCCCCATGCGCAAATCGCTCAAGACCAGCAACTCCGTGCCCGGACTGACCTGCGAAGTGCCCACGGCGGGTGCCTCTGGCCGCGCCTCGGCCCGCATGAACCTGTGGTTGAACCAGGTCAGGCGCTGCACCGCCGGCAGCGTGGCCACCGCCTGCAGGGCCGCGCGGTCGCTGGTGTGCGCTTCAAAGCGCATCGGCCCACGGTCCGCCACCAGCGAACGGTCGCCCACCACGTAACCCTCCGGCGTCATCGCCACCACGCGCCACAGCAAGGTGTTGAAAGGCATGGGCACCGAAAAGCGCGGGACGTCCGCCAGCCCCAGCTGCGCCAGCGCGGCCTCGGCGGCGCGCTCGACCATCGACTTGGCCAGCACCGACCAGCCCAGGTACGCCGTCGACAACATCAGCCCCGCCACCAATGCGCCCTGCGCCAACGGCCTGCGCGGCACCGCCCAGGCCACCACGCAGGCGGCCAGCAGCCAGACGGTGTAGAGCGGGTCGATGATGAACACGCTGGACCACATGGTCGGTTGCAGCGGCAGCGGCCACCACAGCTGTGTGCCGTACACCGTAAAGCCGTCGAGCAGCGGGTGCGTCACCAGCGCCAGCAGAATGGCCCAGAACCAGGCGCGCGGCGCTTCGGCCACGCGCCCGCCGCGCCGCCGAAAAAAGGCCCAGATCGCCCACGCGACGAAGGGCAGCACCAGCGCGGAATGCGTCAGGCTGCGGTGCCAGGTCATCAGGGCGACCGGGTCGTCGGTGAACAGCGCGATCGGCAGGCTGTCCAGATCCGGCAGCGTGCCCAGCGCCGCACCCGCCAGCAGCGCCGCGCGCCGGTGCCCGGGCGGCACGGCCACCGCGGCGACGGCGCCGCCCAGCACGATCTGGGAAATGGAATCCATGAAACGCCCCCCATGAACACCGCTCGTCGCGGCCTCTGAATTCAGACCCAACAGGCCACTGGCCATTCAACTGCCTGCGCAGGCAGCTACTCTAAGCGTAGCAGTCGGCGCCTTTTGCGCAGGTTTTTGGCAGTTGGCCCTGGGTTGTGCGGTGTGTGAGGTGCCGCAAAAATCGGCGTCAAATTACACTTTGAAACCTGCACCGATGTACCCCCCTCTTGCTGCAACCCATCGTCACCATGCCTTTGTACCGTTTTCTGCTGCTCCTTCTTTTGCCTGCGCTCCTGGTCGCCTGCGGCGGCGGCGACGACGGTGACGACGCGCCGCCCACGCCCGCCACGTACGAACATTTCTGGGTCGGCAACCCGGACGCCAAAGCGCAAACCGCCCAGCCGCTCGAGCCGTCCACCATGATCATGGGCGGCGGCCCGGCAGACGTGGACAGCGCCTTCCAATGGATGATCGCCCGCAGCGGAGTGCGCCCCGGCACAGGGGGCCGCCTGGTGGTGCTGCGCGCGGTGCGCAACTTCAACGACGACTACAACCCCTACGTCTTCTACAGCGACGTAGGGGAAGCGACCAGCGGCAGCGCACGGCCCGGCTGGGTCGGCGGCGCAGCCATGGGCCTGACTTCGGTCGAGACCCTGATCGTCCCCGACCGCGACGCCGCCAACGACCCGCACGTCAACGAGGTTCTGCGCAGCGCGCAGGTGGTCTTCATCGCCGGTGGCGACCAGGCCAACTACATCCGCTACTGGAAGAACACGGCGCTTCATTCTTCGCTCAATGCCCTGATGACGCGCAACGTGCCGATCGGCGGCACCAGCGCTGGCCTGGCGGTGCTGGGCCAGTTCGATTTCTCGGCCCTCAACGACAGCGTGAGCTCGGCCGAAGCGCTGGCCGATCCGTTCAACCACTTCATGACGCTAGACCCGGACCCGCTCAGCCTGAGCGGTGGTTTTCTGGTACCAGGCAGCTTGAAGAACACCATCCTCGACAGCCACTTCGACGGGCGCAACCGCATGGGCCGGCTGATGACCTTCGTGTCGCGCCTGGTGGCGCCCATCGGCACCAGCGGCTGCGCGGGCGGCATCCTTGCGGCCGGCACCTCGCCGCAGAACGGCGCGCGCGCCATCGGCGTCAGCGAAGACACCGCCCTGCTGATCGAAGGCGACGGCCTGCGCACGCCCTATACCGGCCGCCGCGCCACCAACCCCGGGCTCAGCACCGAAGGCGCAATCTACTTCGTGCGGCCGCTGCAGGCGCCCACGGTGTGCGCGCGCGGCACTCCGCTGAGCGCCCCGGCCATGGCGATCAACAAGCTGACCGATGACACCGTCTTCAACCTGAGCGACTGGAGCGGCCTGCCGACCTACTTGGTCGATGTGGTGAACGGGGTGCTGAGCCGCGATCCGTACTGACCAGACACGGGCCCGTAGGTTGTCATGGCGCGGCACCTTCCGCGTCAGAATTTATGCCAAACTGGCCTTCAGCCCTACAACCACCAGCGCGGCCAGCTATCGGATTGATAGCTTGTTGCGCCGGCCAAAACCCCGTCCGCCGGGACCGCGGCCCGGCGCTCAGCCCTGCAGCGCCACGCTGACTGCCTGCGCCAGATCCGCCTGTAGATCCTCGGCCGCTTCCAGGCCCGTCGAAAAGCGCACCACCGTGCCGCGCGCCAGCTGCGCGGGCCAGCCGTTGGCGCGCATGCTGGCCAGGTCGTAGGGCACGACCAGGCTGACGGGGCCGCCCCAGCTGTAGCCCAGCTTGAACAGCCTCAGTGCGTCGCAGAACGCGTCGACCTGATCGGATGTGTAGCGGTCATCCACCACCACGCTGAACAGGCCGGCCGCCGCGCCGCCACCGCGTTCGTCGGCTGCACCACACAGCGCCTGCCAGTGCGTGTGACCGGGCGATCCACTCAGCGCCGGGTGCAGCACCTGGGCGAAGGCCGGCTGGCTCTGGCACCAGCGCGCCAGCGCGCGCGCAGCCTGGTCCTGCGCGCGGTAGCGCAGCGCGATGCTGGGCAGGGCGCGCAGCACGGCTTCGGCGTCGTTGGCGCCCACGCCCAGGCCCAGGCGCATGTGGGTGTGCTTGATCTTCAGGTGCAACGCATCGTCGCGCGTGGTCACCGCGCCCATCAGCACGTCGCCGCCGCCGCTGGGGTATTTGGTCAGGGCGTGGGCGCTGACGTCCACCGCCAGGCCTTGCCCGTCCAGGTTGAAAGCGTTGAAGGCCAGACCCGCGCCCCAGGTGTTGTCCAGCGCGCTGACCACGCCGCGTTCGCGGCACAGGCGCGTCTGGGCGATCAGGTCGGGCATTTCCATGGTGACGGAGCCCGCCGCCTCCAGCCACACCAGCTTGGTTTTCGGCGTGATGCGCGCGGCCAGGTCGGCCACGTCCATCGGGTCGTAGTACTGGTGGGCGATGCCGAAAGCGGCCAGTTCGCCCTCGGCCAGCGCCTTGTTGGGGCCGTAGGCGTTGTCGGGGATCAGCACCTCGTCGCCCGTTTTCAGCAGCGCCAGCGCGACGTTGGCGATGGCCGCCAACCCGCTGGGCACCAGCACGGTCTGCAGGCCGCCTTCCAGCGCGGCGATGCGCTCTTCCAGCACGAAAGTGGTGGGCGTGCCGTGCAGGCCGTAGGTGTAGCCGGCCTTGCTCTTCCAGTCGCGCGAGCGCATGGCGGCGGCGTTGGGGAAGATCACGGTGGAGGCCTTGAACACGCCCGGCTGGGGCGCGACGAAGCCCTCAGGCGGCTGGTAAGGGTGGTGGATGAGGTCGGTGATGGCGTCGGACATGGTGGTCACATGGTATTGCACGCGCGCGCCGGACCGCTGTGGAGCCCGCCGCACGCTTCGCCGGACTATGATGCCCCGCATCCTCGCAATCCCGAGAATCCGCCATGCGCCCCGTCGCCTTTGCCCCGCTTGCCCTGCTTGCCGCCTGCGTGGTGGCGCCACCGGCCATGGCCCAGAAAATCATGACGCCCGGCGGCTGGGAGATGACCAGCAGCATCACCCGCGAGCTGGCAGGCCAGCCGGTCGAGCAGATGGGCCGCCACACGCTGAAGATCTGCCTGACGCGCGAATTCCTGGCGGCCGAGCCCTACCTCAGCCCCGGCCTGGACGACGAACGCATGGCCGCGCGCCAGGCCAAGTGCACGTCGGAAGACCTGCAGCGCGACGGCGACAGCGCGTCCTGGGTCATGGCCTGCGAGCTGGCCGACGGCAGCCGCCTGCGGGCGCGCCTGCGCAACAGCGCCACCGCCGACCGCCTGACCACGCAAATGGTGCAGGACGTCGAACGCGGTGGCGGCGGCAAGGGCCGCGTGACCATCGCAGGCGAAGGCCGCTACATCGGCGAGTGCACCGAAGAAATGAGCAAGCCGGAACCGCCCAAGCCCGCCAAGAAGCCCTGAGCCGCGCCGCGCGCCGCCCGGCACCCCGACGCGGGCCACAATCGGCGCATGAGTTCACCCGCTGCGCACCCGTTTGATGCCCTCACCCCCGACCTGGTCGTCGACGCGCTGTCCGCCGTCGGGCTGATGGCCGACGGGCGGCTCACGCCGCTCAACTCCTACGAAAACCGCGTCTACTTGGCGCACCTGGAGCCCGGCACGCCGTTGGCCGACATGCACCCCGCGGTGGTGTTGAAGTTCTACCGCCCGGGCCGCTGGCGGCCAGAGCAGATCGGCGAAGAGCACCGCTTCTCGGCCGAGCTGATGGCGGCCGAGGTGCCGGTGGTCGGCCCGCTGATGCTGGACGGGCGCACGCTGCACGAGCACGCGGGCTTTCTGTTCAGCGTCAGCCCGCGCCGCGGTGGGCGCGCGCCCGAACTGGACGACCCCGACACGCTGGAGGCCATCGGCCGCTTCCTGGCGCGCCTGCACGTCGTGGGCGCCGCGGCGTCTTTTACCGAACGCCCGGCGATCGACGCCGACACCCACGGCCGCACGCCGCGCGACTGGCTGCTGGCGCACGGTGCGGTCGCACCCGAGGTGCAAGCTGAGTGGGCTGAGGTCAGCCAGAACGCTATCGAAATCGCAGCTGCCCGCGCAGATCCCTCTAGGGCTACGGGTCAATTTGACTCAGATATCGCGCCCATCGCCTCGTTGCGCCTGCACGCCGACTGCCACGCCGGCAACATCTTGTGGACGCCGCTGGACGCACCCGGTGGCGGCCCACACTTCGTCGACATGGACGACTGCCGCACCGGCCCCGCCGTGCAGGATTTGTGGATGCTGCTGTCGGGCGAACGGCACGAACAGCAGCGCCAGCTGGGCGCGCTGATCGACGGCTACGAACAGGTGCGCGACTTCGACCGGCGCGAGCTGGCCCTGATCGAGCCGCTGCGCACCCTGCGCCTGATCCACTACAGCGCCTGGCTGGCCCAGCGCTGGGCCGACCCGGCCTTCCCCGCCGCCTTTCCGTGGTTCGGCAGCGCCGACTACTGGCGCGGCCAGATCCATGTGCTGACCGACCAGATCGAGGCTATGCAGGCGCCGGCGCTGGTGGCCTGACCGGCGCCGCTGTGACTGGCCACGGCGGGGGCCCGTGACACTGAGGCTTCAAGAAAAATAGGCCTGTAGCCCTACAACCACCTGCGCTGAAAGCTACTCATTCAGTAGCAATTGACCTGCGAAATCGACGCTGGGGCGCAAAAAAAGGTTTTCGCGTTCGGCACGCCTTCTGCTAGTTTCAGGCGCATGTCGTCTGCCGTGGACATGCTCATCCTGCCGCTGCTGGCTGCGTCGCTGATGGTGTTTTTCAGCGTGCTGGCCGGGCTGCTGTCGGCGCGCGCGGGCTTTTCCTTCCTGCTGGTGTTTCTGCTGGCGGGCATTCTGGCGGGCGAGGACGGGCCGGGCGGCATCGTCTTTGACGACATCAACCTCAGTTTCTGGGTGGGCAACGTGGCGCTGGCGGTGATCCTGCTGGACGGCGGCCTGCGCACCGATTTCGCCACCTTCCGCACCGGGCTGCGGCCGGCGCTGCTGCTGGCGACCGTGGGCGTGGTGATGAGCGCCGGGCTCACCGGCCTGGGCGCGTGGTGGCTGTTGGACCTGGACTGGCGCCTGGCGATGCTGCTGGGCTCGATCGTCGGCTCGACCGACGCGGCCGCCGTGTTCGCGCTGCTGCGCTCGTCGCGCGTGCGGCTGAACGAGCGCGTGGCGGCCACGCTGGAAATCGAGTCGGGCATGAACGACCCGATGGCGGTGTACCTGACGATCGCCTTCATCGGTATCGCGCTGGCCCACGCCAGTGGGACCCAGGCCGGCAGTGGCGCCGACGCCTGGCTGGCCGCCCTGCGCACGCTGGCGCAGCAATTCGGCATCGGCGGCGCGGCGGGGCTGGCCGGCGGCTTCGCGATGGCGGCGCTGCTCGGGCGCACCTACCCGCGCCTGGCCCAACCCGGCGGCAGCCCGGGCGGCGGCGGCATTCTGGCGCTGTTGTGCGTGTCGCTCGGGTTGGCGGTGTTCGCGGCGACGACCTGGGTCGGCGGTTCGGGCTTTCTGGCGGTCTACGTCATGGGCGTGACGGCGCGCGCCCGGGCGCGTGGCGCGGTGGCGCCGGCGCTGTCGGCGCTGGACGGCTACGCCTGGCTCAGCCAGGCCAGCATGTTCCTGTTGCTGGGCCTGCTGCTGACCCCGCGCGAGATGCTGCCCAGCCTGGGCCCGGCGCTGGGCGTGGCGGCGTTCCTGATGCTGGTGGCGCGGCCGCTCACCGTGTGGCTGTGCCTGAAGCCGTTTCACTTCGAGCCGCGCGAGGTGCTCTACATCGCCTGGGTCGGCCTGCGCGGCGCGGTGCCGATCGTGCTGGCGGTATTTCCGTTGATGGCCGGTGTGCCCGGCGCACGCACGCTGTTCAACGTGGCCTTTGTGGTGGTGCTGGCCTCGCTGCTGCTGCAGGGCTCGACCATTGCCCTCGGCGCGCGCCTGCTGGGGCTGAACCTGCCCGACGAGACCGACGACGCCGGGCGCCGCGCGCTGTACGGCGACTTTGCGCTGGACGGCAGCGCCCCGCTGGCCGACATCTGCGCCTTCTATGGCCTGCCCGAGCCCGCCGCCAGCTCGAGCGCCCACGCCGACGAGACGCTGGAGCACTGGATCGCCCGCGCCCTGAGCCGCCCGCCGGTCGTGGGCGACCGGGTGACGCTCGGCGGTGCACAGCTCAGCGTGCGCGCCATGGACGGCGCGCGCGTGCTGATCGTCGGCCTGCGCCTGCCGGAAACCGCGGATCCGACCGCACCGGCCACGCTGTACTAGCGCGCGGCGCGACCGTGAACACGGGACGTCCGGCGCTTTTTTTATGACCTAAATCTGGCTGCAGCGCTACAACCACCAGCGCCAGCAGCTTCTGTATTCATAGCGAACCCGAGTGTGATCGCGTGTCCGGCATGTCCGCTCTGGCCCCAAGCAGTGGGTGAGATGGGCCGTCGGCCGCGTCGCCGTGCGGCGCACCCACCCACCTGTTCTTGTCCATCGTCGTTGACGCTGCGACCGCCACCCCGTAGCATGACTGACCGGTTGGTCATTTTCATGCAGACACACTCCTACCCCGCTGCCCGCGCGCCCGCCACGCCGGCCGCCCGGCGCAGCCAGCGCAAGCAGGTGCGCGCGGGCGAGCTGCTGGACGCCGCGCTCGCCCTGTTCGTTGAAAAGGGCTACGCGGCCACACGCGTCGAGGAAGTGGCGGCGCAGGCCGGGGTGTCGAAGGGCACGCTGTTTCTGTATTTCCCCAGCAAGGAAGCGCTGTTCAAGGCCGTGGTGCACGAAAACGCGGGGCGCCCGCTGGCCGACGCACAGCGCCAAGTGGCCGAGTACGCCGGCCCGACGGCCGAGCTGGTGCACGAATTCATTCGCCGCTGGTGGACGCAGTACGGCGGCACGCCCGCCGCCGGGCTCACCAAGCTGATCATCGGCGAGGCGGCCAACTTTCCCGACCTGGCGCGCTACTACCAGGGCGAAGTCGTTCAGCCCAGCCACGACCTGGTGCGCGGGATCGTGCAGCGCGGCATCGACCGCGGCGAATTCCGGCCGGTGGACGCCAAGGCCGCTGCGCACCTGATCGTCGCACCGCTGGCGCAACTGGTCACCTGGCGCTTTTCATTGGCGCCCTGCTGCCCGCCCGGCACCCTGCCCGACCCGCAAGCCCTGCTGGCCCAGCACGCCGACATGGTGGTGCGCGGGCTGAGCCTGCACGCCCCCGAAACCGCATGAACCCCTCTTTACGTCGCGCCCTGGCCTGGGCCGTGCTGGTCCTTGTCCTGCTGGCGCTCGCCCTGTTCGGCTTGCGCGGCTGGCAGGCCCGCAAGGCGGCTGCGCCGGCCGCAGCCAGTGCGCCGCGCGCGACGGTGATCGAGCTGGCGCCCACCGATGTGGCCACCGCCCGCGTGGTCGATCTGCAAACCGGCCTGCCGGTGTCGGGCGCGCTGAAGGCGGTGCAGACGGCGCTGGTCAAGGCGCGCGTGCCGGGCGAATTGCAGGGCCTCACGGTGCGCGAAGGCGACGCCGTGCAGGCCGGCCAGGTGCTGGCGCGCATCGATTCCAGCGACCATGCCGACCGCCTGCGCCAGGCCGAGCAGCAGGCCAGCGCCGCGCAGGCGCAGGTCGCCATCGCCCAGCGCCAGTACGACAACAACGCCGCGCTGGTGCAGCGCGGCTTCATCTCGCAGACCGCGCTGGACACGTCCTTGTCCACCCTGAACGCGGCGCAGGCCACCTACCGCGCGGCGCGTGCCGGGGCCGAGGTGGCGCGCAAGTCGGTGTCCGACACCGTGGTGCGCGCGCCGATCGCGGGGCAGATTGCGCGCCGCGTGGCCCAACCCGGCGAGCGCGTGGTGCCCGAGGCGCCGATCGTCGAGATCGTCGACTTGCGCCAGCTGGAGCTGGAAGCGCCGCTCAGCCCCGCCGATTCGGTGGCCGTGCGCGTGGGCCAGCGCGCCACGCTGCACATCGAAGGTGTGGCGCAGCCGGTGACGGCGACCGTGGCGCGCATCAACCCCAGCGCCCAGGCCGGCAGCCGCAGCGTGCTGGTCTACCTGACAGTGGCGCCGCAGCCCGGCCTGCGTCAGGGCCTGTTCGCGCAGGGCGAATTGGCCACCGCGCGCCTGCAGGCGCTGGCCGTGCCGCTGGACGCCGTGCGCACCGACAAGCCCACGCCCTACGTACAGGTGGCGCAGGCCGGCCACATCGCCCACGTGCCGGTGCGCACCGGCGTGCGCGGCGAAGTGGACGGGGCACTTTGGGTGGCCGTGGAAGGCGTGGCGGGCGGCGCCCAGGTGCTGCGCGGCAGCGCCGGCGCGTTGCGCGAAGGCACGGCGGTGCGCGCGCTCGCCCCCGCCGCAGCGCCGCCTGCGCCCGCATCCGCGGCGGGTTGAATAGGTCATGACCCTCTCAATCACTCTGTTTTTGATAGCTGCTCGCGCAATTGGCTTTGGCGCTGCAGACCAATTTCATCCATAAATCCGAGCACGCGCCGCCACCATGTGGTTCACCAAGGTCAGCCTGAACAACCCGGTCTTCGCCACCATGGTGATGCTGGCGTTCGTGGTGCTGGGCCTGTTTTCGCTGCAGCGGTTGCAGGTCGACCAGTTTCCGAACATCGACTTTCCGGTGGTCGTGATCACCACCGAATACCCCGGCGCGGCGCCCGCCATCGTTGAAAGCGAAGTCACCAAAAAGGTAGAGGAAGCCGTCAACTCGATCGCCGGCATCAACTCGCTGTACTCGCGCAGCTACGAGGGGATGTCGGTGGTGATCATCGAATTCCAGCTGCACATCGAAGGCCGCAAGGCCGCCGACGACGTGCGCGAAAAGATCGGCCAGGTGCGTCCGCTGCTGCGCGACGAGGTGAAAGAGCCGCGCGTGCTGCGCTTCGACCCGGCCAGCCGTGCGGTGTGGTCGCTGGCCGTCTTGCCGGATGCGAAAGAGGGCCAGAAGGCACCCACCCAGATTGAGCTGACGAACTGGGCCGATCAGGTTCTCAAAAAGCGCCTCGAAAACGTGCGCGGCGTGGGCGCCGTCAACCTGGTGGGCGGCGCCAAGCGTGAGATCCACATCTACCTGAACCCGACCGCGCTGGAGGCGCTGGCGGTGACGCCCGAGCAGGTGATGGCGGCGGTGCGCAGCGAGAACCAGGACCAGCCGCTTGGCCCCGTGCGCACCGGCGCGCAGGAGCTGACGGTGCAGTTGGAAGGCCGGCTGACGCGGCCAGAGGACTTTGGCCGCATCATCGTCGCGCGGCGCGGCGGCAGCGCCATCACGCTGGACCAGGTCGCCACCGTGCACGACGGCGCCCAGGAGCTGGAGACACTGGCCCACTTCAATGGCCAGCGGATGCTGCTGGTGGCGGTGCAGAAGGCGCAGGACGAAAACACGATCGAGGTGGTGGACGGGCTGAACGCCGCCATCGCGCAGCTGAAGGCCGAGCTGCCCCCGGGCGTGAAGCTGGAGCCGGTGGTCGACCAGTCGCGCCAGATCCGCGTGGCGGTGAAGAACGTGCGCCAGACGCTGATCGAGGGCGCGCTGCTGACGGTGCTGATCGTCTTCCTGTTCCTGAACAGCTGGCGCAGCACGGTGATCACCGGGCTGACGCTGCCGATCTCGATCATCGGCACCTTCTTTTTCATGCAGGCCTTCGGCTTCACCATCAACATGATCACGCTGATGGCGCTGAGCCTGTGCGTGGGCCTGCTGATCGACGACGCGATCGTGGTGCGCGAGAACATCGTGCGCCACGCGCAGATGGGCAAGGCGCCGTGGCCGGCGGCGATGCAGGGCACGCAGGAGATCGGCCTGGCGGTGCTGGCGACCACGCTGTCGATCGTCGCGGTGTTCCTGCCGATCGGCTTCATGCAGGGGATCATCGGCAAGTTCTTCCACGAATTCGGCATCACCATCGTGGCCGCGGTGCTGATTTCGATGTTCGTCGCCTTCACGCTGGACCCGATGCTGTCGTCGGTGTGGGAAGACCCGGCCATGCACGCGCACGGCCAGCGCGGGCAGCAGCCAGCAACGCTGTACGACCGCACGCTGGGCCGCGTGACCGGCTGGTTTGACCGCGCCACCGAAGCGCTGGCAGGCGCCTACCAGCGCCTGCTGGCCTGGTCGCTGGCGCACAAGGCGCTGACCCTGCTGGTGGCGGCGGCGATCTTCGCGGCCAGCGTGTTCATGGTGCGCCTGCTGGGCACGGAATTCGTGCCGAAGGCGGACTTTTCCGAAACCACGGTGGCCTTCTACACGCCGCAAGGCTCGTCGCTGGAGGCGACCGAGGCCAAGGCGCGCCAGGTGGACGCCATCCTGCGCAGCTACCCCGAGGTGCGCTACACCGTGACCACCATCAACACCGGCGCGGCGCAGGGCAAGACCAACGCCAGCCTGTACGTGCGCCTGACCGACCGCGAAGGGCGCACCCGCAGCGCCGAGGTGCTGGCCGCCGACTTCCGCCAGCGCCTGGCCGCCGTGCCCGGCATCACGGTGACGCAGTCGGGCGTGATGGAGCCGGTGGGCGGACAAAAGCAGATCGAGTTTTCGCTGCAGGGGCCCGACCAGGCGGAGCTGGAGCGCCTGGCGCGCCCGCTGCTGGAACGCCTGCAGGCGATTCCTGGCCTGGTCGATCTCGACTCCAGCAGCAAGCCGGACAAGCCGACGGTGCAGGTCACCGTCAAGCGCGAAGCGGCGTCGGAGCTGGGCCTGTCCAGCGCGCAGGTGGCGGCGCCGCTGCGCACCCTGGTGGCCGGCACCACGGTGGGCAACTGGCGCGCGCCGGACGACCAGACCTACGACGTGATCGTGCGGCTGGCGCCCGCGGCGCGCACCACCATGCAGGACCTGGAACGCCTGCCGCTCACGGCCGGCGCCAACGCCGATGGCACGCCGCGCATCGTGCGCCTGAACCAGGTGGCCACGCTGAGCGAAGCCACCGGCACCAACCAGATCAACCGCCGTGCCATGCTGCGCGAGATCCAGATCACGGCCAACGTGGCGGGCCGCAGCACGGGCGAGGTGTCGGGCGACATCCGTGCGCTGCTGAACGACATGGCGATCCCGCCCGGCTACACCACCACCTTTGGCGGCGCCACCAAGAACATGCAGGAATCGTTCGCCTACGCGCTGCAGGCGCTGGCCATGGCGATCATCTTCATCTACATGATCCTCGCCAGCCAGTTCAAGAGCTTTTTGCAGCCGCTGGCGCTGATGACCTCGCTGCCGCTCACGCTGATCGGCGTGGTGCTCGCGCTGCTGCTGTTCGGCTCCAGCATGTCGATGTTCTCGATCATCGGCATCGTCATGCTGATGGGCCTGGTGACCAAGAACGCCATCCTGCTGGTCGACTTTGCCATTCGCGCGCGCGAGGGCCGCGTGGGCGACGGCGAACACACCGAGCCGCTGCCGCGCGATCAGGCGCTGTTGCTGGCCGCACGGGTGCGCCTGCGCCCCATCCTGATGACCACGCTGGCCATGGTGTTCGGCATGGTGCCGCTGGCCTTTGCCGTGAGCGAGGGCAGCGAGCAGCGCGCACCCATGGGCCAGGCGGTGATCGGCGGGGTGATCACCTCGTCCCTGCTGACCCTGGTGGTGGTGCCGGTGGTGTACTGCTACCTGGACGATCTCGCCAATTGGGCGCGGCGGCGCTGGCGGCGCGCGCCGGAAACGGCTGCGCCCGCCCAAGCCGATAAAATGAAGGGTTATCCCGAATGACACCGACTTTTCGCCTGGAGGGCGCAGCATGAACGTCGAACAAGCCCGCTTCAACATGATCGAGCAGCAGATTCGTCCGTGGGACGTGCTCGACACGCATGTGCTGGAACTGCTGGCCGTGGTCAAGCGCGAAGACTTCGTGCCCCCCGCGTTCCGCGCCCTGGCGTTTGCCGACATGCAGATCCCGCTGGCGGACACCGAAGCGGGCATCGCCATGGGCCAGGTCATGCTGGAGCCGCGCATCGAAGCGCGCATCCTGCAGGACCTGCAGGTCGCCAAGCATGAAAAGGTGCTGGAAATCGGCACCGGCTCCGGCTTCATGGCCGCCCTGCTCGGCCACCGCGCCCAGCGGGTGCTGACACTGGAACTCGACAACGGGCTGGCCGCCTTTGCCCACGCCAACCTGCAGCGCGCCGGCGTGCTGAACGTGGAAGTGCGCGTGGCCGATGGCGCCACGGCCGACCTGTCGGCCGACGGCCCGTTTGACGTGATCGCGCTGTCCGGCTCGGTCGGCCAATTGCCAGAGCGGCTGATGGGCCTGCTGAAACCCGGAGGTCGCCTGATGGCGATCGTGGGCGAAGACCCGATCATGCGCGCCACGCTGGCGCAGCAGGCCCAGACCGGCGCCATGGTGACCCAGCCGTGGGACGAGAACATCCCGCGCCTGCTGAACTTCCCCGAGCCGTCGCGCTTCAAATTTTGAAGCTGTCTGCGCATATTGGGAGCGGGTTAGAGCATGATTGAGCAAGTCACTCCGGGCCAACTGCCCGCTTGGTTCGAGGCCGCGTCCGCGGACGGCGCGCCGCTGCTGCTGGACGTGCGCGAGCCGGCCGAATGGCAAGCCGCCAGCGTGCGCCCGGCCGGCGCCGAGCTGCTTCAGATGTCGATGCAGACCCTGCCCGCGCGCCTGGCCGAGCTGGACCCGGACCGCCCCGTGGCCGTGCTGTGCCACCACGGTGGTCGCAGCATGCAGGTGGCGATGTTCCTGGCCCAGCATGGCTTCGAGCGCGTCGCCAACGTGGCCGGCGGCATCGACGCCTGGGCGCTGCCGGTCGACCCCAGCGTGCCGCGCTACTGACGCGCCCTGCCCTGACCGACCGACCTATCGCTGCTGCCATGGCGCCCTTGCGATCAGCGGTTTGGCAGGTGCTTGGCACGGCCTGTGTGGCCGCGCTGCTCGGGGCGCCCGCGCCGGCGGCGGCGCAGTCGCTGTTGCAGCTCTACCAGACCGCGCACGGTTACGACGCGCCCTACCAATCCGCCCTGGCCAATGCGCAGGCCAGCCAGGCCCGCGCCGACCAAGCCCGCGCCGGCCTGCTGCCGCAGGTCGGCCTGCAATTGGGCGCGCAGCGCAACTGGGCCGACACGCAGGTCGGCGGCATGGGCGGCAGCGTGTCGTTCAACACACTGAACGGCTCGATCGTCGGCTCGCAGCCGCTGTACCGGCCAGCCAACCGAATCAACTGGGACCAGGGCAAGAAAAGCGCCGAGCTGGCGCAGGTGCAGGTCAGCGGCACTGAGCAGGACCTGATCGTGCGCCTGGCGCAGGCGTACTTCGATGTGCTGGCGGCCGAGGACGCCCTGGGCTTTGTGCGTGCGCTGAAGGCCGCCGTGGCCGAGCAGTTGGCGTCAGCCCAGCGCAATTTCGAGGTCGGCAACGCGACCATCACCGACAGCCGCGAGGCACAGGCACGATTTGACTTGGCCACGGCGCAGGAAATCGCCGCCGACAACGATCTGCGCGTCAAGCGCCTCGCGCTGGACCAGTTGGTCGGCCTCACCGGCGTGCAGCCACGGCCCCTGGTGCAGCCCGTGACCCTGCCGCGCCCGCAGCCTGACGACGTGAATGTTTGGGTCGAGCAGGCACAGGCCCAGCATCCCGCGGTGCTGCAGGCGCGCATGGCGCAGGAACTGGCGCGTCTGGAAACCGCCAAGGCCAAGACTGGTCACCTGCCGACCGTCGACCTGCAGGCCAGCGTGGGGCAAAACCGCTACCCCGACGGCAACCCCGCGTTTGCGGCGGCGCCAGGGTCACGCTACCGCAGCACCAACGCTGGCATTGGCGTGGTGCTCAACTGGCCGCTGTTCGCCGGCTTTGCAGTGCAGAACCGGGTGCGCGAAACCCTGTCGCTGGAAGACAAGGCGCAAGCCGATCTTGACAACGCGCGGCGTAACGTCGCCCAAGCCACCCGCGCCGCTTACTTCGGCGTGCAGTCCGGCCACGGGCAGGTCGCCGCGCTGGAAGCGGCCGAGCAGTCCAGCCTGACGGCGCTCGAAGCCAACCGCCTG
This sequence comes from Ottowia flava, assembly GCF_008017535.1. Taxonomy (GTDB): domain Bacteria; phylum Pseudomonadota; class Gammaproteobacteria; order Burkholderiales; family Burkholderiaceae_C; genus Ottowia; species Ottowia flava. The sequence goes on from NZ_VRUA01000012.1 coordinate 68,045, forward strand.
GGCTACCAAGTCGGCGTGCGCATCAACATCGATGTACTGAACGCGCAAAGCCAGCTCTACCAGACGCGGCGCGACTTGGCGCGGGCGCGCTACGACGTGCTGGTCGGCATGCTGCGCCTCAAGCAGGCCAGCGGTGTGTTGTCTGCCAACGACTTGGCGCCGATCGAGCAGCTACTGGTGCAGTAAGCGTCAGCCACCGATGGCTGCACGGGCTCAGGCGATCAGGCCTGCGGCTCCTTCACCGCGACGTCGTGCTGGGCTGAAGCTTTCTTTTCCCCAGGCCCCTCCAGCGCCGCTTCCAGCCACAGCGCGGCTACGAAGCGCTTGTTGAACAGAAGCCACAGCAGGATGGGCAGCATCGGCGTCATCATCAGGACACTGAACTGATGGCCGTAGAGGATGGCGTTGGCCTGAAAGCGCGACACACCCAGATAGTCGATGGCGGCCGGGCCGATCGACACCACCAGGTTCTTCAGCCAGACGAAGCAGATCCCGATCGCCTGCGAAACGAACAAAATTGCCGTCGCAGCCAGCCCCTTCAACCACCAGCGCGGCGTCCGCGACGCGATGAGCATCGCCCAGATCAGCGCAACGCCATAGCCCAGGATGGGGTACGGCGCCGATGGTGTGGCCTCGACGAACACGTCGCCCGACGGCCCGCGCATGCGCACCTGGACCGAGGTGTACAAAATGGACGTGGCGGCCTTCAGGTCGAAGCCCTTGACCCAGGGAAACAGCGCCTCCATGGCCTTGCCGGCCAGCCAGGTCGGGGGCCGGGCAAACAGCGGCGCCGCCATGTACCACAGCGGGATCAGCACGATCAGGCCGAGGACCGACAGCAGCAGGAACCGCCCGATCAGCGTGGCACGGCGATCCATGCGCAACCGCCTGCTTTCAGGCCGCCGCCGTGGCGGGGGTGTCGCGGACACCGTCGTGCTTGGCGACGTAGCGCATCCACAGCAACCACACCACGAGCACGTCGAGCATGATCAGCGCCTGCCACATGTAGAGGTGCGCAAACTCGAACACCTGAATGTTCCACTGGCCGAGGAAGAACAGGCTGACAACGCGGATCAGGTTGACAGCCTGCACCGCGATGAAGCCCACGCCTATGCCCCAGAGCTTCATTTTCCAACTGGATGGAAACGCCACGATGGCTGCGATCAGCACCACAGCCGCCTCGATGCCATTACAGCCCGGCTCGATCGACACGCCAAACCCGGTCTGCGAGCTCTGCAGCACGCGGCCCTGGGAGATCACGCTCGGATCGAACACGTGGACGATCAGCGCGCTGGCCTTGGCGACCCAGCTGGTCCAGGGCTGCACCACCGCCGCCTGAACGACCGTCAGCATTTCGACGCCAAAAAGCACCGCCTGAATGGTCAGGAACAACAGAAAAAATCGGATCACGGCATCAATGAAAGATCGGCGCCAGACCGTCCCGCGCCACTATGCTGCACTGTATCAGGACGTGACCGACTGTCCATACCCCAGGGAGATGATGGAGCTGTCCGCATGCGGTCGTTTGCCCGGTGTTGATACTTGCACCGGTGGATGGCGCGCAGAAGGGATCGGCACCATGCTTACAGCCCCGGTGCCATCGGCGCTATTTGCTCCGCAAGGGCTCGTGCTGGCAGCGAGGTGAACTCGATGATCGACAGGCCTGGAGCCGCCTCAGGTGACATCACAGAGCGAGCGACTGGGCGCAACGACTCTCCAGGTTGCACGATGCGCTTCCAAATCAATAGCCCCCTGCCCTTTTCTGACAAGGGCAGGCGACCTATTTGGCCATAAAAAAGCCGCTGCGCCAGCAGCGGCTCCTCCCTCAGCGCGCGGGGCAGCAGCCGGTCGCGCCTTCCTCCATTACTTGGTCGGTGCGTACTTTTTCAGCAGGGCCTTGGCCTCATCGATCAGCTTCTTGCCGTCGTAGCCCTTGGCCTGGGCGTCCTTCAGCCAGATCTCATCGACATTGGCCGTGGCCTTTTCCCAGCGCGCCAACTCGGCCGGCTCGATCACCGAGATGGTGTTGCCGCGGTCGCGTGCGAGCTTGGAATACGGCGCGACGATGTTGTCGAAGCCTTCCTCGCCCGCCCAAGCCGACGCAGCCAGGCCCGAGTTGTCGTCGATCACCTTCTTGAGCTTGGGCGACAGGCTGTCGTACTTGGCCTGGTTCATGCCGAAGATGAAGATGGTGTTGGCAAAGCGCGGCGAGCCGATCGGCGCGTCCAGGTGGTACTTCACGATCTCGTGCAGCTTGGTGGCGGGAATCGCTTCCCACGGCACCAGCACGCCATCCACCACACCTTTGGACAGCGCGTCCGGCACCTGCGGCAGCGGCATCTGCACTGGCGTGCCACCCATCGCGGCCATCATGCGCGCCGAGATGCGCGTGGCCGTGCGGATCTTCTTGCCCTTCATGTCCTCCAGCTTGTGGATGGGCTTGTTGCTGTGCAGCACGTAGCCTTCGGTCGTGTGCATGAACAGCGGCTTGATGCCCTTGTACTCATCCAGCGCGTTCTTCTGCACGTAATCCCACAGCGCCTGCGAGCCCTGCTTGGCGTTGATCGCCATGAAGGGCAGCTCGAACACTTCCGACTTGGTGTAGCGGCCGGCCGAGTAGGTCGGCACCGACCACACGATGTCCGCCACGCCGTCGCGCACCTGGTCCAGCAGCTGCGGCGGCGTGCCGCCCAGTTGCATGGCGGGGTAGATCTGGCACTTCAGCTCGCCACCGGATTCCTTCTCGATCTTGGCGCACCAGGGCGCGATGATCTTCTGGTGCGAGCTTGAGCCCGAAGGCAGGAAGTGGTGCACCTTGAGCACCGTTTCCGCGTGCGCGGCGCCACCGGCCGCCAAGGCCAGCGCGGCGGCAGCAATGAGTCGATTGAGGGGTGAAGCCATGGCGTTGTCTCCTTGAAAAAATCGGTCAGGTCAGCAGGTGCACCAACCACAGGGTGATGCCGGGGAACAGGATCAGCAGGGCCAGGCGGATGAAGTCCCAGGCCAGGAAGATGAACACGCCCTTGTAGGTCTCGACCATGGGCACGTCCTTGGCCAAGCCGTTCATGACATAAACGTTCAATCCCACTGGCGGGAAGATCATGCCGATGGCACAAACAGTAAGAATGAGTATCCCGAACCACAGCGCCTTGTCGGACGTGTCCAGCCCGTAGAAGTCCATGCCCATGATGACCGGGAACACCACCGGCACCGTCAGCAGGATCATCGACATCTCGTCCATCACGCAGCCCAGCACGACGTAGAACATCATGATCACCGCCATCACCACCACCGGCGGGATCTGGGCGTGGGCAATCATGTCGGCCATCTGGTTGGGCAGCTGCGACAGCGCCAGCGAGGCGTTCATCATGTCCGCGCCGATGAAGATCATGAAAATCATGCCGGACGTCACCGCCGTGGTGCGGATCGACTCGATCGCCTTCTTCAGCGTCAGCTGACGCTGGATCAGCGTGATGACGAAGGTCAGCGTGGCGCCGATGGCCGCGCCCTCGGTCGGCGTGAAAATGCCGCCGTAAATGCCGCCAAACACCGCCAGGAAGATCAGCGCGATCGGCCAGACCTTGGCGCCGGCCTGCATCACCTCCGCACCGCTGGCGGCGCGCGCCTCGGGCGCCTGGTCGGGCCGCAGGCGCACGTAAATGGCAATGACCACCAAGTAACCCAGCGCAGCCAGGATGGCCGGCACGTAGGCGGCCAGGAAGGTCTTGGTGATGTTCTGCTCGGTCAGGATGGCGTAGACCATCAGGGTGACCGAAGGCGGCAGCAGCACGCCCATGGTGCCGCCGGTGGCCAGGGCCGCGGTGGCCAGCCGGCCTGAGTAGTTGATGCGCCGCATCTCCGGGTAGGCCACTTGAGCGATGGTCGCCGTGGTCGCCACCGTGGAGCCCGAAATCGCCCCGAACGCCGCGCAGGCTAGGATGCCGGCCATCGCCATGCCGCCCTTGAAGCGACCGAGCAGCGAGTTGGCGAAGTCGAACAGCGCCTTGGACAGCCCGCCGTTGACGGCAAAGCCCCCCATCAGCATGAACAGCGGAATCACCGACAGGTCGTACACCGACACGCGGCCGTACACCGCGCCGCGCAAGTGCGCCATCAGCGGGTCCCAGCCCGACAGCATCACATAACCGATGGCGCCGGGCACGAACATAGCCACGGCGATCGGCACGCGGATGGCCATCAGCAGCAACATGGCCACAAACAGCATCAGGCCGATGGTCAAGGTGCTCATCGAACGTCCCTCCGCGCTGTGCGCTGCGGAATGAGCGCTTGGGAACGGCCCGGCGCGCGACCGGGGCAACCCCTCCGTACTGCGCACTGCGGGGTACGCGCTTGGGAACGGCCCGGCGCGCTCATGACGCACTCACCTGTTCATCGGCCGGTTGCGTCCAGTAGATGAACGCCTGGTACAGGCCCACCAGGGTGCACAGCACGAGGCCGGGCACCATTAGCATGTAAGGAATCCACAGCGGCAGGTTCATCAGCATGGACGCTTCCTGGTTCTCCTGGCTCATCACGCCGCCGGCGTACACGCGCCAGGCGATCAGCGCGGTCATGCCGGCGTAGAGCAGGCAACCCAGGCCGTCCATCCAGCGCTGGCTGCGCAGCGAAGCCTTGGCGGTGAAGAAGTCGACGATGATGTTGGCGCTGCGAAACTGCGTGTAAGGCAGGAAGGTCGCCACGCAGACCGCCAGACCCAGTTGCACCAGTTCGACGTCGCCCAGGATAGGGCTGTCGAAGAAAGTGCGCCCGATCACGCTGACCACGGTCATGGCGGCCATGGCGATCAGCACGGCGCCGCCGATCACGGCGCAGACGTCGCACAGCACGTGCAGTGCGCGCCCTACAGGGCCTTCACGCATTCGTTGCTCGGTGGTCATGCAGCACCGCTCTCCTCTCGTTGTTCATGATCCCGGGCGTCACGGCCGCCAGGCTGGCACATACGCACACGTTTTCGGGCCGGCTAGTCTACCTACCGGGTGCGCAGCGCGATCTCGGGGCTCCCCTAGGCGCGACGGGTTGCAACGTTTAATGTATTAAATAAATTGCGCAATGCCTAGCGCGCATCCCCGACTTGACACGCCCCGGTCATATGGGGTGTGTTTTCACGCCTGTCATGTGAGGCAGGCACAATGGCTGCATGAGACTTCTCCACACCATGCTGCGCGTGGGCGATCTGCAGCGCTCCATCGACTTCTACACCCAGGTGTTGGGCATGCAGCTGCTGCGCACCTCCGAAAACCCCGAATACAAGTACTCGCTCGCCTTCGTCGGCTACGACGGCGGCAACCCCGGCCAAGCCGAAATCGAGCTGACCTACAACTGGGGCACCGACAGCTACGACATGGGCACCGCGTACGGCCACATCGCACTGGCTGTGCCCGACGCCTACGCTGCGTGCGAGAAGATCAAGGCCGCTGGCGGCAACGTCACACGCGAAGCGGGCCCGGTCAAGGGCGGCACGACCGTGATCGCCTTCGTCACCGACCCCGACGGCTACAAGGTCGAGCTGATCCAGCGCGCCGAGGGCGACGCAGGCGGTGGTCTGCGCTGAGCCACCGGAGGTCACCGCATTGCCGCCCAGATCGCGAGCCCATAGAGCGCTATGTTTTAAGTAGCTACCTGCGCCGATGGTTGTAGCGCCACAGACCTTTTTCTTTCATACTTGACCATGAGCCGACGCACCCCTTCCTCTCCTCCGGCGTCGGCAGCCGACGGCCCGGCGCAGCCCCAGGAAACCGAGCTCAAGCTCGCGCTGCCAGGCGCCGACCCTGCGCGCATCGGCGAGCAATTGGCCGCGCTGCCGGGCCTCGCCGGCGTTCGGGTCAGTGAGCAGCGCCTCACCAACACCTACTTCGACACCCCCGACCAGGCCCTGCACCGCGCACGCGCGGCGCTGCGCATCCGCCGGCTCGAAACCGACGGCGCCCCCGTGCGCTGGCTGCAAACGCTCAAGACCGCCGACGGCGCCTCGGGCGGCCTCAGCCAGCGCGGCGAATGGGAGACGCCACTGGCAGACCATGCGCTGGACCGCACCGCCCTGCAGGCGACACCGCCCTGGGCCGCGCTTGACGCCGACGGTGCGCTCTGGCCGCAGCTGGCGCCTGCCTTCGCCACCGAAGCCACGCGCACCCTGCGCGCGCTGCCAGGCGCCGACGGCAGCCGGATCGAGCTGGTACTGGACATCGGCCGCGTGCGGGCTCCGGCAGCGACGTCCGTCGACGGCGCGTCCGCCGAACTCTCCGTCGATCTGTGTGAACTCGAGCTCGAACTGCTCGAAGGCCAGCCCGACGCGCTGTTTGCGCTGGCCGACCAGATCGCGCAACACATCCCCGTGCTGCCCGCCAGCCTGAGCAAGGCCGAGCGTGGCTGGCGTCTGCTGGCCGGCACCAGCCACGCGCCACGCCGCGCCCGCACACCGCCGCTCACTCGCCAGATGACCGTCACCGCCGCCGCCCAAGCCGTGCTGGGCGAGGCGCTGGGTCAGTTCCTGGACAACCTGGGCGGCATCCTGCACGCCGACGGGTCTGAGCTGGTGCACCAGGCGCGCGTCGGCTGGCGCCGCTGGCGCAGCGCGTTGTGGCTGTTCAAACCCCTGCTAGGGGCGCATCCGCTGCCCCACGGCGCCGCGCTGGGCCCGCTGCTCAAGGCGCTGGGCAGCACGCGCGATCTGGACGTGGCCGGTCTGGAAAGCCTGCCCCTCTGGTCCGACGCCTATGTCGATGGCGACCCCGAACGCGCCGAGCAATGGCAGGCCATGGAAGCGGCGGTGCTGGCCGAGCGCCGCATCCGCCGCGCCGGGCTGCTGGCCGTGCTGCAGACCCCGCCCACCGGCCGTGCGCTGCTGCAACTGGAGCGCTGGCTGCACGCCCTGCCGCAGGCCGTCGCGCAGACCGAGGGCGCGCAAGCACCGCTGGCGCAGTGGGCGCGCGAGCGCACCCAGCGCCTGCACCGCCGCCTGAAGCACGAAGTGCGCGAGCTCGACACCTCCGCCAATGCACCCGAAGCACCGGGCGCCAACGACCACGCCAGCGAACACCAGCACCGCGTGCGCCTGCTGGCCAAGCGCACGCGCTACGTGCTGCAAGGGCTGGCCGAAGTGCTGCCCGAGCGCCGCACGCGCCGCTGGGCAGAGCAGGCCACCGAACTGCAAACCCGCATCGGCGCCGCGCGCGACCTGATGCTGCTGGCCACGCTGCTGGAGCCGATCGGCGTCGACCGCGCGATCCTGGGTTTTCTGCGCGGCGTGGCGGCTGGTCGACTGGCGGACGGCTGAGACCGACGAGCCCTCGGCTCCGTCTGCGGCGCAGCCTCGACGTATGTGCCTCGGCACACCTGGATCGGCTCGGCACTCAGGATTTCAAGCCAAATCGATCCCAAACCCTACAACCGTCAGCGCAAGTAGCTTCTATTTTAATAGCAAAACGCTTGAATACGCCGCGCTGATGGCAAACCCGCCAATCCCCGCCTCTTGAAACAGGCATAAAAAACCCGGCCGAAGCCGGGCTCTTGCACCAAAGCAGGTCGGCGCGCTTACTGCAGCGACACTTCCACGCGGCGCGCTTCGGCGTTCGAGCCGGTGGCGGTGGTGACTTCGGGCTTTTTCAAGTCCATCTTGTCTTCGCCGATGCCCAGGGCAGCCAGGGCGTCGCGCACGGCGAAGGCGCGCTGCTTGGCCAGCTCTTCGTTCTTGGCGGGGTCACCGGTGACGTCGTGGAAACCGCTGATCACGGCCTTCTGGCCGGCGGCCACGCCCTTGACCACGTCACCCAGCGCCTCGGCGGCACCCGGTGCCAGCGCCGCGCTAGCGCTGGCGAAGTAAAACTTCACCACGCCGTTTTCCACGCGGATGCTGGCCACGTCGGCCGATGCGCTGGTCATGTCGGCGGTGCTGCCGGGCGCGGTGCCGGCGGGCATGCCAGCGGCAGCGGGCTCGCTGGCGACCACGGTCGGGCTGGTCGACGCCGTCGCGGCGCCAGCCGCCGCGCTGCCGGCGCCTGCGGCCGCAGCACCAGCCGACGAGGCGCTGACCGCGCCCGCGCCACCCGCAGCGGCCTTGCCGGTGCGGTACAGGCCCATGCCCACGGCCAGGCTGATGGCCAGCAGAATCACGCCAATCAGGATGGCCCACACCACGCCTTGGTTGTCGTCGTTGTCGTCGTTTGTCATTGAGGTCGCTCCAGAAAAGTTGGGGCGATTGTATAAAGTCTGACCATGCAGCCTGGTGACACCACCGCTTACGCACCCTACGCCCACCTGCGCCAGCCGGGCCGCGACCCGCTGGACATGCTGGCCGCAGCGCGCCGGCAGTGGCACGCCGTCGCGGGGGCCCAGCCGGATCTGTGGGTGTTCGGCTACGCCTCGCTGATCTGGCGCCCCGACTTCGACTTTGCCGAGCGCCACGCCACGCGCGTGCACGGCTGGCACCGCGCGCTGGCGATGTGGAGCCGCGTCAACCGCGGCACGCCCGAGGTGCCGGGCCTCGTATTTGCGCTGCTGCCCGGCGGCAGCTGCCAGGGCGTGGTGTTCCGCATTCCCCGCGAAACCGCCGAAGCGGTGTTCGACACGCTGTGGGCGCGCGAAATGCCCAGCGGCGTGTACGACCCGCGCTGGCTGCCCTGCGCCACGCCGCACGGCACGGTGCCGGCGCTGGCCTTCACCCTGTCGCGCCGCAGCCCCTCACACACCGGCGAGCTGACGGCCGAACAGTACCGCCACATCTTCCGCCACGCCACCGGCCGCTACGGCAGCACGCTCGACTACGCGCGCCAGACCCAGGGCAGCCTGCGCTCACACGGCGTGACCGACCGGCGCCTGGACGCGCTGCTGCGCCACGCTGAAGCCGACGACGCCCGCTGAGCGCGGCCCGCCCTGCCGCACCCCACCCTGCCTATACTGCCGCGCATGTCCGACATCGCCCATCTGCGCAAGAGTTACGAGCGCGCCGAACTGTCCGAAGACGCCTCGCACGCCGACCCGATGGCGCAGTTCGGCCAGTGGTTCGAGGAAGCGCGCCGCAGTGAAGTGCTTGAGCCCAACGCCATGACCCTGGCCACCGTCGGCAGCGACCTGCGGCCCAGCACGCGCATCGTGCTGATCAAGGGCTACGACGCGCAGGGCATCGTCTGGTTCACCAACTACCAGGGCCGCAAGGGGCAGGAGCTGGCGGGCAACCCGTTCGCCGCACTGCAGTTCCACTGGGTCGAGCTGGAGCGCGTGGTGCGCGTCGAAGGCCGGGTGGACAAGGTCAGCGACGCCGAAAGCGACGCCTACTACGCCAGCCGCCCGCTGGACAGCCGCCTGGGCGCCTGGGCCAGCCCGCAAAGCCAGGTCATCCCCAGCCGCGCCTGGCTGGCGGCCGAGGCGGCCAAGGTCGGCGCCAGGTTCTTGCTCAACCCGCCACGCCCCCCGCACTGGGGCGGCTACCGCCTGGTGCCCGACCGCTGGGAGTTCTGGCAAGGCCGCAAAAGCCGCCTGCACGACCGCCTGCAGTACCGGCGCGAAGGCGATGCCTGGGTGCGCGAGCGACTGGCACCTTGAAGAAAAATCGGGCATCAGCCCTACAACCCACTGCGCAACCAGCTATGGTTTAGATAGCGCACGCGACCCGTTTCATGATCCGCACCCCGCAACAAGAACGCATCTACCGCCTGGCCAGCAAGCTGCCCGGCCGCTGGCCCTGGCGCCTGGCGCCCTGGCTGTACCGCCGCACGCACGCCGCAGAAGCCCGCTCGACCGAGGACGCCGTGCACGCCCTGTTCCGCCAGCACTTTCCGGATGCGGGCGAGGCCACGGTGCAGGCCTGGGCGCGCCAGCACGTCAACCTGGTCGCTTATGAATTGATGGACGCCATCGCCCTGCGCCGCGTGGGCCGCGGCGGCGACATCCCGCTCAAGATCGAGGGCATCGAGAAGCTTCAGCGGGGCCTGCAAGCCGGGCACGGCGCCATCATCATCCTGACGCACTTCGACCGCATCCTGACGGGCCCGATCGCGGTGGCGCAGGCCGGCATTCCGGTGAGCTCGCTGACGATGGAAATCGACGAGAACAACCAGTTGTCCGAGCTGGAAAAGGCGTACTTCCACCGCAAGATCAGCACGTTCGACGACATGACCGGCGGCACCTCGGTCAAGCGCAACCGCTCGGTCAAGAAGATTTACGACAGCCTGGGCCTGGGCAACACCTGGACCATCCTGGCCGACGCCTGGCACCCGGAAGCCAAGGCCAAGCGCGGCCACCCGTTTCTGGGCAAGACGCTGTATCTGGCAACGGGGATCGAGCGCATCGCCGCGCACACGCAGGCAGCGCTGCTGCACGTGACCTCGTTCACCGAGCCCGACGGCCATGTCCGCGTTCGCATCCGCGAGCTGGACGGCGACCCTGGGCGCGCGGTCGACCAGGTGATCGAGCAGCTGGAGCGCGACGTGCGCGAGCGCCCTTGGGCCTGGTGGAACTGGGGCCTGCTGGACGAGATGACGAAGCCGCCGGCGGCTTGAGCCGGTCGCACCCCTCAGTTCCAGCGCGCCAGCAACGCCATGGTGATCGAGATGGTCACCACTGCCATCGCGGTGGACACCGCCACCGACGCGGTCACCAGCTCTTCGGCCTTGTGGTAGCGCTGCGAGAACAGGAACACGTTGGCGCCCACCGGCAGCGCGGCCGCCACCACCATCACCGACAAGGCCAGGCCCGACAGGCCGAACGCCCAGCCCGCCAGCGCCATCAGGATCGGGTGAACCACGCACTTCAGCACCGACACGCGCAGCGCGCCACGCAGCTGGCTGCCGATGGCCGTTTGCGCCAGCGTCACGCCGACCAGCACCAGCGCGACCGGACCGAAGGCATCGCCCAACAGCTTTAGAGGCCGCTCGACCACCGGGTGCAGCCCCCAGCCTGTCAGCGAATACAGAAAGCCCGCAATGATCGGCAGCGGCACCGGGTGCAGGATGGCGTTCTTGATGGCCAGACCCACCGTCGCCGCCAAATGGCGCTGTGGCGCCTGGCCGCTGGCCGCCTGCTCGCGCGCCACCAGCAGCTCGATCACGATGGTCGCCAGCGTCAGCAGCACCAGGGCGTGCATGGAGATCAGCGTGAACAGGTTGACCAGCCCAGCCTGCCCGTAGGCCAGCTGCACCAGCGGCACGCCGATCATCAGCGTGTTGCTGAAAATCGCGGCCAGCGCCACGACGGCCGACCGGCTGTTCAGGCCCTGGATGAACAGCAGCACGAAAAACATCGCCCCGGCCACGATGTAGTACAGCGCGACCGAGCGCAAATCCAGCCGCTCCAGGTGCGCGGTGGCCATGGTGCGAAACAGCAGCGCCTGCACCAGCACGAGGAACACCAGGTTGGACAGGTCGCGCACCGCCTCGCCGCGGATCAGCTTCAGGCGCCCGGCCGCAAAACCGATGGCGATCAGCAGCACCACGGGCAGCAGCGAGGAAAGGACAGGGTGGTCGAGCGACATGGGTCAGGCGGTCAAAGTGCGGGATTTATAAGCGAAATCGCCCATTCATGATGACTGGTCTGCGCAACCAGCTATTGTTTTACTAGCGAACAGCTTGATGGCCCCGTCAGGCCACATGCCCTCCCCTGCCCGGCCAGGGTGCCAAAGGGCGGATAATGGCGGACTTGCCTGCCGACGCCGCACCGCGACGCGCCGGCCAACGCGCACCGCGCCACCCGCTGGCACCCGCTGGCACCCGCCTGCTGAACACCGCCATGAACTCCCCTCTTGCCTCCGCTGACCCCGCAGTAGCCGGCATTTCGCCCGTGGAAGACATCGTTGCCGAGCTGCGCGCCGGCCGCATGGTCATTCTGGTCGACGAGGAAGACCGCGAGAACGAAGGCGATTTGATCCTGGCCGCCGACCACGTCACACCCGAAGCCATCAACTTCATGGCGCGCTTTGGCCGCGGCCTCGTGTGCCTGACGCTGTCGCGCGAGCGCTGCGAGCGCCTGAACCTGCCGCCCATGGTGGCCCGCAACGGCACCAAGATGGGCACGGCCTTCACCGTGTCGATCGAGGCGGCCGAAGGCGTGACCACCGGCATCTCGGCCGCCGACCGGGCCCGCACTGTGCAGGCCGCCGTGGCCGCCAACGCCAAGCCCACCGACCTGGTGCAACCCGGCCACATCTTCCCGCTGCAGGCGGTGGATGGCGGCGTGCTCATGCGCGCCGGCCATACTGAAGCCGGCTGCGATCTGGCGGCCATGGCCGGGTGCGAGCCCGCCGCCGTGATCTGCGAGATCATGAAGGACGACGGCACGATGGCCCGCCTGCCCGATCTGCAGGTGTTCGCCGCCGAACACGGTCTGAAGATCGGCACGATTGCCGACCTCATCGAATACCGCAGCCGCACCGAATCGCTGGTCGAGAAAGTGGCGTCACGCCCCATCCGCACGGCGCACGGTGAATTCGTCGCCCACGCCTACCGCGACCAGCCCAGTGGCAGCCTGCACCTGGCCCTGGTGCTCGGCCAGTGGGCGCCCGACGAGCCGGTACCCGTGCGCGTGCACGAACCGCTCTCGGTGCTCGACGCGCTGGAACTGGACCGAGGCATGCATTCCTGGAGCCTGGACGCCGCACTGCAGCGCATCCAGCAGGAAGGCCGCGGCGTGGTGGTGCTGCTGAACTGCGGCGAAACGGCCGAGCAGCTGTTGGCGCAGTTCCAGGGCACGGCGCGCTCGTCGCACGCACCGGAGCGTGGCCGCATGGACTTGCGCAGCTACGGCATCGGTGCGCAGATCCTGCGCGACTGCGGCGTGCAGCGCATGCTGCTGCTGGGCACCCCGCGCCGCCTGCCCAGCATGGCCGGTGGCTACGGACTGGATGTGGCCGGCCACATCACCAAGGACTGAACGGATCAAAGGACGGCCATGCTTGGCGCTGACAAAGGACAAACCCAGGCCCTCGACGGCCAACACCTGCGCATCGGCGTGGTGCAGGCGCGCTTCAACGAAGGCGTGACCAACGCGCTGCGCGACGCCTGCCTGGCCGAGCTGGCCGTGCTGGGCGTCAAACCCGAACAGATCGTGCACGTCACAGTCCCGGGTGCGCTGGAAGTGCCGCTGGCGCTGCAGGCGATGGCGCGCAGCGGCGACGGGCAGTTCGATGCGCTCATCGCGCTGGGCTGCATCGTGCGCGGCGAGACCTACCACTTCGAGCTGGTCGCCAACGAGTCCGGCGCGGGCGTGACGCGCGTGTCGCTGGACAACGCCGTGCCGATCGCCAACGCCATCCTGACGACCGAAAACATGCCCCAGGCCGTGGTCCGCCAGGTGGAAAAGGGCCGCGACGCCGCCCGCGTGGCGGTGGAAATGGCCCTGCTGCAGGAGCGCCTGGCATGAGCACCGCACCGGCTTCCCGCCCGCCGCGCGCTGCAACGCCTGCCAATGGCACCCGCAAGTCCTCCGCCAAGTCGGCTCGTTCGCGCGCGCGCGAATTTGCGCTGCAAGGCCTCTACCAGCATTTCGTGGGCGGCAGCGACGTCGCCGTGATCGACGCCTTCACGCGCGAGTTGCAGGGCTTCAGCAAGGCCGATTCGGTGCATTACGACGCCCTGCTGCGCGGCTGCATTGAGCTGAAAGACGACCTGGACGCGCTGATCGTGCCCAAGCTCGACCGCGAACTGGGCCAGATCTCGCCGATCGAGCACGGCTGCATGTGGATTGGCGCTTACGAATTCCTGCGCTGCCCCGACGTGCCCTGGCGCGTGGTGCTGAACGAATGCATCGAGCTGGCCAAGGACTTCGGCGGCACGGACGGCCACAAGTACGTCAATGCGGTGCTGAACGGCATCGCGCCGCAGCTGCGTCCAGCCGAGGTGGCTGCCGACCGCGGCGCCAGCCAGCCCCGCCCCAACGCCTGACACCATGCGCCGCGCGCTGATCGGCCTGGTGGCCGCTGTCGCGCTGGTGTTGGGCGGCCTGATCGTATCGCGCCTGCTCGACCCCGCTGTGCGCATACCGGGGGTCGCGGGACCGTCAGCCATCACGCCCCTGCCCGCAGCACCGGCCGCAGCCTTGCCTGATGCCTTTCCCGCCAGCGGCGGAACTTCTGCACTGGCCCTATGGGTCACCGACCCCGACAGCGACTGGTTGAGCCTGGCGTTCGGCCTGCGCAGCATCGGCGTGCCCTTGGTCGTCACCACCGAGGCCGCCCGCGCCACCCAGCACACCGTTGTCCTCGCCTATCCGCGCGTGTCGGGTCGAACAGTCTCCGCCGCAGCGTCGATGGCCTTGCGCCAGCATGTGCAGGCGGGTGGCACGGTGATCGGCTTCGAGGTGCTGGGTGCCGGCCTCGCGGACGTGTTCGGACTGACGTCCGTGCAGGAAGGCGCCGAGCGGCGGCAACTGCGCTTCGAGTCGCCTGGCGCGCAGCGTTGGGGCTTTGACGCACCGCAAGAGCGCGAGATCCGCTTGGGCACCGCCCAGGCACCGCTGCGTGGCGTTGGCCTGCAAGCCGCGCCGGCTGCGCGCGTGCTGGCGACATTCGAAGACGCCAGTCCGGCCCTGCTGGAGCACCGCCACGGCAAAGGTCGTGCCTACACCTTGGCTTTCGACGCGGGCGCCTTCATCGCCGGCGCGCAGCAAGGTCGGCGCGCGCTGTGGCAGGAATACATCAACAGCTACGAGCCCGCGGTTGATGTCCTGCTGCGCTGGCTGAAAGCCGTTTACCGGGAAGGGCAGCCCTCCGCCGTGACGCTGGCCACCGCGCCGGAAGGCCGCGCCCTGTCGGTCGTGCTGTCGCACGATGTGGATTTCAGCGGATCAATGCGCAACGCTCTGGACTACGCGCGCAGCGAAGCCCGCCAGAAAGTGCGGTCTACCTTCTTCGTGCAGACTAAGTACGTGAAGGACTGGAGCGATGAGCGCTTCTTTGACGCTAATGGCTTGGCGCTGGCGCGCGAGCTGCAGGCGTTAGGCGGTGAACTGGCCAGCCATTCGGTGGCCCACACGCCCGTGTTTGCGACGGTACCGGTGGGCACCGGCGAAGAAATTTATTCTGACTACACACCCTATGTGCAGTCCAAGGAAAAGACGCGCGGCGCCACGGTGCTGGGCGAGTTGCGCATCAGCCAGATGCTGCTTGAACAGGCCTCGGGCGGCCGCAAGGTGGACAGCTTCCGGCCCGGTCATCTGGCCTATCCGAAGTCCTTACCCGAAGCGCTACAGGCGACAGGCTACCGTTTCAGCTCGTCCGTGTCATCCGGCATGGCGCTGAGCCACCTTCCGTTCCAGTTGAGCCACCAGCGCGAGGGGCGTGCACCCGTCGCGGTTTTCGAGTTCCCGATCACGCTGGAGGACGAGCGTGTGCGCCCCATGGACACAGTGCTGTTGCCGCAGGCGATCAAGGTGGCGGACCGGTTGGCGCGCTACGGCGGCCTTTGCCTCGTGCTGATCCACCCCAACGTGCTGGACGACAAGCTGCGCTTTCAGGAAGCGTTTGTCACCGCCATGCGCGAGCGTGGCGCATGGTTCGGCACGGTTGGTGAATTCGGCGCTTGGTGGCGGGCACGCGATGCTGTTCAGATCGACGTCACGCCTGGAGACTCCACGAGCGCGCCGCACCTGCGAATTCACGCGCCGGAGGCGATTCGCGGCCTGGCTCTGCAATTGCCTGAAGGTTGGCGCGCACCCTTGGCCAGCGGCCGCAATGCAGCCCATGGCTGGGTGATGGACTTGCCCGCCGGGCCAACACAGATTGTCTTGGAACGCGCCCACTGAATGCCTGCCAGTCGCGCAGTGCTCTAATCGCCGCATGAGAATTTCCGCCCGCGCCCAGCGCATTGAGCCGTTTTACGTGATGGAGATGGCCAAGTCGGCCAACGCCATTGCCCGCGAAGCTGCCGGCAGCGACCGGCCCATGATCTACCTGAACATCGGCGAGCCCGATTTCACCGCGCCGCCGCTGGTGCGCGAGGCGGCTGAACGCGCCATTCGCGACGGGCGCACGCAGTACACGCAAGCCACTGGCCTGATGCCGCTGCGCGAGCGCATCAGCGACTGGTACGCGCAGCGCTTCGGCTTGCAAGTGCCGGCGCGCCGCATCGTGGTGACCGCAGGCGCTTCTGCGGCCCTGCAACTGGCCTGCCTGGCGCTGATCGACGCCGGCGACGAAATCCTAATGCCGGACCCCAGCTATCCGTGCAACCGGCAGTTCGTCAGCGCCGCCGAAGGCCGCGCCGTGTTGCTGCCTGCGACGGCGGCGGAGCGCTTTCAGCTCAGCGCCGAGAAGGTCGCCGACGCCTGGGGAGCGCGTACGCGGGGCGTGATGCTGGCGTCGCCCTCCAACCCGACCGGCACCTCGATCCATCCCGACGAGCTGCGCCGCATCCACGACGTCGTGACCGAACGCGGTGGCATCACCCTGGTCGACGAGATCTACCTGGGCCTGAGTTACGAAGACACCTACAGCCACAGCGCGCTGGGCCTGTCGGACGACATCATCAGCATCAACAGCTTCAGCAAATACTTCAACATGACCGGCTGGCGCCTCGGCTGGCTGGTGGTGCCGGACGCGCTGGTCGACGTGGTCGAGCAGATCGCCCAGCACCTGTTCATCTGCGCCAGCACGGTGTCGCAGTACGCCGCGCTGGCCTGCTTTGAACCCGACAGCCTGGCCGAGTACGAGCGCCGCCGCGCCGAATTCAAGGCGCGCCGCGACTGGTTCGTTCCCGCACTGCGCGAGCTGGGCCTGGATGTGCCGGTGACCCCCGACGGCGCCTTCTACGCCTGGGCCGATTGCAGCCGCGCATGTGACAAACTGTTCGCCTCTCGCTCCGAATACAATAGCGGCATGCAGACAGCAGGCAGCTGGGAATTCGCGTTTGAGCTGATGAAGCGTGCGCATCTGGCGGTGACGCCGGGGCGCGACTTCGGCCATGCCGACACGGCGCGCTACATCCGCTTTTCCACCGCCAATGCCATGCCGCAGCTGGAAGCCGCGGTGGCCCGTCTGCGCGAGGTGCTGGCGTAAGGGACCGGGGCCGATGGCTTTTGAGTTGCCCATCCGCGTCTACTGGGAAGACACCGATGCCGGTGGCATCGTCTTCTACGCCAATTACCTGAAGTACTTTGAGCGCGCCCGCACCGAATGGCTGCGTGCGCTGGGCATCGGCCAGTGGGCGCTGCGCGAGGAAGCCGGCGGCATGTTCGTCGTGGCGGACGCGGCTCTCAAATACCGGCGGCCCGCCCGCCTGGACGATGAACTTCTGGTCACCGCCCAACTCCAATCCAGCGGCCGGACGGCCCTAGTGGTCCAGCAGCAGGCTTGGTTGAAGCCCGGCACGGTAGCGGCCGACGCCGCGCAACCTGCCCTGCTGTGCGAAGGCAGCATCCGCATCGGCTGGGTTGAAGCCGAATCCATGAAGCCGGCGCGCATCCCGTCCGCCATCCTAGAAAAGTTAAATCCATGAACCAGGACATGTCCATCCTCCAGCTGGTCTTGCACGCCAGCTTCACCGTGCAGTTGGTGATGCTGGTGCTGCTGATCGGCTCCATCGCCAGCTGGGCCGCGATCTTCCGCAAGCTGCGCTCGCTGAAGGAAATCAAGGCGCAGAACGACGAATTCGAGCGCGAGTTCTGGTCCGGCACCAGCCTGAACGACCTGTACGCCGCCGCCGCGCAGAACGCGCGCCAGGGCGGCCCGATGGAACGCATCTTCGCCAGCGGTATGCGCGAATACCAGAAGCTACGCGAACGCCGCATCGCCGACCCCGGCACCCTGCTCGACGGTGCGCGCCGCGCCATGCGCGCGAGCTTTCAACGCGAGATGGACGCCACCGAATCCAACCTGTCCTTCCTGGCCTCGGTCGGCTCCATCAGCCCTTACGTCGGCCTGTTCGGTACCGTGTGGGGAATCATGCACGCCTTCACCGGCCTGGCCGGTCTGCAGCAGGTGACGCTGGCGACGGTGGCGCCGGGCATTGCCGAGGCTCTAGTGGCGACGGCGCTCGGCCTGTTCGCCGCCATCCCGGCGGTCGTGGCATACAACCGCTTCGCGCGCGACATCGACCGCATTTCGATCAAGCAGGAAACCTTCATCGAAGAGTTCTCCAACATCCTGCAGCGCAACCTCGGCGTGCACACGCCGCCAGCCGGCCCGGCCACGGGCTCGCCCACCGGATACTGAGGCCATGCCCAACGTCAGCTCCCGCGGCCGTGGCCGCCGCGCCATGAACGAAATCAACATGGTGCCCTTCATCGACGTGATGCTGGTGCTGCTGATCATCTTCATGGTCACGGCCACCGTCATCACGCCGGGCAGCATCAATATCCCGACGGCTGGGCAGTCCAGCAAGACGCCGGACAAGCGCATCGACGTGCTGATCGACAACGAAGGCAAGCTGTCGTTGGGGGGCGAACTGAAGGAAAAAGACATCACCGACAAGGAAGCCATTTCCGCGATCAAGGCTGCCCTGTCCGACAACCCCGAGATGCCGGTCATGATCGCCGCCGACAGCGAACTGCGCTACCAGCAGGTCATCACCATGATGAAACAGCTGCGCGAAGCTGGCGTGCAGCGCGTCGGCCTGTCGGTGAAGTAAGGCGCCGCCCGTGAACGCCAGCACCGCCGAGCGCAACGAATTCGCCCCACCGCCCCAGCGCGGCATTGGCCGTGCGCTCACGCTGGCGTTGATCGCCCACCTGCTGCTGATCCTGGCGCTGACCTGGGGCCTGAACTGGAAGCACGAAGCCACCGAAGACGCGGTGGAGGCCGAGCTGTGGTCCCCGACCGCGCAGTCCGCTTCGGCCAAGGCAGCGCCCAAAGCGCCCCCCCCTCCGCCGCCACCGGTCGAGCGCGCGGTGCCTCCCCCGCCGCCACCCAAGCCCGATCCCAAGCCGGAAGTGAAGGCCCCCGCCCCCAAACCGACACCACCGCCGAAGCCCGAGGTGGACGAAGCGCGCGACGCCGAGATCGCCCTCGCCCAGAAGAAGAAAAAAGAGGACGAAGCGCGCAAGCTGGCGCTGGCCAAGAAAGAAGCCGAGCGCAAGCGCGAGGAAGAAAAAGAGCGCCGCGAGGAAGAGAAGGAGAGGCGCGAGCGCGAAAAGGAGAAGGCCGAGGAAAAACGCGAACTGGCGCAGAAGAAAGCGGCCGAAGAGAAGAAGCGCAAGGACGAAGAGCAGCGCAAGCAGGCCGCTGCTGAAAAGAAAAAGGAAGAAGAAGCCGAGCGCCGCGAAGCCGCGGCCGAAGCCAAGAAGAAAGCCGAAGCGGAAAAGCAAGCCAAGGCCAAAGCCGAGGCCGCCGAGAAGGCGAAGGCAGAAGCCAAGGCCGAGGCCGCCGAAAAAGCCCAGGCCGCCGCCGACGCCAAGAAGGCCAAGGCCGAAGCCGCGGCGCGCGACGCCAAGGAATCGGACGCCCGTCGCAAAGCCGAACTGGCGCGCATGGCCAAGATGGCCGGCAGCGCGGATTCGGATGGCGGAACGGCCGCTGGCAAAGGCAAGGGCGGTGGCAACACCGGCGGTCAGGACGAACGCGACGCAGGTCCCTCGGCGGGCTATGCGGGCCGTATCCGCGCCGCGGTGCGCCCGAACATCGTGTTCACGGACGACGTGCCCGGCAACCCGCGCACCGTGGTGGAAGTACGCACGGGGCCGACCGGCACCATCATCAGCGCCCGCGTTGTGAAATCCAGCGGCGTGAAGTCCTGGGACGACGCCGTGCTGCGCGCCTTGGACCGTACCGAAAAGCTGCCGTCAGACGGCGGTCGCTACTACAACCCGCTCGAAATCGCATTCAACCGGCGCGACTGAGGCCTTGGGCGAATGCCCGAGTGGCGCGCTCACGCACCTCTTGCCGCAGCCTGTTTGGGCGGAACTTCGGCGCCGACCGGGGACCTTACGGAACGCGAGGCGCGGCTAACGACAAGGCGTCGGGGCATCACCCTTGTGTGCACACGACCGGCTCGAACGGTTACGGCTGCGGACTCGCGCCAACGCCAACGCCACCGCAGCCAGCGCCCTCCCCGAAACCCACGATGACCGCCGCTTCCCCCCTTCCCAGCTCTCCGCCGCGCGCGGGCCTTGCCGCCCGCATGCGCCGCTGGCTCCCCAACCTGCTGATGGCCTTGGCCATCCTGGTCGGCTTTCAATGGTGGCAGACGCGCCACGTGCCCAGCGGGCCGGCGCCGGACTTTGACGCGCTGGCGGTCAGCACCCAGCCTGGTGTGACGATGTCGTTGGCGCAATGGCGTGCAGCGCACCCGGGCCGGCCGGTGGCGCTGCACTTCTGGGCGGAATGGTGCGGTATCTGCCGCATGGAAGAAGGCAACGTCAGCCGCGTGGCGGCCGACTGGCCGGTACTGACCGTCGCGATGAGCTCCGGCGACGTCGCCAACGTCGGCCGCGTGATGGCTCAGCGCGGCCTCGACTGGGCCACCGTGATCGACCCGCGCGCCGACATCGCACGCCGCTACGGCCTGGGCGCCGTGCCAGCGCTGGTGGTGGTCGCGCCGGACGGCCGCATCAGCAGCACCAGCGTCGGCTACACGACCACGCTGGGCATGCGCGCGCGGCTGTGGTGGGCAGCCTGGCGGGCTTGAAGATCAGGCTGGCATCGACCGTCATATCTTAAGAAAATAGCCATTCGGCCCTACAACCACTTGCGCAAGCAGCTTCCAGATCGATAGCAATTAACTTTCCGATATCGCTCGCAACCGGTTGTCGGTCGAGGCAGTTGCGGGCGAACCTCTGATCCGCGCCGACTTCTCCATGGGAAAAAAACACGCAACGCTGATGCGAGGCGTCTGCCTCGCTGCCTGCCATCCCAACGCTAATGTGGCGCTACCCAATCCGGTCATGGAAGGACCATCACACGCCAAGGACTGTTCGAACCAGCCCTTGCCTCGTCGGTTCTTCTGGGAAAACCCATCTAACCACCGCGAAAAAAACGCCCCCGACTGCGCTGCAGAGAGCGCATCAAGCGATCACGCGTCGGGCGCCGATGCCTCGCCCCATTCATACAGCGCTTCCAGAATACTGTGGGTGCGCTCATCGTCGGCCGATTCGGCCAGGGCGTCGATGCGGTCAAACAATGCCTGCACCGTGAGTGCTCCGCCTTCGCCCTCCAGCAGACGCGCAACGCGGTGCGCTTGCCAGCGCTCGGCGTCGGCTTCATTCAACGTGTCCGGGAAATTGCGGGCGCGGTAGCGGAACACCAGCTCGGCCAGGCGCGGGTCGTCAAAGCCGGTGCGGTCGCGCGCCAGTTCATCGGGCGACAGCCCGAGCAGCGTCTCCAGCCGGCGGCGGTCGTTGTTGCCGACGAAGCCGCCGTACAGGTCTTCGTCGACGTCCAGCGGCTCGCCACGCGGGCGCTCAAACACGGCGGGCCACAGCGCACTCAGGTCGGGCAACGCGCGCAGCGTGTCGGCGTGGTGCGCGGCCTGAGCCATGTCGATGCCCCAGCGTTCGGCCAACTCGGGCCGCAGCGTCTTCAGGCTGCTGACGACGATGGGCGATTTGTTCAGGTGCACGCCCTTGATGGGCAGGCGCGTCACGCCCTCCGGCAGCTCGGCGTTGGGCGTAAACAGGCGCTCGCGCACTTGGTCGGGTTGCAGATCGGCCAGTTCGGCGGGGTCGGCGGACAGGTCCCAGGCCAGCAATTCGTTCTTGTTGGTCGGGTGCATGGCCAGCGGCCACATCACGGCAACGCAGCCGCGCGCGGCGCCGAACATGCCGCTGATGTGCAGGAAGGGCCGCGCGTCGCGCAGCGTGCTGGGCAGGCCCAGCTCCTGCGCGACGCGCTCTTTCTTTCGCAGTGACAGGCAGAAGTCAAACAGCTTGGGCTGGCGCTCGCGCAGCAGGCGGGCCAGTGCGATGGTGGCGCGCACGTCGGACAGCGCGTCGTGCGCCGCCTCGTGCAGCAAGCCATTGGCGGCGCTGAGCTTTTCCAGGCGGAAGCTGGTCTGGCCGTCGTCGCCGACCGGCCATTCGATGCCCTCCGGGCGCAGCGCGTGGGCGGCGCGCACGACGTCCAGCAGGTCCCAGCGTCCGCAATCGTTCTGCCACTCGCGCGCGTAGGGGTCGCGCAGGTTGCGCCACAGCAAGAAGCGCGTGACCTCGTCGTCAAAGCGGATCGAGTTGTAGCCGACGCCGATGGTGCCGGGCTCGGCCAACAGGGCCTGAATCCGGCGAGCAAATTCGTGTTCGGGTACGCCTTTGGCCGCGCATTCCTGCGGCGTGATGCCGGTGATCAGGCAGGACTCGGGTTCGGGCAATGCGTCGCTGGCGGGCTGGCAGTACAGCATCACCGGCTCGCCGATTTCGTTCAGTTCGGCGTCGGTCCGGATGGCGGCGAACTGCGCGGGCCGGTCGCGCCGCGGGTTGGCACCGAAGGTCTCGTAGTCGTGCCAGAGGAAAGTGGGCGTGCTCATGGTGGCGCGAGCATAACCGCCGACCACAGGCGAGCGCAGCGTTGGCGCCAAGGACTGCACTTTTGATAGCTGCTCGCGCAGATGGCACCGGCGCTGGAGCCCGATATTACCCAGAATAGGCTAACGCATTGTGACGGTACCCCGGCGGTGGCACGCACTGTCACGCCACCTGGCGCTACGCGGGGTGATGACGGGCCATGTCGAGCAGGTGTTTGTGCCATGCCGCGAACGTTCTTCCATGTGTTTTTCCGAAACAAATCAAGCTGCAGCGATTGCCCCGCCGGCGTAGGTAGCTATGTTTGGTGTAGCAAAATGCATACTATATGCAGTAATAGATTGCACCCAGGGCGACGTTCGCGCGATCCCGCGCCGCGGCGTCGCCCAAGCTCCGCCATGCCCACCGCCTTGTCCGAACAGCCTGCCCCGCCCCCCTGCGGCGGCGCGGGCGTGCGCTGGACGTCGCCGCTGACCTGGTTGCTGGCGTGGGCCACCGCCGCCACCGTCGCGCGGGTGCTGCTGTCGTCTGCCGTGATGTGGGACCAGGCGGAACAGCTGGTCTGGGCGCAGTCGTTGGCCTGGGGCTATGGCCCGCAACCGCCGCTCTACACCTGGCTGCAGTGGGGCGTGAACGCGCTGCTGGGCCCCAGTGTGCTGGCGCTTGCCGTGGTCAAGCACGCGCTGATGGTGCTGACCTTCGTCTTCCTCTACGCGGCAGCACGCCAGATCATGCCGCGAAGCAGCGCCTGGCTGTCGGCGCTCGGCATCGTCTGGTTGCCGGGCATGGGCTGGGAGGTGTTGCGCGATCTGACGCACACGGTGCTGGTCACCTGCACGGTGGCCGCCACCTGGTGGTTGCTCTTGCGCCAGGTACAGCGGCCCACGCGCGCCGGGTTCGCCTGGTTGGGCCTGGCAATGGGCGTGGGGGTGCTGTGCAAGTACAGCTACGTGCTGATCGCGGGCGCTGCGGTGCTGGCCGCCTTGAGCCTGCCCACGCCGCGCCGCGCGCTGCTGGGCCGCGGGTGGTGGCTGGTGCCGCTGGTGGCGGCGCTGCTGGTGGCCCCGCACGCGCAATGGGTGCTGGCGCATTGGGACGACGCCACGCGCAGCACCGTCGACAAGCTGCGCCCGCCCGACATGGGCGTTGGCTGGTCGGCCCTGCTCGGCGGTCTGGGCGACTTCTTCAAGGTCTTCGTGCTGGGCGCTCTACCCTGGGCAGCGATGGCGGCATGGGCCTTTGGCGCGCCTGCTTGGGCAGGGCGTGCCGACGCCGAAGCGCCAGCAGCGCACGCCGCTCCCTGGGCACCGCAGCTGTTGCTGCGCTACCTGCTGCTGATCGGCGCCGCCCTGCTGGGCATGGTGCTGCTTGCCGGCGTGACCAAGCTGGACGGCCGCTGGATCCATCCGATGGTGCTGGTGCTGCCGATGGCCGCGTTCGCCTGGCGCCCTGGGCTGGGCGCGCAACCGCGCGGCGAGCGCCGCTACCTGATCGCCGTCGCTGGGATGGGCTTGCTGGTCTGGACGATGAGCCTGCTCGACCCGCTCATCGACGCTCGGCGCGGCCGGGAAGACCGACACAACTGGCCCGTGTCCACGCTGGAGGCCCAGCTGCGCGCCGCCGGCTACGACGGCCACAGCCCCATCATCGCCAGCCGCCACATCGCGGGCGGCCTGCTGCGCAGCCGCTTTCCCCAAGCGCCGGTGACCGTGTGCGATATCGAGTTGTGGGGCGCCGAGCTGTGCGTGCTGGACGCCGTGCGCGCGCTGCGCCAGGAGGGCACCGGCTGGTGGATGATCGCCATCGAGGACGCGGGGCCCCGCGCCTGGTGGCGGACCACGACCCGCGCGATGGACTTTCCGACCCAGCCCCCAACGGTGCGCCTGCCGTTTCGCTGGGCCCGCCAGGGACAGCCGACCTTGCTTGTGCAGTACCTGCCGGTGGCTGCAAAAGGCGGACCGTGACTTAGGCGCCCCCCGCCGGGGATTCCGCCGCATGGCAGTGCTTGCGCTCGCGAAAACACGAAATCCTTCTCTCTCGAGTTGACGCCGCCACTTCCACAAAAAAGCCAGCGAGCCCTCCGGCCCGCTGGCTGATCTGTGCCGCATTTGGCGCGGCCGACCTGACGGTCAATCGGTGTCGGTGGTGACCTCTTCTTCGGGCTCCGCCGGCTCCGACCCTTTCGCCCGTTCGCGCTTCGGCAGCGGCGTGATGTCGAGCAGCACCTCGTCCTTCTCGTCCAGGTCCACAGTCAGTCGGCCGCCCTCGGTCAGCCGACCAAAGAGCAGCTCGTCTGCCAGCGCCTTGCGGATGGTGTCCTGAATCAGGCGCTGCATCGGGCGGGCGCCCATCAGCGGATCGAAGCCCTTCTTCGCCAGGAACTTGCGCAGCTTGTCGGTGAAGGTGACTTCCACCTTCTTCTCGCCCAGCTGCTGTTCCAGTTGCAGTAGGAACTTGTCGACCACGCGCAGAATGATCTGCTCATCGAGCGGCTTGAAGCTGACGATCGCATCCAGCCGGTTGCGGAACTCGGGCGTGAACAGGCGCTTGATGTCGGCCATCTCGTCGCCCGCCTGGCGCGGGTTGGTGAAGCCGATGGTCGCCTTGTTCATGGTCTCGGCACCCGCGTTCGTCGTCATGATGATGATGACGTTGCGGAAGTCGGCCTTGCGTCCGTTGTTGTCCGTCAGCGTGCCGTGGTCCATGACCTGCAGCAGCACGTTGAAGATGTCCGGGTGCGCCTTCTCGATCTCGTCGAGCAGCAGCACGCTGTGCGGCTTCTTCGTGATCGCCTCGGTCAGCAGCCCACCCTGGTCAAAGCCCACGTAGCCCGGAGGCGCACCGATCAGGCGCGACACCGCATGGCGCTCCATGTACTCCGACATGTCGAAGCGGATCAGGTCCACGCCCATGATGTAGGCGAGTTGCTTGGCCGCTTCGGTCTTGCCGACGCCGGTCGGGCCGCTGAACAGGAACGAGCCGATCGGCTTGTCCGCCTTGCCGAGGCCCGAGCGGGCCATCTTGACCGCAGCCGACAGCACATCGAGCGCCTGGTCCTGCCCGAACACCACGCTCTTGAGGTCGCGTTCCAGCGTCTGCAGTTTGCTGCGATCGTCGTTGGACACGCTGGCCGGCGGAATGCGCGCGATCTTGGCCACGATCTCCTCGATCTCGTGCTTGCCGATGGTCTTCTTGCGCTTGCTGGCAAGCGCAATGCGCTGCGCGGCACCGGCCTCGTCGATCACGTCGATGGCCTTGTCGGGCAAATGGCGGTCGGTGATGTACTTGGCCGACAGCTCGGCCGCAGCCTGCAGCGCAGCGGCCGCGTACTTCACGCTGTGGTGCTCTTCAAACCGGCTCTTGAGGCCCTTGAGGATGTCGATGGTCTCGGACACGGTCGGCTCGACGACGTCCACCTTCTGGAACCGACGGGACAGCGCCGCATCCTTTTCGAAGATGCCGCGGTACTCGGTGAAGGTGGTTGCGCCAATGCACTTGAGCTGGCCGCTCGAGAGCGCCGGCTTGAGCAGGTTGGACGCATCCAGCGTGCCGCCCGACGCGGCGCCCGCGCCGATCAGGGTGTGGATCTCGTCGATGAACAGGATCGCGTTCGGCTTGTCCTTGAGTGCCTTGAGCACGCCCTTGAGGCGCTGCTCAAAGTCGCCGCGGTACTTGGTGCCAGCCAGCAGCGCGCCCATGTCGAGCGCGTAGACGACCGCATCTTCCAGCACCTCCGGCACAGTGCTTTCCGTGATGCGCCAAGCCAAGCCTTCGGCGATGGCGGTCTTGCCCACGCCAGCTTCGCCCACCAGCAGCGGGTTGTTCTTGCGGCGACGGCACAGGATCTGGATGGTGCGCTCTACCTCGTACTCGCGCCCGATCAGCGGATCGATCTTGCCTTCCTTGGCGTTCTGGTTGAGGTTGACGGTGAACTGCTCCAGGGGCGACTGCTTCTCGTTGCGCTCGCCGCCTTCGCTTTCGCCTTCGGCACCGGGCTGCTGGCCATCGGGCGACTTGGCCTGCTCGGGCGGATCGCTCTTGCGGATGCCGTGCGCGATGAAATTCACCACGTCCAGGCGCGTTACGCCCTGCTGGTGCAGGTAGTAGACGGCGTGCGAGTCCTTCTCACCGAAGATCGCCACCAACACGTTGGCACCGGTGACTTCCTTCTTGCCATTGCCCGTGGACTGCACGTGCATGATGGCGCGCTGAATCACGCGCTGGAAGCCCAGCGTGGGTTGGGTGTCCACTTCATCGGAGCCCGCCACTTGCGGCGTGTTGTCCTTGATGAAGTTGGTGAGCGACTTGCGCAAGTCGTCGATGTTGGCCGAACAGGCGCGCAGCACTTCAGCCGCGCTGGGGTTGTCCAGCAGGGCCAGCAACAGGTGCTCCACGGTGATGAACTCGTGGCGTTGCTGCCGGGCCTCGACAAAGGCCATGTGGAGACTGACTTCAAGTTCCTGGGCGATCATGATGGTATTTCCTTTGCGCCTACAGCTTACGACGTTCTGCAGGTTTCGACAGTCTCAGTTGGGGGAAGTTCGGTCATATTCAACAGGCCGCCCCGCGGCCTCACTCGACCGGCTCGCTCACGCATTGCAGCGGGTGGCCGGCATCGCGCGCCGCACCCATGACCTGATCGACCTTGGTGGCCGCCACGTCGCGTGAATACACGCCGCAGACGCCCTTACCGTCCAGATGAATCTTCAGCATGATCTGCGTCGCGCTCTCACGGTCCTTGCCAAAGAACTCCTGAATCACCAGCACCACGAATTCCATCGGCGTGAAGTCGTCGTTGAGCATGACGACCTGGTGCATCTGCGGCGGCTGGACTTTCTGCGGCACGCGCTCCAGCACGACGGCATCGCCGCCATCCGGTTGGCGGGCGGGGGTCACGCTGGGCGGAGCAGGAACGGGATTTTTGGGGTTGCGGGTCGCCATGAAAATCATTCTATCGGTGCGCTCGCACACGCATCGAACCTGCATATGCGGCCGCCAACCACCAGCACAAGTGCAGCGCTGAGCCTCCGCAGTTCGCACAGGTGACTCCTTTCGGTTGACAAGTGAGAACTTGTTACAGCACACTCGCTTCGCAGGATGGAAGTAAGCAAAGGAGACGTGCCATGCCAGTAGGGAAAGTCAAATGGTTCAACGATTTGAAGGGCTTCGGGTTCATTGAACCGGACGACGGTGGTCCAGATGTGTTCGCTCACTTTTCGGCTATCGACATGGACGGCTTCAAGACCCTCAAAGAGGGCAGCCGCGTCAGCTACGAAGTGAACGAGGGCCCCAAGGGCCTGTTGGCCATGCACATTCGCACGGAATCCGCTGCGCCGCTGCCAGGTGAAATGTCGCTGAGCAACCCCGGGGACATCCAACCACCGATGCTGTCCTGAGCGGCGTCAGCCCACGCACCCAGGAAAGAAAGCCCGGTCCAGCCGGGCTTTTTTGCGTCAGCGCCACGCCGCCTTGGGCGGCATTTCTGCTCACATATGATCGATCATGACCTGCCCGAAGCCCGAGCAGCTGACCTGCGTGGCGCCGTCCATCAGGCGGGCGAAGTCGTAGGTCACTTTCTTGCTCTGGATGGCCGCTTCCATGCTGTCGATGATCTTGTCGGCGGCTTCGGCCCAGCCCATGTGGCGCAGCATCATCTCGGCCGACAGGATTTCGGAACCCGGGTTAACGTAGTCCTTGCCCGCGTACTTGGGCGCCGTGCCGTGCGTGGCCTCGAAGCAAGCGACGCTGTCGCTCATATTGGCGCCGGGCGCGATGCCGATGCCGCCGACCTGCGCCGCCAGCGCGTCGGAGATGTAGTCGCCGTTGAGGTTGAGCGTGGCGATCACGCTGTACTCGGCCGGGCGCAGCAGGATCTGCTGCAGGAAGGCGTCGGCGATCGCGTCCTTGACGACGATGTCCTTGCCGGTCTTCGGGTTCTTGAACTTGCACCACGGCCCGCCGTCGATCGGCTCGGCACCGAATTCGCGCTGCGCCAGCGCGTAGCCCCAGTCGCGAAAGCCCCCTTCGGTGTACTTCATGATGTTGCCCTTGTGCACCAGCGTGACGTTGGGCTTGTCGTTGTCGATGGCGTACTGAATGGCCTTGCGCACCAGGCGCTCGGTGCCTTCGATCGACACGGGTTTGATGCCAATGCCCGAGCTTTCCGGGAAGCGGATCTTGCTCACGCCCATCTCGTCGATCAGGAACTTGATCAGCTTCTTGGCCTTGTCCGACTTGGCCTCGTACTCGATGCCGGCGTAGATGTCTTCGCTGTTCTCGCGGAAGATCACCATGTTGACTTTTTCGGGCTCCTTCACCGGCGAGGGCACGCCCTTGAAATACTGCACCGGCCGCAGACACACGTACAGGTCCAGCTCCTGGCGCAGCGCCACGTTCAGGCTGCGGATGCCGCCGCCCACAGGCGTGGTCAGCGGGCCCTTGATCGACACCACGTACTCCTTCAGGGCCGCCAGCGTTTCCTCAGGCAGCCAGACGTCGGGGCCGTACACCCGGGTCGACTTCTCGCCCGCGTACACCTCCATCCAGTGGATCTTGCGCTGGCCGCCGTAGGCCTTGGCCACCGCCGCATCGACCACCTTGATCATCACCGGGGTGATGTCCAGCCCGGTGCCGTCCCCCTCGATGAAGGGAATGATCGGCTGGTCGGGCACGTTGAGAGAAAAATCGGCGTTGACGGTGATCTTCTGGCCTTCGGCAGGCACCTGGATGTGCTCGGAACGGGTCATGGCAGTCTCCACAAACTGAAAGGGGCAATCGGACCGCGCGTCGCCATCGCCGATGGCTCGCGCCGCTCGCAAGGATTCTAGGCGGAGACTTCGGCCATTCGGGCGGCACGCACGAGCCGATGCAAGCGCCCATAGGGTTGGGCGGATCGGTCGCGCTAAGCCGTGCGGACTCGGCGTATCTGAAAGAGCGGCATGGGGCCACGTAGCGCAGAATGTGGCCCGCGCCCTCCGCCGCTCCAAGCGGCCTTGGCCCTGTCCTTTACTTCCGAACATGCTGCCATGGCTTTTTCTGCGCTTTTTTCCGGTGCCAACGCCGTTCCCTGCCCTGCGCTGCGCCGTACCGCCTGGGCTGGCGCGCTGTCCCTGCTTGGGGCCACGGCGCACGCCCAGCTGACGCCGGCCGGCCAGCCGCAACTCAACCTGCCGCGCACGACCATCACGGCTGGCATGCACCGCATCGATGCGCAGGTGGCGGGCAACAACCAGCAGCGCCAGATCGGCCTGATGCACCGCCAGGACATGCCCCAGCACGAAGGCATGGTGTTCGTGTTCGAGCAACCGGCCGTGCAGTGTTTCTGGATGAAGAACACGCTGATCCCGCTGACGGCGGCCTTCGTCACCGACGACGGCACCATTGCCAACCTGGCCGACATGAAGCCGCAGGACGAAACCAGCCACTGCTCCAAAGGCCCGGTGCGCTACGTGCTGGAGATGAACCAGGGCTGGTTCGACGCCAAGCACATCAAGGCCGGCCACAAGCTGGGCGGCGAGCTGTTCCGCCGCCACTGAGCCTCACCTGTGGGCGCCTCCGCTGCGCCTGACGATGGCGAAAATACTATTGTTTCAATAGCTGCCTGCGCAGATGGTTGTAGGGCTATAGGCCAAAATCCCTTAAAAACAGCCTTTTGCCCCGCCTGCAGGCCGTGCACCGCCACGCAGCATCCCGAAGCTGCCGGTCATACCGACATGTCACCTGGGGTTTTCCCTTGATTCGGATCAAGCTCCGGCGCACACTCGCTGGGTACAACTTGTCGGGGTCTGCCTACATCCGAGGATGGCGGTGTTTCCCAGAATGTCGCCATGGACGTCCTGCTGCTTTCGCGCATCCAGTTCGGGTTTGTGATCTCGTTTCACATCCTGTTCCCGGCCTTCACGATCGGACTGGCCAGCTGGTTGATGTTCCTGGAATGGCGCTGGCTGCGCACGCGCGACGACAGCTGGATGGACCTGTACCGCTTCTGGGCCAAGGTGTTCGCTATCTCCTTCGGCATGGGCGTGGTTTCGGGCATCGTGATGAGCTTCCAGTTCGGCACGAACTGGGCCGAGTTGTCCACCCGCGCCGGCAACGTCCTGGGGCCCCTGCTCAGCTACGAGGTGCTCACCGCCTTCTTCTTGGAGGCAGGCTTTCTCGGCGTCATGCTGTTCGGCCAGAACCGCGTCAAACCGGCCGTGCATTTCTTTTGCACCTGCATGGTGGCGCTGGGCACGCTGATCTCCACTTTCTGGATCATCGCGGCCATCAGCTGGATGCACACACCGCAAGGCCACGTGCTGGTGGACGGCATCTTCGTGCCCGAAAGCTGGCCGGCGATCATCTTCAACCCCTCCTTCTTCTACCGCCTTCCGCACATGGTGCTGGCCGCCTTCATCACCACCTGCCTGGTGATCGGCGGCGTGGCGGGCTGGTACCTGCGGCGTGGCGTGCACGTGGCCGCCGCCACCCGTATGTTGAAGCTGTCCGTGGCGTTCGGCGCGATCGCGGTGCCGCTGCAGGTGATGGTGGGCGACCAGCACGGTCTGAACACGCTGGAGCACCAGCCGATCAAGGTCGCTGCGATGGAAGCGCACTGGCATTCCGAGCCACCCGGCACCGGCGTGCCGCTGATCCTGTTCGCGTGGCCCGACCAGGCCAACGAGCGCAACCTGTACGAGATCGCCCTGCCGCACCTGGGCAGCGTGATCCTCACGCACTCGTGGGATGGCGACATCCCGCCACTGACCTCGGTGGCGCCGGAAGACCGGCCACCGGTCGCGCCGGTGTTCTTCGCGTTCCGCGTGATGGTCGGCCTGGGCTTCATGATGCTGGCGCTCATGGCGGTGTCGGCCTGGGCATGGTGGCGCGGCTGGCTGACGCGGTCGCACTGGCTGCTAAACAGCTGGCGCTGGATGGCGCCCACCGGCTTCGTGGCCCTGTTGGCCGGCTGGTACGTGACTGAGATCGGCCGCCAGCCCTGGGTCGTGTACGGCCTGCTGCGCACGCGCGACGCGGTCAGCCCCCACCTGACGAGCACGCAGGTCGCCACGTCGCTGGCTGGCTTCGTCCTCGTGTACGCCATCATCTTCGGGGCCGGCATCTGGTATTTGCTGCGCCTGTTGCGCAAGGGGCCTCAGTCGCAAGAGGCGGCGCCGCAGCAACACGGCTCAGGCGTGACCAAGACGCCTGCGCGGCCACTGTCCGCCGCCGACGCGGAAGACATCGACGAAAGGAGAACGCCATGAACGCCAGCACCTGGCTTCCGGTGGCGTGGTTCGGCGTCATCGGTTTTGGCGTGCTGATGTACGTGCTGCTCGACGGCTTCGTGCTCGGCTTGGGCATTCTGGCGCCCGCGGCCCGCGACGGCGATCAGCTCGACCACATGATGAACACCGCCGCCCCCATCTGGGACGGCAACGAAACCTGGCTGGTGCTCGGTGGTGCCGGCCTCATGGCAGCGTTTCCGCGCGCCTATGCGGTGGTGCTGTCGGCCCTGTACCTGCCGGTGATCCTGATGCTGCTGGCCCTGGTGTTTCGCGGCGTCGCGTTCGAATTCCGCTTCAAGGGCTACGGCGCGGCGCGGCGCGCCTGGGGCGCGGCATTCAGCCTGGGCTCCATCGTGGCAGCGTTCTTCCAGGGCGTGATCCTGGGTGCGCTGGTGCAGGGCCTACCGCTGAACAACAGCGGCTACTACGACGGGGGCCCATTCGGCTGGCTCAGCCCGTTCGCGCTGCTGACCGGGGTGGCGCTGGTGATCGGCTACGCCCTGCTGGGCGCGGGCTGGCTGATCCTGAAAACCGAGGGCGCGCTGCACGCCCGGGCACGCCAGTTGGCGCGCCCGCTGGTGCTGGCGGTGCTGGTGGCCATGCTGGCGGTGAGCGTCAGCCTGCCCTTCCTTGAATCGCGGCTGATGGCGCGCTGGTTCTCCGGCTACAACTTCCTGTGGCTGTCGCCGGTGCCGATCGTCACGCTGGGGGTCGCGTGGCTGCTGTGGCGCGACGCCGCACTGGCCACGCCCGAACGGCCTGCCGCCCACGACGCTCGGCCGTTCCTCTGGACGCTGGCGCTGTTTGGCCTGGGTTTCATCGGGCTGGTGCTGGGCATGTGGCCGCTGATCGTGCCGCCCGCGCTCTCGATCTGGGACGCCGCCTCACCGCCGGAATCGCAGGGCTTTGTGCTGTGGGGTCTGGTCGTGCTGGTGCCGCTGATCCTGGGCTACACCGGCTGGTCGTACAGCGTGTTCCGGGGCAAGGTGGCGGCGGACGCGGGCTACCACTGAGCGGTACGCCACCCCCGTGCGACGTTTTTTCTGCAGGCAGCGAACCTTCTCCGCTATCAATTAAGAAGCTGCCTGCGCTGGTGGCTGTAGGGCTGCAGGCCAAAAAACCATAGAAAAAGCCACCTCGCGGTGGCTTTTCCGTGGCGGCCCGCCGCTGCTGGCCGAAGGCGCATCAGCCGAGCTTGGCCAGCGCGGCGTTCAGCGTGGCGCTGGGGCGCATGACCTGGTCGAGCTTGGCCTCGTCCAGCAGGTAGTAGCCCCCGATGTCGGCCGGCTGGCCTTGCACGGCGGCGAGCTCTTCGACGATCTTGGCTTCGTTATCGGCCAGTTGCTTGGCGACCGGTGCGAATACCTTGGCCAGTTCGGCGTCTTCCTTCTGCTCGGTCAGGGCCTGCGCCCAGTACAGTGCCAGGTAGAAGTGGCTGCCGCGGTTGTCGAGCTGGCCGGTCTTGGGGCTTGGGCCCTTGTTGTTGTCCAGCAGCTTGCCGGTGGCGGCGTCCAGCGCCTTGGCCAGCAGTTTGGCGCGGGCGTTGTTTTCCTTGATGCCCAGCTCTTCCAGGCTGACGGCCAAGGCCAGGAACTCACCCAGCGAATCCCAGCGCAGGTGGTTTTCCTCGACGAGCTGCTGCACGTGCTTGGGGGCCGAGCCGCCCGCGCCCGTTTCGTACATGCCGCCACCGGCCATCAGCGGCACGATGGACAGCATCTTGGCGCTGGTGCCCAACTCCATGATCGGGAACAGGTCGGTCAGGTAGTCGCGCAGGATGTTGCCGGTGGCGCTGATGGTGTCCTGGCCGCGAATCACGCGCTCCAGCGTGTAGCGCATGGCGCGCACCTGGCTCATGATCTGGATGTCCAGGCCGCTGATGTCGTGCTCGTGCAGGTACATGCGCACCTTGGTGATCAGCTCCTTCTCGTGCGGGCGGTAGGCGTCCAGCCAGAACACCACCGGCATGCCCGAGTTGCGCGCGCGCGTGACGGCCAGCTTGACCCAGTCGCGCACGGCGGCGTCCTTGGTCTGGCACATGCGCCAGATGTCGCCGGCTTCCACGTTCTGGCTCATCAGCACTTCGCCCGTGTCCAGGTCGGTGATGTTGGCCACGCCGTCTTCGGGGATCTCGAAGGTCTTGTCGTGGCTGCCGTATTCCTCGGCCTGCTGGGCCATCAGACCGACGTTGGGCACGGTGCCCATGGTCTTGGGGTCGAACGCGCCGTGCCACTTGCAGAAGTTGATCATCTCCTGGTAGATGCGGGCGAAGGTCGATTCGGGCATCACGGCCTTGACGTCCTTCAGGCGGCCGTCGGCGCCGTACATCTTGCCGCTGTTGCGGATCATGGCCGGCATGGACGCGTCCACGATCACGTCGTTGGGCGAATGAAAGTTGGTGATGCCCTTGGACGAGTCGACCATGGCCAGTTCGGGCCGGTGCTCGTGGCAGGCGTGCAGGTCGCGCTTGATCTCGTCCTGCTGGCTTTCGGGCAGGTCGGCGATCTTGTTGTACAGATCGATCATGCCGTTGTTGACGTTCACGCCCAGCTCTTCAAAGGTCTTGGCGTGCTTTTCGAACGCCTCCTTGTAGAAGATGCGCACGCAGTGGCCGAACACGATGGGGTGCGACACCTTCATCATGGTCGCCTTCACGTGCAGCGAGAACATCACGCCGGTCTTGTACGCGTCGGCGATCTCTTTCTCGTAGAAGGCCATCAGCGCCTTCTTGCTCATGAACATCGAGTCGATGACTTCGCGGTCCTTCAGCGACACCTTGGGCTTGAGCACGATGGCCTTGCCACTCTTGGTGATCAGCTCCATCTTGACGTCGCGCGCGCGGTCCAGCGTCATGGACTTTTCGCCGTGG
Source organism: Ottowia flava (assembly GCF_008017535.1). Classification (GTDB taxonomy): domain Bacteria; phylum Pseudomonadota; class Gammaproteobacteria; order Burkholderiales; family Burkholderiaceae_C; genus Ottowia; species Ottowia flava. Next base: position 102,569 of record NZ_VRUA01000012.1, read on the forward strand.
TAGAAGTCGCCGCCGTGCATGTGCGAGACGTGCGAGCGCGAGGCCTGGCTCCACTCGCCCATGCTGTGCGGGTGCTTGCGCGCGTACTCCTTGACGGCGCGCGGCGCGCGGCGGTCGGAGTTGCCTTCGCGCAGCACCGGGTTCACGGCCGAGCCGATGCACTTGTTGTAGCGCGCGCGGATGTCCTTTTCCTTGTCGTCCTTGGGGTTCTCAGGAAAGTCGGGCACCTTGTAGCCCTTGTCCTGCAGCTCCTTGATGGCCGCCTTGAGCTGGGCCACGGACGCGCTGATGTTGGGCAGCTTGATGATGTTGGCTTCGGGCTTGAGCGTCAGCTTGCCCAGCTCGCTCAGGTTGTCGGGCACACGCTGCGCTTCGGTCAACACTTCGGGGAACTGGCCCAGGATGCGGCCGGCCACCGAGATGTCGCTGGTCTGCATGTCGATGCCCGCCACCTTGGCGAAGCTGCGCACGATCGGCAGCAGCGAGGCCGTGGCCAGGCGCGGCGCCTCGTCGGTCAGGGTGTAGATGATGGTGGGTTGCTGGGTGCTCATCTGTCTCTCCTTGGATGTTGGGATGCCATGCCCGGGCAGGGGCGCAGGCCGGGCGCGTGTGGCGCCGGTCGCCGGTCCGGGCGGTCATCCCCGATTGTGCGGTGCCCGTGGCGGGCTGAATCTCCAATTACGCAACGATTTCCCACCATGCGGGATTTGACCGAACTATTTTGTTCACCTGGCGCAAGAAGCGCGCATTTGGGGTACGGCGGCGGCAGTGGCGCGACGACTGCAGCGCGTGCTGGCCACAGCCGGCCTGCTGAACCCTGAAGCCACTGACCCGCGTCTGACCGCATTCACTTGGTGCTCACCAGCGATCTGGCTGACTTGGAGGCCGCGGCGCGGCGTTGGCGGCTCAATTCGCCGGAATGTGCTGCAACCGCCCGTTAAGACACATTTTGGCTTGTAGCCCTACAGCCACCTGCGCGGAAAGCTCCTGAATCAGGAGCATTGACCGCGACTGCGATGCAATCTGCCTCAGTGCAGATGGCGCGGACGGCGCCCGCTGCCGTGCCCGTTGTTGCCGGAGCCCGGGCTGCGCGGCGGCTTGCCCAGTTCGAGCGAGCTGACCAGCGCGGTGAAGCGGTCTGAGAAAAGCTTGTCGATCTCGCTGACCACGCCACCCAGCTCGGCGCCGTCAAAGTGGCGCTCCATCAACGCCACTACGTCTTCGACCAGCAGGTTGCGCTGCGCCTGCATGATGGCCTCAGGCGTCGGGCCGACGAACAGCAGCACGAAATCGTCGCGCGAGTCGCGGCCCTGCTCCTCGTCTTCTTCGTCGTACTGGGCGTCGTAAAACGTGACTTCGATCTGGGTGCCTTCGGCCGACAGATCGTTCAGGTTCATGCACAGGTCGTCCAGCTGCTGGCGGAAGTCGTCGTCGCCGCTCACCGTCCAGCACATCTGCAGCAGGTGGTCCTTGGCGTCGAAACGGATGCCGGGCTCGTCCTCGTACAGGCTGGCAGCGCCGTCGGCAAGCGAGCGGGCGCGTGCGTACTTCCACAAGGGCTTGAGCGCGTCCTGCAGGGCGTCGAAACCGACGTCGGCGCGCAGTTTCACGTCGCCATGCACGTGGATCTCGAAAGGTGCGTCATCACTCATGGCGTATTCCTCACAACTGGTGCCCCGGGCCGGGATCGAACCGGCACGCGCCCTTTCGGGAAGCGGCGGATTTTAAGTCCGCTGTGTCTACCAGTTTCACCACCGGGGCCAAACGTGCATTGTCGCACTCAATCCCTGCCTGGGCGCTTCGCACCGGCGCTGGCGGCGTCGTCGAACAATCCCTGGCGTACACCATCACGCCCGCGCCTTCCCGCTCAATTCGCGGGTGCGGTCGAACAACCAGGGGGAAGGTGGAGGCGCGATCCGGAGTCGAACCGGACTAGACGGATTTGCAATCCGTTGCATAACCGCTTTGCTATCGCGCCGGGAATGCATGCCCATTCGCCTGAAAAAAAAGGAAGCGGATGCTTCCTTTTTTTTATAGCACCTGTCAAATGACCGGTGCCGAGCGTTTGGAGCGGGAAACGAGGCTCGAACTCGCGACCTCAACCTTGGCAAGGTTGCGCTCTACCAACTGAGCTATTCCCGCATGGAACTCAAAATTATAACCCAAAAACGTGCCCGCTTTTGGCTGCGATGCCCCTCGCGTTAGCACCCTTCACAGCCCCGGCCCGACCGACTGCTTTCGATCCGACATGGCACAGGAGAAGTGGAGGCGCGATCCGGAGTCGAACCGGACTAGACGGATTTGCAATCCGTTGCATAACCGCTTTGCTATCGCGCCGCAGGTACTGCGACAAAAAAGGGAAGCCAGAGCTTCCCTTTTTGGCTGCTCCCGGCTTGGTGAGCCGGATGCAATGTCTGGAGCGGGAAACGAGGCTCGAACTCGCGACCTCAACCTTGGCAAGGTTGCGCTCTACCAACTGAGCTATTCCCGCACTGCAAGCCTTAGATTCTATACCGGGAATTCATCGTTTCGACCCAGTGGCGCGAAAAAATTCTTCGCGCCACCGGTTTCGTGCGCTGCGCCTCAGTGCTTCACCGCACCACGGCGCTCGCCCGTCTTCTTGGCGGCGGGCGATGTGGCGGGGGCAGGTTCAGGCGCAGCAGCGTCGTCGTCCAGCAGCGGCGTCGGCTGGCGCTCGAGCGCGATTTCCAGCACCTTGTCGATCCACCGCACGGGCACGATCTTCAGGGCTTCCTTGACGTTCGCCGGGATCTCCTGAAGGTCCTTGACGTTCTCTTCCGGGATCAGTACGGTCTTGATGCCGCCACGCAGGGCCGCGAGCAGCTTTTCCTTCAGACCGCCGATCGCCGTCACCTCGCCGCGCAGCGTGATCTCGCCGGTCATCGCAACGTCGCTGCGCACGGGGATGCCGGTCAGCGCCGACACGATGGCTGTCGTCATGGCGGCGCCCGCACTCGGGCCGTCCTTGGGCGTGGCGCCATCGGGCACGTGGATGTGGATGTCCTTCTTCTCGAACACCTCGTCCTTGATGCCCAGCACGCGTGCACGCGAGCGCACCACGGTGCGCGCCGCCTCGACAGATTCCTTCATCACATCGCCCAGCTGGCCGGTGCGCTGGATGGCGCCCTTGCCCGGCATGGTGGCGGCTTCAATGGTGAGCAGGTCACCGCCCACTTCCGTCCACGCCAGACCGACCACCTGACCGACCTGGTTCTGCTGTTCGGCGCGGCCGTAGGTGTACTTGCGCACGCCCAGGAAGTCGTTGAGGTTGTCCGCCGTGACGACTACCTTCGGCGTCATCTGCTTGAGCTGCAAACCTTTGACCACCTTGCGGCAGATCTTGGACAGCTCGCGCTCCAGCGAACGCACACCGGCTTCGCGTGTGTAGTAGCGCACGATGTCGCGCACCGCCGCTTCGGTGACGTCCAACTCGTCTTCCTTCACGCCGTTGTTCTTCATCTGCTTGGGCAGCAGGTACTTGACGGCGATGTTGGTCTTCTCGTCCTCGGTGTAGCCCGACAGGCGGATGACTTCCATCCGGTCCAGCAGCGCCGGCGGGATGTTCATCGAGTTGCTGGTCGCCACGAACATCACGTCCGACAGGTCGAAATCGACCTCGACGTAGTGGTCGCCAAAGGTGTGGTTCTGCTCGGGGTCCAACACTTCCAGCAGCGCGCTGGACGGGTCACCGCGGAAGTCCATGCCCAGCTTGTCGATCTCGTCCAGCAGGAACAGCGGGTTGCGCGTGCCGACCTTGTTCAGGCTTTGCAGCACCTTGCCCGGCATCGCACCGATGTAAGTGCGTCGGTGGCCGCGGATCTCCGCCTCGTCGCGCATGCCACCCAGCGCCATGCGCACGTACTTGCGCCCCGTGGCCTTGGCGACCGACTGGCCGAGCGAGGTCTTGCCCACGCCGGGTGGGCCGACCAGGCACAGGATCGGCGCCTTGACCTTGTCCACGCGCTGCTGCACCGCGAGGTACTCGAGGATGCGGTCCTTGACCTTTTCCAGACCGTAGTGGTCTTCGTTCAGCACCGCCTCGGCGTTGGCCAGATCGTGCTTGATCTTGGTCTTCTTCGACCACGGCAGGCCGACCAGCACGTCGATGTAGTTGCGCACCACGGTGGCCTCGGCCGACATGGGCGACATGAGCTTGAGCTTCTTCAGCTCGCCCTCGGCCTTCTTGCGCGCTTCTTTGGGCATGCGCGCGGCGCGGATCTTCTTTTCGATCTCTTCGATGTCCGCGCCTTCTTCGCCTTCGCCCAGTTCTTTCTGGATCGCCTTGACCTGCTCGTTCAGGTAGAAGTCGCGCTGGTTCTTTTCCATCTGGCGCTTCACGCGGCCACGGATCTTCTTGTCGACATTCAGGATGTCGACTTCGCGCTCGATCTGCTCAAACAGGTTTTCCAGGCGCTCTTTCACGCTGGCCAGGTCCAGCACGTTCTGCTTGCTTTCCAGCTTGAGCGGGAGGTGCGCGGCGATCGTGTCGGCCAGGCGGCCAGGCTCGTCGATGCTGGCGATGGAGGTCAGGATCTCGGGCGGGATCTTCTTGTTCAGCTTGACGTACTGGTCGAACTGCTGCATCACCGCACGGCGCAGCGCCTCGACCTCGGCGTCGTCCTGGTCGGTCGCGGGCTCGATCGGCGTGACGGTGGCGACGAAGTGCGACTCACCATCGTCTTCGATGTGCGTCACGGTGGCGCGCTGCTGGCCTTCGACCAGCACCTTCACGGTGCCGTCGGGCAGCTTGAGCATCTGCAGGATGGTGGACACGCAGCCGACTTCGAACATGTCGCCCACCGTGGGCTCGTCCTTGGCGGCGGTCTTTTGCGCCACCAGCATGATGCGGCGGTCGGCCGCCATGGCGGTTTCCAGCGCCTTGATGCTCTTCGGCCGGCCCACGAACAGCGGGATGACCATGTGGGGAAAGACCACGACGTCGCGCAGCGGCAGCAGCGGCAGGTCGATCGGCGTGGCGGGCAACGGGGTGGTTCCGGACATGAATGATCCTTCGGGTGATTCGCCAGTAAATGGCTGCTCAGGCGTTATTTTCAACCCAGCGGCGCGGCGGCCGCTCGGGGCAGACCCTTGGCGCCGGGCCCTGGCGTGCGGCGAGGCCATTTGCCGCAACTGAATGCTACATTAATGGTAGCTGGCCGCGCAGATGGCTCTAGGGCCGGGCCGCGAAATCGTTCCGAATTCGCGGTGCCGATGCTGGTCAAGCCTTTTTCGCGGCTTCGCGGTACACCAGCAGCGGCGGCTGGTTGTCTTCGATCGTGTTTTCGTCCACCACCACCTTGGCCACGTTGGCGGTGTGGGGCAGCTCGAACATGGTGTCGATCAGCGCCTGTTCGAGGATCGAACGCAGCCCGCGCGCACCGGTCTTGCGCGCCAGCGCCTTGCGGGCGATGGCTTTGAGCGCCGACGGGCGGATCTCCAGCTCGACGCCTTCCATTTGCAGCAGGCGGCCGAACTGCTTGACCAGCGCGTTTTTCGGCTCGGTCAGGATCTGCACCAGCGCGTCTTCGGTCAGCTCGGCCAGCGTGGCCACCACGGGCATGCGGCCCACCAGCTCGGGGATGATGCCGAACTTGATCAGGTCTTCAGGCTCGACTTCCTGGAACGCCTCGCTGATCGAGCGCTGCTGCTTGCTGCGCACGGTGGCGCCAAAGCCGATGCCGGACGCTTCGGTGCGCGCTTCGATGACCTTTTCGAGCCCCGCGAACGCGCCACCGCAGATGAACAGGATGTTGGTCGTGTCGATCTGCAGGAAGTCCTGGTTCGGGTGCTTGCGCCCGCCCTGCGGCGGGATGCTGGCCATCGTGCCTTCGATCAGCTTGAGCAGCGCCTGCTGCACGCCCTCGCCCGACACGTCGCGCGTGATGCTCGGGTTGTCGGCCTTGCGGCTGATCTTGTCGATCTCGTCGATGTAGACGATGCCGCGCTGCGCGCGGTCCACGTCGTAGTTGCAGCTTTGCAGCAGCTTGCTGATGATGTTTTCGACGTCCTCACCCACGTAACCGGCCTCGGTCAGCGTGGTGGCGTCGGCCATGACGAAGGGCACGTCCAGTTGGCGCGCCAGCGTCTGGGCCAGCAGCGTCTTGCCCGACCCCGTGGGGCCGATCAGCAGGATGTTGCTCTTGGCGAGTTCGACCTCGCCCGCCTTGGCGTCTTCCTTGTGCTTGAGGCGCTTGTAGTGGTTGTAGACCGCCACGGCCAGCGTGCGCTTGGCCTTTTCCTGGCCGATGACGTAGTTGTCGAGGTTGGTCTTGATGTCCGACGGCGTCGGCAGTTCGGCCTTGGCCTCGCCCGGCGCGGCATCCGCGGGCACTTCCTCACGGATGATGTCGTTGCACAGGTCGATGCACTCGTCGCAGATGAACACCGAGGGGCCGGCGATCAGCTTCTTGACCTCGTGCTGGCTCTTGCCGCAGAACGAGCAATAGAGCGATTTCTCGCTGGAAGAGCCTTTCTTATCGGCCATTGAATGTCAGTTTCGTGTTGAAGCGACCCATGATAACCAAATCATGCACCGCGCCAGAAAACCCCGTTGCCCACAGGCAACGGGGGTGAAACGGCCTTGCAAACCGCGCCGTCAGCGCGCGGGCCGTGCAGGCCCACCGCGCCTCGGCGCGCGCCGGTCACGGCCGGTTGGCAATGACCTGGTCGACGATGCCGTAGTCCTTGGCTTCGTCGGCGGTCATGAAGTAGTCGCGCTCGGTGTCGCGCTGGACTTTTTCCAGCGGCTGACCGGTGCGCTCGGCCAGGATGCGGTTCATCTGGTCCTTGGTGCGCAGGATGTCGCGGGCGTGGATCTCGATGTCGGTCGCCTGGCCGCGCGCGCCGCCCAGCACCTGGTGGATCATGATCTTGCTGTTGGGCAGGCTGTAGCGCTTGCCCTTGGCGCCGGCGGCCAGCAGGAAGGCGCCCATGCTGGCCGCAAAGCCCAGGCACATGGTGGACACGTCGGGTTTGATGAACTGCATGGTGTCGTAGATCGACATGCCGGCCGTGACGCTGCCGCCCGGCGAGTTGATGTACAGGGAAATATCCTTGTCCGGGTTCTCGCTCTCCAGGAACAGCAGTTGGGCCACCACCAGGTTGGCGGTCTGGTCGTTCACTTCGCCCACCAGAAACACGACGCGCTCGCGCAGCAGGCGCGAATAGATGTCGTAGGAGCGTTCGCCGCGGCCGGACTGCTCGATCACCATCGGAATCAGGCCGAGGTTTTGCTGGGTGTCGTACTCGCTCATGAAAACTCCAAGTTAGGTCTGGTCAAGCAAATGGGGCCGGAACCCACCGATTCCAAGCCCCACGCATGGGGCGCGTGCCGTCACCCCCCCCGTTGCAAACGATTTCGCCCTCTGGCCCTACAACCACCTGCGCGGCCAGCTATCAAAATCGCAGTATCCGGTATTCATCACTTCAAACGAGAAGCCTGTCGCCAGCGCCTTCGCCACCTCCACCAGCAGACACCGCGGAGCGGGCTCCGCCCGGCCGCCGGTGTCGTCCCCCTGCCCGCCGCACGCCGTGCGGCGAGAGCGGGGGGAAGCCGCACCAGCGGCTCAGGGGGGTGTACCGAATTACGCCTGTTGGCCCATCAGCTCGTCAAAGGCCAGCTTCTTGTCGGTGACCTTGGCCTTGCCCAGCACGAAGTCGGCCACGTTGTTCTCGGTGGCGATGGCCTGCACTTCGGCCAGGCGGTTGGCGTCGGCGAAATAGTAGCGCACGACCTCTTCCGGGCGTTCGTAGCTGGCGGCCATGTTCTCCACCTGGGCCTTCACCTGGTCGGGCGTGGCCTGCAGTTCGTTCTTGCTGACCAGCTCGGCCACCACCAGGCCGGTGCGCACGCGGCGCTCGGCTTCGGGACGGAAGGTGTCTTCGGGGATCGGCAACTTCTCGACGTCCTTGATGCCACGCTGCTTCAGGTCGGCACGGGCGTTGTCGATCATGCGGTCGACCTCGCCCTTGACCAGAGCGTTGGGCACGTCCAGCTCGGCGGCGCCGACCAGGGCCTGCATGGCGGCCTGCTTGTTGCGCTGGGTCACGCGGAAGCTGACTTCACGCTCCAGGTTCTTGCGGATGTCGGCGCGCAGCGCGTCCACGGTGCCTTCCTTCACGCCCAGCGACTTGGCCAGCTGGTCGTTCACTTCGGGCAGGTGCGCGGCTTCGATGTTCTTCACGGTCACCAGGAAGTCGGCGGTCTTGCCCGCGACGTCAGCGCCGTGGTAGTCGGCCGGGAAGGCCAGCGGGAAGGTCTTGGATTCGCCGACCTTCATGCCGCGCACGGCGTCTTCGAATTCCTTCAGCATCTGGCCTTCGGCGATGACGAACTGGAAGTCTTCCGCCTTGCCACCTTCGAACGGCTCGCCGTCGATCTTGCCGGCAAAGTCCACGGTCACGCGGTCGCCGTCTTCGGCGGGACTGCCCTGGGCGCGCTGCGCGAAGCTGCGGCGCTGCTTGCGCAGGATGTCCAGCGTGCGCTCGATGGCCTCGTCGCCGACGTCGACCGACACCTTTTCCACCTCAGCAGCGGCCAAATCGCCCAGCTTGACTTCGGGGAACACCTCGAACACGGCGTCGAACGTCATCTGGCCTTCGGGCGCGCCCTCTTTTTCCGAGATGGACGGCTGGCCGGCCACGCGCAGCTTGGCTTCGTTGGCGGCGTTGTAGAAGGCTTCACCGACTTTGTCGTTCATCACCTCGTACTGCACCGAATAGCCGTAGCGCTGGGCCACGACACCCATCGGCACCTTGCCGGGACGAAAGCCGTCCATCTTGACGGTGCGCGACAGCTTGCGCAGGCGGGCGTCGACCTCGTTCTTGATCACGTCCAGCGGCAGGGTGAGCGTCATCTTGCGCTCGAGCTTGTCCAGGGTTTCCACGTTCACGGCCATGGTGCATTTCTCTCAAGGTTGAAGTTGCGGTGCGCGGGCCGTGCGGCGCCGGCCCTTGCTTGTTGAGCTGACGGCCGCGCGTCCTGCGCGGGAATTCGGTTCTTGCCACCCCGTTTTATGCGCGGCAAAACCCAATATTTTAACGGCTGCGGATGATCCTGCTAGATGCGCCCCATACGGCGTCGCTGGCAAAGCGCGTACCGTAGAGGCATCAGACGCCTACAGCAGGCGCCCGGCCGGCGGCCTTGCACGCTCTGACAACACACGGATTCAGCGACTTGCGTCACGGGCCTCTGGCGGTCCAGTCCAGAAGCCCCGCTGACTGAAAACCGGCCAAAGTTGCGCGCACAGCACCCCATCCGGGTGCAGCCCACGATGTTACGTACCTTCTCGACGAAAAGCGGATCGGTGGAGAGCTTGAACGTCTGCTGGCGATGCGGCTGCTGGCCGAATGCGCAACAGGTGCGTGAGACAGCTGTTTGCGACAGCCCCCATCTCCCTGGCCATGGTTCGAGAAGGCATGAGTCGAGTAGTCCCTTTAACGCTGCCCAGTGACGTGGCGCCAGTCCGCGACCGACGCGTTGGATTGCGCTGACATGAAAAAAGCCACCCGAAGGTGGCTTTTAGCAGCGTGATCGACGGCGATCAGCCGAAGTTCTTGGCCGCGAAGTCCCAGTTGGCCAGCTTGTCGAGGTAGGTCTCGACGAACTTCTGGCGCAGGTTGCGGTAGTCGATGTAGTAGGCGTGCTCCCACACGTCCACGGTGAACACGGGCGTGTCGCCGGTGGTCAGCGGGGTGCCGGCGGCGCCCATGTTGACGATGTCGACGCTGCCGTCAGCCTTCTTGACCAGCCAGGTCCAGCCTGAGCCGAAGTTGCCCACGGCGCTGGTGACGAAAGCCTTTTTGAAGTCGGCGTAGCTGCCCCACTTCTTGTTGATGGCGTCGGCCAAGGCGCCGGTGGGCTCACCGCCGCCGTTGGGCTTCATGCAATTCCAGAAGAAGGTGTGGTTCCAGATCTGGGCGGCCTGGTTGTAGATGCCGCCGCTGGACTTCTTGATCACGTCTTCGAGTTCCATGTTCTCGAACTCGGTGCCTTTTTGCAGCTCGTTGAGCTTGTCCACGTAGGCCTTGTGGTGCTTGTCGTGGTGGTATTCCAGCGTTTCCTTGCTGCAGGCCGGGGCCAGAGCATCGTGGGGATACGGCAGCGGTGGCAGAGTGCGTTCCATCGTGAGGATCCTTTTCTCGTGGTTGTTGATCGGCGAAGCGGCCATCATAGGTCGCCCCTCGTGCAATCGATTGTAGGAAGTCAGCGCGGCCGCGGTGTGACGACGCTGAGATCAACCTTGCCATCCGCAAGGGTGGCGGTCAGCGCCTGCCCGATGTGCGTGTCGGCGGCGTGCGTCACGGCTTGGCCGTCGGCGGTTTGCAGCCAGGCGTAGCCGCGCTCCAGCACGCGCTGAGGGTCCAACGCGGCCAGGCGCAGCGCGGCGAGCGCCAGGCGCTCGTGCGCGGCGGCGCCCTGGCGCGCGACGGCGTCGGGCAGGCGTTCGCCCAGGCGCGCCAGCCGCAGCTGCTCGGCCGCCAGGCGCGGCGCCAGCGGGCGCGGCAGGCGGTCCCGCAACTGAGCGAGGCGTGCACTTTCGCGCTCCAGCCGCAGTGCCAGCGCGTGGCGCAGGCGCTGGGCCTGGCGGTCTAGGCGCAGGCGTTCGGCGGCCACGGCGTCGGACGGGCGGCTGAGGCGCCCGGCCAGCCAGTCGAGGCGCTGGCTTTCGGCGTCGACGCGGCGGCGCAGGGCGCGCGCCAGTCGTTCGGCCAGCGCGTCGACGTCGGCCAGGCGCTGGGCGCGCGGCACGCTGGCCAGCTCGGCCGCGGCGGTCGGCGTGGGTGCGCGCAGGTCGGCCACGAAGTCGGCGATGGTGAAGTCGGTCTCATGCCCCACCCCGCTGATCAGCGGCACCGGGCTCACGGCGATGGTGCGGGCCAGGCGCTCGTCGTTGAAGGCCCACAGGTCCTCGATCGAGCCACCGCCGCGCACCAGCAGGATGACGTCGATGGGCGGCGCGCCGTCCGCTGCGACTTTTTGAGCCAAATCGGCCTCCAGCCCTACTCCCACCTGCGCAAGAAGATACAACTTTGATAGCGCACGGCGCAACTCTTCAGGCGCCCCCGCGCCCTGCACCGCCGCCGGCACGACGACCACCGGGATGTGCGGCACGCGCCGCGCCAGCGCCGTCAGCACGTCGTGCAGCGCCGCCGCCGCCAGCGAGGTGACCACGCCGATGGCGCGCGGCGTCTCGGGCAGCGGGCGCTTGCGTTCGGCGTGGAACAGGCCTTCGGCCTCCAGTTGGGCCTTCAGGCGCAGAAACTGCTCGAACAGCGCGCCCTGCCCGGCGCGCTGCATGGATTCGACCACCAGCTGCAAATCGCCGCGCGGCTCGTACACCGCCACGCGCCCGCGCACCTCGACCTGGTCGCCCTCGCGCGGGTTGAAGTTCAGCAGCCCCGCGGCGCGCCGGAACATGGCGCAGCGCAGCTGGCCGGCCTCGTCCTTGAGTGAAAAGTAGCAGTGCCCGCTGGCCGCGCGGGTGAAGCCCGAAATCTCGCCGCGCACCGCCACGGGATTGAAGCGCGCCTCCAGCGCGTCAGCAATGGCGCGGGTCAGCGCGCCAACCGCCCAGATACGCGGCGCACTGGCGGGCGGTTGAACGAAAAAGTCAGATTCCATGCGGTTTTCCGGCCCTTTTGGGCGTTCAGGCCGCGCCACTACTCCACAGCGGACGGCAGGCGGGGTTGCGACACCCCGCGCGGACTGGAAACGCCCAGCACTTGGTGCAACTCGTTGATTTCATTGGATTTTTTTGTGCTTAATCGTTCATCAATCTGTCAAAAACGGCGCTGCAGCGTCCTTTCAGGCCCGCGACAAGCGCTTTTTGCACAAAGTTATCCACAGAAATGGTGGGCAGCGACCTGTTGTCGGCCCCGGTGCGCATGTGATGGCCGCCCAACGCCCCGGCTGTGCGTACCGCAGAGGCAGCGGGCAGCAACAGGTGCTGGGTCATAATCGCCCGCATTCCAGATGTAAATGGCGCGGCGCCCGAGGGACCTTGAACCGCTGCGCCGGCGGAGAACCACCCTTGCTTTCGATCATACAAGCCGCTGGCTGGCCGATCTGGCCGCTGATCCTGTGTTCCATCCTGGCGCTGGCCTTCGTCATCGAGCGCTTCGTCAAGCTCAAATCCAGCCGCGTCATCACGCCCGGCCTGCTGGACGAAGCCATCGGCGTGTCGCGCGACAGCGTGCCGGGCCCCGACACCGTCAACCAGCTGGCCCAGCACTCGGCCCTGGGTGAGGTGCTAGCCTCCGGCTGGCGCGCCATCAACAACAACCCGCGCTGCACGCCCGACGAAATGCGCGCCGCCATGGAAGCGGCCGGCCGCAAGGTCGCGCACCGGCTGGAGCGCTTTCTGCCCGCGCTGGCCACCATCGCCTCGGCCGCGCCGCTGCTGGGCCTGCTCGGCACGGTGATCGGCATGATCGAGATCTTCGGCGCGCAGGCGCCCAGCGGCTCGCTGTCCGGCGGCAACCCGGCGCAGCTGGCGCACGGCATCTCGGTCGCGCTGTACAACACCGCGTTCGGCCTGATCGTGGCGATCCCGGCGCTGATCTTCTGGCGCTACTTCCGCGCGCGCGTCGACGGCTACATCCTCGAGCTGGAACTGGCGGCCGAGCATTTCGCGCGCCACCTGGACCCGCTGTGCCCCGGCGGCGAGCACGCCAAGGGAGCCAAGCGGTGAAGTTCCGCCCCCACCCGCCCGAAGAGCCGGAGATCAACCTGATCCCGTTCATCGACGTGCTGCTGGTGATCCTGATCTTCCTGATGCTGACGACCACGTACAGCAAGTTCACCGAGCTGCAGGTCACCCTGCCCACCGCCAACGCCGACGCCTCCCGCGACCGCCCCAAGGAAATCGTCGTCGCGGTGGCCGCCGACGGCCGCTACGCCGTCAACAAGCAGCCGCTGGACGTGCGCGACGTCGAATCCGTCGCCCGCGCCCTGCGCGGCGTGGCCGCCAAGGACAGCATCCTGATCATCAGCGCCGACGCCACCGCGCCGGTGCAGTCGGTGGTCACCGTGATGGACGCCGCCCGCCGCGAAGGCCTGACGCAGATCACGTTTGCGGCGCAGTCGGGAGCGAAGTAAGCCGGCGAGGGCGCGCCTTGGGCCGGCTCTGACGCCCCCGTTGACCAAGAAATCGGCCCGCAGCCCTACAGCCACCTGCGCAGGCAGCTCCTGATTCAGGAGTGAAATGGGCGTCGGACCTGGGCGCTTCACGGCCTGAGCACCTCCGCCGACGTACGCATCGCACGGGGAAGCGCCCATCGGGCCCGAGTCCTACAACCACGTGCGCTATCAGCTCCTTTTCTGATAGCGCTGCGGGCTGCGCACGCAACACCGCTGACGTTCCCACCTGGCTTCGACAGGGGTGAAGGCAGCGCCCTGGCAGCGCGCCGTGCGACCACGACGCCTCCCGCAAGCCCGCAAGCCCCCTTGCCCGCGCCCGGCCGCGTGGCACACTGCGCCCGCACCGCAGCGCCTTGCCCTGCCTGGCATCACCGCGCCGGTGCCGCGTTGCACCCTATGCCCGAAAGCCTGTCGCTCGAACACCGCCTGCGCGCCGCCTGGCAGCGCCGTGGGCCGCTGGCGTGCGTGCTGTGGCCGCTCTCGCTGCTGTACGGCGCGGTGGCGACGTGGCAGCGGCGGCGCGGGCTGGCGCGCGCGGAGCGGCTGCCGGTGCCGGTCGTGGTCGTCGGCAACGTGGTGGCCGGCGGCGCGGGCAAAACGCCGACCACGCTGGCCGTGGTGCGCCACCTGCAGGCGCGCGGCTGGCGGCCGGGCATCGTGTCGCGCGGCTACGGGCGCACCCGGTTCGACCCCGCCGCGCCGGATGCGCCGGTGCCCGTCACGCCCCAGTCAGACCCGTTCGCGGTGGGCGACGAAGCGCTGCTGCTGCGCCAGCGCGCGGGCGTGCCCGTCTTCGTTGCCCGCCAGCGCGCCGACGCCGGCCGCGCCCTGCTGGCGGCGCACCCCGACTGCGACATCCTGGTCTGCGACGACGGCCTGCAACACTGGGCGCTGGCGCACGACGTGGCCATCTGCGTGTTCGACGCGCGCGGCGTGGGCAACGGCTGGCGGCTGCCCGCCGGCCCGCTGCGCGAAGCCTGGCCCCGCCCGGTCGACCTGGTGCTGCGCACCGAACCAGGGCCGGACTTGCCCCTGCCGCCGGGCGCGGAGGCCTTCAGCGCCGCGCGCCGCCTGGCCGACCACGCCGTGCGCGCTGACGGCAGCACGGTCGCGCTGGCCGACTTGCGCGGTGCGGCCAAAACACGGGTCGCCGTGGCCGGCATCGCCCGGCCCGAGGCCTTTTTCGACATGCTGCGCGCCGCCGGATTGACCTTGCACGAGACCATCGCGCTGCCCGATCACTACGATTTCAGTAGCTGGCCGCGCAAATCTGGCGCTGGCGAGACGGTGATTTGCACCGAAAAAGACGCCGTCAAACTGTGGCACCACGCGCCGCACGCCCTGGCGGTGCCGCTGCAGCTGGAGGTGCCCACAGCGTTCTTCGACGCGCTGGATCGGCGGCTGGCAGCGCGGGGCTATCATCCCCGCACGCCGGCCGCGCCTTAGCCCTCGTTTTGGCGCCCCCCGTCGCGCCATTCGCCCATGTCCGCCTACCTCTACCTGTTGATCGCCATCGTGGCCGAAGTGGTCGGCACCAGTGCGCTCAAGGCCAGCGAAGGCTTCACGCGGCTGGGGCCGACGGCGGTCGTGGTGGTCGGCTACGGGCTGGCGTTCTGGCTGCTGTCGCTGACGCTGCGCACCATCCCTGTGGGCATCGCCTACGCCACCTGGTCGGGCCTGGGCATCGTGCTGATCGCCGCCGTGGGCTGGGTCGCCTTCGGGCAAAAGCTGGACGTGTGGGCGATGCTGGGCATGGTGCTGATCATCGCCGGCGTCCTGATCATGAACCTGCTGTCGACATCGGCAGCGCACTGACCGAAACACCGCCATGGACCCCAAACTGCTGGAACTGCTGGTCTGCCCCGTCACCAAGGGCCCGCTGGACTTTGACCGCGAGAAGCAGGAGCTGATCTCGCGCTCGGCCCGCCTGGCCTACCCGGTGCGCGACGGCATCCCGGTCATGCTGGAAGGCGAGGCGCGCACCCTGTCCGACGCCGAGCTGGAAGCGCTGCCGCCGCGCACGCCGACCGTGGGCTGACGCTCGCTGGCGCGCGCCCCGGGGCGGTGTCGCGACCACGACGCGTTGCAGGCGCGCTGCGCGTACGATGGGTGCGCACCTGCAACGAACCGGAGACAAGCCATGCCCTTTTCCCGCCCGATGCGGCGCGGCGCCCTGCTCGCCTTGGCCGCCGTCAGCGTCTTGATCACCGCCTGCGGAGGCAGCGACGATTCCATGAACCCCGAAAACACTTCCACCCGCTACGGCGCCGTGCAAGGCGTGAACGACAGCGCGCGGTCGGGCACGTATTTCTGGAAGGGCATCCCGTTTGCCCAGGCGCCGGTGGGCGCACTGCGCTGGAAGGCGCCGCGCCCGCCCGTCGCCTGGACCGGCACGCGCGACGCGCGCAGCTTTGGCGCGTCGTGCATCCAGAACCCGCGCCTGTACAGCCCGGGCAACGCCAACACCTTTGACGCCAGCGTGGGCGACAACCTGGTCACGGGCCACACGCCGGGCAGCGAAGACTGCCTGTCGCTGAACATCTGGCGCCCGGCCACGGGCGAAAAGAACCTGCCGGTGATCGTCTTCATCCACGGCGGCAGCAACATCACCGGCTACAGCGCCGACCCGATGTACGACGGCGCGGCGCTGGCCAAGAAGGCCAATGCGGTGGTGGTCACCGCCAATTACCGCCTGGGGCAGCTGGGCTTTTTCCGCCACCCGGCGCTACGCGACACCGCGGTGGACCCCACGCTCACAGCCGATGACCAGTCCGGCAACTACGCGGTGCTGGACATCGTGCAGGCGCTGCGTTTCGTGCAGGAAACGATTGGCGACTTCGGCGGTGACGCTAAGAACGTGACCCTGACCGGCCAGTCGGCCGGCGCCATCAACATCCTGGCCGTGGCCACCGCGCCGGGCCAGCGCGCGGCGGGGTTGTTCCACAAGCTGGCGCCGCTGTCCGGTGGCATCTCGGTGGCGACCAGCCCGGGCTTTCCGCAGCCGGCCAACAACCTGGCGGGCAACAACGGGTACATCCCCGCGCTGAACCCGGTGGCCACGTACGAGGCGCTGTCCAACGTGCTGCTGGCCAAGCTGCTGATCGACGATGGCACCGCCGCCGACGCCGCGGGCGCCACCGCCTGGATCCAGGGCCACAGCAGCGCCGACATCGCCGCCTACCTGCGCGGCAAGCCCGCCAGCACGGTGCTGAAAGTGGGCGTGCGCACGGTGGGCGGGCTGCCCAACAGCACCGGTTCCGGCCCGATTCCGGAAGGCACGGTGGTGGCCACCGACCCGATCGCCGCCATCCTGGCGGGCAACTACGTCAAGACGCCGCTGCTGGCGGGCATGACCCGCTCTGAGGGCAAGCTGCTGTCGACCTTCCTGCCGCTGGTGGGGCATCCGGTGGGCATCAAGCTGCCGGACGCGCAGCTGTTCCCGATCCTGTTCGACGCCGCCAAGGCCAAGGCCGCGACGTTTGGCGACATCATCAACCCGGCCTACCCGGACGGCGCCGCCTACGACCCGGCCATTGCCGCGCTGGACGCCAAGTTCTTCGTTGCGCTGCGCGACAACATGCTGAACGCCTTCATCACGCAGACGCCGGACAAGGTCTGGTCCTACCGCTTCGACTGGAAGCAGGAGGCCGCGCCCTGGAACGACGTGTATGGCGCGGCGCACGCGTTCGACCTGCCCTTCCTGCTGGGCAACTTCGGGCCGGCGCTGTACACCAACGTGATCGTCAACGACGCCAACCGCGGCGGGCGCGAGGCCTTGTCCGGCGCGATGATGGCCTCGCTGGCCGCCTTCGCGCGCACCGGCAACCCGAACGACGCGGCGCTGGGCACAAAATGGCCGACTTGGCCGAACAAGCTGGTGCTGGACGCTTCGCCCACCGCCGCGAAAATCTCGGTGGAGTAAGCACCGGGGGCGAACCGGCGCGGGGCCCGCGGGCTTGACCAGGCCTTGCCAGGCCTGCCGCCGGAGGGCGGCGCGTCGATTTCCATTCAAATCAGCCTCCAGCGCGCTCCCAGTCTGCGCAGACAGCTATCAAAACAGAAGCGATCACCGTTTGAACATCGGGTACCCTGTGCGAGCAGCGCGGCGGTCGCAGCGCCATCGGCGCCGTACCGCAGCCGCACCGGCCCTTCGACGGGCCGATACACCTCTTCCCAGCGTCCGAGCACCTCTTTGCCCATGAGCTTCACCGTCCTCATCCCCGCGCGCCTGGCCTCCACGCGCCTGCCCAACAAGCCGCTGGCCGACATCGCCGGCGAGCCGATGGTGGTGCGCGTGGCCGAACGGGCCGAGCGCTCGGCCGCGGCCCAAGTGCTGGTGGCGACGGACGCGCCCGAGATCGTCGCCGCCTGTTCGGCCCACGGCGTGCGCGCGCTGCTGACACGCGCCGACCACGCCAGCGGCAGCGACCGCCTGGCCGAGGCCTGCGAACAGCTCGGTCTGGCGGGCGACGACGTGGTGGTCAACGTGCAAGGGGACGAGCCGCTGATCGATCCGGCGCTGATCGACGCCGTCGCCGGTTTGCTGCCAAAAAAGCCTGCAGCGCAGATGGGAACTGCGGCGCACGCTATCGAAAGCATTGCAGAATTCACCAACCCGAACGTGGTGAAGGTGGTGACCGATGCGCAAGGCCTGGCGCTGACCTTCAGCCGGGCGCCCCTGCCCTGGTGGCGCGACGGCTTTGCCGGCGGCATCACCCAACTGCCCACGGCGCCCGCGCCGCTGCGCCACATCGGCATCTACAGCTACCGCGCGGCCTTCCTGCGCGCCTTCCCCGCCCTGCCGCCCGCGCCGCTGGAGCAGTGTGAGGCGCTGGAACAGCTGCGCGCGCTGTGGCACGGCCACCGCATCGCGGTCCACGTGACCGACACGGCACCGGGCCCGGGCGTCGATACCCCCGAAGATCTGGCGCGCGTGCAGCGCCTCTGGACCCAGGGTCGCAAAGGCGCCTGAACGTCAGCCAAGCGTGGGCTTTCGCGTGCTATTCTTGATCGGAAAACCCCGCGCGCGGCGCCTTCGCCGCTGCGCATGACCCCATGAAGGACTGCCCACCGCCCCGCACAGGAGGCGCGTCGCCGGGCCGGCCCCACCCCATCCGAGGAGAGAGATGAGACTGATTCTTCTGGGCGCCCCCGGCGCCGGCAAAGGCACGCAAGCGGCCTTCATCTGCCAGAAATACGGCATCCCGCAAATCTCCACCGGCGACATGCTGCGCGCCGCCGTCAAGGCCGGCACGCCGCTGGGCCTGCAGGCCAAGGGCGTGATGGAATCGGGCGGCCTGGTCAGCGACGACCTGATCATCAACCTGGTGAAAGAGCGCATCGCCCAGCCGGACTGCGCCAACGGCTTTTTGTTTGACGGCTTCCCGCGCACCCTGCCGCAGGCCGAGGCAATGAAACAGGCGGGCGTGAAGCTCGACTACGTGCTGGAAATCGACGTGCCGTTCGACGCCATCATCGAACGCATGAGCGGCCGCCGCAGCCACCCGGCGTCGGGCCGCACCTACCACGTCAAGTTCAACCCGCCCAAGACGGAAGGCCAGGACGACGTGACGGGCGAGCCGCTGGTGCAGCGCGACGACGACAAGGAAGAGACCGTGCGCAAGCGCCTGGACGTGTACAACGACCAGACCCGCCCGCTGGTCGATTACTACAGCCAGTGGGCCGCCAAGGAACCCGCTGCCGCGCCTAAGTACCGCGCCATCAGCGGCACCGGCACGGTGGAGGAGATCACGGCGCGGGCACTGGCGGCGCTGGGCGACTGACCACTGAACGACACCCCGCCTGGGCCGCGCGCATCCACGCCGCTCAAGGGTCAAAAAAGGGCACAGACCGAACGGTCTGCGCCCTTTATTTATGGGCCACCCGCGGCGGTCGGCGCCTTTTGGACCGCTCAGCGCGGCTTGCCGAAGTCCAGCGTCCAGTAATAGCCATACGTGGTGCCCCGGCGCGCGACGCAGCTGGCACCAATCTGGGTCCAGGCCGCGCTCATCATGGCGTCGCAATGGCCGCTCGTGCTGGTGCGCCACTGGTCGAAGGTGCCGCGCGCATCGGACGAGCCGGCTGCGATGTTCTCGGCCCAGGAAGAGAAGCTGTAACCGGCCGCCGCGATCCGCGCCCCGGGGTTGCTGCCGTCGCTGCCCGTGTGGCTGAAGAAGTTGTTGACCGCCATGTCGCCCGAATGGCGCGCGGCGGCGTTGGCCAGTGCCCCATTCCACGCAAAGGGCGGCGCGGCGGACAGACTTCTGCCGCTGCACAGTTGGGGTTGTGAGCGGAACTGGTTGATCAGCGCCAGCAGTTCGTTCATGTCGCCGCACAGCTGCGTATTGGCAGGCGCGGGCGCCGGTGTCGGGCTCGGTGCGGGCGTGGGTACCGGCGCAGGTGTGGGTGCAGGGGCTGGTCCGGGCGCGGGCGCAGGGCTCGGGGCAGGTGCCGGGGTCGGCGCGGGCGCAGGGGCAGGCCCCGGTGCGGGCGCTGGCGCGGGGCCAGGCGCTGGTGCAGGCCCCGGTGCGGGCGCAGGAGCTGGCCCAGGGGCCGGTGCTGGCGCGGGTCCGGGCGCCGGTGCGGGCGCAGGGCCAGGCGCTGGCGCTGGGGCAGGCGTTGGCGCTGGGGCAGGCGTTGGGCTGGGCGCCGGCGCATCGTCCGATCCGCCGCCACACGCGGTCACAGAGGCCACAGCGGCCCACAGCGTGGCGACGACCAAGCGGCGCGGCCAACGGAGATCGCTCTGGCGCGTTGCGTGCGATCGGCCTTCCGGCACGCCGTGCGGTGCTTGCATGTCCTCTTCCTCGGTGTTGTTGTCGGTCTCTGGGGCGCCATTATCGGGTCAGCCCGTCAGCGTATCCGCGCGCGATTCCAGCGCCTTCGTCGCGCGAAAGCCGCATTTGGAAGACCAGTCCCACTTGCGCTTTGCAAATAACTGGTTAAAAATACAGGCACTGGATATCAATACAGGTGTCGGGCGCCCGCGAGGCCCCCGGCCGGAGACCTCCATGACCGACAACCCCAAGCTCACCGCCCGCCAGCAACAGATCCTGCAACTGGTGCAACACGCCATCGCGCGCACCGGCGCGCCGCCCACGCGCGCCGAAATCGCGTCGCAGCTGGGCTTCAAGTCCGCCAACGCGGCCGAAGAGCACCTGCAGGCGCTGGCGCGCAAAGGCGTCATTGAGTTGGTGAGCGGCACCTCGCGCGGCATCCGCCTCAAGGGCGCAGGCCGCAGCACGGGTGCGCGGGCCGATCTGTCCAGCCTCACCCTGCCCGGCATGGCGCAACTGGCCCTGCCGCTGGTGGGCCGCGTCGCGGCGGGCTCGCCCATCCTGGCGCAGGAACATGTAGACCAGACTTACCACATCGAACCCAGCCTGTTCGTGCACCGGCCCGACTACCTGCTGCGCGTGCGCGGCATGTCCATGCGCGACGCCGGCATCATGGACGGCGACCTGCTGGCCGTGCAGTCCACCCGCGAAGCGCGCAACGGCCAGATCGTGGTGGCCCGCCTGGGAGACGACGTCACCGTCAAGCGCTTTCACCGCCAGAAGAATCAGATCGAGCTGCACGCCGAAAACCCCGACTACCCGACCATCGTCGTGCAGCCGGGCGAGCCGTTTGAAATCGAAGGCCTCGCCGTTGGCCTGATCCGCAACAGCATGCTGCTCTAGCGCAGCGTGGGCTCGCGCCGCTGCAGGTGGCGGGCGTGCAGACAAGCCGGCGGTGGCGCACAGTGTCACCGGCCCTTGTCCACACCCTACGGCGGCGCGAACTGGGCAAGGCCCCCTTGGCCTGCCCACAGCAATCTCGCCTGTGTCCAACCTCGCAATGCCTGAAAGGTTTTACATGGGTACCAACGTCATCTACTTGGGCGACCTGGCCTCGGCCTCGTCCGTTCCCGCTTTCCGCCGCGCGCGCCCGCGCGCAGCTGCGGCTGCTTGCGCCACCAGTGCCACAGGTCCGGTGTGCGCGCCCTCTCCGGCGTCCTGGGCTGCGGCAGCGCAGCGGCGTGCCGCACTGCGTCTCGCGTCGGCGCCCGCTGCCGATCCGGCGGGCGCCAGCTTGCCCCGTCAATCCGTTCTGCCTGTTGATCAGGTCACAGCGAAACCAGTGGGCGGTCGCATCGGCGCGTTGCGCTTGACCGGCCGCCTGATTGATGTGTGTGCCGAACTGGAACGGCTGGCACAGGCCGAAGCCCTAGCCGACGCCATGGCGCGCCGCGCCTGAGGCCCACGCCTTTTTGCCTTCTGGCAGCGTTACCGCGCCGGCGCCGCTCAGACCTCAGGGCGAGCCGGTTGAACTCGTCGCAGACGCCACCCTGGACCGATAGACGTCGGTCGTTGGTCTGAAGCCACCGACCCTGTCGTCTGCAAATGGCGCTTACGGCGATACGGCCAGCCTGCCTGCTCGGGCGCGGTGCCGACAGACCCGCGCCAGCGGCACAATGGCGGGATGAACATCGTGATCCTCGACGACTATCAGGACGCCGTGCGCAAGCTGGCTGCGGCATCCAAGCTCGAGTCCTACCCGGCCAAGGTCTACACCAACACCGTGAAGGGCCTGGGCCAGTTGTCGGTGCGCCTGCGCGACGCCGAGGTCCTGGTGCTGATCCGCGAGCGCACCCAGATCACGCGCCCGCTGATCGAAAAGCTGCCCAGGCTGCGCATGATCTCGCAAACCGGTCGGGTCGGCAGCCACGTCGACGTGACCGCCTGCACCGAGCGCGGCATCGCGGTGGCCGAGGGCGTCGGCTCGCCGGTGGCACCGGCCGAGCTGACCTGGGCGCTGATCATGGCCGCCGTTCGGCGGCTGCCGCAGTACGTCGGCAACCTCAAACACGGCGCCTGGCAGCAGTCGGGCATGAAAGCCGCGTCGATGCCCGCCAACTTCGGCCTGGGCACGGTGCTGCGCGGGCGCACGCTGGGCATCTGGGGTTACGGCAAGATCGGCCAGTTGGTGGCCGGCTACGGCCGCGCGTTCGGCATGCAGGTCCTGGTGTGGGGCTCGCCCGAATCCATGGCGCGCGCGCGCAGCGACGGTTACGCCACTGCGCCCACACGCAACGATTTCTTTGCTGCTGCCGATGTCCTGTCGCTGCACCTGCGTTTGACCGACAGCACGCGGCACCTGATCCGCCTGGCCGACCTGGGCCTGATGAAGCCAACGGCGCTGCTGGTCAACACCTCGCGCGCTGAACTGATCGAGCCCGACGCCCTGGTCAGCGCACTCAACCGCGGCCGGCCCGGCATGGCGGCTGTGGACGTGTTCGAAAGCGAGCCCATCCTGCAAGGCCACGCCCTGCTGCGGCTGGAAAACTGCATCTGCACGCCGCACATCGGCTACGTCGAGCAAGACAGCTACGAGATGTACTTTGGTGCCGCCTTCGACAACGTGCTGAACTACCTGCGCGGCACACCGACCAACATCGTCAACCCCGGCGCGCTGCAAGTGCGGCGCTGAGGCCAACCAAAGCCCAAACCGCTGACCCGGGCCTTCGCCACTGCGGGATAAGCGTAGTCAGCTATTGTTGTTGTAGCATCCAAGACGGCCAGTGATCCTCTATGCGGAGCATCAGGATGACCGTTCTGGTATCTGCGCCAACACCACCCCCACGATCGCGGTTGCGGCAACAGCAAACAGCAGGCGCCCTAGCAGCACCGACGTGACATCGGCACCCAGCGAGACCACGATCAGAGTGTCTTCAATCAGGCTGTGCGCGAACCCCATAAAAATGCAGGACAGCAGTACCTGACGCTTGGCGATGTGTCCCTCCCGGGCTTCCCGAATCAGTAGTCCGCCGCCATACGAAATGCCCAGAAACAAGCCCACTGCGGTCAAGTGCACGGCGTCACCACGAATGCCGGCCAGCCTCAGCAGCGGCCCCATCGCCCGTTGCAGGCCCGCCATCAACCCGGAAGCCTTCGCCAGGTCCAGCAGGCACATTAGCGTGGCGAGAATCACGAACATCATGAGCAGGGTCTCGCCCAAGCCCAGAAAAAACCCGCCCCACCCCACACTTTCCGGTGCAGGCTGCCAGCGCGGCGCCACAGGCTCAGCCAACCAGCCTGTGGTGTTGAGTAGGGCGTGCAAGCCCGCTGCATAAATCAGTCCGCCGCCCACTCGAAGTGCCGTGGTAAGCAGCAGCGGCGGCCCAGCACGACGGATGATCTGCTGCTCGATGGGTAGCGCGTGCGCGAACAGAAGCAAAGCGGAAAAGACCGTGACGTCAGCAATGCTCAGTGCCGACGGCGGCACCAACACGAACAGCACCATCGCCGCACTCCACACCCCCACCAGCCAGCCAACCAGCAAGCCCAGAGCCAACTCTGGCGGCAGGCCATACCAAGCCATCAACGGCGCCAACAACGGTGCCAGCGCGGAGACGACACCGGTGATCATCAGCACTTCGGTCACCAGCGCAACTGGAACGATGATGCGCACCAACTCCCAATAAATCCCCCACGTGGCTTTCATTCTCTGGCACAGGTAACGCATTAGTCCTCTCCTTTCGTCTGGCGATCGTAGGATTGGTGGCGCGCAAGGTGTGGTCAAATATTGCATGTTTTTCGAACAATATTGCAGCTCAAACGATGCTGGACCGAATTGACCGCAAGCTGTTGAACTTGCTCCAGAACGATGCGAGCCGCACGAACGCGGCGCTGGCGCAGGAGGTGGGGCTGTCGCCTTCGAGCTGTCTGCGCCGCGTGCAACGATTGCTGCGCGATGGATTCGTTGACCGCATCGTTGCCGTCTTGAGCCCTTCACGGCTCGGACGGGGGTTGAAAGCTGTCGTCCTGGTTGAGTTGGCCGAGCATGGTGAACAGGAGCAGCGCCGATTTCTGGAGCTGGCCGTGATCGAGCCGGCTGTGGCTCAGGCCTATGCCGTGACGGGACGCACCGACGTAGTTCTGACGCTGCGCCTGAAAGACATGGAAGAGTTCGACGCGCTTTGCAATCGGCTCTTTCGACAAAACGTAGGGGTCAAGCGCTTTTTCACGATGATGGTCATCCGTACAGCGAAAGAAGCCACGATCATCCCGCTCTAAGGGCCACGCGCACCCGAAGGCGTCCAAGGCAGTCACCCACGGCGGGGGGCAGCGCATACGCTCGGCTCTCACGCGCCACGAGGCTAACCTCAACATGCACGGCATCAGCCGCCAAATTGGCCGCCCCACGCGGCCGAAGAATGCCGCGCCTTGGGGCGCGCCCCGGAGTAGGAGGAGCCGTCGCTAGACGGCAGACCCATCTAATGTGCGGGTGCACTCGCGCCCTAGCTGTCGTTTCCCAAGAGGTTGTTCACCCGAGGTGAAGCAAGATGGAGTTCTCAAGCCAAACCAGCT
>NZ_VRUA01000013.1 GCF_008017535.1 Ottowia flava
GCCACCGAACACCTGCCTCCCATCACGCGACTCGCATTCGACGGGAACAACGTGTTGAGAAACTACACCTAGGCCACTAGGGCAAGATCAGTTACAGGCCGGCGCGTTGACGATGGCGCGCAGTGCCTCGGTGTCCAGGATGCGCACATGGCGCTGCTTGACCTCGACGATGCCGTCGTCCGCGAATTTCGAGAAGGTGCGGCTCACGGTTTCAAGTTTCAGGCCCAGATAGCTGCCGATCTCTTCGCGTGTCATGCGCAGTACCAGCTCGCTGGACGAGAAGCCACGCGCGTGCAAGCGCTGCACCAGGTTCAGCAGAAAGGCCGCCAGACGCTCCTCGGCGCGCATGCTGCCCAGCAGCAGCATCACGCCGTGCTCGCGCACGATCTCCCGGCTCATGATCTTGTGGACATGCGTCTGCAGGGCGGGTACTTCGCGCGAGAGGTCTTCGATGCGCTCGTAAGGCATGACGCACACCTCAGCGTCTTCCAGAGCGATTGCGTCACAGGTGTGACGGTCGCCCACGATGCCATCGAGCCCCATGATCTCGCCGGCCATCTGAAAACCGGTGACCTGGTCGCGACCATCTTCAGTGGCCACGCAGGTCTTGAAGAAGCCGGTGCGGATGGCGTAGAACGCAGTGAACTTGTCGCCGTTCGAGAACAACGGGGTGCCGCGCTTGATCTTTCGTCGCAGCGCCACCAGGTCGTCCAGCTTCCCCAGATCGTCGCCGCTGAGCCCCATGGGCATGCACAACTCGCGCAGGTTGCAGTTGGAACACGCGACTTTGATGGCTTGAGGTGTCATGCGGCTAGAAAGAAACGCACCACCATTGGTGCGGAGGGTATGTAACCGATTTTAGTTCATATGTCCGAGCTGCGTGTGATTTTGATCCAGGACAAAAACCAGTGCCGGAGCCGGGCGAAATTGATCGTCGTCAAGGTGCCGCAAGCGTATCCGAGCCACAGTACGCACTGACTTTTTCGAACATTTTGAGAGGCGTCAGCGATGCCCGCGATCACCACCGACTTGCTCTCCCGGTTTGATGTACCGGGGCCCCGTTATACGTCCTATCCCACCGCCGACCGCTTCGTGGAGGCCTTTGGCGAGCCCGATTACGTCCAGGCGCTGGAGCAGCGCCGCGCCGGCCCCGCGGCCATGGCCTTGCCGCTCTCGCTGTACGTGCACATCCCGTTCTGCGAATCGCTGTGCTACTACTGCGCGTGCAACAAGATCATCACCAAGCACCACGATCGCTCGGCGCCCTACCTGCGCTACCTGAGCCGCGAGGTGGATCTGCACGTGCAGCGCTTAGGCACCGGCCAGAGCGTGAGCCAACTGCACCTCGGCGGTGGCACGCCGACCTTCTTCAGCGACGAAGAGCTCACCGAGCTGATGAGCATGTTGCGGCGCAATTTCAGCCTGGTGCCGGGCGGCGAGTACTCGATCGAGATCGACCCGCGCACCGTCACGCCGGCGCGGCTGGAGACGCTGGCGCGCCTGGGCTTCAACCGGCTCAGCTTCGGCGTGCAGGATTTCGACCCGCTGGTGCAAAAGGCGGTGCACCGCATCCAGCCCGCCGAGCAGGTGTTCGCGCTGGTGGAGGCCGCTCGGCGCATTGGCTTCGAGTCGGTCAACGTCGATCTGATCTACGGTCTGCCCAAGCAGACGCCCGAATCGTTTGACCGCACGCTGGCTCAGGTGTCCGAGCTGCGGCCCGACCGCATCGCGCTGTACGCCTATGCGCACCTGCCCGAGCGCTTCAAGCCGCAGCGCCGCATCATCGCCATTGAACTGCCGGGCGCGGCCAACAAGGTGTCGATGCTGGCGCGTTCGTTGGCCGCGTTCGAGCAGGCAGGCTACGTTTACGTGGGTATGGATCACTTCGCGCTGCCCAACGATTCGCTGGCCGTGGCCAAACGCCAGGGCCGCCTGCACCGCAACTTCCAGGGCTACAGCACGCAGCCCGACTGCGACCTGATCGGCCTGGGCGTGTCGGCCATCGGCAAGGTGGGCGCCACCTACAGCCAGAACGCCAAGACGCTGCAGGAGTACCAGGACGCGCTCGACCACGGCATGCTGCCGGTGGCGCGCGGTCTGGCCGTTACGCGCGACGACTTGCTGCGCCGGGCCGTCATCATGGGCCTGATGTGCCAGGGCGAGCTGTCCTATGAATCGATCGAGCTGGCGCACCTGATCGACTTCAAGACCTATTTTGCCAAGGAGCTCGAACAGCTCGCCGCCATGCAAGAGCAGGGCCTGGTGGTGCTCGGCGACACCGGCATCCAGGTCACCGCCACGGGCTGGTTCTTCGTGCGGGGCGTTGCCATGGTGTTCGACAAATACCTGCAGGCCGACCGCACCCGCGCGAGGTTTTCTAAAATCATCTGATGCAAACCTCTCTGGCCGTTACCGCCTTGCTCATGGGCTTGGCGGGCGGCCCGCACTGCATTGCCATGTGCGGTGCGGCCTGCGCCGGCATCGGGCAGGCGGCTGCGCCCCGCAGCGCACAAGCCATTGGCCTCTTTCAACTCGGGCGCATCGCCGGGTATTCGGTGCTGGGCGCCTTGGCCGCCGCATCGATGCAGGGCCTGGGCTGGCTGACCGTGCATTCGGCGGCGCTGCGCCCGGTGTGGACCATGGTGCACGTGGCGGCCATCCTGCTGGGCCTGACCTTGCTGATTCTGGCGCGCCAGCCGGTTTGGCTGGATCAGGGCGCGCGCCGCGTGTGGGCGCGCGTGCGCGGCGCCACCCAGCGGCTGGGTCTGGCGGCGCCGCTGGGTTTGGGCGTGGCCTGGGCGCTGTTGCCGTGCGGTTTGCTTTACTCCGCCGTCATGGTCGCGGCGCTGGCCGGCAGCCCGGCGGGTGGGGCGACGGTGATGGCGCTGTTCGCCATCGGCTCGGGCGTCGCGCTGTGGGTCGGGCCGTGGCTGCTGCTGCGGCTGGGCAGCAACGGGCGCGGCGCTTGGGGCATGCGGCTGGCCGGGCTGGCGCTGGCGGCGACGTCGGCTTGGGGGCTGTGGATGGGCCTGATGCACGACCAGGCGCCCTGGTGCATCGTGCCGACCTGATCGCCGATTTGCTACTAATAAGGTAGCTGCTTGCGCAGGTGGCTGTACGGCTGCGGACGTATTTTCTTCAAAGAATTGGCTCAGTTGCCCGCGGCGGTGACGCCCTTGTACAGCATGTAGATCGCCAGCACGTACAGGATGCTGGCGAACACGCGCTTGAGCTTTTTCACCGGCAATGCGTGTGCTGCCTTGGCTCCCAGCGGCGCCATGAGCACGCTGCACGAGGCGATCACCACCAATGCCGGTAGCCACAGGTAGCCGAATGAATAGGGCGGCAGGCCCTCGATGTGCTGGCCCGCGATGATGTAGCCCGCCACGTTGGCCACGGCAATCGGAAAGCCGAGCGCCGCGCTGGTGGCCACCGCGTTGTGGATGGCCACGTTGCACCAGGTCATGAACGGTACGCTGACAAAGCCGCCGCCCGCGCCGACCAGGCCCGACAGAAAGCCGATCACCCCGCCCGCGCCCAGCAGGCCGGGCGTCCCGGGGATCTGGCGCGCGGCGGCGGGCTTCTTGTCCAAAAACATCTGTGTGGCTGAAAAGCCCACGAAGATGGCAAAAACGAAGGCCAGCACCGAGCCCTTGAGCACCGCAAACACGCCCAGGCTCGCCACCATCGCCCCCAGCACGATGCCGGGCGCCAGCGCCTTTACGATGTCCCAGCGCACCGCACCGCGCTTGTGGTGCGCACGCACGCTGCTGATCGACGTGAAGATGATCGTCGCCATCGACGTCGCGATCGCCATCTTGACCGACAGCCCTGGCGCCACCCCGCGTGCCGCCAGAATGGCCGAGATGAACGGCACCATCATCATCCCACCGCCAATGCCCAGCAGGCCCGCCAGAAACCCTGTTGCGAGGCCGAGCAGGGCGAGTTCAATGATCAACAGGGGTTCGATGGGCATGGTTGGCTGCGCGCAGGGGACGGAAAAGAAAGCCCGCTGGCAAGCGGGTGCGCCCCAGAGTCTAGGGGAATGCGGCGTGGTGCTTTTAGCTGGACCACGTCGTACGACGCCCCAGCAGACGCATACCGATGGAGCAGGGCGGCCAGGTTGCCGGATCAGAAGGCCGCGGAGCAGGCCATCCCAGCGAACGCCATGTGCGGACCTGCGCCGCACATCGGCGTTGTCCCCCCTCGCGCAGCAGAGGGGGGAAGGCGCGCAGCGCCATAGGGGGGTGTACCAAATAAGGTGTCTGCGAATGCCGCCGGACCGTCATCCTGAACGCAGGGGTTCAGGTGGGCGAGGTCAGTACTGGCCTTGGGTTCATCTGACGCGAGACGATCACGCTGACCAGACAATGTTCCAAGCCCGTGCTCGTATGAGCATTGGTTCAAGGAAATATAAAGCCCGGCGCGCACCGCAGACATCGCCATTTTAACCGCCGCTCCTTGCTTGCACGCCGACTGGAAACGGGGCGGTACTCTTCCCAATGAGCCTGTTCCCGACTCGGAAGCGTCCGGGTGATCACTTCAAACACCCTGCCTACAGTGGGCTCGTATTCGGCCGCCATGGCTACCCAAGTAGCCCAGATGAACATCTCGGGAACATCCACCGTAGCCGTTGCATTGCCGCCATTCGAGCGCGGGCCTGATCATGGGCTCACCGACGCGCTGGACCGGTGCCTGACCAACGGCCAGCACGGACCCCCACCCAACGCGTTCGGGTTCGGGCCAAAACTGGGCGGACCGCCAACCGCTCCGGACGCCCAAACCGTTCCCACGACCACCGACGGCTTGTGAGCCACGACAAGGTGAAGGTCACGGACAACCGTCCCACTCTGAAGATGCTCGATCCCAACCCGGTCGACGTGTTCAATTTCCTCTGAAGCATCACTGAGCAGGCTCTCGGTCGCACCATGAAAAAACCCCTGGATCGGTCCGATCCCGGGGCTTTTCTTCGGCTGGGCGGCCAGAGCGGCTACAGCAGGCGCCCGTCGTCGCCCAGCGCCTTGTCCAGGCGCGTCAGCAGGGCGCCCAAGGTGGCCTGCTCGGCCACGCTCAGTGCCGGCGGCTGCGCCGCGGCAGGCTCGCCAGAAGGGGCAGCGGATGCGGCGCCTTCAGTCTCTGCAGCGCGGTCGTCGGTCAGTTCATACGCCATGTTCAGCGCCGCCAGCACGGCGATGCGGTCGCGCGCCTTGATCTTGCCGCCGTCCCGGATCTTGCACATCGCCGCATCTACGCGCTGCACGGCGGCCTGCAGCCGGCTTTCGCCACCTTCTGGTGCACCCAGCAGGTAGGCCTGGCCCATGATCTTGACTTCGATCTGCTTCATGCCGCGTCATCCTTGTGGCTGACCACGGCAGGCGAGCCCACGCGGCCAGCGGCTACATCCGGCAGGCGGTCGATCAGCGAGTCGACGCGCGCCCGGGCCGCCATCAGGCGCGATTTGAGGCTGTCGCGCTCCTGCGTGAGCGCCTGGACCTGCTGTGCCAGCAAATCGTTGGTCCGCTGCAGTTCTTCATGGCGCACGAGCAGTCGCTCGACGCGTTCGGCAATCTGTTCGATCAGGGGCGGGGTCGTCATCTGTCTGGGCGCACACGGCTCGGGACAAGTGGGCCATTGTAGGCGGCCCATCTCCGGCGGCGACCCCCAGGCCTGCACTTACAATCGCTTGCGTTGGTGCTCGCGTGCCGTGGTTCACACGGACGCAGTTCAACGGGAAGCAGGAGGGTCTGGGCGCAACACGCGCCATGCCTAACCTGCGCTGCCCCCGCAACGGTAAGCGGACGGTGGCTGGCCGCGCCAGCCCACCGGCTTCAGCCTGACACCGCCACTGGCGTGCTGCCCTGCAGCACCGCCGGGAAGGCGAGGCATCAGAAGCGACCTCCGCCAGCCCGGATACCGGCCAACGAGGAGGGAGCGTGCGCTATGCAAAGCAGGCGGACGGGCCCGTTTTTGCCCCAGACGCCGGCGGGGAAGCTGGCAGGGGTCTGCTTCTGTTGCGTTTTTCCATGACCCACCGTTTGAACCGTTTCCGGCCCGTTTGGCTGCCGCTGGCCTTTTCCTGCGCGCTGCCCGCCGCCTGGGCCCAATCGCCTGGCACGTCTCGGCCCGAGTCAGTCACCGTGGCGCAGATCGATGCGCCTGCCTTGCCGGATACAGTGGTGACCGCCACACGTACCGCGCAGCCGCTGACCGATGTGCTGGCCGACGTGACACTGATCGACCGCCAGCAGGTTGAGCGCAGTGGCGCCGTCAACATCGCCGACCTGCTGCAGCGCCAGCCCGGACTGGAGCTGTCGCGCAACGGCGGCCCGGGCTCAACCACCAGCCTGTTCATGCGCGGGGCCGAGACCCGCTTCACCGCCGTTTACATTGATGGTGTGCGGGTGGATACCCAATCCACCGGGGGTGCGCCCTGGGAGTCGATCAGCCTGAACCAGGTCGAACGCATCGAAATCGTTCGTGGCCCCGCTGCGGCGGTGTACGGCTCCGACGCCATGGCGGGCGTGATCCAAATCTTCACGCGCAAGGGCGATGGCCCTTTCACGCCCTACGTCGGCGCGGGCTTTGGCAACCAGGGCACGCGCAAGTTCGAGGCCGGCTTCAGCGGCCAAAGCGGCGCGGTCGACTATGCGCTGGGCGCTACCCACGCCCGCAGTGACGGTTTTGACAGCCGCCCCGGCACCAATCCCGACCGCGACGGCTACCGCAGCAATGCGCTCACGGGGCGTGTTGGCGTCCAACTGAATGATGCGCAACGGCTGGAGGCCAGCGGCACCTACAGCCGCATGAAGGCGCAGTACGACGGCTACAAGCCCGGACTGGACGACCTGGGCGACAACCGCCTGGCCACCTTGGGTGCGGCTTGGTCGGCGCAGTGGACCAAGAGCTACAGCACGCGTTTCACCGTGACCGAATCGCGCCAGCGCTACGAAACCACGCCCGATCCCTACCGGACCGAAACCACGCTGCGCAACTACCTGTTCCAGAACGAATGGCGTTCGGGCGGCCACTTGGTCACGGCTGCGCTGGAGCGGCGCGAGGACCACCTGAAGAACGACCCGATCGACCAGGGCCGCCACCAGAACGCCATCGCGCTGGGCTACGGCTTCACGGGCGGCGCACATACCCTGCAGGTCAACCTGCGCCACGACCGTGACAGCGAATTCGGCGGCGAAAGTACCGGCGGCCTGGCCTACGGCTACAGCTTTGCGCCTGGCTGGCGTGTAACGGCGGCGGTCGGCACCGCCTTTCGCGTGCCCACGCTCTACCAGCGCTTCAGCATGTACGGGCAGCCTGCGCTGCAGCCGGAAGAGGGACGCAACGTCGAGTTAGGCCTGCACTGGTCACAAGGCGCCAGCCGCTTTGCCGTGGTGGCCTACCGCAACAAGGTGCGCAACCTCATCACCTTTGGCGCGGCCGGGCCGTGCGGGTCGACCTTCGGATGCTACGAGAACACCGGCCGCGCGCGCCTGCAGGGCGTGACCATCTCCGGTGCGCACAAGTTCGGTGGCCTCAACCTGTCGGCTTCGCTCGACCTGCAGGACCCCAAGGATGCCAACACGGGCAAGCAACTGGCCCGCCGCGCCAAGCAGCTGTTCAAGCTGAACGCCGACACCCGCGTGGGCGACTGGACGCTCGGCGCTGAATGGCTGGCGGCTGGCAAGCGCTGGGACAATGCGGCCAACACCAACAAGCTGGGTGGCTATGGCATCGTCAACCTCTACGCCTCGGCCACGCTGGCGCGCGAATGGACGCTGCTGGCGCGCATCGACAACATCGGCGACCGCGACTACCAACTGGCGCGCGGCTACGCCACGGCGGGCCGCACCTTCTACCTGGGCGTGCGCTGGACGCCGCGCTTCTGAGTACGGGGGGCGAAAATACAAGTCAAATCGCCCTCCGGCCCTAGATGAATCTGCGAAGGCAGCTATGAAATTAATAGTTCTGATGCCCCGCCGTGACGCCTTCGCCGCATCCGAGGCGGCGCCAACGGGCGCCTGCGCGGCTTGACGGTGGCGGACATGGCGCAGCGCGAATTCATTCTGGGCGGGCAAAAAAGCGGCAAGTCGCGCCGCGCCGAGCAGCTGGCGGCCGATTGGCTGGCGGCCGATGGCGCCCACCGCGCCGTGCTGATCGCCACCGCCCAGGCGCACGACGACGAGATGCGCGCCCGCATCCGGCGCCACCAGCAGGACCGGGCGGCGCGGGTGCCCGCCCTGCATACCGTGGAGGCGCCGCGCGAGTTGGCCGCGGCACTGGCGGAATGCTCCCGCGCCGATACCCTGGTGGTGGTCGACTGCCTGACGCTGTGGCTCACCCACTGGCTGATGCCGCATGCAGACACCGCTTCAGAGCAAAATACGGTCCTGGCGCACGGCTGGACTGCGCAGGAAGCTCACTTTTTCGAAGCACTGGGCGCCGCGCCCGGGCCGGTGGTGCTGGTGGGCAACGAGATCGGCCTGGGCGTCATACCGCTCGGGCGCGAGGTGCGCGCCTTCGTCGACGCGCTGGGCGCGCTCAACCAGCGCGTGGCCGCTGCGTGTGACCGCGTGACGCTGATGGTGGCCGGCTGTCCGCTGGCCTTGAAAGGAAGTTTATGAAGCGCTGGCTGTGCGCCTGGTGGCTGGTCTTGTGGGTCTGCGTGCCCGCCTGGGCCTACGACGTGACCGACGACACGGGCCGGACGGTGCAGTTCGACACCCCGCCGCTGCGCATCGTGTCGCTGCTGCCGTCGCTGACCGAAACCGTGTGCGAGTTGGGCGGCTGCGAGCGCCTGGTGGGCGTGGACCGCTATTCCAACTGGCCGGCGCCGGTCAAGAGACTGCCGCAGGTGGGCGGCGGCCTGGACCCGAACGTCGAGGCGGTGGTGGCGCTCAAGCCCGATCTGGTGCTGGCGTCCGTCTCCACCCGCGCCGCCGATCGTCTGCGCAGCCTGGGCCTGCGCGTGCTGCAGATGGAGCCGCGCACCGGCGCGCAGGTGCGCGAGGTCACGCAGCGTCTGGGCACGGCCCTGCAACTGCCGACCGCCGACCGGGTGCTGCGCGCCATAGACTCCGGTGTGGACGCGGCGGCGCTGTCGGTGCCCCCCAGCCTGCGCGGCCAGCGCGTGTATTTCGAAGCCAGCGGCGGCCCGCACGCTGCAGGGCCTCAGTCGTTCATCGGCGAGATGCTCACGCGGCTGGGCCTGGGCAACATCATCGGGCCGGAGCTGGGGCCTTTTCCGCGCATCAACCCTGAACTGGTGGTGCGGGCCGATCCGGACCTGATCATGGTCGGCGCGCGCAGCGTGCGCGAGCTGACCGGACGGCCCGGCTGGGGCCAGCTGCGCGCGTTGCGCGAGCGCCGCATGTGCGTGTTCACGACGGAAGAAGTCGACATACTGGTGCGGCCTGGCCCGCGCATGGCCGAGGCGGCGCGCCTGATGGCGCGCTGCGCGGTGGAAAAGGGCCTGCGCGGCCAACGCGAGCCGGCGCGCTGAGCATGCGCCGCTGTCCCTGCACGCTGGCCGGAGTGTCCACATGAGCCAGATGACCGCCAACGGTCTCGCCGTCGAGGGGCTGCACGCCCGCGGTGCGCGCCGCCGTTGGCTGGCACCGCTGCTGCTCGGCCTGTCAGCGCTGGTCATGGTGCTGGGCGCCAGTGTGGGCAGCACCGGCCTAGATGCGCTGTGGCAGGCTGTGCGCGACCCGGTGGCCTGGCAGATCGTGATGGACATCCGCCTGCCGCGCACGGTGGGCGCGTGGCTCACAGGGGCACTGCTCGGCCTGTCGGGCGCGGTGGCCCAGGGGTTGTTTCGCAACCCGCTGGCCGACCCTTTCCTGCTGGGCAGCGCTTCTGGCGCCGTGCTGGGGGTGGCGGTGCTGCTGGTGTTCTCCGGCACGCCGGTGGCTGCGGCCAGCTGGTGGCTCAAGCTGGGGCTGACCGGCGGGGCGTTCCTAGGTGCACTGGGCGGCGTGCTGCTGACCCTGTTGCTGGCCCAGGGCGTGCAGCACACGCTGCGCCTGCTGCTGGCGGGCGTGGTCGTGGGCTACGTACTGGGCGCGGTGAAGGACCTGGTGACGCTGAGCGCCCCCGATGTGCTGAGCAGCATGCTCGCCTTCGTGCTGGGCAACACCGGCCTGCTGGGCTGGTCCGCATGCGGCGTGCTGGCGCTGGTGCTGGTGCCGCTGCTGGTGCTGTCGGCGGCCACCGCGCGGGTGCTGGACGGCCTCAGCCTGGGCGAATCCACGGCCTTCAGCCTGGGGCTTCCGTTGACGCCGATGCGCGCCTTGCTGGTCGCCGTGCTCGCGCTGGGCACCGGCGCGGCGGTGGCGCAGGCGGGGCTGATCGGCTTTGTCGGGCTGGCCGCGCCGCACCTGGTGCGCGGGCTGTTGCGGGTGACGCACGGGCCGCTGCTGCTGCTGTCGGCCATCACCGGCGGGCTGCTGCTGTCGGTGGCCGACATCGCCGCGCGCGTGCTGATCGCGCCGCAGGAGCTGCCGGTCGGCGTGCTGACGGCGGTGCTGGGCGGCAGCTACCTGCTGTGGTTGATGTACCGGCGCACGCGCGGGGGCGGGGGATGAGTATCTTTGCTGCAAAAACGATAGCTGTTCGTGCAGATTCCTCCAGGACGACCATCGGAAACCGTGCGGTTTTGGGCGCGCTGCAGGTGGCACTGCCCACGGCGCGGTGGACCGCCATCGTCGGCCCCAACGGCGCCGGCAAATCGACCCTGCTGCGCGTGCTGGCTGGTCTGCTGCCGACGGAAGGCCAGGTTGAGTTGGCCGGACGCCCGCTGGCGGACTGGCCCGCACGGGAGCGTGCGCGTCAGCTGGCCTGGTTGGGCCAGAGCGAGGCTGGCACCGAAGACCTGCGCGCCTACGACGTCGCGCTGCTCGGTCGCCTGCCTCACCGCGCGTGGCTGGCGCCGGCTTCTGCTATCGACCACGCCGCGACACGCTCCGCGCTGCAAGCCATGCAGGTCTGGCCGCTGCGCGAACGCCGTCTGGGCGCGCTGTCGGGCGGCGAACGCCAGCGCGTGCTGCTGGCGCGCCTGCTGGCGGTGCAGGCGCCGCTGTGGCTGATGGACGAACCCCTGGCCCACTTGGACCCGCCGCACCAGGCCGATTGGCTGGCGGTGGTGCGCGCCCACGTGGCCACGGGCGGTACGGTGGTCAGCGTGCTGCACGAGCTGGGCATGGCGCTGCAGGCCGACGACCTGCTGATCGTCAAGGACGGCGCCGTCGTCCACCACGGCGCCTGCGCCAGCCCGGATACGCACCGCGCGCTGCAGGCGGCGTTTGACTGGCGCGTCAGCATCTACCCGGTGCGCGAACACTGGGTGGCGGTGCCGCGCATGGCGGCAGCGCCGCAGAGTGCGGCGCACGCAGATCACTCGGGCGACCCCGCAGCCGCCCGCGCTGACACCCCCTGAAAGGATTTCACCCATGCAGATTGAAAACCCACCCACCGAACGCAACACCCCCAAGCCCGAGGGCGAACGCCGCGGCCTGGTCATCGTCAACACCGGCGACGGCAAAGGCAAGAGCACGGCGGCCTTCGGCCTGGCGCTGCGGGCGTTCGGGCGCCAGCACGTGCATGGCAAGCAGGTGCGCATCTTCCAGTTCATGAAGGTGCCGAGCGCGCGCTTCGGCGAGCACCGCATGTTCGAGCAGCTGGGCATACCCATCGAAGGGCTGGGCGACGGCTTCAGCTGGAAGAGCAAGGACCTGGACCATTCCGCCCAACTGGCCCGCGACGGCTGGCAGAAGGCGCGCGCCGCAATCCTGGACGGTGAGCATTTTCTGATCGTCCTGGATGAGATCACCTACCCGCTGATCTACGGCTGGCTGCCGCTGGAAGACGTGGTGCAGACCTTGCGCGAGCGGCCCAAGGACGTGCACGTCTGCCTGACGGGGCGGCGCTGCCCCCCAGAGCTGATCGAGCTGGCCGATACGGTGACCGAGATGACGCTCATCAAACACGCCTTCAAGGCCGGTGTGCCTGCGCAGCGTGGGATCGAGGACTGAAGGCGGATGCCGTGAGTTTGATCCTGCACCGCTACGACAGCCCGCTGGGCGAAATGCTGGCCCTGTGCTCGGCCAGCGGCGTGTGCCTGCTGGAGTTCGTGGGGCAGGGCGGTGTCGAGCGCGAGCAGGCCCAGGTCGAAGCGGCGCGCGGCGGTGCGGCAGTGGCCGGCGCCAGCGCGCTCACCGAACAGCTGGGCCGCGAACTGACTGAGTACTTCGCTGGCGAGCGCCAGGGTTTCGGCGTGGCGCTGGATCTGGTCGGCACGCCGTTTCAATTGCGCGTGTGGCAGGCGCTGCAGGAAATTCCGTACGGCTGCACCTGGAGCTACGCCCAGGAAGCGCAGCACATCGGCCAGCCAACTGCCCTGCGCGCCGTGGCAGCAGCCAACGGACAGAACAAGGTGTCGATCGTGGTGCCTTGCCATCGCGTGATCGGCAGCAACGGCACGTTGACCGGCTATGGCGGAGGCCTGCCGCGCAAGCAATGGCTGCTGGCCCTGGAAAGCGGCGAGCGCCGACTGATCTGATCGAGTATTTGCAAAGGAGAACTGTCCATGACATCGAACGACCTCATCGAACACCCCGTCACCCTGCACCCAAGGCGGTCGACGGCCGCTGACGAGGCTGTGCGCGAGCGCTGGAGCGTTGACGCCATCGATGCGCTGCTCAACCTGCCGTTCAACGACCTGATGTGGCGGGCGCAGCAAGTTCATCGCCAGCACTTCGACGCCAATGAGGTCGAACTGGCCACGCTGCTGTCCGTGAAGACCGGTGGTTGCCCCGAGGACTGCGGGTACTGCCCGCAGTCGGTGCACTACGACACGGGCGTCAAGGCCGAGAAACTCATGGCCAGCGGTGAGGTTCGCGCAGCGGCCGA
Organism: Ottowia flava; assembly: GCF_008017535.1. GTDB lineage: Bacteria > Pseudomonadota > Gammaproteobacteria > Burkholderiales > Burkholderiaceae_C > Ottowia > Ottowia flava. The sequence continues at coordinate 12,904 of NZ_VRUA01000013.1, forward strand.
GGCGGCGCGCCAGGCGGGAGCGACCCGTTTTTGCATGGGCGCGGCCTGGCGCGCACCCAAGGATCGCGACATCGACGCTGTCGCCGAATTAGTGCGCACGGTCAAGGATGTCGGGCTAGAGGCCTGCGTGACGCTGGGCATGCTGGCCGAGGGGCAGGCGGAGCGCCTGCGCGATGCCGGGCTGGACTACTACAACCACAACCTCGACTGCGCGCCGGATTTCTACGGTGAGGTGATCAGCACGCGCGACTACCAAGACCGCCTGGACACACTCGGGCGCGTACGGGACGCGGGCGTCAAGGTCTGCTCCGGCGGCATTGTCGGCATGGGCGAAAGCCGTCGCCACCGCGCCGGCCTCGTCGCGCAACTGGCCAACCTGCCCGAATACCCCGAAAGCGTGCCAATCAACCATCTCGTCAAGGTGGAAGGCACGCCGCTGGCCGATCAGCCCGATCTCGACCCGTTCGAGTGGGTGCGCGTGATTGCCGCCGCGCGCATCACCATGCCCACGGCGCGCGTGCGCCTGTCGGCCGGGCGTCAGCAGCAGGGCGATGCGGTGCAGGCGCTGGCGTTTCTGGCCGGCGCCAACTCGGTGTTCTATGGCGACAAACTGCTGGTCACAGGCAACCCGGATGTGGCGGCCGACCGGACCCTGTTCAAGCGCCTGGGCATCGTCAGCCGCGCCGGAATACCCGGCGTGTCAGGACGATAGGGCGCCGCAGCTTCGTCAGGCTCGGGCTGCGGAACGACCGCACCGCGTGGCGGGCGAGTCCGGTTTTCTGGCATTTCAGGTCGCCAGCCCCAGTAGCGCAAGCGCGGCACGCTATAAAAACGAATCATTCTGTACGGTGCTGGTTCGATTCCGCATGTCAGTGCCGGCGCCATGCACATTCGCGTGACACCGGTGTGACCGTTTTGCTGGGGTGATTCCCATCGGGAACCGCACCAGATGACGGAAGCGGTTCAGCTTTCTAGACTGCCCACATCCAACCCATTGCCGTCGCACGCCGACGTGGTGGGTGGCATGTGCGGCGTCGTTGGCGCGCACGTGCTTCATTTTCTGAAAGCACACCATGACCACGCCAGTTACCGAAGCGCCTCAGCGTCCCGTTGCAGCCCCACCGCCTCCCCCACCGCCACCGCCGCCGCGCAAGGACGTTGACCCGGCGGTGCGGCAGCCCGAGTTGCACCAGGGCAAGCCCGATGTGCCACCGCCCGAGCACTACGTCCGACACACGGTAGAGCAGGGCGAAAACCTGACCGAGATCGCACGCCGCTATCAGACCGACGTGCCCATGCTGAAGACGGCGAACCCGCAGATCGGCGACGGCAATCAGATCGAAATCGGACAGGAGATCAACGTCCCCATCGGCGCCGACTACGGACGCGAGCCCACGCGGGACGTGGTCGAGCCCGGCCAGACGCTGACCGAGCTGGCCCGACAGCACCCCGGCGTCAGCGCGCAGGACATCGCCGGCGCCAATCGCCACGAAATCCCGAACGCCAACGCGGTCCGCGCGGGTCAGGAAGTCTGGGTGCCAGGCCAAACCCGGGCCACCCCGCTGGAGCAGAAGGTACAGGCCACCGATGCCGCCGTTGCAGACCTGGGCCGCGCCCAGCGCGCCTACGATGAACTGCCGGCCGACACCAACCGCGCCGCGCGCGATGAGGTGCACCAGGGCGTCACGGCGGCCGAAGGCAAGCTCAAGACCGCTGTGCAGTCCGAGCTGGACGAGCGCGTGCGCACCACCTTGCCGCCTGGCGCCAAGCCCAGCGAGGCCGACTACGCCGCCGCCGGCAAGCAGCTCAAGGACCGCTACCAGGCGGACGCGCCGGCCAGTCGCCAGCTCGACACCGCGCTGACCCGTTTGGCCGACGACCGCTACCGCGCCAGTCCCGCCGGCCAGGCCGAAGCGATCATCGACAAGGCCCGAGCCGCAGGCGACGCGCCGGCGCAGGTGAAAGCGCTACAAGAAGGCGTGCAAACAGCACCACCGGAAGTGCGCGACGCTGTGCTGGCCAGCCCGAAGCGCGAACAACTGCTGCAGGACGCGGCCAATTGGGCCATGGACCCGCTGGCCGGCGGCGACGCCAAGAAGGCCGATGAAAAGGCGCGCAAGGAGTTCAATGGCGCGGGGCAGCAGGTGCCGATCGCCAAGACGATGGAGCGCTTGGAGCTGCTGACGCGCGGCATCGATCCTGCCCTGGCCACTGCTCTGACTGCCAAAACGCTGCCCACCCTAGGGCGCTACGTGGAAAGTTACCGCAACGAAAGCGGTGGCAATCCGTTCGGTCCGTCCGGAATGGCCAACATGCTGAAGGTGCTCGACCGCGGCGCCGACACGCCCGCGGGGAAAGCCAACCTCGAATCGATGGCCAAACTGGGCGTCAATGATCGCGACGCTATCCGCCTGCACGTGTCGCAAGGCGGCAGTCCGGCGTACGCTGTGGCGCTGTCCAAGCAACCTGGGGTTGACGCGGCCTCGGTGGTTCAGCAGGCTTACGACGGCATCGCCAGCCGACGCAGCGAGATCACAGAAACCGCCAAGCAGTACAGCGAGCACATGAGCGAGCTGGGTTGGCTGGTTGACAACTACGCCGGCTCGATGACACCCGAGCAGCTTGAGAAGGCTGTCGCGGACTACACCAAGAGCAAAGGCCCGGAGTGGGAAGCCAAGGGCAAGGCGCTGCAGGACAAGCTGGCCTCGCAGGGCGAGTCCTTGCAGAGTCAACTGGCGACGCTGGGGCAGCTGCCGCCCAATGCGCCGGGCCGAGATAAGGCGCTGGCCGATGTGCTCAACGATCCGGCGGTCGCACTCTCACTGAAGACCGCCTGGGATAAAAAACCCGCGCTGCTCGACGGCAAGTCGGGGGATGACCTTCTCCATCTGCTGGCCGACCCGACAGTCCGCGGCTCGACCAAGCTGACCGACGCAGGCCGCAAACTCATCGCGCAGGCGGGCACCTCCTTCGTTCAGGCCCAGATCAACCAGTTCAAGGACTTCAAGCCCGGCGATGCCGCCAGCGCGGCGCGTCTGGATCGCGCCATGGCGCGACTCGAAAGTCCGGCTTTCGCCAAGTACCTGGGCGTCAAGCAGGACGATCTGAAAAGTGCGGTGGCGGAACTGCGCAAGCTCACGCCGCAGGCCGGAGACACGGTGGAAGTCGCCGCGCGGCGACTTAAGGACTTCAACGAGTTCCTCAGCAGCGACGGTGGGCTGGGCAAGAACATGGGCTTGCAGCTCAAGGATCCTGTCACCGGAAAACCAGGGCTGTACGAAGGCAAGGAAGGTCTCAAGGCCTTTGACAAGAGCACGTTGGCCGGTCAGCTGCTGCGGGGCGCGGGCGTGGCGCTGGCGGGCGTGGGCCTGGCCGGCTCCACCGTGGTCGCTGCGGGTGACCAGTCGCCGGATCGCATCGCCAAGGTGCTGGTGGACGCAGCAGGACTTGCCAACAGGGTGACCGAATTCCGCATCGGCACGGGCGCCGTGGCGGATGAAGGCGCGGCCAAGATCGTCGGCGGCAAAGTGGCGGGCCGTGTGCTCGGGGCCGTGGCTTCGGGTTTCGACTTCATCGCCGCTGGCCGCGCGTTCGGCGAGGGCGACGGCGTCAGCGGCACCCTGTATGCCGCAGGTGGCGTGGGCGGCGTGATGACCTCGGTGGCCGCTGCCGGCGTGTGGGGAGGTCCGGTGGCCTGGGCCGGCATTGCGCTGATCGGCATTTCCGCGGCCGGTCTCATGGTCTGGCAGCACCACAAGCAGGTCACGGCGCACGAGTTCGACAACGATGGCGGCGCTTCTGCCCGGTTCATCCAGCACATCGGCCAGGACGCCGACGGCAAGGGCGGTGTGAGCGAAGCCGCGGCGCGCGCGCTGACCGACCAGAGCGGCGAAGGCTACAGCGTGGTGCCACTGCTCAACCGCTACGCCGAATTGAAGGGGTTGAAGCTCGAAGACCCCGCGCAGCAGCGCAAGTTCGTCGACTGGATCAACCAGCTGTCGCCGCAGCAACTGGGGCAGATGCGTGACCACATGCACCGCACCCTCGATAAGACCGACGGCGACGTCGGGCAAGTCAAGGCGACCCAATCCAACGACGGTGACTGGGAGCCCACCACCGAAGTGAGCACGGAATCCGGCTCGGTTTTCGTCGAAAACGGGCCGACGTCGACCGCGCAGATCGACAAGCTGTTGCGAAGCCTTGGCGCGCCGACCCTGGCAGGCTGACGCGGTGCCAGGCCAGCAGCGGTCTAGCAAACGCCGCGCTGCCAGCGCACCCCCAGCATCCGGCAACCGCCACCTGGGCGGGGCGCACTTCAGCGAACGCCCAGGCGCTACAGTCGTTCCATGAAAGCACTTGCAGCCATCTTCGCGGGCGCCGTGATCGGTGGCTTCTTGCTGTTGGCGCTGCTGCTGGGTATGCAGCAGCTCTGGGGCGGCTGGCCTGCGGCCACGCTGATGATCGCGCTGGTCTGTTTTCCGGCGTTCTGGGTGCTTGGCGGTCTGGCCTGGGCTCGCATGGCCGATGCCCGTGGGCGCGGCCATTCATTGTGGGCAGCGACGGTCGGGCTGGGTTGCCCGCGTTGCGGCCACGCCGCCCTGTCTCCGCTGCGCAAGTGGTCGCTCGGCAGGGACGACACTGCGCAATGCCGCCATTGCGGCGAGACGCTGACCAACAACGACTTTCCCTTCGTGGTGCTGTGCGCGCCGCCGCTGCTGTCGCTGCTGGTGTTCCCTTTGATCGCGGCGCTGGTGCCTGGGGATGCTCCGGTCAGTACGCTGGTCTGGCTGCTCGGCGCCGGCTGCGTGGTGTCGGTGGTGATGGCATTGACCCGATCCTTTGTGCCAGTCAAGCCGCTCGCGCCTGTTGCATCGCCGCTGCGTGCGCAGGAGTCGACAGTGGCAGCGCCTGAGGAATGATCCGGCCAAGCCCGCTTGGGGGTCAGAGGCCAGCCCGCGCAGCGCGCCTGTCCGACGGTTCCGACGGCAGACTGGGCCCAAGTCCAAGCTCGACGTTCTCATGCGGAAATTGATGAAACTGCGGCTCCAGCTGCATCCAGAAAGCGCGAGCAGCTATAAAAAAATGATCGATGGGCTGGACGAACGCTTGTGCAAAGTTCGCCCCGCGGACCCCGCCTACCTGCGCTGGGCTCCGTCAAATCGCTGATGGCACGGCGTCCAGCCTGGGCGTGCGCGTCACTGGCTCAAGCCGCCTCACGACCGTCCCTCGCGCGCCCTATGCGGGCTCAAGGACAATCGCCCCCATGACCGCATTGGCTCGCCCCTGCAACCGACAGCCTGGAGAAATACGCCATGACAACGTGGCTGTCAGGAGCGCCTGACCCCCATGCCGTGCTGCTGGCGGTGGTTCCCGCGCTGGCGTTGACGATCGACCGTGTGTTGGGCGAGCCGACCTTGCGCTGGCACCCGGTGGCATGGATGGGGCGTTACCTGGCTTGGGCGGGCGAGCGACTGGCGCCGCGCGTGGGTGAACCGCGCGTGCTGTCCGACGCGCGAGTATTTGGCTTCGCCGCGCTGTCATGGTGCGCCGCGGCCACTGCGGTGTTCGCGTTGGCGTGGCTGTTCCAGGCCTGGGTGCTGACGCAGCCGGCGTGGCTGGCAGCGCTGGCGTTAGGGTTGCTCCTGAAACCCATGCTGGCCTGGGCCATGCTGCACGACGAGGTGCTGGCGGTGGAGGGCGCGCTGACCGAATCGCTGGCCGCGGGGCGCGTGCAACTGGCGCGCCTGGTCAGTCGCGATGTGGCCGCGCTGTCGGCTGAAAGCGTGCGCGAAAGCGCCATCGAAAGCCTGGCCGAGAACCTGAACGATTCTTTGGTCGCACCGCTGTTCTGGTTTGCCCTGCTGGGCTTGCCGGGCGCGGCAGTGTTCCGCTTTGCCAACACGGCCGATGCGATGTGGGGCTACCGCGGCGAGCGCGGTGGGCGCGACTGGACCTGGGCCGGCAAGTGGGCGGCGCGCGCCGACGATGTGCTGGGCTGGGTGCCCGCGCGCATCACCGCCGCGCTGATCTGGCTGGTGGGCGGATGGCGCGGCGCCGGTGCGCTGGCGCGCGAGGCGCGTCAAACGCCGTCACCCAACAGCGGCTGGCCGATGGCGGCCATGGCGCTGGCGCTGGGCGTGCGGCTGGGCAAGCCGGGCGCATACGCGCTGAACGCGGGCGCTCGCCTGCCCGAAGCGGCGGACACTTTGCGCGCCTGTGCCATCGGCTCGCGCAGCGTAGTGTTATCTGTGTTGTTGGCAGGGGCGGTTCTCCTGTTTTTGTCGCTATAACGACTCAAGGGGCGCCACCAGCATCTCTGAGTACGCCAGGCACAATCCAAGCATCCGCTGTCATAGTCAACTCTGTTGGCTGCAATAGATGGTTAACGCATCCTCTCGCTATGACCCCAAAAATCACCTCTCTAGCCAACCCTGATGCGGTGCTTCAGCAGGGACTTCGATTGCATCAGCAAGGTCAGCTTGACCAAGCCGCGGAGATGTACCGGCACGTTCTGGCCAAGCAACCGCGCCATTCCCAGGCCTTGTATCTGTTGGGCACACTAGCATTACAGGGGCGCCAGTTTGAACTTGCGGAGCAGTTGCTTGGTCAAGCGATCCAAGCGAACGCCAAGCATCTACCCAGCTTGATCAATCTTGCGATGGCTCTGTCGCAACAAGATCGAGACGCTGACGCGCTGACGCGCATCGAACAGGCATTGGCGGTGAATGAAAATTCAAGCGCAGCGCAAAGCACCCGCGTTGGCATCTTAGTTAAATTGAATCGATCAGGGGAGGCTGTGGAAGCTGTTGATCGACTCGCAGAACATGGACATCAGACGCCAGAATTGTGTTTAAACAAGGGGCTTGCACTCTTGGAGATGGGGCAACTTTCTGCAGCTGAGTCTTGCTTTGACACTGCTATTGCAATGGCACCGGGGTACCTCAGCGCGCATCATCATAAGATTCTCTGCTACGTTGCCCAAGAGGACTTCAGCACGGCCCTGATCTTGGCGGATCGGCTGATCGCGACTGCGTCGAAGTATGCCGAAGCGCACGCTGATCGAGGGCTTGCACTGCTGGGGTTAAGGGACTATGAAGCCGCGGTTGTTGCGCTCGAGCGGGCGTGTGCTCTTGCAGCGACAGACCAGCGCATCGCGTATCTCGCGACCAGTTTGGCACTATGTGGTCAAACGCAGAAAGCGCTGGCCTGCGTGGCGCGTGGATTGCAGATCAATCCCGGGAGCGTGGCGCTTTGGTCAGCAGAAGCACAAGTACATATGGCGCTGGGCGACTATGCCAGTGCCGTACAGGGGTTTGACAAGTACTTGAACGCAAAAGGTGAGGTTTCCAAAGTTTTGCTGCTGAAGGCATTTGCGCTCATGCAACTCAAGCGCTATGAGGAAGCAAAGGCTGTAATTGAACGCTGTAACCAGCGTGATCGTGATCGCAATCTAGCGGTCTTGCTATACGCCAAACTGATGACGGCAGACTGGAGCGGTTTGGACGTCTATCGCGAACGCCTTGCGAATTTGGTTGATAGCGATGACCACGACTGCAACCCGTTTGCGACTCTCGGGCTCCTGAACGACGGCGCGGCGCAGCGGCGGGTCGCGTCTACATATTCTGTATCGCATCGTCTTTCGGGTTCGACCTGGGTGCCTGCTCCGGCTCCGGTGACGAGGCTGCGGATCGGATACTTCTCGGCGGACTTCCATCAGCACGCTACGTCTCAATTGATGGTAGAGATGCTCGAGTGTCATGAACACGCGCGATTTGAGTTGTTCGGTTTCTCGTATGGACCCGTCCGAGAAGATCCCATGACAGAAAGAGTTGCTGCGGCGTTTGACCACTTCACTTATGTCAAGGACTGGTCGGATCAAGAAATTGCAGCCAAGGCGCGCCAATGCCAGTTGGATATTGCCGTGGATCTCAAAGGTTTCACGCAAGATGCGAGACCACGCATCTTGCGCGCTGGTTGCGCGCCGATACAGGTTAGCTTCCTGGGTTTTCCTGGGACGCTTGCAATGGACTGCATCGACTACATCATCGCGGATGACACCATCGCGCCGACCGAGCATGAACAGCACTTTTCGGAAAAGATCGTGCGCATGCCGCACAGCTACCAATGCAACGATAGCCACCGCCCCATCGACACGCGTCGCTTTTCACGTGCTGAACTCGGTTTGCCGGACACGGGATTTGTTTTCTGCTGTTTCAACAACAACTACAAGATCGTGCCGGAGGTATTCGAGCGCTGGATGCGCGTGCTGCTGGCCACTCCCGACAGTGTTCTGTGGCTGTACGAAGGCAATGCGTCGTGTGCAACGAATCTGAGGGCACATGCTCAGGCAGCCGGTGTGGAACCTGATCGGCTCGTATTTGCGCCACCGCTTCCGCTTGCTGAGCACTTGGCGCGAATCCAGGCGGCTGACTTGTTTCTGGACACCTTGCCCTGCAACGCGCACACCACTGCTAGCGATGCGCTGTGGGCAGGCGTTCCTCTGTTGACGTGCCTCGGACAAGCATTTCATGGGCGTGTCGCAGCAAGCCTATTGCGCGCACTTTCAATGGACGAATTGGTCACACACGATCTGGATGCCTATGAGGCCGAAGCAATCGCGTTGGCGCGGGAACCGGAGCGCTTGCAAGGTCTGCGTCAACGGTTGACTGAATGCCGGGAGACAGCGCCGCTGTTCGACGGTCGTCGCTTTGCCCGGAACATAGAGCAAGCCTATGAAACGATGGTGCAGCGGCAGCGCTCCGGCCTTCCGCCTGAGAGCTTTTCAGTGATTGAGGCGACGTCGACAGCAACCCCGTAGCGCTGATTTTCGGACAGACGGCACGCGTCTTCTTATTCCAGAACAGTCGGACGCGTTTTCGATAACGCTGTTTTATCAACATCCTCATGAACCGCATGGGTTAAGCGTTGCGTTTCCTCCCTTTGCACGGCGGGGCCGACGCGTTAGGCGTGCCAGCGCACGATTTTTCGACGAATGCCAATGCCTGCGGTCCATGCCCCTGTGCGCTGGCGGCCCTGTCCGCGGCCGACCGCAGCCGCTACCCCGACCCGACCTACACGGCCTTGCGCGCCCGCATCGCTGAGTTCCATGGCGTGGCGGCCGATCGTGTCGTGTTCGCCGCCAGCGCCAGCGAAGCCATCCACCGGCTCAGCGCGATGGCGGCGCGCGCCGGCCTGCGCCATGCAGTGCTGCCAGCGCATGGCTACGGTGACTACCCACGCGCCGCAGCGGTGTGGGGTTTGCAGGCCTCGGCGCCCAATGGGTTTCCCGCGCTGCACTGGGCTTGCGAGCCCGCCAGCCCGCTGGGCACAGCCGACGCCGCCCTGGCGCACTGGGCGGCGGCGCCTGATGTCACAGAGTCGCTGCGCGTGATCGACATGGCCTATGCACCCTTGCGACTGGATGGCAACACCACGCCAACCCCGCCCGGCGCCTGGCAGCTGTGGACGCCCAACAAGGCGCTGGGGCTGACCGGCGTGCGCGCCGCGTACCTGCTGGCACCGTCGGCGAACGCCGCGGCGGCGCTGGACGCGCTGGCGCCTTCCTGGCCGCTGGGGGCCGATGGCGTGGCGCTCCTCACGGCCTGGGCCAGCGACGAGGCGCAGGCATGGTTGCGTGCTTCGCTGCCCACCTTGCGCGCATGGAAAGCCACCCAGATGCAGCTGTGCGCCGAGCTGGGTTGGGCCGTGCACTCAGGCAGTCTGGCCAACTTTTTCGTCGCTCGGCCGCCGCTGCGCGACTTGCCGGGTGCGTTGCAGGCCTTGCGCGCGCAGGGCATCAAGCTGCGCGACACGGCTTCATTCGGGCTGCCTGGGCAGGTGCGCCTGGGCGTGCTGCCGCCCGCTTCGCAAAACGCCTTGCGTGAGGCCTGGGTTGGCCTGGGCGCCCGCTACCATTGAGCATGTCTGTGATTCCCATGACCCCACCGCGCACCGTGACGGTGGAACGCTACGTGACGCCGCTGCGCGAAGGCGGGTCGCTGCCCGCCGTGGTCGAGGCCGACGACCTTGGCCTGTACGTGCTCAAGTTCCGCGGCGCCGGGCAGGGCGTGCGTGCGCTGATGGCCGAGCTGATTTCCGGTGGCATCGCCCGAGCGCTGGGCCTGCCGCTGCCCGAAGTGGTGCTGGCGCAGCTGGATCCGGCGCTCGCGCAGACCGAACCCGACCCGGAGATCCAGGACCTGATCCGCGCCAGCGCGGGCCTGAACGTGGCGCTGGACTATCTGTCTGGCGCCGTCAACTTCGACCCCGCGGCCGACGTCGTCACGTCCGAATTCGCGTCGCGCCTGGTCTGGTTCGACGCGCTGGTCAGCAACGTCGACCGCACCGCGCGCAACACCAACCTGCTGATGTGGCACCGCCAGCCCTGGCTCATCGACCACGGTGCCAGCCTGACTTTTCACCATGCCTGGAATGGCACGGTGGCCGACCCCGGCAAGCCCTTCGCGCCCATCGCCGAACACGTGCTGCTGCCGCGCGCAAGTGAGTTGGGACAGGTGGACGCGGCACTAGCGCCTTTGCTGACGCCAGACGTGCTGCGCGCCGTGCTGGCTGGCGTGCCGAACGAATACCTGGCGCTGGCCGTCGCCGACCGGGCCGACCGCGCGTTGGCCGACCCGGCCGCGCACCGCGCCGCCTACGTGGCCTATTTTGAAGCGCGCCTGGCCGACCGCACGCGCTGGCTACAGGGGGCAATTGATGCGCGCGGTTGAGGTGTACGACTACGCCGTCGTGCGCGTGGTGCCGCGCGTGGAGCGCGAAGAATTCATCAACGCCGGCGTGATCCTGTCCTGCCAGCGCACGGGCTATCTGGAAGCGGCGATTGAGCTGGACGAGGGCCGCCTGCGCGCACTGGACCCGCACGCCGACGTCGACACCGTGCAGCGCCACCTGCGCGCCATCCTGGCCATCTGCCAGGGCTTGCCCGAAGCCGGGCCCATCGCGCTGCTGCCGTACCGCGCGCGCTTTCACTGGCTGACGGCGCGGCGCAGCAGCATCATCCAGACCTCGCCGGTGCACACCGGCCTGTGCGGCGATGCGGCGTCGGCGCTGGGCCGCGTCATGGACCGCATGGTGCGGCCGCTGCCCGCGCCGCGTACCCCGACATGACAGCACGCTGCGTCATGGTGCTCGGCACCAGCAGCGGCGCCGGCAAAAGCTGGCTGGCGACCGCGCTGTGCCGCCACTACGCCAACCAGGGCCTGAAGGTCGCGCCCTTCAAGGCGCAGAACATGAGCAACAACGCGAGGGTGGTCATGGCCCCCACGCTCCCCGCTGCGCGTGGTTCGCTGCCCCCCGAGGGGGCTCTCGCCGCCTTCGGGCGGCCGGGCGGCGGCTCGGGTGTGGCTCCCATGGGTGGATTTGGTGAGATCGGCTCCGCGCAGTACTTCCAGGCACTGGCCGCGCGCGCGGTGCCGGACGTGCGCATGAACCCGCTGCTGCTCAAGCCGGAGGCCGACACGCACAGCCAGGTCGTGTTGTTGGGCCAGGTCAGCCCTGAATTGACGGCGCTGCCGTGGCGCGGCCGCAGTGAGCGCGTGTGGCCGCAGATCGCTGCCGCGCTGGACGCGCTGCGTGCCGAGAACGACGTGGTGGTGATCGAAGGCGCCGGCTCGCCAGCCGAGATCAACCTGATGGCCAGCGACGTGGTCAACCTGCGCGTGGCGCGCCACGCCGACGCGCGGTGCCTGCTGGTGACCGACATCGACCGCGGCGGCGCCTTTGCGCACCTCTACGGCACCTGGGCGCTGCTGGCGCCGGAAGACCGCGCGCGCATCGCCGGTTTTGTGCTGAACAAGTTCCGCGGTGACGCGGCACTGCTGGCGCCCGCCCCTGAACAGTTGCAGGAGCTGACCGGTGTGCCCACGGTGGCCGTGGTGCCGATGCGCTTTGGCCACGGCCTGCCAGAGGAAGACGGTGTGTTCGATGCAGCGCCCAGCGTTGGTTTTCAAGCCAAATCGGCCTCTAGCCCTACAGTAGGTTGCGCGGACAGCTACTCAAACGATAGCGATGGCGCGCCCGACTTACCGCGCCACATCGCCGTCATTGCCTACCCACGCATCAGCAACCTGGATGAATTCCAGCCGCTGAAGAACGTGCCGGGCCTGCGCCTGGTCTGGGCGCGCACGCCGGGCGATCTGGCGGGCGCGGACACGCTGATCCTGCCCGGCAGCAAGGCCACGGCGTCCGACTTGGCCTGGCTGCGCGCGCAAGGCCTGGACGCCGCCATCACCGCCCACGCCGCGCGTGGCGGCCGCGTGCTGGGAGTGTGCGGCGGCCTGCAGATGCTGGGCGAAGCGCTGATCGACGTACACGGGGTGGAAAGCCAGGCCAATGCGCCGGGCTTGGGTCTGCTTTCGCTTGTCACCAGCTTTGAGCCATTCAAAACCGTGCGCCCCGCCGAGTTCCGCTTCGGCACCCTAATCGGCCCGTGGGCCGCGCTTTCGGGGCTAACGGCGCAGGGCTACGAAATCCACAGCGGCCAGACCGCGCAGCACCCGGCGATGGCGGCCGCGGGCGACGTGGCGCGCGAAGTGGTGCCGCAGCTGGCTTGGCAGAACGCGGCCGGCAACGTGCTGGGCTGCTACGTGCACGGCCTGTTCGAAGACGCCGACGTGCTCCAAGCCTTGTTCGGCGCGGAGGCGCCGTCGCTGGATACGGTGTTCGACCGGCTGGCGGGCGATATCGCGCGTGCTTTCGCACCGGGCGTGCTGGCACAGTTGATCGCATGACGCGCGGCACACCGCGCCGACTGTCACAGGCGCTGGCAGCTCACCAGGTGCGTCTGGTAGGGGTAGCGCACCACGGCTTGGCCGCGCAGGGCAGGGTGGCTGTCGATCAGCGCCTGCAACTCGGCGCGCAAGCGGTTGCGTTCGGCTTCCGGCAGGGCGGCGATGAAGCTGGTCGACAGCGTGCGGCCGATGATCACCTGCTCGGGCGGGCCTTCGTGTGCGTGGCGCAGCGTGCACTCGGCCAGCGCGCTGAAGCCAGGGTGTGGGAAGGCGCCGCGCCAGGTCTGCTTCCAGTAGCGTGGGGTGTCGCCTTCGTACGGGTCGATCAGCCGAGTGATGGCGGCCACCCAATCGACCGACTCGTCGCGCACGTTCCACACCAGGCCCAGGCGGCCGCCGGGGCTCAGTACGCGCGCGAATTCGTCCAGCGACGCGCGGCTGGCAAACCAGTGGAAGGACTGCGCGCAGACCACGGCGTCCAGCGTGGCGTCGCCCAGACCCGTGGCTTCGGCCGTGCCTGCGACCACGCGCAGGTGCGCATGGGGCGCGATGTGCTCGCGCATCGCTGCCACGGGCTCGACCGCGATCACCTCGGCGCCGGTGGCCAGCAGGCGCGGCGTGAACTTGCCGGTGCCCGCGCCCACGTCGGCCACGGTGCTTCCCGGCGCCAGTTGCAGCGTACCGGTCAGCCAGTCGGCCAGTGCGGGTGGGTAGTCGGGCCGGCTGCTGGCGTAGGTCTGCGCCTGCGCGTCTTGCGAATACCCGGTTTGTGCGGATGAATGGACCATGAACACCTCGTTGCGTCAGCCAGCCCCGCCGCGCGGCGGCCAGCCACCCGCATGATGCCGCAGCGCGCGGGACCAGCTCGGGGCGTGGGTTTGGACCACCGGCCGGTGCGGGCGGCGCTGCAGACGCCTCCACCCCAATGACATGAAAGGAGTTTTGACATGAATTCAGCGGAGCAAGCCTGGCCCGAGGTGCCCGAGCTGCGCGACGAGGCGTTGCGCGCAGCCCTGCAGCACACGATCGACCGCAAGACCGTGCCGCAGGGCGCGCTGGGCCGGCTGGCCGATCTGGCGCAGCGGCTGGGCGAGATCCTGGGCACGGCGTCGCCCCAACTGGTGGCGCCGCAACTGCTGGTGTTTGCGGGCGACCATGGCATCGTGGCGCGCGGCGTGTCGGCGTACCCGAGCGATGTCACCTGGCAGATGGTGGGCAACTTCCTGGCCGGCGGCGCGGCCGTGAGCGTGCTGGCGCGCCAGCACGGCATCGCGCAGACGGTGGTGGATTGCGGCGTGCGGCACGACTTCGCGCCCGCGCCGGGACTGCACCTGGCCAAGATCGCACCCGGTACGCAGGACGCCTCGCGCGGCCCGGCAATGACCGTGGCGCAATGCCAGCAGGCGCTGGCCAACGGCGTGGCGTTGGTGCGCAGTCTGCCGGGCAACGCGGTGTTGCTGGGCGAGATGGGCATTGGCAACACCAGCGCCGCCACGCTGCTGGCGGTGCGCCTGGGTGGGCTGGACGTCGTGGAGATGACGGGCGCCGGCACCGGTCTGGACGCGGCGGGCATCGCCCGCAAGACCGCCGTGCTGCGCGAAGCGCTGGCCGCGAACGCCGAAGCACAGGCGCCGCTGGACGCGCTGGCGGCGTTCGGTGGCTTTGAGGTGGCGACCATGGTCGGCGCGGTGCTCCAGGCGGCGGCCGAACGCCGCGTGGTGGTGGTCGACGGCTTCATCGCCAGCGCAGCCGTGCTGGTGGCCAGCCGGCTGCGCCCGCACGTGCTGCAGCGCTGCGTGTTCGCGCACCGGTCGGACGAGCGCGGCCACGCGCGCCTGCTGCAGCGGCTGGGCGCCACGCCGCTTTTGGAGATGAGGCTGCGCGTGGGCGAGGGCAGCGGAGCGGCGCTGGCCTGGCCGTTGCTGGTGTCGGCCTGCGGCATCCTGAACGAGACGGCCAGCTTTGAGTCGGCCGGCGTGTCGGACAAGGGGTGAGCGGCACGGCGCTAACATGCGCGGCACCCGTTGACCCTGAAAGCGTGCGTTGAAAATCCTCAAGAAGATCCTGCTGGCCGTGCTGGCGCTGCTGCTGCTGGCCGGCGCGGCGTTCTGGTTCAGCCTGGACAAGGAAACGCGGGGCCTGCTGCAGACCGTGCCGACCAACCGCGACCTGCTGTTCTGGAGCGTGCCGCAGCGCGACGCGGCCTTTCGCGCCATGGACCGCATCCCGCTGCTGGCCAAGTGGCACACCGCCTTGCCCAGCGCGTCGCCACGCGCGCTGCCGGCCGGGCGCGAACTGAAGCTGCCGCTGGACGTCAACGCCTACATGGCCAGCCAGCGCAGCGCCGCGCTGTTGATCCTGCAAGGCGGCAAGCTGCGGCTGGAGCGCTACGGCCTGGACTTTGACGCGCACGGCCGCTGGACCAGCTTTTCAGTGGCCAAGTCGTTCACGTCGATCCTGGTCGGTGCAGCGCTGCGCGATGGCGCGATCAAAAGCATGGACGACAGGGTGACGGAGTACGTCAAGGGGCTGAAGGGCTCGGCCTACGACGATGTCAGCGTGCAGCAACTGCTCACCATGACTTCTGGCGTGCGCTGGAATGAAGACTATGCCGACCCGAACTCGGACGTCGCCCGCTTCAACAACCACAAGCCACACCCGGGCGAGGACGCGCTGATCAGCTACCTGCGCCAGCTGCCGCGCGCCGCCCCGGCGGGCGAGCGCTGGAACTACAGCACCGGCGAGACCAACCTGATCGGCATCCTGGTCATGCAGGCCACGGGCAAGCCGCTGGCCGAGTACCTGCAGGAAAAGGTCTGGCAGCCCGCGGGCATGGAACAGCAGGCCACCTGGCTGCTCAGCAAGACGGGCCAGGAAATCAGCGGCTGCTGCCTGCAGGCCGCGGCGCGCGACTACGCCCGGTTTGGCCAGTTCATCCTGGAAGGGGCGCAGGTGGGCGGCGAGCCGGTGGTGGCCGATGGCTGGCTGCAACAGGCCACGCGCAAGCAGGCCGACATCGGCGTGCCGGGGCGCGGTTACGGCTACCAGTGGTGGACCTACGGCAACGGCAGCTTTGCCGCGCGCGGCATCTTCGGCCAGGGCATCTTCATCGACCCGCAGCGGCAACTGGTCATCGTCAGCAACGGCAACTGGGCCGGTGGTGCGCGCGATGCCGCCGCCATGGCCGAGCGCGACGCCTTCTACCAGGCGGTGCAAAAAGCCATCGACGCGGAAAAATGAAGGGCGTGGTGCGGCGCTCGTCGGTTCCAGCCGCGGCCGGGGGCCAGCGTTTCGGTGCCCAAGGTCGAGCAGGAGCGCCCGCGTGAACGGCGTGCGTCACTGGCTGCTGGCCTTGCAGTTTTTCACCCGCATCCCCGTCACCGGGCGGCTGGCGGCGTGGGTCGGCTACAGCCCGGCCATGCTGCGCGCGGCCGCGGGGCATTTTCCGGGCGTGGGCTGGGTCGTGGGCGCGGTGGGCGCGGGCGTGCTGTGGGGCGCGCTGCACGGGCTGCCGGCCGGCCCACTGGGTGCGCTGGTGGCGGCAGCGCTCAGCACCGGGGCGACCGTGTGGCTGACCGGCGCTTTTCACGAAGACGGCCTGGCCGACAGCGCCGATGGCCTGGGCGGCGGCGCCACGCGCGAGCGCGCCCTGGCCATCATGAAGGATTCGCGCATCGGCAGCTACGGCACGGTCACGTTGCTGGTCGTGCTGCTACTGAAGGTGGCGCTAATCGCGCTGCTGGCCGGCCACGGGGCAGGGCGCGCAGCGCTGGCGCTGCTGGCCGCGCACGTGCTGTCGCGGCTGGCACCGGTGCTGATCATGCGGGCGCTGCCGTACGTGGGCGAGGCCGACGGCAGCAAGTCCAAGCCGCTGGCCGATGCCGTTTCGCGCACCGGTGTGCTGGTGGGAACTTTGTGGTCTTTTCCTGCTCTGGCCCTACTGTGGTCTGGGCAGGCAGCTACTAGCTTGATAGCATCGCTGATCGCCTGGGGCTTGGCCTTGCTGTACATGGCGCGCCTGCTGCAGCGCCGGCTGCAGGGCTTTACCGGCGACACGCTGGGCGCCACGCAGCAGCTGTGCGAAGTCGCCTTGCTGCTGGGCCTGGCACTGACATTGACATAACGACAACCATGACACTTTGGCTCGTTCGCCATGCGCCCGTGCTGGCCGACCCCGGTCTGTGCTACGGCGCCACCAACCTGCCCGCCGACGCCAGCGCCACGCGCGCCGCGGCCGAGCGGCTGGCCCGAAGCCTGCCGGAAGGCACCCGCGTGGTCAGCTCGACGCTACAAAGATGTGAGCTGCTCGCGCAGACTCTTCTAGGGCTGCGGCCCGATTTGATCTATACCGTGGATGATCGCCTGCGCGAGATGGACTTTGGCAGCTGGGAGCTGCGCCCCTGGGACGAGGTGCCGCGCGCCGACATCGATGCGTGGCTGGCCGACTTCGCCGATGCGCGCCCGGGCGGGGATGGCGAGTCGGTGCGCGCGTTAATGGCGCGCGTGGGCGCGGCCTGGGACGACACACTGGCGGCGCCTGCGCCCACGCTGTGGGTCACCCACGCGGGTGTCATGCGCGCGGCGCTGCTGCTGTCGAAGGGTGTGCGACTGCCAGCGCAGGCCGCCGATTGGCCGGACGCCGCCTTGGCGTTTGGCGAACTGGTGCAGCTGCCCATGCTCTCGTTCCAAAAGGCATGAGGCCATGATCGTTGCCCCGCTCGCGCTGCAGGTCGACGGCCTGCGCTTCGCCCACCCGGGCCGCCCGCTGTGGGACGGCTGGTCGCACCGCTGGCCGCCTGGGGTGTCGCTGGTGCTGGGCGGCGACGGCGCCGGCAAGAGCACGCTGCTGCGCCTGCTGGCCGGGACCGAGCGCGCGCAGGGCGGCCGCATCACGCTGGCGGGGGTCGACGCCGGGCAGGGCGCGCCGTACCGCGCGCAGGTGGCCTGGATCGACCCGCGCCAGCCCGGTTTGCCGGCCCAGGACGGCCTGACGCTCGCGCGGTGGTGGCAGGCGCTGCCCGCGCGTTACCCGGGCTGGCGGGCGGCCGACCTGCAAGCGCACATCGACGGCTGGGCGCTGGCGCCGCACCAGGACAAGCCTTTTCACGCCCTGTCGACCGGCACGCAGCGCAAGGTCTTCATGGCGGCGGCGCTGGCCAGCGGCGCGCCGCTGACGCTGATCGACGAGCCCGACGCCGGGCTGGACAAGGCGTCCGTCGCCTACCTGCAGCAGGCGCTGGACGCGCTGGCGGACCGCACAGACCGCATCGTCATCGTCGCCCATTACGCCGCCTGGGCTGGCGTGCGCTGGCAAGACGTGGTGCAATTGCCGGACTGATTCGCCCTTTTTTTGAAAGCCCTCCATGGACGCTCTGGCGTTTGCCCCCCTCTCGGTGTTGATCGCGCTCACCCCCGGGCCCAACAACTTCTGCGCGCTCAACAACGGCATGCGCGCCGGGGTCGGCAAGGCCTTGTGGGCGACCTGGGGCCGCGTGGCGGCGTTCGCCATCTTCCTGACCATTTCCGCGGTCGGCCTGGGCGCGATGCTGCTGGCGTCGGAGACGGCCTTCGTCACCGTCAAGTGGATCGGCGCCATTTACCTGTTCTGGCTGGGCTGGAAGACCTGGCGTAGCCGCGACTTCAGCGGCTTTGATGCGGCCGAGGCCAACGCCACCGACGCCACCCCGCGCCAGGCGCTGACCGTGCGCCGCCTGATCGCGCAGGAATTCGCCCTGGCCATCACCAACCCGAAGGCGATCATCCTGTTTGCCGCCGTGTTCCCGCAGTTCATCGACCCGTCGCGCCCGCCAGCGCAGCAATTCCTGGTGCTGGGCAGCCTGTACCTGGCCAGCGAATTCATCTCGTCGGCCGTGTACGCCACGGGCGGGCGCCAGATCCGCCGCTGGGTGCGCACGCCGCGCGGCGCCACGCGCATCAACCGCGCAACGGGCGGCATCTTCATGGGCGCGGGTGGGCTGTTGCTGACGGCGCAGCGCTGAAGCGGTTGGTTGGGCGTGCTGGCTCGATTTTTAAGCAAAATCGACCTCTGGCCCTAGTGTCATCTGCGCGGGCAGCTATGAAAATGGTAGTGCAATAGGCGGCAACGCGACGCACGGCGCGAGGGCTGTGCGCTTGCGTACGGGCGAAATCGGTCGTAATATGACTGTATGTTCGTACAGTCTTTTTTGTTCGCCCAGGAGGCCGTCACGCTGGTGTCTGACGCGGAAGGCGGCATCGTCTACCACCCCGGCGTGGTGACCGAAGCGCAGGCGCAGGCCTGGTACGCGGCCCTGCGTCCCCAGGTGCCCTGGCGCAGTGAAGACCGGCCCATGTACGACCGCATCGTGGCCGTGCCGCGCCTCATGGCCAGCGTGGTGCTGAACGACCCGACGCGCCCGCCGGAGATGGACGCCGCCCTGGCCGCCGTGCAGTCGGTCGCGCTGGCGCCGTACACGCGCGTGGGGCTTAACCTGTACCGCGACGGGCGCGACAGTGTGGCCCTGCACAACGACCGGCTGCACGACCTGGCGCCGCGCCAGCCGATCAGCCTCCTGTCGCTGGGCGCGCCGCGCGACATGCTGATCAAGCCCAAAGCCGGTGGCCCCGCGCAGCGCGTGCGGCTGGAGCCCGGCAGCGTGCTGGTGATGAGCCACGCGTGTCAGCGCACGCACGAGCACGGCATTCCCAAAAGTGCCGAGCCGGTTGGCCCCCGCATGAGCCTGGCGTTTCGCGTGCGTTGCCCGGTGGATTGAGCGGCGGTGAGCTTGGGTGCCGCGTAGGCACGGTGCTTGGCGGCCCAGCCGGTGCGCCTGGCCTCAGCCCATGTCGCGTAGTGCGGTCTCCACGGCGGCGGCCGTTGCCAACGGCTTTTCCATGGGAAAGAGGTGGGTGCCGTCCAGCATGGTCACACGCCCGCGCGCCATGCGGCGGGTGCTTTCCACACCGCCCACGGCGCGCAACTCGGCCGAACGCAGGCCGCCGACGAAGCTCATCGGGCAGCGCAGCGGGTGGCGGCGCAGCAGGCTTTCGATGTTGTGCGGCAGCGTGTCGTAGATGCGGCTTTCAATGTCGCGGTCGAATGCCAGGCGCCACACGCCGTCGGCGTCCAGCATGCCGTGGTTGACGTAGTCGTGCAGCACCTGCTCGTCCCAGCCGGCAAACACCTTCTTGCCGCGAAAGTGCTGGAACACGGCGTCGCGGTCGTCCCATTCGTTGCGCCGGCGGCGGCTGACCTGGCTGGGCGACAGGCGCTTCATGAGTGGTGTGCGTTTGGCCAGGCCCAGGCCGCGCGCGCGCCAGCCGCTCAC
This sequence comes from Ottowia flava, assembly GCF_008017535.1. Lineage (GTDB taxonomy): Bacteria > Pseudomonadota > Gammaproteobacteria > Burkholderiales > Burkholderiaceae_C > Ottowia > Ottowia flava. The sequence goes on from NZ_VRUA01000013.1 coordinate 32,960, forward strand.
GACCGGCGAATCCAGCAGCACCACCGCGTGCGCCAGATCGGGGTGCTGCGCCGCGCACATCAGGCTCAGGATGCCGCCCAGCGAATGGCCGACCAGGCAAGGCGCCTCGCCGCCGTGCGCCTTCTTCTGTTGCGCGGCGAAGTCGGCGAGCTGCTGCACCAGATGCGGCCAGCCGTCGGTGACGGGGTAGTCCGGATCGTGGCCGTATTTCTCGACCGCGCTCACGCTCCAGCCGCGCGCGCGCAGGCTGTCAAGCATCACGCGGTAGGTGCTCGCGGGAAAGCTGTTGCCGTGGGAGAAAACGATGTGGGTCATGGGGCGAGCGGTGCGGCGCCCGCAGCGGCTGCGGGCGAGAAGGGCGCTGGTGCGTGGCTTGCAGCAGCGTTGACGGGGCAGCGTGGTCTTAGGGCTGGCCGACGACCACTTCGCTGATCTGCGTGACCGGTTTGATGTCGGTGTAGTTGGGGATGTCGGCCATGATGGCTTTCACGTGCGGCCCGAACCCGGCCTGGAAGGCTTCCAGTGACTCGGCGTAGATGTTGCCGAAGGCGACGTAGGCAGCGGCCTGACCGGGCGCGCCGCCGCCAATGCCCTTGTCCACGGTGTAGAACAGGCAGGAAGCGCCCATCTTTTCCTTGACCATGGGCATGTGCTTGTCGCGGTAGTAATCGTGGTCGAACCGGGCGTTCGGCTGGTTGGGGTACATCACGCTGACTTTGATCATGAAGGCTCCTCTGGGTGTGGGGCGGGCGCCCCCGGTGGGCAGCCCGTCGCGTGAACGATAGCGGATGACCGATGCCGGTTCGGCGCGGCGTCGGTCGAAGCTTCAAGGCGGCAAGCGCGGACGGGCAGACAGGCACCTCACTGCGGCTGAGGCGCGTCGCCGCCCAGCGCCTTGTAAAGCGCCACGCGGTTGATCTGCTCGGCCAGGCGCAGACCGATCAGCTGCTGCTGGGCCTGGTACAGCGTGCGCTGGGCATCGAGCACGCTCAGGTAGTTGTCGGTACCGGCCTTGAAGCGCGCGTTGGACAGATCGAGCGCCTTCTGGTTGGCGGCGACCAGCGCCGTGGCGGCCGCCAGACGTGCTTCCCAGGTGAGCCGATCGGCCAGCGAGTCGGCCACTTCGCGGAACGCGGTCTGTACGGCGCGGTCGTACGCGTTGACGGCCAGGTCGCGGTCGACCTCGGCCACGCGCAGATTGGCCTGGTTGGCGCCCCCGTCAAAGATGGGGAGTGTGAGGGCCGGGCCGAACGACCAGGTGCCATTGCCCGCGCCGAACAGTGCCGACAGCGCGCGGCTGCCGGTGCCGATGGCCGCGGTCAGGTTGATGCGCGGGAAGAAGTTGGCGCGCGCCACGCCGATGTTGGCGTTCATGGCGCGCAACTGGTGCTCGGCCGCGTGGATGTCCGGGCGGCGCAGCAGCACGCTGGATGGCAGGCTGGCGGGCGCTTGCATCACGACGGCGACGTAACGGTCGAGGCTGTCAGAAGGCAGCGGCAGCAAGGCATCGTCCACCGGGCCGCCCGTCAACAGTTCCAGAGCGTGCCGATCCTTGGCGATCTGGCTGGTGGTGGCCGCAACGTCCAGACGGGCCGCGTCGACTGTCGTCTGGTTCTGGGCCAGCACCAGCCCCGACGTGGCGCCAAGCTCGTGCATGCGCTGCGTCAGGGTGTAGGCCTTCTCGCGCGCAGCTAGTGTGTCGCGCGCCAGACGCAGGCGCTGCTGGTCGGCGGCCAGGTTGAGCCAGGCTTGCACGACGTCGCCGATGAGGGTCAGGCGGACGTTCTGCTGAACTTCGGTTTGGGCGAGGTACTGCTGCAGCGCGGCTTCGCTCAGATTGCGCACGCGCCCCCAGAAATCCAGCTCGAACGCGGTGATGCCCAACTGCACGGTGAACTGATTCAATTCGGTGGACTGGCCCGAACTGCTCAGGTCGGCCGCCGTGCGGGTGCGCGAGGCCTGCGACGACAGGCCGATGGTGGGCAATTGGTTGGCGCGCGAAATGCCGTAGACGGCGCGCGCACGCTCCACGTTGAGAATGGCCTGCTGCAAGCTGCGGTTTTGTCCCAGCGCCTGGGTCAGCAACTGACGCAGGCGCTCATCCTGTACCCAGTCGGTGAGCGCGAGCGTCGGGGCCATCGCGGCCTCGTTCCATTCGACGGGGGTTGTGGGCAAGCCGTTGGCGGGCGTGATTTGCGCGGGCACGCTCAAGGGCGGTGCCTGAACGGTGGGCGCAAGGTTGCACGCGCTGAGCGCCAGCACGGCGGTGGTCAGGGTGCCAGCGCGCATCCATCGCACCGGGGTCAGAGCGGTGCTCATGCCGTCACCTCGTGCGTGGGCGCTGCAGGCGCTTCGTGGCGCGCGTGGTCCTTGAACCAGCTGCGAATCAGCAGGAAGAACACCGGCACGAAGAACAGGCCGAGCACGGTCGAGAACACCGTCCCGCCCAGCACGGCGGTGCCGATGGAATGGCGCCCGGCCGAGCCAGCACCCGCGGCCAGCGCAAGCGGCAACACGCCGACCCCGAAGGCCAGCGAGGTCATGACGATGGGCCGCAGGCGCAGGCGAACCGCTTCGAGCGTGGCCTCGAACAAGGCCTTGCCCTGTTCCTGCAGCTGCGTGGCGAACTCGACGATCAGGATGGCGTTCTTGGACGCCAGGCCGACGGTGGTGAGCAGGCCCACCTGGAAGTACACGTCGTTGTCGAGCCCGCGCACGCTGGTGAACAGCACGGCGCCCAGCACGCCGAGCGGCACACCCAGAATGACAGCGAGTGGCACCGTCCAGCTTTCGTACAGCGCGGCAAGGCAGAGGAACACGAACAGCACCGAGATGGCGTAGAGCAGCGGCGCCTGCGCACCGGCCTGCCGCTCCTGGTAGGAAGCGCCCGACCATTCGTGGCCAATGCCCGCAGGCAGCGTCTTCATCAGCTCTTCCATGATGTTCATGGCTTCGCCGGTGCTGACGCCTTGCACGGATTCGCCCTCGATCTCAAGCGCCGGGGCAGCGTTGTAGCGCCGCAGTTGCGGCGAGCCGTACGTCCAGCCGCTCTCGGCAAAGGTGTCGAACCGCACCATCTGGCCCTGCGTGTTGCGCACCGCCCATTGGTTGATGTCCTGCGGCAGCATGCGGTAGGACGTGTCGCCCTGCACGTACACGCGCTTGACGCGGCCGTTGTGCACGAAGTCGTTGATATAGCTGCCACCCATGGCGATCGACAGCGTGCGGTTGACATCGGCCGTGGTGAGGCCTTGCGCGCCGGCCTTGCGGTCATCCACGGCGACGCGCAGCTGCGCGGTGTCGTCCGAGTTCTGGGCGCGCACGCGGGTCAGGCGCGGGTCGGCGTTGGCGCGGCGCAGCAAGTCGTCCTTGGCGGCCATCAGCGCGTCGTGGCCCAGGTCGTTCATGTCCTTCAGCTCCAGCAGGAAACCGGCGTTCGAGCCCAGGCTGCGGATGACGGGCGGCAGCGTGACGATGACGTTGGCATCGCGGATCTTGCGCAGATCCTGCGTGGCCTTCTGGGCCAGCGCACGGGCGCTTTGCTCGGGCCGCGTGCGCTGAGACCAGTCGGTCAGACGCACGAACGCGCGCGCCGAGGCCTGGTTGCCGCCCAGGCCGGTGACGATGTTGATGTTCACCGCCTCGGGCATTTGGCGGAAATAAGCCGTCACTTCCTGCGCCACCGCGTTGGTGCGCTCGGCGGTTGCGCCGGCGGGCGGGTTGATGATGACCGTGAGCGCACCCTGGTCTTCTTCGGGCACGAAGCTGGTGGGCAGCTTGTGCAGCAGGAAGGCGATGCCCACGCCGATCAACACGTAGATCAGCATCACCTGCCATGCGCGGCGCATGGCGCGGCTGGCGAGGCTGACCGTGCCGTTCGTGGCGCGGTCGAAGCCGATGTTGAATTTCTGGAAGAAGCGGTCGTTCAGCCCCAGCAGGCCGCGCCGCACCTCGCCATCGTGGCGCGGCGGCTTCAGCAGCGTAGCGCACAGCGCTGGCGTCAGCGTCAGCGCCACGAAGACCGACAGCACCATGGCGGTGACGATGGTGATCGAGAACTGGCGGTAGATGATGCCCGTGGAGCCGCCAAAGAACGCCATCGGGATGAACACGGCCGACAGCGTCATCGTGATGCCCACCAGCGCCGGCGTGATCTCCGTCATCGACTTGCGCGTGGCTTCCTTCGGTGGCAGGTGTTCGGTGTGCATCACACGCTCGACGTTCTCGACCACCACGATGGCATCGTCCACCAGCAGGCCGATGGCCAGCACCAGACCAAACATGGTCAGCGTGTTGATCGAGTACCCAAACGCCGCCAACACGCCGAAGGTGCCCAGCAGCACCACCGGCACGGCGATGGCGGGGATCAAGGTGGCGCGCAGGTTCTGCAGGAACAGGAACATCACCAGCACGACCAGCAACAGGGCTTCGAACAGCGCCTTCACCACCTCTTCAATGGAGGTTTTCACGAAGGGTGTTGAATCCACGACCACGGCGGGCTTCAGACCGTAGGGGAACATCGGCTGCATCTCCGCCAGCTTGGCGTTGATCAGCTCGGCCACCTTCATGGCGTTGGCGCCGTCCGCCAGGACGATGCCCATGCCCGCGCCGGGGCGACCATCCAGCCGTGAAAGCACCGTGAGGTTCTCTGGCCCGAGTTCGACCCGGCCCACGTCCTTGATCGTCACCGCTGAGCCGTCGGCAGCGATCTTCAGGAAAACGTTCTCAAATTGTTCGGCGGTCTGCAGCTTGGTGCGCGCAGTGATCGCCGCATTGATCTGCTGGCCTTTCACGCTGGGCAGGGCGCCCAGCTGACCGGCCGATACCTGCGCGTTCTGTGCCTGAATCGCGGTGGCCACGTCGCCCGGCATCAGGGCGAATTTTTCGAGCTTGGCAGGGTCCAGCCACACCCGCATGGCGTAGCCGGTGCCGAACACCTGTACGTCGCCCACGCCGTCGATGCGGCCGATCACGTCCACCAGGTTGCTGCGCAGGAAGTCGCCCACGTCCACGTGGCTGACCGAGGGGTCGGCCGAAGTGAACGACACCACCATCAGGAAGTCCTGGCCGCCCTTGAAGACGAACACCCCGCGGCTGGTCACCTCGTTGGGCAGGCGGCTCATGGCCTGTTGCAGCTTGTTCTGCACCTGCACCTGCGCCACGTCGATGTTGGTGCCGGGGGCGAACGTCAACGTGGTGCGCGACTGGCCGGATTCGTTGCTGGTCGCGTTGATGTAGAGCAGGTTGTCGATGCCCTTGAGCTGCTGCTCGATGACCTGGGTGACCGAGTTGTCCACCGTCGCGGCCGAGGCGCCCACGTAGTCGGCGCCTATGGTCACGCGCGGCGGCGCAATGTTGGGAAACTGCTCGACCGGCAGCGTGAACACCGCCAGCCCGCCCGCCAGCATGATGACGATGGCGATCACCCACGCGAAGATGGGCCGATTGATGAAGAAATGCGCCATGGAACGGGCCTCGCTGCGCTCAGCGCTGACCGGGGGCCACGGGCGCGTTCTGCGCCACCACGGCAGCGGACGCCGCGGCCGCAGGGCCTTGCGCCGCACCAGGTGCAGCGCTGGCGCCTGCGCGCGGGCCCGAGGCCGCCGTCGCCGGGCCGGTACCGGCCGACCCCGCCACCGGTTTGACCTGAATGCCGGGCCGCACACGCTGGAAGCCATCGACCACGATGCGATCGCCCGACTTCAGTCCGTCTTCCACCATCCACTGACTGCCAATCGCCTGCGCCAGCGTGACCGGCCGGCGTTCGACCTTGTCGTCGGCACCCACGACCCACACGTTGGCGCGCCCGGAAGGATCGCGCACCACGGATTTCTGGGGAATCAGCAGTGCCTGGGGCTGCACCCCGACCGGCAACTGCGCCCGCACGTACATTCCGGGCATCAGCACGCCGCCCGGGTTGGGCACGGCTGCACGCAGGGTCACGCCGCCGGTGCCCGGGTTGACGATCAGGCCGGAAAACGCCAGCTTGCCTTGGTGCGGGTAGGGCGTGCCGTCTTCCAGCACCAGCTTGACCGGCAACACCTGGTCGGCCACGCCCTGGTAGCGTCCGGCATCGATGTCTCGGCGCAGGCCCAGCAGTTCAGCCGTCGACTGGGTGAAGTCGACGTACATCGGGTCCAACTGGACGATGGTGGTCAGCGGGGCAGCCTGGTTGGCCGTGACCAGAGCGCCGGCCGTGACACTGGAGAGGTTGACCCGCCCGGCGATCGGCGCCTTGACCTGCGTGTAATCGAGGTTGATCTGCGCCGCTTCGACGGCCGCCTGCGCGCCGGCCACATCGGCCTGCGATTGCGCGGCCTGCGCCTGGCTTTCCTGGGCGACCTGGCGGCTCACGGCGTCGATCTTCACCAGTTCGGCATTGCGCTCGGCATTGACGCGCGCAGTGCGCGCCGCCGCTTGCGTCTTGCTCAGCGTGGCCTTCGCCGATGCCAGCGCGGCACGGTAGCTGCTCGGGTCGATCTGGTAGAGCACCTGGCCCGCCTTGACCTGACTGCCTTCGGTGAACAGGCGCTTTTGCACGATGCCGTTGACCTGCGGCCGCACTTCCGCGTTCATGAAGGCCGCGGTGCGACCCGGCAATTCGGAGTTGATGGCCTGGCTGCGCGGCGCCAGCGTCAATACCCCCACCTCGGGCGGGGGCGGGGGCGCCGCCGCGGTCTGTTTGCGGTCGCCGCAACCGGCCATGCCCAGCCCAAGACCCAGCACCAAGGGCCCCAGCGCCCACAGCGCACTACGCGATGGCAGGGCCGGGGAGACAAGCGAACGCGCAGGACGATGAAGGTCCACGGAAGGGGCGTAAGGCGGCATGGCGTGGCGGACGTACAGATGTAACGGATATTGTCGGGCAGAAGCGCCGTCCGAAGCGGCCACGCGTGGCGCTCGCCGTCAAGGAATCGAGGGTCTGCGCGGGCGCGCGACACGGTCGAACACAGCCGGCAGTGCCGACCAAGTACGAGGTTTCTGTCTGGGTGACAAGGGTAACGGCAACCGGGGCCGATCCGGCTGGGCGCCAGGATGTTTACCTCAGGTTTACGTTGCCGCTCGACCTGTCCTGCGGCCAGCGCCGAAGGTGTGACGGGCTCCAGGGTTCTCGGACCGGATCCGCCACCGTTGTCGTTGGCCAGGGCAGCTGGTTGCAATGTCGTTCAGGCGGTGGCGGTTGCTGGCTACGTTATTGATAGCTGCTCGCGCAGGCCTGTATTGCCTTAGAAGTTGATTTTTATTGAAATTTCAGATCAGTCGTTCGAGCGGCGAACCGATCTTGCGCAGCGCGGGGTGGCGTTTGGATTCGACGCGCAGCGGGATGGTCGTCTGGCCGCCGTTCCACTGCGGGTCTTCGATGCTGTCGAACACCTGGCGCAGGCGTTCGCCCCAGCTGCTGTGAAGCATTTCGAAGTACGGGTTGTCCCGGTCGATGCAGATCACGCGGTCGGTTTCGAGCTTGTCCGCCTCGTACACCACCAGGTCCAGCGGCAGGCCGACCGAGAGGTTGGACTTGAGCGTCGAATCCATCGACACCAGCGCGCACTTGGCGGCCTCGTCCAGCGGCGTGGCCGCGCTGATCACGCGGTCGAGCACGGGCTTGCCGTATTTGGACTCGCCGATCTGGAAATACGGCGTCTCGTTGGTCGCCTCGATGAAGTTGCCGGCCGAATACACGAGGAACAGGCGCATGCCTTCTCCCGCAATCTGGCCACCGAAGATCAGCGACACGTTGAAGTCGAGCCCCGCCATGCGCAGCGCGTTGCCGTCGCGCTCTTCCACGCGGCGCACGGCGCTGCCCAGCACGCGCACGGCGTCGAACATGCTGCGCGCATTCCAGATGGTGACCGGGTCGCCCGTTTCCGGGTCCTTGATCGACTCGTTCTGCAAGATCTCGCGCACCGACTGCGTGATCGACAGGTTGCCGGCCGAGAGCATGACCATGAAGCGGTCGCCCGGACGCTCGTACACCAGCATCTTGCGGAAGGTGCTGATCGAGTCGACCCCCGCGTTGGTGCGCGAATCGGACAGGAACACCATGCCTGCGTTGATCTTGATGGCGCAGCAATAGGTCATGGGAAAACTTCGAGGGGAAAGGCGGAAGAAGTGGGGTGCGTCAGCCGGCGTCGGCCAACTTCTTCAGGCGGTACAGCGCTTCGAGCGCGTCGCGGGGACTCAGCGCATCGGGGTCGATGCCGGCCAGCGCCCATTCTACGGCGCTGGGTTCGGCCGCGGCGGCCTCGGCCGGTGGGGGCGTGAACAAATCGACCTGGCGCTGGGCCTCCTGCGCGCCCGCTTCCAGCCGCGCCAGCGCGTGGCGCGCGTGGTTGACCACGGCCGTGGGCACGCCGGCCAGACGTGCCACCTGGATGCCGTAGCTGCGGCTGGCCGGGCCGGGTTGCAGCTCGTGCAAAAAGACGATGTCCTGGCCGCCGCGCTCGCTGGTGTCGGCAGCGCTGACGTGCATGTTGAAGGCGCCGTGGTGGGTCTTGGGAAACTCGGTCAGCTCGAAATAGTGCGTGGCAAACAGCGTGAAAGCCTGCGTGCGGTCGTGCAGGTGCGCGGCGATGCCGCTGGCCAGCGCCAGGCCGTCGAAGGTGCTGGTGCCGCGGCCGATCTCGTCCATCAGCACCAATGACTGAGCGGTCGCACCGTGCAGGATCTGCGCCGCCTCGGTCATCTCCAGCATGAAGGTGGACTGCGCGTTGGCCAGGTCGTCGGCAGCGCCGATGCGGGTGTGGATGGCGTCGATGGGTCCCAGCCTGCAGCGCGCCGCCGGCACGTAGCTGCCGATGCTGGCCAGCAGCACGATCAGCGCCACCTGCCGCATGTAGGTGCTTTTGCCGCCCATGTTCGGGCCGGTGATGATCTGCAGCCGCGCCTTGGGGCCCAGCGCCGTGTCGTTGGCGATAAAGGGCGCGCCCGTGGTTTCCTGCAGGCGCGCTTCGACCACCGGGTGGCGGCCGCCGCGGATGTCGATGCAGGGCTCGCGCACGAAGTCGGGCGCCTGCCAGTTCAGTGTGAGGGAGCGTTCGGCCAGCGCGGCCAAGGCATCCAGCGTGGCCAGCGCGCGGGCGAAGCGCGTCAGCGCCGGCACGTGCGGTTGCAGCTGGACCAGCAACTGCTCGTACAGCCATTTCTCCCGTGCCAGCGCACGTTCCTGCGCCGACAGGGCTTTGTCCTCGAAGGCTTTGAGTTCAGGTGTGATGAAGCGCTCGGCGTTCTTCAGCGTCTGGCGGCGGCGGTAGTCGTCAGGCACCTTGGCGGCTTGACCCTGCGTGACCTCGATGTAGAAGCCGTGCACCTTGTTGAACTGCACCCGCAAGTTGGCGATGCCGGTGCGCTCGCGCTCGCGCGCCTCCAACGCGACCAGAAAGGCGTCGCAGTTGTCGGCGATACCGCGCAGCTCGTCCAGCTCGGCGTCCAGGCCGGGCGCAATCACGCCGCCGTCGCGCACCAGCGCGGCGGGTTCATCCAGCAGTGCGGCCTGCAGCAGCGCGGCGGCTTCGGTGGGCGGCGCCAGTGCCTCGGAAATCTGAGCCAAATAGGGCTCTAGCGATTGCTGTATTAGCGCGGGCAGCTCCTGTTTTTGTAGTGTCTGGCGCAGTGCGACCAGCTCGCGCGGGCGCACCTGGCCCAGCGCCAGACGGGCGCTGATGCGCTCCACATCGCTCGTGCCCTTGAGCAGCGTGCGCACGCGCTCAGCCAAGCCGTGCTCGCGCAGCGCCCCGATCGCGCCCAGGCGTTGCTGCGCCACGGTGCGGTCGCGCGGGGGCGACAGCAGCCAGCTTTTCAGCAGGCGGCTGCCCATGCCGGTGCGGCAGGTGTCGAGCAGCGAAAACACGGTCGGCGCGTCTTCACCGCGCAGGGTTTGCGTCAGCTCCAGGTTGCGGCGCGTGGTGGCGGGCAGGTCGATCAACTCGCCTGCGCGTTCGACCAGCAGGCCTTGCAGGTGCGGCAGCGCGCGGCCCTGTGTGTGTTCGGCGTAGGCCAGCAGCGCGGCGGCGGCGGCGTGCGCTTGGGGCAGTTCTTCGGCGTGCCAGGCGGCCAGGCTCGCGGTCTGCAGCTGGTCCAGCAGCTTGCGCCGGCCCAGCGCCGCGTCAAACTGCCATTCCGGCCGGTGCGTCACGCTGGGCGCGCGGCCTGCGCTGCGCACGGCCTGCGCACTGCGCAGCAGCGTGTCGGGCGCGTCGGCGGGCAGCAGGATTTCGCTGGCGCCGATGCGGTCCAACCAGCCGGGCAATTCGTCGGCCGTGCATTCGGTCAGGTGCACCTGACCTTGCGTCACCGCCAGCCAGGCCAGGCCGCAGCGCTGGCGCGTGCCCGGGAACACAGCCAGCAGCAGCGATTCGCTCTTGTCGGACAGCAGCTCTGCGTCGGTCAAGGTGCCGGGCGTGACCACGCGCACCACCTTCCGCTCCACCGGCCCTTTGCTGGTGGCGACGTCGCCGACCTGTTCGCAGATCGCGACCGATTCGCCCAGCTTGATCAGCCGTGCCAGGTAACCGTCCACCGAATGAAAAGGCACGCCCGCCATCGGGATCGGCTGGCCCGCCGACTGCCCGCGCGTGGTCAGCGTGATGTCCAGCAGCGCCGCCGCGCGCTCGGCGTCGGCGTAGAACATCTCGTAGAAATCCCCCATGCGGTAGAACAGCAGGGTGTCGGGGAAGTCTGCCTTGAGCCCGTGGTATTGGGCCATCATCGGGGTGTGACCAGCCTCGGCGGCGGCTTTGGCAGCGGAATCGGTCGGGGCGCGGCGTTCGGCCGCTGGAGATGGGCTGGGCATGGTCGGCGCTGGAGGCTGAGCGGCTTGAATGCCTGGATTCACAGCGCAGAAAGCTTGGTTCAGCGCTTCTTCGATAGCACGTCCGGCGCAGCGGCTTCCAGTTGGTCCGCCACTTGTTGCAGAGATTGTCCCAGCGCGCGCAGCTGTTGGGGTGAGAAGCCAAAAATCGGGCTCTGTGCGGGCGCACCCGCGATGTCGCCAGCGGCGGTGAGGTACTCGATCCGAAGCAGGCCAATCTGGTGGGAGGGTGCTTGGCTGATGCCCCAGCGCACGACCGGGAGCACAGGGTTCTGGTTTTCCATGAACAGGTGTCTTGGTTACGACGAAGTCAATCGAGCATTGTAAAAGCGCTTGAAATCGCAGCGACATGCGAACTAGGGCCGGGCAGCGCCGGCAACCTCCAACTCCGCCAAGACTCCCGCGGCATCGGCGCGCACGCGGCGTGCCAGAGCCTCGGACAGATTCAGGCGTCGCAGCAGCCAAGGGCTTGCGTCCTGTAGGTAGGGGTCGGGCAAGGTTTCCGGGACGGCGGGCAACGAGACGTCCAGGTCGACGCGTGCGGTGTCCAGCGAGTGCGCCGCGGTTGACACGCGGTCGAACGCCAAGGTCTGTTCGATGACGGCTGCGGCCTGCTCCAGCGGGACGGTCAGCCCATCGAGTTGCAGGCGCTCGCGCCGCAGCAGCATCAGCGACTTGATGGCGCTCAGCTGGCCCAGCAGCTGGTAGCTGTGGCCTTGCAGTTGCTCCAGCAGCGCCAGTGGCGGCTGCACCGCGCGTGGCTCCACCAGCGCGCGGGCGGTGGCCTGAACCAATGCCGACAGCGCGTCATAAGCTTCGCGGCGCGCGAGCCGCCAGGTGAGTTCGGATTGGGTGTCGATGGCCTCCACCTGCGCCAGGCTGAGCGACTGACGTGCGTGCTGGTCCAGCGCCTTCAGCACACGCCGAACCAGGCCCGTCAGCTGCCCGCGTTCCCAGGACGGCAGCACGTAGGCAAAGGCCCAGGCGATGCCCGCGCCCAGCAGCGTGTCGCCCACGCGCTCGAAGAAAGCGAACGTCGCGTTGCTGCCCGCGAACAGCAGGTGTGCCTGCACCAGCCCCATGACCGACGCGGCCATGGCGGTAACGACGTAGCGGCGCATGGCAAAACCGTGCGCGATGCCCTGCGAGACCGTCACGGCGATCAGCAGCAGCAGGGCGGGCGGATGCAGCGCCAGCAGGCCGGTCGCGAGCAGACTGCCGACCAGCGTGCCGGCCACGCGCTGGTTGCGGCGCTCGAGCGTCTGCGCCAGGCTGCCGCGCAGCACGACGACGATCGTCAGAAGGATCCAGTAGGCGTGCGAGCCCCAGGGCAGCAACACCGCGACCGTGTAGCCGGTGCCGACAGCCAGCGCGGCCCGCACCGCGTGACGCAGCGCGGGTTGACGCCAGTGCCACACGGTCAGAAAGGGCTGCAGCGACCAGTCGGTTGGGCTGACGAACAGGCGCCAGCTGTTGCGCACCACGGCAAGGTCGGGCATGGTTTCGCCGCGCGCCAGCAGGCTGAGCTGCCGAACCGCGTCGTTCTGGTGCTCGATGCGAAAGCTCACGCCACGCAGCAGCGCGGCCTGCGCGGCGCCGGTCGGGTCGGCCGACAGGTCGGCGCTGGCTGGCTCTTCTCGCAGCCGCAGGGCGGCGAGCCGGGCGCTGTGGTCGGTAGCAACAGGGGGGCGCCGGCGCAGCAGCAAGTCGTCGGCCAAGAAGGCCAGTTCGCGCGCCATCTGGCGGTAGATGGCGGCGATCTCTTCGAGCGCATGTGCGTGGTCTGCGGCTTCACGCACGCGGTCGAGATCCAGCTCGCTGGCCACCAGGTGGTCGCGCATTTCCAGCACCACCAGCAGCATGCCCGCTAGGCGCTGGCGGCGCGGTGTGTTGGGCGATTCCAGCACCACGTCGCGGGTGGATTGCAGCTGGTCGGCCAGCGCTGCCTGGCGCTTGAGCAATTCGGTCAGGCCCGCAGCGGAATCGGGCGCGACTTCGCCCGGCCCGGGTGCGCCGTCCGCGCGGGGTGACACGCGCCGTGCATGGGCCTGCAGCAGTGCCGAGACGGCCAGTAGCAGATCGGCCGTCAGCTGGGTGCGGTAGCGCCCGTTCAGGACGCTGTTGGCGATCACCGAATAGACGACGTACAGGGCCGCGCCCAAGCCGCAGTACAGCGTTCGCAGCAGCACCTGCTCGGTCCCGCTGGCCGGGGGCAGCGACATGGCGAACACCAGCGCGAGCATCACGCCGATGGCGACTGGCGCCCCCCGCTTGCCCCACGCCATGCCCAGGAACACGACGAAGGTGGCCGGCACGAGGAACAGCCCGAGTTCCAGCGTCTTGCCTTCCAGCGCCAGCACCGCGGCAAACAGCGGTACACCGATCACTGGGCCGACGACCATGTGGGCCAGCTTGCCCCGGCGAGGGCCCACCATGTCGGGCGCCAGCGTGGCGATGACGCCGACCGTGGCCACGGCTGCCGCTTCGGTGCCGAACAGCAGCATCACCGTGGATGAGACCAGGAACAGCCCCAGCGCGCACGAGGCGCCGTTGAGCACGTAGTAACTGAGCGCCACGCGCAGGAAGCGCCGCTGCCGCAGACTCAGCCAACGGCGCATTTGCTCGGGCTGCAGGGCCGGCAGGTTCATGATGGGCGTTCGTGCTGACGGAACGCGCCGTGGTGTTCCCAACGCCCGGTTGGCAGGCGCGGCAAGACGGTGGCGGGGCTGAGGACGGGCACGGCAGGCGAGGCGGGCGGCCGGTGGGTACCGGCAAAAAAGCCGATCAGGCGGGCGGCCAACCGCTCCCGGGATTGTCCCATGGCGGTCTATCATGGGCTGCATGAACAAGGCATTCACCCGTGAGCGTGACGGGGAGGACGAAGACGACGACATCGCGCTGCCGCCCTTGCCCCCGGGTGGCAAGAACTACATCACGCCGCAGGGCTACGCCCGTTTGCGCGCCGAGTTGCTGACCCTGATCGATGAGGAGCGCCCAAAAGTGGTGGAGGCCGTGCACTGGGCGGCCAAGAACGGGGACCGCAGTGAAAACGGGGACTATCTCTACGGCAAGAAGCGCCTGCGCGAGATCGACCGGCGCATCCGCTTCCTGACCAAGCGGCTGGAGATCGCCGAGGTGACGGACCCGAGTGCGCACCATGGCGGAGAGCAGGTGTTCTTCGGCGCCACAGTGACCTACGCTGACGAGGAAGGTGAGGAACGCACCGTCACCATCAAGGGCATCGACGAGGCGGAAAGCGCGCAGGCTGAGGTCAGCTGGATCAGCCCGATCGCCCGCACCTTGCTGCGCGCCCGTGTGGGCGATGTGCTGCAACTGCCCACGCCCGCAGGCACGCACGAGATCGAGGTGGTGGCCGTGGATTACCCGGCGCCGCCCGTGTCCGACTGATCTGGGGCAGTCTGATGATTGCTATCGTTTAAGTAGCTGGCTGCGCAGGTGGTTGTAGGGCTGAGTGCCAAAAAGACCTGAAATTTCGGAGCGCACCAAGCTGGTGTATCAGAGGGGTCAGTGCTGGGCGGTTGGCATGATGCGCGCTGCGCGCAGCACCGACTGCGTGCGCTTGAGGTGGCGCAGCACCGTGTCGAGGTGCGTGCGGTCGCGCACGGTGATGACGAAGCGCAGGTCCAGCGCTTCCTGCGCGCTTTCGTCGGCCATGCCCAGATGCACGATGTCGGCCTCGGCGCTGGCCAGAGCGGCCGCCACGCGCGCCAGCACGCCCTTGCCGTTGACCACGGTGACCACGATGCCCACCTCGAACTGTCGCACAGGTTCGTCCGCCCAGGCCACTGTGATGAAGCGTTCAGCGTCCTTGTGCTGCAGGCGGCGTGCCACCGCACATTCGTCGGTATGCACCACCAAACCTTCGCCACGGCCCAGGTAGCCCAACACACCATCGCCCGGGACCGGGCGGCAGCAGGTGGCGTATTTGACGGACATGTTCTCGGCGCCGTCCAGGATCACGGCGCCCTGCGACAGGTTTTCGTGCGCGGTGAAGCGCTCGCGCGTGAGCAACAGCGCGTCGGGCTTGATGCCTTCGGCCGCCAGCAGTGTGACCAGGCGCTTGGCGACCATGTTGGCACTGCGCTTGCCCAGGCCGATGTCGGTCATCATCTCGTCGCGCGTGCGGTTGCCGGTGAAGCGCAGCAGTTTGTCCCAGAGCGGCTTGTCGCCGCTGTCCTGCCCGGGCGGCTGGCTCAGACCCTCGGCGCGCAGCGCCTGCGCCAGCAGCTTTTCGCCCAGGTCGCGCGATTCGTCCTGCGCCAGGCTTTTCAGGTGGCTGCGGATGCGCGAACGGGCGCGGCCGGTGCGCACAAAGCCCAGCCACGCCGGGTTGGGCGTGGACACGGGCGCGGTGATGATCTCGATCACGTCGCCGTTGGCCAGCTCGCTGCGCAGCGGCACCTGTTCGCCATTGACTTTGGCTGCGACGGCGTGGTCGCCCACATTGCTGTGGATGGCGTACGCAAAATCGACGATTGTGGCGCCCTGCGGCAGCGCCATGATCTGGCCCTTTGGGGTGAAAACGTACACCGCGTCGGGCACCAGATCGACCTTGATGTGGTCCCAGAACTCGGCCGCGTCGCGCGTCTCGTTCTGGATGTCGAGCAGCGACTGCAGCCACTGCGTGCCCAGCTCGTCGCCACCACCCGATTCCGCCTGGTTGACCTTGTAGAGCCAGTGCGCGGCCACCCCGGCTTCGGCCACCAGGTCCATCGCCTCGGTGCGAATCTGGAATTCGATGTTCACGCTGGCGGGGCCGACCAGCGTGGTGTGCAGGGACTGGTAGCCATTGACCTTGGGCATGGCGATGTAGTCCTTGAAGCGCCCGGGCACCGGCTTGTACAGCTGGTGCAGCAGCCCCATGGCGGTGTAGCAGTCCACCACGTGGGGCACGATCACGCGCACGCCGTACAAGTCGTTGACCTGCGCGAACGACAGGTGCTTGTCGTCCATCTTCGTGTAGATGGAGTAAAGCGTTTTTTCGCGCCCGACGATGCGCGCGTTCAGGCCGGCCTGGCTCAGCACGTCCTGCACCTCCTGGCCCACTTTCTGGATCAGGTCGCGGCGGCGCTGGCGCGCCTTGTTCAGCGCCTTGGCCAGCACGCTGTAGCGCCACGGTTTGAGGTGGCGGAAGGCCAGATCCTGCAGTTCGCGGTAGGTCTGGTTCAGGCCCAGGCGGTGCGCGATGGGGGCGTAAATCTCCAGCGTTTCCGCACTGATGCGCCCCCACTTGCTGCGCGGCATGTCGCCCATCGTGCGCATGTTGTGGGTGCGGTCGGCCAGTTTGATCAGGATCACGCGTACGTCGCGCGCCATCGCCAGCAGCATCTTGCGGAAGGACTCAGCCTGGCCTTCTTCGCGCGTGCTGAACTGCAGCTTGTCCAGCTTGGTCAGGCCGTCCACCAGCTCGGCTACCGAGACGCCGAACTGCTCCACCAGATCCGCCTTGGTGACGCCGCAGTCTTCCATGGCGTCGTGCAGCAGCGCTGCCATCAGCGCGTGGGCGTCCAGCTTCCATTCGGCGCACTGGGCGGCGACGGCGATCGGGTGCGTGATGTACGGCTCGCCGCTGTGGCGCATCTGGCCCAGGTGAGCGGTGTCGGCAAAGCGGTAGGCGCGGCGCACCAACTCGCGGTCGTCCGGGCCCAGGTAGTCCAGCTTGCTTTCCAGCGCGGCAAAGCTGGCCGCCGCCGCGTTGGCCGCGGCCAGCGGTTGCTCCATGGGGGGCAGCACCGAACTCATAGCCCCCGAATTTAACCCGGTTGTCATCTGGCCGCCGCCGGGCACGAAAAAGGGCGCTTCGAGAGCGCCCTTTTAGAGACTTGTAGGCCTGTGGTGGCCCGCAAAGAGTGACCTGAGTTCAGGGCACTTTCTTGAGCATTTCGAGCCCGACCTTGCCGGCGGCGATCTCGCGCAACGCGGTCACGGCGGGCTTGTTGCGCGCTTCGATCTTGGGCGTATGGCCCTGGCTCAGCATGCGGGCGCGGTAGGTCGCGGCCAGCACCAGCTGAAAACGGTTGGGGATTTGCTCGAGGCAGTCTTCGACGGTGATGCGGGCCATGGCGGTGCAGCTTGGAGGCTGTTCAGACGATGTTGAGGGCTTTGAACGTGTCGGGGCGGGCACGGCGCTGGGCGATGTACTTCAGCCGCTGCGCGTGGACGATGGCTTTCAGGTCGAAAAGCGCGCGTTCAAATATCTCGTTGATTATAACGAAGTCGAAATTTTCGGCTTGTGCCAACTCCTCGGCGGCATTGCACAGTCGCAACTCGATCACGTCGGGTGCGTCTTCGCCGCGGCGCGTGAGGCGCGCGCGCAACTCGTCCAGGCTCGGCGGCAACACGAAAACGAGGATGGCGTCGGGAAACAGCCGCTTGATTTGCAGCGCGCCCTGCCAGTCGATCTCCAGCACCACATCGCCGCCGCTGCCGATGCGCTGCTCGATGGCGCGGCGCGACGTGCCGTAGCGGTTGCCGTGCACCAGCGCCCATTCCAGGAAGTCGCCGCGCGCGACCATGCCGTCGAAATCGTCGTTGGAGATGAAAAAGTACTCGCGACCGTCCTTTTCCTGCCCGCGCGGCGCCCGCGTGGTGTGCGAGACCGAGGGCGCCACCCCCGCATCCACCTCCATCAGCGCCTTGACCAGGCTCGATTTGCCCGTGCCACTGGGCGCCGCGACAACAAACAGATTTCCGGGGTAGTCCATGTGGGATCAGCGCAGGGCGCTATCGAATCGGGAGTAAATGAGGCCCATCATTTTAGTCCGACAAGCGCTGCCGATGCGCCGGGCTCCGATCGCTTGCGCGGCGTGGGCTCCTTCCTGAGAGCCGCTGCCGCCTTGATGTCACCCTCGTTCGAACACCAGCAGCAGGTTGTTGGCCGGCAGCGCCGCGCGATGCGCGAGGCGCAAGCCCGCAGCGTGCGCTTCGCGTTCGACCGCCGCGCGCTCACGGATGCCCCAGTCCGGGTGGCGCGCGCGCAGGTCGGCATCGAAGGCCAGGTTGCTGGGCGCGGTCGGGACGTCGGCCTCGAAGTAGGGGCCGTAGGTGACCAGGCGCCCGCCCGGCGCCAGGTGGCGCGCCGCGCCGCGCATCAGCGCCGGGGTGCAGGCCCAGGGCGCGATGTGGAGCATGTTGGCGGCAAAGATCAGGTCGAAAGGCTTGTCCCACGCGGGGCCGGCGCTGGGCCACGGGGCGTCCCGCACGTCGAGCCGCACCGGCGCCGCGACGCGGGGCAGGTGGGCGGTGCGCGTGACGATGGCGGCGAACAGGTCTGCGGTGAGGTCGCTGGGTTGCCAGTGCCAATCGGGCAGGGCGTGCGCGAAATGCGCCACGTGCTGGCCGGTGCCGCTGGCAATTTCCAGGGCGCTGCCTGCGGGCGCGAGCCAGGGGCGCAGGGCGGCCAGGATGGGTTCGCGGTTGCGCTCGGACGCCGGACTGAAAGGCAGGGCAGAGGTCATCTGGGAGGCAAGGTTCTTTATATATATAAAAAAAGGCTCTGGCGCTACAAACACCTGCGCGAGCAGCTACCGATTCAATAGCGACAATCCGCCGTTACCGGCACGCGGGCTGACCCGGTGGCGGCGGTGCGTCGCCGGTTGCCGGGCGGCAGGCCGTCGCCGCGGCTGAATGGTTCGTGGCATCGGCCGGTGCGTCGCTGATGCGTTCGCGCACGACGATGCCGCTGCGGTCGCTGCCCGATGGGCTGCTGGCCGCGTCGATGCCGGCGCCGATCGCCTTGCCGGTGAGGCCGATGCCGGTCGACACCACGGCGCCTGTGACCGAAATGGCGGCGCCGGCCGTGGCGCTGGCCACAGCGCAGCCGGTGCTGCTGATCGCCAGTGCGAGGCAGGCGCCGACCGCGGCGGCCCGGGTCAGGTGCGCGGCCGAGGTGTGGGGGGCGCAGGGCCGGTTCACGCCGCCACGTCGGACGTCGTCGCCGGCCCGGCGGCCTGGCGCACGTCCATGGCGATGTCCATCGCCCGCAGGCGCAGCGCCGGGTCGTAGATGTCGCAGGTGAACATGATCTCGTCGCAGCCGGTCTGCTCGGCCAGCTGCTGCAGGCCCTGGCGCACGGTGTCGGGCGAGCCGATGACGGCGCAGGCCAGAAAGTCGGCGATGCCGGCCTTTTCCTGCGGGCTGAGCTGTTGGAAGAAGCCCGGCTGCGGCGGCATCAACAGCCCGCGCGTGCCGCGCAGGACGCCCAGCACGCGCTGGAAGATGCTGGTGGCCAGCAGCTGCGCTTCGTCGTCGGTCGGTGCGGCGATCAGCGGCACACCGATCATGACGTAAGGCTTGTCCAACGTGGGCGAGGGTTTGAAGTTGCGGCGGTAAATCTCGACCGCTTGCAGCAGCATGGCCGGCGCGAAGTGCGAGGCAAAGGCGTAGGGCAGGCCGCGCTCGGCCGCGAGTTGCGCGGAGAACAGGCTGGAGCCCAGCAGCCAGATCGGCACGTGCGTGCCCGCACCGGGGTTGGCGATCAGCTTCTGGCCGGGTTTGACGTCGCCCAGCAGGTGCTGCAGCTCGGCCACCTCGCGCGGGAAGTCGTCCACGGTCTCGACCCGGTCGCGGCGCAGCGCGCGCATGGTCATCGGGTCGGTGCCGGGCGCGCGGCCCAGGCCCAAATCAATGCGGCCTGGGTACAGCTCGGCCAGCGTGCCAAAGGCTTCGGCCACGACCAGCGGTGGGTGGTTGGGCAGCATCACGCCGCCGGAGCCGACGCGGATGCGCTCGGTGCCGCCCGCCACGTGCCCGATCAGCACGGCGGTGGAGGACGAGGCGATCGACGCCATGTTGTGGTGCTCGGCCAGCCAGTAGCGGGTGAACCCCAGGCGGTCGGCGTGCTGGGCGGTTTGCAGCGACACGGCCAGGGCGTCAGCCACGCTGCGGCCTTCGCGCACCGGCACCAGGTCCAGCATGGAAAAAGCGATCTCGTTCAGGGCTTTGCTCATGCGGGCCATTGTGCGCTGGCTGGATCGGCTGCGCGCGCGGCGGGGCTCTCCGGCGTCCGCAGCCTCCGCCATGCAGGCGCACACGCTGAGTTGGCCGATGGGCCTTGGGCGAAGTGGTAACCGGATCGATAAGATGCGGTGTTCGATTCACAGCCTACGACGCGACCGCCCATGTCCCTGCCACCGCCCGTTCTGGAAGTCCTGCCGCGCGATCTCTGCGCCTACCGCGCGGGCAACACCGGTATCGACTACGTTCACCGTTTCGAATCGGGCCAGCCAGGGCCGCACGTGCTGATCAACGCATTGACGCACGGTAACGAGATTTGCGGGATGGTGGCCGCCACGCACCTGCTGGACCAGGGCGTGCGCCCGAAGATCGGCACGCTCACGATCAGCTTTGCCCACGTCGAGGCGTACGAGGGCTTTCGCCAGGACGACCCGTTCGCCAACCGGCAGATCGTGCACAACCTGAACCGTATCTGGTCCGACGAATGGCTGGACGGCCCGCAGGACAGCCCGGAGCTGCGCCGCGCCCGCGCGCTGCGGCCGGTGGTGGCGGTGGCCGACCACATCCTCGACATCCATTCGACCAGCCAGGACGTGGAGCCGTTCTGGGTCTACCCCGATTACCCGCGCAACGGCCACGCGGCGCTGGCCGTCGGCGCGCTCGGGCGGGTGACCACCCATCTGGTCATGCCCAGCGGCCTGGGCAGCGGTACGCCGCTGATTCAGCACGGGCGCCACGGCGTGGCCGAGAGCAATGCCGGTGTCGCCATGGTGGTGGAATGTGGCCAGCACTTCCTGCAGGCGGCTGCCGATGTCGCCACCGCCACGGCGCTCGACTTTCTGGCGCATTTCGGGCTCATTGACGCGCTGCCGGTGTCGGCCGAGGCGCGCGCGACGCCGCAACGGCGACTGGCGCTGTTGCAGACCTGCATGGTGCATACGCCGGAGTTCCGGTTCGTGCGCCCGCTGCAGGGCTTCGAAATCTTTGCCGAGGGTGAATTGATCGCCACCGATGGCGACGCGGGTGAAATCCGCGCGCCCTGCGACAACTGCACCGTGATGATGCCTGCGCGCGTGCCGATCGTGGGGCGCGAGGCGGTGTATCTGACGCGGCCGATCGCCGCCGCGGCCTGACGCGCTGGCACCTCGTGTCGGCGAGAATTCATGAAGAAAACATCACATTGCGCTACAACCACCTGCGCAGGCAGCTATCAATAGCAGAGTAAAAATCGCCCTCTTGGGCAGGAGTGAGACATGTCCACCACGCTTCCCGGTGCGGACCTTGAGCAGAACGAACGTGTGCGCGCCGTGTTCGAGGACATCCGCCGCACGCGCGGCTCGGATTTCATCAACGCGTTCTGGCGCCACCTGGCGCTGGATCCTGCGCTGCTCGAAGCGACCTGGGCGGAGGTCCAGCGCACCATGGTCGCGCCGTCCGCGCTGGATCCGCTCACTAAGGAACTGATCTACATCGCCGTGTCCACTGCAAACGGTTGCGGCTACTGCGTGCATTCGCACACCGCCGCCGCACGCGCCAAGGGCATGACCGATGCGCAGTACGCCGACCTGCTGGCCGTAATCGGTCTGGCGGGCAAGACCAATCACCTGGCGACGGCACTGCAGGTCCCGGTTGACCCGGTTTTTGACCTGCGTCAGGACGGCGGACGTGCATGAAGCCGAAAAATTTCGCGCTTTGAAGGCCCGGGCGACCCCAGTACGGGTAAAACAGCCACGTGGGAGCGATACAGTTGGCAAAAGCAGACATCCGCGGCAGCCGTTTTGGCCGACGGTGTAATCTGATGGCCTCCACCTCCCACCCATGCAAGCGGTCAGCACCAACAGCCCATTGATCAAGCGCAGCAGACAGGAAGCCGTGTTCCTGGCTTCTTCGATGATCGACCGCTGCGTGGAAGCTGCCAGTGCTGCGCTGCACGAAGCCGAGCGCACGGCCAAATCGATGGCCACCCGCATAGAGCTTGGGGACGCCGCTGCTGCGCTGACCAAGCAACGCGCCACGATGCGCACCGGTTACGCCGCCAGCGTGGATGACGCCATCGGCAAGGCGCTGAACGAAGCGCGCTCGCAGGCCGACGCGCACAAGCCCGAAAAGGGCGGCCGGATGCTTGAGGCCGACTCGTCGCTGGCCTTGTTGGACGACGCAGAAGTGGCGCGCTTCGTGGAGGCCTCGCGCCTGCAGCAGACCGCCATGCCGGTGGTCGAGCATGCGCTGGCACGCCTGGACTCGCTGATGAGCTCGGCCCTTGGTCTGCCCGTGGTGCGCGCCGACCTGAACCCTCTGCGCCCCGAAATCCTGTGCAACGCGCTGCTCGAGTTGCTGGGCTCATTCGGCGAATCGACCCAAATCCAGAGCCACTGGACGCGCGCGCTGGCGCGGCCATTTGCAGGCGAGTTGCAGCGGCTGTATGAAGCCATCGGAAAGTTGCTGGAGTCGCAGGGCGTCGAGGAAGCCCGCTATCGTCTGAAGCTGACCGAAGGGGGGAGCTTGCCGCCGCAGAAGTCCGGCACGGGTGGCTCCGGGACCGGAAACGCCAGTGGGAATGGCTCCGGGTCCGCAGGCAGCGCGCCGGGTGGCGCGCCAGGCCAAGGAGTTCCTGCGACATCCGGCGATGGCGGTGCTTCTCGCCGTGCGCTGTTCCCCCACATGGGCGATCTGGCTCAGGCACGGCCAGCGGTTCCCCAAGCACTGATCCGAGACTTTCTGTACCGCCCGCAGTGGGTCTCCGAAAACGACGAGCCGCTGCCGCCGGCTTACTACGAAGCGGTGACCGCGCAACTGGCCGGGGCCATTCGTGCCAGCAGCCACGCGCCATCATTTGACGAAGCGGCACAGGCCCGTCAGCGTCTGCGCGACAAGGCGCTCAGTGTGGTCGACCGGCCAGCGCGTGCGGTCGACGTGGCCACGCCACTGCCACCCCAACAATGGGGTGAAGCTGCGCAGCCGGCGGCGCGCACGCGCACGCTGATGGAATTGAAGAGCCAGGCCACCAAGATCAGCCAGGCGCTGGGCCTAGACGCGGTGCGTACCCTGGTTTCCCAGGTGGCGGGTGACCATCGCGTGATGGCACCGGTGCGCGAGGCGTTCGTTGCCATGGAGCCGGCGCTGCTGCGCATGGCCATGAAGGACCCGCGCTTCTTTGGGGACGACCACCATCCGGCGCGGCGGCTGATTGAAGGTGTTGCACAGCGCAGCTTTAAGTACAACGACGAGTATGCGGATGAGTTCGAGCAATTCATGGCCCCGGTGCGCGACGCGGTGCGAGAACTCAATGACCGGCCCGAAGCGAGTAATTCGGCCTTCGGCGCCCAATTGGAGCAACTCGAAACGCGTTGGCAAGCCGAGGATGTGGTCGAGACGGACGCGCAGGAGGCCGGTCTGCGCTCCATGCATTTTGCGCAGGAGCGCCAGACGCTTGCTGACAAGGTCGCCTGGGAGTTCAGCCTGCGCTCCGACCTGGATCGCGTGCCGGTGGTTGTCGCCGATTTCCTGTTCCAGGACTGGTCGCTGGTGATTGCGCATGCCCAGTTGACCGACAAGCGTGGCCAGTTGGACCCAGGCGGCTATCTGGCGGTGGTGACCGACCTGCTGTGGAGCGTGAAGCGCGAAGCCGTGCTGAAGGAACCACGCCGGCTGTTCGAGGTGGTGCCGGGTGTGTTGCAGACGCTGCGCCGCGGGCTCGAGATGCTTGGCAAAGAGGCGCGCGAGACCGATACGTTCTTCAATGCGCTGATGCGGTATCACGACCCGGTGTTGCGCTTGCGGCGTCTGCGCAGCGCGCGCGACGCCGAGGCATCGGGCCTGACAAGGCTGGACGACGACTCGAGTCTGCTCATGCCGCTGGACATGGAAACCGAAGCCCTGCCTTTGGAGCGCCCATCGCCCCGTGTGGCTGAGCAGCCCTGGTTGGGCAGGCACGAGCGAGTGGCAGCGGGCTTTGACGATCATGGCTCGGGTATGGCGCCACTGGAGGCCGACGAAGGCATGACGTCCATGGCTTCGCTCGATAGCGGGCATCCGGCGGACGAGGTATCACGGTTTGCCGAGCCAGAGCCGGCACCTGCTGCGGTAGGTGATTTCGTCCCGCTCGACCAGCCCGAGCCGGCGTTGCTGGGCGCCCCGCGTATCAGTGATGCTGCGCATGTGCCAGTTCCTGATGCGCCTCCGGATGACGCTGAACTGGCGCGCCAGCGCGCCATTCTTGAGCGTCTGCGCACTGGCGACTGGGTGGATTTGCGCGTGCGCGGTCAGTGGCGCCGTGCGCAGCTGAGCTGGAGCAGCGAAAACGGGTCGCTCTTCATGTTCGTCAGCCGTGGCGGGCGCCCGCACAGCATGACCCGGCGTACCTGCGAGAAGCTGATCCGCACACGCCACCTGCGACCCGTGGATGCGGCGGCCGTGGTCGACAAGGCGCTGCGCCGACTGTCCGACAGTCCCTCTGCGGAGCACGAGCACGTTACGGTCTGAGGCGGTGCAGTTCCGCTGGCCGTCACACCGTGACCGCCGCCTCAGCTCTTGTCGGGGCAATGCCAAACGCCCTGGACTGGCTCTGCCAGCAAGGAAGCACGCGATTTTGAAGTCAGGCGCCGAGAGGGCTTTTTTTACTCTTAAAAGAGTAGCTTGTTGCGGCGTATCGGCTTGGGCCGAGCGGTGATTTGATTCATATTTCGGGCGTCACTTTCGCAGCCGCTACCATGGACGCATGAGCACACTGCCCGACACCATCGACATTGAAACCGGCGCCGATCCGCGCGCCAGCATCATCGTGCTGCACGGCCTGGGCGCCAGCGGGCACGACTTCGAGCCCTTCGCGCAAGAGATCGACCTCGCCGCCGTCGGCCCGGTGCGCTGGGTGTTTCCGCACGCGCCGCAGATTCCCGTGACGCTCAACGGCGGCTACGTGATGCCAGCCTGGTACGACATCCACACCGACTGGTCGCAGGAAGACGAAGCGGGCCTGCGCCGATCACAAGCGCTGGTCGACGGCCTACTGGCGCGCGAACAGGCGCGCGGCGTGCCAGCACGTCGCACCGTCCTGGCGGGCTTCTCGCAAGGCTGCGCGATGGCTTTGCTGACGGGCTTGCGCTATGGCCAGCGTCTGGCCGGCGTGGCGGGCATGTCCGGCTACCTGCCGCTGGCGCGCCAGCTGGCGACGGAGCGCAGCGCCGCCAATGCCGACGTACCGATCTGGCTGGCCCATGGCACGCAGGACGAGATGATCGCGCTGCCGCGCGCCGAGGCCTCGCGCGACGCCCTGCAGGTGCTGGGCTACGCCGTCGAATGGCACAGCTACCCCATGGGCCATTCGGTCTGCATGGAAGAGGTGGTCGACTTGCAGCGCTGGCTGCTGAAAGTGCTGGCGGCCGGAAGCCGAACCCGGGGCGCCGCTGCCGCCGCTGTCTGACAGACACGGCACGGGCGCTGGGCCATCATGCGGCCCCATGCGCACGCTCTGGAAATACCTCAAACCCCAATCCCGCCTGGTCGCGTTGGCCCTGCTGCTGGCGGCGATCAGCCAGGTGCTGGCGCTGGTAGACCCGATCATCTTCGGCAAGCTGATCGACGAGTACGCGACGAAGAAGGGCATACGGCCTGACGACGAGCTGGTGCGCGGCGCGTTGGGCCTGCTGGGCATTGCGGTTGCGGTGGCGCTGGGTTCGCGCGCGGCGCGGGCGCTGCAGGACTACGTCACGCGCATGGTCGTGCAGCGCTTTGGCACGCAGCTGTTCAACGACGGCCTGCGCCAGACCATGCGCCTGAACTTTCAGGAGTACGAGGACGCGCGTACCGGGGAAACCCTGGCGCTGCTGATGCGCCTGCGCACCGACACCGAGCGGCTGATCAACTCGATGATCAACGTGCTGTTCGCGTCCGTCATCGGCCTGGCGTTTCTGCTGTGGTACGCGGTGACCAAAAGCTGGTTGCTGGTGCCGGTATTCCTGATCGGGCTGGTGGTGCTGGGCGGGCTCTCGGGGCTGCTCAGCCGGCAGATTCGCAGCCAGCAGCGCTCCATCAACCGCGAAACCACGCGCAACGCCGGCTTCATCACCGAATCGCTGCGCAACGTGGCGCTGATCAAGAGCCTGGGCCTCACCTTCCGCGAAGTGCGGCGCATGCACGCCAAGACCGAGGAGATCTTTGCGCTGGAGATGGCCAAGGTCAAACGCATCCGCTGGCTGAGCTTCTTGCAGGGCGCGACGCTCAGCCTGCTCAAGCTGTCGGTGCTGTTCGTGCTGCTGTGGTTGATTTTCCGCAACGTGCTGAGCACAGGCGAACTGATTGCCATGCAGTTCATCTCGGTCGCCATCCTCGGGCCGCTGCAGGAGTTGGGCACCATCATCCTCGCCTGGCGCGAAGCCAGCGCTTCACTGACCAATTACGACGAATTGATGGCCAAGCCGGTTGAGCGCCGCCCGTCCGACGCCGTGCCGTTGGGGCCGATTGAGACGCTGCGCTTCGACAACGTGGTGTTTCGCCACCGCGGTGCGACGGAAAACTCCATCGACGGCGTGAGTTTTTCAGCGAAGCTGGGCGACACGCTGGCTTTCGTCGGCCCGTCGGGTTCGGGCAAATCGACGCTGGTCAAGCTGTTGCTGGGGCTGTACCGGCCCGATGCCGGCGCCATCCTGTTCAACGACATCGACGCGCGCCGCATTCGCTACAACGAGGCGCGGCGCCAGGTCGGATACGTGACGCAGGAGACTACGCTTTTCGCCGGCACGGTGCGTGAAAACCTGCTTTTCGTACGACCGGATGCCACCGACGCCGAAATGCAAGCCGCGCTGGCGCAGGCCCAGGCCGCTGGCCTGGTGGCGCGCCTGCCGCAGGGGCTGGAGACGATGATTGGGGAGTCGGGCTACAAGCTGTCGGGCGGCGAGCGCCAGCGCCTGTCCATCGCGCGGGCGCTGCTGCGACAGCCCCGGCTGCTCATTTTTGACGAAGCGACGTCGGCGCTGGATTCGCTGACCGAGCAGCAGGTGACCGACACCGTGCGCGAGGTGTCGCGCGGCAGCCAGCAGATCGGCATCCTGATCGCGCACCGGTTATCGACCATCCTGCACGCCAGCGTCATCTACGTGCTGGAGCGCGGGCGCATCGTGGAGCAGGGCACGCACGACGCGCTGCTGGCGCACAAGGGCCTGTACTACGCCATGTGGCGCCAGCAGATCGGTGAACGCGAAAGCGGCGCCATGCTGGAAGAGCGCCAGCGCAAGGCTGAAAAGGCGCAACTGCAGGAAGCGCAGGCAGCGTTGGGCGGGGCCGACCCGCTGCCATGACCGCGGCTCGCGCGGGCAGTTAGTGCGCCGGCTTCACCGGTGCTTCACGCACCAGACGGAAGCCGACCAGCACGTAGCGTGTGCTGGTGCTGTTCCAGTTGCGAAAGGCGGTGCGCGCATACAGCGGCCAGCTGTGCCAGGACCCGCCACGGCGCACCTTGACGTCGCCATCATCGGGGCCGGTGGGGTCGCTGGCTGGCGACTGGGCATAGTAGTCGTCCCCATACCAGTCGGAACACCACTCCCATACGTTGCCAATCATGTCGTACAGCCCCCAGGCGTTGGGCTGGAAGCTGCCAACCGGCGCGGTGAAGGCGAAGCCGTCGCTTCCCGAGCCAGCCTGTTCGCGCCACCGTGGCCAGCGCAGCGCGGTCTCGCTGTCGAAAGTGTTGGCGGTGCGCAGCACCTCCGCGGGATCGTCGCCCCCCTGGAACCGGGTGCGGGTGCCGGCGCGGGCCGCGTATTCCCATTCGGCTTCGGTCGGCAGGCGGTAGGTCACGCCTTCCTGCTGGCTCAGCCAGCGCGCCATGGCCACGGCGTCGTTCCAGCTGACGTTCACCACCGGATGTTGGTCGGTCTGCGCAAAGCCCGGGTTTTCCCACGAGTACCGTGGGTCGCGCCCCTCGAACAGGTCGGCACGTTCGGTGTTGGGCGGGTTGTAGTCGGGGTTAAAGCCGTAGCCGCCGGTGCCGTCGCGCACCGATTCGGGCACGTAGCCCGATTGGCGCAAGAACTCGCGGAACTGGCCCACGGTGACCTCGTGGGTGCCCATCCAGAAATCGCGCGTGATGCGCACGCTATGCACCGGTGCCTCGTCCTTGAACTCGCCCAGGCGCTTGGCATCCGCGTGCGGGAAGGCCTTGGACAGGGCCGAGGGAGATTCGTCGCTGCCCATCAGGAATTCGCCCGCCGGAATATGCGCGAACGCGATGCCGACGCGGTCGGTCGCGGTGCGCTGCGAAGGGGCAGCCTCAGGCGCGGCCGTTGGCGTTGATGTGCCACAGGCCGCCAGCAAGGTCGCGCTGAGCAGCGCAGCGGCCCAGGCACGACGGTGGGCAAGTTGGGTAGCGCGAGGTCGGCGCACGGAATCAGTGACGGTGGTCGGCATAGCGGGCGATGCTCTCAGGGGCAAGGGTAGGGTGTCAACGCGTTCGTGCCTCCAGGTCACGGGACAAGGCGCGCGCTGACCATGGTGCGCTTCATCAGCTGGCGAGGAACAGCGCCGGGTCGACCGACGCGCGGTTGAGGGTGATGGTCCAGTGCAGGTGCGGGCCAGTCACGCGGCCGGTCGCGCCCACGTCGCCCACGCGGTCGCCCACGGCCAGGCGGTCGCCGTTCTTCACGCGGATGCGGCTCAGGTGGCACATCATCGACAGCAGGCCGCCGCCGTGGTCCAGCCAGACGGTGTTGCCGTTGAAGAAGTAGTTGCCGGCGTCGATGACGGTGGCGGGCATGGGCGCGATGACGGCGGTGCCGGTCGGCGCGGCAATGTCCATGCCACTGTGTGGGTTGCGCGGCTGGCCGTTGAAAAAGCGCCGCAGCCCGAACGAGCTGGAACGCCGTCCCGGCGTCGGTTGGCGCATCTGCAGCGGCACGGTGGGTGGCGCGCTCAGCGTGGCGATGACGCCTTGCTGGTGGGCGCGCTCGCGTTCGTGGCGCGCCAGGTCTTCGGGAGACAGATCCACCGTGCGCGGGGATACCTTCAGGTGTTGTTCGGTATAGCGCTTGGGCTCAATGGTGTAGGCGAGTTCGCGTTCGCGACCATCGGCGCTGCGCAGGCGGATGCGTCCCGTGCCGGGTTCAGCCGAGAGCGCGATGCCCACCAGCGCGGTCCATCCGGCGGGGCCGCCCAGCACCAGCACGGGAACGTCGCCATTGAATGCGGCAGGGCGCTCGGGCGCGGCGCCCAAGGCGACATGCGCGACGCCGCCCGGCACGGCGGATTCGCGCGGCCAAGGTAAGTCGGTAGAAGCAGCCGGCTGCGCGACGGCCCAGCGCGGCGCCAGCGTCGCCAGACCCGGGACGAAGATCATGAGGCGACGGCTCAAGTGATGCGCGACAGGCTGTGGATCAGGCATGAAAAGTGAAGTTGACGCATGCCAGACCAGCGCAGGCAGCTACCAATAGTGTAGTGAATTGCGGGCCGAGCGCCACCCTTTGCAGCACTTTCGAACAGGGGGTGGAGTTTGTTACCCCCGTTGATGTGAGTCAAATAGTACACAGCGACATCGGTCGATACTGTGGCCAACATCTGAAAACCTTGGACTACAGCATTGCCATGGACTACCTGCACTGGGTGCCCGAATTGGACACCGGCATCTCCGAGATCGACACGCAGCACCGACGCATCGTCGACTACATCAACAAGTTGCAGGAGCTGCGCCAGTCGCACGACCGCGAAGGCCTGTCCGAAGTGATCGCCGAGATGGTGGACTACACCATGTCGCATTTCGCCTTCGAAGAAGCGCTGATCGAAAACGCGGGTTACATGTTTGCCGGGCCGCATAAGAAGGTGCACGAGCTGTTCACCCGCAAGGTGGCCGAGATGCAAAGCCGCTTCGATGGTGGCGAGGACGTGGCGGCAGAACTGCACGGCATGCTTTCGCGCTGGCTGTTCAACCACATCCGCAACGAAGACCACGGCTACATCGACTCGGTCAAGGCGTACCAGCGCATGGCCGCGGGCCCTGGCTCGGCGCAGGAGCGCCTCAAGGCCGAGGTGCTGGCCCAATTGCGTGAGGAGCAAGGGCGGCGCAAGGGCTGGCTCGCGCGCCTGTTTGGCTGACATGTGGTTGCACGGCGCGGTTCTTCGGCGCCTGGGAAGGGCGGTCGGGCGCTTCGGCACGCCAGGCGCGGCCGGCATCTTGCTCAGCTGGCCGCTTCCAGCCCGCTGACGAAATGCCGCGCCATGCAGGCCGCCGCGCGTTCCGCATCACGCGAAGACAGCGCCTGCATCAGTTCCTCGTGTTCGGCCAGCGAGGCCTCCAGTCGGCCATCCTTCTGCAGGGAATGCTGGCGGTGCAGCTTCATCACCTTGCGCAGGTCCTGCACGATCTGCAGGCGCCATCTGTTGTCGGACAGCTCCAGCAAGCGCAAATGAAAGGCCTCATTCAGCGGAAAGAAACGCGCGGCGTCGCCCACCGCTGAGCGCAGTTCCGCGTGCAGCGTGGCCAATTCGGCCAGCTCGGCGTCGCTGGCGCGCTGGGCCACCACGCGCGCGGCGTCGGTTTCCAGCAGCGCCAGCAAATGGTAGACATCGGCCAGGTCCTTGGCCGAGCTTTCGGCAACATAGGCACCACGGCGCACTTTCATGGTCACCAGGCCCTCGGTCGCCAGCACCTTCAGTGCCTCGCGCAGCGGCGTGCGGCTGATGCCCAGTTGCTCGGCGATCTTCAGCTCGTCGATCCAGTCGCCGGGCAACAGCTCGCGGCTGTAAATGCGCTGGCGAAGGCGCTCGGCCACGGCTTCGTAGAGCGGGCGCGGGGCGAGCTGAGCGGCAAGGGTCATCGATCCGAACGAGAAAATTTTTGGGAATTGTAAGTCTGTTGCGTGATTTTAAATTAATAATTACAGACATTGAGTTGGTGCGCCGCTGTGCGTGCTTGTCCGTGTTCCGGTAGCTTGTCGGAAAGCCCCGAGTGTGGTGTGCGCCGATGCGCTACCTGTGCAGGGCGGCCGGATCGCCGGGCGCACAATCTCCGCTAGGCTGGCGCCGCGCACCCTCTCACCTTGATCACTGTCAGAAAGACCAGACACCATGAGCCAAGAGCACCCGTCATTCCGTCCCGCTACCCTGGCCGACTGGGACAAGGCCGCGCAGAAGTCGGCGCCGGGCGGCAACGTCGAAGCGCTCAACTGGGTCACGCCGGACGGCATCACGGTCAAGCCGCTGTACACGGCGGCGGACACCGAAAACCTGCCTTACGCCAACACGCTGCCGGGTTTCGAGCCCTTCCTGCGCGGCCCGCAAGCCACCATGTACGCGGTGCGGCCGTGGACGATTCGCCAGTACGCGGGCTTCTCCACGGCGGAAGAATCCAACGCCTTCTACCGCAAGGCGCTGGCCGCGGGCGGGCAGGGCGTGTCGGTCGCGTTCGATTTGGCGACGCACCGTGGCTACGACAGCGACCACCCGCGAGTGACGGGCGACGTGGGCAAGGCCGGCGTGGCGATCGACAGCGTGGAGGACATGAAGATCCTGTTCGACGGCATCCCGCTGGACAAGGTCAGTGTGTCGATGACCATGAACGGCGCCGTGCTGCCGATCCTGGCGGGCTACGTGGTCGCGGCCGAAGAGCAGGGCGTGAAGCAGGACCAGCTGAGCGGGACCATCCAGAACGACATCCTCAAGGAGTTCATGGTCCGCAACACCTACATCTACCCGCCCGAGCCGTCGATGAAGATCATCGGCGACATCATCGAGTACACGTCGCAGCACATGCCGAAGTTCAACTCGATCAGCATCAGCGGCTACCACATGCAGGAAGCCGGCGCCAACCAGGCGCTGGAGATGGCCTTCACCCTGGCCGACGGCAAGGAGTACGTGAAGACCGCGCTAGCCAAGGGCATGGACGTGGACGCCTTCGCCGGCCGCCTGTCCTTCTTCTGGGCGGTGGGCATGAACTTCTACCTGGAGATCGCCAAGATGCGCGCCGCGCGCCTGCTGTGGTGCCGGATCATGAAGGAGTTCAACCCCAAGAACCCCAAGAGCCTGATGCTGCGCACGCACAGCCAGACCAGCGGCTGGAGCCTGACCGAGCAGGACCCCTACAACAACGTGGTGCGCACCACCATCGAGGCCATGGCGGCGGTGTTTGGCGGCACCCAATCGCTGCACACCAACTCGCTGGACGAAGCGATTGCGCTGCCGACCGAGTTCAGCGCGCGCATCGCCCGCAACACGCAGCTGATCATCCAGGAAGAGACGCACATCACCAACGTGGTTGACCCGTGGGCCGGCAGCTACATGATGGAAAAGCTGACGCAGGACATGGCCGACGCGGCCTGGGCCATCATTGAAGA
Organism: Ottowia flava; assembly: GCF_008017535.1. GTDB lineage: Bacteria > Pseudomonadota > Gammaproteobacteria > Burkholderiales > Burkholderiaceae_C > Ottowia > Ottowia flava. Next base: position 65,057 of record NZ_VRUA01000013.1, read on the forward strand.
AGTCGACGCCATGGGCGGCATGACCAAGGCCGTGGACAGCGGCTGGGCCAAGCTGAAGATCGAAGCCGCCGCGGCCGAAAAGCAGGCGCGCATCGATTCGGGCAAGGACGTGATCGTCGGCGTCAACAAGTACAAGCTGGCCAAGGAAGAACCGGTTGAAATCCTGGAAGTCGATAACGTCAAGGTGCGCGAATCGCAGATCGCGCGCCTGGGCGCCATCAAGCAAAAACGCGATCAAGCCAAGGTGGACAAAGCGCTGGCAGCTATCGGAAAGATAGCTTCCGGCGAGCAGGACGGCAATCTGCTCGGCGCTGCCATCGAGGCCATTCGTGCCCGCGCCACCGTGGGCGAGGTGAGTGACGCCATGGAAAAGAGTTTTGGCCGCCATCGCGCGGATACGCAGAAAGTCACCGGCGTCTACGCCGCGGCCTACGACTCGGCCGAAGGCTGGGAAAAGCTGAAGGGTGAGATCAACGCCTTTGCCGAAGCCGAAGGCCGCCGCCCGCGCGTGATGATCGCCAAGCTGGGCCAGGACGGCCACGACCGCGGCGCCAAGGTTGTCGCCACGGCGTTTGCCGACCTGGGCTTTGACGTGGACATCGGCAGCCTGTTCCAGACGCCCGAAGAATGCGCGCGCCAGGCGATCGAAAACGACGTGCACGCCGTCGGCGTCAGCACCCTGGCCGCCGGCCACAAAACGCTGGTGCCCGCCATCATTGCCGAGCTGAAGAAGCAGGGCGCCGACGACATCGTCGTGTTCGTCGGTGGCGTGATTCCGCGTCAGGATTACGACTATTTGTACGAAGCCGGGGTCAAAGGCATCTACGGCCCCGGCACGCCGATCCCCGAATCGGCCAAGGACGTGCTGACGCAGATTCAGAAGTCGCAAGGCGTGAAGGCTTGAGCGCGGGATCAACGCCATGTGGACACGGGCCGTCGTGATCGGTTGGCTGGTGCTGGTGGGGCTGATGTTGTTCACCCCACTGGGCAGCTTCTGGCTGTACGCCGTGCTGTCGCCGAACCTGCTGGCCAATGTGATCGCCTGGGGCTTCGCGCTCGTGCCCTTCATTCTTTTGCTCAGGCACATCGCGGCCAAGCTTTGCGCCCTGCGCCAACTTGGCCGCAGCATCCGCGTCTGAGCGGCTCGTTTCACCTATGGACATTCAAGAACGCATCCAGGCCCTGGTTGCGCCCGATTCCCCCGCCCAGCAACGCCGCGCCATGGCCAAGGCCATCACGCTGCTGGAATCGACCCGTGCCGACCACCGCGCGCAGGCCGATGCGCTGCTGAACGCGCTTTTGCCGCACACCGGTAAGTGCCTGCGCCTCGGCATCAGCGGCGTGCCGGGTGTGGGCAAATCCACCTTCATCGAGTCGCTGGGCGTGTTCCTGATCGAGCAAGGCCTGCGCGTGGCCGTGCTGGCGATCGACCCGTCCAGCACGCTGTCGGGCGGCTCCATTCTGGGCGACAAGACGCGCATGGAGCGCCTGTCGGTGCTGGACGGCGCCTACATCCGCCCCAGCCCCAGCAGCGGCAACCTGGGCGGCGTGGCCGAGAAGACGCGCGAGGCCATGCTGGTGTGCGAGGCCGCGGGCTACGACGTGGTGATCGTCGAAACCGTGGGCGTCGGCCAGAGCGAGATCGCCGTGCACGGCATGACCGACATGTTCGTGCTGCTGCAGCTGCCCAACGCCGGCGACGACTTGCAGGCCATCAAGAAAGGCGTGATGGAAATCGCCGACCTGGTGGTGATCAACAAGGCCGACATCGACCCCGACGCCGCCACGCGCGCGCGCGCGCAAATCCATTCCGCGCTGCGCCTGCTCGGCATGCACGGGCACCCGGATCACGCGACGCTGGACACGGTGTGGCAGCCCAAGGTGATCCAGATCAGCGGCCTCTTGGGGCAGGGGCTGGACCAGTTCTGGGCCGCCGTCACCGAGTTCGAACGCCTGGGCCGCGCCAACGGCCGCTTGGAAGCGCGCCGCCAGCAGCAGGCCATCCGCTGGATGTGGGAGCGCATTGAGGCGGGCTTGAAAGCCGCCTTCCGTCACCACCCGGCGGTGCGCGACGCGCTGCCGGCCACCACGCAGGCCGTACTAGGCGGCCAACTGGCGCCGTCCAGCGCGGCGCGCCAGTTGCTCGGCCTGGCCGGCACGCTGACGGCGGAGCCCAGCGCGTGACGGACATGGCACTATCGCTACAGGATCAGGAGCGCGTTGCGCAGTCCCAGGGCTGGCGCGAGCGTCGAATCGAGGTCCTGGATACCGCGGCGGGCAAGGTCGTCGTCAAGGGCCAGCGCGCGCCGCGCCACCCTGCGCGCTACCGCGTGCTGAACGCGCTGGCCGGCCTGCTGCGTGCGCCCTGGCTCAAGGCCGCACCGATGCACGGCGGTGCCCGTGCCCAAGCGGTCGAAGCGTCCCGCCTGCGCGCGCTGCGTGCCGCCGGTGCACCGGTGCCCGAGCTGCTGCACGTGGCGGGCGACCACCTCGTCATGCAATGGCTGGGCGACGAACACCTGGGGCTGCTGCTGCAGCACCAGCATCCGCACGCGTTGGCGCTGTGGCGCGACGCTGCCGACGCACTGCTGCGCCTCCACGCGGCCGGGCAATACCTGAGCCAAGGCTTTGCGCGCAACATGATCGTGGACGCCCGCGCCGATCCGCCGCGCCTGGCCGGCGTGATCGACTTCGAGGACGACCCGCTGGAAGTGATGACGCTGCCCGAAGCGCAGGCGCGCGACTGGCTGGCGTTTTTGCAAAGCACGCTGTGGACGCTGCCGCTTGCGCCCGCGCAGATCGACGCCTGGCTGGCGGACGTGATGCGCGCCGAGCGGCCTGAGGTCCGCGCCGAATTCCTTCATGCCTGCCGCCAGCTGGGCGGCCTGCGCCACCTGCCGTCCAGCCGCCGCTTTGGGCGCGACACCGTGGCGCTGCAGGCCGTGGCGGCCGCGGCGCACCGTCACGCGCGGCTGGCCCACACCGATTCAACCGTTTAACGAGCGAAATGAGAGACCATGAAACCCATTCTTGAACAACTGGAACAGAAGCGCGCTGCGGCGCGCCTGGGCGGCGGTGAAAAGCGCATCGAGGCGCAGCACAGCAAGGGCAAGCTCACGGCGCGCGAGCGCATCGAGGTGCTGCTGGACGTGGGCAGCTTTGAAGAGTGGGACATGTTCGTGGAACACCGCTGCCACGACTTCGGCATGGACAAGACGCATATCCCGGGCGACGGCGTGGTCACCGGCTACGGCACGATCAACGGGCGTCTGGTGTTCGTGTTCAGCCAGGACTTCACCGTGTTCGGCGGCGCGCTGTCCGAAGCGCACGCCGAGAAGATCTGCAAAGTGATGGACCAGGCCATGAAGGTCGGCGCGCCCGTGATCGGCCTGAACGATTCGGGCGGCGCGCGCATCCAGGAAGGCGTGGCCAGCCTGGGCGGTTACGCCGACGTGTTCCAGAAGAACGTGCTGGCCAGCGGCGTGATCCCGCAGATCAGCATGATTATGGGCCCTTGCGCGGGGGGCGCCGTGTATTCGCCCGCCATGACCGACTTCATCTTCATGGTCAAGGACACGAGCTACATGTTCGTGACCGGCCCCGAAGTGGTGAAGACCGTGACGCACGAAACCGTGACGGCCGAAGAACTCGGCGGCGCGCTGACCCACACCGGCCGCAGCGGCGTGGCCGACCTGGCGTTTGAAAACGACGTCGAAGCGCTGCTGATGCTGCGCCGCTTTTTTAACTATGTGCCCGCCAGCAACCGCGAAAAAGCGCCGCACCGCCCCACGCAAGACCCGGCCGACCGCGCCGACATGAGCCTGGACACACTGGTGCCAGACAACCCCAACCTGCCGTACGACATCAAGGAGGCCATCCTGAAGGTGGTGGACGACGCCGAGTTCTTCGAGCTGCAGCCCGACTACGCCGCCAACATCGTGATCGGCATGGCGCGCATGGACGGCCAGGTGGTCGGCGTGGTCGCCAACCAGCCGCTGGTGTTGGCCGGTTGTCTGGACATCAAGAGCAGCATCAAGGCCGCGCGCTTCGTGCGCTTCTGCGACGCCTTCAACATCCCGCTGATCACCTTCGTCGACGTGCCCGGCTTCATGCCCGGCACCAGCCAGGAATACGGGGGCATCATCAAGCACGGCGCCAAGCTGCTGTACGCGTACGCCGAAGCCACGGTGCCCAAGGTCACCGTCATCACGCGCAAGGCCTACGGCGGCGCGTACGACGTGATGAGCTCCAAGCACTTGCGCGGCGACGTCAACCTGGCCTGGCCCAACGCCGAAATCGCCGTGATGGGCGCCAAGGGCGCGGTGGAGATCATCTTCCGCGAAGAAAAGAAAGACCCCGAAAAGCTCGCCGCGCGCGAAGCCGAATACAAGGCCCGCTTCGCCAATCCCTTCGTCGCCGGCGCGCGTGGCTTCATCGACGACGTGGTGCTGCCGCACGAAACGCGCAAGCGCATCTGCCGCAGCCTGGCCATGCTCAAAGACAAGAAGCTGGACAACCCGTGGCGCAAGCACGGGAACATTCCGCTGTGAAGCACATCGTCAGCCGGGACTTCGTTGCCCCGCGCGCGTGGGGCAGCCTGCCGATTGCCATTCTGAATGGCACCACCGTCAAGCTGCACTGGACCGACCAGCCCTACCGGTGGCATGTCAACGATGGCGAGGAAGTGTTTGCCGTAATGGACGGCCAGGTGCGTATGCACTACCGCGAAGGCGGACGCGAGCATTCGATCCTGCTCCAAGCAGGCGACATTTTTTATGCAGATACAGGGACCGAGCATGTGGCGCACCCGGTAGGAGAGGCGCGCATCCTCGTCATTGAAAAAGAAGGAAGTGTGTGATGTTTACCAAGATCCCGGTTGCCAACCGCGGCGAAAGCGGCCGCGCAGCGGGCGTTTCGACAATTCGCCTGCCTCAGCCCGCGCAACGCGCTGCAACACGCAACCCCCACGCTTAAGGAGCCAGAAAATGTTCACCAAAATCCTGATTGCGAACCGGGGTGAGATTGCGTGTAGGGTCATCGCCACCGCCAAGAAAATGGGCATTGCCACCGTGGCGGTGTATTCCGACGCCGACCGCGATGCGCGTTTCGTGCAGATGGCCGACGAGGCCGTGCGCCTGGGGCCGCCGCCTTCGCGCGAGTCCTACCTGTTGGCCGACAAGATCATCGAAGCGGCCAAGCAGACCGGCGCGCAGGCGATCCACCCCGGCTACGGCTTTCTCTCCGAAAACGAAGCCTTCGCCAAACGCTGCGAAGACGAAGGCATCGCCTTCATCGGCCCCAAGGCGCATTCGATCGCCGCCATGGGCGACAAGATCGCGTCCAAGAAGCTGGCGAACGAGGCCAAGGTCAACACCATCCCCGGTTACAACGACCCGATCCCCGACGCCGATAAGGCCGTGGCCATCGCCAAGGACATCGGCTACCCGGTCATGATCAAGGCCAGCGCCGGCGGCGGCGGCAAGGGCCTGCGCGTGGCCTTCAACGACAAGGAAGCGTTCGAAGGCTTCACCGCCTGCCAGAACGAGGCGCGCAACAGCTTTGGTGACGACCGCATCTTCATCGAGAAGTTTGTCGAGCAGCCGCGCCACATCGAGATCCAGGTGCTGGGCGACAGCCACGGCAACGTGGTCTACCTGAACGAGCGCGAATGCTCGATCCAGCGCCGTCACCAGAAGGTGATTGAAGAAGCGCCGTCGCCCTTCATCAGCGACGCCACGCGCAAGGCCATGGGCGAGCAGGCCGTCGCCCTGGCCAAGGCGGTGAAGTACCAGTCCGCCGGCACCGTCGAATTCGTGGTCGGCAAGGACCAGGACTTCTACTTCCTCGAGATGAACACCCGCCTGCAGGTCGAGCACCCGGTGACCGAGCTGATCACCGGGCTGGACCTGGTCGAGCAGATGATCCGCGTGGCTGCGGGCGAAAAGCTGGCCTTCACGCAGGCCGACGTCCAGCGCGAGGGCTGGGCCATCGAGTGCCGCATCAACGCCGAAGACCCGTTCCGCAACTTCCTGCCGTCCACCGGCCGCCTGGTGCGCTTTGAGCCGCCCGAGCAGAACCTGTTCCAGGGTCAGGCGACCACCGACGTCGGCGTGCGCGTCGACACCGGCGTGGTCGACGGCGGCGAGATCCCGATGTACTACGACTCGATGATCGCCAAGCTCATCGTGCACGGCAAGGACCGCAACGACGCTATTGCTCGCATGCGCGAAGCGCTCAACGGCTTCGTCATCCGCGGCGTGCAAAGCAACATCCCGTTCCAGGCCGCGCTGCTGGCGCACCCCAAGTTCGTCAGCGGCGACTTCAACACCGGCTTCATTGCCGAGCACTACGCCGACGGCTTCCGCGCCGAAGACGTGCCACACGACGATCCGGACTTTTTGGTCGCGCTGGTGGCGCGCCTGCACATGTGGTACCGCAACCGGGCGCAGGGCTTGCAAGGCCAGTTCTGGGAAGGCTTCAAGCGCTTGCCCCGACGCGACTTCAGCGTCTGCGTGCTGGGCACGCAGGGTGCCAACCGCTACGTCAATGTGACACTGGGCGAGGTGGCGCTGGGTCAACCCACCGACATCACTGTGCACCGCGAACAGGGCGATCGCGCCTACGCGATCAGCATCGACCGCTTCGTGGGCGACGCGCGCGTGACGGGCACCGTCAACGGCCAGCCCTTCACCGTCCAGATGGAGCGCGGCCACACCCGCAATCCGCTGGTCACCCGCGTCATTCACAACGGCACGCAGCTGGACGCCATCGTCATGCACCCGCGCACGGCCGAGCTGCACCAGCTCATGCCCTACAAGGCGCCGCCCGACATGAGCAAGTACGTCCTGTCGCCCATGCCCGGCCTGCTGGTGCAGGTCGCCGTCAAGCCCGGCCAGGAAGTCAAGGCTGGCGAACGCGTCGCCGTGATCGAAGCCATGAAGATGGAAAACGTGCTGTTCGCCAGCGCCGACGGCGTGGTGAAAGACGTGAAGGCCGAGCAGGGCGCCAGCCTGACGGTGGATCAGCCGATCGTGGAGTTCGAGTAATGCGGCGGCGGCCTTCCCTGCTGGCTGGGGCCGGCCGTGCGCGTGCGCTCGTGTGCGCTGTGGTCTGCGCGGCGGGCGGCGCTTCATCGACCGTGGCGCAGGCACAGGCTGGCGGGTCGCTGCCGCTGTACCGCTGCACGTCGCCTGACGGTCAGTCCAGCCGGCTTAGCCGTAAGCCGTGCGCGGACAGTGACCGGAGCGTGGTGCGGCACGCCGTTGCCGGACGGGCAGCGCCGGCGCCGGAAGCCCGACCCGCCGCGGCACCGTTGAACGCCGGCCCGTCCGAGTCCGCCGATGCATCGCACTCGGCCCGCACACGCGTGCGGGCGCGCGCAGGTCGGCGACGCTGACGAGCCGTTTGTGCTCGTCGTGCTGACGGATTTCGCTTCTCGATTCCTTGGTCCACTGGCTCAAACTCCCCATCCACGCCACCCCCGGCGCCAAGCGCACCGAGGCGGCGGGCGCGCATGGCGACGCATTGCGCGTGCGCCTGGGCGCGCCGCCGGTGGACGGCAAGGCCAATGCAGCGCTGATCGCCTGGGCGGCCCAAGCCTTTGGCGTGTCCAAGGCGCGGGTCGAGCTGCTGCACGGCGCGGCCGGGCGGCAAAAAGTGCTGGCGATCGCTTTCGATTCCCATGCCGATCTGGCCTGTGCGCAGGCGCTGGTGGCGGTGTGGATGGCGTCAGAAGGCTAAGGCGTTTGCTATGAATAGAGAAGCTGGTTGCGCAGGTGGTTGCAAGGCTGGAGGCCAAAAATGCTTGGAATGTGCGTGGCGCGCTGTCGCACCCTTGCGTCACGCCGCTGCCCAGGCGACACACCCAACCGCGCCCACCGTATCGCCTGCGCATGCGCTGCGCCGCCGCGCGCTGGCGCAGGCCACGGTCGGCATCGGCGGGTGGGCTGCGCTGGGCGCGACCGGGTTGGGCACAACGCCCGCCTGGGCACAGCGCATGCCCGCGCCTAGTGCTCCAGCCACGCCGATCACCTGGCCCGCCGCCGACCCCGTCCTCGCCGCGCGCCACCAGCGCGCCTTTGCCGGCATGGCCGCGCGCATCGACGCGCAGCTGGCCGACGTGCAAAGCGTGGTCGCCGTGCAGCGCGGCCATCTGGCATTCGAGTACTACCGTCGCCCTGGCGTGGCGGCGGACAGCCTGCAGGACACGCAGTCCGTCACCAAAAGCGTGCTGGCCTTGCTGTTCGGCTGCGCGCTGGCCGATGGCGCGGTGCGCGGCACGAACGAGCTGGTGGCGCCGCGCCTGCCCGACATGCTGCGCATCAGCGACGAGCCGCGCCTGCGCCAGTTGCGGTTTGAACACCTCTTGACCATGACGGCCGGTTGGGCGGGCGACCAGACCGCGCAGCGCGACCGCGACGACGACCTGCGCCAGATCGTGCGCCGCCCCTTTGTTGCCGCGCCTGGCGCGCGCTTTGCGTACGACAACGGCACGGCCAACCTGTTGGCGTTGGCGCTGGCCCGCGCTGTGGGCCGCCCGCTGGCCGACTACGCGCGCGACCGGCTGTTCGCGCCCCTGGGCATCAACCGATTTGATTGGCGCCGCGGCGCGCAGGGCCACGCGCTGGGCGCTTTGGGCCTGTGGCTGCCCACGCGCGCCATGGCCCGCCTGGGCGAGCTGGTCCAGGCCGAAGGCCGCTGGGCCGGGCGCGCGCTGCTGCCCGCCGACTACGTGCGCCGAGCGACCGAGCGGCGCAACGCCGGCGGCGCGCCGCTGTTCGCTGCCTACGGCTACCTGTGGTGGGTGGCCAGCACCGCCGCGCCGCGCGGCGCCAGCGGCCGCACCGCCATGGCCAACGGCTACGGCGGTCAATGGATCTACGTCTACCCGCCGCTGCAACTGGTCGTGGCCGCCACTTCGCGCCGCACGCCCGAGAGCATGGCGCGCGGCCAGGCCGCCACGCTGATCCGCAGTGACATCCTCAACGCGGTGCGCAGGAGCGGTGCGTGATGGTTCAGGGTGCTATGTATTCGGTAGCTGTCTGCGCAGGTGGTTGTAGGTATGCGGGCCAATTTTTCTTGAAACTCCATCCACCGAAGCCCTGCGCCACAATGCCCTGATGCACACCCCGCCAGCCGCTGCAGCGACTAGCCCGCAAGCGCCGAGCGCCCCCGCACCGATCGCCATGACTGCCCCCACCCCCAACGCACCGCCCCCGACCATGCCCGCCCACACCGCGCTGCTCGTCATCGACGTGCAGTACGGCTTCATGCCCGGCGGCGGCCTGCCCGTGGCCGACGGCGACGCCGTCGTGCCCGTCATCAACCGGCTGGTGCCGCACTTTGCCAACGTCGTCATCACGCAGGACTGGCACCCGGCCGACCACATTTCGTTCGCCGCCAACCACCCGGGCCGACAGCCCTTCGACACCGTCACGCTGCCCTACGGCCCGCAGGTGCTGTGGCCCACGCACTGCGTGCAAGGCACGCGCGACGCCGCGTTGCATGACGAGCTGCGCGCGCCCCACGCCCAGCTCGTCATCCGCAAGGGTTTTCACCGCGACGTCGACAGCTATTCCACCTTCACCGAAGCCGACCGCACCACCACCACGGGCCTCGCCGCCTACCTGCACGCGCGCGGCATCACCCACGTCGTGCTGTGCGGCCTGGCCACCGACTTCTGCGTTGCCTGGTCCGCGCTGGACGCGCGCGCCGCTGGCCTGCACGCCACCGTGGTCGAAGACGCCTGCCGCGCCATCGAGCTGAACGGCTCGCTGGCCCAGGCTTGGGCCGACATGGGCGCCGCCGGCGTGGTGCGCACCACGTCAGCCGCGTTGTTGAAGATTTGAACTGAATCGGCCGCCAGCCCTACAACCACCAGCGCACCCAGCTCCTGTTTTTGTAGTTTTCACTCGCTTCCAAGGAACCCCATGACCCGCCCCTTCAAAGTCCTCGGCATCCAGCAAATCGCCATCGGCGGCCCCGACAAACTCAAGCTGCAAACGCTGTGGGTCGACATGCTCGGCCTGGAAAAAACCGGCACCTTCCAGAGCGAGCGCGAAAACGTCGACGAAGACATCTGCGCCATCGGCACCGGCCCCTTCAAGGTCGAAGTGGACTTGATGCAACCCATCGACCCCGACAAGAAACCCGCCGTCCACACCACCCCGCTCAACCACATCGGCCTGTGGATCGACGATCTGCCCAAGGCCGTCGAATGGCTGACGTCAAAAGGCGTGCGCTTCGCCCCCGGCGGCATCCGCAAAGGCGCGGCGGGTTACGACATCACCTTCCTGCACCCCAAGGCCAACGACGAGTTTCCGATTGCGGGGGAGGGGGTGCTGATTGAGTTGGTGCAGGCGCCGGCCGAAGTGGTGGAGGCGTTTGGGAAGTTGGTGAACGGCGGCTGATTCGGAATCACGGATTCGCAGCGACCACGCACATCCCACCGGAGCGCGCAGCCGTGTCGCAGCAGCCCTTCAGCGCGATGTACGCCCCGGCGCTGGCGGGATGGGTCACATGGCACTGCGTTGAGCTAGCGCGGCTGTCGCCAGGGCTTGTCCGCTCCCGCATTCTTGTCTAAGGTGCGTTGACCGACGAACGAAATCACCTATGAAACTCGCGACCATCCTTGCCGTTGCCGGAACCCTCGGAGCCCTGGTACTTTTGATCGCAGGTCATGCCGCAGCGGCTGGCTTGCTCGTTGCAGCGTCCTGCCTGATTGAACTGATCTACGGAGCGGTCACGGGCAAGCAACGCAACGAGTAAGCGCCTATGGGCAACTGCGTCCAAGGCCACGGCGTCGCCCCTGGACGTTAGTGCGGTAGCGCACGTAGGGTGGCTCGGTGTCTGCTACAAAGAATATAGCTGTCAGCGCAATACCCACTTGGGCCCTCGCCTGATTTGTCTTGAAATTGAGGGCCGCCGTCAGCTCACGTTGCGCCCGGCGGTCGCACCCAATGTTTCGTACATGAGCTAGTAAAACTACCTATGCTCGGTGCGCCCATCACGCATGAGATAGGTAGCAGTACCAGCTTACCTAACAATGGTCAAACAGCTTTAATGAAACTGTCATCTTTTTGTGTTGGACCCCGCATGACTGTCTCTGAAACTGTTTCCACGATTCAAACCCGCACGCGCGACGATGGCTTCCTCGGCACCTCGCGCAACGGCAACTTGAAGGACACCGTTCAGGATCTGAAGAACCTGTCGCCCGCCGAGCGCGGTGAAGCGCTCAGCATGTTCACGGACGATGACCTGAAGGAAATTGCCAACGACGTGAATGCCGGCGGCATTTTCGGCGCCAGCGGCTTGTCCAATGACGAGAAGCGCGATCTGTTCGACACCATGGCGGACGGGGCCAGCGGTAAGGACCTGGCCCATCTCGCCAGCGCTTTTGATAGCCGTGAGGACACGCAACTGCTGGCCGAATCCGTGGCGAGCAAAGGCAGCAACGAGGCCAAGCAGGCCTACATCCAGGAGATGTCGGCGCGGACGGCGGATAACGATTCCGGCTTTTCGTCGCAGTTCCTCAGCGGCTCAACAACGGATAACAGCGACAAGGACGCGAAGGCGGTGTTGACTGTGCTCAACAGCTTTGACACGGCTACGCCGGAAGGTCGCGCCGCGTTTGACCAGGCCATCAAAGACATGCCCCAGGACGCGCTGAAGAGCGTGGCCAAGGCGGGTGTGAACGAGACGACGTTTACCGCCATTGATTACAGCGGTGGTGCAAACGGGTCTCCCGGGGTGGCGCACACTACCGTCAGCTATAGGACAGATGGTCTCAATGCCTTGTTGGACAAGGTGGCGGGCAGCAGCGACCCGCAAGTGAAGGGCAAGGTATTCGAGGCGGCAGCCGACGCGGTGTCAGGCATGCGTGAGAACGCGGGCGTTCACCTGGGCATGTCGTCGATCGGCACGGACCAGAAGATCGCCGATGTGGTTGGTCGAATGACCACCGTCATGAACAGCGATCCACGCGGGATTACCGATCAACTGAACAAGTCTGACGCCTATGGCCTTGGCCTCAGCACCTACGTGGCCGAGGTCATGCGTTCGGACCCGAAGGCGGGCGCGGAAATCCTGGGCAAGCAACTTGCGCAACTGCAGGGCGCTGGCACAGGCCTGTCGCCGACCGAGTTCTTCGAGCAGCAGTCACCCGGCACCAACGGCACCCCGTACTACAAGAACGCTGAAACCCTGGGTTACTACGCAGGTGCACTGCGTGCGGGTATCGATTCGTTGAACAAGGACACGACCGAAACCGGGACCATGGTCAAGGGGGTGCTGGGTGCCGCCATCAGCGCGGCCAGCTTGGGTCGGGCTGGCGGTACGGTTTCTGGTTTGACCGGCGCAGTGGTGGATCAGGTTGTGGCGCAAGCGAACGGCAGCCGCACCGAAACCGCCCGTGTGCTGGAACAATTGGCGATCCCAGTGGACGCCAATGGCGACCGGTACCAAGGCCCGGCGACGGCGACATTTGACAGCAAGGCTGCCAAGGTTCGTGCGCAATGAGTCTGACGCGACGAGACACTGCCGCCACCATGGCGGCCATCATGCTCAGCCCGACGGCAGCCTTTTCCCGAACCATGAAAGATTTGAAATTGCTTCGGATTCCCGGCGTTCAGGCCTTTACCTACCGAGACGAAAGCACGCTGCCTTTGAATCAGGCAACGACCCAACTGGCGGACGCGTTCCGCGCCAGAGGCGCGGGTCAGAGCGTGGATGGTGAGACGCTGGCCGCGGACGCGACGACCAGTGACGATGCGATCGCGCGATCCGTCGACGCGGCGCTGGGCAAAGAGTGGAAGCGCAGCACGGGCTTCACCAGCGCCAACCCTCATATCCACCTGATGGTGTGGGAGCGGACCACGGCACCCAGGCGCTTTTACGCAATTGCCGCCTTCGACGCCGTGCACACGGCAACTGCGGACGGGCGCAAGTACCGGCCTCTGGAATCGGTGTTCACGCGCGAGCGCTGACGCCGTCGGGGGCCGAATCGAGCCACGCAGCAGCGCGCGCTTGATGGCGATGCCGCCGCCGCCACGTCGCCAAGCCCGCTAACGCGGCGCGCGAGGTGCCGCCGCCCTGTTGGCCACCAAAGTGGCCGTTTCGCTCGCGCCCACCTCTTTCAAGAATCCCCACACCGCCTGCATGCGTGCCAAGTGCTTCGCCTCGGCCGGCATGCTCATCCAGAAGGTGCGGGTGAATTCGGCCTCGCCAGGCAGCACGCGGGCCAGGATGGGGTCGCGGTCGGCCAGAAAGGCGGGCAGCACGGCCAGGCCGGCGCCGGCGCGCACGGCTTCGTACTGCGCGGTGACGCTGGTGCTGCGCAGGGCAAAGCGCTCGGGCGGGTAAAGCTGATCCAGAAACTGCAACTCCTTGGTGAAGAGCAGGTCGTCCACGTAGCTGATGAAGGCGTGGTGGCGCAAGTCCTCGCGCTTGGCGACGAGGGGGCGGCGGGCCAGGTATTCGCGCTGGCCGTACAGGCGCAGGGTGTAGTCGGCCAGTTTGGTGACGATGACGGAGCCGCGCTTGGGCCGCTCCAGCGAGATGACGATGTCGGCTTCGCGCCGGCTCAGGTGCAGCATGCGGGGCAGGGCGAGCAGGTCGATCGACAGGCCGGGGTGTTGCAGCGTCAGCCGCGCCAGGTGCGGCGCCAATATCTGGGTGCCAAAGCCCTCGGTGGCGCCCACGCGCACCAGGCCGGACGGGCCGCTGGCGGCGGCGTTGGCAGGGGCCGCGCGTTCCACACCCTGCACGGCGCCGGCCATGGCTTCGACGGCGGGCAGCAGCTGGCGGCCGGCTTCGGTCAGGCGGTGGCCGGTGGCTTCGCGGGCGAACAGGGGTGTGCCCATCTGCTTTTCCAGCGCATGGATGCGGCGCGCGACGGTGGTGTGTTCCACGCCGGTGCGGCGTGCGGCGGCGGCCAGGGTGCCGGTGTGGGCCAGTTCCAGAAAGTAGCGCAGGTTGTCCCAGTCCATGGCAAGCGTCCTTGATGTGCAAATTTGCAAAGCCAACGTGCGTCATTGTCTATTGCCCTGTGAATTTTGCACGGCTACCATGGGGCATTCGTTGACCACCCACTGACAGGAGACAAATTCGCCATGGACGCATCCACCACCAACGTACAGGCCCCCACCGTCAAGCTGCTGATCGGCGGCAAGATGGTCGAATCCAAGACCACGCAATGGCGCGACGTGGTCAACCCCGCCACGCAGCAAGTGCTGGCGCGCGTGCCCTTTGCCACGGCGGACGAGATCAACGCCGCTGTCGCTTCCGCCAAGGAAGCCTTCAAGACCTGGAAGAAAACGCCCATCGGCACCCGCGCGCGCATCTTCCTGAAGCTCCAGCAGCTGATCCGCGAAAACATGGGCGAGTTGGCCGCGCTGCTGACGGCCGAGCAGGGCAAGACGCTGCCCGACGCCGAAGGCGATGTGTTCCGCGGCCTTGAAGTCGTGGAGCACGCCGCCAACATCGGCACGCTGCAGCTGGGCGACCTGGCCAACAACGTGGCCAACGGCGTCGACACCTATTCGATCATGCAGCCGCTGGGCGTATGCGCAGGCATCACGCCGTTCAACTTCCCGGCCATGATTCCGCTGTGGATGTTCCCGATGGCCATCGCTACCGGCAACACTTTCGTGCTGAAGCCGTCCGAGCAGGACCCGATGGTCACCATGCGCCTGTGCGAACTGGCGCTGGAAGCGGGCATCCCCGCTGGCGTGCTGAATGTGATCCACGGCGGTGAAGACGCCGTGAACGCGATTTGTGACCACGCCGACATCAAGGCGATCAGCTTCGTCGGCTCGACCAAGGTCGGCACCCACGTCTACAACCGAGCCAGCCTGAACGGCAAGCGCGTGCAATGCATGATGGGCGCGAAGAACCACGCCATCGTCATGCCCGACTCCAACAAGGAGCAGACGCTGAACGCCTTGGCCGGTGCCGCTTTCGGCGCGGCCGGTCAGCGCTGCATGGCGCTGTCGGTGGTGGTGCTGGTGGGCGAGGCGCAGAAGTGGATTCCCGAACTGGTCGAGAAGGCCAAGACGCTCAAGGTGAGCGCTGGCACCGAAGCCGGCACCGACGTGGGCCCGCTGGTCAGCTGCGCGGCGCTGGACCGCGTGACCGGCTTGATCGAGCGCGGCGTGGCCGAAGGCGCCAAGCTGGAGCTGGACGGCCGCCAACCGACGGTGAAGGGCTTCGAGAAAGGCAACTTCGTCGGCCCGACGATCTTCAGCGGTGTGAAGCCCGGCATGAGCGTGTACGAGCAGGAGATCTTCGGCCCGGTGCTGTGCATCGTGGCGGCCGACGACATCGACCAGGCGATCGAATTCATCAACGCCAACCCCAACGGCAACGGCACAGCGATCTTCACGCAGTCGGGCGCCGCGGCACGCAAGTTCCAGGAAGACATCGACGTGGGCCAGGTCGGCATCAACGTGCCGATCCCGGTGCCGGTCCCGCTGTTCTCGTTCACAGGCAGCCGCGCGTCCAAGCTGGGCGACCTGGGCCCTTACGGCAAGCAGGTCGTGCTGTTCTACACGCAGACCAAGACCGTCACGGCGCGCTGGTTTGACGACAGCACGACCAGCCACGGCGTGAACACCACTATCAGCCTGAAGTAAGTGACACCCCCTGAGTCGCCTGTGGCGCCTTCCCCCTCTCTCTGTGCGCTGCGCACTTCGGGAGGGGGACGCAGCCAGCGCGGCGGGGCGGCCCTTGCGCGGCCGCCTGAGTTGGCGTTGCGCCAGTGCTTGGCACAGCACGCTGGCCAACGCAAGGCAGAGCGCTCGCAGTGACTGGCCGTTACCTCGTCGTTGCCTTGGCACTGTACGGAAGCGCCGTTGCTTGGGCGCAGGCGGGTGCCGATTGCCGCCCCGGCGGCAGCGTGGCCGAGTCCAACGCCTGCGCGGTACGCGACTACCAGCAGGCCGACACGGACCTGCAAATTCTGTACGGCGACGTGATGCGCGCACTGTCGGCCCACGAGCGGCCCGCGCTGCGACAGGGCCAGTCGGCCTGGCAGCGCACGCGCGTGGCACAGTGCAAGACCGCGCAGCGCGCGGCCGAAGCTCTACCCGAATGGCCACGGCTTTACCACGAGTGCCTGACCACGCAGACGAGGGGCCGCCGCGCCGGGCTGATGCATTGGCTGCAGCACGGTGAGGCGCCGCCATCCTGACCACAACCAAGACGATTTCGAGGAGACACCAGCATGGACTTTGAACTGAGCGAAGACCAGCGCGCCTTTGCCGACACCGCGCGCGCCTTTGCCGAGGCCGAGCTGGCGCCGCACGCTGCGAAGTGGGACGCCGAAAGCATCTTCCCGCGCGAAGCGATCGCCAAGGCGGGCGAGTTGGGCTTTTGTGGCCTGTACGCGCCCGAGAGCGCAGGCGGCCTGGCGCTGCCGAGGCTGGACGCCACGCTGGTCTTTGAAGAGCTGGCGGCGGTCGATCCGAGCACCACCGCCTTCATCACCATCCACAACATGGCGACCTGGATGCTGGGCACCTGGGCCACCGATGAAGTGCGCGCCGAGTGGGGCGAGCCACTCATCAGCGGCCAGAAGCTGGCCAGCTACTGCCTGACGGAGCCCGGCAGCGGCTCCGACGCCGCGTCCATCAAGACGCGCGCCGAGTTGGTGGGCCACGAATACGTGATCAACGGCGGCAAGGCCTTCATCAGCGGCGCGGGCAGCACCGACGTGCTGGTGCTGATGGCCCGCACGGGCGACGCTGGCTCGGGCGCGGGCGGCATTAGCGCCTTCGCCGTGCCGGCCAACCTGCCGGGCATTCACTACGGCAAGAAAGAAGAAAAAATGGGCTGGAACAGCCAGCCCACGCGCCAGATCAGCTTTGACAACGTGCGCATCCCCGCCAACCACCTGCTGGGCAACGAGGGCGAGGGCTTTCGCATCGCCATGAAGGGGCTGGACGGCGGGCGCATCAACATCGCCACCTGCTCGGTGGGCGCGGCGCAGGGCGCGCTGGGCCACGCGCAGCGCTACATGCAGGAGCGCAAACAGTTCGGCAAGACGCTGGCCAGCTTTCAGGCGCTGCAGTTCAAGCTTGCCGACATGGCAACCGAACTGGTCGCTGCCCGCCAGATGGTGCGGCTGGCCGCCAGCAAGCTGGACGCCGGCCACCCCGACGCGGCCACGTACTGCGCCATGGCCAAGCGGTTTGCCACCGACGCGGGCTTCAACGTCATCAACGACGCGCTGCAGCTGCACGGCGGTTACGGCTACATCCGCGAATACCCGCTAGAGCGCCTGTTGCGCGATGCGCGCGTGCACCAGATCCTCGAGGGAACGAACGAAATCATGCGTGTCATTGTGGCGCGCAAGCTGCTGGAACTGGACACCGCAGGCACGATCCGCTGAGTCGGCGCCTTTCCAACAGACCTACAAACCAAGGAGAAAAGAGATGAAAGTGGCATTCATTGGCCTGGGCAACATGGGCGGCCCGATGGCGCTGAACCTGCACAAGGCTGGATTCGAGGTGCGAGCGTTCGACCTGTCCAGCGCCGCGTGCGACGCCCTGCGGAAGGATGGGGTGGCGATTGCGTCGTCGGCCGAAGACGCGGTGACTGGCGCCCAAGTGGTGGTCAGTATGCTGCCCGCCAGCCAGCACGTGGAAGGGCTGTACCTGGGCAGCGACGGCAAAGCCGGCCTGCTTGAAATGCTGCCGACCGGCACGCTGGTGATCGACAGCAGCACCATCGCTGCCGCCACTTCGCGCAAGGTCGCGCAAGCCGCCGCGAAGCGTGGTGTGGTGGTCATCGACGCGCCGGTATCTGGTGGTACGGGCGGCGCCATTGCCGGCACGCTGACCTTTATGGTGGGCGGTGGGGCGGCCGACCTGGAGCGCGCCCGTCCGGTACTGGACAAGATGGGCAGCAACATCTTTCACGCCGGTGATGCCGGTGCGGGCCAGACCGCCAAGATCTGCAACAACATGCTGCTCGGGATTTTGATGATCGGCACGTCCGAGGCCATCGCGCTGGGCATCGCCAATGGGCTCGACCCCAAGGTGCTGTCCGAGATCATGCGTCGCAGCTCCGGCGGCAACTGGGCGCTCGAGAAGTACAACCCGCTGCCCGGTGTGATGGAGACGGCACCGGCCTCCAAAGGCTACGCAGGCGGCTTCGGTACCGACCTGATGCTGAAGGACCTCGGCCTGTCGCAGGAGAATGCCGCGGCCGTGCGCGCCTCCACCCCGCTGGGCGGTATGGCTCGCAACCTCTACGCCGCACACAGTCTGGCGGGGCAGGGCGGGCTCGATTTCTCCAGCGTCATTCAGATGTTTCAGAAGAAGCCTTGATGCTGCAACCCGCAGAAGCGGCCCTCGGTCGATGAGGGAGCGCGGCGCTTCTGCGGCGTGTGGTACGCCGCCCCTGCGCCGGGACGGCGCCGTGGCGCTGACGATTAGAGGAATGTACGGATGAACGACACCACCGGGCGCGAGCCCGACACACGCGGCTGCAAGGCCTTTTTAGCGGTGGGGTGCCATGTCTGAGCGCCCGGATCCCCAGACGCAGGATGTCATGCAGGATTGCGTGCTGTTCAGCGAGATCATCACCGCTTGCGGGCGGCGCTTTGGCCACGCCACGCTCAATTCGCTGCCCACGCTCAACGCGCTGTCGCTCCCGATGATCGACAAACTTGGGCCCAAGCTCGCGGATTGGGCCAAGGACCGGGGCATCGTCGGCGTGGTGCTCGACGCAGTCGGCAACAAGGCCTTCTGTGCGGGTGGCGATCTGCAGTTACTGTACGCGTCGATGCGCGAAACGCCGCCGGGTCAGATCCCGCTAAACGCCGCGCGCTTTTTCGAGCGCGAATACCGGCTCGACTACCAAATCCACACCTACCCGAAACCCGTGCTGTGCTGGGGCAACGGCATCGTGATGGGTGGCGGCATCGGCCTACTGGCCGGCGCGTCGCACCGCGTGGGCACCTTGTCGACGCGCCTGGCGATGCCGGAGATTTCCATCGGCCTGTACCCCGACGTGGGCGGCAGCTGGTTCCTGCGACGCTCGCCCGGACGCACCGGCCTGTTTCTGGCGCTGACCGGTGCGTCTATCAACGCGGCCGATGCGCGCTTTGCTGGCCTGGTCGATTTTGTGGTCGCGCAGGACGACAAGGCACAGGTGCTGGCCGATCTCGCTAAGGCGCAATGGTCCGATGTTGCCGACGTCAACTCCGCGCGCCTCAGCCACGTGCTGGTGCGCCATTCTGTCCCCGAAGCGGCCTTGCCGCCGTCCAACCTGCGCAAGCACTTTGACGCGATCGAAGCCATCATTGGCCACGACCAGCTGGCCGACATTGCGCGGCGTCTGCAGGCGTTGACAGCGCACGAAGATCCGTGGCTGTCCAATGCGGCCAAGACCTTCGTCAAGGGTTCGCCCACCTCGGCGGGGCTGTCCTTCGCGCTGTGGCGGCGCGTGCTGCACCTATCGATGGCCGATGTCTTGCGGCTGGAATACCATGTCTCCGTCGCTTGTGCACGGTTTGGCGACTTTGCTGAAGGCATCCGCGCCCTCATCATCGACAAGGATCGCAATCCTCAATGGCGCCCTGCCACCCTGGCCGAGGTGAGCGACGACTACATTCAATCCTTCCTGCAGCCGCCACATCCGCTGGCCGACCTACTGTAAGCCGGAGCCCATTGCCCATGACACCCGACTCATTGCAACGCCTGTTCGAAGACTGGACCCGCCACTGGATGCTACCGCAGCAGACGCCTGGCGAGGGCGCCGCGCCTGGCGCGCTGGCGAGCGACCCGCGCTTCAAGGACCCGGCCTGGACGGCCACACCTTACGGCCGTTTCCTGCTGAAGTGGTACGAGGCCGCTGGCCAGACTGCGCAGCATGTCGGTGAGTTGGGCAACCAGTTGCCTGCGCACCAGAAGAACTTGTGGAACTTCTACGTGCAGTATGCGGTGGACGCGCTGTCGCCGTCCAACTACTTCCTGACCAACCCGCAAGCCTTGCAGAAGGCGCTGGACACGCAGGGCAAGAGCGTGCTGACCGGCCTGACGCGCGCGCTGGAAGACCTGCAGAACAACGCGCTGCCCGCGTCGACCGACGCATCGGCCTTCACGGTCGGCGGCAACCTGGCCAACACGGCCGGCGCCGTGGTGTTCCAGAACGAGGTGTTCCAGCTGCTCCAGTACCAGCCGCTCACGGCGAAGGTCAGCGCCGTGCCGGTGGTGGTTGTGCCGCCTTGCGTGAACAAGTACTACGCGTTCGATCTGAACGAGCAGAAGTCCTTCGTCAAGTACCTGGTGGAGCAGGGCATGCAAGTCTTCATGGTGTCCTGGCGCAACCCGCACGCTGGCACCACCCAGGCGGGCTGGGAAGAGTACATCTACGACGGTGTGCACAAGGCGATCAAGGTGACCTGCGACGTCGCCAGCTCGCCCAGAACCAACCTGCTGGCCTGGTGCATCGGTGGCGCGTTGTCATTCTCGGCGCTGTCCGTGATGACGGCGGCCGAGAAGAAGCGCATTGCCTCGGCCACCTTCCTCACCACGCTGGTCGACTATTCGGACCACGGCGACGTGGGCATCTTCATCGATCCACCGCAGGTCGCCGCCATGGAGCCGCGCCTGCGCATGAAGGGCGTGATGCCCGGCCAGGATTTGGCCAAGGCCATGGCCATGCTGCACGCCAAGGATTCGATCTGGCACTTCTACGTGTCCAACTACCTTCTGGGCGACAACATCCCGCCTTTCGACGTGCTGTACTGGAACAGCGACACGGCCAACGTGCCAGCCAACCTGTACCAGTACTACGTTGAGAACATGTACCTCAAGAACCTGATGCGCGAGCCCGGCGCGCTGCAACTGCGCGGCCGCAAGTCCGACCCTGGCAACCTTGATATGCCGTGCTGCTTCGTGTCGGCGACCGAGGACCACATCGTCCCCTGGAAGACTACGCTGCTCGGGTTGGACCTGGTGTCGGGCCCCGCCGAATTCCTGCTGACCGAAGGCGGCCACGTCTCCGGCACCGTGATCAACCACCCGGCCAAGTCGCGCAAGAGCTACTGGTTCAACGGCCCGCGCACGACCGACCCTGAGGCCTGGCAGGCCGGCGCTGAAAAGCACCAGGGCAGCTGGTGGCCAGAATGGCAGCGCTGGGTCGCCCAGTTCAGCGGCAAGCAGGTGGCCGCACCCCAGGCGCTGGGCAGCGCCGACTGGCCGGTGATTGAAGCCGCGCCTGGTTCCTACGTGCTGGAAATAGTGCCGCAAGGCTGAGTGCGGAACGATGCGCCGCGACCCTGATAACGCCACCGATTCCGTTCCCCGCACGGCCATCGAGATCGCGTCCAGCACTGCGTCCCGCGAGGGCCTGCCCGACATTGCCGTCTGCGATTTCGCGCTGCCCGTTCCCGGCGCGCCCGAGGTATCCATCCACGTGCGCAACAAGCGCCTACCGGGTAAACCGGTCAATGACCAGAAGGTGGTGGTCTTCGTGCACGGCGCCAGCTACGCCGGCAGCGTGGTGTTTGACCATCCGATGTTCGGCGGCGGCTCGTGGCTGGACTACATGGCCGTGCACGGTTTTGACGCCTATGTGTTCGACATCCGCGGCTACGGCCGCTCGTCGCGCCCGCCCGAATTCACCAGCGGCGCCGGCGCACGCAGTCCCTACGCCAAGACCGCGGATGCCTTGCATGACCTCGCGGCTGTGGTCGACTTCGTGCGCCAGCGCAGCGGTGCGGCCCAGGTCAACCTGATCGGTTGGTCCTGGGGTACGTCGATCGCCGGCGGCTTCGCGGCCGAGTACGGGGAACTGGTTCGAAATCTGGTCATGGTGGCGCCGCTGTGGACGATCCGTAACACGCCGGTGGTGGCTTTGTCGCGCTGGATGATGGCGGCTATGCCCACACCCGCGCTGGGCACGGTCGATTTCCTGGGCGCCTTCCGCAATGTGCCCAAGGCCGAGGCGCGCAAGCGCTGGGTGCGCGGCCTGGAGGACACGTTGGCTGAGCAAATCATGCCCGCGGCCGAGTTTGACGCCTGGTGGCAGGCCTTGTCCGCGGTGCAGTGCACGCCAGGAGCCGAGAACGATACCGTGCGCGTGCCCAACGGTGTGATGGCCGACCTGATCGATATCTGGGGCGCCGGAGGCGCGACCTACACCCCTGAACGTATTCGCGCGCCCACGCAACTGCTATGGGGCGAGTGGGACGTGGACACGCCTTTGTCCATGGCGCAGGACGTGTTCGACCGGCTGCGCGGCGCGTCGTACAAGCGTCTGGAGGTGCTGGCGCGCGGTACCCATTCGATGGCGCTGGAGCTCAATCGCGTCGACTTGTACCGGCGCGCGCGCGAGTTCTTGGAGACGCGCTTCAACTGAAACCGGCCTGCGTCGACCGCGCGCGGCGACCGCCAGGTGCGTCGAGTGACCTTTTGCTTCCAAAAGAGGAGCTGGTCTCTCAATATCCACTAGGGCCAGGGCCCGATTTCTTTTGGAATTCACCAATTGGCCCTGCGCACCGCGTGACGCATCCAACCCAGCGCGTGCGCGAGCGCGAGCATACCTGCAGCACGCGACTAGCAAACAACAAAGAGCCACGACCTCAGGCCGTGGCGGGCGGTCGGAGTGAGTCATGCTAGGGGCGCGAGCGGCCTGATGGCTGGGCTGCTCACCATGCTCAGGCAGCGGTCGCTACCTCATTGCGCAACGTTTTGGCTGCGGCCACCATCTGCTCCAACGCGGGGATCACTTCGTGCCAATTTCGCGTCTTCAGCCCGCAGTCGGGGTTGACCCACAGCCGCTCGGGCGGAATGCGTTCGGCCGCCTTTTTCATCAGCCCGACGATGTGCTGTTGCGTGGGGATGTTGGGCGAATGGATGTCGTACACGCCCGGGCCGATCTGGTTCGGGTATTTGAAGTCGTTGAATGCGTCCAACAGCTCCATGTCCGAACGCGAGGTCTCGATGGTGATCACGTCCGCGTCCATGTCGGCGATCGACGCGATGATGTCGTTGAACTCGGAATAGCACATGTGCGTGTGGATCTGCGTCTCGTCGCGCACGCCGTTCGCCGTGATGCGGAAGCACTCGATTGCCCAGTCCAGGTAGGTTTTCCAGTCGGCTCGGCGCAGGGGCAGGCCCTCACGCAGCGCTGCTTCGTCGATCTGGATCACGCGGACGCCGGCGCGCTCCAGGTCCAGCACCTCATCGCGGATCGCCAGCGCCAGCTGCTTGCACGATGCCGCGCGCGGCTGATCGTCGCGCACGAAGGACCAGTTCAGGATCGTCACCGGGCCCGTCAGCATGCCCTTCATGGGTTTGGACGTCAGCGACTGTGCAAAGGTGGTCCACGCCACCGTCATCGGCTGCGGGCGGCTGATGTCACCGAACAGGATCGGCGGCTTCACGCAGCGCGAGCCGTACGACTGCACCCAGCCGAACTGGCTGAAGGCATAGCCTTCGAGCTGCTCACCGAAGTACTCGACCATGTCGTTGCGCTCGGCCTCGCCGTGCACCAGCACGTCCAGGCCCAGCGTTTCCTGCTCGCGCACGCTGCGTTCGATCTCGGCGTGCATGGCGCGCTGGTAGCCCGCAGCGTCCAGCCGCCCCGCCTTGAATTCGCTGCGCGCCTGGCGGATCTCGCTGGTTTGCGGGAAGGAGCCGATGGTGGTGGTCGGGAAGGCCGGCAGCTTCAACAGTGCGGCCTGCTTGGCGGCGCGCTGCGCGTAGGCACTTTCGCGAAGGCCCAGCTGAGCGTCGATGCGCGCGACGGCGGCTTTCACGGCCGGGTTGTGCACGCGCGGCGAGGCGCGGCGCGCGGCCAGCGCGGCCTGGTTGGTGGCCAGTTCCTGGGCGACGGCGTCGCGGCCTTCGTTGATGGCGCGCGCCAGCACGGCCAGCTCGTCCAGCTTCTGTCGGGCAAAGGCCAGCCAGGAGCGCACATTGGCGTCCAGCCGCTCTTCGCTGGCCAGATCGACCGGCACGTGCAGCAGCGAGCACGACGGCGCCAGCCACAGCCGATCACCCAGACGCTCGGCCAGCGGCTCCAGCCAGTCCAGCGTGGCGGCGAGGTCGGTCTTCCAGATGTTGCGGCCGTTGACCACGCCTAGGGACAACACCTTGTGCGCGGGCAGCAGGCCCAGCAGCGGCAGCACGTCTTCGCGGCCATTGATGGCGTCCACGTGCAGGCCTGCCACCGGCAGGTTGGCGGCAAGGTGGGCGTTGTCCTTCAGTTGCCCGAAATAGGTGGCGAGCAGCAGCTTGGGCTTGCAGATCTTGAGGTGGTGGTAGGCCGTGTTGAAGGCGTGGCGCCAGTCGGCGTCCAGCTCGGTGACGAGCAGCGGCTCGTCGATCTGCACCCATTCCACGCCTTCGGCGGCCAGGCGGTCCAGCAGCTGCGCGTACACCGGCAGCAGCTGCTCCAGCAGAGCCAGCTTCTCGGCGCCATCCTTGGCCTTGCCCAGCGCCAGGTAGGTCACCGGCCCGACGATGACGGGCTTGGCCTTCACGCCCTGGGCGCGCGCTTCGGCCAGCTGCGCCAGCAGCCGCTCGGGGTTCAGCGCAAAGCGCGTCTGCGCGGTGAATTCGGGGACGATGTAGTGGTAGTTGGTGTCGAACCACTTGGTCATCTCGCCAGCGGCCACGCCGCCGTCGCCGTGCTTCTCGGCGTGAGCGCCGCCGCAGCAGGCGGCTTCTGCGACGGCCGCCGAGCGTCCGCGCGCCACGCGGAAGTAGTTGTCCAGCTCGGCGCCCTGAAAGCCCTGCACCCGCTCCGGCAGGTTGCCCAGCGTGAAGCTCATGTCGAGCACCTGGTCGTAGTACGAGAAATCGCCCACCGGCACCAGGCCCAGCGCGGCCTGATCGGCCCAGTGGCGCGCCCGCAGATCGGCGCCGGTGGCCAGCAGATCGGCCTGCGAGCTTTGGCCCCTCCAGTAGGCTTCCAGGGCGAATTTGAGTTCACGGCGCGCGCCGATGCGCGGGTAGCCGAGGTTGTGCGTGATGACCATGAAATGCTCTGCGTATAGGAGGAAAGACAGGCATGGTAGGCAGCGCAATGCGTGAAGTAAAATGGTCAATTCTCAACATTCAATGAATTTGGCTCATACATGATCGAGCGCATGCACCTGGCCATCGTGCAGGAGGTCGACCGGTGCGGCTCGCTCACCGCCGCGGCCGAAGTGCTGTGTCTCACGCAATCGGCGCTCAGCCACTCGATCCGCAAACTTGAAGATCAGCTGGGCACGCCGATCTGGACGCGCGACGGCCGCAGCCTGCGGCTGACCCAGGGCGGGCAGTACCTGCTGGGCGTGGCCAAGCGCGTGCTGCCCCAGCTCGCGCTGGCCGAGGAGCGGCTCGCGCAGTTTGCGCAGGGCGCGCGCGGCACGCTGCGCATCGGCATGGAATGCCATCCCTGCTACCAGTGGCTGCTGAAAGTGGTGGCGCCGTACCTGGCGGCGTGGCCCGACGTCGACGTGGACGTCAAGCAGAAGTTCCAGTTTGGCGGCATTGGCGCGCTGATCGGCTACGAGATCGACCTGCTGGTCACGCCCGATCCGCTGTACAAGCCCGGTCTGCATTTCGAGCCGGTGTTCGACTACGAGCAGGTGCTGGTCGTGGGCGCGAACCATCGCCTGGCGCGGGTGGCGTACGTCAAGCCGCGGCAGCTGCAGGACGAGGTGCTGATCACCTACCCGGTTGAGGCGGATCGGCTCGACGTGTTCAACCAGTTCCTCACGCCTGCGGGGGTGGCGCCGCGGCGCCACAAGACGATTGAGACCACTGACATCATGTTGCAGATGGTGGCCAGCGGGCGCGGCGTGGCGGCGCTGCCGCGCTGGCTGGTGCAGGAATACGCCGCCCAACTGGGCGTGGTGCCTGTGCGCCTGGGCGCGCGCGGCGTGGCCAAGCAGATCCACCTGGGCGCGCGTGAGGGCGAGCTGGACATCGACTACCTGCGTGCCTTCATCGCACTGGCGCGCGCGCTGCCTGCCGTGCCCGCTTGAAAAAGCATAGCTGGCGGCGCCGATTCCGCGCCAATTTCAGATTAAAACCGCCTGAAATCGCCGCCAATCCGGCGCGGCCAGCTCACTTTTTGGAAGTAGGAGCGAACGCGTAGGGCACGAACCGGCTCTGGTTCTCGTCCACTTCGAGTGCGCGTCCGATGAACGGAAACGCGCGCTGCGGGCAGTCGGTGCGTTCGCACACCTTGCAGCCCATGCCGATCGGCGTGGCGGCGTCCGGGTCGCGCAGATCCAGCCCCTTGGAATAGACCAGGCGCGGCGCATGGCGGATGTCGCAGCCCAGGCCCACCGAGAACGTCTTGCCGCGTGCGCCGTAGCCCGGCCGCCCCTGAGCCACCGTGCGCGCAATCCACAGGTAGGTGCGCCCGTCGGGCATGCGCGCCATCTGCGGCACGATGCGCCCGGGCTGCGCGAAGGCTTCGTACACGTTCCACAGCGGGCAGGTGCCGCCCACGCGCGAGAAGTGAAAGTGCGTGGCCGACTGGCGCTTGGAGATGTTGCCCGCGCGGTCCACCCGCACGAAGAAGAACGGCACGCCGGGCGCGCCCGGCCGCTGCAGCGTGGACAGCCGGTGGCACACGGTTTCAAACCCCACGCCGAAGCGCTGCGCGAGCAGCTCGATGTCGTAGCGCAGCGCCTCGGCCGCCTGCCAGAAATCGCCGTAGGGCAGCAGCAGCGCGCCCGCCACGTAGTTCGCCAGGCCCACGCGGGCCAGATGGCGCGAAGCCGCGTCCTCGTCGAAGGGCGGCACGTCGATCAGCGCGTCGATCGGCTCGCGCATCTCCAGCAGCGCGAGCTGCGTGGCCAGCTGGAAGGCGCGCTGGCCTTCATTGAGCTCACCCGACAGTGCCAGCGTGCGCGCGGAGGCGTCGAACTGGCGCTTGCCGGTGTCGGCGTCGGTGGTGTGCAGCAGCGTGACGCCGTGGCGCGTGCGCAGGCGCTCCGCCAGCCACGCGGCCAACGGCCCATGGCCGCGTGCTTGCAGGGCGAGCGCCTCCGCCGCGCGATCAAGCCCGTCGAAGTGGTTCTGGTAGGCAAAGAAAAAGTCGCGCACCGCTTCAAACGGCATCGCTGCGGGCGCCGCGGCGTCGGAGCGCTCGTCGCCCAGCTTCAGCGCCATGGCTTCGACCCGCGCGGCCGTCGCCACGTTGCGCCGATGCAGTTGCACCAGCGCGCGCGCCAGCGTGGGCATTTGCGTGGCGACTTCCTTCAGCTCGGGCAGGGTGACGGGTTCGGCGGCGTCGGCCAGCGCCTCCTGCATGGCCGCAACCAGGCGCGCTTCTTCGTCTTCCGAGAACTGCTGCACGTCCACGCCGAGCGCGCGGCTGATCTTGAGCAGCACCGCCACCGTGAGCGGGCGCTGGTTCTGCTCGATCTGGTTCAGGTAGCTCGGCGACAGACCCAGCGCCTGCGCCATGGCGATCTGCGACAGGCCGCGCTCGGCGCGCAGGCGGCGCAGTTTGACGCCCATGAACGTCTTCTTCATGGCGTGCTGCGCTTGTGGGGGTGATTCGCAAAATTTGCAAATTCGCGGCAATGGGTTCGCAAGGATTCGCCCTTTCAGTCCTTCTCTGGGGTGGGTATTTTGCGTAAATTGCGAATCATGATAAGCCCCCGCGGAACCACCGAATTGCACGAACTCGTGCTGCCCGCCATGGCCAATCACCACGGCACGCTGTTCGCGGGCGAAGGCCTGCAACGAATGGCCAAGGCCGCGTTTCTGGCCGCCCGCAGCCTGGCGCAGTGCGAGGTGGTGATGGCCGGCGTGACCGGCATCGACTTCACCTCGCCCGTGCCGGTGGGCCACCGGCTGACGCTGCGCGCGTGGGTCAGCCGCGTCGGCCGCAGTTCGATGACGGTGTGCGTCACCGGGCTGGCCGATGCGCCCGGCGTGCCGTGCGAAGAAGTGTTCAAGGGGGTGTTCGACATGGTCGCCGTGAATGGCCACGGCCGCCCCCAAGCCATCGATCCACGTTATCTGAATCAGAAGACCCGCTCATGACCACCGCCACTGCCAACCCTGTTGCGGCCGATGCCGCGCCCGCCTTCCAACCCAAGAAATCCGTGGCCTTATCCGGCGTCACCGCCGGTAACACCGCGCTGTGCACCGTGGGCCGCACCGGCAACGATCTGCACTACCGCGGCTACGACATCCTCGACATGGCCGAGGTATGCGAGTTTGAGGAAATCGCTCACCTGCTGGTGCACGGCAAGCTGCCCACGCGCGCCGAGCTAAAGGCCTACAAGGCCAAGCTCAAGGCCTTGCGCGGCCTGCCCGGCAGCGTCAAGGCGGCGCTGGAGCACCTGCCGGCCGCCAGCCACCCGATGGACGTGATGCGCACGGGGGTGTCGGCCCTGGGCTGCGCGCTGCCCGAGAAGGACGACCACAACCTGCCCGGCGCGCGCGACATCGCCGACCGGCTGATGGCCAGCCTGGGCAGCATGCTGCTGTACTGGTACCACTTCAGCAATTCGGGCCGCCGCATCGAGGTGGAGACAGACGACGACACCATCGGCGGCCACTTCCTGCACCTGTTGCACGGTGCGGCGCCCTCGCACAGCTGGGTGCGCGCCATGCACACCTCGCTGAACCTCTACGCCGAGCATGAATTCAACGCCAGCACCTTCACCGCGCGCGTGATCGCCGGCACCGGCAGCGACATGTATTCGAGCATCGCCGGCGCCATCGGCGCGCTGCGCGGGCCCAAGCACGGCGGCGCGAACGAGGTCGCCTTCGAGATCCAGAAGCGCTACGACAACCCGGCCGAGGCCGAAGCCGACATCCGTCGCCGCGTCGACGCCAAGGAGGTGGTGATCGGCTTTGGCCACCCCGTCTACACCGTGAGCGACCCGCGCAACGTGGTGATCAAAGGCGTGGCCAAGCAGCTGTCGGATGAAGCCGGCAGCACCAAGATGTACGACATTGCCGAGCGGCTGGAGAGCGTGATGTGGGAAGTGAAGAAGATGTTCCCCAACCTCGACTGGTTCAGCGCCGTCAGCTACCACATGATGGGCGTGCCCACGGCCATGTTCACGCCGTTGTTCGTGATCGCGCGCACCAGCGGCTGGGCCGCGCACGTGATCGAGCAGCGCCAGGACAACAAGATCATCCGACCCAGCGCCAACTACACCGGGCCGGAAGACCAGCAGTTCGTGCCCATCGACGCGCGCGCCTGAAGAAAATCATAGCTGGCCGCGCCCGTTCCACGCCGATTTCAGGTCGAATGTGCTTGAAACCTGCGGTGGACAATCTCGGCCGGCTATTCAAAGCATAGCTCCCGTGATGACGAACACCGCCCACCGCAAACCCCTTCCCGGCACGTCCCTGCAGTACTTCGACGCGCGCGAGGCCGTCGATGCCCTTCAACCCGGGGCCTGGGCGAAGCTGCCCTACACAGCGCGTGTGCACGCCGAAAACCTGGTGCGCCGCGCCGACCCGGCGCAACTGAGCGCCTACCTGGGCCAGCTCATCGAGCGCAAGCGCGAGATCGACTTTCCGTGGTTCCCCGTGCGCGTGGTGTGCCACGACATCCTGGGCCAGACCGCGCTGGTGGACTTGGCCGGGTTGCGCGACGCGATTGCGAAGGAGGGTGGCGACCCGGCCGCCGTGAACCCTGTCGTTCCGGTGCAGCTCATCGTGGACCATTCGCTGGCCGTGGAGTGCGGCGGCTTCGACCCCGATGCCTTTCGCAAGAACCGCGCCATCGAGGACCGCCGCAACGAGGACCGCTTCCACTTCATCGAATGGACCAAGAAGGCGTTTGCCAACGTCGACGTGATCCCCGCGGGCAACGGGATCATGCACCAGATCAACCTGGAAAAAATGTCGCCTGTCGTGAACGTGCAGGACGATGAACACGGAAAGTTGGCCTTCCCCGACACCTGCGTCGGCACCGACAGCCACACGCCGCACGTCGATGCGCTGGGTGTCATCGCCGTGGGCGTGGGAGGCCTGGAGGCCGAAAACGTGATGCTGGGCCGCGCCTCGTGGATGCGCCTGCCCGACATCGTGGGCGTCGAGCTCACGGGCCGCCGCCAGGCCGGCATCACCGCCACCGACATCGTGCTGGCGCTGACCGAATTCCTGCGCAAGGAAAAGGTGGTCGGCGCGTACGTCGAGTTCTTCGGCGAAGGCGCGAGCAGCCTGTCGATCGGCGACCGCGCCACCATCTCCAACATGTGTCCCGAGTACGGCGCCACCGCGGCGCTGTTCTACATCGACGAGCAGACCACCGCCTACCTGCGCCTCACCGGCCGCGAGGAAGCGCAGGTGCAACTGGTCGAAACCTATGCCAAGACCGCCGGCTTCTGGGCCGACGACCTGCGCAGCGCGCAGTACGAGCGCGTGTTGACGTTCGACCTCTACAGCGTGGTGCGCAACATGGCCGGCCCGAGCAACCCGCACCGTCGCCTGCCGACCTCGGCCCTGGTCGACCGCGGCATCGCCGGCGCCGTCCAACTCGAAATGGCCCGCGCCGAAGAGGCCGAAGGCCTGCTGCCCGATGGCGCCGTGATTATCGCGGCCATCACCAGCTGCACCAACACTTCCAACCCGCGCAACGTGATCGCCGCCGCGCTGCTGGCGCGCAACGCCAATGCGCGCGGCCTCATGCGCAAGCCCTGGGTGAAATCGTCGCTGGCGCCCGGCTCGAAGGCGGTGGAGCTGTACCTGGAAGAAGCCGAGCTGCTGTGCGATCTGGAAAAGCTGGGCTTTGGCATAGTGGGCTTCGCCTGCACCACCTGCAACGGCATGAGCGGCGCGCTCGACCCGAAGATCCAGCAGGAGATCATCGACCGCGGTCTGTACGCGACGGCGGTGCTCTCGGGCAACCGCAACTTCGACGGCCGTATCCACCCCTACGCCAAGCAGACTTTCCTGGCGTCGCCGCCGCTGGTGGTGGCCTACGCCATCGCTGGCACGGTGCGCTTCGATATCGAGCAGGATGTGCTGGGCATCGACCTGCAGGGCAACCCAGTGCGGCTGAAGGACATCTGGCCCAGTGACGAGGAAATCGACGCCATCGTGGCCAAAGCGGTGAAGCCCGAGCAGTTCCGCGCCGTCTACGAGCCGATGTTCGCCCTTCGCGCGGACAACGGCGAGCGCGTGGCGCCGCAGTACGACTGGCGCCCGCAGTCCACCTACATCCGCCGACCGCCCTACTGGGACACTGAGGGCGTGGGCGCACTGGCCGCCAACCCGCGCACGCTCAAGGGCATGCGCCCGCTGGCGCTGCTGCCGGACAACATCACGACCGATCACCTGTCGCCCTCCAATGCCATTCTGGCCAACAGCGCCGCGGGCGAGTACCTGGCCAAGATGGGCCTGCCGGAAGAAGACTTCAACTCCTACGCCACGCACCGCGGCGACCACCTGACGGCCATGCGTGCCACCTTTGCCAACCCGCAGCTCGTCAACGAAATGGCCGTGGTCGATGGGCAGGTGAAGAAGGGCTCGCTGACCCGCATCGAGCCCGAGCGGCAGGTCGTGCGCATGTGGGAGGCCATCGAGACCTACCTGAACCGCAATCAGCCGCTGATCATCATTGCTGGCGCCGACTACGGCCAGGGGTCGAGTCGCGACTGGGCCGCCAAGGGCGTGCGCCTGGCCGGAGTGGAAGTGGTGGTGGCCGAAGGCTTCGAGCGCATCCACCGCACCAACCTGATCGGCATGGGCGTGCTGCCGCTGGAGTTCCCGATGGGTGTGAACCGCAAGACCTTGGCACTCGACGGCAGCGAGACCTACGACGTCAGCGGCACGCCCACGCCGGGCGGCATGCTGAACCTGGTGGTGCACCGCAAGAACGGCGAGACATTCGAGGTGTCCGTGCGCTGCCGCCTGGACACCGCCGAAGAAGTGCAGGTCTATGAAGCTGGCGGCGTGCTGCAACGCTTTGCGCAGGATTTTCTGGCCGCCAATGCGCCGGTCGCCGCGTAAGGAATACCATAGATATCCGCCTGTGGCCCTAGAGCACCTTGCGCAGACAGCTAGCAAAACATGAGCAAAGCACCGCAGATCAAGATTCCCGCCACCTACCTGCGTGGCGGCACCAGCAAGGGCGTGTTCTTCCGCCTGCAAGACCTGCCCGAAGCCGCGCAGCAACCCGGCGCGGCGCGCGACGCGCTGCTGATGCGCGTGATCGGCAGCCCCGACCCCTACGGCAAACAGATTGACGGCATGGGCGCCGCCACGTCCAGCACCAGCAAGACCGTGATCATTGCCCAGAGCAGCCAGCCCGACCACGACGTCGATTACCTCTTTGGCCAAGTCGCCGTCGACAAGCCGTTCGTGGACTGGTCGGGCAACTGCGGCAACCTGTCGGCCGCGGTCGGCCCCTTCGCCATCAGCAACGGCTTCATCCCGGCCGATCGCATCCCGCAGAACGGCCACTGCACGGTGCGCATCTGGCAGGCCAACATCGGCAAGACCATCGTGTCGCATGTGCCGATCACCGATGGGCAGGTGCAGGAGACCGGCGACTTTGAGCTCGACGGCGTGACGTTCCCCGCGGCCGAGGTGCAACTGGAATTTCTCGACCCCGCGGATGAAGGTGAAGGCGATGGCGGGGGCACCATGTTCCCTACCGGGCATGTGGTCGACACCCTGGACGTGCCCGGCGTCGGCAGCTTCCAGGCCACGCTGATCAACGCCGGCATTCCCACCATCTTCCTGAACGCCAAGGACATCGGCTACACCGGGACCGAACTGCAACCCGTCATCAACGGCGACAAGGCGGCGCTGGAGCGCTTCGAGACCATCCGCGCCTGGGGCGCCGTGAAGATGGGTCTGATCCAGGACACTGCCGAAGCCGCGACGCGCCAGCACACGCCAAAAATCGCTTTCGTCGCGCCGCCGCAGGACTATGTGGCCTCCAGCGGCAAGCCGGTGAAGGCGGCTGACGTCGACCTGCTGGTGCGCGCGCTCTCCATGGGCCAACTGCACCACGCCATGATGGGCACGGCGGCCGTGGCCATCGGCACGGCAGCAGCCATACCCGGCACGCTGGTCAATCTGGCGGCCGGCGGTGGTGAACGCCAGGCGGTGCGCTTCGGCCACCCCTCGGGCACCCTGCGCGTGGGCGCGGAAGCCTCGCAGGAAGGCGGCCAGTGGGTGGTGAAGAAAGCACTGATGAGCCGCAGCGCGCGCGTGCTGATGGAAGGCGCGGTGCGCGTCCCGGGCGACGTGCTGCGCTGAAGATTTCAAGCGAAAACACGCGCTGGTCCTAGTACCACTTGCGCGGACAGCTAGCAATTTGAGAGTACACGGATATGAACACCAAGCAAACTCTGAAGACCCTGGTCGAGGCCCGCAGCGGCCTGCTCGTTCCGGGCGCGTTCAACGCGCTGTCGGCCAAGGTGATCGCCGACCTGGGCTTTCAGGCCATCTACATCACCGGCGCGGGCGTGACCAACATGTGGTTTGGCATACCGGACCAGGGCTTCATGGGCCTGGCCGAGATCGCCGACCACACGGCCCGGATCCGCGACGCGGTGGACGTGCCGCTGATCGTTGACGCCGACACCGGCTTTGGCAACGCGCTGAACGTGGTGCACACCGTGCGCACGCTGGAGCGCGCCGGCGCCGACTGCATCCAGCTCGAAGACCAGGTCGCGCCCAAGCGCTGTGGCCACTTCAACGGCAAGGAAGTCATTGGCACCGACGAGGCCGTAAGCAAGATCAAGGCCGCAGTCGACGCGCGGCGCGACAGCGGCCTGATGATCATGGCGCGCACCGACGCCGCCGCCGCGCTGGGTTTTGAAGCCGCGGTGGAGCGTGCGCAGAGATTCGCCGAAGCCGGCGCCGACATCCTGTTTGTCGAAGCCGTGACCAAGGCCGAAGAAGTGTGCGCCCTGCCGCAGCGCCTGAAGCAGCCGCAGCTGATGAACATGGTGATCGGCGGCAAGACGCCGATCTTCAACGCCGAGCAGTTGGGCGAACTGGGCTTTGGCATCGTGCTGTACGCCAACGCCGCGCTGCAAGGCGCCATCGCCGGCATGCAAAAAGCCTTGACTGCCCTGCGCGACGACAAGGAAGTGCAGGAGAGCAGCGGCCTGGTGACGCCGTTCGCCGAGCGCCAGCGCCTGGTCGGCAAACCCGAATGGGATGCGCTGGAGGCACGCTACGCTTGATTCCTCCATTGGGTAGGGACGGTGGATTGGTACCGTCATATCAAGATGAAAATCGACTCCAGCCCTTGTCCAGTCTGCGCAGCCAGCTAGCATTTTGATGGCGTCCTGGCGCGCCTTGCGTCAGGCGCAAGCGGCGATGGCTCGGTCCTCATGTTCGCCAGCGCTGGGCGCCTGAGAAGCTTCAAGGTGCAGCCAACGGTCCACCAGCGCGTCCACCCGCGCTTGGGCTTGTGCGACCGATTTGGCCAGCGCTTCGCCGCCATGTTCCTGGTGCTCCACCGCGATGTGCGCGAGCCCATCGATACCGAGAAAGCCCAGCGCCGTCGCCACCGCCGGGTCCAGGTGGTTCATGTGGGCCATCTCGCCACCGGCGTCGAAGCCGTCGCCGCCTCGCGCGCTCAGCAGCACAGTTCGGCGCGGCCGATCGGCCAGCAGCGGCACGTAGGGCGAATCGGCGCGGGCCGGCTCGTAGGCGAAGGTTTCGCCGATGCGCACGATCTGGTCGATCCAGGCCTTGAAGGCCGCTGGCGGCCCGAAGTTGTACATGGGCACACCCAGCACCAGCACGTCGGCGCGGCGCAGCTCGTCGATCAGCGCGTCGCTTTCGGCGAGCCTGCGGCGCTGCGCCGTTGTTCGGTCTGCGCGCGGGGTGAAGGCGGCAGCCACCCAGTCGGATGACACGTGGGCGGGCGGCGTCTGGCCCACGTCGCGCACGATGACCGTGTCGCCCGGTCGCGCCGCGCGCCAGCGCTCGACAAAGCGGTGGGTCAGGGCGCGCGTGTGCGAGCCGTGGGCGTGGGTGCCGGCGCGGCCTGGACGGGCGCTGGCGTCGAGGTGAAGTACAGTCGTCATGGATGAGTTCCTTTTCAATCAAGTGAAGGTGACTCGACTGTAGAAACCCAAAAATCCTGAGACAAACGATATTTTCTGCACGGAATGGAAAAACCAAATTCATCTATCCACGCACCACCGAGCGAGGTACACCGTGCCCGGCGCTTGCCATCACTGCCGGCCCTGCGCGCGTTCGAGGCGACGGCACGTTTGGGCAGCGCGCAACTGGCAGCGCAGGAACTGTCGGTCACGCCCACCGCCATCAGCCACCAGCTGCGCGCGCTGGAGCAGTGGCTGGGCACGGCGCTGTTCGTGCGCCAGCCGCGCCGGTTGGTGCCCACGCCCGCCGCGCACGAATTGCGCCAGGTCACCAGCGACGCCTTCGATCGCATCGCCTGGACCACCGACAAGCTGCGCGCGCATCCGCAGCGGCGCACGCTCACGCTGTCGACCACGCCCGCCATCGCGCGTCTGCTGCTGACGCACACCGCCGCGCTGCGCGCTGCGCGGCCGGGGCTGGATTTGCGCATCCACGCCACACACGAGCCGGTGCCGCTGGACGGCGTGATCGCCGACATGGCCATCCGTTACGGCGGCGGCCAGTGGCCGGGGCTCGTGGCCGAACACTTGGTCGACAACCGCTTCGTGCCCGCGTGCAGCCCGGCGCTCAAGCTGCGCCAGCGGTCCAGCCTGCCGCGCC
This sequence comes from Ottowia flava, assembly GCF_008017535.1. GTDB lineage: Bacteria > Pseudomonadota > Gammaproteobacteria > Burkholderiales > Burkholderiaceae_C > Ottowia > Ottowia flava. The sequence continues at coordinate 100,720 of NZ_VRUA01000013.1, forward strand.
ACACGCTGCTGCATTTCCTGCCGCTGGGGGCGCGCAGCTCACCGTCGGACTGGGCGGTGTGGCAGCGCGCGGCGCAGGTGCCGGGGCTGGACGTGGGCGCTGGCCCGGTGTTCCACGACGAGACGCACGTCATCGCCGCGGCGCTGGCGGGGCAGGGCGTGGGCCTGATGAGCCAGGCGCTGATCGTGCGTGAACTGGCCGAAGGCCGCCTGGTGCGGCCGTTCGGGCCCGACCTGCCAGGGCAGCCGTTTCACCTGGTTTTTCCTGAGGCGCGGCGGGGCGATGCGGACGTGCTGGCCGTGCGCGACTGGGTGCTGGGTGCGGCGGCCGCCGAACTGGCGCCGCGTTGATTGGCGGGCGGCCTTGGCTTCGAGGCGGCGCCGTTAAAGCTGCGACTTCAGCGGCAGCACGAAGCGCTCGATCAGCTTTTCCTTCAGCGGGCGGGCGGCCCAGGTTTCGTAGGTGTAGGCGCGGGTCTTGGCCAAATCGCCCTCGAACTCGCGCGTCATCTTGGCGGCGAAGTCGCGGTCGTACACGTTCAGGCTGGCCTCGTCGTTCAGTCGGAACGAGCGCACGTCGAAGTTGGTGGACCCCACCGACACCATTTCGTTGTCCACGATCAGCAGCTTGTTGTGCATCATGGTCGGCTCGTACTCGTGGATGGCGATGCCGGCCTGCAGCAGCGGGCCCCACGAGGCCTTGGACGCCAGGCGAACCGCGTCCGAATCGATGTGCTCGCCCGGCACGATGATGCGGATGCGCACGCCGCGCTCGCGCGCCGCCAGCAGCGCCTTCGTGACCAATTCGTCGGGCACGAAGTAGGCGGCTTCCAGGTCAATGGATTGCGCTGACGCCGCGATCGCCATCAGCACCATCAGGTGCATGCTTTCGCTGCCCCCAGCGGGCGAGGCGATGAACAGGTGCGCGTCCATGTCGCCCGTGCGTTCCTGGGCCGGAAAGTAATCCGGCCCGTTGAGGACTTCGCCCGTGGTCTTGATCCAGTTGTCGTTGAAGGCCGCCTGAAACTGCGCCACCGCCGGGCCGGTCAGCTGGAAGTGCATGTCACGCCAGTGGTCGGGGTCTTCGGCGCTGCCTTCCCATTGGTCGGCAATGCCCACGCCGCCGGTGAACGCCACCTTGCCGTCCACCACCAGCAGCTTGCGGTGGGTGCGGTTGTTCATGCGCGAGATGTTGTACCAGTGCAGCGGGCGGTAGCGGTGCACGCGCACACCCGCGTCCTCCATGGCCTTGAGCAACTTGTCTTCCATCTTGAGGCTGCCCATCCAGTCCAGCATGACCGAGACCTTGACGCCGGCGCGCGCCCGCTCGGCCAGCGCCTCGCTCATCTTCTCGCCGATGTCGCCCGACCAGTAGATGTAGGTCTCGAAGGTGATGGTTTTCTGCGCCGCCTGGATCGCGGCCAGCATCGCCGGGAAGATTTCCTTGCCGTTCTGCAGGTCCTTGACCAGGTTGCCCGGCACGATGGCCGGGCCGAGCATGACGCCCATCTCGCGTCGGAACTGCGGGTCCGCCACGGCGTAGCGGTGTTCGATCTTGCGCTCGAGCTTTTTTTCGGGCGTGGCGAAATTCATCGCCAGCGCCGTCGCGATCAGCGTGACGACCGCGGTGATGACAATGGTCCAGAACATGCGTGGGCGGCGGATTCTCAAGGTCTGAGCAGCGTAGGGGATGCCCCATGCGCTGCGCGTAGGACGGAGGCGCGGGCGCGCTGCGGCCGAAGCAGAAAAAAAAAGCCCGGACGGGCCGGGCAGGGTGGGGCTCGTTCGGGGTGTTGCCTTACTCGATCTTCACGCCGGCGTCGCGCACGATCTTTTCCCACAGGTGGTAGTCGGTGTTCAGCTGCTTGCCAAAGGCGTCGGCGCTCATCGCTTGCGGCTCGGCGCCTTGGTCGTGGATGGCTTTCTGCATCTCGGGCGTGGCCAGCAGCTTGTTGACGGCGGCGTTCATGGTTTCCACCTGCGCCTTGGGCGTGCCTGCGGGCATCAGCAGGCCGTACCAGGTGCTGATGTCAAAGCCCTTGTAGCCGCTTTCGGCGATCGTCGGCACGTCGGGCAGCGACGTGGACCGCTTGGCCGAGGTCACCGCCAGCGGGCGCAGCTTGCCCGCCTTGATCTGGCCCATGGCCGACGGCACGCTCGACACCAGCAGGTCGACGTTGCCGGCCAGCGCATCCAGCATCGCAGGGTTGGAGCCCTTGTACGGCACGTGGCGCAGCTTCACGCCCGCGGCCTTCTCGAACTGGTCGCCCGACAGGTGGATGGTGGTGCCGTTGCCGGGCGAGCCATAGGTGATGGTGTCCGGCGCGGCCTTCGCCGCGGCGACCACGTCGGCCAGAGTCTTGTACTTGCTGTTCACGCTCGTGGCGATGATCACCGGCGTCCAGGCGACGTGCGCCACGGCGACGAAGTCCTTGGTGGGGTTCCAGGGCAGGTTCTTGTAGATCCAGGGGCCGACGACCAGGTTGTCTTTCTGGCCCATCACCATGTCGTAGCCGTCAGGCTTGCCCTTGGCGGCTTCGGTGATGCCCAGCGTGCCGCCCGCACCTGCGCGGTTGTCCGGCACGATGTTCCACTTGTTCGCCTCGGTCAGCTTCTGCGCCACCAGGCGGCCCAGGATGTCGGTGCCCCCGCCCGGCGGGAACGGGATGACCATGCGGATCGGCTTGTCGGGATAGCTCTGGGCGTGGGCAGCGGTGGCCAGCAGGCCGATGGCCAGCAGAGAAGTGAATGTGCGCAACATCTTGGGTGAACAGCGGTTGGAGGTTGAATGAATGCAAACCATCTTAGCGCCGGACTGCTGTATCCGGCATGAGGCCTGACCCCAAGACGCACCGCGCCGATGGTCGCTGTGGCAGAGGTGGACGGGTTACGGCGCCGCGCCACCATTTGACATGCGAATCGGGGTTTTGGCCAAGCCTGATCAGCGCAGCCAGCTATGCAAAACGCAGCGATTATGGCTGCGCCGAGGTGCGCACCCCACTGTGGGGCACCGCATCGGTCTTCGCCGCGAAGCGGAGCGCCTCACGCAGCAGATCGCGATCGAGTTCGTAAGGCGGCTGCTGCGACGATACCGGCAGGGCGAACCAGTGCGGCAGCGGCGACGCCACGGCCAACTCCACCGCCTTGCGGTGCGAGGCATCGCGCGCCAAAGGTGAATCGGCCAGAGCCTGCCAAAGCACATCCAACTGCGCCAGCGCCAAAGACGGCGCCCCGGCGCGGACCGAACCCACCGTTCGCCAGGCGTTGACGGCCCCCACTTCGAGGAACGCGATCAAGCGTCCAAGGTCGTGGAAGCCCGTGGCCTCGCCGATAAGCGCGAAAAAAAAGTGCGGCCCGTCGATCGACGTGTGCAGCGCTGACACACAAGCCTGCGCCAACGCTTCGATCTTGGGCGCTTCGGCCTGAAGCCGCACGCCGAAGAAGGCCGGGCCGAAGAAGGCTTCAAAGGCGACTTCGGTGGCGCCTGCCAGGTACGTCTGCAGCGCGGCTGGGCTGGGCGGACGGTCACGCTCCCACGCCCAGGCGCTTTCCCAGGCGCCATGCTTGGCGAACTGACCAAGCTGGGGTGCGCCTTGAAACGCGGGGTGATCGAGCATGGCAGGGGCAGGGCGATGAGTTGAATGGGTGTAGTTGCCGGCGGCTTTCAGGTACTGCGCCAGATTCGGCTTGAACACAGGTGGGGCAGGCGCAGCCAGCTATGAATTTCAGAGTTTCAGGCGGGTGGTTGCGCGTCACATTGTCCGGTCTTTGGGGGCGCTCTCAGGCTGCCCGCCCGATCCAGGCAAGCCCGCGCCCAGCCCCAGGGATTCGTGGTCAGCGGGTTCGTCCCGCGGTGAGGCTGACTGGCCTTGGCGCCAGCCCACACCATGCGACGCGGGCAGTAGGCCGCTATGACAGATCGAAGGAAGGCTTCAAGGCGCCTGCCGCCTAAGCAGAAGCGTCAGGCCGAGCCCCCGGCGCGAGCCTTGCGCCAACCATGGAAATCGGAGAAGGCTTCGCCCTGGCGCTCGCGCTTCCAAGCGTCGAAATCCGCGTCCATCTGCCCGATATGCTGGTCACGCCACTGGCGGTACTCGGCATCAACGCCTTGGGGGTGATGCGCACTGTCCTGCTCGTGCCGGCGCGCGTCTTGCGAGAGATCTTGGTTTGGATGCGTTCCCATGACGGCCCCCTGAATGAAAGAGGAGCAGGATAGCCCGCGACATGGGAGCCAACCGTAACGCTTGGTCACCGTGGCTGAAACTGTTATCTGACCCTAATTTTTTAAACGGCGTCACCGCCGTGTCTCCTCTGCGGCCTTCTCTCTTTTCTCCATCCGAAGGTGAAGGCGGCCACAAAGCTGTGCACAAGAGTATAGGTACGCCAATTTGTTACGCTCCTCCAGACTGTTCAAGTGAGACTCCGAAGCAGTCTTTTGCTCTGAGAGGCGCGTTGCCAACTGCGCGACCGGCGACGCCGAGAAGCTAGCCTCCAGAGGGTGGTGCGCGAAGTGATTGCGAATTCGACGGATTAGGTTGAGGTCGTCGTAGTCTCCCTTCGAGATGAATCCGAATGCGCGAGCCACAGCGATGCGCTGATTGAAACTTGACAGTGGCCCAACGGCCTGAAACAGGTCTTCCGCTACCTTTAGGTCGACCACGAGGGACTGCAAGTAGACGCCGAGGTAGTTCTCAACGAAGCCGCCTACCAAGACTGCCGCACCACGATCTGACTCCTTGTGGAATGAGTCGATCATCTTGTTCCAGTCGAACAGGTGCAGATCATGCGGCTTGGCCATATGCGCTGTCTAACGAATCGAAGCAAACCGCCCGCCGAAGGCGGGGAGGCTGGACTGCCGGGTTAGGCGCGACGTGTGCACCGACGCTGCGCGCGGCACCAAATTGGGCTGAACACCAAAAACCATAGCTGGCTGCGCACGCTGGATGAGCGCTGAGGCGTGATTTGATACTGGATTTGGCATAAAAAACCTGGGGTGCACTTAACGCCTGAATTAAGCCGCGCCGCGAAACGGAGTCGGCTTGAATGAATTATTAGGCGGGTTCTGTGCCAAGGTCTGGATCTTTGTTTTCTTCAATTCTGGCACTTAGGATGACATCTGAGCCAAAGACCATGTGAGCAGATCGTTGAAGATCTTCGAGATTTTCTGGGGTAAATTTTTAGTTGTTGAAAGAGTCATGGACAAGCTCATGCCGAAGCTTGAAAGTCCGCTTCAGTCCATCAAAGTCTAGGTGGGTCCAGCTAACCACGTCATCTGGTTGATCCTTCAGGCGAATTTGCAGGTTAAGGATCGCAGTCCAAAACCCCCCTGACGGGAGAAAATAGGAGAATACTTTGTCAATGCGATCAGTATTTTGGAACGATTGAGACGAGGAAACTATCTCCAAGGGGTGAATGTTGTGATCAAATAGATTGATAAGATCAATAACGTCGAATTTTTCAGGGTGCAACGTCTTTAGATGCGGCTTAAAGAAATCCTGCGAGCAGTACCGGAAGCTGAAGTCCAGTATGTCTCGATAATATACTTCTATTGCTGAGACTGTTGAAATTATCGCGGAACGGCTCACTAGGCAAATTATCTTTTCGTCAATCTCATCCGAAAGTAGAAGCTCTCCAGCTGATTGACAAAGGCTATAGTTGTCAAAGAAGTTGCTGAAAGGCCTCGCTATCCTGGATGCGCGATTAGCACGTGCTTTAAGAATTTTGTCTACATCCATGCGCAATCCTATGTGGTTCTAAAATCGCCTAAGGATGGTGTTCAAAACCCCGGTCAAGCCCGAATGGCGTGAGCGGTGTGCGGCAGGAACAATGGCGTC
>NZ_VRUA01000014.1 GCF_008017535.1 Ottowia flava
CGAGTGCTGATGCCGGCAGCCTCGGCTGCCGGCATCAGGCCAATCAAGGCGATCTGAGAAACCAAATGGGCTCTCCCTTTGGGCGTCAATGAGGCATTCTTATGGGTGTTCATCCGGGGAGTGCTGAAGCAGCCGGTTTGGCTTGAGAACCTCCATCTTGCTTCACCTCGGGTGAACAACCTCTTGGGAAACGACACCTAGGCGCACGGCCTTGTCGGCCAAGGGCGCGACCGGCGCGGCGGGTGGCCTGTGGGCACAAAAAACCCGCCACGCGGGCGGGTCGGTCAAGCCGAAGGGGCGCGGACGGGGTCGCCGCCGCGGTCGCCCCGTCAGCCCGCCACCGGGCCGGCCTGGCGGTAGGCCACGGGCGTTTCCGGCACCGGGTAGCCGGCCGCGCCGAAGGTGTCGACGATGGCCTTGTTGGTGTCGAAGTAAACCTGCCAGTAGTGGTCGGTATGCGTGTAGGGGCGCACGCACAGCTTGGGGCCTTCGGGCGTGAATTCGAGGATCTCGATGTCGGGCGCCGGGTCGGCCGCGACGTTGGGGATGGCGGCGATCACCGGGCGCAGGCGCGCGATGGCGTCGGTCGGGCTGACGCTGTTGGCCACCTTGGCCACGCAGTCCACGCGGCGCACCGGCAGCGCGCTGTAGTTCTGGATGTTGTCGCCAAACACCTTGCCGTTGCCGACGATGGTGGTCACGTTGTCGGGCGTGACGACGGTGGTGCCGAACAGGCCCAGCTCCTTCACCGTGCCGGTCACGCCGCCGGCCTGGATGAAGTCACCCACCTTGTAGGGGCGCAGCACCTGCATGAACACGCCCGCGGCGAAGTTGCCCAGCATGCCGCTCCACGCCGCACCAATGGCCAGGCCGGCGCCCGCCAGCAACGCCGCGAACGAGGTGGTGCGCACGCCGAACAGGTCCAGAATCGCCAGGATCAGGACGATGTTCAGCACCACCGCGATGATGGATTTCAGGTAGTTGGCCAGCGTGGCGTCGATCTTGCCGCCGCGCTCGAACGCCTTGCCGATCAGGTTGACGGCCAGGTTGATCAGCCAGCGGCCGATGATCCAGGCGACGATCGCCGTCAGCAGCTTGATGGCGAAATCCACACCTTGCGTGGACAGGAATTGCCAGATGTCTTGGGTGTTCATGCGCTTCTCTCCAGGAGGTCCCTTCCGTTGAATCGGCGGCACTCTGCCAGCGCGCATGCCGCGCCGGTGCGCCCCGCGTCGGCCAGCGTGACATCCGTCACGCACGCGTCAGGCGGGTGAGACGTTCGGCGCGCACAGGCGCCGGGTGCTGCGCAGCGGGTTCGCGTGGCCACGCCGCACATCAGCGGTGCTGGCAGCGCCTGGCGCCTGTCACCGCCGCCCGACCAATTACTTCTCTTTTGATAGCTGCCTGCGCAGGTGGCTGTAGCGCAAGCGCCTGATTTTGCTTGCTATGTCCGCATCCCCCGCGGCGCACTTGCCGATGCGCCCTTGGGCGACAATCAGTGCATGAGCACACCGCACGCCGCCAACCCAACCGCCCCCACCACGGCACCCACCGCCGAACCCCGCCTGACCAGCCTGTCGCACGGCGGCGGCTGCGGCTGCAAGATCGCGCCGGGCGTGCTGTCCAGCATCCTGCGCGGGACCGGCGGCCTGCCGGTGCCGCCCGAACTGCTGGTGGGCATCGAGACCTCGGACGACGCCGCCGTCTACCGCCTGAACGACGAACAGGCCCTGGTCGCTACGACCGACTTTTTCATGCCCATCGTCGACGACCCGTTCGATTTCGGCCGCATCGCCGCCACCAACGCGCTGTCCGACGTGTACGCCATGGGCGGCCAACCGATCATGGCGCTGGCGCTGGTGGGCATGCCGATCAACGTGCTGTCGGTGGACACCATCGGCAAGATCCTGGAAGGCGGCGCCAGCGTGTGCCGCACCGCCGGCATTCCGATTGCGGGCGGGCACACCATCGACTCGGTCGAAGCCATTTACGGCCTGGTCGCGCTGGGCTTGGTGCACCCCGACCGCATCAAGAAAAACAGCGGCGCGCAACCGGGCGACGTGCTGGTGCTGGGCAAGCCGCTGGGCGTGGGCATCTATTCCGCTGCACTGAAAAAAGGCCAGCTGCCCACCGACGGCTACGCGCGCATGATCGACAGCACCACGCGCCTGAACACCCCCGGCACCGCGCTGGCCGCCCTGCCCGGCGTGCACGCGCTGACCGACGTCACCGGCTTTGGCCTGGCCGGCCACGCGCTTGAATTGGCGCGCGGCGCCAGCGTCACCGCGCAGATCGACTGGGCCGCCGTGCCCCTGCTGCCCGGCGCGCGCGACTTGGCGACGCAAGGCACCGTGACCGGCGCCAGCGGCCGCAACTGGGCCGCCTACGGCCAAGACATCGCCCTGCCCACCGGTTTTGCCGACGCCGAGCGTGCCCTGCTCACCGACCCGCAGACCAGCGGCGGCCTCTTGGTGGCTTGCGAGCCGGCTGCAGCGCCGGCGGTGCTGTCGGTGTTCCGCAGTCAGGGCTTTGCGGACGCTGCTGTCGTGGGCGCGGTGACGGCAGCCGCCGCGCAACCTTTGGTGGTGCGTTAAGTATCGACAGGCGAAGACCCGCCGGGCGATCACGCCGTGCGGGTGGACACCGCGGGCGGATGTGCACCGCACGGGCCTGTTCACGACGCCACCTGCGCCAGCACAAGCACCCAGTCACAGGTCGCCACCTAGAATCTGTCTTGATGTTCAGCTTCTTCCGCCGAAAAAAGGCCGCCGAACCGGCCCCCGCTACCCCCGCAACGCCCCCCGTCGATGCGGCTGCGCCTGCGCCGAGCGCGGCGCCCGAAGTACCGGTGGCCACGCCGTCGCCAACTGCCCCGGCCGTGCCAGCCCAGTCTTCCGCTGTGCCCAGCTCTCCGCCGGCGACGGCTGCACCATGGTCGCCTTCGCCCGACGCCCCCGCGCCTCCTGCCGTTCAGGCGCCAGCACCTCAAGGCTTCTCCGGCTGGGCCCCCGCGCCCTCGCCTGTACCGGCGCCTACGCAGGCCGCCGGTTCGGGCGCTGCACTGGAGGGCTGGGTCCAGACGGGTCAGACAACGCCTGAGGTCGCGCCGGTTGACGCGCCAGCGCCACCTCCAACCATTGCTCCTGCTGCGGCCTCCGCAGAAACCGCAGCACTGGCATCCCCGGCTGCCGATGCCGTTGCGCCGGCGGCATCCCCCGCTGCCGCGCCCGTGGCCGTCCCGACCACGGCTTTGTCGTCGGTGGACCCTGTGCCGGTGCCCCTGGCGCCGGCCGCTCCGGCTCTTGCGGCAGCCAAGGCCAAACCCGCGCCCACCCGCATGGCCGCCAGCACCGTCGACGCTCCTGTTTTCGGAGCTACCCGCGCTGATGGCTCTAGCGCTGCAAGCCAAAATGACCTGGAAGCGGTGCCGGTATCGGCTGCAACCGTGGCCACCCGCTCGGGCTGGCTGGACCGCCTGAAGACCGGGCTGCGCAAGACCGGCAGTTCGATCACCACGGTGTTCACCGGCGCACAGATCGACGACGCGCTGTACGAAGACCTGGAGACCGCGTTGCTGATGGCCGACGCCGGCGTGCAGGCGACGGAATTCCTGCTGGCCGATCTGAAGCGCCGGGTGAAAGACACGCGCGCCACCGATGCAACGCAGGTCAAGGCGCTGCTGCAGGACGCCATCGCCGACATGCTGGCGCCACTGGAAAAGCCGCTGACGGTCGGCGTGTACCACCCCACGGTGATTATGGTCGCGGGCGTCAACGGCGCCGGCAAGACGACCAGCATCGGCAAGCTGACCAAGCACCTGGCGGACGCCGGCGCTACCGTGCTGCTGGCCGCGGCCGACACCTTCCGCGCCGCCGCGCGCGAGCAACTGGCCGTCTGGGCCGACCGCAACCAGGTGGAAATCGTCAGCCAGCAAGGCGCCGACCCGTCCGCCGTCAGTTTTGACGCCGTGGCCGCCGGCCGCGCGCGCGACCTGGACGTGGTGCTGGTCGACACCGCTGGGCGCCTGCCGACGCAGAAACACCTGATGGAAGAGCTGACCAAGATCCGCCGCGTGGTCACCAAGGCCGACATCACCGCGCCGCACGAGGTGCTGCTGGTGATCGATGGCAACACCGGCCAGAACGCGCTGGCGCAAGTGAAGGCGTTCGACGATTCGGTGCAGCTCACCGGCCTGATCGTCACCAAGCTGGACGGCACGGCCAAAGGCGGCGTGCTGTGTGCCATCGCGCGCGAAAAGCCGGTGCCGGTCTACTTTGTTGGCGTGGGCGAACGGCTGGAAGACCTGCAGACCTTCCGCGCACGCGAATTCGCGCAGGCGCTGGTCGGCTGAACAAGCAGCGGGTCCGCGCCGCCCGCCATCATTTACTGCTACCCGTTCGGGCCCTGCTGCAACGGATTGAAACGTCGCAGCAGGCGCAGGCCCACTCGATACACTCGCAGCATGACCGTGAACCCCTCCCGCAAGCACCTGGTCCTGGTGGGCGCAGGCCGCGCCAATCTCCAGGTGCTCAAAGGACTGGCCCGACAAGGTTCGGGCGACATGAGTGTCACCTTGGTGGCGCCGCACCCTTACTACATCGATTCCGCCATGCTGCCCGGCTACGTCGCGGGCGACTATGCGCTGGACGACGTGCGCATCGCGCTCGACCCGCTGGTAGAGGCCAGTGGCGTGACCTTCGCGCCCGCACACGTGCATTCGCTGGACGCAGGCGGTCGCCGCATCCAGTTGACCAGCGGCGACGCGCTGCCCTACGACGTGCTCTCCATCGACGCCGAGCCCACGCTGTCGCGTGAAGCGGTCGAGGACGTGATGCCGGGCGCGCGCCGCAACGCCTTGTTCGTGCACCCGCATGAAGCTTTCGTGCAGCTGTGGCCGCAATTGCAATCGCTGGCCAGCCAGCGCGCCTTGCAGGTCGCCGTGATCGGCGAGGACCTCGCCGGGGTGGAAATGGCGATGGCGGTGGCGCATGCGCTGGCCAATCCGCATGGCAGCCGGGTGTCGCTGGTAGCGGGCGACGCGCCGCTGCTGGCCGATCAACCTGCCAGCCTGCAGCGCCGTGTGCTGGCGCGCCTGAAAGCAATGAACATCACCGTGCTGCAGGACCATTGCATCGGTCTGGACGGCCAGGCTGTGCAATTGGCCAGTGGCGCCACACTGCTGTGCGACGCGCCCTTGCTGGCGCTGGAAGCCGGTACGCCAACCTGGCTGCGCCAGGCTGGTCTGCAGGCCGACGAGGCCGGCGAGCCGGTAGTCAATGAACGCCTGCAGAGCGAAAGCCACCGCCAGATCTTCATCGTGCCGCCACGCGCCCCGGCCGAGATCGGCCCGGTGCTGGAGGCCAACCTGCGCACCGCGATGGATGGCGGCAACTTCAGGAAAGCGCCGCTCGACGTCTCGCGCCTGCGCACGGTGGCTTGCGGCGATGGCCACGCGATTGCTGCCTGGGGTCCGCTGGCACTGGAGGGCCGGGAGGTCTGGAACTGGAAGGACCGCCGCGACCGCCGTCAGCTTGCGGCCATGTTCGCGACCTGAGATCGCAGGCTCACGGTCGGCGCGGCCGCTTTGTCGAGCAAGCCCGCCAACCAACGAGACCCTTTCCCGTTTGGCGGCCAGCGCAACGACTGGGGTTTCGCCTTTCCGGGAAGTGACGGCCCCAAAGGGACCGTCCGCCAGTCGACTTGATCGGATCAATCTTTGGGTAAACCCTAGATTTTTCCCCGACACTGCGCACTATACTGCCACTTAACAGGCACTTTAATTCATATTTAAGGTGTACTGGAAGACGCAGTCGCGTGGGCTCTCAGGGAAAGTCGGGGCATACGAGCCCCTCCTGCTGCCCCACAATGTCGCCATTACTTGACACCTAAAGGAGTTTTGCATGACCCACACCACCCGTGCGCTCAACCGCCGCCTCATGCTGTCTCGCAGCGCCGCCGTGGTCGGGGCCAGCTCCTCCGGCCTGCTGCTGCCTGAAATCGTTCGCGCGCAAGGCAACAAGATCAAGATCGGCTTCATGCTGCCCTACACCGGCACCTTCGCCCAGCTGGGCGTCGCCATCGAAAACGGTGTGCGCATGGCCATCGCCGAAAAAGGCGGCAAGTTGGGTGGCCGCGAGATCGAATGGGTCAAGGTCGACGACGAATCGGAACCCTCCAAAGGCGTTGAAAACGCGCAGAAGCTGGTCCAGCGCGACAAGGTGGACGTGCTGATCGGCACGGTGCACTCGGGCGTGCAGATGGGCATCCAGAAAGTGGCGCGCGACTCCGGCGTGTTGAACATCATCCCCAATGCCGGCGTGCACGCGGCCACGCGCGGACTGTGCGCGGTCAACGTCTTCCGCACCAGCTTCACCAACAGCCAGCCCACCATGGCGCTGGGCAAGCCCATGATGGACAAGGGCCTGAAGAAGGCCGTGTGGATCACCTGGAAATACGCGGCCGGTGACGAGGCCTTCGAGGGCTTCAAGGAAAGCTACACCAAGGCCGGCGGCACCATCGTCAAGGAACTCGGCCTGCCCTTCCCGAACGTCGAATTCCAGGCGCTGCTGACCGAGATCGCCAGCCTCAAGCCCGACGCTGTTGCCTGCTTCTTCGCCGGCGCGGGTGCGGCCAAATTCATGCGCGATTACGCCGCTGCCGGTCTGCAGGGCAAGATTCCGCTGTACGGCTCGGGCTTCCTGACCGAAGGCGTGATCCAGGCCGCCGGCCCCGCCGCCGAAGGCGTGTACTCCACGCTGCACTACGCCGACTCGCTCGACACGCCGCGCAACAAGCAGTTCCGCGACGCCTACGCCCAGCAGTTCAAGCTGCAGCCCGACGTGTACGCCGTGCAAGGCTACGACTCCGGCCAATTGCTGGTGCAAGGCCTGGCGGCCGTCAAGGGCGACATGTCGAACAAGGCGGCGCTGTACAAAGCCATGGAATCGGCCGTCATCGACAGCCCGCGCGGCAAGTGGACCATGAGCAAGGCCCACAACCCGGTGCAGGACATCTACCTGCGCGTGGTCGAAAAAGGCGACAACAAGGTGCTCGGTGTCGCCGCCAAGGCTCTGGCAGACTCGGGGGCCGGCTGCAAGCTGGCGTGATCGCCGCGCGCGTCAGCAAGACGGCGGAAGCATCCGCCGTTTTTTTTGACCGGCCGATCCGGCCCAACGGAACGCACCTGTGGACTTCGCGAATTTTCTGATCCAGACGCTCAACAGCGTGCAGTACGGCCTGCTGCTGTTCATGCTGGCGGCCGGCCTGACCTTGATCTTCGGCATCATGGGCGTGGTGAACCTGGCGCACGGCAGCTTCTACATGCTGGGGGCCTACCTGGCATTTTCGCTGTCCAGCCATCTGGGCAGCTTCACCGCCGCGATCATCGTGGGCACGCTGCTGTCGGTGGTGTTCGGGCTGGTGCTCGAGCGCGTGCTGTTCCGCTACTTCTACCACCGAGACCACCTCGACCAGGTGCTGCTCACGTTCGGTCTGATCTACATCTTTGAAGAGATGCGCTCGCTGCTTTGGGGCGACGATGTGCATGGCGTGGCCATTCCCGCATTGCTGTCGGGCTCGATCCCGCTGACCGATACGCTGTCTTATCCCGTGTACCGCCTGTTCATGATGGGCGTGTGCGTGCTGCTGGCCATCGGGCTGTATCTGCTGATCAACAAGACTCGACTGGGCATGAAAATCCGCGCAGGCGCCTTCAACCGCGACATGACCGAGTCGCTGGGCATCAACATCAAGCTGATCCACGCGGTGGTGTTCGCCATCGGTGTCGCGCTGGCCTCAGTGGCCGGCATGATCGCCGCGCCCATTTCCAGCGTCTACCCCAACATGGGCTCGTCGGTGCTGATCATGTGCTTCGTCGTGGTGGTGATCGGCGGCATTGGTTCGGTGCGCGGTGCGCTCATCGCCGCCCTGCTGGTCGGGTTCGTCGACACGTTCGGCAAGGTGCTGTTGCCCCACGTGGCCGGCATGCTGGTCTACATGTTGATGGCGGCAGTCCTGTTGTGGAAGCCGGAAGGACTGTTCAAGCAATGAAAAACATGCAGCCCCCACGCTCCCCTGCTTCGCAGGGTGCGCTGCCCCCCGAGGGGGCTCAGGCCGCCTTGGGAGCGGCCCGGCGCCGGCCTGGCTTGTCCCCTTGCATCGCTGCAGCGCGTCACGTGGCGCGTGCGCGATCCGATAGCGGCGTTGCCCTCTTTGACCTATGGGGTCGCGACGCATGAGTGCAGCGCAATCGCATCTGGAAACCCTGCCGCGCAGCGTGCAGGTGGTGTTGGCGCTGGGCCTGATCGCGCTGGCGGTCTTCCCCTTGGTTGGCAGCGACTTCTACCAGCAGATGGTCACGCGGATGATGATCCTGGCCATCCTTGCGATGAGCCTCGACCTGCTGCAGGGCGTCACCGGCCTGGTGTCGCTGGGTCACGCCGCCTTCTTCGGCCTGGGCGGCTACGCGCTGGCCCTGGTGTCGTCCGACAACGGGCCGATCAGCCTGTGGTGGTCGCTGCCGGTGGCCGTGCTGGCATCGGGCCTGGCGGCGCTAATCATCGGCTTCTTCGTGGTGCGCACGCGCGGCATCTACTTCATCATGGTGACGATGGCGTTCGCCCAGATGCTGTTCTTCCTGGTGTTCGACAACAAGGAGCTGAGGCTGTTTGGCGATTTCGCGCTCAAGCTGGGCGGCTCGGACGGCGTCTACATCAACTTCAAGCCCGACGCCGGCCTGTTCGACCTGGAAAACAAGCGCGTCTTCTACTACTTCGTGCTGGCCATGCTGATCGCCGTGTACGCCTTCCTGCGCCGTGTGCTCTGGAGCCCGTTCGGCCGCGCGCTGGCTGGTGTGCGCGTCAACGAGCACCGCATGCGCGCCGTCGGCTACGGCACCTTCAGCTACAAGCTGACGGCGTTCACGCTGGCCGGCGCGCTCGCGGGTCTGGCAGGTTACCTCTGGGGCGCGCAGACCGGCTTCGTCAACCCCGAGCTGATGGGTTTCCACATGAGCGCGCACGCCATCATGATGGTGATCCTGGGTGGCATGGGCAACTTTGCCGGTGCCATCGTGGGGGCCTTCGCGTTCGAATTCATGCTGGAGCTGTTCAAGGACCTGCCCTCCATCGGCAGCTTCAACACCGGCAAGCACTGGCAGCTGTGGATGGGCCTGTTCATCGTCGCCGTTATCGTCTTCGCGCCGCGCGGCCTGCTGGGCCTGGTCAGCCAGTTCAGCCGCCGCAAGGAGGCCGAGCATGAGTGAAGTGCTGCTGCGCGCCAGCCACCTGACCAAGCGCTTCGGCGGCCTGGCCGCGGTCAACGACGTGTCGGTTGACCTGTGGCGCGACCGCATCCACGTGGTCATCGGGCCCAACGGCGCGGGCAAATCCACGTTGACCAACCTGCTCTCGGGCGACTTGCCGCCAACGTCCGGCACGATTTTGCTGGGCGAGCACGACGTCACCAAGTCATCGCCCGAACAGATCTCGCGCCGCGGCCTGGGCCGCAGCTACCAGAAGACCAACATCTTCCTGCCTTTCACCGTGTGGGAAAACGTGCGCCTGGCCGCCCAGTCGCGCGCGCCGCAGCAGCCCTGGAACCCGGTGCGCTGGCTGCAGGACGCCAGCCGCGACCGCAGCGTCAACGAACGCGCCGAAAAAGCGCTGGAACTGGCTGGCCTGACCGCCCGCCGGCACTTCATCGCCGGGGCCGCCAGCCACGGCGAGCAGCGCCAGCTCGAGATCGCCATGACGCTGGCCACCGACCCGCAGGTGCTGCTGCTGGACGAGCCGCTGGCCGGCATGGGCGTGGCCGAGGCCGAACGCATGGTCGAGTTGCTGCTGCGCCTGAAGCCCCAGCACGCCATGATGCTCGTCGAGCACGACATTGACGCGATCTTCGCGCTGGCCGACCACCTCACGGTGATGGTCAACGGCACCGTCATTGCCAGCGGCGAGCCCGCCGCCATCCGCGCCGACCGCGGTGTCCAGGCGGCCTACCTGGGCGAGGAACACTGAGCATGGCCACCCAATCCAACGCCAACCTGGCCGACGACCCGAACGATCCGCTGGCCCCGCGCTCGCAGAACCGCGCGCCCACGCAGCGGCACGGGCACGACCCCAACCTGCTGATCCACGCGATCGACCTGCACAGCTACTACGGCGCCAGCCACATCCTCAAGGGTGTGAACTTCATGGTGCGCCGCGGCGAGACCATCGGCCTGATGGGCCGCAACGGCATGGGCAAGAGCACCCTGCTCAAGTCCATCATGGGGCTGGTCAAGCCGCGCCGCGGCGGCGTGCTGGTGATGGGCAAACCCATGACGGGCCGCGCACCGTATGAAATCGCCCAGCTGGGCGTGGCCTACGTGCCCGAAGGCCGTGGCATCTTCGGCAACCTGAGCGTCGTTGAAAACCTGAAGATGGCCGCCCGTCCCGGCACGCGCGGCCAGCGCGACTGGACCTACGACCGGGTGCTGGAAACCTTCCCCCGCCTGAAGGAACGCCTGAACCACGGAGGCCAGCAGTTGTCGGGCGGCGAGCAGCAGATGCTGACCATCGGCCGCGCGCTGATGACCAACCCCGACGTGCTGATCCTGGACGAAGCCACCGAAGGCCTGGCACCGCTGATCGCGCGCGAGATCTGGCGCATCTGCGACGTGATCCGCGACAGCGGCATCAGCAGCGTGATCGTCGACAAGAACTGGAAGCACGTGACCCAGGTGACCGACCGCAATGTCATCCTGGTCAAGGGCGAGGTGGTGTTTGAAGGCACGTCTGCGGCGCTGATCGAGCAGCCTCAGTTGCTGACCCAACACCTCGGCGTTTAAAGCCAAATCGACTGCCAGCCCTACTCAGACCAGCGCAAGCTGCTATCAAAAGAAAAGCGCCCCGCGGGGCGCTTTTCAGTTTAGGCGGGTTGCCTGCGATCAGCTTACTTGGAAGCCATGTCGCGCATGCGGTCGGCGCGGGCGCCCGGATCCGGGTGCGTGGACATCATGTTTTCCATGGCGCTGGCTTTCTTGCCGTTGCGCTGCGCTTCCAGCTTGCGGAAGGCCGATTCCATGGCCTTGACGTTGTAGCCGTGCTTTTTCATGAAGGCCAGGCCGTAATCGTCCGACGAGGTTTCCTGGCTTTGCGAGAACTGGCTGTTGACCAGCGCCTCACCCATTTCGCCCAACTCCGACGCGGCCAGCGCGCCACCCGCGCCGCGCGAGCTGGCAGCTGCCTTGCGTCCGGCCGAGGCCATGTACGCGGTGCGCATGGCGCTCATGCTGTGGCCCAGCTTCACGTGACCGATTTCGTGGCCGATGATGCCCAGCATTTCCTGGTCGTTCATCAGGTCCATCAGGCCGCTGTAGACGCGGATCGAACCATCGGGCGTCGCGTTGGCGTTCACCTGCGGGCTCAGGTAGACCTTGTAGTTCAGGGTCATGCCGTCTTCGTTCTGATGCTTGCGCGTCAAGCGCTCCAGGCGCTGGGCGTATTTGTTCTTGGGCGGGGCCACGCGCGCCTGCTTGTCTTCTGCCGCGCGAAGCTGCAGCGACGCGTTCTTCAGTTCGTCTTCGGACACCGTCACGGCCTTGGCCATGTCCAGCACGGCACCTACCTTGCCGTCGGCCGACACACCGCTTCCACTGCCCCCCGTGGCGCTGCAGCCAGCCAGCCAAAGGGCCACCACACCGGTGGCGACCACCGTCATTCTGATTGTCATATCTGCCAAATCTCCCTCGGTACTCGTTCAGGTTCTGCGCACCGGCCCCATGCCGACGGCGCGAAACATCATACCCTGGGGGTCTATCAGGAAAATGACACATCAGTCGTCAAACTATGACGCCGACCCTGGGCGCGAACGAATCAGATCAACGGTCGATCAACTCAGAGCATTTTTGGCCTTGAGCGCAACAACCGCCTGCGCTGATAGCTCTATTATTCATAGCATTTCCCGCAAACCCCGCGCTGCCGTCTGCAGCCGAGGCAACTGCTCGGCCGCCAGCAGTTGGGGGCTGGCGCGGTCGGGCGGGACGATCACGTTCAGCGCCGCCACGGTGCGGCCCTGGGCGTTGCGCAGCGGCACCGCCACGGCCAGCACGCCCAACTCGTGTTCCTCGCTGGCCACGCAGTGGTCGTCGTGCGCCACCGCGTCCAGCAAGGCAAGAAAGGCGTCGGGTTCGGTTGTGGTGCGCGGCGTCAGGCGCGGCAGGGGGCGGCCAGCCAGCCAGGCCGTGCGTTCGGCCGGCGGCAGCGCGGCCAGCAACACGCGCCCGGTCGACGTGGCATGCGCCGGCAGGCGCGCGCCCAGGTGCATGCCGTAGGCCAGCAGCCGTGTCGACGGCCCGGCCAGGCCCGCGCTGCGCGCGATGATGACCACCTCGTCCCCGTCCAGCACGACGGCGGAGTACACGTTCTGCGTTTCGGCCGCCAGGCGGTTGAGCGTGGGCTGGATCACCCGCGGCAGCCGCGCCGATGCGAGGTAGGCGCCCGCCAGCCGGAGCGCGCGCGGACCCAGCCAGTAAAAGCTGCCGTCCGTTTCGAGGTAGCCCACATGCGCCAGGGTGAGCAAATGGCGCCGCGCCGCCGCCCGCGTCAGACCCGCACGTTGGGCGGCCTGCGTGGCGTTCAGGCGCTGGCGCTCGGTGTCGAAGCTTTCCAGCACCGCCAAGCCCTTGACCAGGCCGGCAATCGTGTCGGCGTGCGTGATCTGCGTCATGTTGCGCGATGATCGCACAACCTAGCCGATCATCGCGCAACGCACGTCGGCGGCCTCTGGAGCCAGACGGCCGGGCTCCGTAAGCTCCATGGTTGATCTCGATCCGAGCCAACACCCCCATCGCCAGGAGACTTTTTCATGTCCACCACCCGCACCCAGGTCGCCATCGTTGGCGCTGGCCCGTCCGGCCTGCTGCTCGGCCAACTGCTGCACAAGGCGGGCATCGACGCCGTGATCGTCGAGCGCGTGTCGGGTGAATACGTGCTCGGCCGCATCCGCGCCGGCATCCTGGAGCAGGTCTGCATCGACCTGATGGACGAGGCCGGCGTGGGGCAACGCATGCACAGGGAGGGCCTGGTGCACGGCGGCATCGAGATGCTGTACGGCGGCCAGCGCCACCGCGTCGATCTGAACAAGTACAGCGGCGGCAAGAACGTCATGGTCTACGGCCAGACCGAGCTGACGCGCGATTTGATGGAAGCGCGCGCCGCCGCCGGGCTGCCCACGATTTACGAAGCCAAGAACACCGCCGTGCACGGCTTCGACACGGCCAAGCCGTACGTCACCTACGAGAAGGACGGCGTGGAGCACCGCATCGATTGCGACTTCATTGCCGGCTGCGATGGCTTTCACGGCGTGTGCCGCGCCAGCGCGCCGCGCTCGGCCATCCGCGAATACGAAAAGGTCTACCCTTTCGGCTGGCTCGGCCTGCTGTCGGACACGCCCCCGGTGTGCGATGAACTCATCTACGTCAACAGCCCGCGTGGCTTTGCCCTGTGCAGCCAGCGCAGCATGACGCGCAGCCGCTATTACCTGCAGGTGCCGCTGACCGACAAGGTCGAGGAATGGAGCGACGACGCGTTCTGGCAGGAGCTCAAGCTCCGCCTCGACGAGGAAGCCCGCGAGACGCTGGTGACAGGCCCGAGCATCGAAAAGAGCATTGCCCCGCTGCGCAGTTTCGTCACCGAGCCGCTGCGCTTTGGCCGCATGTTCCTGGCCGGTGATGCCGGTCACATCGTGCCGCCCACCGGCGCCAAGGGGCTGAACCTGGCCGCCACCGACGTGAAGTACCTGTACGACGCGCTGGTCGATTTCTACAAGGACAAGAGCGAAGCCGGCATCGACGACTATTCGCGCAAATGCCTGGCCCGCATCTGGCGTGCCGAACGCTTCTCATGGTGGTTCACGCAGCTGATGCACCGCTTTCCGCACGACGAGCAGATCACCGCCAAGTTCCAGAACGCCGAGCTGGACTACCTCATGCACTCCGAGGCCGGTCTGCGCACCATCGCCGAGAACTACGTCGGCCTGCCGCTGGACTTTGGCGACGCCAAGCCCTGACGCAAGCCCCGTCACACAACGGCACCGTAGCGCGTCAGGTGCCCGGGGCCCTCAGCCGTCGGCCGGCTGGCCCAGGCCCCAATGCCAGCGCCGGATCTCGACCTGGGCAAACAGCCCCGCCTGGCTGTACGGGTCGTTCTGAATGAAGTCGCGAACGGCTTCCAGCGAGCCGGCTTCCAGCACCAGCATGGTTCCGTTCATTTGCCCGTCGCTCCCGAAGGTCGGCCCGCCAACCACGGCGACCACGCCATCGCGCCGTGTGCGGATGTAGCTGCGGTGCGATTCCCGGCGCTCGGCACGCACCGCAGCGTGGTCGGGTTTGTCAGTGCCGAAGAAGACATAGTGGTCGGGCATGCGCGCTCCGTTTTCTTGACCTTGGGTTAGTACCGTAGGCAGCAGGCAGCGCCCACGCCAGAATCGCTGATCGTGCGTCCAATCCTGGCGCGTTGCAACGTGCCTGTGAAATTGCCCCATGGATCGGCTGCAGAACCTCGAGACCTTCGTTCGCGTCGCAGAAACGCAGAGCTTTGCCGAAGCCGCCCGCCAGATGCGCGTCGCCAAATCGGTCGTGACCAGCCGCATCAAGCAGCTCGAGGACTACGTCGGCGCCCCGCTGTTTCACCGCAGCACGCGCGTTGTTCGCCTCAGCGACGTGGGTCAGGCCTTCTGGCGCGAGTGTGCTGCGCTGGTTGGGCGCGCCAACGCGGTGATGGACCAGATGCGCGACGCGCAGACCGGCCCTTCCGGCGTGTTGCGCGTGCATGCCCTCACCGGCTTCGTGCTGGGCCACTTCGCGGCACTGTTGCGCCAATTCCAGGCCAGCTACCCGGACATCCGGCTCGAACTGATTGTGAGCGACGCGGTGGTCGATCCGGTCAAGGCAGGTGTCGACTGCGCGCTGCAGATCTTTCCCGCGGCGTCCACCGAACTGGTCTCGCGGCCCCTGTTTCCGGTGCGTCGCGTGTTCTGCGCCACGCCTCGCTTTCTGGAGGAAAACGGCACACCCAGAACCCCGCGCGACCTGCACGGTTTCAAACTGGGCCTGTACTCCGGCTATCCCTCGCGCGACCGCTGGACCTTCCACCACCAGGGCAAAGAGGTCACGCTCTACATGAACCCCGCGCTGCTCACCAACAGCGTGCACCTGCTGCGCGAATATGCGCTGGAACACGCGGGGATCGTGTGCCTGCCCACGCTGGTGGCGGGTGAAGCCATCCTGCGCGGCGAGCTGCAGGTGGTGCTGGCCGAACATCTGTTGTCCGCGTTCTCGCTCAACGCGGTGTACGCAGGCACCTCACGCAACGCGTTCAAGCTGCGCCTGTTCATCGAGCACATCACAGGCGCGTTTGGTCGCGTCACCCCGTGGGATGCCCAGTTGATCCAACGTGCCATCCTGCCGGAAATGCTGGTGACCGACGCCTGAACTGGCTCTGACCGAGCCCTCCGGCAGATGCGCAGCCACCCAGGGAAAACCCTGGTGATTAGACGGATTTGCCGAACAATGCGGTCCGCAGACGATGCCTACCCAAGTACGTGGGTCTCACCTAAATTTCGCTCCATGCAGCCCACAGGCTGTGACGACGAAACCAACGGAGACACCCATGACCGCCACCTACCAGACTCGCTTCGGCTCCCTGAAGGACTTTGAGAAGGGCCGCGTCGAGCCGATCGACGACGACGTCAAGCACTACGCCATGTCGAACTGCTTCGACATCGCCAGCAAGAGCCAGCCCTACGAAAAGGTCGTGTTCGGCCAGAACCAGATCTACGTGCTCGAAACCCTGCGGGCCGAAGGCGCCTCGCCCTGGTTCACCTGCGCCCACGACGAATTTGCCCTGGTGATGGATGGCACGGTAGAAATCCATCTGGTGCAACTGGACGCCGAGCAGGCCGTTGCCGACACCGAAAAGAACGGCGCCGTGCTGCTGGAAGGCGAACCGCAAGGCAAGAAGATGGGCTGGATGAAGCTCACCCGCGGTCACCAAGGCATGCTGCCCAAGAACACCGCCTACCAGTTTCGCGTGGCCGGTGACCCAGGCGTGTTGATTATGCAGACCTGCAAGGGCGATCTCTCGGTCGAGAAATGGGCCGAAATCTGCCAGACGCAGTGATCGCCGTCCCTCAGCACCTCAAAACACCTCACCGAATCGCCAGGAGACACACCATGAACGCACCCGCCGAACTCGCCCGCACGATGGCGAACGCCTCCACCGACAACCTGGGCTACCAGCAGTTCCAGCTGGGCAGCTTTGGCTTCCGCCGCGACGAATACTTCGCCCACATCACCTGGACGACGCGCGACGGCCGCCCGATGAGCCACACCCTGGACGTCGGCAACTACCTGCGCGCCCTGATGCGCGACGTGGCCTGGGGCTTCTTCTACGGCTGGGTTAACTTCGACAACGTCATCGGCACCGTCAACCACTACAAGTCGGTCGACATGTACGCCGGCAGCTTCAACGGCACCATGAAGGAAGCGGGCGTCGACATGCTCGAGAACTTCCCCACCGACCAGATCCGCGAAGTGTTTGAAGCGATGCTGGACGACTGGACCAACAGCACCTTTGACCCGTTCTCGGCCCCGCAGGAGACCGGCTCGCCCTACGGCCGAAAGAACGGCAACAGCACCGAGAAGATCACCCGTGCACGCGAGCTGGCCAAGCGCTGCGTTGGTCTGAAGGGCGACCTGGACCTGCGCAGCGACCAGCGCGGCGCGCCCGTCAACCGCGCCTTCCTGGATGTGCAGCAGGACCAGCCCGAGCTGCACCCCGAGCCGGGCTTCGAGAACGAAGTCCACGCCTTCAACCTGTTCGGGTTCCTGAGCCGCTCGCAGGTCACCTGGAACCCGAGCTTCACCTCGGTCGTCAAGCACAGCTACATGTGCCCGACGACGGAAGAGCACATCCTGCCGATCATCCACGGCAACGACCGCGTCGAGTGGTTCTTCCAGATGACGGACGAGATCCACTGGGACTGCGGCGACAAGAACACCGGCAAGCCGATGGCGCGCGTGATCATGAAGGCCGGCGACATGGCCGCCATGCCCGCCTACTGCCGCCACCAGGGCTTCAGCCCCAAGCGTTCGATGCTGCTGGTCTGGGAAAACGGCTCGCCCAGCCTGGTCTACGAGATCCAGAAGGGCGAAAGCCCGGAAATCCCGGTGAGCTTCTAAGCCCCCGTCCGGTGCGCCGCGCGGCGCACCGCTCTCCCTTTTTTCAGGATCGATCATGAATCTCGCGGACATCCAGGCCGCGGTGGGGTTGAACACGCCCATCCGCAACCAGCTTTTCATCAACGGACGCTTTGTCGATGCCGAATCGGGCGAGACACTGGCCACGCTCAACCCGCACGACAACAGCGTCATCACGCAAGTCGCCCTGGCCGGCAAGGCTGACGTGGACAAAGCCGTGGCCGCCGCCAAGCGCGCCTTCCCCGCCTGGAGCCGCATGGCCGCCGCCGACCGTGGCCGCATCCTGCTGCGCCTGGCCGAGCTGATCGAAGCCAACACCGAGGAGCTGGCGCGTCTGGAGTCGCTGGACACCGGCCATCCGGTGCGCGATTCGCGCCGTCTGGACGTGCCCCGCACGGCCGCGTGCTTCCGCTACTTCGGCGGCATGGCCGACAAGTTCCAGGGCGAGACGATTCCCGTCGAAGCCGGCTTCCTGAACTACACACTGCGCGAGCCGGTGGGCATCGTCGGGCAGGTGGTGCCGTGGAACTTCCCGCTCATGTTCACCAGCTGGAAGATGGCGCCCGCGCTGGCGGCCGGCAACTGCATCGTGATGAAGCCGGCCGAGATCACGCCGCTGTCCTCACTCAAGATCGCCGAGCTGATGGCCGAAGCCGGCATCCCGGAGGGCGTGGTCAACATGGTGCCCGGTCTGGGTAGCGTCGCCGGGCAGTACATCGCCGAGCACCCGGACATCGCCAAGATCGCCTTCACTGGCAGCACCGCGACCGGGCGCCGCATCGTGCAGGCCAGCGCCGGCAACCTGAAGAAGATCCAGCTGGAGCTGGGCGGTAAGGGCCCGAACATCGTCTTTGAAGACGCCAACCTCGACGCCGCCGTCAACGGCAGCGCCTGGGCCATCTTCCACAACCAAGGTCAGGCCTGCATTGCCGGTTCGCGCCTGATGCTGCACGAGAAGATCGCCGACCAGTTCCTGGACAAGTTCCTGCCACTGGCCCGTTCCATCAAGCTGGGCAACCCGCTGGACGACGCCACCGAAATGGGCCCGCTGACCAGCGCCGACCACCGCGACCGCGTGCTCAGCTACGTGGAAGTGGCCAAGGGCGAAGGCGGCAAGGTGCTGGCCGGCGGCGCCGGTCCTGGCGGCGAGCTGGCGGGCGGCTGCTATGTGCAACCGACCGTGGTGCACGCCCAGAGCTTCCGTGACCGGGTGGCGCAGGAAGAAGTCTTCGGCCCCTTCGTCACCGTGCTCACCTTCAAGAACGACGAAGAAGCCCTGCAGATCGCCGATGGCACCGACTACGGCCTGGGCAGCGGCCTGTGGACCAACAACCTCCAGCGCGCCCACAAGGTAGCGCGCGACTTGCACGCCGGCATGGTCTGGATCAACAGCTACAAGCGCGTCAACCCCGGCTCGCCCTTCGGTGGCGTGGGCCAGAGCGGCTACGGGCGAGAGATGGGCTTTGATGCCATGCGCGAGTACACCCAGGTCAAGAGCGTTTGGGTAAACGTCGACGCGCAGATCCCCCCCCACTTCGCGCGTTGAGGCAAGGTCATGCGTCGAGATACTCTGAAACTGATAGCTGGGTGCGCAGTATTGGCTTGGGCCAGCGCCCCAATTCATGCCCAAACCACAGCCAACTGGCCAACCAAGCCTGTCAAGCTGCTGGTGGCCTTTCCACCCGGCGGCATCGTCGACAACGTGGCGCGCCAGATCCAGGCGCCTCTGCAGGCAGCACTCGGGCAAACCGTGATCGTGGAAAACCGCGGTGGGGCGGGCGGCACCGTCGCGGCGGCGGAAGTGGCGCGCGCAGCACCGGACGGACACACGCTGCTGATGGTGTTCGACAGCTACGCGACCTACCCGCTGGTCTACCCCAAGCTGCCCTTCGACACGACGAAGGACCTCCAACCCGTCACCCAGATCGCCAGCAACCCGCTGGTGCTGGTGGTCAACCCCAAGGTGCCGGCCACCGATGTGAAGGGCTTCGTGAAGCTGCTGCAGGCACAGCCCGGCAAGCTGAACTACGCGAGCGTCGGGCCCGGGTCCAGCAACCACCTGACGGCCGAGCTTTTCAAGGCGACGACGAAGACCTTCGTCACCCATATCCCCTACCGCGGCGGCGGCCCTGCCCAGCAGGACCTGCTGGGCGGTCAGGTCGAGATGATGTTCCTGTCGGCCGTGCTGGCCCAGCCCCACGTGAAGGCCGGCAAGCTGCGCGCGCTGGCGCAGACCGGGGCCCAGCGCGTCAGCGCCTACGCCAACGTGCCAACGGTGAAAGAAAGCGGCTACCCGGACTTCGTCGTCAATTCGTGGGTGGGCATGCTGGCACCCGCCGCCACGCCTGCGCCGATGATTGACCGCCTGCAGGGCGAGATCCGCAAGATCGTCACGCAACCTGCGTTCGTGGCCAAGCTGTCCGAACAGGGCTTGACCGGCATCGCCAATACGCCCGCCGAGTTCGCCCAGGCGCTGCAGTCCGAGCAGGCCCGCTGGACGCGCCTGGTCAAGGCGCAAAACCTGAGCCTGGAATAGGAAGCGAGGGACCCATGCGCGACTTCATCTACGTCGGCCAGCCGCAACGCGTCGTCTTTGGCGCGGGCAGTCTGGCCCGGTTGGCAGGCGAGATCGATACGCTGGGCGCACGCCGCGCCCTGGTGCTCAGCACGCCCGAGCAGCGCCCGCAAGCCGAGCGTGTGGTCGAGCTGCTGGGCGACAAGGCCGCCGGCATTTTCGACCGCGCCGTGATGCACGTGCCGATCGAAACGGCGCGTGAAGCCCGCGAGGTCGCGCAGAAGCTGGGCGCCGACTGCGCCGTGGCCATCGGCGGTGGCTCCACCACCGGCCTGGGCAAGACGATTGCGCTCGATTCGGGCCTGCCGATCATCGCCATCCCCACCACCTACGCTGGCAGCGAGATGACGCCGATCTACGGCATCACCGAAGGCGGCTTGAAGAAGACCGGCAAGGACGCCCGCGTGCTGCCGCGCACCGTGATCTACGACCCCGAACTCAGCCGCACGCTGCCAGTGCGCCTGTCGATCACCAGCGGCCTGAACGCCATCGCCCACGCCGCTGAAGGCCTGTACGCCAAGGACGGCAACCCGGTGATGGACCTGATGGCCGCCGAAGGCATCCGCGCGCTGGCGCGCGCCCTGCCGGTGCTGCGCCAGACGCCGGACGATTTGGACGCCCGCAGCGACGCGCTGTACGGCGCCTGGCTGTGCGGCTCGGTGCTGGGCAACGTTGGCATGGCACTGCACCACAAGCTGTGCCACACGCTGGGCGGCAGCTTCAACCTGCCCCACGCCGAAGTGCACACCGTGGTGCTGCCGCACGCCATCGCCTTCAACGCCAGCGCCGCGCCGGAAGCCGTGCGCCGTATCGCCGAAGCCCTGGGCAGCGACAACGCCGCGCAAGGTTTGCAAGACCTGGCCCGCGACAACGGCGCGCCGATCGCGCTGAAGGACATCGGCATGCGCGCTGAAGACCTGGACCGCGCTGCCGACATCGCTGTCAGCAACCCCTACTGGAATCCGCGCCCATTCGGGCCCGAGCAGCGTGGCGAGATCCGCGCACTGCTGCAACGCGCCTACGACGGCGCGCCACCGAGTTGACCTGTTCCCCATCAACGACAACGACCCGAGAGACAACCAGGAGACAAGCCATGACCCTCAACCGCCGACTGTTTACCCAGGGTGCCGCCGCGCTGGCTGCCGGTGCCGCCAGCCCCTTCGTATTCGCCGCCGACGTCCTCAAGATCGGCTATGTGTCGCCCCAGACCGGGCCGCTCGCCCCCTTCGGGGAGGCCGACAAATGGGTCATCGAACAGATGAAGGCCGCGTTCAAGAACGGCCTCACCGTCGGCGGCAAGAAGTACGACGTGCAGATCGTGCTGAAAGACAGCCAGTCCAACCCCAACCGTGCCGGTGAGGTGGCCAACGACCTGATCCTGAAAGACAAGGTTGCGCTGGTGCTGACCGCCGGCACGCCCGAAACCGCCAACCCCGTCAGCGACGCCTGCGAGCTGAACGAGGTGCCTTGCGTGTCCAGCGTGGTGCCGTGGCAGCCCTGGTTCTTCGGCCGCAAGGGCGATCCGAAGAGGGGCTTCGACTGGACCTACCACCTGTTCTGGGGCCTGGAAGATGTCATCACCACCTACACCAATGGCTGGAAGAGCGTCAGCACCAACAAGAAAGTGGGTGGCCTGTTCCCCAACGATGGCGACGGCAACGCCTGGGGCGACAAGAACCTGGGTTTCCCCAAACCGCTGGCCGCGCAGGGCTTCTCGCTCACCGACCCGGGCCGCTTCCAGAACGGAACGCAGGACTTCTCCGCACAGATCGCCGCCTTCAAGAAGGACGGTGTGGAGATCGTCACCGGCGTGGTGATTCCGCCCGACGCCAAGACCTTTCTGACGCAGGCGCGCCAGCAGGGCTTCAAGCCGAAGGTCGTCACGCTGGGCAAGGCCCTGCTGTTCCCCGGTGCGATCGAAGCGCTGGGCGAGCTGGGCGATGGCCTGTCCACCGAAGTTTGGTGGAGCCCATCGCACCCCTTCGCCTCCAGTCTGACGAAGCAAAGCGCCAAGGCCCTGGCCGACGCCTATGAAGCAGGCACCAAGAAGCAGTGGACGCAGCCGATCGGGTTTGCCCACGCGTTGTTTGAAGTGGCGGCCAGCGCGCTGGCGCGCAGCAAGTCGCTCAAACCCAATGACGTGCGCGACGCTGTCGCCGCCACGCAGATCAACTCCGTGGTCGGTCCCGTGAAATGGGGCGGCCAGGGCCCGATGAAGAACGTGAGCAAGACGCCGCTGGTGCTGGGCCAATGGGGCAAGGGCAAGACGCACAAGATGGAGCTGACGATCGTCAACAACCAGGCGGCGCCCAGCATCCCGACCGGCGGCGCGCTGCGCCTGATCTGACACGCTGAACCCGAGGTGCGGCCATGACCCTGCTCGCGCTGCGCGACGTGCGCAAATCCTTCGGTGCGCTGAAGGTGACCGACGGCATCTCGCTGGAGGTGAAGGAAGGTGAAACGCTCGGCATCCTGGGCCCGAACGGCGCCGGCAAGACGACGCTGTTCAATCTGATCTCCGGCGACGTGCGCGCCGATTCGGGGCAGGTCCAGTACGAAGGCATCGACATCACCGGCTTGCCGCCTCACCGGCGCTGCCGCGCAGGCATAGGCCGCAGCTACCAGGTGCCGCAGCCATTCGGCAACATGAGCGTGTTCGAAAACCTGGTCGCCGCGGCTTGCTTCGGCGGCGGTGAGGACGAGAAAAAAGCCTGGGTCACGGCGCAGGAAGTGCTGGAACAAACGGGGCTCCGCGCACACGCCAACAAGCCCGCGGGCGGCCTCGCGCTGCTCGACCGGAAGCGCCTGGAGCTGGCGCGCGCCCTGGCCACGCGCCCGAGACTGCTGCTGCTGGACGAGATCGCCGGTGGCCTCACCGAGCCCGAGGCACGCCAGCTGGTTCAGGAACTGAAAAACATCAAGGCCCGCGGCGTCACCATGATCTGGATCGAGCATGTGGTGCATGCGCTGATGGCGCTGGCCGACCGCCTGTTCGTCATCAACTTCGGCCAGAAACTGGCCGAGGGCGAACCGCACGCCGTGATGGCCGATGCGGAGGTGCGCCGCGTCTACATGGGGGTGGAAGCATGAGCCACTTGTTGGAAACCACAGGTCTGCAAGCCTTCTACGGCGATGCCCAGGCCCTCTTCGGGGTGGACGTGGCACTGCGCGCAGGCGAGATCACGGCAGTGATTGGCGCCAATGGCGCTGGCAAGTCAACATTCTTGAAAAGCATCACCGGCCTTGTCAGGGTGCCGGGTGAAGCGATCCGGCACAAGGGCGACCCCATTGGCGGACTGCCTCCTGCCGAGATCGTGCGACGCGGCATCGCCATGGTGCCGGAGGGCCGACGCCTCTTTCCCAGTCTGAGCGTGGAGGAGAACCTGCAGATGGGGGCGCTCACGCGTCGACCCGGCCCGTGGAACCTTCAGCGCCTGTATGGCATGTTCCCGATCCTGGAGCAGAAGAAGCGCGCGCCTTCCACCTCCCTCTCCGGTGGTCAGCAGCAAATGGTGGCGCTGGGTCGCGCACTGATGAGCAACCCCGACATCCTGCTGTGCGACGAGCTGTCGCTGGGCTTGGCACCGATCGTCATCCGCGAGATCTACGCTGCCATGCCGACGATCACCGCAGAGGGGATGACGGTGGTCATCGTCGAGCAGGACGTGGGCCTCGCGCAGCAGGTATCGCAGCAGGTGTACTGCTTCCAGGAAGGCCAGGTGTCGCTGCAGGGCCGCTCGGCCGACCTCACCCGCGAACAGATCTCCCAAGCGTACTTTGGCGCAGAGGTGGCCGCATGATCGATACCCTGTTCCAGGCCATCCTGCTGGGCGGCCTCTACACCTTGTTCGCGCTCGGGCTGTCGCTGATGTTCGGCGTGATGCGCCTGACCAACGTGGCGCAAGGCGACTTCATCATCCTGGCCGCCTTTGCCGTCATTGGCGCGATCACCTTCGCGGGAGCCGCTCCCTGGCTCGCCATCGCGATCGTGATGCCCGTGTCGTTCGCTGTCGGCTACGTGCTGCAGCGCTTCGTGCTCAATCGCACGCTGGGCAAGGACCCGCTGCCTTCGCTCGTGGTCACCTTCGGTCTGTCGATCGTGGTGCAGAACGCACTGATGGAAGTCTTCTCGGCCGATCCGCGCGCGATCGACACCGGGGCGTTGGCGACCCAGTCGCTGCAGGTTGGCACGCTCACGCTCGGCGTGTTGCCGTTGATCATTCTGGCCGTCGCCCTGGTCGCCACGGCCGGCTTACAGGACCTGTTCAGCCGAACCGCGCTGGGCCGTTCGTTCCGCGCCGTCTCGGACGACCCCGCCATCGCCGAGCTGATGGGTCTGAAGGCCGGCCGCGTGTATGCGCTGGCCACCGGTATCGCCTTCGTGCTGATCGCCATCGCCGGCACCATGCAGGGCATGCGCACCACGGTGGCGCCCACCGACGGACCGATGCTGCTGCTGTTCGCCTTTGAAGCCGTGATCATCGGTGGCATGGGCTCGTTTTGGGGCACGCTGGCGGGCGCCATGATCCTGGCGCTGGCGCAGCAGATTGGCTTCCGCTTCGACCCGGGCTGGGGCGTCTGGTTCGGCCACATCGTCTTTCTGGCGGTGCTGGTGGTCCGGCCACAGGGCCTGTTCCCCAAGACCCGCTGAACTCGCGTTCCGCGACCTGCACGCTCTCAAACTTCTGGACGGACACGGCATGACCGATCTCACCGCCACCCTCTCCGCGCGCACGCTCGCGCGCCCGCGCGCACCCGATGTCATCGTCGGCTCGCGCGCCAGCCGACAGGCCGCCTGGTTCGGCATCGTTCTTGTCTTGCTGGCCGCCACCTTGCCCTGGTGGGGCGAATCCAGCTGGATGCGCGAGTTCGTCGAGATCGCCTGCTACCTCATCTTCGCGATGATGTGGAACCTGCTGGCGGGGTACGGCGGCATGGTCAGCATCGGGCAGCAGGCCTTCTTCGGCTTCGGCGGCTACGTGATGCTGATGCTCGGCAACTATGCGGGCATCAACCCGTTCATTGCCATTCCGCTGGGGGCGGTCGCTGCAGGGCTGATCGCCGTGCCCGTATCCTGGGTCGCCTTCCGGCTGCAGGGCGGCTACTTCGCCATCGGCACCTGGGTAATCGCCGAGGTATTCCGCCTCAGCTTCGCCAACCTGTCGATCGTCGGCGGCGGCTCCGGCACCACGCTCACGGCGCTGCGCGGGATCGAGCGCAGCACACGCCAGAACCTGACGTACTGGATGGCGCTGGCCTGTGTCGTGGCCGCGGTGCTGCTGGTGTACCTGTTCCTGCGCAGCAAACGCGGCCTCGCGCTGCTGGCGATCCGCGACAACCCGGTGGCCGCCGAATCGCAAGGCATTCCCGTGCGCCGCATGCGTCTGGCGGTGTACGTGGTGGCCGCGTTCGGTGCGGGGATGGCCGGTGCGCTGTACTTCGTGGGCAACCTGCGCATCAGTCCGGACGCGGCCTTCAGCGTCAACTGGACGGCGTTCGCCATCTTCATGGTCGTGATCGGCGGCGTGGGCCGCATCGAAGGCCCTCTGGTCGGTGCGCTGATCTTCTGGGCGCTCAACAAGCTGTTCAGCGACTACGGCACCTGGTACCTCATCGGCCTTGGCCTGCTCGCCATCGTGGTGACGCTGTTCTTCAAGGACGGCCTGTGGGGTTACGCCCAGCGGCGCTGGGGCTGGTCGCTCTTTCCCACGCAGCGCCACCTAAAACCGTAAGCGGGCACCTGCCCACCAGACGAGGAGACACCATGCGCAACATCGATGAACATTCGATCACCCCTGCCGTACTGGAGAGCTTCGCCCAGTGCAGCGACCCGCGACTGCGCGAAGTGCTGTCCGCGCTGGTGCAGCACCTGCACGATTTCGCCCGAGAAGTGAAACTGAGCGAACCCGAGTGGATGGCCGCCATCGAATTTCTCACGGCCACCGGCCAGCTGTGCAACGACCAGCGTCAGGAATTCATTCTGCTGTCAGACGTGCTGGGCATGTCAATGCTCACGGTCGCGCTCAACCACGCCAAGCGCCCCGAAGCCACCGAAGCCACCGTGTTCGGCCCCTTCCACGTTCACGGCGCACCCGAGTTGCCGCTGGGCGGCGACATGGGCGCCGGTGCAGCGGGTGAACCGCTGTTCGTCAACGTCACGGTCAAGGGCCCGGACGGACAGCCCGTGGCCCATGCCCAGATGGACGTGTGGGAGGCCGACGCGGAGGGCTTTTACGACGTGCAGCGTGAAGGGCTGCCCGCCGCGCAAGGCCGCGCCGTGTTCCGCACCGACGCGCAAGGCGGCGCCCACTTCAAGGCCGTGTTGCCCGTCGGCTACCCGATCCCCACGGACGGCCCGGTCGGTCGTCTGCTGCAGGCCACTGGTCGCCATCCGTGGCGGCCCGCGCACCTGCATTTCATGATCCAGGCGCCAGGCTACGAAACCCTGGTCACGCACATCTTTCGCGACGGCGACACCTACCTCGACAGCGACGCCGTTTTCGGCGTGCGCAACTCGCTCATCGGCGATTTTCAGGAACATCCGGCCGGCGCCACGCCGGATGGTGACACCAGCGCCACGCCGTTCCACACCTTGCGCTACGACTTCGTGTTGGAGCCTTCGGCCTGATCACGGGCGCGTGCCCTGGCGCGCGCGCCAAGACTCCAGCGGCGGCGCTAGGATGCGGTCTTTCACCTGCACCGGGAGCAGCACCGCATGGCCTCATCGCAAAAAGTCGCCCTGATCACCGCCGGGGGCAGCGGCATGGGCGCCGCTGCAGCGCAGCGTCTGGCGCGGGACGGGTTTCACGTAGGCGTGCTCTCGTCGTCGGGCAAAGGTGAGGCGCTGGGCCTCGCGCTGGGCGGCTTCGGCGTGACCGGCAGCAACCTGGTGGCGGCCGATTTGCAGCGTCTGGTCGACGGTGCGCTGCAACGCTGGGGCCGCATCGACGTGCTGGTCAACTCCGCCGGGCATGGGCCCAAAGGCGATCTGCTGGCGATCAGCGACGAAGCCTGGGCCACCGGCATGGACGTCTACCTGATGAACGTGATCCGCCCCACGCGGCTGGTCACGCCGCACCTGCAGGCCGCGGGAGGCGGCGCCATCGTCAACATCTCGAGCTTCGCCGCGGTCGAGCCAGACCCGGTCTTTCCCACCTCGGCCGTGTTCCGTGCCGGGCTGGCGGCTTTCACCAAGCTGTATGCCGACCATTACGCCGCCGAGGGCATTCGCATGAACAACGTGCTGCCCGGCTTCATCGACAGCCTGCCTGAAAAGGAAGACCGGCGCGCGCGCATCCCCGCCGGGCGCTATGGGCATGCGGACGAGGTCGCGTCGCTGATCGCGTGGCTGGCCTCTGACGAGGGCGCCTACATGACCGGGCAGAATCTGCGGCTGGACGGCGGCCTCACGCGCAGTTGGTGAGTCGGAGCCATCCAGCACGCGTCGGCAAACGCGTGCGTGGCCGCCCTTTCGAATTTCAAGTAAAAATGGGCGCCAGCCCTAGATGAGCCTGCGCAAGCAGCTCCTTATTTCATAGTACCACCCTCCATGCCGACCCCTGCCACCTCCAAACCTCTGCGCGGCGTGCGCATCGTCAGCCTCGCCCTCAACCTGCCCGGCCCCGCCGCGCTGATGCGCCTGGCCGAACTGGGCGCGCGCTGCCTGAAGGTCGAGCCGCCCGGCCCCGGCGTCACGCCCGCTGGGCGACCGATGTCGGGCGACCCCATGGGCAACTACGACATCGGGGCCTACAACACCATGCACGCCGACGTCCGCGTGGTGCAAATGGACCTGAAGACCGAGCGCGGGCGCATGCAGATGGCGCGCGAGCTGGCCAAAGCGGACCTGCTGCTGACCTCGTTTCGCCCCTCCGCGCTGCAAAAGCTGGGCCTGAACTGGCGCACCGTGCACCGCGCGCACCCGGAGCTGTCGATGGTCGAAATCGTCGGCGCACCCGGCGAGCGCGCCGACGAACCGGGCCACGACCTGACCTACCTGGCCGAGGCGGGCCTGGTCACCGGCACCGAGCTGCCGCCCTCGCTGCTGGCCGACATGGGCGGCGCCCTGCTCACCGTCGAAGCCGCGCTGGCGGTGCTGATGCAGGCCGGCGCCACCGGCAAGGGCGCGCACCGCCAGGTCGCGCTGTCGGACGCAGCGCACTGGCTGGCGCTGCCGCGCACCTGGGGCCTGACGCTGCCCAGTGGCGCGGTCGGCGGCGCGCACGCGGGTTACCGCGTCTACCCCTGCAAGGACGGGCGCGTGGCCATCGCGGCGTTGGAGCCGCACTTCGCGGCCGCCCTGTTCGAAGCCGTCGGCCTGCCGCCCCCCGACCTGCTGGCGCCGTTTGCGCCGCAGACGCGCGACGCCATCGCCGCCTGGGCGCTGACCAAGACCCGCCGCCAACTGGACGCCCTGGCCGTAGCCAAAGACATTCCGCTCTACACGCTCCCAAAACAATAGCTGCTTGCGCAATCCACTGTAGGCCTGCAGCCCTGAATGACACAAGACGGCGAAATCCTGCGCTTTGACGCGGAGCGCGGCTTTGGCTTCATCGCCACGGCCGACGGGCAGCGCAACATCTTCTTCCACGTGCGCGATTTCCGCAGTGACGCGCTGCCGCGTGTGGGCGAACGCGTGCGCTTTGAACGCATCGACGTCGGCGGCAAGGGCCCGCGGGCGATGGCGGTGCAACCCTTGGCGGGCGCGCGACAGAGCGGCGTCAACGCGCCCGGCCGAGCGACGCCTGCGCAGCGGCCTGCCGACCGACCCGCCCGGTCGCAGCCATCGCGCAACGCCAGCGCCCCAAGCCGCCGTGACAGCGGGTCCAACGACCACCGCCGCGCACATGAGCCGCAAGGCCTGGACGGCCAACCCGTTTTGTTCGTCGTGGCCTTGCTGGTCTGGATCGGCTTGCTGGCCACCCTGACCTGGCGCGGCGCCTGGCCGGTGTCGGCGGTCGCAGTGCTGGGCGGCTTGGCGCTGCTGAATGCGGCCACCTTCATGGCCTACGCCTTTGACAAGTCAGCCGCCGAGCAAGGGCGCTGGCGCACGGCCGAAAGCACTTTGCACTCGCTGGCGCTGCTGGGCGGCTGGCCAGCGGCGTGGCTGGCGCAGCGGGCACTGCGCCACAAGTCGCGCAAGCAGCCATTCCTGAGCATCTACGTGGCCACCATCGTGCTGCACTTGGGCGCGCTGGCCGCCCTGCTCTGGCGCGCGAGCTGACGGGCGGACGCGCCCGGCGCCTACATGGGCGCTGGCTATGATGGCCCGGTCCTCATTTCGACGATCGCCATGAGCCAATTGCATCCCCATCAGAAACAGGAACTGGCCGAGCTGGCCGTGATCGCCATGCGCGAACGTGGGCTGGAGCCCGAGTTTCCGCGCGGCGTTCACGAGCAGCTCAAAACCATCGACGGGCCGAGCGAGGAAGACGGTGCGGACATCGTCGACATGACCAGCCTGCTGTGGTGCTCGATCGACAACGACGACTCGCGTGATCTGGACCAGCTGTCGCACAGCGAAGTGCTGCCGGACGGTGGCGTGCGCATCCGTGTGGCTGTGGCCGACGTCGACACCCTGATCGACAAGCACACGCCGATCGACAAGCACGCCGAAATCAACACCACCAGCGTCTACACCTCGGCACGCATCTTTCCGATGCTGCCGGAGAAGCTGAGTACCGACTACACCTCGCTCAACCCGAACGAAGCGCGCGTGGCCCTGGTGACCGAGATGGACTTCGCGGCCGATGGCACGCTGCGCCAGTCGCACATCGCCCGCGCGCGCGTGCACAACAAGGCCAAGCTGGCGTACGACGCGGTCTCGGCCTGGATCGAAGGCGAAGGCCCGCTGCCCGAGGCCGCCGCCGCGGTGGACGGCATGGACGAGCAGTTGCGCACGCAGGATTCGATGGCGCAGCAGCTGCGCGCCCGGCGGCGCGAACAGGGTTCGCTGGAATTTCAGACGCTGCAGCCGCGCGCTGAATTCAAGGACGACGAAGTGGTCGCCATCCGCCAGCAGGTGCAGAACCGCGCACGCCAGCTGATCGAGGAATTCATGGTCGCCACCAACGGCGTGGTGGCGCGCTACCTGGCCGGCAAGCGGCGCGCGTCGCTGCGGCGAGTGGTGCGTTCACCTGAGCGCTGGGCGCGCATCGCCGAAGTGGCGGCCGAGCGCGGCTGGACGCTGCCGCCCGACCCGGATTCGGCCGCGCTGGAACAGTTTCTGGCGGCCGAGCGCCGTCGCGACCCGGAGCGCTTTCCGGACCTGTCGCTCACCATCGTCAAGTTGATGGGCCGCGGCGAATACGTGGTCGAAGTGCCGGGCGGCCCCAAGATCGGCCACTTCGGTCTGGCGGTGCGCGACTACTCGCATTCGACCGCGCCCAACCGGCGCTTTCCCGACCTGATCACCGGGCGTCTGGTGAAAGCCGCACTGGCCGACGCGGCCGCGCCCTACTCGCCCACCGAACTGGAATTCCTGGCCAACCACTGCACCAAGCAGGAAGACGCGGCCAACAAGGTCGAGCGTCAGCTGCGCAAATCCGAAGCCGCGATGCTGCTGGAGCGGCGCATCGGCGACGTGTTCGACGGCGTGGTGACGGGCGTGTCCAAGGGCAACAACTGGGTGCGCGTGTTCTCGCCACCCGCCGAGGGCAAGCTCATCATCGGCCGCGGTCGCGCGGTGAAGGTGGGCGACAAGGTGCGCGCCAAGCTGCTGTCGACCAATGTCGAGCGCGGCTTTATCGACTTTGAAATGCAAGGCTGAGCGCAGGCGCCTGGCGCGCCGCAGCAAGGTCCACTTCGCGCAGGCCAATGCTTCAATTATGATAGCTTCTTGCGCAGGTAGCTGTAGCGCTAGCGGCCTATTCTGTTCAAATACTGAAGACGACGCTGCGCGCCGCGTGCAGGCTCAGAACCCCGAACCTGGCTGCCGCAGATAGGCCTCTTCCTCCGGCGTGCTCGGGCGCCCGAGGACCGCGTTGCGGTGCGGAAAGCGGCCGAAGCGCTCGATCACGTCCTGGTGCCGGTGCGCGTAGTCCAGCGTGTTGTCGAAGAAGGCCTTGGGTTCGGCACCCGGCGCGGCGGCCAGCGCGGTGAACAGCGCCACGCTGCGGGCCTGCAACTCGCGGTCCTCGGCGTGCTCCAGCGGCAGGTAGCAGAAGATGCGCGCCATGGGCGGCACCCGCTGGTCGCGGCCAGCGGCGATGCCTTCCACCGCATGCTGCAGCGCCGCCGGGTCGCCGGCAAAGCTTTTGGGTTCACCGCGAAAGGTGTTGCGCGTGAACTGGTCCAGCACGAGCAGCAGCGCCAGCCAACCGTCGTCCGTGGCTGGCCAGTCGCTCAGCCGACCGGCCAGCGCGGCCTCGATGGTCGGCCCGAAGCGCTGGCGCAGCTCGGCGTCGAAGGCCTCGTTCTTCTGGAACCACTGCGCCTGCACGCGCGCCATGGCCGCTTCGTCCAGCGGGCAGGCGCCGAGCCAGAACGCCAGCACCTGTTGGGGGGTTGCCACTTCGTTTTGCATCGCGGCATTCTGGCACTGCGGCTTGAGCCCGTCATGCCCAGGGTAATTCCGAGCGGGTGTGCGGGCTTGTGCACGGAGCGTGGCAGGACTACGCTGCGCCTGAAAGGAGACGCCCGATGCCTGCGAATACCCCCGCTGCCCTGCCCATCGAATCCCTACGCGCCGTGGCGCTGGTCGGTCCGGCCGGCGCTGGCAAGACCAGCCTGTGCGAGGCGCTGCTGCAGGCCAGTGGCGCCATTGGCGCGGTCGGCAGCATCGAGCGGGGCAGCACCGTGAGCGACCACGACCCGCTGGAGGCGCAGGCGCAGCATTCGCTGCAGTCGTCGGTGATGCACCTGGCGCACGACGGCTGCCGCGTGCAGCTGATCGACACCCCGGGATCGATCGATTTTCTGGGCCAGACGCTGGCGGCGCTGGAAGCGGTGGACACCGCCATCGTCGTGCTGAACGCCGCGGCGGGCATCGAGCCGATGGCGCAGCGCATGATGGACCACGCGGCCGAACGCCAGCTGGACCGGCTGATCGTGGTCAACCGCATCGACACGCCGGACGCCGACCTGCCGGCGCTGCTGGCCGACATCCAGGCCACGTTCGGCAAGACCTGCCTGCCGCTGAACCTGCCCGATGCGGGCGCCAGCCAGGTGGTGGACTGCTTCTACAACCGCGACGGCCACAGCGATTTTGGTGCCGTGGCCGACGCGCACCGTGCGCTGGTCGAGCAGGTGGTCGAGGTCGATGGCGACTTCGTCGAGCGCTACCTGAACGACGGCGACGTGGACGCGAGCGAGCTGCATGCGCCGCTGGAACAAGCGCTGCGTGAAGGCCATCTGGTGCCGGTCTGCTTCGTCTCGGCGCGCAGCGGCGCCGGGGTCAAGGCGCTGCTGGACGTGATCGTGCGCTTGCTGCCCAATCCGACCGAGGGCAATCCGCCGGAGTTTCTGAACGGTGAAGGCGCCGCCGCGCAGCCCGTGCACGCCACGCCCGACCCTGCCGCGCATGTGCTGGCGCATGTCTTCAAGGTCAGCGTGGACCCGTACATCGGCAAGCTCGCCAGCGTGCGCGTGCACCAGGGCACGCTGCGGCCCGGCGCGCAGCTGTACGTCGGCGACGCGCGCAAGCCGTTCCGGCTGGGCCACCTGTACCTGCAGCAGGGCAAGGCGCTGAGCGACCTGGCCGCGGCTGGCCCCGGCGAGCTGTGCGCCATTGGCAAGGTGGAAGAGCTGCATTTCGACGCTGTGCTGCACGACGCGGCCGAAGACGCGCGCATGCACCTCAAGCCGGCGGCCTTTCCTCAGCCGGCGCACGGCGTGGCCATCCGGCCCGCGCGCCGCGGCGACGAGCAGCGGGTGTGGGAAACGCTGGCCAAGCTGGTCTCGGAAGACCCCTGCCTGCGCATCGAGCACGTGGCGGTGACCAACGAAACCATCGTCTACGGGCTGGGCGAACAGCACCTGCGCGTGCTGCTGGCGCGGCTGCGCGACACCTACAAGCTGGACGTGCAAACGCAGCCACCGCGCGTGGCCTACCGCGAATCGATCACCGCGCCCGCCGCCGCGCAGTACCGCCACAAGAAGCAGTCGGGCGGCGCCGGGCAGTTCGGTGAGGTGCACCTGCGCGTGGAGCCGCTGCCGCGCGGCGCGGGCTTCGAATTCGTCGACCAGGTCAAGGGCGGCACCATTCCGGGCCAGTTCATGCCGGCCGTCGAAAAAGGCGTGCGCGAAGCGCTGGCCGAAGGCGTGATCGCCGGCTACCCGGTGGAAGACCTGCGTGTGATCGTGCACGACGGCAAGCACCACCCGGTCGACAGCAAGGAGATCGCCTTCGTCACCGCCGGCAAGAAGGCGGCGCGAGCGGCCATCCGCGACGCGCACCCGGTGGTGCTGGAGCCGATCGCGCGCATCCAGATCACGGCGCCCGACAGCGCCACGGGCGCCATCACCGGCGATCTGTCGTCACGCCGCGGCATGGTCAGCGGCACCGACAGCGGCAAGCTGGGCACGCTCACGGTCACCGGCCAGGCGCCCGTGGCCGAACTGGCCGACTACCAAAACCGCTTGAACGCGCTGACCGGCGGCCAGGGCAGCTACGCGCTGGCGCTGTCGCACTATGAGGTCGTGCCGCCGCACCTGCAGACGCAACTGACGAGCGCCCACACCGTGGCGGACGACGACTGAGCGGCGCGCGCCGCAGCGCACCTGCCTTGGGAATCTCGCAAGCGCGCTAACCCCAGAGCATCGACCGCATCGAGATCGACGCCAACTGAAAGCCGGTGTTGAAAGAACGCGGGACCCCGGCCGCTGCCTCGGAACCAGCGTTCATCAGCGCGATGGTGGGCGAAGCGGCCAGGCCCGTTCAGGCGGCAAGGTAACGGCGACGGATCATGCGTCAACAGGCGGTGCCCAGGCGCTTGTGGGGACGCAGGCGCGGTCACGCCACGGCTTCAATACTATTGAATTAATAGCTGCTCGCGCAGGTTGTTCTAGGGCTACAGCGCGATTCAACGTGAAATCGCGCCGCAGGCGCACTCACGGGCGCCGGCGCCCCGTGCCTGGCTTGCCGCCACCCGGCTTGCGCGCGACGCCCGCGCGCGGCGGCAGGCCGGTGTGCTGCGACAGCATTTGGCCGGGCGCCGGTTGCGGGGTGCGAAAGCGCACGTCTTCGGTCGGCTCGCGCGCGGCCTGTTCGGCGGCACGCAGGGCGCCTGCGCCCATCGGCTTTTTCGACTTGCTTTGCGCGTGCGCCTTGCCTTGTGAAGGCTGCAGGCTGCGCCCGGCCTGTCCGGTGCCTTGGGTGCTGTTCTTGCGCCGCGCGGACTGATAGTCACCGTCGACCAGCGGCTGGAAGCTGGGGATCAGGTGCTGCTTGCCGTTGCCGATCAGATCGGCGCGGCCCATGTCCTTCAGCGCCTGGCGCAGCAGCGGCCAGTTGTTGGGGTCGTGGTAGCGCAGGAAAGCCTTGTGCAGGCGGCGCAGCCGGTCGCCCTTGGGCGTGTCGACCTTCTCGGCGCGCTCGTCGCGGTGGATGCCCTTGAGCGTGTTCAGCCCCGTGTGGTACATGGTCGTGGCGGTGGCCATGGGGCTGGGGTAGAAGGCCTGGACCTGGTCGGCGCGGAAACCGTTGCGCTTGAGCCAGAGCGCCAGGTTCATCATGTCTTCTACGGTGGTGCCGGGGTGCGCGGCGATGAAGTACGGGATCAAAAACTGCTTCTTGCCCGCTTCGGCGCTGAACTTCTCAAACAGCTGCTTGAAGCGGTCGTAGCTGCCGATGCCCGGCTTCATCATCTTGGACAGCGGGCCCTCTTCGGTGTGCTCGGGCGCGATCTTCAGGTAGCCGCCGACGTGGTGCTGCACCAGCTCCTTCACGTAGGCCGGGCTTTGCACCGCCAGGTCGTAGCGCAGGCCGGAGCCGATCAGCACCTTCTTCACGCCCTTCAACTGCCGCACGCGCTTGTAGATGCGGATCAGCGGGTCGTGGTTGGTGGTCAGGTTCTGGCAGATGCCGGGGAAGACGCAGCTGGGCTTGCGGCAGGCGGCTTCGATCTGCGGCGTCTTGCAGCCCAGCCGGTACATGTTGGCCGTGGGGCCGCCCAGGTCGCTGACGACGCCGGTGAAGCCCTGCACCTTGTCGCGCATGTCTTCGACCTCGCGCACGATGGAGTCTTCGCTGCGGCTCTGGATGATGCGGCCTTCGTGCTCGGTGATGGAGCAGAAGGTGCAGCCGCCAAAGCAGCCGCGCATGATGTTCACGCTAAAACGGATCATCTCCCACGCCGGGATCTTGGTCGCGCCGTCGTGGCGGCCGCGCTCGTCCGCGTACTGCGGGTGCGGGCTGCGGGCGTAGGGCAGACCAAAGACTTCGTCCATCTCGGCCGTGGTGAGCGGGATGGGTGGCGGGTTGATCCAGACGTCGCGCGCCGTTGCGCCTTCACCGTGCGCCTGCACCAGCGCGCGGGCGTTGCCGGGGTTGGTTTCGAGGTGCAGCACGCGGTTGGCGTGGGCGTAGAGCACGGGGTCGCGCTTGACCTGCTCGTAGCTGGGCAGTCGGACCACGGTGCGCTCGCGCGGCGCGCGTGCGACGGGGGTGCGCTGCAGCGCGGGGTTGGGCACGAAGCGCAGGGGTTGCGCCTCGGCTTTCAAGTCTTTTTTACCTTCAGCCCTACTGCCATCTGCGCGACCAGCTACTGTATTTGTAGCGAGCTGCGCGTCGCCACTGGTTTCGCGCGCGCAGCTTTCGCCCTGCGCAGCCGCCTGTTCGCCCGTGGTCAGGTAGGGGTTGATGTGCGCTTCCACGCGGCCGGGCTGATCGACCTCGCTGGAATCGATTTCGTACCAGCCGGCTTCGGACGCGCGGCGCACGAAGGCCGTGCCGCGCACGTCGGTGATCTGCTCGACCGGTTCGCGCCGCGCCAGGCGGTGCGCCACTTCGACCAGCGCGCGTTCGGCGTTGCCGTACAGCAGGATGTCGCACTTGCTGTCGACCACGATGGAGCGGCGCACCTTGTCGCTCCAGTAGTCGTAGTGGGCGATGCGGCGCAGGCTGCCTTCGATGCCGCCCAGGACGATGGGCACGTCCTTGTAGGCCTCGCGGCAGCGCTGGCTGTAGACGATGGCGGCGCGGTCGGGCCGCTTGCCGCCGACGTCGCCGGGGGTGTAGGCGTCGTCGCTGCGGATCTTCCGGTCGGCCGTGTACCGGTTGATCATCGAATCCATGTTGCCGGCCGTCACGCCCCAGAACAGGTTGGGCTGGCCGAGGGCCTTGAAGGGCTCGGCGCTCTGCCAGTCGGGCTGCGCGATGATGCCCACGCGAAAGCCCTGCGCCTCCAGCACGCGGCCGATCACGGCCATGCCGAAGCTGGGGTGGTCGACATAGGCGTCGCCCGTGACCAGAATCACGTCGCACGAATCCCAGCCGAGCGCATCCATCTCGGCCCGGCTCATGGGCAGAAACGGGGCGGTGCCGAAGCGTTTGGCCCAGTACGGCTTGTAGCTGGCCAGCGGCTTGGCGGCGCGCGGGAAGAAGGAAACGTCCTGAAAACGTTCGACGGGGGCGTTCATGGGGTGACCTGCGGCAGCGTCGGGCCGCAACGGCGCCGGACCACAGCCGACGCACAGGCAAAGCGGGGAAAGTCCGCTATTTTAAGCAATGGCGACGTTTTCTGCCTGACAGGCTGCGCAAACACTTATGACCAGCCCAACGCAGCTTGGCGCCCCCAGGCGCTGTGCTCAGCGCTGCTCGATCAGCTGGCCGCGCACTTCGCCCTCGGGGTAGCGCGCCGTGGTCAGGTTGACGTACCACTGGCCGGCCAGCAGGTCGGACCGTTGCTTGGGCGTCAGCATCGCGCGGCCCTCCGAAGGGCTGAGCACCGAACGGCCCAGGGAAACCACCGGCGCAGCGACTTCGTCGCTCATTCCGGGGCTGTGGAAGCTGCCCAGGCGCACCGGACCGCTGAGGCCGGAGAAGCTCAGCTT
The DNA here is from genome assembly GCF_008017535.1 of Ottowia flava. GTDB lineage: Bacteria > Pseudomonadota > Gammaproteobacteria > Burkholderiales > Burkholderiaceae_C > Ottowia > Ottowia flava. The sequence continues at coordinate 36,807 of NZ_VRUA01000014.1, forward strand.
CCACTGCAGGAGGCCGGTCTTGCGGTTGAGCACCGCCACCAGTTCACCCTGGGCCGGGCTATCGGTGCGCGGCACGGCACTGTGGCCATTGAGCACCGCGCGGAAAGCCGCCACCTCGGGCTGGCGCGACGGCGTCGTCGGCGGTGGCGGCAGGGTGATCACCGGCGGCGCGGGCTGCATCACCGGCGTGCTGGAACAGGCGGACAGCAACGCAGCCACACCAAGCGGCAGCCAGACACGGCGACGGCTCAGGCCGGTGTTGTGCGCAGCCAAGCGGCCGGTGCACGCCGATGAACGAGGGGAAGCAGAAGGGGCCGTCTCTAACATGCATGCAACCATAGCATCCGCAGCGCCGAATTCCAGAGTGCCGACCCGCATTTACAGGCCGATACGCTGACGATCAGCAGGCGCACCGGCACTCAATGGACCACGTGCAACTGACCACGCAACTCGCCGCCAGGGTTGGCGGTGGTTTGGACGTTCAGGTACCAGCGCCCGCCCATGAGGTCGACCGCCTGTTCAGGCGTCAGGGTGGCGCGGCCCTCATATTTAGGACCGAACGGGCCTGGCCATACCAGCGTTGCAGGGCCATTTTGCCCTTGGTCGGCCGGGCCGTGGAACTGGGCGCCTGTGATGGCGCCCGACAGGCCAGACCACGAAGCCTTCCAACGGAACAGGCGCGTGTTGGCGTCGTAGATGGCGTCCAACTGCCCCGTGCCGCTGCTGCGAGCAGGCGGCAGCGTGTTGGCGGCGTCCAGGCGGGTGCTCAGAGTGACGACGCTGGCCTGGGGATCGATAGGTGCCGGGGGCACGGCGCCGGGTACGCCAACGGGCGGCGTCCCGATGGGCGGCAAAGCCTGGGGCATCGGTTGCACGGGCGGTACAGCACTCGGCTGAGCCACCGGGGGCATCGGCGCCTGCGCGGGGGGCGTTGTCTGCGGCATGCGTACGGGCGGCGGGTTGTAGCGCGGGCCCAGATCCACCGAGGCGCAGCCACCGACAAGCACCGCCAGGGCCAGCAAGACCAGCGTGGAACGTGAAGATGGGAAAGTGAAGGTGGACATGGCTCAACTCCAGGACGGGCAAATCGCGTTCAAGCGTGGGATCCGCTTCATTGTTTTAGGGGCCGGCACCGCAGCAAGGCAGATGGTAGCCAGCCGTCTGGCGGGCGATTGTAGGCAATCGTCGCCGATCGCCGCAGCGGCCGGCCGGCGCCGGCACGGCCTCCAGTTCGAACCCTGCCCAGCAATTGGCTAGGTCAGTTCCGCCGTGAGGACGGCCACCACCACAGTCTGGTCTGCACCATCGCGCTCGCGCGATCGCAGCCACCAGATCGCGCCCTTCTTGATGGCGCACTCGCCGCCTGGCAGTCCCAAGAGCTGCGCCGCCACCTGACCCAGGGTGGGCTGGTGGCCCACCACCAACACCGGCGCCTTGGACAGGGGCCAGCCAGCCAGCTGCAGGACCTGATCGGCGCTGGCCCCCGGTCGCAACTCGTCCAGCGACTTATAGCGCCGGCCCAGCGCGCGGGCGGTTTCGTCGGTGCGTCGCGCCGAACTGCTGAGAATGCGCGTGCCGTCGGGCAGCTGGCGATCCAGCCAGGCGGCCATGCGGGCCGCCTGCTTTTCGCCGCGGCGTGTGAGTGACCGCTCCAGGTCGGTCATGACCCCTTCCGGTTCTTGCGCTTCGGCGTGGCGCCACAAGATCAGATCCATTCCTCCTCCTGCGGGCCCTTGGCCCCATACCGTGCCATCAGGGCTTGCTGGGCCGAATGCCCAGGCTCGCCCCCCGGCGGCACAACGCTCCGGTACTCGCCGCCCGGTCCTTGGATCCAGGCATCACATGCATCGTGCAGGTAAGCCACCAGGCATTCATCGACGATGCGCTGGCGCAGTGCCGGGTCGGTCACCTGCCACGCCGTTTCCACGCGCCGCAGCATGTTGCGGTTCATCCAGTCGGCCGAAGACAGCCACAGTTCTTCATGGGCGCCGGTGCGGAAATAGAACACCCGTGAGTGCTCCAGGAACCGTCCGATGATGCTGCGCACGCGAATGTTCTCAGTGAGCTGACCGGGCAGCATGCAAGCGCCGCGCACGATCAGGTCGATCTTCGCGCCCGCGTCGCCGGCACGCAGCAGCGCTTCGATCAGCGGCTGATCGGTCAATGCGTTCATCTTGGCGACCACACGGCCGCCACGCCCGCGCCGCGCCGCCAGGCCCACCGCCTCGATCTTGGCCAGCATCTGCTTATGCAGCGTGAATGGCGCCAGCAGCATGCGCTGCATGCGCGGCAGCCGGCTGTGGCTGGCCAGGTGCACAAAGAGCTGGTCCATGTCGGCGGTGAGCCGCGCGTCCGCCGTCAGGTAGCTGATGTCCGTGTACAGCGCCGCCGTGCGGGGGTTGTAGTTGCCCGTGGACAGGTGGCCATAGCGCCGCAGCTGGCGGCCTTCGCGGCGCGTGATCAGCAGCATCTTGGCGTGCGTCTTGAGTCCGACCACGCCGTAGACCACCTGCGCACCTGCCTGCTCCAGACGCTCCGCCCAGTTGATGTTGGCTTCCTCGTCGAAGCGCGCCTTCAGCTCGACCACGGCCGTCACTTCCTTGCCGCGGCGCTGCGCCTCGATCAGCAGATCCATCATCCGGCTGTCGTTGCCGGTGCGGTAGATGGTCTGCTTGATGGCCAGCACCTTCGGGTCGTGCACCGCTTCGCGCAGGAAATCGATCACACCGTCGAAGCTTTCAAAAGGCAGGTGGCTCAGCACATCGCCCTGCTTCAGCCGCTCCATCACCGACTGGCCCCTGCGCAATTGGACCGGGTAGCTCGCGACATAGGGCTTGAACTGCAGGTCCTGCCGGTCCGCCAGCTGGATCAACTGCTGCAGCCGCACCAGGTTGACCGGGCCCTGCACTCGGAACAGAGCCTCCGGCGGCAGATGGAATTGCTTCAGCAACAAGCCCGACAGCGCTTCCGTGCACGCGGACGACACCTCGACCCGCACCGCCTCGCCGTAGTGGCGCTGGTGCAGGCCCTGGCGCAGGGCGGTGCGCAGGTTTTTGACCTCCTCCTCGTCCACCGACAGGTCGGAATGCCGGGTCACGCGAAAGTGTGAAAACGCACCCACTTCGCGGCCCGGAAACAGGTCGGCCAGGTTGCCGCGGATCACGCTGGACAGCATGACGAACAACGTTTCGCCCCCGGCGACCCGGTCGGGCATGCGCAACACGCGCGGCAGCACCCGCGGCACCTTCACGATCGCAATGTCGTTGGTGCGTCCGAACGCGTCCTTGCCCTTGAGTTGGACGATGAAGTTCAGCGACTTGTTGGCCACCTGCGGGAACGGGTGCGCCGGATCCAGCGCCACCGGCACCAGCAGCGGCTTGACTTCGCGCAGAAACAGCTGGCGCACCCAGCGCCGCTGCGCCTCGGTGCGGTCAAGGTGCGACACGATTCGCATGCCCTGCGCGCCCATCGCCGGTAGCAGCGCTTCGTTGAAGATCTGGTACTGCCGCGCCACCAGCGCATGGGCATCCGCCAGTGTTGGCTGCAGGCGCCCATTCGCTTCAGTGCCGGATCGCCACGCCGTGATGTGCGGGTCGGCTCGCACCTCAAAGAACTCGTCCAGGTTGGACGACACGATGCACAGGTAGCGCAGCCGCTCCAGCAAGGGCACGTCCGCCCGCTCGGCCCAGTGCAGCACGCGGTGGTTGAAAGCGAGGATGCTGGCGTCGCGGTCCAGCAGGGGATACTTTTCGAGGATCGGCTGCGGCACGGGGCGACGGGACGGCATGTCAGCACTTCAAAAGTGGGAGCACGCCAGCTTACCTCAATGCGCTTGTGCGGCCAATTCTGGGCTGCTCTGCATGGTTTTTTGCAGGCACCAGAAAGCCGCGAAAGAGTTCCGTTGCAGCGTCCCAGCCAAAGCGCTCGGCATGGGCCCGTGCGGCATGACGCTCGATGCGCAACGCGGCCTCGACAGCCTGCCCCAGGTCCGCGTGCATCGCGCCGCCCAACGGTTGGCCTGCGGGCGCGCGCAGGACTTCGAGCGGACCGTCGACCGGAAAGGCCGCCACGGGCGTGCCCGCCGCCATGGCCTCCAGCATCACCAAGCCGAATGTGTCGGCCCGGCTCGGAAAGACGAACACGTCCGCGCTGGCGTACACGCGCGCCAACTCGTCGCGTGGCAGCACGCCGAGCCAGCGCACCTCCGGGTGGCGCGCGCGCAGCTTCTGCTCGACCGGGCCGACGCCGCACACCACCTTGGTGCCAGGCGCGTCCAAGGCCAGAAAGGCCTCGATGTTCTTCTCGTAAGACACCCGCCCGACGAACAGTTGCACCGGTCGCACCAACTCGCCCAGCGCCGGGTAGGCCGATGGCCAAGCGCTGAAGCCGAACAGCGACGTGTCCACCCCGTGGGTCCAGCGCCGCAGGTTGCGGAAGTGGCGCTCCGCCAACATGTCGGCCACGCCGTCCGTGGGCACCATCACGCCCGCAGAGGGCGCATGGAAATGCCGGAACAGCGCGTAGCCCCAACCGAGCGGCACGTGCGCCGCCGCGTTCAGGATCTCGGGAAACTTGGTGTGAAACGCGGTGGTGAACGCCCAGCCACGCCGCAGGCAGTGCCGCCGCGCCGCCCAGCCCAGCGGCCCTTCGGTGGCGATGTGGACCGCGTCGGCTTGCAGGCTGTCGAGTTGCGCCGCCAACGCGCGCCCTGGCCGCACCGCCAGGTCGATGCCCGCGTAGCCGGGGCAAGGCCGGGTCTTGAAGCGGTACGGGTGGATCACCTCCACCTCGTCGCCGCGCCGCTGCAGGGCCGCCACCAGCTCGACCAGCGTGGTGACGACACCGTTGACCTGCGGCGCCCAGGCGTCGGTGACCAAGGCCAGCTTCATGCCTCGGCCACCGCCGGCTTGCGCTGCGCAGCCTCCCCTTGCGTCCCCTGCCAGAACAGCAATTCCAGCCGACCGTCGTGGTGCTCCACGAGCGCGCTGCGGCTTTCCACCCAATCCCCATCGTTGCAGTACAGCGTGCCTTCGATCTCGCGGATCTCGGCGTGGTGGATGTGGCCACAGACCACGCCCTGGTGGCCGCGCCGGCGCGCCTCGGCCGCGACGGCGCTTTCAAAGTCGCTGACGTAGTTCACGGCCTTCTTGACCTTGTGCTTCAAGTAAGCGGACAGCGACCAGTAAGGCAACCCAAGGCGGGCCCGCAGGCTGTTGATGTGGCGATTGAGCTTGAGCGTGAACTCGTAGGCGTGGTCGCCCACATAGGCCAGCCACTTGGCACACTGGATCACGCCATCGAAATAGTCGCCGTGCGTGATCCACAGCCGCCGGCCGTCCGCGGTGGTGTGCACCGCGTCCTCGACCACCTCGATGCCTCCGAAGTTGTTGCCAACGAAACCGCGCGCAAACTCGTCGTGGTTGCCGGGCACGAAGACCACGCGGCACCCCTTGCGCGCCTGGCGCAGCAGCTTCTGCACCACGTCGTTGTGCGCCTGCGGCCAGTACCAGCGGCGGCGCAACTGCCAGCCGTCGATGATGTCACCAATCAGGTACAGCGACTCGGCCTGGTGCTCGCGCAGAAAGTCCAGCAGCGGCCCCGCCTGACAGCCTGGCGTGCCCAGGTGGATGTCGGATATGAAAATGGCGCGGAACCGGGGTCGGTCGCGCGCCATGTCGGCTACGGGCTCGGGGCCTCCGCCCCCGCCCTCCGGCGCCAGCCCGTCTTCCCGCAAGTCTTGCGTAGCCACCCGCGCCAACCAGCCCGCTGACGCCACCGATCGAGCGGCCGCGGAGCAGGCCATCTCAGCGAACGCCGTCGCCGCACCTGCGGCGGCGACTGGCGTCGTCTTCCCTCCCGCAGCGCGCAGCGCGAAGAGTGGGGAGGGAAGCCGCGTCAGCGGCTCAGAGGGGTGGCGCACCTGCTCAGCGAACGCCGTGCTCGGACCTGCGCCGAGCACTGGCGTTGTCCCCCCTCCCGCAGAGAGAGGGGGGAAGGCGCGCAGCGACTCAGGGGGGTGTCCCAATCACTCCCCCAAAAAATGCTTGCGGTAGCGCGCCGGCAGGTCGCCCAGGCGCATCAGCATCGGCAAATCGGCCGAGTTGAAGTCCGGATCCCATGCCGGTGGGCCCAGCACCTTGGAGCCCAGGCGCAGGTAGCCCTTGATCAGTGCGGGCGGCTCCACCGACAGTTGGTCGTTCAGCTGTTCCACCGGCAGCGGCAGGCGCGGGCGCACGTGAAATTCAATCGGCGCCATGTGGTTCTGGCTGACCTGGCGCCAAATGCTGGACGCCACGTCGCCGCTGACGATGCCGTTGTGCAGCATCGGAATGCTGGCGCAGCCGATCATCGTGTCCAGGCCGTTGCGCACCATGAATTCGCCGAGCGCCGTCCACAACGCCATGATCACGCCACCATGGCGGTGCTCGGCGTGCACGCAGCTGCGGCCCAGCTCCAGCATGCGGCTGCGCAAGGCGCGCAGGCGGGTCAGGTCGAACTCGGTGTCGCTGTAGGTGCCACCCACGCGGCGCGCCTGCGCCGGGGTCAGCACGCGGTAGGTGCCGATGACCTCACCGCTGGCAGCGTCGCGCACCAGCAGGTGTTCGCAGTAGTCGTCGAACAGGTCGACGTCGTGGCCGGGGACCGCCGTCGTCAGCCGCGCGCCCATCTCGCCGGCAAACACCTGGTAGCGCAGGCGCTGCGCGGCCCTCACTTCGTCCTGGTGCCGCGCCCAGGCCACCTGGATCTCGCCGCCGAGGCCCGCCGCACCCCGGCCAGAAGGCGTGTCGCTGCCGCGTGGATGAACAGACCCCCGTGGCAGCTGAACCGGCGGGCTCAGCTGCGACAACGCAAAAGTGGGCGTGGGCAGTTCTTTCATGGGGCCAGTCCTCGTCGTATGTCCGCTTTTCTGAGGGCCATCGTGCGGGCTGGGCGTGACGTGTTCGTGTCGATACCGTGACGACAACATGACAGATCAACTCCCCGCAGGCGGACACGCGACGCGGGTGGTACGCACGCCTGCCTGCTCGGCCCGCCGCGCGACGCGCGACGTCGTTGGGCCACCCAAAAGTCAGAGCGCAATGGGCACCCCGCGCTACAGCCACCTGCGCGAGCAGCTATTGATTAGGTAGCAAGCCAAGCGCCCTGCCTCACGCTGAGACAATAGCGCCCGACATGCCCGCACCCGCCGACACTCGCCTGCGCCTGCAGCCCCACCCCAACACGCCCTGCCCCGCGCTGGACAGCCTGTGGGTGGACCTGCACTGGCTGCCGTCCGGCGCGCTGGCGCTGCGCTACGCGCTGAGCGGCGCCCTCGCCGAGTTGCGGCTGCCCACGCCCTCGCCGGCGCCCGCCGCGACCGATGGCCTGTGGCGCCACAGCTGCCTGGAGGCCTTCATCGGCGCGGCAACGGGCACGGCGTACGTCGAATGCAACTTCTCGCCTTCGGGCGACTGGGCCTGCTACGCCTTCGACGCGGAACGCGTGCGCGCCGCGGCATCGCCCACCGGCGCGCCGCAAATCACCACCGAACGCAGCGCGCACACGCTGACGCTGACCGCCACCGTGCCGCGCAGCGCGCTGGCCGCGCTGCCCAGCAACGCACCCGCGCTGCTGGGCCTGACGGCGGTGATCGAAAGTACCGACGGCAGCCTGAGCTACTGGGCGCTGGCGCACCCGCGCGGTGTGCCCGACTTCCACGCGTGCGCTGGCTGGACGGCGCGCCTTCCCCTTGATTGATGGCGGCCCGCGCGGCCGCTGCGAAACCCCCATGCACATCGGACTCGAACGCTTTCTGCAAGACCCCGCGCTGCGCGCCCCGCTGAAAGGCCGCCGCGTCGCGCTGCTGGCGCACCCGGCCTCGGTCACGCGCGACCTCACCCATTCGCTCGACGCGCTGGCCGCCCTGCCCGATGTCCAGCTCACGGCCGCCTTCGGCCCGCAGCACGGCCTGCGCGGCGACAAGCAGGACAACATGGTCGAGTCGCCTGACTTCACCGACCCGCGTCTGGGCATCCCCGTGTTCAGTCTGTACGGCGAAGTGCGCCGTCCCACGCCCGCCATGCTCGCGCCCTGGGACGTACTGCTGGTCGACCTGCAGGACCTGGGCTGCCGCATCTACACCTTCATCACCACGCTGCGCTACGTGCTGGAAGCCGCCGCCGCGCACGGCAAAGCCGTGTGGGTGCTGGACCGGCCCAACCCCGCCGGCCGCCCGGTCGAAGGGCTGACGCTGCGCGAAGGCTGGGAAAGCTTTGTCGGCGCCGGCCCCATGCCGATGCGCCACGGCATGACCATGGGCGAGTTGGGCCACTGGTTCATCGCTCAACTCGGTCTGCAGCTGGAATACCGCGTCATTGAAATGCAGGGCTGGCAACCCGACGCCGCGCCCGGCTTCGGCTGGCCGGTGGGCCCGGACGATTGGCGCACCTGGGTCAACCCCAGCCCCAACGCCGCCAACCTGAGCATGGCGCGCGCCTACGGCGGCACCGTCATGCTGGAAGGCACGACCCTGTCCGAAGGCCGCGGCACCACGCGCCCGCTGGAGCTGTTCGGCGCGCCCGACATCGACACCGGCCGCCTGCTGGCCGACATGCGCGCCTTGGCGCCCGGCTGGCTGCGCGGCTGCACGCTGCGCGAATGCTGGTTTGAGCCCACCTTCCACAAGCACGTCGGCCAGCTGTGCGCCGGCGTGCAGATCCACACCGAAGACCCGGCCCATTACGACCACGCCGCCTTCCAGCCCTGGCGCCTGCAGGCGTTGGCCTTCCGCGCCGTGCGCCTGCAGCGGCCCGACTACCCGCTGTGGCGCGACTTCGGCTACGAGTACGAACACGACCGCCTGGCGATCGACCTGATCAACGGCAGTCCGCTGCTGCGCGAGTGGGTGGACGACGTGAACGCGCCACCCGCGGCGCTGGACGCGCTGGCGCGCGCGGATGAAGCGGCCTGGCTGGTGGCACGAACGCCCTTCCTGTTGTATGGATAGACGTTAGGCCGCACCACATTCAAGCAAGAGCAGGCCAAAAAAAAGCGCCCTTGCGGGCGCGTTGAGGAAGCACGGCCTCATGGCCGCACGGCGATCGAATTTCGAACGTTTCGAACGCCTTCCGTGGTCTGAGCGATTTCACCGGCGCGTTTTTTCTCGGCATCCGATTTGGCAAAGCCTGAGAGCAGGACTTCGCCGTTCTTGGTCTCAACCTTGATGGCCAGCGCCGATACCGTCTTGTCGGCGGCAAATGCGGTCTTGATCTTGGCGGTGATCGCCGAATCGCCCATGGCAGTGCCCACCGAGCCAGAACTTGCGGGGGCGCCCATAGGCGCTGGCTTCTCGCCGGTGGCCGGCTGGCCAGTTTGGGCCATCACCGCGCTGGCACCCGCAGCCGCGCCCAGCGCTAGCGTGAAGGCAAGAAATCGATTGTGTGCATAGGTCATAGCGGTATCTCCTTGGCTGCCGAGGCTTAGCCCCAGGGACAGCCTTGCCGGGACTGCCACTCGGCAACTTGCCGATCGGCCTGCTCGGCTGTGATGTTCTCCCGCTCCTGAATCTTGCCGACGAGTTGATCGCGCCGGCCAGCAACCATTTCCAGATCGTCGTCAGTGAGGCGCGGCCATTGGTCCTGTAGCTTTCCTTTCAGTTCGCTCCAGTTGTCCTTGATCGTGCCTTTCTCCTTCGCTCCGCCTGAGGCGGGCGGGTGCGTGCGCAGTCTCATGATCCACCGGAAGCGGGGCCCGAAGGACGCTGCGGCTCGTTGTCAATGTCGGGCTCAACTGCGCGCTTCTTGCGCCAGGTTTTGAGGTCTTCCGAAACCGTCTCATTTCGCTGCTGTTGCAAGGATCGATGGTCCTTGGCCTGTGCCCGCAACTGACTCCTGCGCCATTGAGCGTACTCTGGATCGTAGGGCCCATAGTCCTGCTCAGTATTTCTCCGGCCCACGCCTTGCAGTTCAGTCTCCCTGTACTCGAGCAAATCATCCCGCAAACCGTACCCACTGCTGTGCACTGGATTTTCTCGACTGGGATGGTAGTAATTGGGTCCATTTTCCTGACCCCAGTAGTACGCGTCGGTACGGCGGTGGGATTCTCGGCCGAGCCAATCGGGTTCACTGCGTGGGCCATGAGGCGGTTCGGTAACACTGGAACGTCGACGCCCCAACTGCTCGAACAGTGCGCGGTCATCGGTCATTTCTGCTGCTGCTTGGATGACTCATCCTGCTTGCTGCTGGGTTGCGCCTGACTCTGCTGCTTGTGCGACGAGCTTTTGCCGTCCTTTTGCATGCTTTTGTCCTCATTGGAACGATGCTGAGTGTCATATTGATTGTGACCTTGGGGATTATTCGTAGCCATAGCTATCTCCTAAATAATGGATAAACCGCATCCGGGAAGTTCGGACACGTGATTTCATCCTAGACCTGTTGACCGGCGCCAACATGAAAACCTAGCCAAAGGATACGTTTGAGGTCAAGAGAACACGCCTATTGCAACTGCCTCGTAAGTCCTCTCTCACGTTGATTCGGCGCGCTGTCGGATTTTCAAACATCGGGAAGGAAAATATTATTTATATGCTGATAGGCCTATTTTTGGACGTCAGCTCATTCTTATTTCACAGGAGACAATCGTCATGCCACGTGGTGATAAATCTGCCTACACCGACAAGCAAAAGCGTCAGGCCGCGCACATTGAAGAAAGTGAACGCGACCGCGGTCGCAGCGAGGAAACGGCCGAGCGCATCGCCTGGGCCACCGTCAACAAGCAGGACGGCGGTGGCAAGAAATCCGGTGCCGCTCACAAATCCAAACATTCGTAGAGCCGAAGGCATAGGACCCAGGCCGTGCCCTCCAAAGCGCCCCCACCCCAAGCCCGCAAAACCGAAGGAAGCGTTGAAAAAGCCTATCAACGCATCCAAGGCGCGCAGCAGCGTGTGGATGCGGCGCGGCCCAAGAAAAAGAAGCCGGCATCGGGCCAGCGGGCAGTTCAGGCAGGAGCGGCGAAACAGCCCACCAATCCGCTGCCCAGGCAAGGTTTGCGCAAGCCCGGTCGAGAAACCGAGATGGATCTCGCACCCCGCTATTTGGCGCCGCGCTACATCGGCTCTAGCAAGCTGCAAAGCCGGGTAGCGCTGATCACCGGTGGCGATTCGGGGATCGGGCGTGCGGTGGCGGTGCTGTTTGCGCGCGAGGGCTGCGACGTCGCCATCGTCTACCTGCGCAGCGAACAGGCGGATGCCCAAGTCACGCGCCGCGCCGTCGAAAACGAGGGGCGCCACTGCCTGTTGATTCCGGGTGATGTGCGACGTACCGCTTTCTGTGATCAGGCGGTGCAGCGCACGCTGAAGGCTTTTGGCCATTTGGACATCCTGGTCAACAACGCCGCATTTCAGATGCACGCAGACCGGCTGGAAGACCTGAGCGACGAGCGCATCCTGCTGACCCTGAACACAAACATTGCCGGCTACATGCGCATGGCGCGCGCCGCCCTGCCCCACCTGCCTCCTGGCGGTTGCATCATCAACACGGGCTCGGTCACTGGCCTCACGGGCAGCAGCCACCTGCTGGACTACTCCGCCACCAAGGGTGGGGTGCATGCCTTCACCAAGGCGCTGGCGCAGAACGTGCTGGACAGGGGCATCCGCGTCAACGCGGTCGCGCCGGGGCCCGTGTGGACGCCGCTGAACCCGGCCGACCAGCGCCCGTCCGACATCGCAGAATTCGGTGCAGACACGGCTTTTCGTCGCCCCGCGCAACCCGAAGAGTTATCGCCGGCCTACGTGTTCCTGGCTTCGCCGGTCACGGCCGGGTACATCACCGGGGTGGTGCTGCCGATCACCGGCCGTGTAGGTGCAATCTAGATCGACAGGGTTGGCGCTGTCAGGTTATCGCGCGGCCTGCCATGTGCTTGCGGCCAGCCGCCGCACAATGGCGTCATGAGCACCGTCACGATCTACCACAACCCCAGGTGCAGCACCTCGCGCAACGCGCTGGCATTGCTGCGCGAAAAGGGCATCGAGCCCACCGTCATCGAGTACCTGAAGACGCCGCCCAGCCGCGATGAACTGAAGCGCATCGCCAATGCCACGGGCGAGCCGTTGCGCGCGCTGGTGCGCACCAAGCAGGCGGAATACACCGAGCAAGGGCTGGACGACCCCGCGCTGACGGACGACCAGCTGATCGACGCGATGCTGGCCACGCCGGTGCTGATCAACCGCCCGATCGTGGTGACGCCCAAGGGCGCGCGGCTGGGCCGGCCGCTGGAGCGCATACTCGAAGTCGTCTGACGGCCCGCACCGCGCGGACGGTGCTTGCGGCACTGGGCGGTGCGCGCACTTTCGGTGGGCGGCCGAGCATTGGTCTCCACCGCCCATCCGATCCATGATTTATTAGAGTTTTTGGCCTGCAGCCCTACAACCACCTGCGCAAGCAGCTATCTTTTTTGATGCCTCTGCGTGACACGCTCTGACGCCACCGACCACACTGCACTTCTGAACGCGCCACGTTCGCGCGGCGATCTGTTCTGGTCCTTCACCTGGCTGGCGCTGCAGGGCTTTGGCGGTGTGCTGGCGGTGGTGCAGCGCGAGCTGGTCGAGAAAAAGCGCTGGATGACGCGCGAGCAGTTCATCGAAGACTGGGCGGTGGCGCAGATCATGCCCGGCCCCAACGTGGTCAACCTGTCGATGATGATCGGCGACCGCTACTTCGGTCTGTCGGGCGCGCTGGTGGCGCTGACCGGCATGCTGCTGCTGCCCACGCTGGTGGTGCTGGCGCTGGCGATCGGCTTTGCCAGCGTGGCCGAGTACGACGTTGCCCAGCGCGCGCTGCGCGGCATGGGCGCGGTGGCCGCCGGGCTGGTGATCGCCACCGGCATCAAGCTGATGGGCGCGCTGCGCAACAGCGTGATGGGCCTGCCCGCCTGCGTGGCGCTGGGGGTCGCCGCCTTCGTCGCCATCGCCCTGCTGCGCTGGCCGCTGGGCTGGGTGCTGCCGGCCGTGGGCGGCGCAGGCTGCGTCTGGGCCTGGATCTGCCTGGGCCGCGCGCACCGGCTGACCGCCGTGGTGGCCCCCGCCACCGCGGCAGCGGCCGCACTGACCCACCCACCTGACGGTGTGCCTGAGCCGGAGGCGTCCGAGCCGGCCGCCGCCCTGACCGACGCCGATTCCGGCCAGGCGCCCACGCCATGATCGACCTGTCTGCCGCCGACTGGCTGGCCCTGTTCGGGCACTTTCTGTCGCTATCGCTGCTGGCGGTGGGCGGCGCCATCACCACCGCGCCCGACATGCACCGCTACCTGGTCGACCAGCGCCACTGGCTGAGCGACGACCAATTCACCTCGTCCATCGCCATCGCCCAAGCCGCGCCAGGGCCGAACGTGCTGTTCGTCGGCCTGATGGGCTGGAACGTCGGGCTCAACGCCGGTGGCGGCTCGGGCGCGGGCTGGCACGCGTACGCGCTGGGCTTGCTGGGGCTGGTGGTCGCCATGGTGGGCATTCTGCTGCCCTCGGGCGTGCTGACCTACACCGCCACGCGCTGGGCGCACCAGCACCGCGAGTTGCGCGCCGTGCGCGCCTTCAAGGCCGGCATGGCGCCCATCGTCGTCGCGCTGCTGATCGCCACCGGCTGGCTGCTGACGGCAGCGCAGAACCAGCCGGCGCGCGACTGGCCGCTATGGGCGCTGACGGCCGTCTCGGCGCTGATCGTCTGGCGCACCAAGGTCCACCTGCTGTGGCTGATCGGCGCCGGCGCCGTGCTGGGGATGCTGGGGCTGGTGTAGCGCCCGCAGCCAGCCGCGTACCCGGTGGGGCGCGTGGCTCAGAAATCCAGCAGCTGCGGCAACACGCTGGCCGACGGCCCGCGCAGCAGGGCATGCGCCTCGGCATCCAGCGCGGTGGCGTCGGGGTTGACCACCACCACCTTCGCGCCCGCGCGCCGTGCCGTCACCGCCAGACCGGCGGCCGGCCAGACCTCGCCCGAGGTGCCGACCACCAGCATCACGTCGCAGGCCTCGGCCGCCGCTTCGGCCGCGGCCAGCGCCTCGGCCGGCAGGTTTTCGCCGAACCACACCACCGCCGGGCGCACCAGGTTGCCGCACTGCGCACAGTGCGGTGGCCGGCCCGGCACCGCCAGGGTGACGGGGCAGGCATCGGCCGGGCGGCGCGCCAGCGCGCAGCTGTCCAGCCAGGCATCGTCAAAGAGATTGCCGTGCAGCGCCAGCACGCCCGGGCTGCCCGCGGCCTGGTGCAGGCCATCGACGTTCTGGGTGATCACCGTCAACCGATCGGGGTGGCGCGCCTGGAACTCGGCCACCGCCACATGGCCCGCGTTGGGCCGCACCGCCTTCAGCGCCTCGCGCCGCCCGGCGTACCAGTCCCACACGCGCTCCGGGTGGTCACGGAAGGCGTCCTCGGTCGCCAATTCTTCCGGCCGAAAGTGGGCCCACAGGCCCGACTGCGCGTCGCGGAACGTGGGCACGCCCGATTCCGCGCTGACGCCCGCGCCGGTCAGCATCGCGATGCGCTGCGCGCTGTGCAGCCAGGTGCGGACCTGGGCGATGGAGGAGGCTAGAGCGTCGGTGGACATGGCGGCAGCTTAGCCTGCCGTGGTGCAAGCCCACGTGGGCCCTATCGACCGGAGCACGCCGCTCAGAGCGCCCCAGGGTTCAGCGGCTTGCAGCCTCGCGGCGCGCCGCGAGAAAAGCTACTTCGCGGCAGGAGCCAACAAGGCACCGACCGCCTCCGCTGTGCGCGCTGCTGCGCCCCGGTGGGCAGCGGCGAAGGCCACGCCCGCGTCCTGCATGGCGTTGCGCGCCGCATTGTCGGCCAGCAGGTCACAGGCCGCGGCCACGCCGGCTGCCATGTCCGGCACGCGGCGCGCGGCGCCGGCGGCTTCGGCCAGCTCGCCCGCCTGGGCGAAGTTGAAGGTGTGCGGGCCCATCAGCACCGGGCAGCCGCAGGCGGCGGCTTCGATCAGGTTCTGGCCGCCCAGGGGGGCGAAGCTGCCGCCCAAGAGCGCGACGTCGGCCAGGCTGTAGTACAGCGCCATCTCGCCCAGGCTGTCGCCGATCCAGACATCGGCCTGCGCCGCGTCGGCCGGCGGCGTGTCGCCCCAGGCGCTGCGGCGCGCCACGCGCCAGCCTTGCGCGGTGGCCAGCGCCGCGACTTCGTCAAAGCGTTGCGGGTGGCGCGGAACGATGAGCCACAGCGGCGCGGGCGCAGCGCCCGCAGGCACAGCGCTGCTCACACGGTCTTGAACACCCGCTTCAACTCCTGATTTGGTAGCTGCCTGCGCAGGTGGCTGTGGCGCTGGCGACCGAATGCACTCTAAAAACAGCGTTTCCTCACCTTCGCGCGCGCTGGCCAGCATGACGACCGGGCGACCGAGCAGATTGCGCCACGCGCGGCCCTGTGCCAGCTGGGCCGGGTCGGGCGTGGCGTCGAACTTCAGGTTGCCCAGCACCGTGACTTGGCGTGCGCCGGCGCGGCGCAGGCGATCGGCGTCGGCTTCGGTCTGCGCCCACACGGCGCGCAACGCGGCGTAGGCGGGGCGCATCAGCCAGCCTGCGCGTTCGGCCCCGCGCAGCGACTTGGCCGACAGGCGCGCGTTGGCCAGCGCCAGTGGCACGCCTTGCGTGGCGCATTCGGCGTTCAGGTTGGGCCAGATCTCGGTTTCCATCAACACGCCGACGTCGGGGCGGAAGTGGCGCAGAAAACCCCGCACCGCACCGCGCGTGTCCCACGGCTGCCAGACCTGCGCGTCGCCCGGCTGCAGCAGCGCGCGCCCTTCGGCCCGGCCGGTGGCGGTGCCGTGCGTCAGCAGCAGGCGCATGCCGGGCAGGCGCTGGCGCAGCGCCTTCAGCAAGATCGCGGCGGCGCGCGTTTCACCCAACGACACGGCGTGGATCCACACCAGCGGCCGGCCCGCGGTGGCATCGGCATCGGGCCGCGCAACGGTGTAGTGGCCAAAGCGCTCATCGACCGCTTCGAGGTAGCCCGGCTCGGCCGCGCCGCGGCGGCGCAGCTTGCGGCGCAGCAGGGGTTGGGCCGCCCACATCAGGGCGCTGTAAAGGGTGCGGACCATGGTGGCGGGGCGCGCTGTGGATCAGGCGAGGTGGCGCAGTGCTACTAACTTTGTAGCCGTCCGCGTAGATGACTGTAGGGCCAGAGACCGATTTCTTTTCAAGATCAGCACCCGAACCCCGCCAAGACGACGAAGCGCGTCAATGCGCCGACGCGCCCAGCTGCGCATCGGGTTTCACGCGGCGCAGCAGGGCCAGCATGTCGGCTTCGATGCGTTGCAGCGCCTCGGGCGTGTGGCCTTCGAAGCGGAGGACGAGCACCGGCGTGGTGTTGCTGGCGCGGACCAGACCGAAGCCATCCGGCCAGTCGACGCGCACGCCGTCGATCACGTTGACAACAGGGGCCCCCACGCTCCCCGCTGCGCGTGGTTCGCTGCCCCCCAAGGGGGCGCTCGCGGCCTGGCACGGCCCGGCGCCGCTCGGCTCGGCGAAATAGGACGGCGCCAGCGCCTGCAACTCGGCCGCCAGGCGGTGCGGCTCGCCTTCGGCGCAGGCGACGTTCAGCTCGGGCGTGTTGTGGCTGGTGGGCAGGGCGTTGAGCAGCGCGCTGGGGTCGGCCACGCGGCTGACGATTTCCAGCAGGCGGCAGCCGGCGTAGGTGCCGTCGTCAAAGCCGTACCAGCGCTCCTTGAAGAAGATGTGGCCGCTCATCTCGCCGCCCAGCGGCGCGTCGACTTCCTTCATGCGCGCCTTGACCAGCGAATGGCCGGTCTTGAACATCTCCGGCACGCCGCCCGCGGCCGTGATGGCGGGCGCCAGGCGCTGTGAACATTTCACGTCAAACACGATGGTGCCGCCGGGCGCGCGGCTGAGCACGTCCTGCGCGAACAGCATCATCTGGCGGTCGGGGTAGATCGTCTGGCCGTCCTTGGTGACGATGCCCAGGCGGTCGCCGTCGCCGTCGAAGGCCAGGCCCAGCTCGGCGTCGGTGGTCTGCAGCGCACGGATCACGTCGCGCAGGTTGTCGGGCTTGCTGGGGTCGGGGTGGTGGTTGGGGAAGTTGCCGTCGACCTCGGTGAACAGCTCGGTCACCTCGCAGCCGAGCGCGCGGAAGATGCCCGGCGCGCTGGCGCCGGCCACGCCGTTGCCGCAGTCGACCACGATCTTCATCGGGCGGGCCAGTTGGATGTCGCTGGTGATGCGTTCGACATACGCCGGCTGCACGTCGTGCTGGCGCAGGCTGCCGCCGGGCTGGCGCTGCCAGGTTTCGGCTTCGATCATCTGGCGCAGCTTTTGGATGTCGTCGCCGTAGATGGCGCGGCCGGCCAACACCATCTTGAAGCCGTTGTCGTCGCGCGGGTTGTGGCTGCCGGTGACCTGGATGCCGGTGCGGCACAGCGTGCTGGCGGCAAAGTACAGCATCGGCGTGGTGACCATGCCGATGTCGATGACTTCCACACCCGCCGCGACCAGGCCACGCATCAGCGCGCTGCTGAGCGCGGGGCCGGACAAACGCCCGTCGCGGCCGACGGCCACGGTGCGCTCGCCCGCCGCCAACGCCTGGGTGCCAAACGCCAGGCCCAGCGCTTCGGCCAGCGGCTCGGTCAGCGTGGTGGGCGTGGTGCCGCGGATGTCGTAGGCCTTGAAGATGGCAGGTGTGAGGTGCATGGGACGACATTGTAGGCAGGCCAAATGCTATTAAATCGGGAGCTTTCTGCGCTGGTGGTTGTAGGGCCAGGGGTCAAAAACGCCGAAAATCCTAAGAACAGGCGAGCGTGCGCCCCCTGCTGCGCCGCAGCAAGCCCCAGGGCATCAATCTGCTTCGCAAGTTTCATGAATCGCGCCGGCCACAGCACGCCTGCCACGGCGATACTTGCGGGCTGCCCATGACCACCTCGACCGCCCCCCCCCAACGGCCACCGCGGCCAGCCCCGCCGACGCCGCGCTGACCCCGCGCATCGCCACGGAGTTCCTGCTGCTGGCGGCGGCCTGGGGCGCGTCGTTCCTCTTCATGCGCCAGGCGGCGCTGGAGTTCGGGCCGCTGCCCACGGCCGCGCTGCGCGTCACCATCGCCGCGCTGGCGCTGCTGCCGCTGATGCTGGCGCGCGGGCTGGGCCCGTCGCTGCGCCAGCACTGGCGGCCGGTGTTCGTCTGCGGGCTGCTGAATTCGGGGATTCCATTCGCGCTGTACAGCTTCGCGCTGCTGCACATCAGCACCGGCGTGTCGGCCATCCTGAACGCCACCGTGCCGCTGTTCGGCGCGCTGGTCGCGTGGGCCTGGCTGGGCCACCGGCCGGGCGCGTCGCGCGCCATCGGGCTGGCGCTGGGCTTCATCGGTGTGGCGCTGCTGGCCTGGGACAAGGTCGGCATGAAAAGCGGCGCCAGCGCCACCTGGGCCGCGCTGGCGGTGCTGGCCTGTCTGGGCGCGACGCTGTGCTATGCCGTCGCCGCCAGCTACACGCAGCGCTTTTTGACCGGCCTGCCGCCCTTGATGACGGCCACCGGCAGCCAGATCGGCGCCGCGCTGGGGCTGGCCCTGCCGGCCATCTGGCTGTGGCCGGCGCAAATGCCCAGCGCCAAGGCCTGGGGCGCGCTGCTGGCGCTGGGCGTGCTGTGCACCAGCGTGGCCTACGTGCTGTACTTCAAGCTGATCGAGCAGATCGGCCCGGCGCGCGCGCTGACGGTGACGTTTGCGGTGCCGGTGTTCGCGGTGCTCTACGGCGCCACGCTGCTGGGCGAAGCGGTCACGCCCTGGATGCTGGGCTGCGGCGCCATTGTGCTGTGCGGCACGGCGCTGGCCACAGGACTCGTCAAGCTCCGGATTTAGGAGCTGACTGCGCAGGTACGGCGGGCGTGGCGAGCATTCTTTCCACGTAGCGGGCGATCATGTCGATCTCCAGATTGACGTTCACGCCCGGCGCCAACACGTGCAGCGCGGTGTTCTGCACGGTGTGCGGAATCAGGTTGATGCTGAACTCGCAACCCTCGGCCTGGTCGACCACGCGGTTCACCGTCAGGCTCACGCCGTTGACCGTGATCGAGCCCTTGTAGGCTAGAAAGCGCGCCAGTTCGCGCGGCGCCAGCACGCGCAGTTCCCAGCTTTCGCCCACGGGAGCAAAGTGGGTCACCACGCCCATGCCGTCCACGTGGCCGGACACGATGTGCCCGCCCAGGCGGTCGTGCGCACGCAAGGCCTTTTCCAGATTGACGGGGCCTGGCCGGTCCAACCCGGCGGTGCGCGCCAGCGATTCGGCTGAGATGTCGATGGCAAAGCGGCCAGAGGGCGCATCGATATCCACGGCCGTCATGCAAGCGCCGTTCAGCGCGATGCTGTCGCCCAGGCCCACATCGTCCAGGTAGCCGGCCGGCGTCTCCAGGTGCAGGCGCAGCCCATGCGCCGCGGTGGCGCCGAGCGGCTGCACCTCGGCGATCTTGCCCATGGCGGTAACGATTCCGGTGAACATCGCGCAATCCTCCAACAGTGGCCCGCACAAGGCGGTAGGACGAAGCCACAAAGACAAAAGCCCCGCAAATCGATGTTTGCGAGGCTTTGTCAGGCAGAAAATGGCGCGGCTGGCAGGATTCGAACCCACGACCCCTTGGTTCGTAGCCAAGTACTCTATCCAACTGAGCTACAGCCGCGCGAAGCCAGAAAGTATAACAGCAAAATTCAGCACTTCAGAAAGCTCTTTTGAAATTCTTGCGAGACCCAGGCGTCGCTTGTCGCTGCCCGCTTGGCTGGAACCACCAGTTCACTGCACGGGGAGGTCGAAATAGCGGTCAGGGAAGGGCTCGTCGCGCAGAGTGAAATGCCACCATTCCTCTGGCAGATTGCGCCAGCCGTGGCGTTCCATGAGTGTGCGCAACCAAAGGCGGTTGTGCCGCGCCGCAGTCCCCACCAACTGCGTTTCGGTGTGAGAGCGCTCATCGAACAAGTCGAACGGCGTTGCCATGTCGACCTCCCGCCCTGACACCAACGGGCCTTTCAACACCTGCCCAGCCAAGGCCGCATTGACCACAACCAGACCCATGTCCACCGTGCTCGCACGACTGTGGCCGGAGCGCTCTGCGATGTAGCCGCGCGAGAACAACTCGGTCTTGGGCACGCGCGGGTAGTACTCGGCCTTGGTGGTCTGATCGCCAAGGTCCTTGCCCCAGCGCACGAAATCGTCAACCGCGCGCTGCGGCCGGTAGCAGTCGAACACCTTCACGCGAAGGCCATGTTTTGCCGCGTCCCGCTGCACGTTGACCAGCGCTGCGGCGGCCGGTCGACTGAGCCAGCATCGGGGTGCTAGGTAGCCGGTAACGGGCTGCCCCATGAAGTTGCGCGCACCGTGGTAACGCATGTCCTGCTCAATAGCTGCAGTCAGCGTATCAAGCGCCACCAGCGTTTGCGCCTCAGCGCCGGCCGCATCCGCGCCTTGGCTCACCTCGTGAGCGCAACCGCCAATCGCAAGCCCTACCGTCAATACCATCAGCGCCGCGCAGACACTGCGAACCCGCCCATGCTGCCCGATGATGGCCTGCACTCGTTCACTTGATCGCATGCGTGTCTCCTCGCAATGTGCGCTGCGCCCATCAGAATGGTTACGGCGCCCTGACGGGTCTTTCTTCCATTTTCAAGCCCGCAAGCCTCCAGGCAAACAAGCCCTCACGCCGAAAGACGAACCCCGACGGCTCGCCCTCAGGATGAACAAACACTTGTGACCAGCCTTGGTAGTCAACGGTGTACTTCTTGCGAGAAGAGGACGGTTGTGTGTCGACACCAACACCGGCTGCCGCCACATCGGCAGGACTGCCGGGTTTGCCGTTCTTGAGCATCACCATGAGGCCGGCCGGCGAAACCAGCGCATCCGTCAATTGGTTGACGACGCCGGTGGCCAACATTCTGCCGATACCGCCGAGAGAATTGTCTGCACCCGCCTGGTCCGGCCCAGGTTGCATCCTCGCCAGCACCTGCGCCTTAACACTGTCTCGCAGCGCGGGGAAATCGACGTACGCCGACACCGCTTCCGCATCCTGCCGCTCAACCGCCTTGCCAATGCTGCGCAAGGTCAGATAAGGCGATGCATAGAGGAGCACACCGAAGGCGAGCAGCAAAAAGGCCACCGCGCCGAGAAAGACTTTGCGATTCATGCCTTGCTCCCTGAGCTTGACGGGCTGCTCCCGTGTTTTCGTTGGAAGCAATACAGAAAAAGCCTTGCCACGGGGAGCAGCAAGGCTTGCGTCACAACTTGGTAGGGCGTGCAGGGCTCGAACCTGCGACCAAGGGATTATGAGTCCCACGCACAACCAAGCAACGGCGCCACTTTCAGGCCTTTGCGTGGGAATATAAATCGAATTCGGGCCGTTGTCCCATGCGGGTTCCGAGAGGTTAATTCCCATGGGAAAGGACGTTATCGCGCTTTCAATCCAAGCCCCGGACTAGCGCTGCGGCCACGCCTGCTGGTACATCAGCGAATCGGCTGCGTGGGCGTCAGCTGCTCGTGCCAGCTCTTCAGCTTCGCCCGCAAGTTCTCCAAATACTTTTTGGACGGCTGCGGCTCCGCCGGCTTGGGCATCGGCGGTGGCGCCGGGCACGTCACACCCGTGGCGGATGGTGTTGAGCGCGGTGCTGAGACTGCGGCGCAGCCCGTCGCGCTCAGTGCGAACGCCAGCAAGCAAAGCCGCATCGTCGCCAGCGGATTGCGCGCGCTGGCCTTGTGCGTTGATAACCCGTGCATTGTTTTCTCCTTCGGTTTTGCGGTTCGCCTGGTTCGCCGTAGCATCGGCGTCTTTCTGGTCTTGGACGGCCTTGTCCCACAAGGCCTGCACTTCGGCGCGGCCGTCGTCTCTGGCTTCAGCCAGTGCAGCCTTTACCTGGCCGCTGTGCCACCACCAGGCGGCGAGCAGCACCAGCGCGCCCAGGATTGGGCGCCAGAACGCTTTGATGAACGTGAGAATGGCCTCAATCATTGATGCGCCTCGCTTTTCCGTACAAAACCTGAAAACGCAGGCGCGCACGGAAAAACCGCCTGCGACCACCCATACCAAAGCATCCAGAAAAACAGCGGGCTCACAACGAGACTCCCAGGGCGCGCGCCGCGATCTTGGTCAGGCGAGCACGTTCTTCCAGGCCGTGCGTGCCGCCGTTGACGGCGCGCGCGGCGCGCGGCCAGTCCTTGCCCACGGCGGCGATCAGCACGGCGGCGAGAATGGCCTGCCAGTTTTTGCGCGCGAAGGCGAGGATCAGTGCCCAGGTCAAAGGTCACTCCACAAAGAGCACCACGCCAGCCAGCAGGCAGCACAGTGCATGACGAAAAGTCCGACGATCATTTTCTCAGCTCCTTGACGATCTGCCCCGCCTGCGTGCTCAGGCCAAAGCCCGCGCCCACGGCGAGCGTCACGGTCAGGTAGCCGGCCTCGCTGACCTTGCCGTGCCAGCACAGCACAGCCGCGCCCAGCAGCATCACGAAGGCGATGACGAATGAGGGCTTGAGGAATTCGGTCAAGACTAGCTCCATCCTTGGGCTCGTTGCTTGCAGCGCTGCCAGACGATGTAGCCGCACAGGGCGACCACGGCGACCAGCAGGATTGGCACCAGCCATTCGCCCAGCATGTCGGTGCTGGTCTTCACGTCGGCCACGGTGCGCGCGGTTTCGGCCACCGTAGCGACCGCCGCAGTCCCACCGGCGATCACGCCTGCGCGGTTGATTTGGCTCTCGGCCAGCGAGCGCTCAGGCTCCACGGCGCGCGGCATCTCGTCAGCAGCGGCGGCCTCGCGCACTTCTTCCGCCACCGGCAGCGGGGTGCTGACAATCTCCGGCGTCAGGTACAGCGCAGCCTCGGCGGCGCGGCGCCGGGTCAGGCCGGGCCACACCTTGCCGCCAGCCTTGTTCCACAGGCCGAACGCGCGCGCTGCGGCTTGATGATCGCCGGCGTTGTGGCGCTTGATGACCGTCGATCCAGCCATCCCCTTCACGCCGACGTTGTAGGCGAAGGACACCAATGCGTCAAACTGCGGCTGCGTGGCGTTGCCGCCGGTGGCACGCTCCACGGCGCGCTCGTACTCGACAAGCTCATGGCGCAGTCTGCGCTCGGCTTCCGAGCGGGTCATCACGTCGCCCGGCTTGACGCCCCGGGTGGTGCCGTAGCCGATCGTCCATGGGTCGCTCGGTATTGGCTTGTACGCCTCAGCGCGAAAGCCCTCGAATTCCTTGATGATGCTCAAGCCAGCGCTGGAGATTTTCATTGTTGACCTATGACAAAGTTACCGATTTCTTCGTAATGCGGCCACAGGAAATGGCAGCGGTGAACGGCGTGCAGGGTGATGCCTTCGCCTTCGTTGCCTTCAACGTACCAAGGGCCGAATTTCTGCGGGCCTAGCGGGCGCGAGAACATCGGCTCGTTGGGGCGGCGATCCATGAAAGTGACGCCGGCCACATCGCCATCGGACGCACGGCCTGTGACGCTGACAAACTCGCAGTTTCTTTGCTTGTCAAACGTGCCGACAATTAGCACGCCACCCCTCGACTCCCCGCCCTTCTCGACGAACTGCGTCTGCACCCGGAACGACTTGATGACACGGTAGTGCTGGTCGAGTTGGTACGCGCCGATTGCGAAAAGCAGCGTCAACATCGGCGCGGCCAGAAACGCGCAGCGAAGTAAAGCGCGGACGAACCGAGGCTTGAATGGCTTCGGGTCTTCGCCGGTCAGAAGGCCGGTGATGGTCGTCGGCGGGTCGTCTTGGTTCATTTGGCGCTCCCCATGTGAGACTGAATCCACATCCACAGCGCTGCCGCCATTGCCAACAGGGCCGACCAGGCGCCGCCGCTCAAGAGCTTTTCCAGAACCGCGCGCTTTAGCGCCTTCTGGGTCTTCATCAGCTCGATCTGCTCCTTGTGGTACTCGCGGTGCAGGATTGGGTCTCCGTCTGGGAATCCGGAAAAAAAAAGGGTGCGCACCTCCCCGAACTTGGTGTCCATGTGCTCCACCAGGCGCTTTTCCATATCGTCAAGGCGCGCTTCAACGAAGTCCGCGATGTCACGCGGATCGTTGGATTCAGGACGGTTCTGGCGTGGCACTTCAAGCCCATTTATTGACGATGACGGCCGCCAGGACGAAGGCGGCGATGACGAAGTATTCGGGTTGCACAGCTCACACCTCCAAAATCTCAATCGGCAGCGCGGGCGCCAGGCCTTCAATCACGCCGTCGCGCACAAACACCCGCTGGCCCACGGTGGCGGCGCCGCGCGCACGCAGCTGGCCGCCGCCTGGCAGCTGCACCACGGCCAGGCCATCGGTGATGGCGGTCACGTCGCCCACTTGCAGCGAGCGGTCGGGCATCAGGTCAAGAAACTGCTTGTACAAATTAGCCATGCGTCTGCACCTCCAGCGTCTGGCGCATCTTGGGTCGATCCCACGCCAGCGACATGCCGCGCACGTAGCCTTGCAGCACCTCGGCGCCGTCGGTGCGGCGGATGAACTGGCCGGGCAGGATCAGGCCGGTCTCGGGCAGCACGGGCAGCGTGAGACTGACCATGGCCTGCGCGCCGGTGTCGCTCAGGATGGCGCGGCCACGTTGGCGGGCAGCATCGGCGTGCGTGATAAGGGCGTCGGTCACCATGGGCGCCAGTTCATCGCCAGCGGTGCCGGTGCGGGTGATGCGCGCCAGCACGCCGGTGGCGCCTTCGCCGCTCACGTACACGCGGGTGTAGTCGGGTTTCTTGACCCATTCGACGCCCTCGATGCTCACGGGATCCATGGGCAGTTCAATGTCGGGTGCCAGCGTGCCCCAGTCCCACGGCGCCACGGGGTAGCGTGGCAGCACGCGCAGGGTGCGCGCTGTGGCGTGCGGCTGCAGGTAGCCGCCTGCGGCCTGCGCAATGGCGTTGAGCGCCGTGATGTAGCTGCCCTGGTGCGACCAGGTGCCGGCCGGCACCTGCCAGTCGGTCAGGCCCCAGTCCACCGCCCAGCCGATGCTGACGCCGTTGAGTGTCAGGACGTCGAGCATGAGCTGCTGCGCGCTGCGCGGGCCGCTGGGGTTGCCAAACTGCTGCGTGGCCGCGTAGGGCGCATCCAGCAGCGCGGCGGTACCGCGGCCCGAAACCTCGATGCGCGTCTGCGCAAACTGGCGGCTGCGGCGCATGCTTTCGACCAGCAGGCGGTACGGTACGCCGTTGACCTTGACCTCCACCTCGACCGGCTCACCGCTGCGCGCGGGCGCCAGCAGGGGCACCGCGGCCTTGTGCAGCGTGGCCGACCATTGCCAGGTCCACGAATCGGCGTCCAGACTCATGGCCAGGGTGTAGGCGGGCAACGGCAGATTGCCGTCGACGCGGCGCAGATCGACGTCGTTGATCACGATGTAGACCCTTCGCGCGGGCACGACGATCTGCGCTGGCTGCTCGCCGCCGTCATCCCGACACCAGAACGCCAGCACCCCCAGCGCCGACGTGTCCAGCCCGAATTGCAGCTTACCCAGGTCAGCCGGGTCGTAGCACAGATGCGGCGGCTCGGGCGGGATGGTGTGCCAACTGCGGCCGGGTGGCGGCTTGCGGGCGTCCTGCCAATGGCTGGCGAAGGCATGGGAGATGGGTGTTGCGTCACGCCCGTCCTCAACGATGAAACGGCGCGCGCCAGTGCCGTCCTGCCAGCGGCTCGCCACCGACGCCCGAAGGCGCTGCATTTCCTGCCAGTGGCTGTCCGCCGCATGGCGCAGTGGTGAGGCGTCCTGCCAGCGGGCTGATACGGCGGCGCGAATCCGCCCGGTGTCCTGCCACGCACTTGTTGCGGCTGAGCGCACTGGCAAGCCGTCCTGATACCGGGCAGCCACGACGGCGCGCAGGCGGACAGAGTCTTGCCATTTGCTCTCGGTGGATGAGCGCACAGGTGCGGCGTCCTGCCAATGGCTGGCCCCTGGCCGTTTGATGGGTGCGGAGTCCTGCCAATGAGACGCCACAGCCGCAGTGACTGGCTTGGCGTCCTGGTAGTGGCTGTGCACCATGTGCACCAGTCCCCGAGAGACGTTGGCGTCCCAACGCAGCCCAATCGAAGCATCCAGCGCGCCGATGTCAGCGCCAACTGATAGCATGACTCCTTGGCGGATACGCAGCGCAAGGGACAACGCCCCGATGTCTGCGGCCACCTCAAGATCAGCGGGTTCTGATGGCGGGGCGCTGTCATCGCCGAAAGCCAGGGTGCCGTTTGGTGGGCCACGGAAATCCAACGTCCCAAGGGCACTGGCGGACGTACTTTTGAGCGCCAGCACGGCGCCCAGTGACCCGATGTCGGCGCTGACACGCAACGCAGCATCAGAGGCCTGCGGCTCAGCCAGCCGGATGCTTGTTTCGAGTGCGCCAATGTCGGCGACGACACGAAGCTCGGTCGCTGGCGTGCCACCGTCACCAAAAGCAAGGATGCCGCCAGGGGGATCGCGGAAGTCGAGTGCGCCGAGTGGCACATTGCTACCCCAGCAGCGCTGGCTCAACCAGCCTCAACACACCACCGGCAATGAGCGTGGTGCCAGACACCAGCTTGAAGACACCACTTCCGGCTCCATCGGTGACAGAGCCCTCTCCAACCGATACCCCGGAAGCGCTGACCAGTTCCCCGTGGGCGGCGTCTCCGCCCGCAGCGATCAGATCGTCCTCGTCGGCTTGCTGCAATGCAATTTGCCCGGCAGCGTTCAGAATGCCGCAGGGCTTCTTCAGTTTGCGCACGGCCAGCAATGCGCCGCCAGCGCTTTCGTACAAATGGATGGCGGCTTGGCCCGGCCCATCGTCCAGAAGCTCAATGGTCGCGGCGTTGCGCGCACCTCTGTGCGCAACGGTGGGGATCAGCGCACTCATGCAGGCTCCAATGGGCCAGCGGCCACGGGTTTGTGGGTGCCGGTGTGGTCCAGGGCCACCGGGATGTAACGCTGCCCTAGCTCAAGGTCATCAAAGCGGTAGGCGCCTGTTCCTTTGACCGACCAGCCCTCGGCCACATAGCCGCCGCCTGTCTCTCGGTAAAGCCGCACGCGATAGACCAATGCAGCGGGGGCGCCATTGACCGTCACGATGTCCGCCACGCTGCCGCGCGGGGTAGACGGGCCGCCACCGTAGTCGCGCACCCTCAAGACGATTGGGTCAACCAGTTCGGTTTCGATGCTCGCGTGATGGGTCATCGCCACGGCCCCGTCACGTCAAAGAAGATGCCACCCTGCCTGCCGCCACCACCGACCCATGCCAAGGCCAGTTTGCGTCCGCTCAAGACGCCACTGCCAGGGATCGTGTCTCTGGCTTTCAGGGTCGGGTGGCCGGTCAGGTTGTCGTGCGGAACGCCATAGACACCTGCCACCACCGCACGGGGCGTGAAAATGAGTTCTTCCTGAGTCAGGAAGTACGAACAAATGCGCAAACGCGCATCGACGGCGCCGGGGTAAGGCCCAAAGCCGTTCGTGTCGGCGCCGCTTGCCGCCGCTGGGTTGCCGCTGGACTTTCGGCGGTGGCTCGTAATCGGGTCGCCAACACCGGAGATCGCGCGCTCGCTGTAAACATGGCCAACGTTGCCCAGGCCAAGTGCGCCAGCGGTTTGGCTCCATGAATTGTTGGCTGCGCCGCTGATGCGGGTGGCCCAAACGTCTCCTGTCGGGCTGAGTGCGCCAGCGTACCCAAACTCATGAATCAACTCGTAGGCCGACGAATCTTCGGGGGGGAAATTCACATCGAAGTTCGCTGTGACGCCGTAATAGAACACCCCCGTGTCACCACGCAACGTATAGCGGCGGGGTGTTGTGTTGGCCGAAGTGGACTTGAACCAGTACAGCCCACCATCCACCTGCGCATCGGTCGGAAACGGCCCTGTTCCAGCGTCTACGCCCGTCATCGCGTTGTAACCACGCACCCGCGCGAAAGTGGGCACGCTGTCGTCCACGCGCAGGTACCGCTGGGGAGTGGTGATGTCCAGGCTGCGGTACACAGCGCCGTTGGGTCCGCTGAATGCCTTCTCCCAACCCAGGGGGGCGTACTTGACGGTGATCGTGCCGGTCACCGGGCCATTCGGCGCGGTGGTGTTGAACTTGAGAACGTTGCCGCCCTGCGTCAGTCGGTGCTCGGCATTCAAAGCACCAGGCGTGGCGCCCGCCATCACAATGACGCAACCGTCCTCGAACACGTCCAGCGCGCTCATGTTCACGGTGCATACCCCGTCCAGGACGCTCGCGCTTGTTGCTGTCGCCAACCCCCAGCCGTTGATGAGGAAGGTGTCCAGCAGCGCGATGATCGCCCCCACAGTGCCGTTCAGCACGGGGGCGCCGCGCATGCCTTCATGGATGTATTTGACGCTGGTGTCGAGAATCGGCATGGCTTAAGCGAAGGGGTTGGAAGGTGGGGTGTCCACGTCGCCGCGCTGCTCGAACAGCACGCTGTAATCCCCACCGGGCGGGCTGCCTGGCTGCGTGCTGCGAATCGCGACGTTGGGGAAAGAGGCACCAACGGTGGGCACAAACAAGGTGTTTCCTGCCGCCCAGCCGTTGCCCCAGCCTGCGGCGCGGATCGTGAAGTACGGGGCGCCGCTGGCGGGGTTGATGGGCGAGAAGTCGGCGTTCTTGGTGCCGGAAATGAGTTGGCCGAAGTGCTCGCCAATCAGGTCGAACGTGGTGGCGTCGGAGCGGAACCGCAGCGCCCAACGCTCGGTCATTGCGCCCAGGTTGTTGATCTCAATCGGGTGGTTGGTGCTGTCATACGACGCAACGGCGCTGGGGCCTTGTGGCGTGTCCTTCCACGTCACCCCGTCCCATGTCTGCTGATCGAACACCGGCAACACGCGGGCGAAGCGGTCACCCTGGCGCAGCGCACTGGACACCACCGCGCCCGCTGGCAGATCAATGCCCAAGGCGCTGCGCAGCCGCACACTGCCATCCATGCGCACCTCGGCCATCTGGCGGTACACCTCTTGCCGCGCATACACGGTGACCTGTGACGGCCAGCCGGTCAGATCGGTGAAGGTGACAACGCCCGTATCGAGGTCAACGGTGTAGCCGTCCTCCATCGCCACGCCATCCGGCCCCAGCACGCGGACCAGGGACAGGCGGTCGGTGCCGATGTTGTAGGGCATGCCCACGCTGGGCGTGAACGCCGGGCCGCTGATGGTGATGGCGGGGACCAGCAACTCACCAGCGCGGAAAGTGACCACGCGACCGTCAGCAGGCAACGCGGTTGGGTCGAGGCCCAGCAACTCGCTGTCGATGGGCAGGAACACCAGGCTGACCATGGTGTAGCGCAAGGTGGTTGGGTCAACCGGCCAGGGGCGCCAAATCTTTCCAGCCTCGACTGCGCCCACATCTGCGGCGCTGTACCACCATTCGGCCTTGTCCTTGGCGGTCAAGTCGGCGTCCACCACGAAGTCACCGAACATCAGTTCAACCGCACCTGTGCTGAACTCGACCCGACCGCGCATGTGCGTGCCGGTGATGTTGCCCTGTGCATCGACGTTGGCGGTCAGCACGTTGCCCAACGTGTCCACCACGCTGAGCACGAAGCCGCCCGGACCAGGGCGAAGTGGCGCAGCAGCGGTGTTGAAGAACAGCGATGAAGTCTTCCAGCGCCCGCGACGTGTCATCAGGCTTTGCAAGACGAAGTCCTGCGGCCCCGAGCCACCCACAACCCAATCGGTCATGAGCGCCTGACCTTCCTCGGAGTTCAGCGTGCCGCTGACAATGCCGGGATTCGTGGCGGTTCGGCCCCGGTAGATGACTCCTTCAAAGTCTTGGTAGACCTGTCCCATCCACGCGAACTGCACACTGCCGGGAACGATGGGATCGGACGTGTAGGGTGTGAGGTCGATCAGGAAGCCGGGCGGCGTGTACGCCATGCTCTTGCTGATGGGCGCCGACGAGCCGACGCGGTAGCGCGCAACCCCACTGCTGCCCGCCAGAACCTGTTCGCCCACCGACGCGGTGCCGTATTCGCCGCCACGCTTGCTGTCGCCAGAGCTTGAGCCGCCACCGTCGGCAACAGTCGTGCTGAATTCCTTGGCGTCTTCGTAATCGGACTTGTACGCCTCGGTGGTGCGGCTTTGCTCCACAACGCGCACGTTGAGTGCCCGCGATGCGTATGCAAGGGTGCCCAACCCTGCGCCGAGATTGCCCGCCCCGTCATCCGTGACGGTGCGGGTAGTGACGATGGTTTTGTCTGAGGTCTTGCCGGTTTCTTCGGTCAGCGTGGCGCTGCTGCCGCTGGTGGTGGTGATCGCGAACGGGCGCGTGACTGTTCTGATTGCCATGGTCAGTTCGCCTGCTGCGGCCAGTTGTTGGTGGGGTAGGTGACGCCCTTGCCAGCTGTCGCGGCAGGCTCGTAGTACTCAGGCACCGCGCGGGTCGTGTAGGTGACGGTGCTGTTCTTGCTGGCGTTGGTGGTGGTCAGGTTGCCGCCACTGGTGTTGCTGACGGCACGCGCCACGGCCCATTGCAGACTGAAGGTGCCCGGCGCCGGTTGCTGGGCAAGGGTGATGGCGACAAAGCCACCAGCATCGGGTGATGGCAAGGTCAGGATTTCGGTGACCAGCGTCTCTAGCTGATAGTCGGCTGTGAATTCAGCGTCAGGGTCTGGCATGTACGCTGGGCGCACCAGAACCGTCCGGCTGAGGTAGTCGATCAGCCCTGTCCCGTCGCCGGTCAGCTTGCCTGCGCCGTCGTCCGTGATGGTGTGCAGCGTGCCGCCGCTCATGTAGGGCAGCGAAAAAGAGCCGGGGATGACGCTTTCGTCCCCCGTACCGTCCGGCGCAGCGCCGTCCAGCACCCACGCCATCTCAGGGCGGCGCACTTGCAAGCCCTGCCCTTTGCGGTCGGTGTAGCCAACCGTTTCGCCGTAGCTGATGCTGACGATGGTGCCGATGTCCGGCAGCCCTTGCAGCGTGACCGGCACGATGCCGGTGGCATAGCTCATCAACCCGCTGCCTGACCCGGTGAGTTGCCCCGCCCCGTCGTCCGTGACGGTGTAGCGCTGACCCATTGACCAGTACGTGATGGTGACGGTGCCAGGCGCTGGCAGCGGGCGCAGTTGGAAAACGTACGACCGGCCAACGTTGGCAACGTTGATCTTGATGCGCTGCGTGTGCGGGGTAACGCCCACTTCCACCCGGCGCGGCGACTCGGCCAGCATGGCGGTACGTTCTGACGCAGGCCTCTGGTCAGCGCTGATGGCTTCCGACCGGCTGTTGGGCACCAGCCGGGAATGGATGGTGTCCAGGTAAATGACGGTGTCGGACTTTTGCGCGGGCTGTGCCAGCCGCGCCGCGCCATAGAACATGCCGCTGTCGTTGTAGACCGTCTCTCGCAGGATCGTCTTGTTGGGCTCACGCGCGAAGTAGCGGTTGACCTCGGAGCCAGGGAAGCTGTAGCGCAATGGCTCGGACAGTTCCACCGTAGTGATCTGCGCAAGGAAGTCCACGGTCTGGCCGTTGACCGTGGCCGTCACCATGCGCTGCTTGGGGTCGGCGGAACGGATGCGCACCCGCTGACGCACTTCGCCCAACTGCCCCTCGTTGAGGATCAGCATGTAGACCAAGCCGATGCCGGGCGGCTCGGCGCCAGGGCGCTGGAAGATTTGCAAACCGCGCTGCGTCGCGCCGTGGGGGCCAAGCAGGTAGCCCGCGAACTCCACGCTGGGCGACATGCTCGATTCGATCTGCTCGACAATCTCTTTGCGTGTGGCAAAGGGGTTGCGCGTGGACATCAGCGTGAAGTCCACGTTGGGGTCGTTCGCTGGCTTGGCGATGATGATGTTGGCGCCCAACAGTGCCGCCGTGTCGGTGTTGCGCAGCACGGTGTGGAACTGGCGGATCTCCACGCGACCAGTTGCGCGGGTGTCCTCGCTGATGTCAGGAAACAGCGTGTTGCTGGCGCCGTCCGGAATCAGCTGCGATGTGGGCGGCCCGCCGCCCTCGGGCACGTCGGCCATGTTGACTGAGCGGGCGAAGCGGATGTCGGCTTGTTGGAGGGGCATGATCAGACTTCGATAAAACGGAGCGTTGGCACGTACCAATCGGTCGGGATCGGGTCGGAGTAATCGACAACCTGCGTGGCGGAAAACGGCTCGTCTTCACTGGTGTCGAACATCACTTCGAGCACCCGGTCGTCGTGCAAGGTGAGCGTTAGAACTGCGCCGGGGATGGCAAGAAGCGCTTTGACGGCGTCGCACTCGGCACGCGTCATCCATGCGTGTCGTTCGCCGCCTTCCAACGTGACTGGCAATCCCGATTGCTTGGCTTGGGTGTCCCAAAGAAGCACCCCGACCGTGCTCCACTCTTTGGTCGAAACGACCGGGCTGCGCTTGTATTCGTCAGTCCAAATGAGGTCAGGAGGCAGGGTAAGAACCGTGCCGCCGAGTGCGAGAGTGATAGCCATTACGCGGATGCGCTCCGGGCGTTTGCGACATCGCGGAACAGCTTGTCTGCGAACTTTTGGCTTTCCAGATCGGCGTAGCGAATCTGCCCCTGGCCGCCAGGGATGTTGATGTTCATGTTGCTGACGTAGGACACGCCTTGCTGGGCTTTTTGTCCCGAAGCCATGCCGCCACCCGATGCACCGCCCGCAGAAGTTCCGCTCTTGTCTGGCCGTCCGAGCGCGGCCCCGCCGCCACTTTTGCCGGTGGCCTCTACGATGGCCGATAGGCGCTCGTACTCCCGGCGCAGATTGGTGTAGTACTCCTGATTGCCTGGGACATTGGCAACGCCGTACTTGGCAGCTTCGTCCAGCTTGATCTTGATGTTGGCCGCCTCGATGGCCTCTTTCATGCCGATGGCGCCTTCGCCAAATAGCTTGGCGATGCGCTGGTTCATTTGGGCCTCTGGTTCGACGCTGGATAGTCGGCGCCCCTCGGAGTCCAAAGCAAACTTTTGGGCGTCATACGCAGCGCCCTGAATGGACTTGCTTACCCGCGACCACCCTTCAGCGATCTCGTCCGTGGATGCAACGCCATCTCTGGCCGCCTGCTTGGACTTTTCTCCAAACTCGCGCAGGTGGTTCAATTCGGCCTGCTGCAGCGTGATCAGCCGCGTCTTGGATTCGGCCACCAGCTTCTGGGTTTCAGCGGCCTTGATGGCAGCATCAATACTCAGGCGGCGTGCCGGTTCAAGCTTTCCCTCGGCCTCAAGTTGAGCCTTGGTTGCCTGGAGTTCTGCAATCTTGGCTTCTGCGAGCGCAATCTCCGCCTGTTGCTCCACACGCATGATTTCAATGGCAATCTCGCGCTGCCTCATTCGCGCTTGCTCAGCGGCTTGCGTGTTCCCTTGCAGGGTGTAGAGGCGCTCTTCGACCTGAGCCTCTTGCAACGCAATCTGCAACCCAGCCGACTGCGCAGATAAGGCCGCCTGCCTCGACTGAGATTCCGCCTGGATCATTCGCACCTTGTCCGCGAGAGCATCGTTGTATCGAGCAATGGCGGTGGTGGCAGCGTCTTGAGCTTTGTTGTACTGCTCTTGGCTGATCTTTCCGGCGTCAAGTTCGGCTTTTGCTCGTTGCTGGACTTCGATCGCCTTAACCATCTCAGTACGCGACTTCTCTACCTGCGCCGAATGATCCTTGTTGGCATCGGCCGCGATCTTCTTGGCAAGCGCTTCACTACGTGCGGACTCGGCAGATTTGCTCGACGCCTCTGATTCCGCCTTGAGCTTCTCGACCTTCTCCGTCAAAGACTTGATATGTTCGGCGCGCGCCTTCTGCTCGGCTTCATCGCCTGCAATCAAGTTTTCCTTGGCGGTCAGTTCGGCCTGCGCAATCTCCAAGGCATTGCGCCTCGCTGACGCGACCGCATCGAGTTTGGCGGCATAGTTCTCGCTCGCCGCAGCCGCAACCTCAAGTTGCTCGACCTCGTTGCCGCGTAGCTGTGCCAACGTGTTAAGGGCCTCGCCCTCCGATTTCGCGGCGTCAGCAAGCTTTTGACCGTTCTTTGCAATCTCTTCCTGCGCCTTGCCTGCCTCACCCATCGTTTGACCAATGGCAACCCACTGCTGAGATAGCTGCGCAAATGCGGCGCTTGACGTTCCTGCGGTTGCGGCAGTGGCTGCGATGCTTCTGGTTGCCGTGTCCGCCCCGGTCGCCACACCAACAAACGCGTTGGCTGTGGTCTGCATCCGGGCATCGGCTGCGTCGAAGCTCTCTTTAAGTTGGGTGCCAACCTCTTTCAGAGCAGTGATCTTCTGCGCGGTGGTCAGGCTGCGGTCGGCCAGGATGCCAATAGAGGCGGCTGCTGCGCCGATGGTTCGGCCCAAGCCCGTCAATAGCTCGACCAGCCCTTGCAGCGGGACCATGACCACGCCAAGCGCTACAGCCAAGCCCTTCACGGCCATGGTCATAACCTGCATGCCACCGGCATCGCCGATGGAGGTCATGACGCCGTTGATGGCGGTTTTCAGGCGCTCCCAGGATCCCTGCAGGCCATCATTGGCGCCCTGCATGGATTTGAGCGATTCGGCCAGCGCGGGGAAAAGATCGCGCGCCGCCAGCCCGCCCGATTCAACGAGCTTGATCAGCTGCTGCTCGGTCAGGCCCAGGCCCTTGGCGGCCAGCGACAGCGCGCCGGGCAGAGATTCGCCCAGCTGCTGGCGCAGCTCTTCCATCGACACGGTGCCCTTGCTGGCCATCTGCCCGAGGGCTTGCAGCACCAGCGATGTGCGCTCACCAGACAGGCCCAGCGTGGCGCTGGCCTTGGTGACCGACGCGAACAGCTCGTTGGTAACGCTGATCGGGATGTTGGCAGCGTGAGACGCAGCGGCAAACGACTTGAACGAGTCGCCCAACGCCGCGAACGAGACACCAGCCTCATTACTGGTCTTGCGCAGGAACGCAATCTGCTGCTCAGCGACACCAGCACTGCCATAGATCGCAGTCATGGCGCGGCGCATGCCGTCTAGCTGGATGTTGGCTTCTACGAAAGCCCGTCCGGTTTCCTGAACCTTCGACGTGATCGAGGAAAAGACGTTTGCAAGGACATTGCCCGCAGCGATCTTGCCGATGCTCGCGGCCCATCCGCTGGTTGCAGTCGAGGCTTCTTTTGCTGCCGTCGCGGCCTCTCTGGCAGCCGCATTAGCCTGCTTGAGCGCGGCGGCCTGCTCTTTGGCCGCCTGCTCTGCGCTGCGCTGCGCTGCCGCTTGTTGAGCTAGTTCGCCCGAGAGAGAAGCGGCAGCTTCTTTGGCCTGCGCCAGTTCGCGCTTGAGAACCTGCTGGTTCTTGGCGAGTCCGTCAACGGACAAGCCGTAGTTGCCCAATGCGCTACGGGCCTGCGTCAGCGCGTTCTGGCTGTTCAGGTATTCGGCGTTAGCCGCCTTGACGGCATCCTTGAGCTTTTCGAGCTGAGCCGCCTGTGTCTTGGTCGGCGCGTCGGACTGCGCGATTTCACGCGCCATGGCCTGCGCGGCGGCTTGCGCTTCGCCCAAGGCTTTTGCGGCGTCAAGCGTCTTTTGCTTGAGGTCGAAGAAATTCGCCGCAGCCTGGTTCTTGTTGCCCAGCTCACGCAGCGCATTCGCAGCTTGGTCGGCCTTGACCTTTAAGTCACCATCTAGCGTTTTTCCAAGGCGCTCGATCTCGCTGGCCAGCTTTTCAACATCGGCATCACCGCTGACATTCGCGGATATGTCGTACTTGATCTTTGGGTCGGCCATTTGAATTCAGGGACTTTTTGGTGCGAGCCCAGCGAAAGACGCGCACAAAAAAGCCCGCACGGGGCGGGCTAAAGGCCTCAGGAGAGAGGCAGGGAGGGATTAACCGATCAGGACTTCGTAGCCTTCGGTCTTACCGGCAGGCGTCACGATCTTTCCGCTGAGCTGGATGGCAACGAAGTCCGAAGCCAAGAAGTCGAAGGCATTGGAAGCGCCGAGAACGGCTTCCCACACGTTCACACCCAGCGGCGAGCCGTCCACCATGTTTTGGCCGTCGAAACGAGCGCGGCAACGAACCTGCGGGTTGCGGCCACCCAGGATGCGGGTGCCTTCCGAAGCGACAGCGGTGTAGCTGACTTTCAGGCTTGCACCAGCACTGATCGCACCACCGGCCTTGACGACCAGAATGCCGCGAACGTAGTTCACGTCATAGTCAGTTCCCAGCACATACGTGGTTGAGCCGCTGGAGTTGGTGACCTTGAAGCCAGCCGACGCGATGTTGCGGTTTGCCAGCTTGTTTTCGCCCACCACTGCCGTGGTGATTGCCTCATCAGCAACCGTAGCAGCGCCCTGGTTGAACGCTTGGACTGCGCCCTGAAACTGCATGGCGAACGCGCGGGCATTGGCTGCCGCGATTTCGATGGTGATTTCAGTGGGCGACGGCAGAATCACCGAGGCGCGGGCCTGACCGTAGTCCAAATGAGACTTGGAGGTAGAGGTCTTTTCTTCGAAGTTCGGTTTGATTTCGAACTTGTCGGCGTCAACCGGCGCTTCAAAGCCAGACCACGTTTGCGAGGCCGGGTCCCACAGGTCAAGGGACACCAGGCCAGCGCCTAGTACTGCGCGTGCTTCAGACATGGCAGATTCCTTTCAGGCATAAAAAAACCCGCCGTGTGGCGGGTTGGATGGGGTTGCGTGCGACCTAGAAAGTCGGGTCGCGGTACTTGACGGTGAAGGTGCCCAGAACGAGCGACCCTCCCACGTCAAGGTTTTCGAGTTGGTAGCTGACGGCGGTCTCTCGGACTTGGCCGGTGATGCGCGCGCCCTTTGCGGTCATGTCCTTGATGGAATCTCGGATGACGCGTTTGAGGGCGCGGTAGTCGGTGTGCGCCTGCTTGCGGCTTTGCTTGTCGCGGGAGATGGCCCCCACTTGGAACGTGAAAACACGATCCATCGCATTGCCGTTTTGGTCTTCCAGCGAATCGGCAGCGTCCTTGAACAACAGGAGCCGCTTACCCTCGCTGATCGCCTCAGGTTTGGATGGGTTGTCCACCAGCTTGACCCCGGCAAAAGCGGGATCGGCCTTTAGCGCTTCCATGACGGCCTCACCTATCAGGTAGGGATAGCCCAGTGGAGCCACATCAGGCGTCATGAATCACTCCGACTCAAGAGGACGGTCGATTCAAGACCGTCATTGACCCGCATGGGGGTACTGCGCACCAGCCACTTCGTTCCAGGGAGAACACCGTTGCCGCCGCTGTCTTCGATTTCGTCACCCTCGCTCAGCTCAATGCTTTGCGTTGGGTAGTGAATTTCGTGCTCTGCGGTAATGGCATAACCGTCCAGAGCTTCCTGGTCAGCCACGCCAAAGATCGCCCGGAACACCACGCCCGTTTCACCGTGCGTGAAGTCCCTGGCGAACTCGCCGAAGAACACATCGAAGTCAGCGGTCAAGTCCACGGTCAGCCTTTGGTGGGCTTGTGGTCTTTCGGCTCTGGCTTGGCTTCTGCCTCGGCCTTGCCGTCTTTGGACACATGGCCCGCATCGATCAGCGCCTGCAGATCGTCTTTGTCCAGACCAGTCACCGACTGGCCGGGGTTGACGACACGCGAAACACCAGCTTTGACAATGCGGCCGTTCACGTCGCGCTCAGGCGGCGTGGACAGGTCAAGAGTGACGTTTGAGGTGTATCCCATGTCTACCCCTTAGACCGAGGCCACCAGCGTGCTGTTGGGGCGGTACGGCACCATCAGCGGGGCCGACTGCGCCAGCACAATGCGAGCGGACGGGTCTTTTTCGATCCACGACTTGATGTACAGCGAGGACTGCACCATGCCGCCTTCCATGGCCTCAATGTCCTGAATCGCTCCGAAGTGGCGGACACCTTCGAAGCCAGTGCCGATGCCGATCACCGTCATGTTGGGCACCATCTGCTTGGTCGTGCCGTCGCTGTCGGTGTAGGTCTGCTTGGGCAGAACGTAGACCGCAACGCCGTCCAGATCACCCACATACACGGCCGCGAACTTGGCACCCGGAATATCCGAGCTGATGGTGTTCGAGCCGCGACGGTTGGTATCCATGCGCTTTTCGAAGGCTGGGTCTTGCGACAGCAGGGCAAAGGCGTCCTGCGTCATGTTCCACTCTTTGACCGGGCTTTCCATGCTGTTGCCCCAGGTCGCCAGATCGGCCACTGGGGAAACACCGGCTTGGCCCCACTTGCTGGCGCCCGCCTTGACAATGGTGTTGGCCGGGTCACGACCAAAATCCACCACCACGGCCGGGTAGTAGTCACCCGCCACCGTGACCTTGCCAGCCACCAGTGCCTGGGCAGCCATCCACTCCAGACGGCGAGCGTGGCGGGCCTTCTTCTTGCTGATTTCGTCAGCAATAGCGGCTGCCAATCGATCCGTTGCAGACATGGTGCCGCCGATGGCCTCACCAATGCGACGGGTCAATTGACCGCCGGGCGTGAAAGGGTTGCGATCCTTCGTGTAGGCCGGGCGGAAGGTCTTCACTTGGAAGCCTTCACCCACCACGTTCTGACCTGGTGCGCCCGGATGAACGAACGGCGCCAGTTTCAGATCGGAGCCTTCCACGTCGAAGGAGATTTCCTGACGGTCGGACAGCACTTCGCGGGTGAAGTGGCGATCCAGCAGGCCCGTTTTCGGCTCAGGCAGAGCCGCTGCCACGCCGTTGAGGGTGGCTACGTCGAAATACAGATCGCTCATTTGCGACCTCCAATGAAAAAAGCCCGCGCTAGGCGGGCTGGTTGACCGGAAACAAAAAACCCCGCCGAAGCGGGGTGGTGTTGCGTTGGACTGGCTTAGATCGCCGGTTGTGCGGCAGAGCCGAGCGGTGCGCCGTAGCGCTTGTGCAGATAGATGCCAGCGTCAGCCAGGGCGGCGCGAACGCTGTCGGGCGTCTGACCAGCGCCGTAGCCAATACGGTCCTGGTTGAAGTCCCCGCGCACGTACATGTCCACTTCCGCATCAGCGGTTGCGTTCATGTCGTGCATCAGCACGCCCACAGGGTTTTGGCTGCCATCGCTGGCGGCGGCAGTGGACTGCACAAGCTTGCCGCCAGCCGTCACCTTGCCCAGCAGAGCGCCGCGCTTGAGGTTTTGACCGGCAGCCAGGGTGCCTTTTTCAGTCCACAGATGGTGATGGTTTGCAGCCACCAGCTCATCTGCAACAGGCGAGTTCGCCAGCGTCACACCAGCGGCCAGAGAGGTATCAGACATTGCTTGAACTCCTTATTGCTTGACGCCAGCGTGAGCCAGGATGGCGCCCACAGCGGCTTTTTGCTCGGCCTCTTTCGAGGGCGCGGCGTCGGTGACAGGGCTTTGCGCCGCCGCTTCAGGCGCATCCGCATCCAGCGCGGCAGTCGTGGCCTTCATCGCGGCACGTTGGGCCGCCATGACCGCCATAGCCGCTTCGCCAGGGGTGGTTGTGCCATCCATGGCCAGCTTGTCGATCAGCGCTTCGTGGCCGGGCATGGATTGCTCGCGGACGCCTTGGATGCGGTCGCGCTCTTGCGCAGCACCCAGAGCCATGAATTCCGCTTTCACTTGCGCGAAAAGCGGTGCGTGGTCTTGCTCCAGAGACGCACGCGACAGGGTTTCATCGGACATTGCCGTGGTTCCTTTCGGTGGTTTCGTGTCTTTGGGTGCAACACCGGCACCTTTTGACGGGGTGGGCAGACTGAAAACGGCCTTGCGGCGTTTCGAGAACTGCTCCGGCTTGGTGGCCAGCGCGTGAATGAGTTGGTCCGTAGCGGAAACACCGTCCGCTAGGCCCGCATCAATGGCTTGCTGACCGTTGAACACACGGCCATCGGCCATGTGCTCAAGCACCTGCTCTGTCGATGCGCCACGGTTCGCGGCAACGGCATCGACAAAGACTGAATACAGGTAGTCCACTTGGGACTGGAGGTAGGCGCGGCCCTCTTTGTTCAGCGGCTCGCCGCTGGAGCCCATGCGCTTGTATTTGCCTGCGGTGATTTCGGTCACCACACGACCCTGCTCACGCGGGCTGTAGTCGTGTGTAGCGACAACGCCGATGCTTCCCACGGTGGTTGTCGGGCCGGACACAAACACGGAATTGGCTGCGCTACCGATCCAGTAGGCGGCGCTGCACATCACACCTGACGCAAGGGCAACAACCGGCTTCTCTGCGCCGAATCGGCGAACGGCAGCGCCCACTTCTGGCACGCCGTGAACGTTCCCACCGGGCGAGTCGATGGCGAGAAGAAGCGAGTTGACCGCCGGGTCTGCCAGCGCCTCAAGAATGGCCTTCTCTGCCAATTGGGCCGATACGCCACCGCTGATCTGCGTGAACAGATTGGCCTTGGGTGCAATCACGCCATCCAGGCTCAGCATGGCCACGCCGCCGTCCAAAACTTCGTAAGCGGTGGCTTGGTTTTGCAGTGGTCGGCCAAGCTTCGCCTCGACAGCATCAATATCAATCTTGCTGCCGTTCAGGTGCGTGGCGTAGATCGCCTGAAGCTGGTGCAAGCGGTCAGGCTCAATGGCCCACGGCGAGCAAAGAATGTCCTGCAGGGTCATTCGGTAGGTTCCTTGGTTGGAG
The DNA here is from genome assembly GCF_008017535.1 of Ottowia flava. Taxonomy (GTDB): domain Bacteria; phylum Pseudomonadota; class Gammaproteobacteria; order Burkholderiales; family Burkholderiaceae_C; genus Ottowia; species Ottowia flava. The sequence goes on from NZ_VRUA01000014.1 coordinate 77,231, forward strand.
CCCCGGATGGTTGTGGTTGTGCTGCGGCGCCTGGGGCGGCTGCGGGCAGCATGTCGGCAGCGGCGAGGCGTTTGATCTCGTCGGCCTTTTGATCGAATGTCTGGTTGAAGTCGGTGCCGAACAGTTGCCACTCGGCTAGTTCACGGGTCATCAGGCGGGCGTCAATCGCGCGGGTGTAGGCCTCAACCTCATCCTTCGGATTGATCGAGCCCATCGAGTCGCCGGGCCAGCTTGCGCGGGTGTAGGCCCAGCGCAAGAGTGGATCGGTGAAGAAGCCTGGGGCAGCGATTCGACCCAGGGACACAGCCTCGGCTAGCCATGTTTCGTAGATCGGCTGGCAGAACGAGCCAGCCAGCCAGTAGCGCATGCCCCGGAAGTACACCCATGCGTCCAGCAGCGCCGCCTTTGATGCGGAGTAGCTGCTGTTGAACTGCTTGATCAGCACTTCCCGCGGGATGCCCAGGGCCATGCCGATCTGGGTCATGACGCCTTCAATGAAGGGGGCAAATTGCGGATTTGGACGCGACGGATTGACCGTTACTGGTTCTTCGCCGGGGGCCAGGCCAACAACAGCGCCCATGCCCAGCCCGATTTCACCTTCGGTCGGAACCACGACTTCTTCACCAGCAAACGCTGGGGATGCATCGCCGCCTGGCGTCTTGATGAACACCGTGAGGTAGGCGGAAATGACCGCCGCCATGATCTCGGCGTCTGAGTACCGCCCGATCTGCTTGATGCAATCGATGATTGGTGTGAGGTACGGAACGCCGCGAACCATGCCGGGCCGCTTCTTTTGAAAGTGGTGCAACATGACGCGGCGACCAGAGGCGCCGATACGCTTGACCCAGCGGCCTTGATGCGACAGCCCTGCCCCGGCCATCCAGGCGCCGGGGTGAACGTCATACAGGTGGTAATCGGTGGGCACGCCGGTGCGTGGATCAAAGCGAACGCCTCCCGCCTCAGTGGCGGTCATTTGCTCAATCAGACTGGTTGGCCCAACCCGATCAGCTTCAATGGTTTGCAGGCGCAGCGCATAGGGCTGAGAGCTGGTGCGCTGTCCGTTGGGCATCAGCGTAAAGCAGTCACCGCTTGCCAATGCCCCGCCAAGAGTCAGTGCTTGTTTCTCGTAAAAGTTCTGTGTGCCCTCTTGGTCGCAGTCGGTGCTGTCTGACCACAAAGAGAATTCGGCCTGGGTTTTCGCCTTCCACTCGGCGGCTTGATCGGCAGACCAGCCAAGCACTTGGCGATTTGGCTGTGCCACCAATGCGAGACCAGTTCCGACAACGCGATCCAGATTGGTTTGGATCGCGCCCGCAGCGATGGCGTTGGTGCGGATCAGTTCCCGGCTAGCGGCTCGATTGAATGTGAGTTCTGGAAGCGTGTCAGTGCGCGCGTCATGAGCACGCGGCCACCAAGTACGGCGTGCTGGGGTGGCGCCCTGCCCCATACCCGGCAGCGTGTAGGCTGGGCCGTCCACCGTTGCCGAAATGCCCGAACGCGCGGCATCTAGCACGGCCTGCGACTTAAGCGTGTTCAGGTAATTGCCAGGCATCAGTAGGGACGGAGATAGAACACACCCCGGCGCTTTACGCGATTGGGGTTGTCCACACAGTTGTCGATTTGGTCTTGCAGGCTTTTGATCTCGGCGCGGATTTCCGCCAAGTCAGCACGGCGCAGGCGGCGGGCGCTTTGGCCCTGCCCAATCGTGTATTCCTGCGACTTGAGTACGGCGGCCTCGGCTTCCAGATACTTAGCAAGGCGCCCGGTCAGATCCAAGTAGCTCATGCCTGCCAGCCCTTCGCCACAAGATCATTCAGGGCGCGGTTGAATTCGCCTGGAAACTCGCGTTCTGCGGTCTTTTCGACCACGGCCTCAAAGTTCAGGCGCGGGCGGTAAGTCGGAGCGGCCTGGGTGAAGATGAACAAGGGTTTCACTCGTCGGTTCTTGCCGCTGCCGCTGGTTTCCCAAATGCCTCGGGTCTTCTTGCGGCCTACAGCACCCACGAACAACCCTGTCTTGGCTTTCTTCGCCCCATCGGCACGGTTGAGCATGTTGCGGATAAATGCGCCGCTCTCGTATTTGCTCTCTGGCAGATCAACAGCAGGAACAGCGCGCTCACCCGGCTTCAAAAGGCCGCGCAGGCGCAAGGCTTGTTCAAAGCGCTTGGCATTGCGGATGCCGCCATAAACCTCGGGGAACAGAAAGTGCTCGGGCGCTGTCCCTGCGGCCTTGGTCTTGACCATGACGCGGGCGGTCAGGTCGTCTTTCTTGGCGGCTTGGACGAACAAGGCATTTAGCGTGTAGGGGCGCGGGTTGTTGAACACCCGGCGCATTTCGTCAGGAATGTCCTTCTTGGCCGCCGTTTGAGCGGTACGGGTCAAAGCCGTGGCTGCCGCGTAGGGCACAAGGCGTCCGTGAACGGCGCGCATCCCCTGCACCAGGCTACCAATTGATCCAGTGCTTTTGACGGTGAACATAAATGGGTGCCGGGGCCGAACCTTCCAGGAGACAGAAGCAACGGAGGGGTTGAAGGTCGCCCCGGCGAAAAGATGTCTATCGACCAGCCTGGCAAGACGTGTGCTCCTCAATTAAGGATCACCGGTCGATAGACAAAAACTATCGTAACACGATGCCGATAGCAAGACCTCTGCCTGTGACTTACCTAAAGGCCCTCTTTTGAGGTTGGCGTCTGATAGGCAGGGTTCTCGCGGTCTTGGGGCCTATTCCAAGATCGGCAGCATGCTTTATTTATCAGGTGCCCGTATCGTGGGCGAATCGCTTATCCCTTGCGGGCGTCAATTGGCAGTTTCCTGTTTATCGCTTGCCTGCTGTAGCTAGCGTCCCCGTCTTGCCAGTAGGGAATCCGGTTTTTGATGGTCTGCCCCGGACATGGGCCACTCACTCTGCGCGCATCGGGCGCTGCGGTCACACCGCAATGAAAAAGCCCCGGCAACTTGCGCTGCGCGGGGCTTGGTGGCTATGACAGCCAGATAGCAGGAATGTATCGTTTAGCTGGGTGGATTGTCACCCGCTAAGTTGTCACCTGTTTTGGTAACGCGTGCGCCCGTTATCGCCTTCGGGTCGCGCAGCCACATCGCCATGGCTTCTAGCTGGTCGGCGGTAAAAACGCCGTCAAGCAATATCTCGAAAGGTGGTCGCCACTCGCTATCCACAAATGGGTCAAGGCAGGAAAGCTGGCTTGGCGGGTCTCCCCTCCCCCACCCGCACAGCAACGCTAGAACGGTTTTTGCTTGGTCATTGGTCACCGCAGATTCTCCCGGCTTTGATAGGTGTTGGCTTGACATCCTCCCCGCCCTGAATGGCGAGGATTCCTACGGCGTCACGCATGGATCGCTCCACACCCGATCGCTTCGGCGGGTTCCTGCTTCGCAGGGGCTGCGTTTGGGTTCTTTGCAGAACCCGCACGTCTGACGTCCCCTCCACAGGCCATGACGCGGTGCCCCCGCGCCAAAACGTTGAGCGCGCCAACATGGTCGGCGTGCCCCTCAAAGTCGCAAGCCAGGCATTTGAACGACGCCTGGCTCGCTCGGTTGCCCGCGTGCACGTGCCCACAAGCCGGGCAAGGCGCTACAACGCAATCTGCGTCCCATCATTGAGAATGGCTCTACGAAGTTTTCTATCAACACGCCCAACAATGTCCGTTTTGCCCTCGATAGCCAAATCTCCCTTGCGCGTCTCTTTATAGATTATCCCGTTGTGTGAAAAATGCGCCAACTCGTCAAGTGGCGGCTTTACCTCCGGTGTATGCGTGTTAAATCGGACAGGGTAGTCCTTGAACTTTTGCTCCACATCTCCGTTGTCGAACTTGACGATCGGCACCTCTCGGTTGTCCACGCCCTCTATAAGATTGCGCGCCTCCATCCACATGATGAAAGCCCCGAAGTGTTCCGCCAAGCTATCTAGATACCCCCTCTCCCGCAGCTTCTCTAGCCATTGCATCTCTATTACTTCGTAATCTAAATCTGTGACTGCGCGAACGACAGCGCCCAACTCGCCGTATGAGTCATTTACATGGTCATTGACCTTGAAAACAAATATTTGGCCTTGCTTAATAAGCATTTTTCAGTCCTCCGTACAGTAAGCCAGCCGCCCCGCCTGAAACTCCGCCCTTGTCTCGGCAGCAGCCTGTTCCAGCGACCCCATCGACCTTGCGGCATCAGCGCGGAAGTCAGACACAAGCGTGTAGACGTGCTTTCGGCTGACGCTCAAAGCCCCGGCAATCAGCTTCACAGGACGGACGCGGTTCAAGTAGTACAGCAAGAAAGCCTGCCGCCCAAGCCCTTGCTGTTGTGCCATCACTGCCGTATTGAACAGCTGCATCTGCGCATCCATCACCCCATCGCGCCCGACTGAGGCGGTCGCTCTCATGGGCGCGGCCCAGCGAGCAATCGAGTTGATCTGCAAAGGTTTGGGCGAGCCGATGTACTTGCGGGTGTGGCACCAGAGCGCCCAGTCCTCAGCAAGTTCATGCAGCCGCCTTTCCTCCGCATTACCGCGAATCGACTCGATTTCGTCTTTCTCGACCGGCGCAGGCGCCGCATATCGGATGTATCGGCCTTGGTCTTCATTGCTCACGGTGCTACTCCTCTGGAACGAATGCGGCGTGCGGGCCTGACAGCGTGTGTCGGCTGGTGAATAGGCGTTGGTGCTGCGGCTGGTTTGTCTTTGGTCAGGGCGCGGCGAATTGATTCCCACCTGTCGGCGGGCATGCGGTTGAGCTTCAACGCTAGTGCTGCGTGCAAGGCGTAGTTGCGAAGGTCAAGTTCCTCGTTTCGCGCCCGAGTCTTGACCCACTTGAACACGTCACGTCCGTTCACCTTGGCAAGAATTCGCTTCTCGGCTGTGAGCTGGGCGTAAAACTCGTCGTCCAGGTCTTCGCTGAAATGGACGTAGCCGGGGCCGGGTTCTTCGACCGACAACTGACCCAGCAGCAAATCTTTCGCAGCGTGAACGCCGATTTCCCAGCGCTTGATGCCGGACGGCACTTTCTGGCCCCGGTAGTTCACATCCACCGGAACGGCAGAGTTCAGGATGGGCTTTTCTTGGTAGCTGGAACCCTTGCCGATCATCAGCTTGGGCAGCTTGTTGGTGTCACGCATGGCCCAGGCGTAGACCGCTTGGGTTTGGTCGCCAGAGTCGGCTGTGATCGCGGAAATTCGGATGAATTCGCCCAGTTCGTGTGGGTAAACCTGCTGCAGATAGGTGGTCACAGCGTCCCAATCGCCCTCAACCGTTGGGTTGCCGTCGATCCGAACACGATCAACAACCCACGATTCCATGCCCGGCCCCCAGCCCCACACGGTGATCTGCCACCAGGTGCGCTGCACGTCCACGGCTGCGGTTAGGACAAGGGCGCCAGCAGGCACGGTTTTGAGGCTGTAGGGCTCGGCTCTACGTTTGAGTTCGCTTTCGTCGCCGCCTTCGCCAACGAGTTCCCAAGTCTCGCCGCGCGTTTCATTGACGAACAGCTGCATCGGGCCTTCGTTGCCAGCCTGTAGAGCTTTTTCGGCTTGTTCGTGCTCCTCGGCAATGCTTTCCCAGCTTCGCTGAGGTGAGTACGCGGCCCACACATGGACGCCGAGGGTGCGAGGCGGTTCGCATGGAATTCCGTCTTCATCGAGCCACTGACGAGCCGAGGTGTAGCGCTTACCAGTGCGCTCGCACACCCAATCTCCCTTTGGCGGCTCGCCTGCGACCAGGTAGTCAGACTGTTTGATGGACTCCAGGCAGTGTGGACACACATGCCGAACGGTTTCAGGCTGCCCCGGCTCCCACATCAGACCGGACTTCTTGCCCTGCCCAAAGGTCAATGGGTGCTCTACTCCACAGTGTGGACACGCAATGTTGTAGCGGACCAGGCCAATGGTGTTGGACAACGCCCGCTCGACATGGCAGATGCCCTTTAGCCGTGGCGTGCTGCCGCCGATGAACTTGGGAAACGGTGCGCCTTCAAGACGGCCCTTTGCCAAGCCTCCAGGATCGCCCGCTTTCTCAATCGAAATATCGAAGGCTGACCATTCGTCCAAGATGGCGACGGCGACGGTGATGCGTCGGTAGGCGCGGGCAGCTTTACCACCCAGGACGTGCAGGCTGCTGTAGCGAAATCGCTTGAGCGCGATGGTTTCGCGGTCTTTGCCCCTGCGGCACTTCTTCACCGCTTCGACACCGTTCAGCACCGGGTCGATTTCCGACTTGACGTAGCTGTCGCGATCGTCGTCCGTGGGCTGCCAGAGAGCCACGTTGCGGCGACGGTGGGCGATGTTGTACGCCACGAAGGCGGTGATCATCTTCGAGTAGCCGACGCGCTTGGACTTGCCAACTACCAAGTCCTCGATCCGGTCGTCAGACATGAAGTCCAAGATGCCAATCTGGAAAGCCCACGCTTGCCAGGCACCGCGCTGCTGGCTGCTCTCACCGGCAAGAATGAAGTTCTCTCGCGCCCAGTCGGCCAGGGCTTCGGGCGGGTCGGCGCGCAGGCCGGTTAAGCCCTCAAGGACGGCCGCCTTGATGGCGGCGATGGCTTCTGGCTCAAACGGACGCATCGTCGCCCTCGCCCTCGTCTTGGCCCATGTCTTCATCCAAAGACTCGGACACCAGAGCGGCTGTGCCACGCACCCAAGCGTTGCGCGCGTTGTTGATGACCCTTTGCACAGTTTCAACTTCGCCCGGCCTCATGTCTGGGCAGGACTTGCGAACCATGTTGGGCAATTGGTCGAATTGGTCGGCCACCGCCACCGAAGCCGATGCAAGCGTGTTGGTCAGAAGCTCAATTGGCGCGAATTCCCCCCTGGCCACTGCGTTCTTAATCTCTTGCGCCTCGCGCCGGGAACGATCCAGCTGGGCCTTTTCTTGCTGCGGATTCAAGTCGCCATCACCATCAGACCGAATGACCTGTCCGCGATTGCTTGCCGTCTCGCGCAGGCGCGCGCAGTAGGCCAACAGCAACTCGCCGTTGGTCTTCGGGCTGCCAAGCCGGTTGTCGGAAAGCATGTTGGCGATGGCCTGACGGGTTACGCCGACCAAAATCGCCACATCCAGCGCGGAAGGTGGGGCATTCAGCTCAAAAACATGAGTTTCAGTTATTTTGAGTGCCATCTATCGAAACAATTGGCTATAAAGAGTCGTGCAACAGGGAAAGATCGGGGTGCGAATCACTCGCGTGCCCCATACTGGGTAGAGGTACCTTGACGGGGGTACCCCACCCCTACCCCCTCGCCAGCCGGGTGGCATCGTCAAGCGCCACCGTCACGGACGACAGCCGCAGTACATCGCCCTGCATACGACTGAGCACGTCGCCCACACCATCGAGGCACGGCGCTGACCTGTACGTCCCACCTAGGAAGGTGTGGGTCTCAGTAATGAGATGCGACGGAAGCGCTTCAAGGCACTGCTGTCTGGCCTGACGCAGTGCGTCGATGTATCCATTGATCACTACCGCAAGCTGCTCATTGGTCATGTCTGATCCTTCATGTGTCGATTCCTAGCCCGGTATTCGTCCCGAATGGCCCTTACTTCGTCGCGTGTCCACTTGCGGACGGTGTTGTTGGCCTCCAGCGATCCCACAGCCTCCAGCCCAATGCGGGCCACAAGGCCAATGCGATAGTCAACAGCCCTGCCCGCGCCGTACCTATTGCAGTGCTTCGTTTGTCCGTGGGCGTTGGATTCGGTGTAACGCAGATGTGGAGCGCTCCCGACTGAGCGGTAATGTCCGCAGTCAAACCCTCCGCCAACTTCAGACGGATTAAGCGGCCTTCCGCAGCAAATGCAAGGCTTGTCCTTGTCTCGGTTTCGGATGAACTTGTTGAACTCAATCTGAGCCTCCTTGTGCAGCTGGGGCAATGTCTTGTTGGCTTCCTTGCGCTTGCGTGTCTCAGCCCGATCCTTGGCCGCCTCTTTGGCTTCACGCTTGCCCCGCTCTGACACAGCCATAGCCTTGGCGCAATCCACGCTGCACGCCTTTTGCATGGGGCGAACCGGAATGAATTCGGCCTTGCATACCTTGCAGCGCTTGGGCTTGGGCTGGCGGGTCACGCAATTTCCCCAGTCTCTGGGTCAACCCATTGCACCGATTCGCGCAGTTCAACCCCGTTGGACGCGCAGAACTCCAGCGCGTACTCAATCAAAGATGAACCACGCGCACGGCTCATGCGTGCCGTGGACTCTCTGATATTCACAAACTCACCCTCAAGGCCCGGCACGATTTCAGCGCCCTGCTTTGTCGCGACGGCATGGCCGCTGACCAACAGCACCTTCCATTCGGCGGCAGTGCGCGGCTTGCCAGCCCATGCCAAACGGGCGCGGGATATGTCCGAGCAGATGGCATGGAACTTGGCGTTCTGCTCGTTGCTGCGCGTGTCTGGCCGCAGCTCCAGCACAAGACGGTGGCCGGCCATCAGCAGAGCCTTGGCGCGGTGCCATGCGGTGTTGATGGCCTGGTAGCCTTGTTGGGCGTTGATCAGGCGCAGGGAGATGCGCTCAGCCACCAACCCACTCCGACGACTTGTGGCACTTCGCCTCGCCCAGCACCTGAACAACGGTGTAGCTGTAGCCCTTTTCCTCGGACAGCCGCAACGCTTCCTGTTTGGCCTCCTCTGCCAGGCTGTACCGGCGACCATCTACCGGCGAGACGATGGCCACGATGGCGAAGGGCTGCAGGCTGTCCGGGTTTTGGACTACAGCTTGGGTGGGGTGTAGTCCAACCGCATGGCGGTAAGCGACTGCCCGCGCTGTGTCCCAGCGAACATCGCGCGCCAAAGCGGTAAATGTTGCTCCATCTTGAACCCTGATCTCCAGCATGGCCGTCCCAAACACAGGGCAAAACGGCTCTTTCCACTCAATCCACTCATTCATCCTGCTTCCCCTCAATCTCTTCCAAGCGTTGTTTGACCGTTGCGTACAGACCCCGATACAGCTCGGGCGCCTCGGCTTCCATTTCCTTCACCCTGTGGCTGACGTAGTGCCTCCAGCCGGGTTGTTGGGCTAGGTGGGTGTAGTGGTCGGCAGCTTCTTGGCATGTCACGCCGCTTCCCGGAAGTGCTCCGCGTTGCCAGCGAACAAGGAATTGATTGCTGCTGCCTTTCGCAACTGCCTGCGCTCTCTCAAGCGCTCCGCATTGCTCTTAGCCCCTGGCCTGGCAGGCTCGTTGGCTGGTCTGCCGCCACGGTTCAGGGCGTACATGGGGCGGGCTTTGATGCCCGTGTAGCCTTCCTCCCAGCCTGCGATGCGGATAGCGCCGGACTCGTGAAGCTGCTTGAGCAGTTCTCGCATGGGGCGCGGCTCCAGGCCGACTTCCTCAACAAAGTCATCCAAGGTGTGCAGCCCGTCCAGGCGCTTGATAAGCATTGCGAACGTGACCGCACGAACCCAGTTGCGCTGTTTGGCGCTCACCTTGTAGGGTGGTCGAACGTCCTTTCCGGGGCCGATCTTGTAGATCAGCACGGTCTTGCGTCCATCCCCTGCCCTACCTTGAACCTTACTGACGTGGCAAGCGCCCAGCCGATGCCACGTTCGCACGTAACAGAGCGCGGTTTGCGGGTGCAGGCCGGATTTCGCGGCGGCCTCAGTCAAGGTTCGCGTGCCGTCCAGAAGGCGGATCAGGCGGCCAATTTGCTGCGCCTTGCTCATGCGGACACCTTTGGTGCCGCGTAGTAAATCTCCTTGCCGCTGCGCCGCTTGACCAATTCACCGGCTTGGACCATCTGGTGGATTGCCTTGGCAGCAGTGACGCGGTGAACGCCATACCAACCGGAGAATTGGGCGGTGCGCATTTCTCTGCCGGGGTTGTTGGCAAAGAAGTTGCGGATGCGGGTGCGGGTTGGCTGGGTCATGCGCACCTCCCAATCCCATGCGATAGCATCAGCCGATCAACCATCTGGCGCGGCACGCTTTTCTCGAGCGTTTCCTCATTCATGTCGCGGATGCATTCGGAGCCAGTCAGGCGGCAGACACTCCACCCCAACTTGCGCAGTTCTTCATCGCGCGAGGCATCCTTGGCCTTGTCTTGGTGGTATGCGAAGCCGTCACACTCAACAGCAACCTTGGCGACCGGATTGCCGAAGTCCACAAAGAACGGGCCTATCGGGTATTGCGGATACAGCACAGCGTCTGCCGCTCGAATGTCGTGCCACAACGCCCGCTCTATGTGGGTGAACACATTCAGCCAATCGACTTCGTAGGGGTCGATGCCCCACTCAGCACGACCGGCTTGCTGAATCTCTCTGTCGGCTGCCCTGTAGAAGTTGCGCAATGCCTGAAACCGCACGCGCGGGTCTTTCGACTTGATGAGCTTGGCATAAGGGCGGCGCTGGATTTCGGCTTCAATAGCCTTGTGTATGTCGGCCATGTTCATCACTCAAACTCCTCATATCCGCGCTTTGCTTTGGACGGCACAGCGTGGCTGGGGGCTGGCCCGCTCCAGCTAGAGAACCTGGTTTGCTCGCCTGCGTAGTGCAGATTGATTTGCCCGGTACGGCCCTGGCGGTTCTTCAAGATGCATAGGTCGGCGTGAACCTTCCAGGTGTCGCCAAGGTCGGGCTTGTCCACGACTTCCCGATGCAGCCCAAACACAATGTCGGCGTCCTGCTCGATAGACCCGGAATCGCGGAAGTCGCTTAGCATTGGCCTGCGATTCATTCGCTGCTCGATGTTCCGGTTCAGCTGTGCCAAGGCAATGACGCAGATGTCCAGCTCCTTGGCTAGTGACTTCAAGCCCTTGGTCACTTCCTCGATTTGGTAGGCGCGGGACTGCTTGCTGTCCAAGCCCGTCATCAGGCCGATGTAGTCCACCACCAACACGTTCAAGCCATGCAGGCGGCGCAGGTTGCGTGCCTTGGCGCGGACTTGGTTGATGTTCAAGCCAGACTGGTCAGTCACGTAGAAGTTGAGCGACCGGGCCAGCTCAGCACCCTCGAGTACGCGATCCCATGCCAAGCCTTCACCCTTGTTCGGGCGGATAACGCTGGACAAGCTGACGCGGCCCAAGATGGCGGTCATTCGGTCGCGCACGTCGCGGTGCGGCATTTCCATGCTCATCAAGGCGACGGAATAGCTCGAGGCCATGTGCAGGCCAATCGACATACCCATAGCGGTTTTGCCGTGGCTCGGGCGCGCACCCAGCACCACCAGCGACCCGGGGCGCAAACCACCCTCCAGGTAGTCGTCCAAGTCGCAGAGCCCGGTCGGCCATGACTTGATCTTTCCCTCGGCACGGTCTTCAAGCACCTGTGTGTGCTTCAACATGCCTTCGTGGGCGCCGATCCATTCGTCACGTGGGCTGTCGTCAATCAATCGGGCCAACTGACCCTGCGCGGCCTCTACACGCTCTTCAATGCTGCGGTGGTTGTCATGTGCCAGCTCGTAGACTTCTCGGCTCACAGCGGCCAATTGGCGGGCCTTGTAGCGCTCGATCACCAGTTCTGCATGGCGTCGAATGTTGGCTCCACTGGGCACGTACTGCGCCAGAGCGTTCAACTCGCTCAGCTCTATTTCGTTATTCAGGCCGGAAAAGACCGTCACCACATCGGCTGGCTTACCTGTGGACAGTTGGCGAGCAATCTCGTTGAACACCGTGCGGTGCGTGTCGCTCGAGAAGTGCTCCGGGCGCAGCGCGTCGGAAATTCGATCAAATGCTGCGTTGTCCAGCAACAGGGCGCCGACAAGGCTGGCCTCGGACTCTAGGCTGGTCAGCTCGGCAGTCGCGTAGTCGTCAAGACGCGCGTTCATGCTGCGGCCCTCGCCTTCTCGATCACCTGCGTTTTGCCTTTGTCCGTCAGCAGGAAATCCAGGTCACAGCGCCAATTCGCGTGCTGTCCGGTAGGAGGCGTGCGGCCCATCAGGAAATCGTTGTCCCGCGCTCGGGCGAAGTACTCGCCGATCCAGCCAAGCGCTTCGGAGCTGTTGGTTGCGCGCGGCTTGCCGTCCGACTTTTTCGCCGTCAGCACCCACGTCCAAAACGACTTGATGGCCTTCTTTCGCTTTTCGGTCATCAGCCGTGCAGACGGCAGCTCGGGCAGTGTTTCGTTGTACAGGTCAACAACGGCTTGGTATTCGCACGGCGGCTGTCGGTCAGTCGGCAGACTGACGATGGCGGCGCTTGGCGACGTATCTTCTTTATCTGTATCTGTATCTGTATCTGTATCTAGGGCGTTACTGGAACGTTTCACTTCCGTTTCATGTAACGTTTCACTTGCCTTGTTCTTGTTGCGATAGGCGCGAACCCTGTCTGTGCTGCTATCACTTTTGAACTGACGCTTGTCCCAATTCAGCAGATTCCAGGCGTCATCAATGAAGCCTTTTTGCATGAAAAGAGCCTTTGTGTCCGCCAATTCGGAATCGCTGATTCGGAGGTGAAATGCAAGCTCCGTTTCATGTAACGTTTCAAGAACGTTTCCGCAACGGAGGCACATCAGCATGATCAAGCGCCGCTGCATGTGCTCGGGCATGATCTGCACCTTCGGGTCATTCGCGAACTCGGCATACAGCCGAAACCAAGCGTTGGCACTCACACCAGCCCCCTTGCCTGCTCCATGGCTCGGACAGTTGCGGGCGAGCGCATAGCCGTCAGGCGCGCCCGCTCCACGTACAGCGAACGAACCTCAGCCTTGTGGAAGTCCGCCAGGTCGCAGGCATCAACCACTAGCTCCGCGTGCCGGTTGATGCGCGCGTCGATAGCCGCAATGTCCTGCTCCAATTCGGTCGCAGTCATCAGCAACCACGCTTAGGCGCCTGCCCGAAGTACCGATGGAACCGCGTGCCTGTGATCGGCTTCTTGACGATCGTCCAGCCGCGCGCCTTGAGGTCGGACATGCGCTTATGTGGGCACACGGTCTTGCACACGATCATGATTTCGTAGGCTGTGGTGCCGCGTTTGCGGGCCAGCAGCTTTGCGAGTCGGGATACCTGTGTATGCATGTCAAGCCTTTGAATAAACACCCATGTGCGGCGCCCGTGCCTTAGCCCGGAGTTCCTCTTGGCGCTTGTTGCGGCAACGGCGGCAGACCATCCGAGTGCCAACAAACCCGGCGAGCGTCTTGGTTTCGCCACATTGCTGGCAGGTGCGCGTTTCCTGGGGCGTCGCACCCAGATGCGCCGTGAAAGCGTTGCCATGCGACTTGATGATTCGGGTTTTGGGCCAGTAGACGTTCACGCGGCCATCCTTTCGGCTTGCATTTCTTCGAGCACGGTCAGCTGGGATTGCGCTGCCAGCCACTGAGAAGCGATGCTGTTGCCCACGAACGACTCAAAGGCCGCGATGCGCTCGGCAGGCAGGCTGCGGCGCGTGGGCTTGTCGTCGTGGTGGAAGTAGTCGGTGACGTGCTGCACAGTCATCCCCGTTTCAGCGGCAAGCTGTCGGAAGGTGGCGTAGTGCACACGCCGATGTGCCCAGGCCAGCCGAACGGCTTCCCGGAACGTCTTGGCCTGAGCCACTACCGAAGTAGGAGCTACGGAAGGCCCGTTGATGCGCCCCATCAGGGCGAGTTGCTTCTGTTCCATGGCTGTCCCCATGAATAAATGCAATCGGAAAAGTGAAAATCACTCGTTCCGTCACCAGTCGTGCTGGGTCAAAACTAAGGGCATGACGACGACTCGAAATCAAGCCTTTTCGACGCACCCGAACACCACCGGCCCGGAGGGGGACAGCCCTGCGCAGGCAGGCTTTGTGAACGGATGCGTCGAAAAGACCCCTGCCATTGCGGCAAGGGAAATGCCCGCTGAGGGAACCGGGCACGGAGGGATGGGGATGGAGGCGCACTTAAGCGGCCTCCTTGGGGGAGAGTTCGGAGCGGCGAGGAGCTACGAAGTTCGGCGTCACGAACTTCGCCTGTTTGCTGGTGAACAAGCCTTCACCTACAGGCAGAGCAGGGCCGCGCTTCTTGTTGCAACTCCGGCAAACGGGCTCTACATCCAGGGGCCTGTTGTAGTCACGATGATCCCAATCGAGGGCCTGCTTCTTGCAGTCGACGCACTTGTAGTGGCGTGCAGGGAGCATGCGACCCGCCGCGATCTCGCGTTGGACTGCTCGGTAGGCAGCGCCCGCTCCGTTGCGAAGGTTCGCCTCCGCAGCACAGCGGCCAAGGCAGTAGAGCGTGCCGTAGGGGCGGAAGCTGATGTCTGCGCCACAAATGAGACAGGATTTCATGCTGCCTCCACTGGCTGCGGCAGGGAATCGAGATGAATCTCACCTCGATCAATCGCAGCGAAGAAGTCCAGCAATGGCTGGACGGTTTGGACCCGGGGGTTGTCCCTGCTCCCGTAGACAAACTTGCGGATGAAGCTGGCGCGAACACCGCTCGCCGCAGCAATGGCGTCGAATTTCGCGGCACCAGCATCACGAAGCCGCCTTTGCAGGTATTCCGTAATAGGTTCGATGTGGCTCATATTCATACCGATTTCGGTTTGATTGTGCCATACCGAAATCGGTACCGCAAGGGGCACCATGTAGATATGAAGCAGTCCGACTTAAACCCAGCGTTGGCCGCCAACTACAAACGGATAGCTGCGGGACGCGGCATCGGCGTGGTTCGGCAGGCTATGGCCGACGTGGGCTTGTCGATAGGCGGCGGAACACTTGCGCGGATCGCTCACGGAGATCCCGGTGTGCGGATCGCCTCCCTGGAGAAGTTCGCAACCTTCGCGCGCACCGACGTCGATTCCTTGCTGCGGATGCCGGGGGTAGACGATGAATTCGTGTCGATTGACCGGATCGACGTTTCTGTCGGCGCAGGGCCGGGCAAAGAGGCGGTCGCCCACGAGACGATTGGATCGCTCCAATTCCGCTCTGATTTCTTGCGTGACTGCGGGATCACCAAGCCGCAGGACGGGAAGATCGTGAATGTCTCGGGAAACTCGATGTACCCCAAGATATTGGATGGCGCCGTACTGCTGATTAACACATCCAAGCGCAAGCCGGTGGACGGCGAGGTGTTCGCGTTCGTCCACCATGACGAGGGCCTGATCGTGAAACAAGCCCTAAAAGTTGGCGACGCCTGGGTTGCGCACAGCCTGAACCCCGACAGCCACGACATACCCATTGGTGAGGGCAGCCCTGCCCACATCATTGGTCAGGCCGTGTGGATGGGCGCCAAGCTATGATGTAAGTCGATGTATCTATTGGGAGGGGATATGCGCAAAACCTGCCTGAAGTGCAGTCACCTGAATCTTGAAGCCACCGGCAGCATCGGGGAGCAATGCCCGAAATGCGGCGCGATCTACGCCAAAGTTGATCGCTATGTCGCGGAGCATGGCGTTCTGGCGGTACAGCGGCGCCCGACTGGGGCGGCCAAGGCACAGCCCGTACAGCAAGAGGTCGCCAGCGAGGAAACGCCAGCGCAGGGGAAAAAGCGAACACGCCCCGTCGTGAAGGCGCTCGCCGTGTTTTTCGCCCTAGTGCTGTTCATCGTGTTTTACGGCGAGGCCACAAAAGGCCCCGCGCCCGCTCAATCGCCAGCGGATACCCAGGCGGCTGGCGCGCTGCTCCACTGCCAAACGGCCATCCGGCGCGCCTCAAGGAACGCACAGCGCGCCGTTGTTCCCAGCGTGCCGCAATCATTCCCTTTGGATGCTGATCAGTATGGGTTTGAGTGGAAGAGCGGTAGCGGGCTGCAATTGCAAAACGGATTCGGGGCTATGCTGGACACGTATGCAACCTGCGTCGTTTCTAAGCGCGATCTTGAGATCGACTGGCTAGAAATCGGTAGCGAAACAGTGGTTCGCCGCGCGAAGTAAAGTCCCCGCCATGTACCGCACCACCAAGCGCCGCCTGGTCAGCCTGTTGTACTGGCTGCCGGTTTCAGCGGTGGTGATGCTGGTGGTGTGGTGGGTGGTGTAGGTCAAACAAGGTCGCACGCATGATTGGCAAAGTAGAAATCACCTACGACGGCAACGATGCCGAGCGCCATGTCATTGATGCGATGGAGTTGTCGGAGTCGCTTGGCGGATTTGCGCGCATCCTTGCCACGGCTGGGCACTTCGCGATCACGGGCGAGTTCGTTCGCAAGCTGCCAGCGCAGAATGCTCGTGTGTTCGTGGCAGAAGCCGAACCAAAGTGCTTTAATCTGCTCTATGAAGTATGGGAACTTGCCAAGCAGCAGCAAGTGTTCCAAGGCTTCGCGGGCGCCATTCTTGCCGCGCTCGTTGCCTACATCGTTGCCAAAGCTGCCAACAATCACGAAGAAGTGAAGCATCTCGCCGCCGCCCTTCAAACCGCCCTGTCAGCCAATGGGCAGCGCGAGCGCGAGCTTGTTGATCGAATGTTCTCTACTATCGACAAGATGGCTGATTCGCTCAAACCAGCAGTCAAGCAGGCTGTGACGCCCATAGGTGGCAGCGCATCGCAGATCACGGTGAACGGAACCGTGTTCGACAGCGAAGACAAGGCCGCAATCATGGCGCTGGCCTCCAACGAGGTCACCGATGAACGCCCCTGGGCTGCGGTCATCACGGAGCTGGATCGGGAGAACGCGACTGGCAAGGTTCGTCTTGCTGGCGACGATGAAAGTCGAGTTCCCATCAGCATCACCGACCCACTGTTTCGTGTGCAAGCCAACCCCTACTTGTCGGCCTTCATTGATGGCACGCCAATCACCTTGGTTGGAAAGGCCGAACTGAACGACGGAGACATCCGACGGTTGTTCATTTCCAACGTCGGCTAGATCGCCTCCACACCACCCCCACACAACCGCCTTCGGGCGGTTTTCTGTTGCCTGGGCGGGGTTTCTGACTGGCGGGTCAGTAGTGCACGGAAAGTTGGCGCTGTAGCTAATTCACATCTTGTTTCATTTGGCCATACCGAAAACGGTTGCGCTGCGTACCGTTTTCGGTACAGAATACACCCATCGCACCAACAACCAGTTGGGCGACGGGCCAAGTGATCGAGCCGAGCCGCAGGGATCGTTAACAAGCAGTGAGATGTGATGGGTGACGCGGAGCCTGGGCTTGAATGGCAATCCGAGCCGCACAGACGAAAGGAGCCCTTTGGCGTGGCAATGCGGTGGAAGTCCGAAACAGCCATTGGGACGACGTTTGAGGTAGGTGTGGGCAGCCTGCCCACCCTTCACATCTCATTGCGCCGAATTCCTGCGGATCACCAGCCTTAGTTGGTGGCAGCTCTTAGATGAGTAGTGGGCACAAACCGGGAGTGGGGTAGCTCCGAATCCGGGTGAGGCGGTGCGGCCAAGAACCAGAGCGCACCAACAGGCGATGCACAGCGGATAGATGGCCGCTCCCTCTCGCCTGCTCCACGCCAAAACGTGGGCCGCATGCCTCGCCACAGCGCGGGGAGGAAATGCGCACAAGTTGTTGATAGGCGAGTTACCCGGACAAAGGAGGCGCACGGCGCGCGGGGTACTTGGGTTTGGCGAGCCCTTAACGCATAAGTGAAGCCGATAACCACGAAGCCTCAGAGCGTCATAGCTTGGGCATGAATGCGTCCCTTATGGAGCCGGATTGCGTAACCGGCACGCCCTTCACTGAGGGGCAAAAACCAAGGGCATCCAAAGGGTGCCTTTCGTTTTTCAACCAGGAGAAAACAATGTTCGCAGTCATTGACACAAAGGGTGCTAACCGCATCGTCATCAACATCCCGCAAGAAGGGGCCGAGAAGTCCCTTCCAGCACTTGCGCGAATGCTGGAATCCAATGCGATTTTTATTCAGCAAAGCTGGCGTGAACTCACCTTGCAAAAGCCGGAGATGTCAATCGTTCTTGGGAATGAATATCGAACAGATGGCGAAGATGTTCTTGCAATCCAAAGCGAAAGCGCTGTTATCTCCGATGACTTTGTGAACGCAACGCCTGCCGTCCTTGTCAGCAACAAAGCAACGATGGATCGGCAAGAAGCAGAACTTAAGAAGGCCCGTGCTGAGTTGGAATTTTTAGGGAATTATATACTTGACAAACCCTAACCTGTAGGGCACACTACAGCCATTCGGAGCAAACGACATGGCTGAC
>NZ_VRUA01000015.1 GCF_008017535.1 Ottowia flava
GAGGCAAACTACTACCGGTGACTCGCCAGTCAGGCCACTGCGGTGATGGCCTGACTTAAACCAAACAGCCTCCCCGAATCCCGGGGCGATTCAGCAGCGCTGGAATCATCACTACAACTGACATCGCCCGCATCAGGGTATCAGAGGCGTTGCCCCGATGACCAGACTTAACAGATCAAGAAATAACCTCTTGACGCTTCACGCCTAGCACTTGAGCGGGTGGGACATGCAGCTGACTTCTGTCGTACCAACTGGTCGCGTATGAATCGATGACTTATTCGGCTCGAACGGTTCGTGGACGGGTGCTTACTCAAAACGCTGCGCGAGATCGACGAGTGCGCAAGCGAATTCCTAGTCAGCCGAGCTGCTATCGGCTTTATTCGATGCACCTGATCTTGACGCTGTTCCTAGCTCAAGCGCATCTGCGGCAAACGCGAACATATTCAGTCCCAATCTCGGCCTCTCGGCAACCTTGAGCCGGGCGGAGAAATGACCTCACCTCGCTTCGACAATCGGCCAGCCCTGCCGTCCGTCTCGACTGAGTGTCCCACCGAGATCTATTGCCGATGGCCGAGCTGTCCCAAAGCAACAGCTACTGGTGCATTCGGATTAGGCGACTTCGCGCGCAATGGGAATCGGAGGACGTCTGACCTTTAGGCACCATCACACGCCGTGAAAAAAAGCCACTGCCCGTGACGGACAGTGGCTTTGTTTAATGTGGGATTCAATGTGGGACAAATCCCAAATATCTTCCTAACTTATTGATTTCATTGGGCAACTGGCGGAGAGGGAGGGATTCGAACCCTCGGTAGGGTCGCCCCTACGCCTGATTTCGAGTCAGGTACATTCGACCACTCTGCCACCTCTCCGCAAATTCGTGTCGAACGGGGGATTCTAGCAGGCTTGCAGTCGCCGTTTGCGCTGATCGGCGGAAATTTGCAGCCTGCTTAGGCGCGCAGGACGTCGACGCCACCCAGGTACGGCCGCAGCGCCGCAGGCACGTTGATCGAGCCATCGGCGTTCTGGTGGTTTTCCAACACGGCGACCAAGGCGCGGCCAACCGCCAGGCCGGAGCCATTGAGGGTGTGCACCAGCTCGTTCTTGCCGGCCGCGTTCTTGAAGCGCGCCTGCATGCGGCGCGCCTGGAAGGCTTCGCAGTTGCTGACGGAGCTGATCTCGCGGTAGGTGTCTTGCGCGGGTACCCACACTTCCAGGTCGTAGGTCTTGGTGGCGCCAAAGCCCATGTCGCCGGTGCACAGCAGCACGACGCGGTAGGGCAGCTCCAGCGCCTGCAGCACGGCTTCGGCGTGGCCGACCATGGCTTCAAGGGCGTCGTAGCTGTGGTCGGGGTGGGCGATCTGCACCATCTCGACCTTGTCGAACTGGTGCTGGCGGATCATGCCGCGCGTATCGCGCCCGGCGCTGCCGGCTTCGGAGCGGAAGCACGGCGTGTGCGCCGTCATCTTGATGGGCAGATCTGCCTCGGGCACGATCTCGCCAGCCACCACGCTGGTCAGCGTGACTTCGGACGTGGGGATCAGGTACAGCGCTTCGCCCTCGCCTTCCTGGCCACCCTTCTTGGCGGCGAACAGATCCGCCGCAAACTTGGGCAGTTGGCCCGTGCCCTTCAAGGTGTCGGCGTTGACGATGTAGGGCGTGTAGCACTCGGTGTAGCCGTGCTGTTGGGTCTGCAGGTCCAGCATGAACTGGGCCAGCGCACGGTGCAGGCGGGCGATGGGCCCGCGCATGAAGGTGAAGCGCGAGCCGGCGAGCTTAGCGCCGGTTTCAAAGTCCAAGCCCAGCGGCTCGCCCAGGGCCACGTGGTCCTTGATGGGGAAGTCGAAACTGCGCGGCGCCAGGCCATGCGGCGCCCAGCGGCGCACTTCCTGGTTGGCGCTTTCATCGGCCCCCAAGGGCACGCTGGCGTGCGGCAGATTGGGCACGCTCAGCAACATGTCGTTCATCTCGGCCTGCAGCGCGCTCAACCGCTTCTCAGATACATCTAACTCGAGATTTATCTTCGTGACTTCGCTTTTGGCATGTTCGATGAGAGATTCCGCATTGTCATGATCCTCCGTCGCACGTAGTCGAGCCGCTTGGCCCATAGCAATGCCTACCTGCTTGGACGCCTTATTGCGCTGCGACTGCAGCTCTTCGGTGCGCGTCTGCAGCGTCTTGCGCTCGGCTTCCAGCGACTGGAAAGCGGTGACATCCAAGAAGGGTTGCGGGTTCTTGCGGGCCTGCAGACCAGCAACCACACGGTCCAGGTCTTTGCGAAGGAGAAGGGGATCAAGCATGGCGCCAATTGTAGGTGGCGCCGTGGGCGGGCGCGCCGCGCGGCACGGGCGCAGGCGGGGCTACCGAGCCAACCGCCATCGCGCGCCAGGACCACGCAAGCTGCGCACAACTGCGCACGCCCACACAACTTAATTTCAAATGAAATCGGCCTCTGGCCCTGCAAGGGATTGCGCGGTCAGCTTCTCTATTGATAGCGCTTCGCCGCGCATGGTGACTTGCGCGAAGGCACGCCCGTCAGCGCAGATGTTCCAGATTCACCTCGGCCGCGCCGTCCAAGCGCAGGCCTTTCGGCAGAGGGAATTTCACCGTCTCTTCGATCCCCGCGAGCGACCGGACCGACACCGCGCCCAGCGCGCGCAGCCGCTCGATCACCTGGCGCACCAGAATGTCTGGGGCCGACGCGCCCGCCGTGAGGCCAATGTGGCGCGCACCTTCGACCCATTCGGCCTGCAGCTCATCCGCGCTGTCGATCATGTAGGCGGCGGTTCCCAGCTTCTTGGCGACTTCACGCAGGCGGTTGCTGTTGCTGCTGGTCGGGCTGCCGACGACGATGACCACGTCGACCTGTGGCGACAGCAGCTTGACCGCGTCCTGACGGTTCTGGGTGGCGTAACAAATGTCTTGCTGCTTGGGCTCGCGCACCTGCGGAAAGCGCGCCTTCACGGCGGCGGTGATCTCGGCTGCGTCGTCCACGCTCAGCGTGGTCTGCGTCACCACGGCCAGCAGCGCCTCCTGGGCGGGCTGGATCCGTGCCACGTCTTCCACGTCTTCGACCAGGTGGATGCCGTCGTCCAGCTGGCCCATGGTGCCTTCAACCTCGGGGTGGCCCTTGTGGCCGATCATGATGAATTCGTAGCCTTCACGGCGCAGCTTGGCCACTTCGACGTGCACCTTGCTGACCAGCGGGCAGGTCGCATCGAACACCTGAAAGCCGCGCGCCTCGGCCTCGCGTTCGACGGCCTTGGGCACGCCATGCGCGCTGAACACCAGCGTGGCGCCCGGCGGCACGTCGGCCAGCTCTTCGATGAAGATCGCGCCCTTGGCCTTCAGGTCGTTGACGACGTAGGTGTTGTGCACGATCTCGTGGCGCACGTAGATCGGCGCGCCAAACTTGGCTAGCGCGCGTTCGACGATTTCGATGGCGCGGTCCACGCCGGCGCAGAAGCCGCGCGGCTCGGCCAAAACAATGTCTGCACCCGCCCCCACGCTCCGCATTGGCGTGTCTGCGCTGCCCCCCGCGGGGCCTGCCTTCGCCTTGGGGTGGTCCGGCGGCGAAGGCGGGAAGTTGGTCGCGTCTGACATGTTCACAGCACCCCGATGATCTGCACTTCAAACGTCACCGGCTGGCCGGCCAGCGGGTGGTTGAAGTCCAGGCGCAGCGCGCCGTCGTCGCGCACGGCCTGCACCACGCCGGCAAACTGGCCTTGGCCGTCGGGCGTGGGCAGTTGCACCACGTCACCGATCTCGTACCGCTCGTTCGGATCGCCCATGCTGTCCAGTTCGCGGCGGGCTAACCACTGGACCATGTCCGGGTTGCGCTCGCCAAAGGCGGCGCCGCCCGGCAGGTCAAAGCTGGCGTGGGCGCCCTCTTCCAGGCCGATCAGGCGCTCTTCCATGGCGGGCGACAGCTCACCCGCACCCAGTGTCAGCGTGGCCGGTTTGCCGCCGAAGGTGCTGACGACATCGCCCTGTGGGCCGGCCAGACGGTAATGCAACGTGAGAAAGGAGCCCGGTTCGACGGTGGTCATAAACGTCCCAGATAAACTGCTCCGGATTGTAGGAAACCCCCGGCGTTGACCCGGTCATGACGTTGAAAGACCTTCCGCCCGACGCGCGCCCGCGCGAGAAGCTGCTCGCGCGCGGTCCCGGCGCGCTGTCCGATGCCGAGCTGCTGGCGCTGCTGCTGCGCACCGGCACGGCGGGGCGCGGGGTCTTGCAGATGGCGCAGGAAGTGTTGGACGCCTTTAGCGGCCTGGCGGGCCTGCTGCACGCCAGCGCCAACGATCTCAAGCGCGTCAAGGGCCTGGGCGGCAGCGCCAAACGTGCCGAATTAATGGCGGTGCTGGAACTCGCCCGCCGCGCGCTGGCCGAGCAGCTGCGCACGCGCCCGGTGTTCGAATCGCCCACCGCGGTCAAGGACTACGTGCAGCTGCACCTGGGCCAGCGCCCGCACGAGGTGTTTGCCGTGCTGTTTCTGGACAGCCAGCACCGGCTGATTGCGCTGGAAGAGCTGTTTCGCGGCACGCTGGGCCAAACCAGCGTGTACCCGCGCGAAGTCGCCCTGCGCGCCCTGCACCACCACGCCGCGGCCGTCGTGCTGGCGCACAACCACCCCAGCGGCAGCGTCACGCCCAGCCGCGCCGACGAGGTGCTGACGCAAACGCTTAAGACCGCGCTGGCACTGCTCGACGTGCGCGTGCTGGACCACGTCATCGTGGGGCCAGGCCAGGCGCTGTCGATGGCGGAGCAAGGCCCGTGGTGAAGGCGCGGTCACTGCAGGACCTGAAGCTGATCAAGGCGCAAATGGCGCAGGCGCGCGAGCAGGCCGCGGCCGAAGCCGCGCGCCGCGCCCAAGCCGAGCGCCAGGCACGTGCCGAACAGACCCTGTTCGCGCGCGCCGTCGGTCCTACCCAGCCGCTGCGCGCCCACGGCCGCGTACTGCACACGCCGGCGGCAACGCCGCCTGAACCACGCCAGCGCCAGATCGACGAACAGGCCGTGTTGCGCGAGTCGCTGTCCGATGAGTTTGACACCAGCACACTGTTGCACGTCGATGGCGACCTAAGCTACAGCCGGCCAGGCGTTGGCCCGGACGTGACAGCCAAACTGCGGCGCGGACACTGGGCGGTGCAGCGGCAGATCGATCTGCATGGGTTGCGCACCGACGAAGCACGCGAGGCGCTGGGCCAGTTCCTGCGCGAGGCGCAGCGCGCAGGCGTGCGCTGCGTGCGTGTGGTGCACGGCAAGGGCCTGGGCTCGCCCGGGCGCACACCGGTGCTCAAAGCCAAGGTCCACGGCTGGCTGATCCAGAAAAAGGAGGTGCTGGCCTTCGTGCAGGCCAAGCCGCTGGAAGGCGGTGCGGGCGCCGTGCTGGTGCTGCTGGCGAGTCCTGGGCGGACGTAGCTTGTCCCTGCGTTCATTCAAGAAAATAGTGGCTGTAGCCCATGCGCAGCAAGCGCAGAGAGCTCTCTATTTGGGAGCAATTTCGTTCTTGATGAAGGTTTCTCGCCGCACCTGAAGTGCGCGCCAGATCAGCAGGATCAGCGCCAGCGCGGCCGGCACGGTCAGCGCGGCGAAGGCGATGCGGTAGCTGCCGGTGGCCGAGGCCATCGCGCCGAAGGCGGGCGCGCCGGCCACCACCCCGAAGAAGGTGAACATCAGCGTGCCGCCGGTGGCCACGCTGGCCTGCCCGGGCGGCGCCTGGCGCGCCACTGCCGCCAGGTACACGCCGTTCCAGCCGATGCCTGATGCGCCCAGCAGCGCCACCACGGCCCACACTGCCAGCGTGGGCCACCCGGTTTGCAGCACGGCCACACCCACGCAGCTGAGCGTCATCAACGCCGACAGCAGGATCAACGTGTTGCGCGGGCCCAGGCCGCGGTCGGCCACCACACCCCAGCCGACGCGTGCGAACACCCCCGCGAACTGCGCCACCGCCAGCGCGGCACCGGCGGCGAGGAGCGTCATGCCCAGCACGTCGTGCAGGTAGGTGACGAGGTAGGACGTGGTCGAAATCTGCACCGCCGAATACAGGAACGACACCGCCGCCAACACCGTCAGCGAGCGGTGGCGCGCCACCAGGCGCAGCGGCTCGAACAGCGTGGCCAGCACCAGCGGGCGGCCGGGTTGCCGGTCGGTATCGAGCGGTGCGCGCAACGGCTGCGCCAGCAGCGCACAGCCAGCGCAGGCCAGCGCCACGAAGACCAGCGTCATCTGCCAGCCTGCCGCCAGCGCCGAGCCCGGCACCAGCGCACCGGCCAGCATGCCGCCCAGCGGCACGCCCGTCTGCTTGATGGAAAACACCAGCGACATGCGGTGCGCGGGCGTGGTGCGCGCCAGCAGGTGCGAACTGCCCGGGTTGATCGGCCCGTAGCCCGCGCCCAGCAGGAGCGCGCCCGGCACCAGCAGCGGCAGCCAGCCGCTGGCGCTGAGCAGCAGGCCTGCCGTGCTCATCAACAGCCCGACCTGGCTGGCGCGGATGGCGCCCATGCGCTGCACCATCGGCCCGCCCAGCAGGCTGAAGACCATCGCCGCCAGATAGCACAGCGCGACGTAGACGCCCACCAGTGCGCTCGACACGCCCAGCGCGCCGGCCGCCGCGGGCGCCATGGCGGGCAGCGTGAACATGCCCATCGACGCGATGGCC
This sequence comes from Ottowia flava, assembly GCF_008017535.1. GTDB lineage: Bacteria > Pseudomonadota > Gammaproteobacteria > Burkholderiales > Burkholderiaceae_C > Ottowia > Ottowia flava. The sequence continues at coordinate 6,665 of NZ_VRUA01000015.1, forward strand.
TGGATGGCGGTGGTGACGATCAGGGTCCACAGCGCACTGGGCGCTGCCGGCGCGGCGGCGGGCGCCTCAGACGCCACGGTTGCGCATCCAGTCCGCCGTCTGGAAGAAGCTGCCGCGCAGCCGTTCGCGCAGCGGCGCGGGCACATCGGTTTCGCCCATGGCTTGGTCCATGCAGGCCAGCCACTGGTCGCGCTCCAGCACGCCAATGGAAAACGGCATGTGCCGCATGCGCAGGCGCGGGTGGCCGAAGCGCTCGACATAGTGGTCGGGCCCGCCCAGCCAGCCGCACAGAAACCAGAACAGCTTTTGCCGCGCATCGGCCAGCGTGCTGCCGTGCGTGGCACGCAGCGCGGCGTAGCCGGGCTCCAGGTCCATCAGGTCGTAAAAGCGCTCGACCAGCGCGTGCACGGCGGGCTCGCCGCCGATCTGCTCGAACGGCGTGAGCTGCTCTGTCGCTGCACCAATTTCCTCAGACAAATCCGCCTCCAGCCCTTGATGGATCAGCGCAATCAGCTACTCAATGCATAGCATGTGCGCAAAGCCTTCATTCTAGGCGTCGGGCGCGTCCTTGCCCGCCGCGCGGTCTTAGCCACCGTCACCGCGGGGCCCATGTGCGCTGGAGGCGGCCTGCGTGGCCGCATCGGCCTCGCGCGCGGCGTCGGCCTGGGCTTCTGGCGTCCAGCGAAAGCGTGTCAGATCGGGCGCCGGCTCGACAGGCTCGGCAACGGGCGCTTCAGACTCCTCATCGGGCATCTCGAAGTCCAGTTTCAGCGGATCGCCGTAGTCGCGGTGCAGGTGGACGGTGCTGCGCTCGCCCACCGCGTCCAAGTGCTTGCGCAGCCACCGCGTGGCGCTTTCCTGGCCGATGGCGAACAGCTGCTCCAGCGTGGCCGGTTGGGGCGTGATCTTGCTGGCCGCGGGCATGTCGGCCAGCACCTTGCCACCGTCGATGCGGTGCACGTGGATCGGCTTGAGGCCCGGGCGCGCGATGCCGCTGGCCACCATTTCATTGACCAAGGCAATGGTGCGCATCTGGGCGATCAGACTGGCGTTGAAGGTCAGGTCGTTCACGCGGTCGGTGATCTCGGCCATGGTGGTGGGCTTGCCCGGGCGGCGCAACGGGTTGATCTGCACCAGCAGGATGTCCTGGCTTTCACCCGATTCCACCAACGGGCCCAGTGCCGGGTTGCTGGCGTAACCGCCGTCCCAGTACAGCTTGCCGTTGATCTCCGGCGCCTGAAACAGCTGCGGCAGACAGGCCGACGCCATCACCGCCTGCGCCGTCAGGCGCCGGCCGCTGAAGATGGCGGCGCGCCCCGTCTCGACGTCGGTCGCGGCGACAAACACGCGCGGCGACTTGAGCCGGCCAATCCGGTCGAAGTCGATCGTCTCGGCGATCAGCTGGCGCAGCGGGTTGATGTCCAGCGGGTTGGTCTGGTAGGGCGAAAAGCGTCCCCACGCGCTGGGCAGCGCGCCCATCACGAGCCGCGCCATACGCGAGGCGCTCTCGCTCATCGCGCCCATGCCCATCACTTTGCGCCACACGTGCGCCAGCGCCGCGCGCGCGCCTTCGGCCGGGTCGTCACCCGCGGCCAGCGCCGTGGCCCAGCCGTGCGCCAGTGCGACGGCGTTGACGGCGCCTGCACTGGTGCCGCTGATGGCGCCAAAGCGCACGCGCCCGTCCAGCAGCAAGGTATCGAGCACGCCCCAGGTGAACGCACCGTGCGCGCCGCCGCCTTGCAGGGCCAGTTGCAGCGTCTTGGTGTTGTCCGAATCGGCCATCCGCCAAGTGAACCACAGCACCATGACGCTGCCCGCCCCGTTGGTCGCGGACGCGGTCCCGACCTACAGAGTGCGGACTCTAATTTGGGGGCAACGCCCCTCTACCGCTGGTTGCCCAGGCCGTGACCTGATTTCAAGCAAAAATCGGCTGTCGCGCTACATCCATCTGCGCAGACAGCTTCTTTTTTTGTAGCGCGACAAAGTTCAACGCAAGCTGCCGACGTCGTGCGTCCGCAGCTTCCCGGGCAGCCAACGCACGGCGCAGCCGTTCCAGCCGCGCCCGCGCGAGCTCACTTGCCCAGGTCGATCCGGTACACCGAATAGCTGCCGGTGCCGCCGTTGATGCCGGTGTCGTCGGCCTTGTCCAAGCTGATGTTGGCCAGGCCTGCGTCCTGCGCCACCTGCAACTCGGCCTTGCCGGACTTGAACAGCACCTTGCCCGCCGTCGTGGCCTTGGCGAAACGCCAGCTGCTGGTGCTGCCGTTGGCCGCGCGCGTGACGTTCTTGCTGGCCTTGGCGAAGTTCAGCACCACCTCGCGGTTGGCGTCGGGCGAAGCCCAGACGATGTCGAAGGTCTTGCCCGTGCCCAGGATGTAGGGCGCGCTGCTGTTGGCACGGTAGTTGTTGGTAGCGACGATGAATTGCTGTGCCGGGTCGATCGGCTGGCCCTTGTAGGTCAGGTTTCTGATGCGCTCTTCGCCCGCCACCGGCTGGTTGACGTTGTACTTCGGCTTGGTCACGTCGATCTCGTACGCGATGTCGGGCGAGGTGAACACGTCGAAGTTGTAGCCCGGGAAGGCGCTGCCGGGTTGCACGCCGGTCTTGCTGTCGTTGATCAGCCACTGGTCCTCGGTCTTGGCCGGGTCGATCCGGTTGAAGCGGTTGGCCGCGTTCTCCAACCACAGCTTGATCTGCGCGCCGTTGACCTTGACAGCGTTGATGGTGTTGTTGTCGTACAGGTACAGGTCGGCCGCGGCGGCCACCGTCAGCTGACCGGCCTTAACGTCGGTGTAATCACTGGCGTTGCCGTAGCCGGCCTTGAACGGCGCGGTGACGGACAGCACCGGCAGGTCCTTGTACTGCGGCAGGTTGGCCTGCACGTAGCGCGCCACGTGGTCCTGCTGCGCCTGGTTGACGATCTGCAGCGCGCCCACGTCGCCCACGTCGGCGAACAGCGAGCTCAGGCGAAAGTCGCTGCTGCCGATGGGCGAGGCGACGTAGGCGCGGGTCTTGTCGTGCAATGCCTGCACGGCGGCGACCACGGCCGCGTCCGGGGCGACGAACTGGCCCTGCCCGGTCTGGGTGGTACGCACCTGCACGTCGGTCTTGGCGCGGTCGATCGACCACTTCTTGGTGCCGGCGTTCCACTGCAGCGCGTAGTTGATGACGCCCAGCGCCTTGCCCCACGAGCTGGCCATGACGGCCGGCACGCCATTGACGGCGCCCTTGGCGTTGTCGGCACCCGCGAACTTGTAGGCCGGTGTAGCGCCGCGGTCGGGGAAGGTGTTGTGCTCATGCCCCATGACGATGCCGTCGATGCCTGGCACGTCCTTGGTGATGTAGAAGCCCGGGTTCTCCATGCCCTGCGAATAGCCGTTGGCGCTCATGCCGCCGTGCAGCAGTACGAAGACCAGGTCAGCGCCCTTGGCACGCACCTCGGGCACGTATTTCCTGGCGGTTTCCACCCCGTCCTGCGTGCTGACCTTACCGTCCAATTTGTCCTTGTCCCAGTTCAAGATGCCGGGCGTGGTGATGCCGATCACGCCGATCTTGATCGGCAGCGTGCCGGGCTTGCCGTCGGCCTGGGTCACGGTCAGCTTGCGCTCCAGGATGACGTAGGGGTCGACCAGCGGCTTGCCCGACTTCAGGCTGGTGACGTTGGCCGTGACGATGGGAAAGCCCGGGCCTTTGTCCTTGCTGCCGATCTTCGGATCGACACCGGCCACATCCAGGCCGCCGCCCAGGATCTGGCTGAGGTACGGCAGCCCGAAGTTGAATTCGTGGTTGCCCAGCGTGCCCGCGTCGTACTTCAGCGTGGCCATCGCCTTGTACATCGTCAGCTGCTGCGAGGCGGGAATCGGCGCGACCTGCGCCTCGTACGTGCCCAGCACCGTGCCCTGGATGGTGTCGCCGTTGTCGACCAGCAGCGTGTTGGCGAACTCCTGGCGCGCCTGGTGAATCAACGTGGCGGTGCGCTCCAGGCCAACGGTGTTGTCGGCCTTGTCCGAGTAGTAGTTGTAGCTGCGCGCGTAGTAGTGCAGGTCGGTCGTTTCCAGCAGCGCCAGCTGCGCCGTGGCGTTCTGGGACGAGCCGGACGAATCGTCGTCGTCACTGCCGCCACACGCAACGAGGCCAATGGCCAGCAGGCTGGCCAGCGCGAGACGGCCGAGAGAAAAAGAAATCAGCTGTGACATGCGACACGCATCCATGGTTTGAAGCAACCGCAGGATGCTGGACGGGCCATGTGACAGCGCGTTGAAACGGCGCAGCGACCGTGTAACCGGTGATGACACGTGCGTCGAGGCGCTGGTCTGCGGTCTTGCTTCTGCACCGAATGGCGCGCGTCGGCGCGGCCACCCTCACGCGCCTCTAAAAGCGATTGGAAATAAAAACAGCGTTCGCCCTACAACCACCTACGCGCATAGCTATTTATTCGTTAGCTTCAGATGGGCTGAACAGAACAACCCGGCTTGGCGAGCCGCGGCGTGCCCGGGAGGGTCAGGGCGCCGACTCCCGCCAGGGTGCGAACACGCCACACCGCGCACGGCGCCCCAGTGATCGCAGCTGGGGCGCCGCCGGCTATTCCGCGGCTTGCCGGAGGGTTTCCACCACCGGCCGGCGCAACACCTCGCGTAGCCCCCACCAACCGGCGCCCAGCGCCAGCACCGCGCCAACCACGCTGCCGGCCAGCGGCACCCAGGGCGAGGCGTGCCATTCAAAGTCGAAGGCGTAGCGCGCCATGGCCCAGCCCACGGCCACCGCGACCACGCTGGCCAGAAAGCCGGCCAGCAGGCCGACGCCGACCAGCTCGGCCCGCTGCACCTGACGCAGCAGTTGGCTGCTGGCGCCCACCGCGCGCATGATGGCAAATTCGCGTGCGCGTTCCTCGCGCGTGGCGCTGACGGCGGCAAACAGCACGATGAGGCCCGCCACCAGGGTGAAGCCGAAGAGAAATTCCACCGCGCGGATCACCTGGTCCAGCACGCGCTGGACCTGGGCGATGGTGGCGCTCATGTCCACGTTGGTGATGTTGGGGAAGTCGCGCACCAGCGCGTTGTCGAAGCCCGGTTGGTTCGGCGCGCGGTAGGCCGCGATGTAGGTCACGGGCAGATCGGCCATGGCCGCCTGCGGGAACATGACGAAGAAGTTGACGTGCATCGACGCCCAGTCCACCTTGCGCAGGGAGGTGATTCGGCCTTCGAGCGGCATGCCGCCGACGTCGAAGCGCATGCGGTCGCCCAGCTTCAGGCCGAGCGTCGTGGCCAAGCCTTCTTCTACGCTGACGGCATCGGCCTCGCCCGGCTGCCAGCGGCCGCCGACGACCTCGTTGTGTGGCGGCGCTTCGGCCGCGTTGGACAGGTTGAACTCGCGGTCGACCAGGCGCTTGGCGCGCTCCTCGGCGTAGTCGTCCATCGAGACGGCGCGCCCGTTCACCGCCACCAGCCGCCCACGGAACATCGGGTACCAGTTGAGCCGCTGCACGCCGGCCTTGTCCAGCGCGGCGCGGAAGGCCTCGCTCTGGTCGGGCATGACGTTGATGACGAAGCGGTTGGGCGCGTCGGCCGGCGTGGCGGCGCGCCAGCTGCTGATCAGGTCGGTGCGCAGCAGCACCAGCAGCACCAGCGCCAGCAAGCCCACGGCCAGGCTGCTGACCTGCACCACCGCATACGCCGGCCGTGCCGAAATCTGGCGCGTGGCCAGTGCCAGCCAGCGCGGGGCGCGCGCTTCATTCACAACGCGACGCAGCAGTTTGACGGCGACCCAGGACAGCGCGGCAAACACCGCCACCGCGCCGGCAAAGCCGCCCACGGCGATCAGCCCCAGCTTCAGGTCAGCGCTGACGGCCAACAGCAGGGCGGCAAAGCCCGCCACGCCCAGGCCCAGCACGGCAAGCGATGCGGCCTTCAGCCCGCCAACGTCGCGCCGGATCACGCGCAGCGGAGGCACTTGCGCCAGCTGCAGCACCGGCGGCAGGCCGAACGCCATCAGCAGCGTGAGCCCGATGCCCACGCCGAACAGCACCGGCCAGAAGCTGGCACCGGGCAACGCAGCTTCGACCAGCCCTGCCAGCAGCCATACGAAGACGTAATGCACCGCAAAGCCGATCAGCACGCCCAGCAGGCTGGCCGCCAGGCCGATCAGCAGGAATTCGACCGTGTACGCACCCGCGATGGCGCGCTGCGGCAGGCCGAGCACACGCAGCATGGCGCAGTCGTCCAGGTGCCGCGCCGCAAAGCCGCGCGCAGCCAGCGCCACCGCCACCGCCGACAGCAACGCCGCCAGCAGCGCGACCAAGTTGAGGAATTTCTCGGCCCGGTCCAGCGTCTGGCGCATTTCGGGGCGGCCGCTTTCCAGCGATTCCAGCCGCACGCCGTGCACCTCAGGCTTTTTCAGCTCGGCCTCGGCCCAGGTCTGATAACGCTTGACGGCCTCGGGCGCGCCGGCCACGGCCAGGCGCCAGGTGATGCGGCTGGCGGGCTGCACGAGGCCCGTGGCGGGCAAGTCGGCCTCGTTGATCAGCACCCGCGGCGCGAAGCTCATGAAGCCGGAGCCTCGGTCCGGCTCCTGCGCGATCAATTGGCCGATGCGGAAGTCGGTGTCGCCCAGCAGCACGCTGTCGCCCAGCTTCAGGCCCAGTGCCTCCAGCAACGCGGCATCGACCCAGGCCTGCTTGGGTTGCGGAATGGTGCTGACCGGTGTGCCGACCAGGTCGCCCGTGGCCTGCGTCAGCCGCACCTGGCCACGCAGCGGGTAACCGGCCCCGACAGCCTTGAGCGCAACGAGCCGGGTCGCGCCGCCTTGCGCATCCGCCGCGCGGCCCATGGTGGGGAAGCTGAGCGTCTGCGCCGTTTGCAGGCCCAGGGTGCGCGCCTGCGCGGCCCATTGCGGGGTGGGCGCGTTGTCGCTGACGATGACGGCGTCGCCGCCCAGCAGCTGGCGCGCGTCGCGCTGCAGACCGCCTTGCAGCCGGTCGGAGAAAAAGCCGACCGCCGTCAGCGCAGCCACGGCCAGCGTGACGGCGACCATGACCAGGCGCAACTCGCCCGAACGCAGGTCGCGCCACAGCGTGCGCCAGCCCAGGGTCCACAAGGAAATGTTCATGCACGCACCTTAGCGCAAGCCGGCTGGGGCATGGCCATGGAATGGGCTCGGCTGGCCGGCAGAATTTTGAATAAAACAGCGCTTCTGCCCTACACCCACCTGCGCAAGCAGCTACTCTTTCAATAGTGCATCGTGGGCGGGTACCGCGTCCCACACCAAGCGCTCAGGTGCGCTGTAGCAAAGAAAGCGCTTGTTGATGGCCCGCCCGATGGCGCACAGACCCAGGCGCTGGGCGACTTCCAGCCCCATCTGCGTGATCCCGCTGCGCGAGACGACCAGGGGCACGCCCATCTGCGCCGACTTGATGACCATCTCGCTGGTCAGCCGGCCGGTGGTGTAGAACAGCTTGTCGCCGCCCTGCTGCACCGCCGGCGGCTGCAGCCACATCCAGCCAGCGATGGTGTCGATGGCGTTGTGGCGGCCTACGTCTTCGACGAAGAGCAGCATCTGATCGCCCTGGAACAGCGCGCACGCATGCACCGAGCCGGCCGACTTGTAGGTGCTTTCCTGCAGGCGGATGGCGTTCAGCACCGCGTACAGCGTGGTCTGCGTCAGCCGCGCATCGCCCAGGCAGATCTGGTCGACGTTGGCCATCAGGTCGCCAAACACGCTGCCTTGCCCGCAGCCCGTGGTCACCACCCGCTTGGCGGTGCGCTCTTCGATGTGTTCGATGCCGCCGCGCGTTTTGACGGCGGCGGCGCCCACCTCCCAGTCGACGGTGATGGATGCGATGTCGTCCAGCGAAGCCACCAGGTGCTGGTTGCGCAGGTAGCCCAGCACCAGCCATTCGGGGTGCGCGCCCAGCGTCATCAGCGTGACCAGTTCACGCTTGTCGACGTAGACGGTCAGGGCGCGTTCGGCGGGGATCGAGGCGTCCTGCTCCTCACCCCGTTCATTGACGGCGCGGATGTCCTGCGTCAGCAGGGATCGCGCGTGGCTCAGGTGAGGCAATCGGGAATTCGGTGACATGCGTGCTGGCCACAAAATGACAGGCCGCCCCGGCAATGCCGACGCGGCCTGACGGTGCGGATGGGTCGCAGTCTAGCGCCGAACGCGGCTCACTTGGTGGTGGATGACGCGGACGCGGGAGGAGCCACGCTGGCCGGCGCAGACGCCGCGTTGGCCACCTCGGCCTGCGTCTGCGGCGTGGTGACGGGAGGCGTGCCGACCGCCGCCGCCGACGAGTGCGCACCGGCCGCTTCCAGCGGCTTCGGCGCTTCCGGCGTGTAAACGAAAGGACCGGGGTCGGTACACGGCGGTGTGGTCAGGGCCGGCTGCACAGTCTTGCCGGCGGCCGCCGCACCGGCGCGGTACTTGGCCGCCACGCGGTCCTGGGCATTGCACAGCTGAAAGCCGTCCACCTTGGCCTGCCAGGCGGACTTGGCGGCGGCTTCGGCCGCCTTGGCCTTGGCCTCGGGTGTGGGCGCGGGCAACTTGGCCCACGCACTGGCGCACAAGGCCGTGGCAGCGATCGCGGCGAGGTACTTGGTCATGGCTACTGCTTCCTTCAAGTCGTCGATCCGGCAGGCGTCGGCGGCACCGGGTCCGGCGCACTCTGACCCGAGCGCTGCGCGGGGATCTTGCCGGCAACGATGTCGTCGTACCAGAGCTGGTGGTGCTCACGCGCCCATTCCTCACTCACGTAGCCGGTCTTCATGGCGGAATAGGCGCCGTACATGCCCACGGTGCCCATGTAGATGTGCCCGATCATCAGCGCCATCATGAACAGGCCGGCGGTCAGGTGGATCATGTGGGCGATCTGCATGTCGCCGCGCAGGTATTCCAGCCCCGGCACCAGCTTGTTCAGCACCAGGCCCGACGCCACGACGATCAGGCCGGGAATGGTCACGGCCCACCAGAAAATGCCCTTCTCGCCGGCGTTGAAACGGTGCGACGGCACCTGCTCGTGGGAGAACATGCCGCCCAGCTTGCGCAGCCAGGTGAAGTCGGCCAGGCTGGCGAAGTTGTCCTTGATGAAGGTCAGGATCACCACCAGCAGCGATACGGCGAACGCTGGCCCGACAAAGTTGTGCACGTACTTCAGCGCATAGGTCAGCCAGCCGGCCAGATGCAGGCCGAGCACCGGCTGAAGAAAGAACTTGCCGAACGCCATGGTCAGGCCCGAGATCGCCAGCGCCACAAACGCAGCGGCGTTGACCCAGTGCGCGGCGCGCTCGAACGGCGTGAAGCGCTCGATCGGGCGTGCCGTGTCTTTGGGCTCCTTGTGGCCCAGCGGCCCCGAGGTGAAGAACAGGATGGCCAGGGCCAGCACCACGATGCCCAGCAACGCCGCGCCGTAGGGCAACAGCCAGTGGTTGCGCACCTGTCGCCAGGCCTCGCCCGCGCTGGTGAACCGCGAACCGGGGTACTGCACCATCGGCTGGATCAGGTTGCCCGCTTCGGGCGCTTCGGATTTCGGCAGGCTGCTGTAGCCGGTGACCCCACCGCCGACCGCGCGCCACATGGGCGCGTTGTTGCCGGGTTGCACGCGGTTGCGCTCGCCGTTGGTCTGGTTCGCGTAACCGGGATCGGCTGCGGCATCCGGTCCGATCTCGAAGATGTTGGCGCTTTTCACGCCGGGCATGGCGGGTGCTGCGGCGGTCGCTGGCGTCGATGCGGGTGCCGCACTTTCGACAGCCGGTGCCGCCGCCGGTGCAGACGCTGCCTCAGGCGCGCTTTGCGCCCACGCCGCGCCCACGCACCCAAGGCTCAGCAAGGCTGCGCGCAGGAGCGAGAGCATTCTCATGGCTTTCCTCCGATCAGGGCTTCACGACGCGCGTGTAGTCGTTCTGACCATATTGGCCGCGGGCGCGCAGTTCCTGCTGCCAGCTGTTGACGTCACCCGGCTTCCAGCCGGGCGCGGTGAACGCGGCCACGCCGGTGCCATCGAACGCTGGCTGGTCCAGCTTGGCGCCGGAGCGGTTGTCCTGCGGCTTCTCGCCGCAGGCGGCCAGCGCGACGACCGCCGCAGCGGCGATCCAAACCCAGGGACGGCTCATGACTTGCCTCCTTGCGTGCGCTCGCGGTTCTGATGCTGGTTGCCGTAGGCCGTGCCCCAGCCCCAGACTTCAGCGCCCTTGCCGCGTGCGACGACGCGGGTACGGAAGATGTCGGCCACCATGTCGCCATCGCCGGCCAACAGCGCCTTGGTCGAGCACATCTCGGCACAGGCCGGCAGCTTGCCTTCGGCCAGACGGTTGCGGCCGTACTTCTCGAACTCGGCCTGGCTACCGTTCTTTTCAGGGCCACCGGCGCAGAACGTGCACTTGTCCATCTTGCCGCGTACGCCCCACTCGCCCTTGCTCGGGAACTGCGGCGCGCCGAACGGACAGGCGTAACTGCAATAGCCGCAGCCAATGCAGACGTCCTTGTCGTGCAGCACCACGCCTTCATCGGTGCGGTAGAAGCAGTTGACCGGACAGACCGCCATGCAGGGCGCGTCCGAGCAGTGCATGCAGGCCACCGAGATCGATTTCTCGCCCGGCACGCCATCGTTGAGGGTCACCACGCGACGGCGGTTCACGCCCCACGGCACCTCGTTCTCGTTCTTGCAGGCGGTGACGCAGCCGTTGCACTCGATGCAGCGCTCGGCGTCACAGATGAATTTCATTCTTGCCATGACGTTTGCCTCACGCTTTCTCGACGTTGCAGATGGTGGTCTTCGTTTCCTGCATCATGGTGACGCTGTCGTAGCCGTAGGTCGTACCCGTATTGACCGCCTCACCGCGCACGATCGGATGTGCGCCCTCGGGGTAGTACTCGAGCAGATCCTTGCCTTCCCAGCGGCCCGAGAAGTGGAAGGGCATCCAGGTGGTGTCGGGCGCCACGCGCTCCGTCACCAGCGCCTGCACATTCAGGCGTGCGCCGGTGGGGGTCACCACCCAGCAACGGTCGCCGTTGCGGATGCCGCGCTCGCTGGCGGCCTTCGGGTTGATCTCGACGAAGCACTCCTGCTGCAGTTCAGCCAGCCAAGGGTTGGAGCGCGTTTCCTCGCCGCCGCCCTCGTACTCGACCAAGCGGCCGGAGGTCAGGATCAGCGGGAATTTCTCGTACATCTTCTCGGCCACGTTCCGGTCCTGCACCGTCTTGAACAGCGTCGGCAGCCGCCAGAAGGTCTTCATGTCGTTGTGCGTCGGGTACTTGGCCACCAGATCCGGGCGCGTGCCGTACAGCGGTTCGCGATGCTGCGGAATCGGGTCGGGGAAGTTCCAGACCACGGCGCGCGCCTTGGCGTTGCCGAACGGGTGGCAGCCGTGGTTCTTCATCACCACACGGATGATGCCGCCAGACGAGTCGGTCTTCCAGTTCTTGCCCTCAGCCGCCTTCTTTTCGGCCTCGTTCAACTCGTCCCACCAGCCCAGCTTCTTGAGCAGGATGTGGTCGAACTCGGGGTAGCCGGTCGTGATGTCGGAACCCAACGAGTGCGAGCCGTCCTCGGCCAGCAGGTTGACGCCGTCGCGCTCGACGCCGAAGTTGGCGCGGAAGTTTCCGCCGCCGTCCATGACGTGCTTGTGCGTGTCGTAGAGGTTGGGCGAGCCGGGGTGGCGGAATTCGGGCGTGCCCCAGCACGGCCAGGGCAGACCGAAGTAGTCGCCGGTCATGTCGACGCCCGTCTCCTTGTCCTTGACGGTGCCCTTGGCCTTGAGCGTGCGCACGTCGAACGACGCCATGTTCTTCATGTGGGCCTTCAGGCGCTCGGGGCTCTGCCCCGTGTAGCCGATGGTCCAGACGCACTTGTTGATCTCGCGCAGGATGTCATCGGGCAAGGGCTCGTCCATGCCCTTGATCTTCTGCATCTTGTAGTTCTTGACCAGTTCCTTGTCGAAGCCCAGCTTCTGCGCGAGCTGGTACATGATCATGTGGTCACTGCGGCTTTCCCACAGCGGGTCGATCACCTTCTCGCGCCACTGCAGCGAGCGGTTGGATGCGGTGCAGGAGCCGCTGGTCTCGAACTGGGTGCAGGCCGGCAGCAAATAGACCGCGCGGTTCGGGTTCACCTGGCCATCCTTGGCCGGCGGCATGGCGGCCATCGCCGCCGTGGCCGACGGGTATGGATCGACCACGACCAGCAGATCCAGCTTGTCCATGGCCTTCTTCATTTCGAGGCCGCGGGTCTGCGAGTTGGGCGCGTGGCCCCAGAAGAAGACGGCGCGCAGGTTATGGTCCTGATCGATCAGGTCGTTCTGCTCCAGCACCCCATCGATCCAGCGGCTGACGGTGATGCCGCTCTTGCCCATCATCGCGGGGCTGGCGTACTGCTTCTTGATCCACTCGAAGTCCACGCCCCAGGTGTTGGCGAAATGCTTCCACGAACCCTCGGCCAAGCCGTAATAGCCTGGCAGCGAATCCGGGTTGGGCCCCACGTCGGTCGCGCCCTGCACGTTGTCGTGGCCGCGGAAGATGTTGGCGCCGCCGCCCGAGACCCCCACATTGCCCAAGGCCAGCTGAACGATGCAGGAGGCCCGCACCATCGCATTGCCAATGGTGTGCTGGGTCTGGCCCATGCACCAGACCAGCGTGCCGGGGCGGTTGTCCGCCATCATCTTGGCCACGCGGGCCATCTGCTCTTCCTTGACGCCGCAGGCCTCTTCCACCTTGTCGGGCGTCCACTTGGCCAGCACGTCTTCACGGACCTTGTCCATGCCGAACACGCGGTCGTTGATGTACTTCTTGTCTTCCCAGCCGTTCTTGAAGATGTGGTACAGCAGGCCGAACAGGAAGGGAATGTCCGTGCCCGAGCGGATGCGCACGTATTCGTCCGCCTTGGCCGCCGTGCGCGTGAAGCGCGGATCGACCACGATCATCTTGCAGCCGGTTTCCTTGCTGTGCAGCATGTGCAGCATCGACACCGGGTGCGCCTCGGCGGCGTTGGAGCCGATGTACAGCGCGACCTTGCTGTTCTGCATGTCGTTGTAGCTGTTGGTCATCGCGCCGTAGCCCCAGGTGTTGGCCACTCCGGCCACCGTGGTGCTGTGGCAGATCCGCGCCTGGTGGTCGCAGTTGTTGCTGCCCCACAGGCTCATCCACTTGCGCAGCAGGTACGACTGCTCGTTGCTGTGCTTGGACGAGCCGACCACGTACACGCTGTCTGGGCCGCTTTCCTTGCGCAACGCCAGCATCCGCTCGCTGATTTCCTTGAGCGCGTCGTCCCAGCTCATGCGCTGGTACTTGCCGTTCACCAGCTTCATCGGGTAGCGCAGGCGGTATTCGCCGTGGCCGTGCTCGCGGATCGATGCCCCCTTGGCGCAGTGCGCGCCCAGGTTGATGGGCGAGTCGAACACCGGCTCCTGGCGCACCCAGACGCCGTTTTCGACCACCGCGTCCGACGCGCAGCCGACCGAGCAGTGCGTGCACACGGTGCGGCGCACTTCGACCTTGCCGCTGCCGTCGACCGACTTGGCGCCCTCGGCCGCACCGGCCTTTTTGACCAGCGCGAGTTGTGACGCGGCCAGACCCGCGCCCACGCCCAGACCCGAGCGGCGTAAGAACGCGCGACGGTCCATGGTGGGGACGGCCTGCGACAGGCCATGGCGCAGGCGGTGAACAAACGAAGAAGCGATCGGGGCACCTGCGCCGACGCCGGATTTCTTGGTAAGCAACATGGTGGGAGCCTTTGTGTCAGCGCATCAGATTCGGGTGGTCTTGTAGTAGCGCTGCACGTGCTCGCTCAGCGTGTAACCGCCGCCGCGCTCGGGCGCTGGCTTGGCGGGCGCCGCGGCGACCGGCGCCTGTGGCTTGACCAGGGGAAGCGCAGACGACACCGCGGCAACCGCCCCTGCGGTGCCCACGCCGGCAAACACCGCACGGCGCGACAGTTGCGAAGAGGATTTGGACTTCATCGTGGACACCTCCTGAAGGCCGAATAGGAATTTGTTTGCATAGGTTACTCTCGAATGATAACGGTGCAACCCCATACTCACTGGGGGGTTATCCCGACAAGCACGGTGCGGCATTCGCGCACTGCTCCCATCGACCCCCATTTACTCTTATTTTTATAGCTTGCTGCGCTGTCCCCTGTAGGGAGCAAGCCTGAAAACGCTCTAAGCCGAATCATTCGACCAGGTCGAACCCCTGGGCTTCAACCTCAGCGAACGCATACAGGAAATCCCCTACGGCCTGGTAGAAGGGCGCGGCCGGGCGTTCCCGCAGTTGCTCGGCCAAGCGCCCAATCCACGGTTGCAGGTGCCGCGTATAGAAGTGCTGTTGCTGCGCCAGGTTGGCGACAGCGACGTCGTCGCCGGCGATCAGGTAGCGCATCACCTCGCACAGGTAGGCGATGTGGTCTTCCGTGTTGCCCGTGGCCTCGTCACGCCCCAGACCGAGCTGGGCCAGATCGGCACGCAACTGGGCCAGTGGCTTGTCGTTGAGAAAGCCGCTCATGAAGTGCGAGCCGTAGGGCAGGACGTCCGGCTTGCCCACGCCGCCAAACAGCGCGTCGTACTCGGTGGCGATCTCGGCATCGGTGCGTGCGCGGGCCGCGCCCACCAACTGGCGGAAAGGCTCTTCCAGAAACGCGCCGGGCACGGGCGCTTCGGTCACGGCCAGGCGCAGGTTGGCCAGCAGCTCAGGGGACGGCGGCGCCTGGAACAGCAGCGCCAGCAGGCCGTAGACCTCGGCACGCGCCACTTCTTCGTCCAGACCGTCATCGGTCAGTCGCAGTTCGCTCATGGTTTCCACCCTCCGGGGCCAATGCGGTCGGGCACCTGGTCGATGCGCACTTCCTGTGCATCGGTGTAGATGTCGACCACGCGGCAATCGGCGCACATCTCCAGGCGCTCGAGTGCCGCGCCCTGGAACATGGCGTGTCCGGCCAGCCGGCCCAGCATCGCCTCGACCGCCTGCACGGTGCCAAACGGCTTGCCGCAGCGAATGCAGCCCCACGGCTGCGCCGCGTTCAGCTCGCGCGCCTGCTTGCGCTCGGGCGCCAGCGACAGGCGCGGCTGCAGCGTGATGGCGTCTTCGGGGCAGGTCGTTGCGCACAGGCCGCACTGCACGCAGTTGGCTTCGATGAAGCGCAGCTCGGGCCGCTCGTGGTTGTCCAGCAGCGCGCCGGCCGGGCAGGCGCTGACGCAGGACAGGCACAGCGTGCAACGGCCTTTGTCGACCTGCACGGTGCCCAGCGGTGAAGCGGCCGGCAAGGCAATCGCCTCGGGCAGCGGATCGGCCAGCGCCTGCGCCACCAGGTGGTCCAGCGCGAGCGACAGGTTGGCGCGCTTGTCGGCCTGCGGCGCGAAGGTGGCGGCGCTGGCCGGGCGGCGCTGGCGCGTGTGGGCCAGCTCCTGCAGTTCGGCGTCCAGATCGGTCGGCGTGCGCGCCTGCACCAGCTTGAAATGCGTGCCGGTGTAGCCCAGGCCGGCCAGCAGCGTCTGCGCCACGTCCATCTGCGCGCGCAGGCCGTCCAGGTACTGCGGCGCTTCTTCGTCGGTGGTCAGCACCACCACCTGCTGCGCGCCCCAGGCGATGGCGCTGAGCCACAGCTCGATCCCCACACTGGCGGTGTGCCACAGGCCGAGCGGGACCACGTGCGCGGGCACGCCATGGGCCACGCGCAGTTGCGCGGCGCGGCCCAGTTCTTCGACCAGCGCCCTGCCCTGGTTCTGGCTGTGCAGCAGCAGCGTGGCCGCTTCGCCCTTGCCCGCCGCGACCTGCGCGTACGTGCCCAGCAGCGAGCGCAGCTGCGCGCCCATGTCGGTCGCGCCCGGGTAGGCGTAGGTCAGCGCGCCGGTCGGGCACACCGTGGTGCAGGCGCCGCAGCCCACGCACAGGTGCGGGTTGACGTGGATGCGCTGCTCTTGCTTGCGGCTGCTGATGGCCTCGGCCGAACAGATGTCGATGCAGGCCTGGCAGCCCACTTGCTCGTTGCGCGCGTGGGCGCAGATCGACGGCTTGTAATGGAAGAAGCGCGGCTTTTCGAATTCGCCCACCAGCTCGCGCAGCGTCAGCAGCGCCTGCGCATCGCGTCCGTCCCAGCGCACGTAGCCCTGCGGCAGCGCGTGTTGCAGGAAGGTGGGCGTGGCGTGGGCTACGCGCAGGTCCAGCACCAGGTCGAAGCGCTCGGTCTGCGCCTCGGCCACGCGGTCGAAATTGATCGCCCCGGCGCTGCCACAGGCGGCCACGCAGGCGCGGTGGTTCTGGCAGGCCGCCAGGTCGATCTGGTAATCCAGGCCGATGGCGTTTTCCGGACAGGCGGCGATGCAGGCGTTGCAGCGCGTGCACAGGTCCAGATCGATCGGGTTGTTGGCGCGCCAGCCGATGTCAAACGCGCCCAGCCAGCCGGTGAGCGACTGCAACTGCCCCGCCAGCACCGGCCAGCGGCGGTCCTGCGCGCCACCGGCGTTGCCGGCGCCGGTGCTGAACACGGTGACGTCCAGCACGTCCTGCACCAGCGCCGCAGCGCGCTCGGCCGCGTCGACGGGGCCGATGATCAGCAACCGCCCCGCGCTGCGGTAGGTCACGGTGGCCACCGGCTGCGGTGCCGGCAGGCGCGCGGCCGCCAGCAGCGCGGCCATCTTGGGTGTGGCCTGCGCGGCATCGCGGCTCCAGCCGCCGGTTTCACGGATGTTGACGAAGCGGATGGGCACGCCGGCCGCCGCGCCTTCGGTCTGTTCGGCCAGTTCGCTGAACAGGCGCTGCTCCTGCGTGCAGGCGACGGTGACAAGTTCGCCGCTGGCCAGCGCGCGCTGAAAGTCGGGCGCCTCGCGCCGGCACAGGGTGCTGTGCGGCGTCAGGCTTTCATTCAGTGCCTGGCCGATGCGCCGGGCGTCCAGCGGCATCGTGCTGTTGCAGTCGCAGATCAGCGTCGGCATGGGCGCCCCCGGCAGGCGCCTGCGGCGCAGCGGCCTCGGGCAAGGTAGGTAAATCGTTGCATAGGACCGATGGTGCCACACCGGGGGCCTCAACGGCCGCTTCACCTGTGCGTTCCCGTCCTGTCAACGGGGTGGTCGCCGCAGCTTGCGAATTTTCAACAGAATTGGCCTCCAGCCCTACACCCATCTGCGCTGGCAGCTCCTCTTTTTGAAGCTTTTCAGCGCCATCCCCGCCGCGCAGCTGGCCCGTGTCAACCTCGCCTTCGGGCGCGTCAACCAGGTTCATGAAGCGTGCGCTCGCCAGCTGACCCAGCATGCTGGCGGGCATTGGCGTCGGGTTGGAGTAATCGTCGATATAGATATCGAGCCCGTCCATCACGTTGAAGTGCGGGTCGGAAAACAGCTTGCGCATCGCCGCGTTGCGCACCTCGGGCGAAACCGAGCGCGCCACGAAGGCGCTGTAATCCGACTCGCGCGTGAGCTTCGCCACGTCCTGCCGCGTCAGTTCGGGCGGTGCCTCGGCCGGTGGCGCATCTGCAGCGGGCGCCGCCGGCGTCAGCGCCGCGACCGCGCCGTCATCAGGGCGCTGTCCGACTGCTGGCACGGCAGGCGCGGCGGTTGCGGGTTCAGCACGCGCCGGCTCCTGCAGCACCTGCCCTTCACGCGCGCCCTGCTTGCGCCGCGACCAGCGACCCAGAAATCCTTCATCCGCCATGCGAAGCCCCTCCACTGCCGCCGCCACCACGGCGCTTTTCGCCAGTGGACACGCGCGCCGGGTTGCCAAAGCGGTCCTGCAGCGGCTGAAAGCTTTGCGGCCGCGCGCGGCGCTTGGGCTCGGCCTGGTAGTGGGCCCGCGCAAACGCGCTGATCCAGTCCACCACGTCGGGGGTTGCCGGCACCTGCTCGACCGTTTCCTGCGCGTCCAGCCAGCGGCCCGCGTCGTGGTAACTCAGGCTCACCGCCTGAGGCTGCGGGAAGGGCTCGCCGTCCGGCCCGTCTTCCATGCGCCACATCACGAACCAGCCGGGCGCGGGCGACGAGGCGTTCAGGTAATAGCCTTCGGCGTCGTCGCGGTAGAGCGTGACGCAAAAGCCCGGGAAGACCCAACTGGCGCCGCTGTCGTTGTCCACCAAAAGGCGCGGTGCGTCGCCGTGCTGCGGCTGCTGGGGCACCACATCGTCCAGCACCCAGCGCCACGCCTGCCACCGCGCGGCAGCGCCATGGTTGGCCACGCGGCGCATCAGCACCGAGACGTTAACGGTGGGGCGGCCCGGGGTGTTCGTGGCCGCGAGGGCTTGATCTGGCAATGTCACCAGACCATTATCGGCCGCGGCGAATGCATCGGCCCGGGTGGGTGTTTGTGCCTGCGCGCGCGCTGAGTGCGCAGGCGTGGCGACTCAACGGCCCTTGAAGTCCGCTTTGCGCTTTTCCTTGAACGCGGCCACGCCCTCCTTGTAGTCGTCGCTTTGGGCGATCTCGGTCAGGTAGCCCATTTGCGGGTAGGCGATCTCGGCCGGTGACTTGGGCAGGGTTTCCAGCGTGGCGCGCTTGATGGTCTGGATCACCAGCGGTGCGGCGTCCGCGAGGCGTTCGGCCCACTCCAGCGCAGCCGCGTGCGCGCCGCCCTTGGCCGTCACGCGGTTGACCAGGCCGACCTCGTAGGCACGCGCTGCGGGCAGCGGCTCGCCCAGCATCAGGAATTCGAGCGCGACCTTCTGTGGGATGCGCGACACCAGGCCCGCCGTGATGCCGCCGAACAGGCCAAGCTTGGCCTCTGGGAACATGAACTGCGCGGTGTCGTCGACGATGCACAGGTCGCTCATCATGGTCAGCGTGAAGCCCGCGCCCACCGCCCAGCCTTGCACGGCGCTGATCAACGGCTTTTCCAGCTTGACGCCGACGTTGGGCACGCCTTTCCAGGCTTCCTTGGACGGGTCGCTGACGTCCACGCCGGCACAGAAATGGTCGCCTTCGGCGCTCAGCAGCGCGACGCGCTCATCGCTGGCGGCAAAGCGCAACCAATATTCATTGAGCAGCGAACTCATCTCGGCGTTGAGCGCGTTGCGGCGCTCAGGCCGGCGCAGCGTGATGTGGGCGACGCGGCCCCTGGCTTCGTAGGTGATCGGAAGTGTCATACGGTGATGTCCAGTCGATGCAATGGTTTTGATAGCTGGCCGCGCAGATCCCCGTAGGGCCAGCGGCCGATTTCGTTCAAATTTGGTGCAATTCCGATCAGGCTGCGGCTTGCCACACGGCGCGCGCATCGGCCACAACGACCGTATCGCCCCGCGCCATGACGGGGTTGGCCTCGCACTCCGCCAGACGCGGCCCCAGCAGCGTGGCCAGCTGACCGAAGCGCAGCGCCAGATCGACCAACGCGTCCACGTTGACGGGCGGCTTGCCACGGTAGCCCGTCAACAGCGGGTACAGGCGCAAGCCCTCGATGGCGCGGCGGATCGCTTGCGGCCCGGCATTGGCCGGCAGCAGCGCGGTGTCCTTCAGCAGCTCGACCAGCGTGCCGCCCAGGCCAATGGTCAGCATGGCGCCGAACTGCGCGTCCCAGTGCGTACCGATCAACAGCTCGGCATCGGCGCGCACCTGCTGCTGCACCAGCACGCCGTCGAACTGCGCGCCGGGCACGCGGCCCGTGGCCTGCTCCAGCGCGACGAACTGCTGGCGCACCGCGGCCTCGTCGGCCACGCCCAGCACCACGCCGCCGACGTCGCTCTTGTGGCTGATCTGCGCGGACATGAGCTTCATGACCACCGGGTAGCTGATGGCGGCGGCGGCACGCACGGCGTCGTCGGCGCTGCGCACCCACTCGCCGCGCGTGGTCGGGATGCCGGCCGCAGCCAGCAGGCGCTTGGCCTCGAATTCCGACACCAGGCCGTCGGGCCACGCCGCCACGGCCTGCTGCACCGCGGCTGCGTCAAAGCGCAGCGCGGCCGGCGCTTCGTTCGTTGCGCTGGCGTAGGCGAGGCGGTTGCGCAGGTAGGCCAGCGCTTCCTTGATGTTGGCAAAGTTGACCAGCCCTTGCGCCTTGAGCACAGCGCCGGCTTCGGTGCCGGCGCTGCTGGCCGCGTTGACGAAGGCCACCGGCTTCGACGACTCGCGGTTGATGTCCACCACGGTCTGCGCCGTGGGCACCATCTCGGGCATCGTGGTCATCAGGAACAGGCCTGCGCCCACGTTGGGATCGCTCAGCATGGTGTCGAGCACCTTGCGCAGCCACTGCGGGTCGCCCGCGCGCTGGGGCGCAGGCACCGCCCCCAGATCGAACGGCAGGCGCGCGCCGGCTTCGGGCATGAGCGCGAGCAACTTCTGCACCGTCTCGCTGCTCAGCGTGGCGGCTTCCAGCCCTGCTTCGCCGACCAGATCGCTCGCCACGGCACCGCCGCCACCGGAGCCCGACAGCACCGCCACCTGCGGGCCGCTGGGCGCAGGCAGTCGACCCCAGGCTGCGGCCTGGGCGACCAGCTCCAGAAAATCGTCCACCAGCACCGCTCCCGCGTGGCGCACGCTGGCTTCAAAAGCGCCGAATTCACCGGCCAGGCTGGCCGTGTGCGACTGCACCGCCTTCTGGCCCAGCGCCGTTCGGCCTGCCTTGACCACCAAGACCGGCTTGCCCGCCACGCGGGCAGCGCGCAGCAGTTCGAGAAAGCGGGCGCCGTCCTTGACGCCTTCTACGTAAAGCGCGATGACCTGGGAGTTTCGGTCGGCGATGGCGTATTCGAGGAAGTCGCACACCTCCAGATCCGCCTGGTTGCCTAGCGACACGCAGAAGCTGAAGCCCGCGCCCAGGTCGTAGGCTCGTGCCAGCATGGCGCCGGCCAGCGCGCCGCTCTGACTGATCAGCGCGATATTGCCCTTGATGAGGACGTCGTTGCGCATCAGCGCCTGCGCGTTGAGCAGGCACAGGTCGTTGTGGCTGCTGAAGTAGCCCATGCAGTTGGGGCCGATGATGCGCATGCCCGCGCGCCGAGCCACCTGCAGCAACTGCTCCTGCAGCGCCGCGCCTTCCGCACCACTTTCGGCGAATTGCGAGGTGACCATGAGCACCACCTTCACGCCCGCCTTGGCGCAATCCTTGAACGCGGCCAGCGTGAGCGCCTGCGGCACCACGATGACGGCCACATCCACAGGTTGACCGATCGCGCTCACGCTCGGGTAGGCCTTGAGGCCCTGCACGGTGTCCGCGCGCGGATTGACGGGGTAGATCGCTCCGGGGTACTTGAACTTGCGCAGCAGATTCAGGATGCTGCCGCCCCACTTCATCACGTCGTCCGACGCACCCAGAATCGCCACACCTCGGGGGTCGAGGGCGCAGCGCACCGCCTCGATCGAGGGGGCGGTCACGGCTTGCTCCATGTCTCAGTTCTCCAGTTTGATGTTCTGTTCGCGGATGACCTTGCCGTACTGCGCGTAGTCGTGGTCCCATTGCTTCTTGAACGCCGCCGGGCCGGCGTACGCGGGCTCCATGGCGTAGGGGTGCATGCGTGTGGCCACATCCGGCTGTTGAAGGGCGGCCTCGAACGCGGCAGACAGCTTGTCGACCACCGGCGCCGGTGTGCCCTTGGGCGCGAAGGCCCCGAACCAGGTGCCGCCGGTGCCCGGACTGGGCACGCCCGATTCGACCACCGTGGGCACGTTCGGGAAGTCGGGCAGGCGCTTCGGGTACTGCACCGCGAGCAGGCGTGCGCGGCCACTCTTCACGTACTGCAGCATCGTCACGTCGATGCTCATGTCCACCCGCCCGGCCAGCAGGTCGGTGGTGATGTCGGCCGCGCCCTTGTAGGGCACGTGCGTCATCTTGATGCCCCAGTTCTTCTGCAGGATTTCACCGGCCAGGTGCACCTGAGAGCCAACACCCGACGAGGCGAAGGTCACCTTGCCCGGATGGGCCTTGGCGTAGGCGATGAACTCGGGCAGCGTCTTGACCGGCAGGCTGTTGGCCACGATGTAGACGCTGTTGAATTCGGACAGCTTGGCCACCGGAATCAAGTCCTTTTGCGCGTCGTAAGGCAGCTTGCGCAGTTGCGGCGTGATCGCCATGATGCCGACCGGCCCGACGAACAGCGTGTAGCCGTCGGGCGCGGCGGTGGCGGCGGCGTTGGCGGCGATCGACCCACCGGCACCCGTGCGGTTGTCGACGATCACCGGCTGGCCCAGCGTGCGCTGCATGTGCTCGGCCATGCTGCGCAGCACCACCTCCATCCCGCCGCCCGGCGAGAAGGGGTACATGATGCGGATCGGCTTGTTGGGAAAATTGTCGGCGCCCTGCGCCCAGGCCGAAGGCCCCAGCAGCGCCATGCCGGCAGCGGCGCCGGCCACCAGCGCAGTTCTGCGCGAAAAGTAAGTCATCTTGTTCTCCTTTTATGGGAATGAATGCAGGGCATGGGCCCGCGCGGATCAGCCGTGTCGGCGCATGAAGTCCAGCGCCTGGCCCATGTCGCGCATCAGATCGTCGCAGTCCTCCAGCCCCGCGTGGATGCGGATCAGAGGTCCTTCAAAAGCCCATGGGCGTATCGTACGCAGCGGTGCGTCCATCGGCAGGGCAAGGCTTTCAAACCCGCCCCAGGACAGGCCTATTCCGAACAGCTCAAGCGCATCGAACAGTTGGCACAAGGCGTCGCGGCCGACCGGCTTCAGCACGATCGCGAACAGCCCGCTGGCGCCGGTGAAATCGCGCGTCCACAGGGCGTGACCGGGGTCCGATGGCAGCGCCGGGTGCAGCACCTGGGCGACGGCCGGGTGCGACTGCAGGAACTCAGCCAGACGCAGCCCGCTTTCAGCATGCTGGCGCAGGCGGACCGACAGGCTGCGCAGCCCGCGCAGCGCCAGATAGATATCGTCGGCGCCGGCGGTCTGGCCGAAATCGTGCGCAGCGTTCTTCAGCAACGGCCAGGCACGCTCGTTCGCCGTGGCAGCGCCGAGGAGCGCGTCTGAGTGGCCCACGATGTACTTGGTGGCCGCCTGGATCGACACGTCCACGCCATGTTCGAACGCGCGAAAGTGCAGCGGCGTGGCCCAGGTGTTGTCCATCAGCACCAGCGCATCGACCGTGTGGGCGGCATAGGCGATGGCCGGCACGTCCTGCACCTCGAAGCTGACGGAGCCCGGCGATTCCACGTACACGACGCGCGTGTTGGGCCGCAACTGGCGCGCGATGCCCGCGCCAATGCACGGGTCGAAATACTCCACCGCAACGCCCAGCCGCGTGAGCACCCGGTCCGCAAAGGCGCGGGTCGGGCCGTAGACGCTGTCGCTCAGCAGCACGTGGTCGCCGCTGCGCACCATCGCCAGCAGGCTGTGGGTGCAGGCCGACAGCCCGGAGGGAAACACGATCGACTGGTAGCCCCCTTCGAGCCGAGCCAGCGCCGATTCGAAGGCGCGCGTGGTCGGCGTGCCGAATCGGCCGTAGGAAGCCATGGGGTTGTCGGGCTGCTTGCGCGACTCCCATTCCTCGAGCGAGTTGGACAGGATGGTCGAGCCACGAAAGATGGGCGTGTTGACCATGCCCGAATGCGCTCCTGGGTCACGCCCAGCGTGGATCAGCAAGGTGTCGTGGGAACGCTTGGGGGTGGATGAGGTGGTGCGGAGCATGCAGAAAGTCTAGGCATTCATCCGCAGAAAAAAGTCCTAAACTTTCGCTTGATTGCTCCCAAGATTGGAATTATTTTCCAATCTTTCACTTGAAAATAGAAACCACCCTCTGGCCGACGCCATGGACAAGATCGACAAAGCCATCCTGGCCATCCTTCAGGACGACTGCACCACCCCGGTCAGCGATATCGCCGAGCGCGTGGGACTGACCACCACGCCCTGCTGGCGCCGCATCCAGCAGCTTGAGCGCGCTGGCGTGATCGAGCGGCGCGTGGCCCTGCTCAACCCCGCCCGCCTGAATGTGGGGGTGACGGTGTTCGTCGCGGTGCGCACCAGCGAGCACAGCGAGGCCTGGTTCCGCAAGTTCGCCAGCGTGGTGGCCGCCATTCCGCAGATCGTCGAGTTCTACCGGATGAGTGGCGACACGGACTACCTGCTGCGCGTGGTGGTACCCGACATCGCCGCTTTTGACGGCGTGTACAAGCGCCTGATCCGCGACGTGAAGCTGTCGGACATCAGCTCCAGCTTCGCCATGGAGCAGATCAAGTTCACCACGGCGCTGCCCCTGGACTACGCTTGACCAGCGCGCGCGTTCACTGGTCGATCTTGATGCCCAATTCCTTGATGACCCGGCCATAGGAGGCGTAGTCCGCCTCCCACTGCTTGCGGAAGGCTGCCGGTCCGGCGAACGCGGGCTGCATGGCAAACGGCCGCATCTTGGCAGCCACCTCGGGCAGTTTGAGTGCCTTGTCGAACTCCGCCGCCAGCTTGTCCAGTACCGCCTGCGGTGTCCCCTTGGGCGCGAACGCGCCGAACCAGGTGCCGCTGCTCGTGCCGGACCTGGGCACGGGCAGTTCGGACACGGTGGGCACGTCGGGGAAGTCGGGCAGGCGCTGCGCATAGTCCACTGCCAGCAGGCGGGCCTTGCCTTGCTTGACGTACTGCAGCATGGTCACGTCGGCCGTGAAGTCGACCCGGCCGCCCAGCAAGTCGTTGGTGATGTCGGCAGCGCCCTTGTAGGGCACATGCGTCATCTGAATGCCCCATTCCTTCTGCAGCATTTCGCCGCGCAGGTGGCCTTGGGAACCGATGCCCGAGGTTGCGAAGGTCACCTTGCCCGGGTTGGCCTTCGCGTAGGCAATGAATTCCGGCAGCGTCTTCACCGGCAGGTTGTTGGCCACCGTATAGGCCGAGTGAAATTCCGACAGCTTGGCCACGGGCTGCATGTCCCGCAGCGTGTCGTAGGGCAGCTTGCGCAGGTGCGGCGTGATCGCAGAGATGCCCACCGGCCCCACGAACAGCGTGTAGCCGTCCGGCGGCGCCGTGACCATCGCGTTGACCGCGATGGCGCCGCCTGCGCCGGTGCGGTTGTCGACGATGAAAGCCTGGCCGGTGGAGCGCTGCATCTGGTCAGCCATCACACGCAAGACGAGCTCCATGCCGCCGCCCGGAGAGAAGGGGTACATGATGCGCACCGCCTTGGCCGGAAAAGCGTCCTGGGGCCACGCGGCCAGCGGCGCCAGCAGCGCGGCCCCGCCGAGACCTGCCAGCAGCGCACGGCGCGGCATCCTCGTTGCATGCATCAATCGACTCTCCTCAGTGGGTGGTGACACGGGGCACAGTACCGGCCCATTGTGCGGGTGGCTTGCGGTGCAGGCAATGCGGGACCGCACCGATGCGTTCACCTGCGCGACAGGCGTAGCGCCAAGCTCAACCGCCCGCTGGCCCGCCGGACCCGTGCACGCCCTCGTCGGGCGCTTCCAGTGACTGCTGCGCCATCTCCTCTTCGCCGACCCACGGCGTGGCGCGTGCCAACGCCATCCAGGTACCAAAGGGCAGCCGCTCGATGGCGCGCTGCGGCGCGCGGCGCAAGGCGTGCAGGCGTTCGCCGTCCCATTGCAGCACGCCGCATTCGGGCGGTACTTCTTCGGGCTGGGCGATCGGGCGGCCGCGCGCGTCCAGGCCCAGCACGTACCAGCAAGCGCCACCCATCTGCAGGTAGGCAGCGCGCTTGTGCGGGCGCCGCAGGTCGCCCAGCAGGTCGGCGCGGCTAACCTTGATCTCGTGCACGACGGGCTCCAGGTACGCCTCGACGCTGGTGTGGCGCACGGAAAAAACGTCGGGCTGCGCCACCACCCAGCGCACGGGTGCTGCGTCCGGCGTTGCCTCAATCACTGTATTTTCAATAGCTGTCTGCGCAGATTCATCTAGGGCCGGCGCCACATTTTCTTCAGATTTTGGCAAAGGCACGCGCAACGCAATGCCGCGCCACACCAGACGCCCCGCCGCACACTGGGCCTGCGCCACACGCTGCACCAGCGCTTCGTGTGCGCTGAGCGCCTGCCGGTTGCCCACCGCGCCGTCGCGGATCGCGCGCAGGCCAGCGTCGGTCACACGCAGCGTGTCGCCACCTTGCGCGGCGGGCATGCGCTCGAGCAGCCCTGCCGCCAGCAACTCGACCTCCAGTACATCCTGAAACGGCCATCCGGCCGACCGGTACATGGCGCGCAGGCGTTGCTGGTGGCGACGGGTAAGCATGGTGGTGAGAGCGGTGGCGCCAACGCGCGCAGCGCACGGTTCAGCCGCGGCGCGGCGTCAGTAACGCCCCGGCGTCTTCAGCACAGCCATGGTGACGCGCGACACGCAGGTCAGGCGGTCGGCCTCGTCGGTCAGGCGCACGTCCCACACGTGGCTGGAGCGGCCCAGGTGCAGCGGCCGCGCCACGCCGTAGACCCAGCCGTCGGGCACGGCGCGCAGGTGGTTGGCGTTGATCTCCTGGCCGACGCAGTGGTACTGGGCCGGGTCGACCACGTAAGCCGACGCCCAGGATGCCAGCGTTTCGGCCAGCACCACCGACACGCCGCCGTGCAGCACGCCCGCCGGCTGGCGCGTGCGCGCGTCCACCGGAATGCGCCCGCGCAGGAAGTCGTCGCCCGCGTCCAGCAATTCAATGCCGAGGTGGCCGTTGGCACAGCCCTGGCTGCGCTCGTTGGCAGAAGCGATAGGAAAGGCGGTATGCCAGATGGACATGCGGCGACCTCAGTGCGCGAACGTCGCGGGCTGCGGCGGCATATGGCCAGCAGGCAGCACACGCACCGCGCAATACTTGAACTCGGGAATCTTGCCGAACGGGTCCAGCGCGGCGTTGGTCAGCAAATTGGCCGCCGCCTCGCGGTAGGCAAACGGGATGAACACGCTGCCGACCGGCGTGCCGTCGTCGCGGCGCACGGTCAACGTCACCTCACCACGGCGCGACTGCACGCGCGCCTGGCCACCCGCCGTCAGCCCCAGGCGCGCCAGGTCGTCGCCATGCATCGACACCGTGGGCGACGGCTCCAGCGCGTCCAGCACGCTGGCGCGCCGCGTCATGGCGCCGGTGTGCCAGTGCTCCAGCTGGCGGCCGGTGATCAGCACCATGGGGTAGTCGGCGTCGGGCCGCTCGGCCGCGGGGATGATGTCGGCCGGCACCAGCTGCACACGACCGTTGGCGGTGGGCACGCCGTCGGTGAAGACGATCGGCTGGCCCGGGTCGGCCTCGTCCAGGCAGGGGTAGGTAACGCTGCTTTCGCGCGTCAGTCGGTCCCAGGTGATGCCGGCAATCGCGCCGTGCATGGCGCGCCGCATCTCGTCGTACACCGCGGCCACGCCGTGGTACGTGGGCGATGTGGTTTCAAGCGAAATCGGCTTCTGACCCTCACCCAGATTGCGCAGCCAGCTACTGTTTTCATAGTCCCATGGCAGACCCAGGCGCGTGGCCAGCTGCTGGATGATCCACAGGTCGGCACGCGCCTCGCCCGGTGGCTGCAAGGCCTGCAGGCCCAACTGCACCATGCGGTCGGTGTTGCTCACGGTGCCGGTCTTTTCGGGCCAGGCGCTGGCCGGCAGGATGACGTCGGCCAGCCAGGCGGTTTCGGTCAAGAAGATGTCTTGCACCACCAGGTGCTGCAGGCTGGCCAGCGCGTGGCGCGCGTGGTTCAGGTCGGGGTCGCTCATGGCCGGGTTCTCGCCCATGATGTACATGCCGCGCACCTTGTGCGGGTCGCTGTCGTCGGCCAGCGCCTTGTGCATGATTTCAACGACGGTGTAGCCGGGCGTCTCGTCCAGCTTCGTGTCCCAAAAATCCTCAAACCACGCGTGCGCGGCACCGTTGTCCACGCGCTGGTAGTTGGGGAACATCATCGGGATCAGGCCCGCGTCGCTGGCGCCTTGCACGTTGTTCTGGCCGCGCAGCGGGTGCAGGCCGGTGCCCGGGCGGCCGATCTGGCCGGTGCAGGTGGCCAGCGCGATCAGGCAGCGCACGTTGTCGGTGCCGTGCACGTGCTGGCTGACGCCCATGCCCCACAGGATGATGCTGCTCTTGGCCGTGGCGTAGGCGCGCGCCACTTCGCGCAGCGTGGCGGCCGGAATGCCGCAGATCGGCGCCATGGCTTCCGGGCTGTAGCCCTGCACGTTGGCGACCAGCGCCGCGTAGTTGTCGGCGCGCTCGCGGATGAAGGCTTCGTCCACCAGCCCCTCTTCCACGATGACGTGCAGCAGCGCGTTCAGCATGGCGACGTCGGCGCTGGGCTTGAAGGGCAGCACGCGCCAGGCGTGGCGCGCGATATCGGTCACGCGCGGGTCGGCCAGCACGATCTTGGCGCCGCGCTGCGCCGCGTTCTTCATCCACGTCGCGGCCACCGGGTGGTTGGCCGTAGGGTTGGAGCCGATGATGAAGATCAGCTCGGCCTCTGCCACGTCGCGCACCGGGTTGCTGACCGCGCCCGAGCCCACGCCTTCCAGCAGCGCGGCCACGCTGCTGGCGTGGCACAGGCGCGTGCAGTGGTCGACGTTGTTGCTGCCAAAGCCGGTGCGCACCAGCTTCTGGAACAGGTAGGCCTCTTCGTTGCTGCCCTTGGCGCTGCCGAAACCGGCGAGCGACTTGGGGCCATGCGACGTTTTCAGATCGCGCAGGCCACCAGCAGCCAGGTCCAGGGCTTCTTCCCACGTGGCTTCGCGGAAGACCTCGCGCCAGTCGGGCGCGGCTTCGCAGTGCGCCACGTCTTTCGGCGCATCGGCGCGTCGGATCAGCGGGCGCGTCACGCGGTCGGGGCTGGCCACGTAGTCGAAGCCGAAGCGCCCTTTGACGCACAAGCGACCTTCGTTGGCCGGGCCGCCGCGGCCGCTGACGCTGACGATGCGCTCGTCCTTCACCTTGTAGGTGATCTGGCAGCCGACGCCGCAGAAGGGGCAAACCGAATCGACCGCGCGGTCCACGCTTTGCGCACCCAGTTGCGTCTTGGGCATCAGCGCGCCGGTCGGGCAGGCCTGCACGCACTCGCCGCAGGCCACGCAGGTGCTGGCGCCCATCGGGTCGTCCAGGTCGAACACGATGCGCGCGTGGCTGCCGCGGCCGGCGTAGCCGATCACGTCGTTGACCTGCGCTTCGCGGCAGGCGCGCACGCAGCGCGTGCACTGGATGCAGGCGTCCAGGTTGACGGCCATGGCGGGATGGCTCAAGTCGGGCGCGGGTTCTTCGCGGCGCAGCGCCGCCAGCGCCGGGCGCACCTGCACGCCTTCGCGCGCGGCCCATTGGCTCAGCTCGCCGTGCGGCTCGGCGGGGTTGTCGTCCAGCCATTTGTGGCCTGCCTGAGGGACGTCGGCCAACAGCAACTCGATCACCATCTGCTGGCTGCGGCGCGCGCGTTCGCTGCTGGCGCTGACCTTCATGCCCGGCTGTACCGTGCGGCAGCAGCTGGGCGCCAGCGTGCGCTCGCCCGCCACCTCGACCACGCAGGCGCGGCAGTTGCCGTCGGGGCGCAGGCCGTCGGTGAAGCAAAGGCGCGGGATGTCGACGCCGTGGCGCTCGGCCGCTTTCAGAATGGTTTCGCCCGCGTGCGCGTGCACGGCGCGGCCATCGAGTTCAAATTCGATAGCTGGCTGCGCGTGTGGCTGTAGGGCTGCAGGCTGATTTTGTTCTAAAACGCTGCTCATGCGCCCTGCTCCTGTGCGCCGCCGACTTCGTGCGCGAAATAGCGTTGCACACTGCGCACCGGGTTGGGCGCAGCCTGGCCCAAGCCGCAGATGGAGGCGTCGGCCATCACGGTGTTCAGGTCTTCCAACGTAACGTTGTCCCACTGCGGCGACTCCATCAGCAGCGCCGCCTTCGCCGTGCCGACGCGGCAAGGTGTGCACTGGCCGCAGCTTTCGTCGGCGAAGAACCGCATCATCGACAGCGCCGCGTCGCGCGCGCGGTCCTGGTCGCTGAGCACGATCACCGCCGCACTGCCGATGAAGCCGCCGTGCGGCTGCAGTGTGTCGAAGTCCAGCGGCACGTCGGCCAGGCTGGCCGGGAAGATGCCGCCGCTGGCGCCGCCGGG
Organism: Ottowia flava; assembly: GCF_008017535.1. Classification (GTDB taxonomy): domain Bacteria; phylum Pseudomonadota; class Gammaproteobacteria; order Burkholderiales; family Burkholderiaceae_C; genus Ottowia; species Ottowia flava. Next base: position 36,534 of record NZ_VRUA01000015.1, read on the forward strand.
CAGGTAGGCGTAGAGCTGGTGGCCCTCGGCCATGCCGCCGCAGTGTTCGTCGATCAGCTCGCGCAGCGTGATGCCGGCCGGGGCCAGCTTCACGCCCGGCTCACGCACGCGCCCGCTGACGCTGAAACTGCGCAGGCCTTTGCGCCCGTGGCGGCCGTGGCCGGCAAACCAGTCCGGCCCCCGCGTCAGGATGTCGCGCAGCCAGTGCAGCGTTTCCATGTTGTGCTCCAGCGTGGGGCGGCCGAACAGGCCGATCTCGGCGATGTAGGGCGGGCGCAGGCGCGGCTCGCCGCGTTGGCCCTCCACGCTTTCGATCATGGCGCTTTCTTCACCGCAGATGTACGCCCCCGCGCCGCGCCGCAGCTCGATCGGCGGCACCGGCAGGTCCAGCGCGGGCGCGGCGGCCTGCAAATCCGCAATGGCGCGGCGCAGGATGGCGTGGCATTCGGGGTATTCGTCGCGCAGGTAGATGTAGATCGCCTGGCAGCCCACCACCTGCGCGGTGATCAGCGCGCCTTCCAGAAAGCGGTGCGGGTCGCGTTCCAGGTAGTAACGGTCTTTGAAGGTGCCGGGCTCGCCTTCGTCGATGTTGATGGCCAGCACGCCGAAGGCGCCGGGCGCGGCGCCAGACGGCGTGATGGGCCAACCCGGCAGTGGCGCGACCGGCTGCTGCGCGTGCCGCTCGGCGAGCGCCCGCACGAAATCGCGCACGATGCGCCACTTGCGCCCGGTGGGAAAGCCTGCGCCGCCCAGACCGCGCAGACCGCCGTGGTCCAACGCTTGCAACACGGCGTCGTGGCCCAGCTCGCCGCGCGCCACGCGCTGCGCGGTGGCGTAGCCGCCGTCCGCTTGGTACGCCGCCATCGCTATCACATCAGGAGCTGGTTGCGCAGTTGCAGCACCGGCTGCAGCCGCTTTCTTTACCAAATCCTCCAGAACGGCGGCACTGGCATGGCCGATGCCTTGGGTCTGTCCGTCCACCGTCAGCAGCGCGGCGGGCGCCTGCTCGCAGCGGCCCATGCAGGGGCCTCGCAGCACCCGCACGTCTTTCCCGGCATCGGCGCCCAGCGCGTCGGTCAGGCGCGCGATCAGCGCTTCGGCACCCGCCAACTGGCAGCTGAGCGAATCGCACACGCGCAGGGTGACGCGCGCGGGCGTGGCGTCGTCCTTCAGCACTTCAAAGTGGTGGTAGAAGGTCGCGACCTCGTACACCTCGGCCATGCCCAGGCGCATCAGCGCGGCCAGCGCAACCAGGTGGCGTTCAAACAAGCCGCCATGGCGGTCGTTCAACCGGTGCAGGTATTCGATCAGCAGGTCGCGGCGGTAGCCTTCCGCGGGCGGCTCGCCGATCAGCGCGACGACGTCTTCGCGCGCGGCATCCGTCGGCTGGCGCCCCTTGAGCTGGTGGCGCGGGCGTCGCGGATGAATTTTGATGCTTGTCTCCGTGGGCATGACATGCATTATTGTGCAAATAAGCAGGTAGTGGTGGGATTTGCGCGACGGTCCGCTCGTTTCCCAAGGCAGGGCTCGCAAGATGACTGTACCGAGGACGCTCGCAACGGGCTCAGGGTACCGGAACGAAGAGCCTTCGGTGCGCCATGCCGAGAGAAATGGTCACGCGTTGGCCGCACCGCCACCTTTTCGCCCAGCCGAAGTGAGCGCCAGCGCCTCCAGCGCGCCGCAACCGGCGCAAGGATGCCCCGCGACGGTCCGGACGGCCGCTGCGACAGGTCATACTGGCATCTCCCACAACACCGAGGAGACAAGCCATGAACCGAACGCTAGGCGTCAGCCCCATGAAATGGATCGCCGCCCTGTGTCTTTCCGCACTCGCCGTCGGTGCACACGCGCAGGGCGCGGGCGGCACGCTGGAGAAGATCCGCAGCAGCGGCAAGGCCGTGATCGGCGTGCGCGAAGCTTCGCCGCCCATGGCCTATGCGCTGGGCGCGCACGAGAAGTTCACGGGCTACCACGTTGAACTGTGCGAGCGCATCCTGCGCAAGCTGGCGCCGCAGGCCAAGTTCGAATACTTCGCGATGACGCCGCAGAACACCATGCCGCTGGTGCAGAACGGCACCGTGGACATCGGCTGTGGCCCGGCCACCAACACGCTGGTGCGTCAGCAGCAGGTGGCGTTTGCCGTCACCACCTACATCAGCCAGGTCCGCATGGCCGTGCGCGCCGACTCCGGCATCACCGAATGGAAGCAGCTGGACGGCAAGACCGCGTCGGCCACCACCGGCACCACCGCCGTGCAGCTGCTGCGCAAGCTGGAACGCGACCTGAACATCAAGGTCAACGTCGCGCAGCAGAAGGACAACATCGAAAGCCTGCTATCGGTGGAGACCGGCCGCGCGGTGGCCTTCGTGCTGGACGACAACCTGCTGGCCGGCATCGTGGCCAACTCGCGCGACCCCAAGCAGTTCCGCCTGGTCGGCACCTCGCTGCAGTCCGAGCCCATCGCCATCCTGTTCCGCAAGGACGACCCGGCTTTCAAGCAGGCGGTGGACGCCGAGCTGAAGGCCATGACGGCGTCGGGCGAGATGGCCAAGCACTACGACAAGTGGTTCATGCAGCCCATCCCGCCGCGCAACACCAGCCTGAACCTGCCGCTCAGCGACGCCCTGAAAGCGCTGTTCGCCAAGCCCAACGACGAGCCCCTGGAAAGCTACAACAAATAGAGCTGCCAGCGAAGGTGGCTGTAGGGCCTGCGGCCGATCAGGCTTGCAGCAGGCCTTTCTGCTCGATGAACTGGATGACCTCCTGCAGACCACTCTGGGTCTTCAGGTTGGTCATGACGAAGGGCTTCATGCCCTGCGGCGTGCTGCGCATGCGCTCGGTGTCGCTCTTCATCACGTCGAGGTTGGCGCCCACATGCGGCGCCAGGTCGGTCTTGTTGATGACGAACAGGTCGCTCTTGGTGATGCCGGGGCCGCCCTTGCGCGGAATCTTCTCGCCCGCCGCGACGTCGATCACGTAGATCGTCAGATCGCTGAGTTCCGGGCTGAAGGTGGCGGCCAGGTTGTCGCCGCCACTTTCGACGAAGACGATGTCGGCATCGGGAAACTCGCCCAGCATGCGGTCGATGGCCTCCAAGTTGAGGACGCGTCCTCTCGAATCGCCGTGTGCGGGCAGCCGCCCATTTGCACGGCTGCGTGTTCATCCAGGGAGTGCTGAAGCAACCGGTTTGGCTTGACAACCTCCATCTTGCTTCGACATGCTCCTGGTCCCAAACAGGCACTCATCATGCCGGGCGCGCTGTTCCCAAACGGTTCGAAATCCTTGGATAGGGTCACTGACCATCTGCATCCCCATTCTGATCGCAGCCACCTCACGCGCTACGCCGGCCGCCATGCACAATCCCTGAATGCCCTACCGCCTGGACCTGAACTGCACGCAACCGCTGTTCGACGTGGCGGCCACGCGCCGCTTGGAACAGGCGGCCATGGCGGCGCTGCCGGCAAACACGCTGATGCAGCGCGCAGGTCTGGCCGTGGCGCGGCTGGCGCTGGCCGTGGCGCCGCACGCGCGCACGGTGTGGATCGCGTGCGGGCCGGGCAACAACGGCGGCGACGGGCTGGAGGCGGCCCTGCACCTGCAGCGCTGGGGGAAGGCGCCTTGGGTTACCTGGGCCGGCGACCCGGAGCGCGCGCCAGCAGACGCACGCGCGGCCTGGGCGCGGGCACAGGCGGCCGGTGTGCGGCTGGCCGATGCGCCGCCGCCTTTGTCGGCGCTGGGGCCGCAGGACTTGTGCGTGGACGCGCTGCTGGGCATTGGCGCGGCGCGGCCGGTAAGCGGACGGATGGCCGAGTGGCTGGCGCACATGGCGGCCAGCGCGGCGACGCGCCTGGCGGTCGATGTGCCGAGCGGATTGAACGCCGACACGGGCATATTCTCCGCACCGGATACTCCTGAAATCGTAGCTGTCTGCGCAAGCAGCACTAGGGCCATCGGCATTTTTGATTCATATTCTCGGCGCCACACGCTGAGCCTGCTAACGCTCAAACCCGGCCTGTTCACCGCCGACGGGCGAGACGCTTGCGGACATCTGTGGCACGACGACCTGGGCGTCGCTGCCGACGAAGCGCCAACGGCTTGGCTGAACGGCGCGCCGGCCGCCGCCGTGCGGCCGCACGCCAGCCACAAGGGCACGTTTGGCGACGTGGCGGTGATCGGCGGTGAAGTGGACGCCGCCGGTGGCATGGCGATGGCGGGCGCTGCCCTGCTGGCTGGCCGCGCGGCGCTGCACGCGGGCGCGGGGCGCGTTTACGACAGCCTGCTGAATCAGTCACCGCACGGTGCCGCGCCGCTGCTGGACGTGACGCAGCCCGAATTGATGTTCCGCTGCGTCGAATTGCTGGACCTGCCGCACCTCACCGTCGTCTGCGGCTGTGGCGGCGGTGACGCAGTGGCGGGCGTGCTGCCGGCCGTGCTGGCGCAGGCCGCGCGCCTGGTGCTGGACGCCGATGGCCTGAACGCCGTGGCGGCCGACGCGGCCCTGCAGCGCGCGCTGCGCGAGCGGGCGGCGCACGCCCATCAACCCACCGTGCTGACCCCGCACCCGCTGGAGGCCGCGCGCCTGCTGGCCACCACCACCGCCGACGTGCAGCGCGACCGACTGGCGGCGGTGCAGGCCTTGGCCAAGCGCTTTGGCGCGGTGGTCGTGCTGAAGGGCAGCGGCAGCGTGATCGCCGCGCCGGGCACCGCGCCTCGCATCAACCCCACCGGCAACGCGCGTCTGGCCACCGGCGGCACGGGCGACGTGCTGGCTGGCCTGGTCGGTGCGCGCTTGGCGGCGGGCGCGGACGCTTTCGGCGCCGCTTGCGCGGCCGTGTACCAGCACGGCGCGGTGGCGGATGCGTGGCCAGTGGGTCAGACCTTGACGGCCAGCGCGCTGGCGCAAGCGCTGAAGGCGTGACGCGATGGCGGCAAGGCCGCCGCGGCCGCCTACCAGCCCATCAACCGCGCCCGACGAAGGGCATCTTGGTCGCCATGACGGTGTGGAACAGCACGTTCACGTCCAGCGGCAAATTGGCCATGTGCAGCACCGCCTGGCCGACCTGCGCCACGTCCATCATTGGCTCGACGGCGATCTCGCCATTGGCCTGCGGCACGCCCTTGGCCATGCGCGCGGCCAACTCGGTCATGGCGTTGCCGACGTCGATCTGGCCCACGGCGATGTCCCACCGGCGTCCGTCCAGCGCGGCGGTCTTGGTCAGGCCTTTGACCGCGTGCTTGGTCGCCGTGTAAGCGGCCGAGTTGGGCCGCGGCGTGGTGGCCGAGATGGAGCCGTTGTTGATGATGCGGCCACCCTGCGGCGTTTGCGCCTTCATGGTGCGAAAGGCCTGCTGCAGGCAGAAGAACATGCCGTTCAGGTTGACGTCGACCACGCCCCGCCATTGCTCGGGCGTCCAGTCTTCAAACGGGCCGGGCGGGTTGTTGACGCCCGCGTTGTTGAACAGCAAATCGACCCGGCCAAAGCGCGCCACGGTCTGGTCGAACAGCGCTTTCACTTCGGCCGGCTGGCTGACGTCGGTCGGCACGGCCAACGCGCGGTCGCCCGCGCCGGATTCGGCCGCCACGGCCTGCAGCGGCTCGGCCCTGCGCCCGGCCAGGGCGACTTGCCAGCCGTCGTTCAGCAGAGCCAGCGCCGCCGCGCGGCCAATACCGCTGCCGGCGCCCGTCACGATGGCCACGCGGGCCGGGGGCGAAGTCGTGTTCATGAAACCCTCATTTCAAGCAAAAACGGCCTGCAGCGCTACAACCACCTGCGCGACCAGCTACTCACTTCATAGCGAAACGTGTCGCCATCCAAGCGACGCTGCAGCGGCCAGCGGCCCAGCGATGCACCGCACGGCGCGCGCCACCGTACCTTAACGGCGCGACTTGCGCGACTTGGCGCTGCCCTTCGCACTGGGCTTGCCAGCGCCGCCCTTGGCGCGCGCCGCGGCCTTCTTGACCGAGGCGCGCAAGGCGTCGATCGGCGACGGCGTGGGGCGCGAGCGGTCGTTGCCGCGCTCGGCATCGCGCGCCTTGCGGGCGGCGCGCTTGGCCGACTGCTTGGCGGGGGCGCCCCGTTCACCGGCGTTGCCGCCAGCGTTCTTGCCCTGGCCGGTGCGCGTGCCCAGCTCGTCGCCTTCGTTGACCAGGCGGAAGTCGATCTTGCGACCGTCCAGGTCGACACGGCTGACCTGCACGCGCACCTTGGTGCCGATGGCGTAGCGGATGCCGGTGCGTTCACCGCGCAGCTCCTGACGCACCTCGTCGAAGCGGAAGTACTCGCCGCCCAGTTCGGTGATGTGCACCAGGCCTTCGACGTACAGGTCGCCCAGCGTAACGAACAGGCCGAAGCTGGTCGCGGCCGACACGGTGCCGTTGAACTCTTCGCCCAGGTGCTCCTTCATGTACTTGCACTTAAGCCAGGCCTCGACGTCGCGGCTGGCCTCGTCGGCGCGGCGCTCGTTGGCGCTACAGTGCAGGCCTGCGGCTTCCCAGGCCAGCATCTCTTCGGACAGGCGCTTGGGCGGTTGGTCGTCGTCTTGGCGGCGCGCGGCGCTCTGCTTTTGCAAGCGGCGGCTGAGCTTCTCATGCGCCTCGCCGGGCGTCGGCAGCGCGGGCAGCTGGTACTTCTGCTTGCCCAGAATCGCCTTGATGACGCGGTGCACCAGCAAATCGGGGTAGCGCCTGATCGGGCTGGTGAAATGCGTGTAGGCCTCGTAGCCCAGGCCGAAGTGGCCGCTGTTGACGGGCGTGTAGATCGCCTGGCTCATCGAGCGCAGCAGCATCATGTGGATCTGCTCGGCGTCGGGCCGGTCCTTGGTGGCGTCGGCGATGCGCTGGAATTCGCCCGGGTGCGGATCGTCACTGATCGACAGGCCCAGGCCCAGCACCTTCAGGTAGGCACGCAGGATGTCCTGCTTTTCGGGCGTGGGGCCTTCGTGCACGCGGTACAGGCCCGGGTGCTTGCTGCCCAGGATGAAGTCGGCGCTGCAGGTGTTCGCGGCCAACATGCATTCCTCGATCAGGCGGTGCGCGTCGTTGCGGGTGCGCGGTTCGATGCGTTCGATGCGGCCGGACTCATCACAGACGATCTGCGTTTCCACGGTGTCGAAGTCCACCGCGCCGCGTGCGTGGCGCGCCTTGAGCAACGCGCTGAAGACGTCGTGCAGGTTCAGCAAATCCTGCACGCGGTCCTTGCGGCGCGCCGCTTCGGGGCCGCGCGTGTTGGCCAGGATGGCGGCGACTTCGGTGTAGGTGAAGCGCGCGTGGCTGTGCATCACCGCCGGGTAAAACTGGTAGGCGTGCACGTCGCCCTTGGCGGTGATCAGCATGTCGCACACCATGCACAGGCGGTCGACGTCGGGGTTGAGCGAGCACAGGCCGTTGCTCAGCTTCTCGGGCAGCATGGGGATCACGCGGCGCGGGAAGTAGACGCTGGTGGCGCGGTCGTACGCATCGATGTCGATCGGGCTGCCGGTCTTGACGTAGTGGCTGACGTCCGCAATGGCCACCAGCACGCGCCAGCCATTGGGCTTCTTGCCGCGGCCGGTGACGACGGCGGGCTCGCAGTACACGGCGTCGTCAAAGTCGCGCGCGTCTTCACCGTCGATGGTGCACAGCGGCACATCGGTCAGGTCGATGCGGCCGCCCCAGTCGCCCTTTTGCACGGTGTCGGGCAAGGCGCGCGCCTCGGCCAGCGCGCCGGGCGAGAACTCGTGCGGCACGCCGTACTTGCGCACGGCGATCTCGATCTCCATGCCGGGGTCGTCGATGTCGCCCAGCACTTCGCGCACGCGGCCGGTGGGCTGGCCGTACAGCGCGGGCGGCTCGGTCAATTCGACGACGACCACCTGCCCCGTCTTGGCCGCGCCGATGCCCGCCTTGGGAATCAGCACGTCCTGCCCATAGCGCTTGTCTTCGGGCGCCACCAGCCAGATGCCGCCCTCGTTCAGCAGGCGGCCGATGATCGGGTGCGGCGGGCGTTCCACGATCTCCACCACGCGGCCTTCAGGGCGCCCGCGGCGGTCGTAACGCACCACGCGCACCTTCACGCGGTCGCGGTGCAGCACCGCGCGCATCTCGTTGGGCGGCAGGTACAAATCGGGCGAACCATCGTCGGGCGTCACGAAACCGTGCCCGTCCCGATGGCCTTGAACCACTCCCTCAATTTCTTCTAACAACGTATTGCTCATATGGATTTTTTTGGTATAGAATCTCGGATTCCTGATGCCCAGGTGGCGGAATTGGTAGACGCACTAGTTTCAGGTACTAGCGGGTAACTCCGTGGAGGTTCGAGTCCTCTCCTGGGCACCAAAATTTGATGAGGGTCTGCACTGCAAGGTGCAGACCCTTTTTCAATGCTGCCGCCTTGTTCTGACGAACGGGGCGGCTTTTTTTTGCCACGCGCGGCGACGTCGGCAGCGACAACACAGACAGGCAAATGGTGGCGCTGCGGCGCCAAACAAGAGCGGCGCCCCAACCGCAGGGTATGTTCAAGCCGCGGCCGGACAACGTGGTCATGCAGCGCACGGCGGCGGGGCGGTCATCGGTGGACGCATGCCGACAAGGGTACACGATCGCGTTGGGCGCCTCGAAAAAGATAGCGCCGGGCCAGCGCGCTGAAAATGTCGAGCGATTGGCGTGTGCGCGCGCCCGTCGAGCGCACATTGGGGTGTCGGCGCTGCGCGTCCGCGGTATCCGCGCAGCGCAGTCTGGCGATAAACGCGCGCGCGCCTCAGATCGGCACCGCCACCAGGTCGTGCCCTTGCGTGCCGACGATGCGCGCACGGGTGAATTCGCCTACCTTCATTTGCTTGCTGAGCTTTTCGGGCGGCAGCAGCTGCACCACGCCGTCGATCTCCGGTGCGTCGGCGTAGCTGCGCCCGACTCCGCCCTTGCGGCCCTGGGCCGGTGCCGAATCGACCAGCACCTGCATCGTCGCGCCGACACGATCGCGCAGCTTGGCGGTGGACACGGCTTCGGCCACTTCCATGAAGCGGGCGCGGCGCTCTTCGCGCAGCTCGGCCGGCAACATGCCGGGCAAGTCGTTCGCGGTGGCGCCTTCAACGGGCGAATAGGCGAAGCAGCCGGCGCGGTCGATGCGGGCTTCGCGCACGAAGTCGAGCAGGTGCTCAAACTCGGCTTCGGTCTCGCCCGGAAAGCCGGCGATGAAGGTAGAGCGCACGACCAGCTCAGGGCAGATCTCGCGCCAGCGCGCCAGGCGCTCCAGGTTTTTCTCGCCGCTGGCCGGGCGCTTCATGCGGCGCAGCACGTCGGGGTGGCTGTGCTGAAAGGGCACGTCCAGGTAAGGCAGCACACGGCCTTCGGCCATCAACGGCAGGATCTCGTCGACGTGCGGGTACGGGTAAACGTAGTGCAGACGCACCCAGGCGCCGTGCGGCTCGGCCAGCTCGGACAGCGCTTGCACCAATTCGAGCATGCGCGTCTTGACCGGGCGACCGTCCCAGAAGCCGGTGCGGTACTTCACGTCGACGCCGTAGGCCGAGGTGTCCTGGCTGATCACCAGCAGCTCTTTCACGCCGCCTTCAAACAGCGCGCGCGCCTCCTTCAGCACATCGCCGATCGGGCGGCTGACCAGGTCGCCGCGCATCGACGGGATGATGCAGAAGGTGCAGCGGTGGTTGCAGCCCTCGCTGATCTTCAAATAAGCGTAGTGGCGCGGCGTGAGCTTCAGGCCCGCTTCGCCAAAGGCGCCAGGCACCAGGTCGATGAAGGGGTCGTGCGGCTTGGGCAGGTGCTGGTGCACCGCGTCCATCACCTCCTGCGTGGCGTGCGGGCCGGTGACGGCCAGAACGGACGGGTGCAGGCTGCGCACCAGATTTTCATCGTCTTTTTGTCGTTCCGCCCTAGAACCATCAGCGCGACCAGCTATCGTTTTTGCACCAAGGCAACCGGTGACAATGACTTTGCCGTTGACCGACAAGGCCTCGCCGATGGTGTCCAGGCTTTCCTTGACGGCCTCGTCGATGAAGCCGCAGGTGTTGACGATGACGAGGTCAGCGCCTTCAAAGGTCTTGCTGGTGGCGTAGCCCTCGGCCGACAACTGGGTCAGGATCAGTTCGGAGTCGGTCAGCGCTTTCGGGCAGCCCAGGCTGACAAATCCGATGCGCGGGGCCGGCGTGGTGGTTTCACTCATCCCGCGATTGTCGCAGCCTGGGCCCCGCTGCGCTGCCGCTGGTGCGAGTCTTCAGCGCTTGAGGCCGAAGGCGCCCCACATCTGCTCGGTCTGCTTGGTCATTTGCTCCTGCATCTGCAGGAACATGTTCTTGGACTGTTCGAGGTAATTGCCCATCACGCCCTGCATCAGCGGCGACTGCATGCGCATGAACTGCGACCACAGTTCGGGTGACAGGCCTTGCGACTGTTCGGACAGCTTGGCCTGGATCTCGATGAAGGACTGGATGTTCTTTTCGAGGTACGAGCCCATGAAGCCCTGCAGCGCGTGGCCGTAGAAGCGGATGATGCTGGACAACATGGTCTCGGTGAACATCGGCGCGCCGCCGGCTTCTTCTTCCAGGATGATCTGCAGCAGGATGCTGCGCGTGAGGTCTTCGCCGCTCTTGGCGTCGCGCACCACGAAGAGTTCGCGGTCCATCACCAACTGGCGCACCTGGGCCAAGGTGATGTAGCTGGAGCTGGCGGTGTCGTACAGGCGCCGGTTGGGGTATTTCTTGATGACGCGCAAGCCGTCGTCGGCTGGCTGCGCGGGAGGCTTGGAAGCCTTGCCGCTTTTTGGGTTCGGCGCGGCGGCAGGGGAGGAACTACGGCTCATCTGGGGGCGTCGTGCTGCATTGCGATTCATTCTAGACGGCCAACCCCAGCCGCCTCGCCATGGCTAACCCTGATGTTAAAAGTGCTGAAAGTACGCGCAGTTGCGTGATTTTCAGTTGCGATGAGGCGCCCCAGCAAGGTAGGTCAACGCCCCGACAGCCTCGCCGCTTGCTGCGCCGCACACGGTCGCAGCCTTCCGGCGAGGGCTCGCCCAGCGACCGGGCCATCGCTCAACCGCCGTACAGCCAAGGGACGTCGAGCAGCCGCTCGCCGAGCAGGCGCATGGAGGCATCTCTGCCCACGCGCACCAGACCCGTGGAATGAAAGATCTGACCGTTGCGCCAGGCCCGCGCCTGAACACGGGCCACGCGCTGCCAGCGCGCGAGGGCGTAGCGCTGCAAGCGGGTCGGTACGTCGACCGCATCGATGCCGATCGCACGCGCGAGTTCGGCTGCATCCTCGATCGCCATGCCCGCCCCCTGCGCCAGGAACGGCACCATCGGATGCGCCGCATCGCCCAGTAAAACCGCGCGCCCGCGCACCAACTGGTTGGTTGCCCTCACTGGTGGTCTGCCCGCCAGCGCCCACAGGCGCCAGACATAGGGATTCACGCTCGCCTCTGGCGCGGCATCGATCAGCGCCCGCAGAGGCGCACACAGAGGGCCCAAGGCACGCGCCAGGTCGGCAGCGTGGCCGCCGTGGTCCCAGTCCTGCGCATTGGCAGGCGGCGACCCCAGCACAATGGCCACCACGTTCACCCACGCGCCACCGCGCACTGGGTACTGCACCACATGCAAACGAGGGCCAAGCCAGGCGGTCACCTCGTTGCCGCGCAGGCCGGCCGGCAAGGCGTCGCTGCGCAGCATGGCGCGGTAGGCCAGATGGCCTGTCAGGCGCGGCGGTCCATCGTGCAGCAACTGCTCGCGCACAGCGCTCCAGACGCCGTCGGCACCCACCAGTACGTCGCCCTCGACATCGACGCCACGCGAGGTGCGCAGGGTCACTGCGTCTGCGTCGACGGCGCAGCGGACAACTGCATGGTCCAGGCACAGATGCACACGCTCCTGCTGCAAGAGAGCACGCGTCAGCACCTCGTGCAGATCGGCGCGATGGACCGTGGCGTAAGGCGCGCCATAGCGCGCCGCCATGCGCGCGCCCAGCGCCAAGCGACCCAACTCAGCCCCGCTTGCCGCGTCGCGCACCCGCAGGGCTTCAGGGAAGGCGGCCACGCCCTTCAGCGCATCGCCCAAACCCCACTGAATCAGCACCCGAGTGGCATTGGGGCCAAGCTGAATACCCGCCCCGACCTCGCTGAACACAGGAGCGCGCTCGTAAAGGCGCACCTCGCAACCGGCGCGCGCCGTGGCCAGCGCTGCCGCAACCCCGCCAATGCCGCCTCCCGCGACCAATACCTCCAACGCACTCATGCGCCGATTGTGCCGCCTGAACCACCGCGGCTGCGGTGCGCCATGGCGTCAGACATAAGAAAAACCCCGGCAGCGCATGCGCTGCCGGGGCATAGGCAAGGCGTGCCCGATGGCCCGTCAGGCCAACAACTGCCGCAGCACGTAGGGCAGGATGCCGCCGGCGCGGAAGTAGTCGACCTCGATCGGCGTGTCGATGCGCAGCGTCAGCGAAGCTTCGTCCTTGGTGCCATCGGCGCGCGTGATCACCAGACGCGCGTCGCTTTGCGGCGTCAGTTGCTCGTCGCAGACGATCTCAACCAGCTCGTCGCCCTTCAGCCCCAGCGATTCCCAGGATTCGCCGGCCTTGAACTGCAGGGGCAGCACGCCCATGCCCACCAGGTTGCTGCGGTGGATGCGTTCGAAGCTCTTGGCGACCACGGCCTTGATGCCCAGCAACTGCGTGCCCTTGGCGGCCCAATCGCGGCTGGAGCCGGTGCCGTACTCCTCGCCTGCGAACACCACCGTGGGCACGCCTGCGGCGATGTACTTCATGGCCGCGTCGTAGATGTACTGTTTGGTGCCCTGCAGCGCGCCGGGTTGCTGGAACAGCGTGAGGCCGCCCTCTTCGCGGCTGCCGCTTTCCAGCGGCGGCAGCATCAGGTTCTTGATGCGCACGTTGGCGAAGGTGCCGCGCATCATGACTTCGTGGTTGCCGCGGCGCGCGCCGTAGCTGTTGAAGTCGGCCTTCTGCACGCCGTGGTCCAGCAGCCACTGGCCCGCGGGCGAACTGTCCTTGATGCTGCCGGCGGGCGAGATGTGGTCGGTGGTGATGCTGTCGCCGAACAGCGCCATGATGCGGGCGCCGCTCACGCGATGGGCATCATTTTGGCCGCCAGCCCCTGTCAGATCTGCGCGGGCAGCTCCTGATTCGTTAGCAAAATCGGCAAAGAACGGCGGCTCGGCAATGTACGTGCTGGTGGGCCAGTTGTAGACCTGCCCGGTCACGCCCTCGATGCGCTCCCACAGCTTGCCCGGCTCGGTCGCGACCTTGGCGTAGTTCTCGCGGAAGGCCTTGCCCTTCATCGCGTACTTCAGCAGCTTGTTGATCTCGTCGCTGGTCGGCCAGATGTCGCCCAGGAACACATCCTTGCCGCCTTTGCCCTTGCCCACGGGCTGGGTCATCAGGTCGACCATCATGTTGCCGGCAATGGCGTACGCCACCACCAGCGGCGGGCTGGCCAGGAAGTTGGCCTTCAGGTTCGGGTGGATGCGCGCCTCGAAGTTGCGGTTGCCCGACAGCACGGCCGCGGCCACCAGTTCGTTGCGGGTGATGGCCTCGTTGATCTCGGGCGCCAGGTCACCCGCGTTGCCGATGCAGGTGGTGCAGCCGTAACCGGCCACGGCAAAGCCCAGCTTTTCCAGGTAGGGCAGCAGGCCGGTTTCGGTCAGGTACTCGGTGACGATGCGCGAGCCGGGGGCCAGCGAGGTCTTGACGTGCGGCTTGACGGTCAGCCCCGCCTGCACCGCCTTCTTGGCCAGAAGACCGGCGGCCAGCAGCACGCTGGGGTTGCTGGTGTTGGTACAGCTGGTGATGGCGGCAATCAGCACGTCGCCGTTGCCCAGCGAGTATTCGCTGACCGAGATCGGCTCGACCACATCGGCCTCGGCCAGCGCGGCGGCCAGCGTCGACTTGTTGGCCACCATTTCGACCATGGCGCGCGGCGCGCCCAGCGGCGTGGGCGCCTCGGCCGGTGCGCGCTCGTCCGCATCCGGCACGTTGTCGCGCGTGACGTGCACGCGGGTGTGCAGCAACTCGGCCGGGCGGTTGAAGCCGTTGTCGCTCATCGGCTTGGAGAACAGCTCGACAAACTGGCGCGAGACGTTGCCCAGCTCGATGCGGTCTTGCGGGCGCTTGGGGCCAGCGAGGCTCGGGGCCACGGTGCCCAGGTCCAGCGTGATGACCTGCGAATAGTCGATTTCGCCCGCCTTGGGGATGCCGAACAGCTTCTGCGCCTTGAAGTAGGCCTCGAACGCGTCGATCTCGGCCTTGGTGCGGCCCGTGCCCTGGAAGTACTCGATGGTGCGCTCGTCCACCGGGAAGAAGCCCATGGTTGCGCCGTATTCGGGCGCCATGTTGCCGATGGTGGCGCGGTCGGGCAGGCTGAGCGTGCGCGTGCCTTCGCCGAAGAATTCGACGAACTTGCCGACAACCTTGTGCTGGCGCAGGATCTCGGTCACCGTCAGCACCAGGTCGGTGGCGGTGCAGCCTTCGCGCAGGCGGCCTTTCAGCTCAAAGCCCACCACATCGGGCGTGAGGAAGTACACCGGCTGACCCAGCATGGCGGCTTCGGCCTCGATGCCGCCCACGCCCCAACCCACCACGCCGATGCCGTTGATCATGGTGGTGTGGCTGTCGGTGCCGACCAGGGTGTCGGGGTAGTACACGCCGTCGGCGCGCTTGTGCACGCCGCGCGCCAGGTATTCCAGGTTGACCTGGTGCACGATGCCGAAGCCCGGCGGCACCACGCCGAAGGTGTCAAACGCCTGCATGCCCCATTTCATGAACTCGTAGCGCTCGCGGTTGCGCAGGAATTCGAGCTTCATGTTCAGGTCGAGCGCGTTCTTCTTGCCGTAGTAGTCGACCATGACCGAGTGGTCGACCACCAGATCCACCGGCACCAGCGGCTCGATCTTCTTGGGGTCCTTGCCCATCGCAGCGGCGGTCGAACGCATCGCCGCCAGGTCGGCCAGCAGCGGCACGCCAGTGAAGTCCTGCAGCACCACGCGGGCGACGGTGAAGGGAATCTCGTCGGTGCGGGCGGCCTTGGGCTGCCAGTTGGCGAGCTGGGCGACGTGCTCGGCGGTGACTTTCTTGCCGTCGCAGTGGCGCAGCACCGACTCCAGCACGATGCGCAGCGACACCGGCAGGCGCTTGATGTTGGGGTACTTGCGGGCCAGCGCGGGCAGCGAGTAGAGCTGACCGGTCTTGCCGGAGCCGAGCTTGAACGGTTGGCGGGTGGAAGCGAAAGCGTGGGATTTTTGGGTAGCCATGACGTCTTTCCTGGAGTTGTGGGCGCTCGCCGTAGCGATCACCGCCCATTGTGTCAGCACTCTAAAAGCCCTGCCACCCGACAACATCTCGCCACTCATTTACAAGACAAATCGGACTCCCGCCCTACAACCATCTGCGCAGACAGCTCTCCATATGATAGCAAAAAGAAATTACTGGGCGATGCGCCCAGCCAAGGGACGCTGGCCCGGCGCCCCTGGCGCGATCGGCCGAGCCGCTGGCGGGACAACGGCGGCCCGCCAGCGCCTTGGTCTGCGCGGGAAAACGGCCGATGCGGGGACAATAGGCGCCCATGAAAGCCCCTGAATTGCTGCTGCCGGCCGGCAGCCTCGACAAGATGCGCGCCGCCTACGACTTTGGCGCCGACGCGGTCTACGCCGGTCAGCCGCGCTACTCCCTGCGCGCGCGCAACAACGAATTCCGCCTGGAGCAGCTCGCCCAGGGCATCAACGAAGCGCATGCGCGCGGCAAGAAGTTCTTCGTCACCAGCAACCTGATCGCCCACAACGACAAGGTGCGCACCTACCTGCGCGACCTGGAGCCGGTCGTCGCGCTCAAGCCCGACGCGCTGATCATGGCCGACGCGGGCCTGATCATGCTGGTGCGCGAGAGGTGGCCGCACATCCCGGTGCACCTGTCGGTGCAAGCCAACACCACCAACTGGGCGGCGGTGAAGTTCTGGCAGAAGATGGGCGTGGCGCGCATCATCCTGTCGCGCGAGCTGAGCCTGGCCGAGGTCGAGCAAATCCGCCAGGAATGCCCCGATATGGAGCTGGAGGTGTTCGTGCATGGCGCGCTGTGCATCGCCTACAGCGGCCGTTGCCTGCTGAGTGGCTACTTCAACCGGCGCGACCCCAACCAGGGCACCTGCACCAACGCTTGCCGCTGGAACTACAAGACGATGGACGCCGCGGTCGACCCCAACACCGGCGAGGCGCTCGCGCGCGGCGAGCAACTGGTCGGCTTCAACTTCGGGGCCGAGCAGGAACGTGCGGAAGACGCTGCGGGATCGACCTGCGGCAACGGCCAGCGCCATCCTTCTGCTGACAAGGTCTACCTGATCGAGGAAGAAGGCCGGCCGGGCCAGCTGATGCCGATCATGGAAGACGAGCACGGCACCTACATCATGAACAGCAAGGACCTGCGGGCGGTCGAACTGGTCGAAAAGCTGGCGAAGATCGGCGTCGATTCGCTCAAGATCGAGGGCCGCACCAAGAGCCAGTACTACGTCGCGCGCACCGCGCAGGTGTACCGCCGCGCCATCGACGACGCCGTGGCCGGCCGCGCGTTCAACCCGCAACTGATCACCGAGCTGGAAGGCCTGGCCAACCGCGGCTACACCAGCGGCTTTCTGGAGCGCAGGCCATCGCAGGACTACCAGAATTACGAGACCGGCCATTCGGTGGCCGCGCGCAGCCAGTTCGTGGGGGAAGTCAAGGCGCTGCAGGACGGCTGGGCCGAGGTCGAGACCAAGAACAGGTTTTCGGTGGGCGACTGGATCGAGATCATCCACCCCAGCGGCAACCGCACGGTGCGCCTGGACCGGATGAAAAACCCCGAGGGCGAAGCGATCGAGGTGGCGGCAGGCAACCCGCTGCGCGTCTGGATTCCGGTGGACGGACCGGCCGAGCACGCGCTGATCGCCCGCCTGAGCCAGGCGCCCGCCGAAGCGACAGCATGACCCGGCAGCACAGAAGCAGGCGCTCGGAAATTTCCAGCGAAATCGCGCCCCACCCCTACAACCACTTGCGCAATCAGCTTCTCATTTGATAGCGTTTCAGCGATGACTGCGCAGCGCCGCCAGCTCGGTTCCGGCGATGGGTGCCAGGATTCTTGACGCTGGCCGGACCCCGCAGCGCTGTGACGTGGCTTTGCCACGCGATTGCTGGGTCAACCCTGCGCAGATGTTTACACTTTGACATCAAATGGATCGCCTCGGCGCCCTGTGCTCCGACCTCTCCCGACCGAACCCTCGCACCACGCTTTCGCATGTCGCTGATCTGCCCCCAGTGTGGCGCCGAGAACCGGGCGCACGCCAAGTTCTGCCTCAAGTGCGCAAAACAGTTGGTGACGTTGCCCCCCACGCCGGAGGAACTGACTCGTGATGCGCGGCGCCGCAAGCGTCGCCGCCGCAGGGAAGCGCAAGCCTGGGCGGCAGACGCCGCGTCAGAATCCGCGCAAGCCATGGCAGACGCTCGAGCGCGGTCGCGTATGCGCTGGGGCGCGCCCGCGGCACTGGTGACGGCCGGTCTGGCGGCGCTGGCCCTCGCCGCCATTCTGTGGACGAACGCTCGTGACCGCGGTTCACCGCAGACCGATGCCGCGCTGACAGCCATCACTCCCGCGAGTGCAGCGTCGCCCGCCACAGCAGCGTCAGCGGAAAGTACTTCGTTGCGCGTCCCGGGCTCGGCTGAAGCCACCTCATCGTCCCCAGCTGCTGTGCTGGCCGCGGGCGAGGCAGCCTCAGCAGCCCTGAACGCCGCCCCCACGAGCGCCGGCGTTCGGCAGCCACCTGTCGCTGCGGTTGCGGCTGCGGCGCCTGCGCCGACCCGTCCCGCGTCCAAAACCAGCCGCCGGGCGCCGGAGCGTGCGCCCTCGGTCGTCGAAGTGGGCCCGTCCGCTGCGCCGACTGCTCCCGTTGCGCCTGGGCCTGCGCCCGCGGCTCCAACTGCGCCGGCCCCGTTGTGCGCCGACCGTGCCTTCATTTCGCGAGCGATCTGCCTGCAATC
This sequence comes from Ottowia flava, assembly GCF_008017535.1. Lineage (GTDB taxonomy): Bacteria > Pseudomonadota > Gammaproteobacteria > Burkholderiales > Burkholderiaceae_C > Ottowia > Ottowia flava. Next base: position 54,530 of record NZ_VRUA01000015.1, read on the forward strand.
GGAATGCAACAAGCCCGCGCTGCGGCAGCATCCCAGCTGCATTCGCATGCGCGAGCAACAGGATGCCTTGAAGCACGCCAGTGGCGGGGGCTGAAGGCAAGGGCGCAACGTTCGCCGTGCGGGCGCGCTGCCCCCTCCCGCCTGCCGGTGTCAGGCGTTCTCGTCTGCGACGCGCACCAGTTGCTTGCCCAGGTTCTTGCCGGTCAGCATGCCCATGAAGGCCTCAGGCGCTGAACGCAGCCCGTGGGCGATGCTTTCGCGGTAGCGCACCTTGCCTTCCTTGATCCACTGCGCGATCTCGGCGAACGCGCCCGGCCAGTGGTCCATGTGTTCGCTGATGATGAAGCCGGTGAGCGAAGCGCGCTGGCGCACCAGCTCGAAAACCTCGAACCCGGTGCTGCGGCTGGCGGTGTTGTACTGGCTGATGGCCCCGCACAGCACGACGCGTGCGTGGGCGTTCAAACGCCCCATGACCATGTCCATGATCGGGCCGCCGACGTTCTCGAACGACACGTCCACGTAGTCGGGTGTGGCGGCAATGAAGCGCTCGACCAGATCGGGCGCGCGGTAGTCGAGGCAGGCGTCGAAGCCCAGTTCTTCGATCACGTAGCGGCACTTTTCGGGCCCGCCAGCGATGCCGACCACGCGGCACCCCTTAATCTTGGCGATCTGGCCAACCAGGCTGCCCACAGCGCCCGACGCCGCACTGACCACGACCGTGTCGCCCGGCTGTGGCTTGCCCAGCTGCGTGAGGCCGTAGTGCGCCGTGGCGCCGGGCATGCCGAGCACGCCGACCGCCGTTGAAACCGGGCCCAGTCCGCTGTCGATGCGGCGCACAGCGGCGGCGTCGAGGCTGGCAAATTCCTGCCAGCCGAAGCGTCCCGCGACATAGCTGCCCACAGGCAGAGCGTCCGAATCGCTCTTCAACACGCGACCGACGCCAAAACCCGGCATCAGGTCGCCCGGGTTCAAGTGGGGTACGTACGAACGCACCGGATCCATCATGGGGCGCACGTACGGGTCGAGCGACAGGTAGAGCTGTTGCGCCAGCAAGCCGCCCGGCGCCATGGTGGGCATGTCGGCCTCGACCACGCTGAAGTCGTCGGCACACAGCACGCGGTCAGGGTGGCGCGCCATGCGCACCTGCAGTTGCTTCGCGCTCATTGGGCTTCCTCCAGTTTCAGCAGGCGGGCGGCGTTGCCGTACATGTAGGCGCGCAAAGCGTCAGGTTCGATACCCAGCTCGAGTGTGCGACGCACAGGCGTTTCGATGCTCGAGAAGGCGTAGGCCGAGGCGTAGATGAAGCGCTCGGGCATCATGCGGATGCCCTCGACGAAGGCCGAGCCGCCGGGCGTGAACACGTATACGTCGGGCGACAGGTACACGTTCATCACGCCAGTCGCTTCGCTCTTGTAGGCCAGTGCAATCGCTTCGTTGACGTAGGGGTAGGCGCCGTGGCCCAGCACGACGGGCATCTTCGGAAAGCGGCGCGCGACGCGCTCGAAATGCACCGGGTCGGTGTAGGTGTTGTCGGGGCCGGAGAGCGGGCCCGACATGAACAGCAGGGGCACGCCCAGGTCGTTGACGCGCTGGTAGATGGGCATCAGGCTCTCGTCTTCGGCGTACATCGGCGTACGGGCAAAACCCGGTTCGATGCAGACACCGCGCATGCCCAGTACCTTGACGGCACGCTCCAGGCCGAGCAGCAACTCCTCCATCGGCAGGTCGAGGTCAACGCCCGCCAGCGACACCATGCGGCCGTGGGTTCGGCCCTCCAGTTCGTGCAGGTAGTCGTCGCCGATGTGCACGGGCACGGCGCGGTTGGGCGAATGGCGGCCATTCATGACGCCCAAGCGAACACCGGCGCGGTCCATTTCCTCGAACAACAGCTTGAGCGCGTGCTCGTCGGCATCGTCGCCGCCTGCCAGGCTCGCCGCATACGAGGCAGGCATGCCGTCATCGCCCCACATGCGACCCAGTCGCTCGACCAGCGCCGGGGTGAAGAAGTCGCGGTAAGGGCCGGTGGGCGGGCGCAGGCGGAAGTCAATGATCTTGCCGTGCAGATCTTCTAAGCGAAGGGGTGCAGTCATGTTGCGAACGTGGTTGAGAGAAGGGAAAGGAAGAGCCGCGCGCCCTGGATGGGGGCGCGTTGCGCGGGTGGAATGGCTGGGCGCTGGGCGCCGGGATCAATCAGTCGGGCGTCATGCGCGACTCGGTGACGATGGTTCGCCACTTGTCGCCTTCGGCCTGGAACAGCTTGGCGAACGCTGCGCGCGAAGGGCTGGCCGCCGGGATCGTGTGAAACAGCTTGGCCGACTGCAGATGCGCCTTGCTTTCCACGGCCTGCACGGCCGCGGCATAAAGCTTGTCGAGGATCTGCGGTGGTGTGCCCTTGGGTGCGAACAACGCCGTCCAGCTGTCGGCCAGGTAGATGTCGTCCTTGAAGGCTTCCGCCAGCGTGGGAACGTCGGGCCATTGGGGAAGGCGCTTGCTCGACGTGACCGCGAGCGGACGGACGTTGCCCCGGTCGATCTGCGCGGCGCCCACGCCCGTGACCGGCAGGGCAAACCCGATGTCACCGCGCGTGAGCATGGGACCGAGATCGGCCGTGAGCGTGCGCAGCGGAATGTGCGTCACATTCAGCTGGTTGCGCTGCCCGATCATGGCCGCCAGCAAATGCGAGGCCGAACCCACGCCGCCCGAGCCGTAGTTCATGCCCTGGGGACTCTGCTGGATCCACGAGACGAAGCTGGGGATGTCCTTGGCAGGGCTGTTCTTGGAGACGACCAGCACGCTGGGCATCCAGAACATCATGGTGATGGGCGCGAGGTCGCGCACCGGATCGAGCTTGGCGCGAGGATGGATCTGCTGGTGGATGAAGTTAGCGTTGCTGCCCGCCAGCAGCGTGTAGCCATTGGGCTCGGCCTTGGTGGCAACCTCGTAGCCGATCTGGCTGCCAGCGCCGACCTTGTTCTCGACGATCACCGGCGTTTTCAGCGCCTTGCCGAACTCGTCAGCGAATTGCCGCACCTGCACGTCGATGCCGCTGCCCGCACCCCACGGCACGATGATCTTGATCGGCCGGCTTGGAAAGGTGTCCTGTGCCAGCGCAGTTCCAAAAAAGCAAGCTGCCGCAACCGCAGTCGCCACCAGTTGGAAAGTCTTTCTCATGCTTGTCTCCTGTCTTCTCGTTGGACTGCTTTTTCCGCCTCGTTGGACGCGATGATGGGTCAGCTACCCATTGCCGTCCAATGAGTTAAATTGCCATGATTCATAACCAATTGGTTATTTCTAAATGGGACCATTGAATCTGGCGAGGCTGCGCACGTTTTGCGAGGTGGCCGATGCGTCGAGCTACACGGTGGCTGCGGCGCGACTCTTTCGCACCCAACCTGCCGTGTCGAAGCAGGTGGCCGAATTGGAAGCCGAATTGGGCCTGCGCCTGTTCGAGCGTCAGGGCCGCAACATTCGTCTGACGCCACCCGGAGTGACCCTGTACGAACGTGCTCGGCGCCTGCTGGAGGAGGCCGCGGAATTCGAGGCGAAGGCCAGCGCGCTGGCGCGGGGCGAGCAAGGCGCCTTGCGCATCGGCGCCCATACCTTGCTGTTTCGCCAGACCCTGCCGCGCCTGCTGACGGCGTACGCGAAAGACTGGCCAACCATCGACGTGTCGATCGTCGAGGACAGCGCCGAACGCCTGGCCATGCGCGTGGAATCGCGCGAACTGGATTTTGCCTTCGCACGCTACATGAGCAGCGACACGCTGATGGCGCGCCGCCTCTTTCCCATGTACGTTGTCGTCGTCGTCGGACTGGAGCACCGCTTCGCGCAAAGCGAAAGCGTCGACGTAAGCGACTTGGCCGGTGAAGCCTTGCTGCTGATGCCGCGCGACTCAGGCAGCCGCATCCTTCTGGATCAGGCGTGCCAGGCCGAAGGCATCCGCCTGCGCAACGCGAAGATGGAGACCAACTCACCCGAGGGTTTGGTCAACATGGCGGCCGCCGGCCACGGGGTTGCGCTGCTGCTGACCATGGCGTCGGTGGAGGCTGAAGGCGTGCGCGCCGTCCCGCTGCTGCACCACGGGCGCCATCTGGCGACCTGGTCGTCAATCTTGTGGGCGCGACGCAGGGAGTTGCCGCCCTACGCCAAGGCCCTGATCGAATTGGCCAGCGTGCAATTGCGCATGGGTTTTCCGGGTGAACAGTTCCGTTTTCCGGCCAACGCTGGAGACGACGCTGCAGGTCCACCAGATTCACCCATGTGATGCTCCGCGGACACGCTCTGCCGCCCTGTTTTACTGCGACGCCGCCGTAGCCGCCGGCGTCGCAGCCACCTGGGGAGTGCTCGCAGGTACAGGCACCAGGATCTTGGCCTTGTACTTGGCCTTCAACGTCTCGTAATAGCTCACCGTCTCGGACAGCGCCCAGAGCTGCTCGTAGCGCTGCAGGTTCTGCGCGGCGACTTCCTTGGATTCGCTCGCGCGCGGAACGACCTTGTCGACGCGCGCCACCACGAAACCTTCGGCACCCAAATTGACGCCGACCAGCTTGGGCAGCTTGGCTGGGTCGGCACGCAACGCTGCTTCGACCAAGCTCGGCGGCTGGCCCTCCGGCTGATCGCGGGACACCGTCACCACTTGGGTCAGATCGGGCGTAGCGCTTTCTGGCTTGGCCTCCCAGGCCTTCAGGCGCTCTTGACCTGCCTTCAACGCCTGCTCGGCGCCTTTTTGCGCGACGTAGGCAGCGCGCACCTCGGCCTTGACCTCGGCGAATGGGCGGGCGTGCGCCGGCGCATGGGAGACGACCCGTCCCGACGCCAATTCGTTTGCGCCGACTTCCATTGCTTCGGTGTTGCGCTTCTTCTCCAGCGCGTCAGGGCTGAACAGTGCCCCCAGGAACTTGGCGTTCGCCAGCGCACCGATCGCGCCCGAGGCGGGGGTGCGAGTCACGTTGTCAGCAGTCTGGATGCTCAGTTTCAACTTGTCGGCCGTTGGCTTGAGGCTGTCCGACTGCTCGTACACGCCGTTGCGGAATTCCTCAGCCAACTCGCCAAAGCGCTTTTGCGCTTCCTGCACGCGATACTGATCTTCAAGTTTCGCGCGCGCCTGCTCAAACGGTGGCACGCCAGACGCCTTGATCTCGGTCAGGCGCACGATGTGGTAGCCAAAATCGGACTCGACCAGCCCGCTGACATCGCCCGCCTTCGCGAGCGAGAAGGCGGCCTTGGCAATGGCCGGATCGGTCCCGCGATCACTGCGGAAAAATCCCAAGTCACCGCCGCTGGCCGCGCTGACATCGTCCTGCGACGACTTCCTGGCCACTTCGGCAAACGTGTCCGGCACCTTGCGCAGTGCATCCAGCAGGCCTTGCGCCGTGGACTTGGCCTTCTCACGCTCGGCAGCAGGCGCGTCCTTGGGTGCCATGATTAGGATGTGCGCGGCGCGGCGCTCTTCAGGTTGCCCCAATGTGGCGCTGTTCTGCTCGTAATACTTGCGCAGGTCCTGCTCGCTCACCTCAATAGCCTTCTTGACCGGCTCCAGTCCTAGCACCAAGTATTCGATCTTTGCCGATTCAGGCGCTTGATAGCGGCCGAGGTTGTCTTTGTAGAAGGCCTCCAGCTCGGCTTCGGTCGGGTTCAGCTTGGCGGCGTAGTCGGCGGTAGCGAACTTAGTCAGGCGGATCTCGCGGCGCTCAAGGAATGCGTTCATTGCCACGTCGGCCTCGGCCTGCGTCGAGAAGCTACTGTTGGCCACGCCGCCAAGCACCTGACGCCGCGCCATGTCCTGTCGCACGCTGGCCTCGAATGCCTCGGGCGTCAGCCCCTGCGCCGACAGCGCACGGCGGTATTCGTCCATGTTCAGCGTGCCATCCGCACGGCGCAGCGAAGCCATGTTGGGATCGCTTTGTAAGTAGGACACCAAGCGTGCATCGCTCACGCTGAGGTGTTCGTCCGCCGCAGCCGCTGCGAGCACCCGCTCGCGCACCAGTTGATCCAGCGAGGCGTATTTGATTTGAGGCGAATCCAGCAGGTTCAGATCGATCTGAGGATTGTTGGCGCGCAGACGATCAACTTCGGCGCGATGGGCGTTGTCCCACTCGGTCTGCGTGATCGACTTGCCGTTGACGCTGGCCACCGTGGTGCTGGCATCGCTCATGCGCGAATAGCCGTCAATGCCGAACAGCACGAACGATGGAATGATCAGCAGAAACAGCACCCCCATCAGCAGCTTGGTGTGTTTGCGGACGGTATCGAACATGCGGGGAAACTCTCTGAAACTGGGCTGGGCAACAGCAAAAAAGGCGAACCTGAGTTCGCCTTTGCTTCGTGTGGTGGGTGCTGACAGTCTCGAACTGCCGACCTACTCCGTGTAAAGGAGCCGGATTTTTATATAAATCAAGCACTTACCATGTCAACCGACTGACGCCACCAACTGCGGGTCATAGCGATGCGTGATTTTACTCGGTAGCGCGGGCTCTACTTGACTGCGCTGCGGGCGTTCAGCAGCGCCTGGGCGCGATCGACCAAGCGCTGGATGCGCGCCCAGGCGGCGATGGTGGCCTGCTGGGCGGCGAGCAGGTTGGTCTGAGCGGTGGCCAGGGCCTGTTGGTCTACGGGCGGGATGGGGTCGCCGTTATGGTCTCAAATTGAGACTATTGCAAGACCTTTTTAAACCCGACTGTCTTTGTCGGGTTCACCCATCCATCAAGGCGGCGGCGCCGAGGCCACCGCACCCGGTGGCGCAGCATGCCCCGCCACAAACCCCGCCTGCTGCGCGCGCGCATCGTCCAGATCGGCGTAGCACTTCAGCAGGCCCTTGCGGATCACTTCACCCCTGGCAGCTTCCCCGACAAGAAAGTGTCCATCCTCCCGGTAAAGCTGGGCGCCAGTACATCCTGGGGCAGCTGTTTGGTCGGTGGGATCGCCGGGCAGGTTGCGATCGCGTGGGGGACCGCCTGCGGGGCGCTGGGGGCGGTTTCGCAGGCGCTCAAGAGCAGCATCACGCTCGCGAGTAACAGTAGTGATTTCATCGTCCAGTTCCTTGGTTCGTTGGTTAAAAGAGCCCTGCATGACGCCGCCGACGCGGTAGGCCTCGGCCAGCAGGGTGGTGCTGCGGGTGATCAGCTCGCCCTTGAATGTGTCGTACTGCACCTGCACACGGTGCGCACCGGCCTTGTCGCCGGCGGCGTAGCCGCGCTTTTCAGCGGCGCCCACGCGCCAGGCGTGGGCGCCCCACAGGCCGGCGAGCAGCGCGAGCAGGATCAGCCAGCGGTAGGGGTTGAGGAGGTCGAGTAACTTGCTCATGTCGCCACTTCATCCAGCACGTCCGCGATGGCTTGGGCCACGGCGCGGGGATTGGCCAGGTAGCGCTCGCGCTCCGTGGGGTTGGTCAAGAAGAAGGTCTCAAGAATGACGCCTCCGCCGTTGACATAGCCCAGGCGGCCCCGTGCAGATTGGCTCTGGTCGATCCAGCCGCTGTCGCCGCGCACGCGGGTGCGCAGTGCCGAGGCCACGCGCTGGGCGAGCTGGCGGGCGACGGCGCGGTGCGGCGGCAGGCTGATGGCTTCGACCCCATGAGCGCTGGGGTTGTCGGATGCGTTGAGGTGCAGCTCGACGGCGATGGCGCCCTGCCCGATCAGGCTGATCGCGTAACGCAGCGGCAAGTTATCGCCATCGGCGCCATCTTCGATGACGACGTGGCCCATGCTGCGCAGCAGCTCGGCCGTGAGGTCGCGCAGCTCAAGGGCGATCTCGGCTTCGGTGAAATCGGCGGCGACGGCGCCGGGGTCGGTGGCCGAGTGGCCTGCGGTCAAGACGATCACGCTCATGGTTCATGGCTCCATGTCATCGGGGTTTTGAAGGGACGATTGGTCTGGCGAGGGGGTAAAGCTGGTTGGGCTAGGCGGCCCAGGCCGACCCGGCGCGCCGGGGGCGCCCATGCCACCGTGGTGGCGCCAGCGCGGATTGGCGGCAATGCGGATACGGTCGGCGATGCTTTCGACCGTGGTGTCGGCTAGGTGGGTGGCGCGGCCCTCTGTCCAGCTGAGAAAGGCGCCGCGCGCCCAGCCGGCCGCGAACAGCAGGGGCATGGCCAGCAGGAAGTGCGGCGGTGTAAACACAGCGCCCCAGGCGCCAATCGCGAGGTACATCACCACGCCTGCTATCGCGGCGGCGACGCCGTCGCGCCACAGCTCTTTCATGACCGAGAGAACGGCGATGCGCGTGGACGAAAGGGTGAAGGCTGTCTTGAACGCCGCGCCGACCAGCGAGGTGGCGACCGCGTAGCCCAGACTCTCCCAGTCGTAACCTTGAACGCCCAGCGCGAAGGTGTTGGCGGCTGCCGCGAGCGGCCACGATGCGGCCAGCGCCCACACGATCAGGTACTGCCAGCGCATATCACTCCAGGGGCACACGGTTGGATTCGTCCTTGAAGTCATCAAGTCCGTGCGCGGTGCGCAGGTCAGCGTTCAAGCCCGTGCCAATCAGCAACATCATCGCCACGCACACCAACCCTGAGCGGGCATAGACCAGGCGAATGATGTCCAGGTCGGCATGACGCGCAGCGATGAACAGCATCAGGAACAGCGCGCCGCCAAGGCCCAGCCCGGCCATGGCCAGCATGGCGTGAAAGCGCCTGCGACGGCGCACCCACAGGCACAGTTCAGCCAAGGCAAAGGGCAACACCGCCACCGAAAGCACCAGGAAGGCCACGCCGACCGGCACGCGCCCCAGCAGCGAGGCAATGACGGCTGATTGCGACTTGAGCGACCACAAGGTCAAGGTGCCAGCGTCCCACAGGTCACCAGCCAACATGAAAGCCAGCACCGCGTAGAGAACGCGGTTGAGCACGTTGCGCGCGCTCTCGCGCTGCGCGGCCTGGATAGCGGCGACTTTCTCGCGCAACCAACGCAGCAGGCGCGCCATGGCTTCAGGCCCCCTTCCACCGTTTGTACGAACATCCGATGGCGACGGCCGCCACGCGCCCGAGCGCGTCGTCGCCGCGCATCTTGGTCACTTCCAGCTTGTAGCCAACGCTGCGGATCAGCGCGCACTGCACGCCCAGCAAGCGCACCTTGCTCACGATTTTGTAGTGGTACGTGTCGCCGTCGCGCAGCAGGAAGTGGCCTTCCTTGCTGCTGTGGATCTCAAGGTCGCCACTCAGCAGCACCGGGCGCGCGGCCACGTCGACGCCCAGGTCAACCGACATTTGGCTGGCGCGGTTTCGCAGGCCGGCCCACCCCCAGCGGGCGAGCCAGGATCGCGGTTTAACCTTCAAACCGAGCACCTTGAAGTACAAGGGGCCGGTGAAGTCGGGGTCGTCGTAGGTGACGACGCGCTCGCCGGGCAGCGCTTCGATGCCGTCGCGCAGCGACAACCACTCGCCATCGCGCAGCACGGCCAGTCCGTCGCCGTTGATGCTGATGTTGTTGTCCCACTTGCGCGCCCAGCGCGGCAGGTGCGTTGCGGTCTTGCTCAGGCCGATGCAGGCGATGGCGACCACGAACGGCGCCGACCAGTCGTAGAGCGTGGTTTCGGCGTCGGCTTCGACCGCGCGCTCGATGCAGCGCCGAGCGGCGACCTTGTCGGCTGTGCTCACGTCGGGCAGGTCAGCCATCTCGTCGATGGCGTCCTCGACCCCGTCGTTCTTGATGCGGTTGGCCGCGAAGTACAGCAGGGTGTAGCCACCGGCCAGGCATAAAAAAAGCGCCACCAGGGCGCCGATCAGGGTCAGGGCGATGTTCACGTCAGTCTCCACCTTGCCGCAGCGGCGAGTGATGCAGGGTCAAACCGGTGCGGCTCTGCCAGACCCAGCGCGGCGGCGCACGCCTCATGGCACGACCACCGGCTGGCCTTGTTGGGGACGGGCCAGGCGATGAAGCCGAAGATGCCCTGCCAGTCGTACAGCGCACCTTCGTGCTGCCGGAACCACTGCGCGGCGGCGCGGGCGTCGGCCCACGGCAGGTCGATCAGCTCCCATTTGTCGGCGCCCAGGTTGATGCGCTTCATGCGCACGCCGCCGGCCTTGCCAGCGCGGCGTTTGCTCCACGCGGGAATCGGGTCGGTGGCGCCACTGCTGGCGCACCACAGGGCGCCGGTCTTGGCCGCGTCGGCGCTGCCATCAGGCATCAGGTCTCGCACGTCATCGTCGGGCTCGAACACCAGCTCGCAGTGACTGATGGGCGAACGCAGGCGCAGGCGCACCAGCAGGTTGCCGAGGCCGATGTACCAGGGCTCGCGCGTGCCGATGTAGAGGGCCAGCTTCACAGTTGTGCCGCCTGGATGAACAGGTTGTCGAGGGCGGCGCTGTCAAGGCCCAGGGCGGAGGCCAGCTGGATCAGCAGCGGGCGGCTGCGCTCGAACGCTTGAGAGTCGGCCCACTCGATGCTCGCCAGGCCGCGCTGCGTGGGGTCGGCGATTGCGGCAATGGCCGGCTCCACTTGATCGAGCAGCCCAGCGAGCAGCAGGGCCTGGCGCGCCTGTCTGCGCGTGACGGAGTGCGGCACTCGTGCTTGGCGCGCGGCGGCGACCTCCGCCTCTGTCATATCGACTACGACCCACTGCTGTGTCAGCGTCCCGGCTACATCGACAGGCGTCACCTCCACCAGCCACTGCGTCAAAGGGTCGTGCGCGGGCGGCGTTGCGGGTGCATACGGCACGAAGTCCCCAAACGGCGCCCCGTCTGGGATGGATGTGTTCGGGTGCGCTGCCCGCACGTCATGGATCGATAGGGCCAGCGCCCCTGTGGCTTGGTTTGTGTAGTTCATGTGTGCTTTAGAGGATGAACTGTTTCCAGGTGTTGTCGGGCCAGTCGATGTTGGTGAAAGAGCCCTTCGTCTCAAACGTCACACCGTCCCTTGAAGCGTCCAGGGTGAAGGTCTTTGGCATCTGTTCGTTCGGCGTAAAGGCATCGCGGTAAATCGCTACCGCGGCCACCTCTTTAGGCGAGCCAAGGTCGAAAACCACGCGAACGTCTCTGGGGCTGTTCACGGGGTTTATGTAGGAGGTGCTCAGGTTGTTGTCGACCATGGCCGACACGGGGTGGCCCGACAGTGCGGAGCCGGTGCAGGTGACTGGTGTCGATGGCGTGGTCAGGTCTCCCCCTCCGGGGGCGCCGCGCAACTCCACCTCCGGCAACGCCAGGTAGGTCGGGAACGCGTACCCCCCGACGTTTTCAGCGATCAACAACGACCAGTACCGATACCCGGATTGCTGGGATGCCGCGCGAATGAGTGCGTTGGCCAGCATGTCAGACCCCCAAGTACGCGCCGTACAGTTGCGAGCCCACCTTCCACAGCACAACCCAATTGACGCCCGAGGTCGCCAGCGTGGGCGCGGTGCCCCCGCCGCCGTTCTTGGGCCAGATCACACTGGACCAGGTGATGGCGTAGCTGCCCGATGTGACCCCCAGCACGACCGATTGGCCGGCAGCGATGCTGCCCAGGTTGGGCGTGCGATTGGCGCCCAGCGTCCAGGTCTGGATGCTGCCGTTGGCTGGGTTGATGACGGCGTTGGCGACGTCAGTTACAGCGAAGACCGTCTCCGTAAAGCCCGTGAGGGTGGGTACGGTTAGGGTTTTGCTGGCCAGCGTCTGCGCAGTGGTCAGGTCGGCGATGGCGCCAGATGGCACTGTCTTACCGGACCACCCGTTCAAGTTGGTGCTGGCCGCCTGTTTGCCGTTCAGCGCAGTCTGCGTCGCCGTGCTGACCGGCTTATCGGCGTCGCTGGTGTTGTCGACGTTGCCCAGTCCTACATCGCCTTTGACGAGGGTCACGTCAGCGGTCAGCGCCTTCCCTGCCACTTTGCGGGAAGTGGGCACCTTGCCGTCCAGCGCGGTTTGCTGCGCGGTGCTGACGGGCTTGGTGGCGTCGCTGGTGTTGTCGACGTTGCCCAGCCCGACAGCGGACTTATTCAGGTCTTGCCAGGTCTTGTCGCCGCGCCAGTATTGCGATGCGGCGCCGGGCGTGATCTTCGGCTCACCGGCAGCGGCCGCGGCAGCGTCAGCGGCAGATTGCGCCGCAGCCGTGGCGCTGCCCTGGGCGGCCGTGGCAGCGTTGGTGGCGGTGGTGGCGCTGCTGGCCGCAGCGGTCTTGCTGCCATCGGCGGCGGTCGCCGAGCCTGCGGCCGAGGTGGCGCTGGACGAGGCCTCGCCCGCCTTGGTGGTGGCCGTGGACGCGCTGGCGGCGGCCTCGCCCGCCTTGGTGGTCGCGGTGGCGGCAGCGCCGCTGGCGGTGGTGGCCGAGGTGGCCGCCTCGCCTGCCTTGGTCAGGGCCGTGCTGGCGCTGCCCGCTGCCTCGGTGGCCTTGGTGCTGGCGGTACCGGCGCTGGCGGCAGCGGCGGTCTTGCTGCCATCAGCAGCGCTGGCCGACGACGCTGCAGCGCCTGCGCTGTTGGCCGCAGCGGTCTTGCTGGCGTCGGCAGCGGTGGCGCTGCTGGCGGCAGCGGTGGCGCTGCCGGCCGCCGCCGTCTTGCTGGCGTCGGCGTTGGTCGCGTGGCCCGAGGCGGCGCTGGCGGCGGCCTGGGCAGCAGCCACGTTGGCATCCATGCCCGCCGTGGCGGTGTTGACGGCCCCCACGGCCACGTTGATCTGTGGCAGGGCGACCGCCAGATCGCCCCAGGCGGTGAAGGCCTTGGCCTCAAACTCGGCGGGTGGATCGCTGGGCAGCGGCGGATCGATGGTGACGGTGATGGGGCCGGCCATTACGTGAGTCCTTCCAGGTCAATTGCACATTCGGAATGCGTGGCGTACTGAATCGTCACCACGAAGTTCTGGAAGAACCCCCACACGGTGGTGGTCTCCCATCGGTCGCTGGGCGACCAAAGACAAGGTGTGCCGCGCAGGCTGGTGACCAGTGCGCGCACGTTGTTAAGCTGGTCGTTGGCAACCACCACGGTGAAAGAGGCGGTGTCGGCGTAATCGCCCTGTTTGAGGAACACGTCGCCGTACTCGTCGCGCTGCTTGCGGCTGAAGTCCATCAGGCCGATGCGCATGCCCAGCGACACGCCGATGCCAAACTCGCGCAGCTTGCCAATGGCCACCACGCCGACGCCCGCATCTGCGCCGCCTTCCAGCTCGATGCGCAGGGTGGCGCCGGGGTAGGACGGCAGGCCGTGGTACTCGAAGGTCGCGCGGGCCACGCGCGGCTCGAAGGTCCAGGCGTACCAGGACGACTCGGTCAGTTCGCTGCCAATGAAGGCTTCATGCTCGTGCACCACACCGTAGGCCGGGTGCGTCATGGTCAGCCTGACCTTGGTGACGGCCGCCAGGCCACGCAACACCACGCTGGAGATCGCCTGGCCAGGGCTCAACTCAAACCAGGCGTCGCTGTCGAACTGCGTGCGCGTGGTGCTGGACAAGTCGAATGCGCGCCACAGGTTGGTGTAGCCCACGCGCGCCCAGTAGGCGGCCTCGGTCTTGGGGTCTTTGTTGGTGTTGCCGGTTTCGGCCACCGCCTCGTACACCTCATGCCCGAGGATGACGCGCTGCCCCTTGGTGTAGGTGCTGGCGGCACTCCACACCGGATGCTCGTTCTCCGGCACGGAGCTGCCAGCCAGGGTGGCGGAGGTGACAGGAACGGTCTTGACGACCCGCAGGCCTCGCTTCATGACGCCACCTCTACCTGCAAGACCGGTTTAACCGATTCAACCTCGACGCGAACTGCCTCACGGGGCGCTGGCGCACCGTCGCGGTCGTGACTTTCTGCCAGGCGCAAGAGCTTGGACAAAGCGTTCGCGGACAGTCGCTCAAGATCGACCATTGCCCGAGCCTGGGCCGCCTGATCGCCACGCAACTGCTCAACCGCCACCTGCAGGGCCGCCACAGCCGCAACCAAATCTTGGATGCCGCCACCCAGGGCCCGCACCCCCAACTGGCCACCGGACAAGCGCACCAGCGGCATGATGGCCTCCGGCCCTGCCTCACCCATCAACCCCATGCGGAAGGTGGTGGGTTCGTTCACGATGCCGTTGGTGAAGGCGCCGCCCACTGCGAACCCAGTGCCGCCGCCACCCCAACCAGAGCCGGCGCGCACCGTCATCTGCATGCCCCCGCTGTTGAACTGCACGTTCTGTCCAGTCAACGTGCCGGTGTTCGTGCGAATGCCCTGCGACGCGTCGTGAATTCCGTTCAAGTTGAGCGTGTTGGCGCGGATGAAGTCGCTCAGCTGATTGTTGGTGTCCAGGCGGCTGTTGGTGCCGCCCACGCCGGTGGTCACATTGCCCACGGCCGAGTTCACGCCACTGACGCTGCTGTTGACATTGCTCAGCCAGTTGCCGGTGCTGCTGGTGTTGGTGCCCACGGCGGTGGTGACGCCACCCACGCTGGTGTTCACGGTGTTGATGCCCAGCTTGGTTAGCTCGGCTTGGGCGCGCACAGCTTCAGTCTTGCTGATCATGCCGTCGCCGTTCACGTCGACGCGGGCGATCAGGGCGCGGATCTGCGCGTCGGACGCCATGCCGGAGGCCTGCAGCTCGCTGAACGTGAGCAGGCCGTCGACGTTGCCGTCCAGCTGTTCAAACTTATCGATCAACACGCCGGACAGCGTGTTTTTCATCGAATCCACGGCGTTGACGATCAGCTGCTCGGCGCTGACCTGCTTGGGCAGCTCGCCCAGCTGGCCCAGCACACGGCCAATGCGCAGGTTGGCCTCGTCGCTGCTGGTGGACTCGGCACGGATGGACCCGATCAGCGTGTCGGCATAGCCGGTGATGCCGTTGAGGGCATCGCGGTCACCGCCGCGCGCCAGGGCCATCTGCGCGCTGAACTTGCCTGCGGCGAGCTGGTAGCTGTCGAAGCCGCTGGCCTGGGCCATGCGGGTGTTGAAAATGAACTCTTCGATGCTCTTGGTGAAGCTGCCCAGGAACTCCTGGGCCTCTTTCATGGCCTCGTTGCGGCGGGTTTCGGCCTCGGCTTCGTCCTGCAGCGCCCAGATGCGCTCTTGCAGGGCGCGGTTGGACGGGTCCAGCGCTTCCAGCTCCAGCTGGCGCAAGGCGTTGGTGTTGCCTTCGAGCTGCAGCAGCTGCTTGGTGAGGCCCAGGCGCTCGGTGAGGATCGCTTGCTGGCGGCGCGCTTCTTCGTCGGCGGCGCGCTGGGCTTCCTGGGCGCGCTGTTCGGCGGCGCGGGCGGCAGCGTCGGCGGCGGCCTGGGCCTGCTGGCGGCGGGTGTCGTAGCTGGTGTAGTACGGCTGGGGTGCGGTGATCTGCGGGGCGATGCTGAGCATGGCGCCCTCGATCGCGCGCATGGCGTGCTGGAAGCCCTCGTTGTTGAGGATCTGGCCCAAGGCCTGCGCCACGGCGGTGGCGTCGGCGACCATCTTGTCGATGGTGGCCTGGCTGACGGCTTCGGTCACGCTGGTGCCGGCGACGGCGGCCTGCAGCATGGGGGTGACCACGCCATCCATCATGATCTGGGTGATCTGGTTGGCAAAGCCGCCCGCGATGGCGTTGTAGATGCCGCCGACGACGACGTCGGCCATCTGTTCGCCGACCTGCTGGGACGCCAGGTTGCCCAACAGGCCGTCGCGGATGATGCCCGCCAGCTGGTCGGTGCCTTCAAACGCGGCGGTGAGCAGCGCGCCGCCATCGGCCGTGATCTGGGCAAAACCACCCGACAACTGCATCAAGGTGGCGAAGGCTTGTTGCCCGGCCTCGGTGGTCAGGTCCAGCGCTTCCACCATGGCGCGGAATTCGGCGCGGGTGGCGGGCATCTTCAACCCGGCCTGCTCAAATTGCGACTGCACCTGCGCGCGCTGGAGGTTGGCCTGCTCTTCAGCGCTGTAGAAGTTCTGCAGGTAGCCGCCGTACAGCTGGTTCAGGTTGTCCAGGCCGCCCAGGGCCTGTGCGATGTTGTAGACCGCATCCTGCGTGGCGCCCTTGAAGTCGGGCATCACGTCGATCATCATCTTGATGGCCGCCAGGGTCTGCGTCAGCTCGGTGCTGGCCTGCTGGTACAGGGCGGCGGCCTCTTCGCCCACCTTGTCGCCGGTCAGCGCGTTGATCTTGTCCTGCGTGCTGTCGACCAGGTTGGTGGCCCACTGCGGCAAATCGAACGAGCGGAAGGCGTCCATGGTGGCGCCAAACACCGCCTGCATGTAGTGCTGGGTGTCCTTGTAGTCGCTGCGGTCGAAACCGGCGATCTGCTGGCCGTCGCGCATGATCTGCGCTGCGCCCCAGATGTCGCCCTTGCCCCGGTTGGCCCAGCCGGTGGTGACGCGGAAGTCCCCGCTTTCACCCAGGGTGCGTGCGGTCTGCGTCAGGGTGTCGACCAGCGACACCGACAGCTGGCGCGCGGCCTCGACCACGCGCGTGTCGACCGAGGCGAAGTCGACGTCCTTCCAATTCCACCAGCCCATGCTGGCCGGGTCGGCGTAGCCCTGGCCACGGTAGAAGTCACCGTACATCTCGGTGATGTCCTTGCCATCGGGCAGCGCCTGGAATTCGTGGCTCATGCCGCGCGCCATTTCTTCGGCCTGCTGCAGCACGGCGTACAGGGCGCGCTCGTTGCCCTTGAACTGCTCATACCAGCTCATGTTCTGGCTGTGGCCCAGCTCGACCATCCGGTTGACCATGTCCTGGTAGGCCGGCAACTGGTTGGTGGCCGTGTCGTAGGCAGTGCCCGAGCCGGGCGCGGTGCCGGGGTCTTTGCGCCAGTTGCTGGTGGCAAACGCAGCGCCGCCGGTGCGGTCGCGGCTGTTGTTTTCGATGATGGCGCCGATGATGAGGGGGATGGCCACCATCGCGATCCCTCCCGCGATACCGGCCAACCCGCCCGCACCGCCCATGCCACCAGCGGCGGTGCCGTAGGCACCGTTGGTGGCCAGCAGGCCACTGATGCCGGTGCCGGTGGTATTGGCGTAGATGGAGCCCAGGGCGTTGGCCCAGGACATGCCGCCGCCGAGCGCGCCACTGATGGCGCCCCAGTTGCCGCCCGTGCCGGTGAACAGGTTCATCAGGCTGCTGCCATTGCTGGCGCCGCCAAACAGATCGCCCAGCATGCCGCCGCCCTGCCCGCCGCCGCCCAGGAACCCACTGACGATGCCGCTGATGGCGTTGCCGATGGGCTGGACGATGAAGCTGATGATGGGACGCAACACCAGCGTCTTGAACATGTTTTTCAGCGTGTCGACAAAGCTCTTGCCGAAGCCCTTGCCGTCCTCGAAGCCGCGCATCAGCGCATCGGTCAGGCTTTGGTTGATGCTGTCGGCGGTTTTTTGCCAGTCGTCGTTGACGACCTTGGCCGTGGCGGCGGATTTCTCAATCGCGGCGGCGGCAGTGGCGTCGCTGATCAGGGCCTGCTTTTGGGCGTCGTTGAGGTTCGACTTGTTGATCTTGTCGATCTCGCGGGCCAGCTTCAGCTCCACCTGGCGCTCGGCGGTGATCTTGGCGCGCTCCAGCGCGGTGAGGCCGGCGTATTTGGACTCGTCCTGGTAGAGGGCGAGCTGCTCGCGCGCGCTGCGCGTCCAGTCCTGGATGCCTTCGTTCAGACGTTTGTACTCGCTGTCGCGGGTGGCTTCGGTGAGGTGCTGGCGCGCTTCGACGACGCGGCGCAGGGCGTCGACGTATTCGGGCATGAAGCGGTCGCTGCCCTCGGCCATGGCCAGCATTTCCTGGGCCTGGGCGAGGCGGTATTCCTCCACGGCGACCTTGCCCTTGCCCCACATGGCGTTGGACGCGTCCAGCTCGCTGGCCTGGCGCTCCAGGCCTTCGGCGGTCTTGAAGGTGTCGGCGACCAGCTTCTCGTTGGCGATGCGGGCGTCTTCGATGGCCTTGGCGCGCTTTTCTTCGGCGATGCGGCCCTTCTCCACCACCACCAGGCGCTCCGCCTCGGCCAGGGCGGCCTCTTTGTTGGAGCGGGCCACGCCCTTGATGCCGGTGTTCAGCTGCTGCTGGATCTGCATGACCAGCTTTTCACCGGCTGTGAGCTTGGCGGCCTGGGCGCCACGCTCCTGCAGGGCCTGGGTGTAGCGCTCTTCCTCCTGGATCATGGCGCGGATGCGTGCGACTTCGTTCTCGCCAGGGGCGACGCCGGACTTGCTGCCGCCGCCGCCTTTCTTGTCGTAGCTGGCGCGGATGTTGTTCAGGCGCTGCTCGATCTCGGCCTGGCTTTTGCCCGCCTTGGTGCCCAGCTCGCGCGCCTGGGCCAGCTCGCGCTCCATCTTGGCCTTGTCACTGAGGTGTTTGTCGCCGCCCTTGGCCCAGGCGATGCCGGCCTCTTCCACACGCTGGCGGTTGGCGATGGCCTCGGCGTTGGCCTTCTCGCCCGCGATGACGCCACCCAGGGCCGCTGCCTCGGCCTGAAGCTGCTGGATGCGCTGGGCGCGGCGGCTGTCGGCCTGCGGGTTGGGGCGGCCGAACGCGGCGCCACCGCCGTTGCTGGCAAAGCCACCGGCTGCCTGCTCGTTCTGCAGGCGCGCCAGCTCGCTGGTGATGCCACCCAGCTTGTCGGCGTTGGTCTGGGCTTTGCCGATGTTGAGCATGACCTCCCAAGCGCGCTTGGCGGCACCGGTGACGCCGTTCCAGGCGCGCTCCATCAAGCCCGCGTTGGCAATGACCTGACCGGTGCGCGACGCCATGCTGTTGGCGAAGGATTCCTGCGCGACCCTGGCCGCCTCGGTGGATTTGCCCTGGGCTTCGAGCGAGCGGATGTGCTCGTAGGTGGCGGCGGTGAGGTAGTGGAACTGCTCATTGAGCTTCTCGCTGGCCTTGACGGGCTCGCGCCCGAGGTCGGCGAACTGGTCGACCGTCTTGCTGATGGCCTGGCCGGTGGCGCGCTCCATGTCGATGGCGACCTGTGCGAAGCGCTGCAGGCCGTCGCCGGCGGCGATGCCCTGGGCGGCGATCTCGGTCAGGGCGTCGACGGCGGCGCCGCGCGATCGGCCGGTGGCGCCGATGGCGTCGGCGACGGCCTGCAGATTGCCCACGGTCTGGCCGGCGGCGTTGCCGGTCATGACCAGGGCTTTCTGGTAGCCCTCGGCCTCTTTGGTGCCCTGGTACCACGCTGCGGCGACGACAGCGGCGGCGGTGGCGACGACGGTGAAGGGGTTGACCAGGCCGAGCAGGTAGGTGCCGACGGCCTTGGCGGCGGCGCCCATGCCGCCAAACATGCCGGACAGCTGGCTGCCCTGCTGCAGGAACACGGTCATGGGGGCCTGGCCGCCCTGCAGGCTGACGATGATGTCCTGGATCTGCGCGGGCACGCCGCGCATGGCGGCGGCGGTGGCCTTGGCGGACATGCCCATGTTGTCCATGGACTTGACGCCGCTGGCCTGGGCGCCTTCCAGCTCGCGCATCTTGCCGAGCAGGCCGTCGATCTGGCTGGTGTCGATGCCGCGTTGCTTGGCCAGGGCCTCCCAGTACGCGGCGTTGCGCTGGCCACCGGCCTCGAGCACGGCGATGTAGCGCTCCATGGAGCGGGACATGCTGCGCGTGGCCTGGTCGATACCGGCCGAGGTGCGCTTGACGCCTTCGGCACCTTTGTCCAGGCCAGCGCCGACCCTCTTGCCGGCCTGGTCGGCACTGTCGCCCAGCTTACCGAGGCCGGCCGCAGCGCGCGCACCGCCCTGCTCTGCCGCGGTGGCGAAGTCCATGATGGACTTCTTGCCGGGGGCCAGGCCCGGCTCGACGCCCGAGGCGTCGGCGGTGACGGCGATGGTGCTTTGCAGGTCGGCCATGAAGCGGGGGCAATAAAAAGGCCCGCACGCGGCGGGCCAGGGGTTGTGTGGGCGGACAGGGGCCGGTGGGCCCTAGTCCTTCTTCTTGTTCACGGTTTTCAGCATGCCGATTTCGATGTCGGCGAGCTGCTGTTCGAGCACGATCTGCTCGCTGTCGGGGATGCCGCGGCGGCGCATCCAGGCGTCGGCCGGGCCAAGGTCAAAGCCCAGCACCCCGCTGAACGAGGTGCGGAGCTGGCGGCGCAGGTAGCAGGCCAGTTCAAACGCGCGGATGTGGGCCGGCCAGACGTCGCAGGGGACTTCTTCAAAGTCCTCTGGCTCCCAGCCGGAGGCCTCGATCTCTTCGGGTGTGAGGCTGGGGGTGAACAGCTCGCACCCGATGGCGATCAGTTTCCCCGCGCGCCCTCCAGGCAGGCGGCGGTGTAGGCGGCGACCATGGCGCTGATGGCACCAGGGGCGAAGTTATGCAGCTGGCGCAGGGCGGCTTCGGTGAGCGGCTCTTTCAAGTCCCACGATTCCCAGGAGTCGAGGATCTGGGTGAAGCGGTCGTGCGTGCGGCGGCCGATCATTTCGGCCACGGTGAGGTCGTCGTTGGTGGCGGCGGTGCGCTCTTCCTTGACGGCGTCGATCAGCTCGTCCTGCCAGGCGGCGTAGTCTTCAGGCGTGCGGAACTTGCAGACGCCATTGATCTGCTGGTTGCGGCCAGTGCGGTCGGTGAATTTGGCGCGCACTTCGATGGTGTCGGGCGTTTGGCCGATGTTGAAAGCCATGGTGTCGATCTCGTTTTAGGGGAAGGGGAAAAAGGCCCGGCCTGCATACGGTCAGGAGGGCATGAAAAACGCCCCCGAGGGGGCGCAGGAGACACCCCGGCAGGGGTGCATGGCAGCGCGGTGCTTACGCGTAGCGCAGCGAACGGTTGGTGCCGCTGACGGACAGCTTGACGGCCAGGGGCGCGCTGGTGCCGCCGGTCATCTCTTCGTTCAGCGCCAACTTGCAGGGCAGCAGCTGGATGGAGCCGCTGCGCAAGGTGGTCTTCATGATGCATTCGCCGTCGTTTTCGGTCAGGCTCTTGAGCAGCTCGTAGCCGGGCGTGCCCATCTGGTCGACGTCGATCTCCATGGAGCGCGACACGGCCGAGAAGCCGTCGTTAAGGGTCAGCTCGGACAGCATTTCGACGAAGCGGTAGTTGATGGTCTTGGGGTCGCCACCGGAGCTGTTGGGGTTCATCACGCCGGAGATCTGCGTGAACTGACCGGCCTTGCGCACTTCACCCGCGCCGCCACCCGTGGGGTAGATGCTGGTGTTGGTGGTGTTCATGCCTTCCAGCACGAAGGTGTCGGCCGTGATGGACTTGACGCGGAACGCGCGGCGGTTGAGGTTCGCCCAACCGGAGGTGAGCCAGACGATGTCGCCGTTGGCCAGGCCGTGGGCGGTGGCGGATACCACTGCCTCGACCGCGTTAGTGACGCCGGAAACGGTTTTGGCCGCGCCGGTTGCTTGGGCAAACGAGAAGGTCGCGCCCGCCAGGAGTTGTGCCATTGAAGGCTCCTTTCAACGAAAAAAGCCCGCGAGGCGGGCTGGGTTGCGTGCGCCTTGCGGGCACAAAAAAACCGCCGGAGGGCGGGTTCGGTTTTGTGCAGCGGTGACCTTCAGGGGTCGGGGTAGCTGCACATGAAGTCTTGACGGGCGCCGTAGCGGCCGGTGTCGGGGTCGTGGTCGGCGTCGAACGCGGCCAGCGGCCGGGCGGTGAAGGCGGTGGCGGCGCGCAGAGCGCGCTCGATCGCGCGGCTGATGCTGTTGGCCTGCAAGGTGGTGGGCGCCCAGACGGTGACCTGGATGCGGGCCTGTTGCAGGTTGGGTTGGCTGTTTTCCACGTAGTTGACGACGGGGCCGCCGACCTGCGTGAACACCACGTAGGGCTTGGACGCGGGCACGGTGGCGTCGGCCATGCCGGCGAAGACGTAGGGGCACTGCGCCTTCAGGGCCGCCAGAAAGTCAGCTTCGAATGCCATCAATCACCTGCTGGCCACGTTGGGCGATGACTTGGCGCGCGGCGGCCATGGCCTGTTCGCCCGCGCTGTAGTAGGCGGGGCGCAGGAACGGGTGGGCGGGTGCGCGGCTGGTGCCGAACTCGATCAGGTGGCCGTGGGGCGCCTTGCGCTTGTTCCAGCTGACGTGGTAGGTGTGGGACTTGCCGTCTTCGCTGCGTTCGGGCGAATAGGCTTCGTAGATGGCGCTGGCCAGCAGGCCCGTGCGCTTGGGCACGCGCTGGATGACATCGTCGCGGTAGACGCGGGCGGCGGCTTCAGCCGCAGGGCGCAGGACTTCGGTCTTGATGCCTTCTTCCAGCGCGCCCAGCTGCGACAGCAGCGCGTCGGGGTTGAACTGCATGCGCAAGGCGGTCATTGGGGCACCCTTTCAGCGCAGTCGAACACGAGCCACTGGCGGCCTTCGTCGGGGCAGCGTGGCAGGCCGATGACGTCAAAGGTGCGGGCGCCCAAGCGCACGGACCAGGCACCGGTGGCAGCGGCGAGCGCGGCCGACCAACGGGTGGTGACGACATGGGTCTGCCCACTTTGGGCCTGGGCGGCGGCGACGCGTTCGTTGCTGCCCATGGGGCGCACGGCGGCCCAGACGGTGGCGACGTCTTGCAGACCACCGGGGATGGGCTGGCCCAGCTCGTCCAGGGCGCCGCTGGGGTGTTGGAAGGTGAGGCGGACGTCGAGCTGGCCGATGCGCATGGTCAGATCCCCCAGCCGACGCGGTGTGGCATGAGCAGGTACTGCGCGCCGTTGGGGAGCGCGGCCATGCGGTCGTCTTGGACGTCGGCGCGGTTTTCGTACAGGTTGCCCAGGATGAGCAGGATGGCGGCCTTGATGTCGCTGGTGGCGACGATGCCGGCGAGGGTTTCGCGCGCGCGCGCTTGGGCGGCAGCGTAGTCGGTCTGGGCCTGCGCGTGCAGCATGGAGGCGGCGACTGGGTCGGTGACGGCCGAGGCAGCCGCCAGCGCGTCGGTATAGGCGGCGCCTGCGGCGGTGATGGCGGCAGGGGCGGCAGCCATAGCGGCCTGGCGGTCCGCGTCCGTGCCGAACAGGGCGCGGTTGATGAAGTGGGCGGCGCGCTGTTCGGCAGCGGCGAGCTTGTCTTGCACCTGGTCGTCGGGGTAGTCGGGCTCAAGGCGCAGGTGCGCCTTGGCCTCGGGCAGCGTGACGATGGTCATTTCTTGGTGCGGCGGGCGGGCGGCTTGGGCGCGTCCGTGGCGTCCTTGGAAGGCGCGGGCTCGACCACAGGGGTGTCGGGCACGGGCTCGGCGTTGCCGGCGTCGACCAGCTCCTGGCCACGGCGGCTGTCCATGCGCACCGTCATGCCGGCGCGCGGATCGGGATCAATGAAGCGGATGAGCATGGAGGTTATCCCAGCGCCCCTGGGCGCGAGGCCCAGGGGGCGCCAACGGGGTTACGGACCGACGTTGCCCAGGTCGGCGTAGACGAAGGCCTCTGGGCGGTACACGGCCAGGGCCAGGCGCTCTTCGGCCAGGATGGTGACCATGTTCTTGACGAAGTCGTCCTCGTTCTCGGTGGCGACTTCGACGCGGGTCAACCAGCGATCGAACAGCTGGGCGCCCAGCTTGAAGGCGCCGGTGAGCACCTTGTCGGCATCGATCGCCTGCGTGGTGACCACCGGGATATTCCACAGCGTGGCCCCGATGGTGCCTTGCGGGTTGCCGATGATGTAGCGGCCGGTGGTGTCCTTCAGCAGCTCGATGCGCGCCCAGTCGCTGGGGTGCATGACGATGCCGCTGGACGGGTACTCGGCCAATTCAGACTGCAACAAGGCGAGGCGGATCTTGTCGATCTCGGTCACGGTGCCGGCGGGCGTGAACGGGGCGGCGTAGGCCGTGGCCTGCGGGATGATGCCCAGCAGGTTCTGGCCGGTGCCGTCGCCGTTGAGCAGCTGCTTTTCCTCGGCGAAGGCCAGGCCGTAGCGCAGGCGCTGATCGATCAGGCTGGCAAGCTGGGAAGCATCACTGAGGATCTGGCGCGAGGCCTTGACGTAGTGGGCGATGACCTTGGCGGTGGTGCTGACCAGGTCGAACTTCATCGTGGATTCGGGCTTCTTGGCACCTTCGGCCACAGGCGCGGCGGCGTTGGTGAAGCCCGTCTCTTTGACGTATTCGAGCGCGCTGCCGTCCATCTGGCCGGGCGAGATCAGGTCGCGCACGGTCAGGCGGCGCTGCGGCAGCGCCACGATGCCGGGCACGCGCGTGGTTTGCACCAGGTCGCCCGCGGCGCCATCGGTGTTCGTGGTCAGGCTGGTGATGGCGGCGTTGACTGACAGGTCGACCCGGCCGCGCGGCGTGGTCTTGCCGAGGAAGGCCTTGACGTCGTCAGACTGGACGAACTGCTGGCCCAGCGACAGGTGCTGCACGTCGCCACCGGCGCCGCTGCCCTCCAGCTTGGCGAGGGCTTGTTCGATGTGCTGCTGGTTGGCCTGCAGCTCGCCCTGCTTGAGCAGCAGCTCATCGACCTTGGCCTTGGCGTCGGCAGACAGTTGGGCGTGGGCCTTCAGATCCTTCTGGGCCTGTTCGGCGTAGCCTTTGAGGTCGTCACCAACCTTCTTCAGGTCGGCCTGAACCTGCTTGTATTCGGTTTCCACGTTGGCGGTGGTGCCCGCCAGGCCGAGCATGGACAGGCCGGCCAGGACGTCCGAGTGGGCGGCGGCGAAGCCGGCGACATCGAAGCCCATGGCCTGGGCGGTGAGCGACACGACGGCGAGGGCCGCCATGGCGGCGACGGCAAAGAGACGGGAGGTTTTCATGGGAGCGTTACCTTTCACAGGGTGGGGATGAGGTTGACCAGGGACGCCGACATGGCGCTTGCTTGGCCGGTGGGGACAAAGTCGGCCGGTTGGCCGCGCCCGGCGGGATCACCCTCGCCGCTGCCAGCGGGATCGCCCGCGCTGGACTTGACTTCGCTGATGAGGCGCATGGCCTCCGACTTGGGCATGCCGCTGGCGCGCAGGGCGGCTTCGAGCCGGCGCACACTGGTGGCCTGGGCTTTGCCTTCGCCTTGCTGGACCTGGTCGGACGGCAGCAGCTCGTCGGCAAAGCCCTGCTCTACCGCGGCGCTGCCATTGATCCAGGCTTCGGCGTCCATCAACTTGGCGGTGGCCTTGGCGTCCTGCCCGGTGCGGGCGGCGTAGATGTCGGCCATGGCGGCGTCGAAGGGCTCCATCCAGTCGGCGGCCTCGCGCAGGTCGTGGCGGTTGCCGATGGCGACAACCCAGCCGTTGTGCACCATGAAGAAACCGGCGCGGGCGCACTGGATGGTGTCGCCTGACATGGCGATGAATGAGGCCGCCGACGCGGCCAGGCCCAAGACCTTGACGGTGACTTCACCATCGTGCTCACGCAGCAGGTTGTAGATGGCGAGGCCTTCGAACACGTCGCCGCCTGGGCTGTTGATGTTGACGGTAACGGGGCCGGGGCCCATGCTGCGCAGCGCGCCTGCGACGCGCTTGGCGGTGACGCCCTCGCCCGTCCAGTAGTCGTAGCCGATGGCGTCGTAGATGCCAATGGTGCGGTCGCTGTCGGTTGCGCTGGCGGCTGCCTTCAGGCCGGGGTTCCAGCGGTCGTAGGCGCGGGGCAGGATTTCGCTGCGCACAGCGGCGCTGGGGCGGCCGGATGGGGCGCCCGGTAGTTGCTTCAAGCTCATGGGGTCAGTCCTGTGGTGGTGGCGTGTCGCTGACGCCGATGAATGCGCGCAGGGCGGCGCTGGCCTGGGCGGCATCGCTGGTCTGGCCGATGCCGTTGAGCGTGGTCATGGCCGACTGCACGGTGAGAACCGCCGCGTTGCCGCCCTTGGGTTCACGGTCTTCGAGGGAGCGGACTTCGTCGCGGGTGAGGATGCCGTTGTTGACCATGGCACCGTAGAAGGTGGCGCGGCCGTTGCTGTCGGCGCGCAGCAGGCCTTCGACAGCGAACTTGGGGTAGTAGCGCAGGCGCTCGGCCGGGGTGAGCAGGTCTTTGCTGATGGCCTGCTCGATCCGACGCAGCCAGGGGGCGAGCGTGAAGGTGAGGAAGCCGATCATCTGCTGCTCGATCCCGGTGCCCCAGCTGGTGGACTTCTCGGTGTGGCCGACCATCCAGGGCGGCACGCGGAACCAGCGGCAAAGCTCTTCCACGCTGAAGGCGCGCGATTCGAGCAGCTGGGCGTCGACGGGTTTGATGCCAATGGAGTCGACGCCGATGCCGCCTTCGAGTAGCGGGGTTTCACCACGCTCGATAGAGCCGGCGACGCTCTTCTTGAATTCCTCGCGCTGCTCGGGCTTGAGCCACTGGCCGAGCTTGTAGAACAGCGGCTGCATGAGGCCGTTGCCGAAGGCGTCGGACGAGGCTTTGCCGGCGGCGAGGGCGTTGCCGAAGACGATGGCGCCGTGCTCGATCACCGACAGGCCGTTTTCGCCGTCGACGGTGAAGCCCGGCACGTGCCAGATGCGTGCGTTGGGGATGGTGCGCTGGCGGCCGTTCGATTCGAAATAGCGCCACTCGGTCACACCGTTGGGGTGGCGGAACTTGGTGAGGCGGTTGGGCGCAAGGAAGACCAGGCCGACGATGCGGCCGGCGACGATGAGCTTTTCGCAATGGGCGTTGCCACGCAGCAGCATGGCGGCCACGACCGATTCCCAGAACACGGCGGCGGTGGAGTCCACGCTGGGCTGATCGTGCAGGACCATGTGCAGGCGGTGACCCGAAGCGACGCGGCGGCCGGTGGGGGTGCGCTCGTACATCGACAGCGGGAGCGTGGCGATGGTCTCGGATATCAGGCGGGCACAGGCCCATACGGTGGACAGCGACAGGATGGTGCGGCCGGAGACTTCGACCCCGGCCACTTCACGCCGGGCGAACAGTGCGGCCATGCCTTCGGCGTCGCTGAGGGAGACGCTCTGCCCCATCCAACCGGCGACGGCGGCGCGGATGCGCTGGCCCAGGCCGCGCGGGCGGGCGGCAGTGTGTGAGGTGGCTGAAGGCATCAGGCGGGGGCGGGGGCGAAGCTGGCGAGGTAGTCGTCAAGGTCGCCTGCGGGTTGGGCGGCGAGCGCGCGGCCCAGCGCCATGAGCATGGCGATGGGGCCGTCGATCTTGTTTTCTGGGCGCTCTTTGGTGGGGGCGCGCAGCTCGTTGAACTTGCTGACCTTGACGACGAGGTTGCTGACCATCCAGGCCATGACGGGGTTGGCGTCGTGGCGCAGCAGGCCTTCGAGGACCATGTTCTCGATCTGAAGCAGCGGCTGGGTGAAGAACATGGAGCGCTGCTGGATTTCGACCAGGGGCAGGCCCTCTTCAATCAGCTTGCCGGCGAAGTACATGGACAGCGCCGGGTCGAAGGCGATCTCTTGCACGTCGAAGTCGCGGCAGAGCTGGCGCAGGTCGTCGGCGACGACGTCGAAGTCGGTCAGGTCGCCATCGGTGACGCTGACGTAGCCCTGGCGCGCCCAGCCGGCGAGGTGGGCGTTGCCGCTTTCCTGGATGGCCAGCTCGTTAAGGTACAGACGTGTGCACACGCACCAGCGGCCGTCGTCGTCCTGGAATACGAGGCTGGCGGCAGCGAAGTCCTTCTTCTGGGCCAGGTCGAGGCCGATCCAGGCGGGGCGACCGGCGAACGCGCTGAGGTCGCGCAGCGCGGGGGCGCCGCACTTGTCCCAGGCGCGCATGTCCATCCAGGGGGATTCGCCGCTGACCCAGACGTCCAGCCGTTTGGTGAGGAAGTTGTTGAGGGCCGAGGGCATGGCTTCGGCCTTGCGGGCGGCGGCTTCCATGTCGTCGGGCAGCACGCTGACGCCCCAGTTGGGGTTGGCTTTGGCCCAGGCGGCGCGGTCGAAGGGGTCGTCGGCTTCGTCCAGGGTGTAGACGACGCCGAAGAGGGCCGGGTCGTCCACGACGCCGCCGAGGACTTTGGTGACGTGGGTGCGGCGTTCGTAGCAGATGCCGCTGCGGTCGGTGCCGGCGGTGGTGATGTTCCACAGCAGGGACTGTTCGCGCGCGCCGCGGGCGGTGTCGATGACGTCGTAGACGGCGCGGGTCTTGTGGGCGTGCAGCTCGTCGATGACGGCGAAGTGGACGTTGAGGCCGTCGAGGGTGCTGCCTTCCGCGGCGAGCGGGGCGAATTTGCTGGAGGTCTGCGCGACGGTGAGGCTGTGCTGCATGATGGCCAGGCCGCAGTGGTAGCGCAGGCCTGGGGAGCGTTCGGCCATGCCGCGGGCGTCATCGAACACGATGCGGGCCTGGTCGCGGGTGGTGGCGGCGCTGTAGACCTCGGCACCGTGTTCACCGTCGGCGGTGAGCATGTAGAGGGCGACGCCGGAGCTGAGGGTGGACTTGGCGTTTTTGCGGGGGACTTCGATGTAGACCTCGCGGAAGCGGCGCAAGCCGGTGTCGCGGTGGACCCAGCCGAAGACGGTGGTGAGGATGAAGCACTGCCAGCCGACGAGTTCGATCAGACGTCCTTCACGCGCCCACTTGCCTTTGATGTGGGGGAGCAGCTCGATGAACTCGCAGGGACGGACGGCGCGCTGGGCATCGAACGTCCAGGGCCAGTCGGTGGAGATGGGGCGGGCGAGGTCAGCGAGTTGGCGATCGACGGCGAGGCGGGTCCACTTACAGGCGGGCACGGCTCCGCTGGCTACACCGTCCATGTACTGGTGGGCCAAGGCCAAGTGATCGCTCATGCGTTAGTTGACGACGCTGAATTTGGCGAAGCCGGCGGGCGCTTCGGGTTTGGGTTCAATGCCAGGCAGACCGATCTGCTGGTTGTTGCTGGCCTGGACGCGCCCGCGGGCGGCGGGCGACAGGCCAAAGTGCTGCAGGTAGCGGTGCAGCTGTTCGCGGTTGCGACTGATGAGCTGCACGAGGACGGATTGCTGGGCGTACCCGCTGGGGGTGATGGCGTGGCTGACTTCGTAGACGGCGTCGCTGTAATCCATGCCGTCTTTGACGCGCTGATCGACCTTGCGGTTGAACGAGGTCTCCAATTCAGCCAGGCGCCCGGCGGTCTGGCAGTACAGCGCGAGGGCGGCGCGGTCGAGGCCGGAGATCAGGCCCAGCTCTTCCAGCAGCGGCGTGATGCGCTTCCATTCCTTGCGCGCTTCCCTGCCGAGGTGGCGCGGGGCGTCGGGAACGGCAATCGTCGGATTGACGCCCGCCGAAAGGTCAAGCGCACGCTTGCTGGCGTTGCCTTCCAGCAGGCGCAATGCCGCTGGTTTGGGCAAAGGACCACGCGAACCACTCACTTGTCACTACTCCTATCTGGGTACCCCCTCCCCCGAAACCTGCGCACGCAAAAATTCGAGGAACCGGTCGGTTTCCGGGGTGGAGGGGGCGAACTTTCTTACCCCCCTCCCCCCCGGTCGGTGCGGTCACCGGGCTGGGGGTGGGATGCCTCGGGCGCGGCGCTGGCCTCGGGTGGATTCGGCCTTGCGCTTCTCTTCGTGGCATGCATGGCACAGGCCTTGCACGTTCGTGTCGTCGTCGGCGCCGCCTTCGGCCAGGGGCACGATGTGGTCGCGTTCGGTGGCGGGGGTCACGCGGCCTTGCCGCTCGCACTCGGCGCACAGGGGCGACCGGGCGAACAGCGCAGCGCGCATGGCTTGCAGGCGCCGGCCGGTGATGCGCTTGGTCGGCTGGGCTTTGACCCAGGCCGCGCGTGCATGCTTGGCACAGCGCCCTGATCCGTCATGCACCAGCACGCCACAGCCCGGTGCAGAGCATGGGCGCGGGGCGGACTTGGGCATGGCAGCTACAAAAGGTGAAGCCCGGCAAGGGGGCGAACCTGCCGGGCTTCGGGGTGGGCTGCACGTGTGCCGTGGTGCTCGGGGGGTGGGGGCACAAACCCTCGGGACACACGTTCGCTGCAGCTTGCCTGAAATGTGCCAAAGAAGTCTATGTAGTAAAACCCCCCGCCGCGCGCTGGCGCACCTCATCGGCCAGCCGCGCCCGGTCGCGGAACCACATCGCCAGCGCCTGGTCCGCCTGCTCCAGGTGCGCCTTGATGGTCGACTCCGCCTTGCACAGCTTGACCGCCGTGCGCTTGATGTCCGAGCCCTGCACGTAGATGTGCACCAGCGTCAGGTACAGGTGCGGCCGCTCCCAGCGCAGGGCTTGCACCGCATCGTCGGTCAGGCTGGCGTCTACGCTGTCGATGGGGATCACTGTGTCGGCACGACGCCCACGCCCGGCCAGGCGCGCGAAGGCCGACTGCTTCGGGTAGCCCAGCGCGCCCTCGCTGCGCTGCGTGGTCCAGCGCGCCCAGTTCTCCAGGCGCTGGCGCACCCATTCAATGCGTGCCATGCGCAGACCCTCCCGTCGGCCAGACGATCATGAAGCCGATGCCGAAAGCCAAACCCAACGTGATCACTTCTTCCAGGTTAGCCGCCATGTCCATGAAGGGTGCGCCCACCACGTGGCCGCCCTCGATGGCGTAGAAGCAATTGGGCTCACCCCTCAGTGACCGGCGCACCAGCGCGAAGGCCTCGTTGCCCAGCGACCCCTTGGCCTTGGCCTGGATGTCCGCGTAGGTCTGGGGCATGTGCGCCTTGATCGTGGCCAGGCCCTTGGCCACCGCTGCCGCCTGTTCTTGCTCTGTCCTGCTGTCCACTCTGTCCTCCACTTCTTTAAGGAGATAAATCGTGAGATCGCACCCCTGGGCGCGCGCGAGCGTGCCTGTGCACACGCCTGCACTCGCCCGCCCGCATTGGCAAATACGCATCGGCCACCGCCCCTAAAACACTCACCAGACCATGCAGCGGCGCAACCTCGCTCAGGGTTGGTAAGTGGCATCCATAGCCCCCTATGGGAAAAGGGTGGACACGTCGGACAGTGGACAGCGCGGCGCTACATGGCCGCTCCCACCGACGTCCCCGCGTTCGCGCCCCCACGGGCGCACCGCACCATCGGTGCGCCCTCCACTGCGTGGCCCGCACTGCCAGTCTTGCGTCTTGTGCGGTTGGGGGCACGGCGCGATTCGCGCACCGCGACCGGCTGGTCAGGGTGCATCGTCGGCAGCTCCGTGCTGGTTGATGAAAGGGTGCGGCGCATCGTGGTGGTCAGTCCTTCACGATGCCGCGCACCATGGGCATGAGGACCGTCTCTTTGAACAGCCTGCGCAGGTCGCTCATAAAGCTGTCGCACACGACTTGCGCCAACCTTCTATCCACTTCGAACATGGAATTGACCCATGCGTCCGCAGCTGCACCAATGGCGGCATAACGCTGCGCATCCTCGCGCTGCAGGCGCCTGAGCAGCCAGGCCAAACGGACTCGGGCCTGCGCACGCTTACGCAACCCCCTCACGCTAGAACGGCTCATCGTCAGCTCCTGTGGCATTGGCGGTCACCACCGCGCCGGCATCGCCGGCGGGAGGCACATCTGGTGGCGCACCTTCGTCGCCATCCAGCTCGGGCTCAGGCCAGCGGGCCGGGCGCACGTACCGCATGAGGCGCACCGGGCCGACAGGCACCTTCTTCTGGTCCCAGCCCTCCTGATCCAGCCAGGCGCGGATCTGCGACTGCAGACCCGCATTGGCCTTGCCCACGTCGACGCCGAGCGCCTTGATCAGCTGCGCGACCGAGACATGGGCAGTCAGCTCGTTGATTTCGGCCTCGGAGCCCTGGACGCCGGGCGAGCGCGTCAGCAGCCGCAGCAGCTCTTCCTCGATCGCGTCGACCACCAGGCGCTCCTGCTGCATGGGCACGAACAGGCGTTCCTCGGTGTCCTCGTCGGGCCAGTAGCGCTCGCCCGCCAGATACAGCGCCTGCGCCTCCGCAAACAGCTGGTCCCGCCACCTCTCGATCCAGGCCACGTTCATGACGTGCGCCACCGGCACCGGCCAGAAGCGGCGGTTGCCCGTCTTGTCCCGCAGGTACTTGCGGTTGTTGGTGGTGGCGGCCAGCACGCACTGGCGCGGAAAGCTGTCCACCTGCTTGCCGTACGCAGGCCGGTAGCGGTCGACCTCGCTGCTGACGAAGGCCTTGATCTCGTCCACGCCCGCCTTGTTGAAGTGCGCCAGCTCGCCCAGCTCGTACAACCAGACGCCTTGCACCTGCTCTTGTGCTTCCTTGTTCTTCTGCACGTCAAAGCGCGTGTCCGAGAAGAACGCCTTGCCCACCAGCGTCTTCAGCGCCGTGCTCTTGTAGCGCCCGCCCTTGCCTTCCAACACCAGGCAATAGTCGAACTTGCAGCCAGGGTCCAGCACGCGCGCCACCAGGCCCATG
Source organism: Ottowia flava (assembly GCF_008017535.1). Classification (GTDB taxonomy): domain Bacteria; phylum Pseudomonadota; class Gammaproteobacteria; order Burkholderiales; family Burkholderiaceae_C; genus Ottowia; species Ottowia flava. The sequence goes on from NZ_VRUA01000015.1 coordinate 86,459, forward strand.
ACGAAGTACTGCCCCACCAGCGCCAGGTACTCCGCCACGCGCGGCGGCAAGGTGTCTGGCGTTTCGCCGATCACGAACATCAGCCACTTCGCCAAGCGCGGCTTGCCGTCCCAGGCCAGACCCGCGAGGTATTCCCGCACCGGGTGAAACGGGTTCGAGAAAGCCACCGTCTCTATGCCCTCGGCCAGGGCCGCGCGCGCGATGCTGGGCAGGCCGTAGGTTCGACTCAGGTAGGCACCCAGCATCAGCTCGGTGCTGGCGCGCACGGGGCCTGCCTTGCCGTGCGGCCAAGGCCAGTCACGCCGCGCGTCGATGGTGTTTGTCAGCTGGTTCGCGCCCAGCACACCAGCCAGCGCGGGATCTTCCTCCAGCGCGCGGATGACCAGCTTGCGCGAGACCAGCCAGCGCTCCTTGACGTCGTCCCAGTACGGCGCCAGCCACCAGGGCATCGGCCGCGACGAACCGACATCATCCCCGTCCGCAGTGCCAACGGGGCCTTCGATTTTTTTGGGCGGCTCGCCGCCACCGCCCGCGCCAGGCGCAGGCTCGGGGGCGGCCGCATCCGGGTCAGGCGGCAAGGGCTGCGCCTGGCCGAAGTACTTCAGCACGCGGTCGAAGTCCCAGCCTTCTTCGATAGCGTCGGCGGCGTCCCAGCCGCTCTTGCGCACGCCGGGCTCGTCGATGGGCAGGATGCTCACAGCGCAGCCGTGCTCGCGCGTCAGCAGCCAGCCGATGCGGCGCATGGCCAGCAGGCCGGGCTGCTTGTCAGCGGGCTTGAAGGGCTTGGCCGCGCGCGCCACTTCCAGCGCCACCGGGTCATCACCGCAGGCCTTGCGCTCGGCCGTGGTCAGCTGCTCGCGCTGCGAATCGCAGTCGGGCCAGGCCACCACCGTGCAGCCGGCCACCCAGGACCACAGCGCCTTGTCCCAGGCCTTGCTGCCACCGGGCCAGCTGGCCACCACGTACACGCCGGGCGCACCGCCATCCAGCAGCGCCTGCAGCATCTCGGCCTTGCGCTCGCCTTCCACCAGCACCACGGTGCGCGGCGGCTCGCCCTCGCGCGTGGGCAGCTCGCCACCGGGCAGGAACAGGGGGCGCGGCTCGTCGAACTGGCGCCACTGCCACTTGGCCGCACCGTCCGCGGCGGACTGGCAGAACGTGTAGGGGATATCGTCCTTGCCGCCATCGCTGGTGCGAAAGCGCACCACGTAGCCCAGCAGCTGCCCACCCACGCGGTAGGTGGCCTTGCGCGCGATGGTGTCGGCGCCGCGGTGGTAATGGCTGAAGGTGGGCGCGGGCGCAAAGTCCGGCACCGGCAGCAGGGTCTGCCAGGACTCGCGTGGGCGCAGGGGTGCGGGCGGTGCCGGCGGCGCGGGTGGGCGCTCTGCCCGCTGGTGCTGCGTGTCGCGCTGCACCCCGGCCACGTCTTCCAGGCCTTCGTCGCGCGCCACCTGCACGGCTGCCTTGCCCATGTCGGCCAGGCCGTGGATGGCCTTGTACAGCCCGATCAGGTCGCCACCCTTTTCGTCGGTGGCGAAGTCGGCCCAGGCACCGGTCGTCAGGTTGATCGAGCAGCTGCTGCCCTTGCCCCCGGAAAGACTGCCGCACTTGTATTCGTGCCCCTCGCGGTGGCCACCCGGCAACCAGGCCGCCACCAGCGCGTCGGCCCGCGCCAACAGCGCATCGGCCAGCGCCGCGAAATTGATGGGCGGCAACGGCGCCCGTGACTGGTTCAAACCCCGCCCCTTCGCTCTGTTCCTGTGGCGCGCCCGTCAGGCGGCCACACCCCATGCCCGCACCGCCGCCTGCAGCGCAAAGTGCCCTGCGCCCGCGCCCTGCCCCTGCTGTGTGCGGTCGGCCAGCACGTACTCCGCCACCGGCCGGTTGCGGTAGGCCACGCGGCGCGTTCGCACGATGCGCAGCGCCCCTGCCCGCGCCATGTTCTGCACCGACCAGCGCGCGTGCGCATAGCCCACCTGGGCGTGCTCGGCCAGCTCGCCCAAGGTGGGCGCGCGGTCCGGCGTGGTCAGATCAGCGGCCGCCTGCAGCAGCGCCTGGCGCACTTCACCGGCGGGCCTCATGCGGCGCCTCCGGTGCGCTGCCCCGCTACGCCGCCAGCCGGCTGGCCTGCAGCTCTTCCAGCACCGTCAGCCGCGCCTGCAACGCCAGCCATTGCGAGACGATGGTGTTGCCCACGAACGCCTCGAACTCCGGAATGCGCCAGGCCGGCAAGTCGCGCCGGGTAGGCCCGTCGTCCGTGTGCAGGTAGTCCGACACGTGTTGCGGCGGCATACCCGTCTCGGCCGCCAGCTGCCGCTGCGTGGCGTAGTGCACCCGCTTGCGCGCCCACGCCAGCCGCACCGCGTCGCGGTACGTGCGCGCCAGCGTCACCACCGCTATTGGCGCCACCGACGGCGCATCCAGCCGGCCCAACAGCGCCAGCTCCTTCTGTAGTCTTTCCATGGCTGCCCCCATAGATAAATTTCAACGAATCACCGGTTGAATCACCAGTTGCCCAGGACGAAAAATAAAAGCCATGCACACGGCTTTGACCCACGCCTTTCTGACGCACCCGAACGCTGCCGGCACCCCGGCGGGCAGGCACGCGGTGGCCGACCTGGTTGCGAACGGATGCGTCAGAAAGGCCCCCGGCCCGAAGGCCGAGGAAAAGACCGCAGTGGGCGGTCAGGAGACAAGGGGCGCCCGCCCCTGCCGCAGCTACGATGGGCGCTGCTACACAACCATCGCCACGGAGGGCGGACATGAAACGGGACATGGACTTGATCCGGCGGATCGTCCTGGCAACGGCGGACCTGCCGCAGTACGCGCAACTCCAACAGCTTGCGGGGGTCGACGAACGCGAGTTCGTCATGCACGTGGCTTGGCTGGAGGAGGCAGGCTTGGTCAAGGCCAATGTGCGTGTCGGCATGAGCGAATCCGACGGCCAGTACGCCTTCGTTTGGCGCCTGACTTGGGCCGGCTGCGAATTCGCCGACGCCGTGCGCAGCGACACGATCTGGAAGAAAGCCAAAGAAACGGTCATCAAACCCTCAGCCTCCTGGACGTTCGACTTGCTGAAGGAATGGCTCAAAACGGAGATCAGCCAGGGCCTGCCGACCCTCGGGCGACTCGGCCAGTAGGTCGACCAGTTCCGCCGCCGCAGCCAGCAGCGCGCGCTCGGCCGGGTCTTTGGACCAGAACACGTAGTCCGTCTGACGCAACTGAGCGAACATCTGGGGCGCGGCCCCTGCGCGCTCCAGCCAGCCGGCTGCGCGGCGCGCGACACGCAAATGGAGTGAGTCGGTCATCGCGCCCCTCCCTCCTTGCGGCCGATCGCCTCCACAAGCCAGCAGCGGCGCTGCACCTCTTCCAGGCCACGCTCGCCCTCGGGCGAAATGGACGGCACCAACAAGGTCAGGTCGACCACGGGGCAGCAATCGCGCTCCAGCGTGATCACGGCCTTGGTGGTTTTTTCGGGAAGGCCCAGGGCCTTGGCGAGCAACGCGGTGGCGAGGTCAGACATTGGCGCCCTCCCCGGCTTGGGTGGCGGGCGCCGAGGCCAGTTCTGGCCAGTAGTCCTGCCAGTCTTGGGCTCGCAGCTGGACTACAGACACGCCGGACAGCTCGCTCACCTTGCGACACCAGCGCGCCGGTACGCCGCTGGATCGCCAGCTCTGAATGGCTTGATAAGTCGCATCGCCGCCAAGTTTTCGCGCCGCTTCGACGGGGCCACCCATGGCAACGATGGCCGCATCGGCGGCCGCGCGAACGACCGCCTTCAAGTCCGTGGTGCTGCTCACTGGTATCTCACAAGAATTTCTAGCAATGCTAGTTGATCTTGTGTGGACGCGCAACCCCGCACAAGCAACACTTGTGATCATGTCAATTCACCAAACCATCAAGCGCGAACGTGAGGCCCGAGGCTGGTCGATGGAGGACCTAGCTGCCAAAGTGAGCGCCATGGAGGGCCTGCAAAAGCCGCTGTCCTGGCAGGCTGTGCAGCAATGGGAGAAAGAGGACGCCGGAACAGCTCCAAAGCGCAAGCGGCTGGAGGTCGTTGCGGCGCTTTTTGATATGTCGGTCGCGAACCTGCTCGGGGGCTATGGCGGATCACCCGTCGCCGTACTGACGGCAGAGGAAGCCGTGCCCAAAGGTTATCTCAATATAAAAGAATCGATCGTCCGGTTCACCGGAGGAGACGGGTATATAGTGCCCGAGTATGAATTGATCGAAAAAAGTACACCTGCGACGTACAGGGAAAGCTGGTTTCGCGAGCAAAGGATCAATCCTGCCCAGTGCAAGCGATTCAAGGTCGACGGCAGCAGTATGGAAAACACACTATTCCAGGACGATACCGTTCTCGTGAACATGGCAGAAACCAATATCATCGAAGGAAGGGTTTATGCTATACGATATGGCGAACAACTGAAGATTAAGCGACTATATAAAAGACTGGACGGCGGATTGATATTGCACTCCGATAATCCGCTCCACCACCCACAAGACGAAGAGCTGTCTGCCGAAGTAGTGGCAGAGCACATCGCTGTAATCGGAAGGGTGCGCGATAAATCTGGCCCAGGCGGGCTGTAAGTGCATTCGGGGCATTGCCTTGCTCATAGCTGACGATGTAAAATATTGTGTCAGCCGCAGCCAAGCAACGCCATGCGCAAATCTCTGATCGCCGCTCTATCTTCAGCCCTTGCCATCACAGGCGCATTTGCCCAGCAGTCAGGGGGTAAGCAGTCTCGAGCGCGCTCGACAGCTTCCCCAGTAGGGCAGAAGATAGCGCCTATGGCTCCCTCTCCTTTCAAACCGGCCGGCTTTGTAGCGGGCACACCGCTGCCGTCCTATCTGAGCAATGATCCGGTCAAAGTCTATGGCTGGCTTTCTGACCTCATTCGAGAGGTGCCCGGCAAACCGGACAAGTTCTCCACGACCGACGATCGCAACACGTACGTGGCTGCCGTAGCGCAAAAGATTCAGTCGGTCGGGCCAATCGCCATGCCAGGCAGTTGCAGGAATCATTACAAGAGCGATGAACAAAAATACTTAGTCACCGCTATCGCCGTTTCAGTCAAGGATTACAGCGCGGTTCAAACGATAAACGCAGCGACGCATGATTTAAGAGTCATTTCTCTGCAAACCGTCAATAAGAGGACTGAAACATACACTGGTCAAAATGCCTATGGCGCAGAGACACAGGTCAGCAAGATCACAAGCGATCCCTACTCTATCGCCATTCCAAAAACGAGCATCGCCCCAATCTACAAATCCGGTGTTTTATCCAGCGAACTGCGGTACTCATCCTATGGCAAGGATTTCGGCCATATCTCCGTTGGCTTTCCCATGCCATCCAACGAGGCGCGCGCCAATGATTCAGACATTCAGTGTATGTACGTCGTTACATTCGCGGCGCCAACGTTATTTGAATATACGGACCGCACTTCGCCGACCCGAGACCTTCCATTTGAAACGATTCAGAACTTTCATGCGATGTACGGTTCGCTGAATCAATTCTTCGTTTTCAATAAAACAACCGGACAAATCTACGCGCAGGCGTTTGGCGAGGGCGGAGCCATACAAGACACGGCGAAGGTCACTCCGACCAACAGCTATTGCGCTGAAGATGTGATAGAGCGGGTCCGCTCCACGTCTGCCAGCGAGGAGGAAGTCGCCCGTTTCTGCGGCAGACGATAGATGTAGTCTCACTTCCTTGAACCGTCGCCAGACGGTTTTTTTTGTGCCTGACGCCTCGTCTTCACAGGAAGTCGCGCAAGAAATTCACTAGTTTTACTTGTGTGCTAGTTTTTCTTGTGGCAACATGCGATCCATCGCGGCACCCCGCCGCTTTGGAGGCACCATGCACACCCCGACACCCGGCCACCGCGCGCGGCCCATCACCCACCACAGCTACCGCGCCACCCTGTGGCCGAAGAAGGTCGAAGCGGCCGACGTTGAAGAAGCCGCCGACAAGGGCCAGCTGCCCTTCGTCCAGGTCCAGGCCGCCAACGCCGACGACGCCACGCTGAAGGCCGGCCAGGTCAGCGGCGAGCGCGTGCTACGCATTGAACGGCGCGACGACGCGCGGGAGGCCGCATGAGCCGCCACCCCACCCCCAAGGGCGCGGCCGAGCACAGCCGCCACAGCGCGTACATGCCCCCACGCTTTGCCCGCACGGCGGGCCAGGCCTTCAAGGACGCGGACTACGCCACGGCCATCCACCGCCCCGCCGGCCACGTGTGGGGCAGCGCCGACGCCGCGCTGGCCTGGCTGGCGGTGTTGCTGGTGGTGGTGGCCTTCGTGCTGTCGCACCTGGGCGGTCCCAGCGACGCGCAGGCCGAAGCCGACACCCAGGCCGACCTGGCCGCCGCCATCGCGCAGGCCCAGGGCGAGCGGCCCGAGCTGTGGGACGAGGCCAGCCGCGCCCGCGCCGAGGTGGCGGTGCAGCTGGTGGCGAGAGGGGGTGTGCGGTGAGCGGGCAGGGCAAGCACATGCCAGGGCCATTGGGCGTCGAAGCTGGTGGTGTCCACCGCCCAACCATTGGCCGAGCGAACGTCGAGAACAGCGCCATCCTGCGCGGAATTGAGCGCCGAAAGGCCGAACGGGCGGCAATGCGCGCCGCTCTCGCGCAAGCCGAAGAGGTCAACGCCACCCTCATCGCCGCCCTCGAGCGCGTGCTGCCGCTGGTCGACCACTTCGGCGACATCAGCGAATCGAACGCCATCCGCGCCGCCATCGCCAAGGCCACAGGAGCGCCAGCATGACCACCGTCACCCCGTCCACACGCGTGCACAAGGGCAACACGCCCGATGGCACGCCGTACTTTGCGGAGCGCGCTGCGGTCGAAGCGGAAGCGCGCACCGCCGCCCAGGCCGGCGCCACGCTGCTCGACGCCTGCCCCTACCCCTTCGGCACCGAGGCCGAGGAAGTCTTTACCGCCGCTTTTCAGCGCGCGGGCGGGAGGCTGCAGCGATGAACCGCGCCACCCGCCGCGCCATCGCGCGCACCGGCCACGCCCCCATGGACGTGGCCACGCAGACCAGCCTGCGCAAGGCCCAGTGCCTGGTGAAGATCGCCACGGTCTTGGAGCTGAACAAGCCCACCACCGAGGCACAGCACGACGGCATCATGCTGGAGCTGCACAGCTGCTTTGACGCGCTGAAGAACGGCAGCAGCGACCCCGAGCTGTTCAACCGCCTGGGAGGATCGCTGAACACCGCCCTGGTGCTGGCCGAAGCCATCGGCCAGGAGGTGGTGGACGCCATCCTCGCCGCGCACGACGCCCTGCGCCACTGCGCCGCGCTGCGCGATCGGCACGGCCGCTATGGCTTCACCGGCCAGGGCATTCAAGACGTGCGCGAGGCGCTGGACCTGTACAGCCAGATCGTGCGCCTCAGCACCCCGCTGCAGATCAACGCCGCCGTGGACGAAGGCCACCGCCGCGTGCTGAAACAGATGCAAGGCAACGGGGTGCCGGCATGAGAGCGCCCAACCCCGCCAACCCCGACCTGAAGGCCGCCCAGCACCTGCGCGCCACCCTGCACAAGGGCCGCGCGCTGAGCGAACAGCGCGCCGAGCGCGTGGGCTACCAAACCCGCCGCGCGTCGACCCCTGAGCAGGCCGGCCCGGACGATTACACCGGCAGCGAACTGGCGCCCTACACCGGCCGCCCCGGCGCGCTGGACGCCTTCAGCAAGCCCAGCCTGATCGGCGGCCAACGCCGCGCGCACCGGGTGGCGAGCCAGTACACGGAAGGGGATGTGCCAAAAGCATCAACCCCGGCCAGACAGCACCACGCGGGTGGCAACAGCTGATGCCGCGCGCAGGGACCACAGATCCGACCACTTCATTTCACAGGAGCCAACCATGACCGGACCCACACCGACCAACTGTGCAGACGCTTGCACCACGTTCACCAGCCTGCCACCGATCGGCGCCCCACTGGGCGGCGGCATCTTCGCTGGCCTGACCACCCTGCCGGACGGCCAGCACATGGCCGTTGCGCTGCTGCCCAACCAAGGCACCGACCTCGACTGGCCGGCCGCCACCGCCTGGGCCGAAGGCCTGCAGGCCACCCTGCCAACCCGCCCGGTAGCCGCACTGCTGTTTGCCAACCTGCGCCAGCACCTGCGCAAGGAATGGCACTGGACCAGCGAGACGCACGAGGAATTTGCCTCTTACGCCTGGTACTGCGGCTTCGACGACGGCCTCCAGGTCACCAGCCGCAAGAGCTATGAGGCCCATGCCGTTGCCGTCCGCTTGATCCCCATCAGCGCTTAGTTCTTCAATCCTTTTTCATCACCACGC
>NZ_VRUA01000016.1 GCF_008017535.1 Ottowia flava
TGTCCTCGGCCTGCTGGAACAGCGGATGTTGCCCATCCTGGTTGCCGGGTTGACCGGAGAACGCGTCTTGCTCCCGCTGCGAGCCTCGGACGTCCGGCTGGGGTTGAACCAGGTCGGGAACGCGCTGCAGGCGCCCGGCCATGCTAGCGAAGTAGGCTTCGGGGTTGTCCACCCGCAGCGGGCCCTTGTTGTTGGTGGCCACTCCAGGGCGCGACAACATGCCCATGTCGGCCAATCCGGGCCGCGGACGAGGAATGAATTCGGGACGGCCCCAGGGCGCGTCACCGCCGACGGGCAGGGGTTGGCCGCCGCTCATCAGATCGGCTAATAGGCCCGAGGAGGCGCGCCCCAGGTACAGCGGCTTGGTCACCGCGTTGAACGGTTCGGGTTGAGCGCCGAGGGCGGTGGCCGCTTGGGCTGCCACGTCGGGCAGCGGTGCGCCGGGGCCTGGCGCAAAGGTCCTGCCTCCCGGGCGCTGGATCAGCGGCTTGACGTAGCCGGCGAAGTACGACTCGGGCTGCGCCTCAGGGGCGGTTGCCGCTGGGTCCGGCGCAGAGGGTGCGCCGTTCGGTCCAGGACCTGCAGCGGCTTGCGGGTCGCTGGGCGCAGCCGGTGGGGGTGACGAGACTGGGGCCGGGTTCGCCAAGGCGGCGCCCGCGCCGGGGTTGGACGCGATTTGCATGAGAAGCTCCCTGAAGCACTGTTATGGTTCTGAGCGGCGATGTTCAACCGCTTTGTCACAAGTGTGTCGATAGCTTCGCCCTACCGCCATTGGGAGCGTTGGCAGCTGGTAACGATCCCAGCTGGGATGGTTACTAGGGATCGTGGCAGGCGTGTGGGCCGTGCCAGACGATCAAGGGCGCGCTCGCAGTCGCTTGTTGCGACTTGCAAAAATGCTATTAAAACGGGAGCGGCCTACGCAATTGGGTCGGAGGCCAGAAGTCCATTTCCCTCACCAACCTACTGTACCCGGTCGAGCAGGAAATATCCCCAAGTCCGGACCGCGCCGGACGCCAGCGACGGGTTGAAGCACCTGGCGAGCGCCCCCCGGTCGCGAGGAACGCCATCGGTAAACTCAGTTGGTTCTACCTGGTAGCGCCTACGCTGACTTGTTGCCCAAGTTTGGCGTCCACGGGGGAGCGGACTCGGGCTCGTACCCCGCCGACAACGCGCGGCAAAGGAGCGTCGCCGTTATGTGTTTGTGGCCATCGACAGGGCTACCCGCTGGATGTTCATCGCCATCAAACAACACAAGACAGCGGCGTCTGCTAAAGCGTTCGTGGCGGCCGTGCGCCGGACTACCCCATTCAAGACCCGCGTCACCTGGAAGGACCACAGCCAAGCGCTCACCGATCGGCTGTTTGGCGGGCGCACCAGCCAGCCCACGGCCGAGCACGAGTTCGACCAGCTGTGCTAGGCGCCGGGCATTGAGCACCGCCTGAGCGAACCGAGGACACCGCAGACCAACGGCATGGTCGAGCGTTTCAATGGGCGGCTCAGCCAGGTGCTGCGCCCACACCACTTCAACGGCGCCGAGGACCTGGAGAAGACGCTGCACAGGTTTGTCTGGCTGTACAACCACCACTTGCCGCAGAAGGCACTGGGACACGCTGCCGCCGGCGCAAGCGCTCAAAGCTTGGAAGATGAAAGCCCCTGACTTATTCCTCAAGAACGTGCGCAAGCATCCGGGACCCCACGTAGGCGGCGTCGCAGTCACGCCATGGCGCCTCACTCGTCGGGCAGGCCGATCTGGCGGTCAGGTCGCACGGCACCCCTTCCGCGATCAAGCCCTGCGCTACTGCTTGAGCACATCCGCCCCTTTGGGCGGCGTGAAGACGAACTGGCTGGTCGGCACGGCGGCGTTGACATCAAAACCCGAGAAAGTGAGCACCGAGCGCTGGCCAAAGCTGTCGAGAATGTCCAGGGTGCCCAGTTCCGGGCCCTTGCTGCCGGGCTTGAAGCCCACGCGGATGGTCTGCAGCTGGCCGTCACGCGACTTGGGCGTGGCTTTCACCCACTGCTGCCCGTCCTTTTCGGGTTCTTCGGCCAGGGTGAAGTCTTTTTCCAGCGCTTTGACGTCGGGCGCCGCGGCGACGATGGCGGCAGGCGTGCTGCCGAGAACCTGTTCCTGCTGGCGTGAGGTGACCTGGTTCAGGTCGACGTCGTACAGCCACAGCGTCTTGCCGTCGGCGACGATGGTCTGTTCAAACGGCTTGGCGTAGGTGAAGCGGAATTTGCCGGGGCGCTGGAATTCAAACGTGCCGGTTTGCGTCTTGCTGCGGCCGGGCTGGCCGTCCTTGCCGGGCGCAGTCACGACCTGGGTGAAGTTGGCCTTGCCGCTGCGCGTGTCCTTGACGAACTGCGCCAGGCTGTCCAGACCACCTGCCCACGCGGCGGGCGCGGCCAGCCCGAACACGACCGCGGTAGCGGCCAGACGGTGGCGAAACACGGAAGAGCGGATGCGGTGCAATGTCATGGCGTATTGGAGTGAAGGCGGGTGCAAAGGTTCGGCCAGCGACGAATTGAAACACCGACTTGCCTGCCGGACACATATGGCACCAAGACAGTCACGGTGCGTGGCTCGTCACACGCTTTATTTTCTACCAATTCAGGAGCTGCTCGCGCAATCTGGGTGCGGGCCAGCGGCCTAAAACACCTTATTCGGCGCCGCGCGACGGCGCCAGAATCTCGCGCTGGCCGCGCCCGTTCATCGCGCTGACCAGGCCGGCCTTTTCCATCGCGTCCAGCAGGTTGGCGGCCTTGTTGTAGCCGATCGACAGGTGGCGTTGCACCAGCGAAATGCTGGCCTTGTTGTTGGACAACACAATCTGCACCGCCTTGTCGTAGAGCGGATCGGACTCGCCGCCGCCTTCGCCGCCAAAACCACCCTCGCCGTCTTCACCATCGACCGTGCCGCCTTCCAGCACGCCTTCGATGTAGTTGGGTTCGCCCTGGGCCTTGAGGTACTCGACCACGCGGTGCACTTCGTCGTCGCTGACAAAGGCGCCATGCACGCGCTGCGGAAAGCCCGTGCCGCTGGGCATGTAGAGCATGTCGCCCATGCCCAGCAGCGCTTCGGCGCCCATCTGGTCGAGGATGGTGCGGCTGTCGATCTTGCTGCTGACCTGGAAGGCGATGCGCGTGGGGATGTTGGCCTTGATCAGGCCGGTGATCACGTCCACGCTGGGACGCTGGGTGGCCAGGATCAGGTGAATGCCCGCCGCGCGCGCCTTCTGCGCCAGGCGGGCGATCAGCTCTTCGATCTTCTTGCCGACCACCATCATCAGGTCGGCCAATTCGTCGATCACGACAACGACGTAGGGCAGGCGCTCCAGCGGCTCGGGGTCGTCCGGCGTGAGACTGAAGGGGTTGTAGATGAACTCGCCGCGCGCCTTGGCCTCGTCGATTTTCTGGTTGAAGCCGGCCAAGTTGCGCACGCCGGCCTTGCTCATCAGCTTGTAGCGGCGCTCCATCTCCGCCACGCACCAGTTCAGGCCGTTGGCGGCTTGGCGCATGTCGGTGACCACGGGCGCCAGCAGGTGCGGAATACCTTCGTAGACCGACATCTCCAGCATCTTGGGGTCGATCATCAGCACGCGCACGTCCTTGGGCTCGGCCTTGTAGAGCAGCGACAGGATCATCGCGTTGATACCCACCGATTTTCCCGACCCAGTGGTACCGGCCACCAGCACGTGCGGCATCTTGGCCAGATCGGCCACGACGGGTTTGCCCACGATGTCCTTGCCCAAGCCCACGGTCAACAGCGACTTGGCGTCGTTGTAAACCTGCGAGCCGAGGATTTCGGACAGGCGGATGGTCTGGCGCTTGGCGTTGGGCAGCTCCAGCGCCATGTAGTTCTTGCCGGGAATGGTCTCGATCACGCGGATCGACACCAGCGACAGTGAGCGCGCCAGGTCCTTGGCGAGGTTGACCACCTGCGAGCCTTTGACGCCCGTGGCGGGCTCGATCTCGTACCGGGTGATGACCGGGCCGGGCGCCGCGGCCACCACGCGCACATCGACGCCGAAGTCCTTGAGCTTTTTCTCGATCAGGCGGCTGGTCATCTCCAGCGTTTCGGGCGCCACGCTTTCCTGGTGCGCCGGTGCGCCGTCGAGCAGGTCGACCTGCGGCAGGTTGCTGTCGGGCAGTTCGGTGAACAAGGGTTTTTGCTTTTCCTTGGCCACGCGGTCGCTCTTGGGCACGGTGGCGATGGTCGGCTCGATCAGCACGGGCGCGGGGTGCTGCTCTTCGATCACCTCGCGCTCGTGGTGGATCACCTCTTCGCGTTCGCGGGCCGCCTGCTTACCGGCGGCCACGTCCTGGGCGATTTCACGCCGCTCGCGGCGCGATTCGACCAGACCGTACAGGGCGCCGCCGATGCGCTCGGCCACCTGCGTCCATGAGAAGCCGAACAGCAGCGACACGCCAAAGATCAGGGTCAGGATGCCCAGCAGCGCAGAGCCGGTGAAGCCGAGCCATTTCATCGCCAGCGGGCCGCCCAGGTAGCCCACAACCCCGCCGGCAGCGCCTGGCAAGGCGTCGTCCCAACGGTACAGGCGCGTCCATTCCAGGCCGCTGCTGGCCATCACCACCAGAATCAGGCCGATCCAGAACACCCAGTGCGCGGTTCGGATGCGTTCCCACACCGCGGCCCAGCCGCGCAACGGTCGTCGCGCTGGGCGGCTGCCGCGCAGCCAAGCCCGCACGCCGCGCAACCAGGCGCTGAGGGCCGCCGCCACGCACCACCAGGCCGAGAAGCCCATCAGCACGTACATCAGGTCAGCCAACCAGGCGCCGAGCTTGCCAGCCCAATTGCGCAGTGGACCACCAGCGCCGGAGGTGGACCAGGCCGCGTCTTGCGCCGAATAGCTCGACAAGGCCATCACCAGAAAGATGGTGCCGGCCAGGCCGATGACCAAAATCACTTCTTGCGCGAAGCGGCCGATGCCTGCGCGCGGCACGTCCGTGCCCGCGTCGGCGTTGAAGGTATTGAGAGGGTAAGCCATGGGTTCAACTACAACTTTCGTAGCTTACCGCACAGGCCGCACCAGCGGAAGCAGCGGCTGAGCAGGCGCCGTGGCGCGGGGCCAGATTCCGTCAGCCCAGCGCGCTCAGGCGCTCTTTGACGACGATGGCGCCGTTGTCCTGCGTTTCGATGAAGCCGCGCTCTTCCAGGTCTTTCATCACACGGCTGACCATCTCGCGCGAAGCGCCGACCATCTTGGCGATGTCCTGGCGCGAAATGCGTTCGCGGATCAGCAATTCGCCCTCGGGCGTTTCGCTGGCAAATTCGAGCAGCGCACGCGCCACTCGCCCGTACACGTCCATCAGCGCCAGCGACTCGATCTTGCGGTCGGCGTGGCGCAGGCGTTGCACCAGGCCGCGCATGACGGCGTACGCCATGGAGGAATTTTCCGGCAGGCAGCGCGCAAATTCGAGGCGGCCCAGCATCAACACGTCAGTCTGGACCTCCGCCCGGACGGTGGCCGAATGCGGCTCGTTGTCAATCAAGCTCATCTCGCCGATGTGGTCGCCCGACTGCAGGGTGGCCAGAATGACTTCGCGTCCGCGGCTGTCGGCCGTGACGACGCGGGCCCGGCCGTTCAGAAGGATGAACAAGGCGTTCGACTTCTTGCCCTGCTCCACAATCACCTCGCCGCGCTTGAAGCGCCGCTTGATGACGGCATCCGCCACCGCGTTGGCCTGTGACTCGGTCAACATCGAAAACAGGGGTACCCGGCGAATCAGATCCAGGCTCGACAGCATCGTCATTTCAAATCCCTCCAGACATCAATCGACCGACCGAGTCCTTAAAATCTTCGAACTCAAGCGGTGCGAATATCCTATCGATGATGTGAAATCTTGCACGCTTGCTCTCATACGTGATCGTAGCGCACCCTTCACCACTTCATCCGCCTCCGATATCCATGACTCCCCTACACGCAAAAGTACTGATTTTGGGCTCCGGGCCTGCGGGTTATACCGCGGCCGTATACGCCGCACGCGCGAATCTGAAGCCCGTATTGGTCACAGGCATGGCCCAAGGCGGTCAGTTGATGACGACCACGGAAGTGGACAACTGGCCGGCGGACGCCATGGGCGTGCAGGGGCCCGAGCTGATGCAGCGCTTTCTGCAACACGCCGAGCGGTTCAATACACAGATCATCTTCGACCAGATTCACTCGGCCGACCTCTCCGTCCGTCCTTTCAAGCTCTTTGGCGACAACGGCGAATATACGTGTGACAGCCTCATCATTGCTACCGGTGCGTCCGCGAAATACCTTGGCCTTCCGTCAGAAGAAGCCTTCATGGGCCGCGGCGTGTCGGCTTGCGCCACCTGTGACGGGTTCTTTTACCGCGATCAGGATGTGTGTGTGGTAGGCGGTGGCAACACCGCAGTGGAGGAGGCTCTGTATCTGTCCAACATTGCACGCAAGGTGATCCTGGTTCATCGACGTGATCGCTTCCGTGCAGAGCCGATCCTGGTCGACAAGCTCATGGAGAAGGTCGCGAGTGGCAAGATTGAGTTGAAGACGTTTCATGTTCTGGATGAAGTACTTGGCGACAACACGGGTGTCACTGGCATCCGCATCCGCCACATCGATAACGGCCAGACCGAGGACATCGCACTTCAGGGCTGCTTCATTGCAATTGGCCACTCGCCCAATTCGGAGATCTTTGCAGGGCAGATCGCCATGGAGAACGGCTACATCCTGAGCCGCGGCGGCCTGCAGGGCTTCGCGACCGAAACCAGTGTGCCAGGCGTGTTCGCAGCCGGCGACGTGCAGGACCACGTCTATCGTCAGGCCATCACCAGCGCAGGTACGGGCTGCATGGCGGCGCTGGATGCACAACGCTTCCTCGAACAGCAGCCAGACTGATCTTAGCAACGGCGATTCAGGCTATAATTTAAGGCTTAGCCGAAATCCGCGATTCGTTGCTACGAACGGACGTACAGGATTTCAGCAGGGTTACCGCCACCCTATTTCCTGGCGAGGTGAGGTCTCGGCGAGTTGCGGCGCAGCCTGCAGCGCCCAGCCAGACCGTGTGATCGGAGCGATTGAATGGCACGCGTGTGCGAAGTCACGGGCAAAGGCCCGATGGTGGGAAACAACGTTTCTCACGCCAACAACAAAACCAAGCGCAGGTTCCTCCCCAACCTGCAATACCGTCGCTTCTGGGTCGAGAGCGAAAACCGTTGGGTGCGCCTGCGTGTGTCCAGCGCTGCTCTGCGCCTGATCGACAAGAATGGCATTGACGCCGTGCTCGCAGACATGCGCGCCCGCGGCCAAGCCTGATTTAACAGGGAAAGGAACGCACCATGGCTACCAAAGGTGGACGCGAAAAGATCAAGCTGGAATCGACGGCCGGCACCGGTCACTTCTACACGACCAGCAAGAACAAGAAGACGATGCCTGAAAAGATGGCGATCATGAAGTTCGACCCCAAGGCGCGCAAGCATGTCGAATACAAGGAAGTCAAACTGAAGTAATTCAGTCGTGATGACCGCCAGAAAGCCCGCTTGAACCATCAGGCGGGCTTTCTTTTTTGGCGTGGCGCTCTTGCGCAGGCAGCACGCCAGCTAGAATTGCACGTTGACCGAAGGAAGAGTGGCAGAGTGGTCGATTGCACCGGTCTTGAAAACCGGCGACTCGCAAGGGTCCGTGAGTTCGAATCTCACCTCTTCCGCCACCCATTGACGGCCCGCTCTAGCTTGCTAGCAGCGGGCTTTCTTTTTCTGCCTCAAGTGCTGCAATGGCGATCCAGCGTTGAGGCTCCTCTCCCAATTCAATAGCAATAGTCCCTGCTAATACGGGACTTAGCCGCCCGCGCTTCTTTGCCTGCGCCACGCTTACCCCACGCTCGGTGAACAACTTGACTCCCTCGAGCTTGAACTCTCGACTGAATGTCCTTCTTCTTTCCATCAATCACCTCCGGTTTCATCTTCCACCTTAACTAGGTGTCTTTGAAACCGGCAGCAGCCCAATCTGCGCTTCGCTGAATCTGGATTTCTTCATGTAGAGACTCCGTCTGGGGAATTCTCTACTTCCGGGTGGCTCAGGTTTTCAAGGGGACTTCAAAGACGGGCGCAAGCTGCGCATGCTCACGGCGGTGGAGCTGTACACGCGCGAGTGCCTGGCCATCGATGTCGGCCAGAGCCTCCAAGGAGAGGATCTCCTGAGAACACACAATGAGATTACGGGCAGCGAGGACTGCCCGGCAACATCAAGACCAACAACGGCAGCATGTTTCTCTCCAAGGTGATGGACAAGTGGGCCTACGAGCGAAGGGTAGAGCTCGACTTCAGCCGGTCAGGCAAGCCCACAGACAACGCTGCGGTGGAGAGCTTCAACGGTCGGCTGCGCCAAGAGTGCCTGAACGCGCATTGGCTATTGTCATTGGCTGACGCACTACACCTGCTGAATTCGCCCGCCGATGCGCCGAGCGGCCGATACAATGCCCACGCCTCGGCCGCGGTAGTTCAATGGATAGAACGAGCGCCTCCTAAGCGCTAGATACAGGTTCGATTCCTGTCCGTGGTACCAGGCGCCTTACGTTGGAGCCCCCATGTACGCACGCTGGACCACCCTCATCGCCGCCGCCGGCCTCGCCCTGGCAGCTGCCGGGTGCGCGGCCAACGACACCGGGCCCGTGGCGGGGTTCGATGGCTCATGGACGATCAGCAAGCGCGGCGTGGTGGCCAGCACGCCCGAACCGCTGACGCGCGCCGCGGCCGACGCGGCCAACGCGCACTGCGTGGCTCTTGGCAAGCGCTTTCGTCATGTCGACCTGAAGGAAAGCCCACCCGGCCTGTTGTCAGCCCACGCCGAAAGCGAACTCAAATTCGCCTGCGACTGATCAAGTTTGCTATATTTTTAGTAGCCGCCTGCGCTTACTCAGAGCGCGCTACAACCTTATTTCCTCCGAAACTCTCGGCCGCCACGAGCGCTTGGGCAGCGACCACGGCGGCCGTACGGTTGCGGGCGCGCAAGGCGCGGAAGATGGCCCCCAGGTGGATCTTCACCGTCCCCTCGCGGATGCCCAGCGTGTGTGCGATCTGCTTGTTGGACTGGCCGATGGACAGCAAGTTGAGCACTTCAATCTGGCGTTGGGTCAGCAGCCCATGCAAAGGCGCGCTGCCCGGGTTGATCGAGACTGTAGAGGGGGCAACTGGCGTGCCGAGTTCGGCCAGGACAGGTGGCGTCGCGCCGTCGGCCTCGGCAATCGGGCGTTCAACGGGGGCGATGTCGGAGGTCATGGTGGCGCTGGCGGCTGGTTGTCTGGCTATGTCTTGTGTCACACACAGTAACCCTGCGCAGACCGGCACGCAAGCGCCGAATACGCGCTGGAGTAGCAAATAGCACAGTCAGTGTGCACACATGTTGTGTGCACACTGAGGCAGCCCAGCGCCAGCCTGCCTCAGTAGGGCATCGGCTGACGCCGCTCACCCTTCGGCTCAGGCGCGGCCCAGTCGCTGCAACGTGCTGGCAACGCGCGCGCCGAGCGCCTTGGCCGTGTCGAGATCGCCTTGCACCATCTCCGCAGGGCTGGCGTCAGCCGGCGAAGTCACCATGACGCCGGCAAAGCCGCCAACGTAGTTCGGGTCGCCCCGACCCGCAGCCTTGGTGTTGGAGGGCACGACGCCGTTGCCGACCCACAGTCCACCGTGCTGCATCGACAGGTGGTAGAGGTAATCGAGCGTGCCGTGCTTGTCGCCGTTCATGGTGGCACTGTTGGTGAAGCCGGCGAACAGCTTGTCGCGCCAGCCGCCGGCGGCCCAGACCTTACTGGAGGCGTCGGCCACGCGTTTGAACTGCCAGCTGGGGCCGCCCATGTAGGTCGGGCTACCGAGGATGATGGCGCCGGCAGCGGCCAGCTTGTCCCAGCCGCCCTCGGGCAGTTCGCCCTCGGCGCTGATCGACAGCAATTCGGCACCAGCGCCTTCGGCCACGGCCTCGGCCACGCGCTGGGTGTGCCCGTAACCGGAATGGAAGAGAACAACGATATTTTTCATGTGCAAGTTCTTGAATTCAACGACTAGAGGTGTTCAGCGGCCGCGCTTGGCGTCCACGCTGAAGGCACCGGCGCCAAAGGCGGCGAAAGCCAGCAGACCGCCCGCGATGGCCAGGTTCTTGGTGAACATCAGCGTCTGCGTCATGACCTGTTCGGTCGGCACGGCCCAGTAGTTGTGGAAGAAGAAGCCAGCCGCCAGGGTGAATACCGCCAGGATCAGCGCGGCCCAGCGCGTCTGAAAGCCCACGAGCAGGAGCAAGCCGGCGCCCACTTCCACGAGGATGGCCAGCGCAGCGCCGATTTCGGGCACGGGCAGGCCCTTGGACGAGATGTAGCCCACGGTGCCGGCAAAGCCGCCGATCTTGCCGATGCCGGCAGGAATGAACATGTAGGCGATCAGCAGGCGGCCGATCAAGGCCAGGGGGTTTTGAAGAGAGGTCATGGTGAGGGTCCTTGGTAAAAAAAGTGAGAGGGTTGAGGGAAGTTGTTGGTTTCAGGGGTTGGGGGAGCCCGCCAAGGCGGCGAGCACCCTTGAACGCTGCACGGCACGCCTGCCAAAGCCGGCGTGCCGTGCCTACGGTCGAACCGAGGGCACCAGGGCCCGCAGGCCGAGGCGATGCGGTTCAAGGTGCCAGGTCGAACACGAGCACCTCGGCGTTCTTGCCGTGGTCCAGCTGGAGCGCGCTTTCGCCTTCCAACAGCGCGGCGTCACCGCCGCTCAGGTGCTGACCGTTCACGTCGAGCTCGCCGCGCACCAGGTGCACGTAAGCCTTGCGCTTGGGGTCGAGCTTCAGCGACGCCTGCTCGGCGCCGTCCAGCAGCCCGGCGTACATCGAAGCGTCGGCGTGGATCTTCACCGCGCCCGCATCGGGCTGACCGGAAGCCACCAGCCGCAGCTGGCCGCGCTTGTCGGCCTCGGGCACCGTCTTCTGCTCGTAGCTGGGAGGAATGCCGCGCTGGTTCGGCTCGATCCAGATCTGCAGGAAGTGCGTGGTTTCGCCCTTGGCGTGGTTGAACTCGCTGTGTTGAACGCCGGTGCCGGCACTCATGCGCTGGACGTCACCGGGCGGAATGCCCTTGACGTTGCCCATGCTGTCGCGGTGCGCCAGGTTGCCTTCGAGCACGTAGCTGATGATTTCCATGTCGCGGTGGCCGTGTTCGCCAAAGCCCATGCCGGGGGCGACGCGGTCTTCGTTGATGACGCGCAGATTGCCCCAGCCCATGTGCGCGGGGTCGTAGTAGCCAGCGAACGAGAAGCTGTGGTTCGACTTCAGCCAGCCATGATCGGCATAGCCACGGTCCTGGGATTTTCTGAGGGTGATCACGGGTGCAATCCTTTCTTCCTGTGTGCCGTTGCGGTCCGGGCGAGACACCGACCGGGGCAACTGCACTTGACATGGTCAAGACTGTACGCCGGGTAAGCACCCATGAGGCTTTGTCATGTTGACGTCATCATTCAAATAATTCAAACATTCAACCGCCATGACGGACAAACCGACTGATCTGCTGAACCCCGATGCATTTCGCATCCTGAATGCCATCGCCCGCAACGGCACGTTCGCTGGGGCCGCCCGCGAACTGGGCGTCGTACCCAGCGCACTGACATACCGGGTGCGGCAGATCGAGGACGCGCTGGACGTCCTGCTGTTTGACCGGTCCTCGCGCCAGGCGCGCCCCACCGAGGCAGGCGCCGAACTGCTGGCTCAGGGCGAACGGCTGCACCGCGAGGTCAACGCCGTGGTCAACCGGGTCAAGCGCGTGGCCACCGGCTGGGCGCCTCAGTTCACGATCGCTGCCGACGGGCTGATCTCACAGTCGGCGCTGATGGAACTGGTAGAAGCCTTCTATGCGCTCAATCCCCCCACGCGTCTGCGCCTGCGCGACGAAATCCTGAGCGGCACCGTGGGCGCCGTGGCCTCGGGCCAAGCCGATCTGGCGCTCGGGGCCATCCTCGAGCCTTCGAGCGCGGCCAACCTGAAGGCCTTGCCGCTGGGTCAGGTGCGCTTTGTGTACGCGGTCGCGCCGCACCACCCGCTGGCCGCAGCGCCGGAGCCGCTGTCGGACGTCGACCTGCTGAAATACCGGGGCATCGTCGTGGCCGATTCAGTCCAGAGCGGCGTCACCCAGTCGTTTGGGCTGCTCGAGGGACAGGACACGCTCACCGTCTCGAGCCTCGCGGCCAAGCTGGATGCGCAGGTGCGCGGCCTGGGCGCGGGTTTCCTGCCAGAGCCGATCGCCCGCCCCTATCTGGCCACCGGCCGGCTGGTCGAACGCCGCGTCGAGCGCTGCACGCGCGTGGCGCAACTTTCGTACGCCTGGCGCGCAGACGGCAACCCCGGCAAGGCGCTGGAGTGGTGGTTGGATCAACTCAAGAGCCCGATCACGCGTCGCGCGCTGCTGGAACAGCACGGCAGCGTGTAGAGTAGGCGGCATGAGCACAGCCCGCCGACCCTCTAGACATTTCGCCATCGTCGGTGCCGGCATCGCCGGACTGAGCTGTGCCCGGACGCTGCGGCAGGCCGGCCAACAGGTCAGCCTGTTCGATTGCGCTGACGCCGTGGGCGGCCGCATGGCCACCGAAGATTCGCCGTTCGGCAGCTTCGACACTGGCGCGCAGTACTTCACCGTGCGCGACGCCCGGTTCACCCGGGCACTCGAAGCCACGGCCCCCGACATTGCGCGCCGCTGGAGCGCCAGCGCGGTGCGCGTGCTCGACCCTGAAGGCCGCGTGGTCGAAGCGCCGCCCCCACCGCGCGAGGCCCACTGGGTCGCCACGCCCACCATGCGTGCCCTGCCCGAGCGCTGGGCCGCACCATTGGCCGCCGATGGCGCGCTGTCGCTGGACACCCGGGTGCTGCGCATCGAACGCGACGCGATGGACCCCACGCGCTGGCAGCTGCTGACCCAACCGGGCGCCGACGCGCACCCCATCCGAGCCGGGTTTGACAGCGTTATCCTGGCTCTGCCCGCGTCAGACGCGCGCGAGCTGCTATCCAATTCGCAGCTGCTCACCGATCTGGCCAAGCCGTTGGAAGCCGTTGATGTGGCGCCTTGCTGGACGCTCACGGTCGCCTACCCCAACGCGGCGCAGCCAGGTCTCTACACGCTGGGCCCGCAGTGGAACGCGGCGCGCAGCACACACCACCGCGTGAGCTGGCTGACGCGCGAATCGTCCAAGCCTGGCCGCGGCCAGGTGGAGCGCTGGACCATTCAGGCCAGCCCCGAATGGTCGCGCGAGCACGAGGGCGACGATGCGCAGCGGGTCACCGAGAAACTGCGCAAGGCCTTCGCCGAGATCACCGGCATCCGCGCCACGCCCACGTACGCCCATGCCCAGCTGTGGCATCACGCCCAGACGATGAAGCCGTTGGGCCGGCCCTTCGTGTGGGATGCGCCGCGCCAGATCGGCCTGTGCGGCGACTGGTGCATTGGCAACCGGGTCGAGCACGCGTTCATCTCCGGTCTCGACTTGGCGTTGGCGGCGCTGGCGCGCTGAGGCGGCGTTCACAGGGCCACATCAATCGCCCTGCGTTCACCGGCCGCGAAGGCCTTCGCGCAGGTCCGCTCAGCATTCCGCCGCCCCATTTCAGCCAACCATACTGGCAGGCTCATGGTCACAGGCCGCTTCGCCCCTTCCCCCACCGGCCCGCTGCACGCCGGCTCGCTGGTCGCCGCGCTCGCCAGCTGGCTGGACGTGCGCGCCCAGCGCGGACGCTGGCTGGTGCGCATTGAGGATGTCGACCTGCCGCGCTGCGTGCCCGGTGCGGATCGCCTGATCCTGCAGCAGCTGGCCGCCTGCGGCCTGGTGCCCGACGAGCCGCCGGTCTGGCAATCGCTGCGCGGCCCGCACTACGAAGCGGCCCTGCGGCGCCTGGTCGACGGTGGGCTGGCCTACGGCTGCGCCTGCTCGCGCAAGGACATCGCGCTGGCGCAGGCGGCGCTGGGGCGTTCGCCGGAGCGCGGTGTTGAACTGCCCTACCCTGGCACCTGCCGGCCAGAGCGCGGCGGCTTGCGAGGCCTCACACCTAGGGCATGGCGCTTGCACATCGATCGTTGTGAACAAAACTGGCCTCCAAGGCTTGTGGGAGCTGCGCAAGCAGCTATCCATTTGGAAGCAAATCACCGCGGCACCGTCAACTGGTCAGACCGGCGACTGGGCCCGCAGCGGCAGGCCGTGGCCGAAGCGGTCGGCGATTTCGTGCTGCGCCGCGCGGACGGCCTGTGGGCCTACCAGTTGGCCGTCGTGGTGGACGACGCGGCCCAGGGCGTCACGCACATCGTGCGCGGCGAAGACCTCATCGACAACACGCCACGCCAGCTCGTGCTGCAGCGCGCATTGGGCCTGCCCCACCCAACCTACCTGCACACGCCGCTGGTGCTGGCCGAAGACGGCGAAAAGCTGAGCAAGCAGAACGGCGCTCTGGCGCTCGACACCTCCGACCCGCTGCCGCGGCTGCGCGCCGCCGCCGAACACCTCGGTCTGCCCGCCAACAACGCCGACACAGTCCCCGATGCCCTGGCGCAATGGGTCGGCGCGTGGCGCGAACGCTGGGCAACCCACGCTGACGCTTGAGCGCACCGCCTCGATCAGCTCCAGGTGTGAGAGGCCGAGGAGCACCGCGTGTTCAACCAGACGACGAGCCCAAAAGAAAAGGCCCTGTATCGCTACAGGGCCTTCGGTGTGGGTGGTAGGACGTGCAGGATTCGAACCTGCGACCAACGGATTAAAAGTCCGCTGCTCTACCAACTGAGCTAACGTCCCACATTTCCCGCAACGCTTTGGCGTGTGCTGGAAAGCCTCGAATTATAGCGCGCTTTTTTTGGGGTCTCGAGAAATTTCATCCAGCACCCATCCGGCCGCACAAAAACCGAAGCTGGCCGTGACGGCAACGGTGGATCCGTAGCCGCTGCAATTAAGTGAGCCGTCGACCCCCTCATCGCTTTCACAGGCTTCGGGCATCACCACGGTCTCACGGCTGAATACGGCCGGCACGCCGATGCGCTGACCGGCCTTGGGCGCGCGATGGTGCCGGCGCAGTCGGTAGCGCACTTGCGCGATCAGCGGGTCGTGCGTGACGTCGGCCAGATCGGCGATGTCGACACGCTCGGCGTGCCGCTTGCCACCAGCCGCGCCCACGGTGATGAAACACCGGCCCTGCGCGCGCGCCCAGGCCGCCATGGCGACCTTGGCGCGCACCTGGTCGCAGGCGTCGATCACGGCGTCCACGGGCGCTGGCAGCAGGCCGGGCCAGTTGTCGGGTTCGACGAAATCGTCCACCGCATGAACCACGCAGCCGGGGTGAATGCCGGCGATGCGCTCGCGCATGGCCTCCACCTTCGCTTGGCCGAGCGTGTCGGTCAGCGCATGGATCTGCCGGTTGACGTTGGATTCGGCGATGTGGTCCAGATCGACCAGCGTGAGCGCCGCCACGCCGCTGCGCGCCAGCGCCTCCGCTGCCCAGGACCCGACGCCGCCGATGCCAACCACGGCCACGTGCGCCGCGCGGATGCGGGCCGCGCCGGCCTCGCCATACAGACGCGCCAAGCCGCCGAAGCGGCGCTCGGCATCGGCCGCATCGTCGGCGATGGGGAGAGGGTTCACGGAAGCGTTCATCGGTTGGAAACCAGGCCTGACCTGTGCGACCGCACGGTTGGCGCCGATGGGCGCAGGCTGGGCGCGCATTTTAGTCAGGGGCGTGGAGCGGGGCGCAGCGGTGCGCGGCAGCGCTGGCATTCAAAAACTACTAATTTAATAGCTTCCCGCGCACATTCATGTAGGGCTGCAGCCCTATTTGGCTTGAATACTCGATCCTTTGCGCGCCCGCACGCGGCACAGGGTGCGTCGGTAGAATGTCCCGTTTTCTGCCGCCTGCGCGGGCACTTGAGCCAGACAGCGCAGGGGCGTCGCCCTTCACGGCCGCTTCGGCCCATTCTTCACCATGTCTGATCAGCCCGCGCAACCTGGCCTCGCCGCCCTGTCCAAGTCGTTCGAACCCACCGCCATCGAGGCGCAATGGGGCCCGGAGTGGGAACGCCGTGGCTACGGCCGCGCTGGCGCGCGCGGCACCGGCGTGCCAGACGCTGACGCCGCCGCGCGTGGCGAGAATTTCGCCATCCAGCTGCCGCCGCCCAATGTGACGGGCACGCTGCACATGGGCCATGCGTTCAACCAGACGATCATGGACAGCCTGACGCGCTACCACCGGATGCGCGGCTTCAACACGCTGTGGGTGCCGGGCACCGACCACGCGGGCATCGCCACGCAGATCGTGGTCGAGCGCCAGCTGCAGGAGCAGAAGCAAAGCCGGCACGATCTGGGCCGCAAAAACTTCGTGGCGCGCGTTTGGGAATGGAAGCAGCAGTCGGGCGACACCATCACGCGCCAGATGCGCCGCATGGGCGCCAGCGTGGACTGGGGCCACGAGTACTTCACCATGGACGACAACCTGTCCAAAGTGGTGACCGACACCTTTGTGCGCCTGTATGAGCAGGGCCTGATCTACCGCGGCAAGCGCCTGGTCAACTGGGACCCTGAACTGAAGTCGGCCGTGAGCGACCTGGAAGTGGAAAGCGAAGAGGAAGACGGCTTCCTTTGGCACATTGCCTACCCGCTGGCCGATGGCAGTGGTAAGCAGCTGGTGGTCGCCACCACGCGCCCCGAGACCATGCTGGGCGACGTGGCGGTGATGGTGCACCCGGAGGACGAGCGCTACCAGCACCTGATCGGCAAAACCGTGACGCTGCCGCTGGTGGGGCGTGAGATCCCGGTGATCGCCGACGACTACGTGGACCGCGAATTCGGCACCGGCGTGGTGAAGGTCACGCCCGCGCACGACGCCAACGACTACGCCGTCGGCCAGCGGCACCAGTTGCCGATGATCGGCGTGCTGAACCTGGACGCCACCATCAACGACGAGGCGCCGGCCGCGTACCGCGGGTTGGACCGCTTTGTCGCCCGCAAGGCCGTGGTGGCCGATCTTCAAGCCCAGGGCCTGCTGGTCGAAACCAAGCAGCACAAGCTGATGGTGCCGCGCTGCGCGCGCACCGGCCAGGTGATCGAGCCGATGCTGACGGACCAGTGGTTTGTCGCCATGACCAAGGTCAGCCCGCAGGACCCGACCGGCAAGAGCATTGCGCAAAAAGCCATCGACGTGGTGGCCAGCGGGCAGGTGCGCTTCGTGCCGGAAAACTGGGTCAACACCTACAACCAGTGGATGAACAACATCCAGGACTGGACCATCAGCCGCCAGCTGTGGTGGGGCCACCAGATTCCCGCCTGGTACGGCGAGGATGGGTCCATTTTTGTAGCAACGGACGAGGATGCGGCGCGGGCCAAGGCCGCAGCGGCCGGGTACAACGGCGCCCTGACGCGCGACCCGGACGTGCTGGACACCTGGTATTCGTCGGCGCTGGTGCCCTTCTCGTCGCTGGGTTGGCCGCAGCAAACGGAGGATCTGGCGTTGTACCTGCCTTCGTCCGTACTGGTGACCGGGCACGACATCATTTTCTTCTGGGTCGCCCGGATGATCATGATGACGACGCACTTCACTGGCCAGGTGCCCTTCCGCGACGTGTACATCCACGGCCTGGTGCTGGACGCGCACGGCAAGAAGATGAGCAAGAGCGAAGGCAACGTGCTGGACCCGGTCGACTTGATCGACGGCATCGCGCTGGAGCCGCTGCTGGCCAAGCGCACCACCGGCCTGCGCCGCCCCGAGACCGCACCCAAGGTGCGCACCAACACGCAGAAGGAATTCCCCGAAGGCATTCCGGGCTACGGCGCCGATGCGCTGCGCTTCACCTTTGCCGCCATGGCCACGCTGGGCCGCACCATCAACTTCGACAGCAAGCGCTGCGAGGGCTACCGCAACTTCTGCAACAAGCTCTGGAACGCCAGCCGCTTCGTGCTGATGAATTGCGAAGGTCACGATGTGGGTCTGGAAGGCGATTCAGCGCCCGAGCGATCCGCCGCCGACCGCTGGATCGTCAGCCTGCTGCAGAAGACCGAGGCCGCCGTGGCCAAGGGCTTTGATGATTACCGCCTGGACTTGGCGGCCAACGCCATTTACGACTTCGTCTGGAACGAGTTCTGCGACTGGTACCTGGAGATCGCCAAGGTGCAGATCCAGACCGGCAATGCCGAGCAGCAGCGCGCCACGCGCCGCACGCTGGTGCGCGTGCTGGAAGCCATCTTGCGCCTGGCGCACCCGATCATCCCGTTCGTGACCGAAGCCTTGTGGCAAGCCGTCGCGCCGGTGGCGGGCAAGTCGGGCGACTCGGTGATGGTCGCGCCCTACCCGCAAGCGCAGACCGCCAACATCGACGAAGCCGCCGAAGCTGAGATGGCGCACCTGAAGGCGCTGGTCGACGCCTGCCGCACGCTGCGCGGCGAAATGAACGTATCGCCCGCGCAGCGCCTGCCGCTGTACGTGACGGGTGACGAAGCCTTTCTGCGCACCATGGGCCCCACGCTGCAGGCGCTGGCCAAGCTGAGTGAAGTCAAACTGTTCGCCACCGAAGCCGAATGGGCCGCCGCCGCTGGCGCCGCGCCTGTGGCCGTGGTGGGCGACGCACGCATGGCGCTGTTCATGGAGATCGATGTCGCGGCCGAAAAGCAGCGCCTGGACAAAGAAATCAAGCGCCTGGAAGGCGAAGTGACCAAGGCGCAGGGCAAGCTGGGCAACGAAGCCTTTGTCGCCAAGGCCCCGCCTGCAGTGATCGAGCAGGAGAAAAAGCGCGTCGCCGATTTCAGCGACACCCTGGACAAACTGAAGGCGCAGCGCGCGCGCCTGGGCTGATTGGCACGCGCCGTCAGCGGCGCCTGCCCTTGGATCAGGCCAGCGGCATCGGCTCGCTGTCCATGGGCCCAGTCTCGCTGCGCATCTGGCTCATCATCAGCGTCTCGTGGATGCGGTCGACCAGGTACCAGCTACCGCGCAGTTGCGATTCGTGCGTATAGGGGGCCAAGCGAGGGGTGATGCAGACGTTCTGCAGGCCCTTCAACGGCGAGTGGGCGTCTTGCAGTTCCTCTTCGTCGCTGTCCAGCATCAGCGCGCCAATGCGGCGCGCGCGCAGCGCCGCCGCCAGAGCGGGCAAGTCGAACAGGCACGAGCGGCTGATGCTCGTCCACAGCTGACCTGGCTTGCACGCGGCGAGGAAGCGGTCCCCCACCAAACCACGGTAGCGTGTCGCGTAGATCAGCTGCATCGAGACGGCATCAGCCACCTCGAGCATCTCCGCCAGCCCCATGGATTGCACGCCAAGGCGGCGCCACAGCTCCGCATTGCGGTGAACGGCCGGGTCGTAACCCACCACACGCACGCCCAGGGGCACCAGCATGGTGGCCAGCACATGCGCGGGCGGCGCGAGTCCCAGCAAGCCCACCACACTGTCGTTGATCTCCCGCCCCGGCGCTGGCCGGACGTGCGCGTTGCATTCGGAAGCCCGTGGGTCACCCTGGTGGGCGCCTGAGCGAAACAGCGTCAGCAGCGTGGAAAGCAGGTATTCGGCGCTCGCCCGCACCGTTGCGCTGGAAGCCTGAATCACCCGAACACGCCGCTTCTGGCAGGCCTCGAAGTCCACGTTTTCCGTGCCGTCGTGGATGCGCGCGATCGCCACCAGTCGGGGCGCCTGCTCCAACAAGGCGTTGTTGATCTTGAAACGGGGCGGGACCACCAAGGCATCCGCCTGCGCGAGCTGCGTGTTCAAGGCGCCCGAGTCGTCCGCCCACCCTGGCAGATAATCCACTGAATGCCGCGACGCGAGCCAGTAGCGGGCGTCAGGGGCAAGGTCCTCCAGCAGAAGAATGTGCACGCGTTCCTCCGTGGTGTCGGATAGAGAGCCTGTCCCGGCCTTGCAGCCGGGTTTTGCGAATTTGTAACTTTACCACCTACCCCTCCACATGCCGATGCCCCACCAGGTCTATGTCGCTGTTTTTCCTGTAGCCGGCCTGGGCACGCGCTTCCTGCCGGCGACGAAGGCCAGCCCCAAGGAAATGCTGCCCATCGTCGATAAGCCGCTCATTGAATACGCGGTGGAAGAGGCCTATGCGGCCGGTGTGCGGCACATGGTGTTCGTGACCGGGCGCAGCAAACGAGCGATCGAAGACCACTTCGACACCGCATACGAGTTGGAAAGCGAACTGGAGGCGGCCGGCAAGAGCGCCCTGCTCGACGTCGTGCGGGCCGTGCAGCCAGCCGACATGGTGTGCACCTACGTGCGCCAGCCGCGCTCGCTGGGCTTGGGGCACGCCGTCCTGTGCGCGGCACATATCGTGGGCAACCAGCCGTTCGCCGTGTTGCTGGCAGACGACCTAATGGTCGGTCCACCCGATGGCTTGCCGGTGCTCGCGCAGATGACGCACGCTTACGAGACGCTGGGCCGTTCGGTGCTGGCGGTGCAGGAAGTGCCCGAGGACCAGGTCAGCCGCTACGGCATCGTCGCGGGCTCCCCGGCGGGCGATCGGCTGATCAGCATCGAGCGCATCGTGGAAAAACCGAAGCGCGCCGATGCGCCCTCGCGCATGGGCGTGGCGGGCCGCTACATCCTCACCCCGCGCATCTTCGACG
This sequence comes from Ottowia flava, assembly GCF_008017535.1. GTDB lineage: Bacteria > Pseudomonadota > Gammaproteobacteria > Burkholderiales > Burkholderiaceae_C > Ottowia > Ottowia flava. Next base: position 20,583 of record NZ_VRUA01000016.1, read on the forward strand.
AAATACGCAACCAGACGCCGGGCGCCGGCGGCGAGATCCAGCTGACGGACGCCATCGCCCAGCTGATGACCAAAGAGCGCGTCTACGCATACCAGTACAGCGGCAAGCGCTACGATTGTGGTAGCAAAGAAGGTTTTTTGCAGGCTACTGTCGAACTGGCTCTGCAGCACCCGCAGATGGGCGAGCCGTTCCGCGCCTACCTGAAGACGCTGGCGCTCTGAGCGCTTGGCGCACTTGGGCCTCGCCGGCTCAGCGGCGGCGCAGCAGGTGGATGTACTCGTCGCCCACGGTCTGCTGCTCGACCAGCGCATGGCCGGTCTGCTTGCAAAACGCCTGAAAATCGCGCACCGATCCGGCGTCGGTGCACAGCACCTTCAGCAGCTCGCCGCTTTGCAGTTCGGCCAGCGCCTTCTTGGCTTTGAGGATGGGCAGCGGGCAGTTCAGGCCGCGCGCATCCACTTCCTTCGCAATGTCCATCGGGCGATTGTCGGTCAATCCAGCCCGCGGCGCCGTTCGGCGTTTTCTTCGGCGGTAAAGAACACCGGCTCGTGCCCGCGCGTGCGCAGCCAGTCGGCCAGCGCGTAGCCGGTGCCGGCGGGCCAGCACTTGAGCTCGTCCAGTTCGTACAGGCGCCAGTCGACCAGCTCGGGCGACAGGCGCACTTCGCCTTCACACACCGCGTGGTAGGCGATGATGACCTGGTTCATGCGCAGAAACTCGTAGGCGCCGACCAGCTTCAGCTCGCGCACATCCAGGTTGGTCTCTTCCTTCACCTCGCGCGCCACGCCTTCCTGAGGCGACTCGCCCGCCTCCATGAAGCCGGTGATCAGCGCGAACATCTTCGCCGGCCAGGCCGCGTTGCGCGCCAGCAGCACCTTGCCCTGGTACTCGACGATGGCGGCCAGCACCGGCGTCGGGTTGTTCCAGTGCGTGTAACCACAGGCCGGGCAGCGCAGCCGCTCCTTGAGGCCGCCGTCTTCTTCGGCGGCCAGCATCTGCAGCGGCGTGGCGCAACGGGGGCAGTAGTTGAAGTCGGTCATTTTGCTTTTATTTTGATAGCTGCCCGCGCAGATTCCTCTAGGGCCAGAGGCAGATTTGATTCAAAACTCAGGCAGGAAACACGCCGGTGGACAAATAACGGTCCCCGCGGTCGCACACCACAAAGACGATGGTGGCGTTCTCGCTGCGCGCCGCCACCTGCTGCGCAACCCAGGCCGCCCCACCGGACGAGATGCCGCCGAAGATACCCTCCTCCCGCGCCAGGCGCCGCGCCATGTCTTCTGCGTCCAGCTGGTCGACCAGCACCAGCTCGTCAATCGCCTTGGGGTCGTAGATTTTCGGCAGGTATTCCTCAGGCCATTTGCGGATGCCGGGGATGCGCGAACCCTCGGCGGGCTGTGCGCCCACGACCCTGATCGCGGGATTGCGCTCCTTCAGATAGCGCGACACGCCGGTGATCGTGCCCGTGGTGCCCATCGCACTGACGAAGTGGGTGATGCGGCCCTGCGTCTGCTCCCACAGCTCGGGGCCGGTGGTTTCGTAGTGGATGCGCGGGTTGTCCGCGTTGGCGAACTGGTCGAGCATGCGGCCCTTGCCTTGCGCCACCATCTTGTCGCCGAGGTCGCGTGCGTACTCCATGCCGCCCGAGCGTGGGGTCAGAATCAGCTCAGCGCCAAACGCCTTCATGGTCTGCGCCCGTTCCACCGACAGGTCCTCCGGCATGATCAAAATCATGCGGTAGCCCTTGATCGCCGCAGCCATCGCCAGGGCGATGCCGGTGTTGCCGCTGGTCGCCTCGATCAGCGTGTCGCCAGGCTGGATCTCGCCGCGCTCCTCGGCGCGCCGGATCATCGACATCGCCGGTCTGTCCTTCACCGAGCCCGCCGGGTTGTTGCCCTCCAGCTTGGCCAGCACCACATTGCCGCGCGCCGTGTTGACCTGTGCATCGATGCGCTGCAGCCGCACCAGCGGCGTGCGCCCGATGGCGTCCTCAATCGTCGGGTAGTTCATGTTTCGCACTGTGCCATAATTTCCGGCTCAGCTATCGCGCTGCCCGGGTGGCGAAATCGGTAGACGCAGCAGACTCAAAATCTGCCGGTGGCAACACCGTGCCGGTTCGATTCCGGCCCCGGGCACCAGTGCTGTCACGCGAGGCACGCACTCTTCAAGCGACTTCGGCTGCGCAAAAGCGCTTCCTTTTCAGACGCGCTGGCCGTCAGCAACTAACACTCGGTCCTGGCCTCCTCCGCACCCTCGCCTTGCCGCTCCAGCGCCCAGGCCAGCACGAAACCCACCGCGAGCACGGCCACGCCTGCCATGGCGCCCGCCTTCACGTAGACCAAAGACGACCACAGCATGTAGCCGCAGACCGCGGCAAACAGCAGGGGCAGCAAGGGATACAGCGGCACGCGGAATGGCCGGACCGTGTCAGGCTCCTTGATCCGCAGAACGATCAGGGCAACAGTGCACAGCAGGAAGAAAAACCAGAACACCGGCGCCGTGTAGTCCACCATGGCCTGAAACCCGCCGCGCAGACTGGCGCCAAACGCCACCAACAGCAGGGCCAATGCGGACTGGACGTACAGCGCCACGACCGGCACCCCACGCTCGCCCTCCCAGCGCCCGAGGGCATGCAAGCCGCGCCAGTCGCGACCAACCGCAAAACTCGTGCGTGCGCCGACGATCATCGTGGCGTTGATTGAGGTCAACGCGGCCACCGCCACCATGATCGCGATGAGCGTCTCGCCGGTTCGGCCGAAGGCCACGCGCAACAGGTCGGCCGCCACCGCTTCGCTTTGGGCCATGCCCTGCAGGCCCAGCCCGTACACATAGGCCAGATTCACCAGCACGTAGAGCAGCGTGATCAAGCCGAGGCTGATGGTCAATGCGTGCAGCATGCCGCGGCGCGAGCCGCGCAGTTCCGCACTGAGGTAGGCCGCTTCGTTCCAGCCGCCATAGGTCAGCAACACAAAGACCATGGCCAGACCCAGCATGCCCAGGCCGGGCATCCCGCCCGAGGCGCCGCTTTCCGCTGGCACCGATCCCGTCACGCCAGGCATGGCATGGCCCGTGTCGAGCCACAGCCACGCACCGGCGACAACCACCAGCACCAAACCCAGCACCTCGGCCAGCGTCAGCCAGGTCTGCGTGCCCGCGCTGGTGTGGATGCCGCGCGCGTTAAGCCAGGTCAGCAGCATCACGGCCAAGGTGCCCCAGAAGGCCGCGCCGTACTCACCGAGCGGCACCAGCGCGTTGACGTAGTCGCCAAAGACGAATGCCAGCAGCGCGATCGACCCGGTGGTGATCACGGAAAAGCGGGCCCACGCAAACAGGAACGCCATGCGCTTGCCGTAGGCCCGGTGAAGGAAGTGGTAGTCGCCGCCGACGTGCGGCCAAGCGGCCGCGAGCTCGGCATAGCACAGGGCGCCGACCAGCGAGACCAATCCACCCAGCACCCATGCGCCAATCATCCAGGCCACGGAATCCGTGAACTGGGCAACCAGGGACGGCGCCTTGAAAATGCCCGCGCCGATGACGATGCCCACGATGATGGCCACGGCTTCGTGCAGCCGCAGGCTCGGCTGCGGTTGCAGCGTTTCAGAGGCCGGGGCAGTCATTCGGCGCCCAGCGACTCTGCCTCGCTTTCCGGCGCGGGGCCGGAGCCGCCAATGGGTGGCGCAAGGCCTGTGCGGCGCCCGGCGAAGGGTGTGCGGGCACCGTTCGCCGTCAGGTCGTACACCACCCCCCGCATCTCATCGCCGCTCAAATGGCCGACGAAGCGGCGCAGATGACCATCCTCATCGATGAAACCGAAGCGGATCTGCGAGCCCGCCACTTTGGGCTCGCGCACACCGGTCTGGAATTGTGCGAAGGTCAGCGTTCCCCTGAAGTCCTGGAACGTCTGCTCCACATGAAGCTTCACCGTCACGGGTCCGGTTCTCTGGGAGAAGCTCAGTTCCCAGTCACCGCCGGCATTGGCCGGCACCAGCCACAGGTGCACTGCCGCGTGCCCGACGCGCGACGTCTCATCCGGCTGCCAGCGGCCCATGCGGAATTCGTGCGACACCACGCGCGTGCCCGGTTTCAGCGCCATGATGCGGGGACGCAGCCGCAGGTTGAGGTGCGGCAGCAGGTACATGGTGATGACCGTGGCGCGAGAGAAGTCGGACTCGAAGATGTCCGCTTTTTCGAACCGGGCGCGCTCACCCACGCCGGCCTGCGCGGCCAGCCGGCGCGACAGTTGAACCATGTCCGGGTTGTATTCGATGCCCAGGCCCTGCGCACCTTCGCGCGCGGCGGCAATCACAATCTTGCCGTCGCCGGAACCCAGGTCAATCAGAAAATCCTGCGGGGTCAACTGGGCCAGGCGCAGCATGCGGTTGACCTGCACATCGGGCGTCGGTATCCAGATCACGTCCTTGCCGAACTGGCCACGCTGAGGCTGGTAGCTGCCGCTCTCGGAAGTGGGCGCTTGCGCCAGTGCCGGTTGGGACGAAAGCCATCCGCTGGCCACCAGTGCGGCCGATCCGGCCAGCCAGTCTCGTCGATGCCTCTGCCATGGCGTCATCGCCCCGTGCTCCTTCGCGGTTCATTCGGGTGGGTGATCAGCAGACGGCGCGCCGCCGCCAAGGTCAGGTACCGGGAAACAGCACCCAGTACAACCATACCATCAATGAAATCGACCTGTAACGCTTGACCTATCTACGCAGTCAGCTATTTTTTTTCTAGCAAACCGCTGGCAGGTGAAGCATGGCGCAGCCGCAGACCCAGCTCGCGCTTGAGCCGCGTGTTGTCGAGGCGACGCGATTCGCTCATGAAAGACAGTAGGGTTGGGCTCATGTGCTCCATCGCCCACGCGCGTGCGACCCGCGGCGGCCTGTCCAGGCCCAACAGATCAGCCGCCAGGTCGAAGTACTCGCCCATCTTCAGCTGGCTGTCGTCGTTCGTGTTCACGGTGCGCAGCGGCAGGCCCCGCCACAGCGCCAGCACGCAGGCGCGCGCCAGGTCGTCGGCGTGGATGTGGTTGGTGTAAACGTCGTCGTCCGCCGCCAGCACTGGCGTGCCGGCCAGCAAGCGCGCGCGCGGCGTGCCGCCCGCGCGATCCGGTGCGTAGATGCCCGGGATGCGCAGCACGCTCGCGCGCACTCCGGCGCGGCGTCCGAAGTCACGCACCCGGCGCTCGGCTGCCACGCGGCGGGCGGCGCGCGGCGTCAAAGGGCGCAGCGCAGTGGTCTCGGACACCAGGGCGCCCGCGCAATCGCCGTACACGCCACTGGTGGAGGCGTAGACCAGCGCCCGCGGCGGCGTTCGGCGCGCCAGCGCCCGCAGAAGCGCCGCTGTGCGCGCGTCGTCCCCACCCTGCGCCGGCGGCGGCGCCAGATGAACCACGTGGGTGGCCACCCCGGCCAGGCGCCGCAGGCTGACGGGATCGTCCAGGTCTCCCCGCAGGCGTTGCACAGCGGTCACTCCCGGCCGCTCCGGCGTCCCTGCGGCGCCGGGGTCAGATGGACCAAGCTCCCCGCGCACCAGCGCCGCCAGGCGAACCCGCGGGGCGAGCAGCCGCGCGACACGCACGCCGACATCGCCGTAGCCGACGATCAGCACGCGCGCCCGACGGAAGCGACTGGGCAGCGCCCCCAGGGGAAAAAGGTTTGAGGGCAAAATCGGAAGGTTTGGCATACAGAGAGACCCGCGAGGATAACCAAGCCATGGCGTTCACCATCACCGTTCAGCCCAGCGGCCGCAGTTTCGAGGCCGAGGTTGGCGAAACCATGCTCACCGCCGGCATCCGGCAGGGCATCGGTCTGCCGTACGGCTGCAAGGACGGCGCTTGTGGTTCGTGCAAGTGCAAGAAGCTGTCTGGCAGCGTCACGCATGGCCCACACCAGGAAAAGGCGCTGAGTGCCCAGGAAGAAGCCGAGGGTTACGTGCTGACGTGCTGCGGCACGCCCACCAGCGACGTCGTGCTGGAGTCGCGCCAGGTGACGCACGCCGGCGCCTTTCCCATCAAGAAGATGCCGGCGCGCGTGGCGCAGCTGGAGCGCCTGTCGCACGACGTGATGCGCGTGAAGATGCAGTTGCCGGCCAACGACATCATCCAGTACCACGCCGGCCAGTACATCGAGTTCATCCTGCGCGACGGCACGCGCCGCAGCTACAGCATGGCCAACGCACCGCACACGCTGGTGGAAAGCGGCGCGCCCATGGTCGACCTGCACATCCGGCACATGCCGGGTGGCAAGTTCACCGAGCACGTTTTCAGCGCCATGAAGGAAAAGGAAATCCTGCGCGTCGAAGGGCCGTACGGCAGCTTCCACCTGCGCGACGATTCGCCCAAGCCCGTCGTCATGCTGGCCTCCGGCACCGGCTTTGCGCCGATCAAGGCGATCCTGGAGCATATGCAGTTCATGGGCATCACGCGCGACACCGTGCTGTACTGGGGCGGCCGCCGCCCGCCAGACCTGTACATGGACGCCTGGGTGCGCGAGGCGATGGCCGCCATGCCGCACCTGCACTACGTGCCGGTGGTGTCCGACGCGCTGCCGGAGGACGGCTGGGCGGGCCGCACCGGCTTCGTGCACCTGGCCGTGCTGGAAGACCTGCCCGATCTGTCCGGCCATCAGGTGTACGCCTGCGGGGCGCCGATTGTGGTCGACTCGGCGCGCCGCGACTTCACCCTGCGCGGCTCGTTGCCCGAAGAAGAGTTCTACGCCGACGCCTTCACCACCGAGGCGGACAAGGCAGGTCCTTGACGCCGACCCGAGATTGATACAATTTTGATAGCTGGCCGCGCAGATTGCTGTAGGGCTGGCACCGTTTTTTATTGAGAGAGTACGTATGCAACGCCGTCACCTGATGTTGGCCAGCTTGGCCATCGCCGCCAGCACCACCGCCTTCGCCCAGTCGAACAAACCGATCCGCCTGATCGTGCCGTACGCGGCCGGCGGGCCGCTGGACATCACCTCGCGCGCACTGGCCGAGCGGGTCAAGGATTCGCTGGGCACAGTGGTGGTCGACAACAAGCCCGGCGCCGGCGGCAACCTGGGCAGCGACCTGGTCGCCAAGGCCGCGCCGGACGGCACCACGATCGGTCTGTCCGCCGTGGCCACGCACGCCATCAACCCCTGGCTGTTCGCCAAGATGCCGTACGACGCGGCCAAGGATTTCGCGCCCATCACGCAGATGGTGCGGGTGCCCAACGTGTTGGTGATGAACGCCGACACCGCGGCGCGCCTGAAGATCAACACCCTGGCCGATCTGATCGCCTACGCGAAGAAGAACCCCGGCAAGCTGAACTACGGCTCGGGCGGCAACGGCTCGGCTGGCCACCTGGCGGGCGAAATGTTCAAACAGGGTGCGGGCATCTTTGCGGTGCACATTCCCTACAACGGCGGCAACCCGGCGCAACTCGCGCTGCTGTCGGGGCAGGTGGACTTCAACATCGACAACCTCGCCACCGCCGCGCCGAACATCAAGTCGGGCAAGCTGAAGGCGCTGGCGGTGACCACGGCCAAGCCCTCGCCCATGCTGCCAGGCGTGCCCGCGATGGCACAGACGATCAAGGGCTTTGAGGTTGACACCTGGTGGGGTCTGGTCGCCCCCGCCGGGACGCCGCGCGACGTGATCGACAAACTGAACGCGGCCTTCACCACGGCCCTCAAGGCCCCGGAAACGCAGGAGCGCTTTCACAAACTGATGGCCGAGCCCGTGCCCACCACGCCAGAACAATTCGGCCAATTGATGGACAAGGAGCGGGCGCGCTACCAGGACGTGGTGAAGCGCTCGGGCGCGAAGGTGGACTGAGCAGCTCTTACGCGGCGCGTCCACCGTGTCGCCTTTACAAAAGAACCCCGCCAAGGCGGGGCTTTTTGCTGTGCGGCGTGGCAGCCGAATGGAGCCGCCGCCTCGATCAGTTCAGCGGCGTGCGCACACCGTTCTTGTACACGCTCAACGTCACGGCGGGCTTGGTCAGCTCGCCTTTGTTGGTGAACTGGATCTGCGCCGTCACGCCTTTGTAGTTGGTCTTGGCGAGCTGCGGCACGTAGACTTTCGGGTCGACCGAGTTGGCGCGCTTCATGGCATCGACCAGCACCATCGTGGCGTCGTACGAATAAGGGCTGTAGATCTGGAACTGGCCGGGGAACTTGGCGTCGTAGCGCTTCTTCCAGTCTTGGCCACCGGCCATCTTCTCGACCGCGATGCCGCCCGTGGCGCAGGTCACATTGCCGACCGCTGGCGACTTGCTGGCCAGCTCGGACAGCTTCTCCGTGCAGCTGCCGTCGCCGCTGAAGAACTTGACGTTGCCCAGACCGAGTTGGTCCAGCTGACGCAACATCGGGCCGGACTGCGAGTCCAAGCCACCGTAGAAGATGGCATCGGGCTTCTTGCCGCGGATGTTCGTCAGGATAGCCATGAAGTCGGTGGCCTTGTCGGTGGTGAACTCGGACGCCACCACATTCATGCCCTTCTTCTTGGCGGTTTCCTTGAACACATCGGCCAGGCCCTGGCCGTACGCCGTGCGGTCGTCGATCACGGCCACGTTCTTCAGCTTGAGCGCATCGGCAGCGTAGATGGCCAGTGCGGCGCCCAAGGCGTTGTCGTTGGCGATCAGGCGGTACGTGGTCTTGTAGCCGGGTTTGGTCACGTCGGGGTTGGTGGCCGCCGTGGTGATGTGAGGCACGCCGCAGTTGTGGTAGATGCTGGACGCAGGGATGGTCGTGCCCGACTGCAGGTGGCCCACCACGCCAGCGACCTTCATGTCGCACAGCTTTTGCGCGACGGCGGTGGCCTGCTTCGGATCGCCCGCGTCGTCTTCCGCGACCAGCTCGAACTTGATCTTCTTGCCGCCAATGGTCAGGCCCTGGGCATTCAGTTCGTCAATGGCCATGCGCACGCCGTTCTCGGTGTCCTTGCCAATGTGGGCAATGCCACCGGACGTGGGGCCCGCGTGCGCGATCTTGACGACCTGCGCATCCTGCGCATGGGCGCTGGCCATCGCGAGCAGTGCGCCAATCGAAGCGGCAGTCAAGGCAAAGCGGACAGGGGGCAGATAAGCCATGGTGGTGATCTCCTAACTAAAAACAGGATGCGCCACGCGCCCCGAGATGGGCGGTGGCATGGCGGGCCGCATGGTACACCCGCGGCCTAACAGGGACGGCGACGCTTACTCGCCCAGATAGGCGGCACGCACTTTCGGGTTGGCCAGCAGTTCTTGCCCGCCGCCCGACATGGTGATCAGGCCCGATTCCATGACGTAGCCGCGGTCAGCCAAAGCCAGCGCGCGGCTGGCGTTCTGCTCCACCAACAGGATCGTCACGCCTTGGGCGTACACGTCGCGCACGACCTCGAAGACCTTGTCGACCATGATGGGGGACAGCCCCATCGATGGCTCGTCCAGCAGCAGCAGCTTGGGCCGGCTCAACAGCGCACGGCCCATGGCGAGCATCTGCTGTTCGCCACCGGACATCGTGCCGGCGAGCTGGTCCTTGCGCTCCCGCAGGCGGGGAAAGATCGTGAACACCTTCTCAATGTCCTCGCCGATCGCTGCCTTGTCGCGCCGGGTGTAGGCGCCCATCTGCAGGTTTTCAGTGATGGTCATCCGAGTGAACACGCCGCGGCCTTCCGGCACCATGGCCAGACCCTGGCGCACCAAGTCCCACGGCCCCTGCCCCTTGATCGACTTGCCCAAATACTCGATGTCACCACCCGCCAGCGGCAGCGTGCCGGTGATCGCCTTCATTGTGGTGGTCTTGCCCGCGCCGTTGGAGCCGATCAGCGACACCAGTTCACCTTCGCGCACTTCAAAATCCACGCCTTTGACAGCCTGAATACCCCCGTAGGCCACCTCCAGGCCCGATACCTTCAACAACACCTGGGCCATGTCAATGATCTCCCGTGCCCAGATAGGCTTCGATGACTTTCGGATTCTTCTGCACGTCGGCGGGCGTGCCTTCGGCGATCTGCTTGCCGTAGTCCAGCACCGTGACCCGGTCGCACAGACCCATGACCAGCTTCACGTCGTGCTCGATCAGCAAAATAGTGCGGTTGTCCTTGCGAATGCGGTCGATCAATTCGCGCAATTGCACCTTCTCGGTCGCGTTCATCCCGGCTGCCGGCTCGTCCAGGGCGATGAGTTGGGGGTCGGTTGCCAGTGCCCGCGCAATCTCCAGTCGGCGCTGGTCGCCGTACGACAGCGTGCGCGAGCGAAATTGGGCGTATTTGCCGATACCGACATAGTCGAGCAATTGCTGTGCGCGCTCGGTGATGGCGTCTTCCTCGGCCTTGAAACTGGGCGTGCGAAAGATCGCACCCAACAGGCCGGAATGCGTGCGCACATGGCGCCCGACCATGACGTTCTCCAGCGCGGTCATGTCCGCAAACAGGCGGATGTTCTGGAACGTCCGGGCAATGCCCGCCTTGGCCACCTGGTGAACCGCCTGCGGTTTGTAAGGCTTGCCATCAAGTTCAAAAGTGCCGCTGTCAGGCGTGTACAGCCCGGTCAGCACGTTGAAGAACGTCGTCTTGCCAGCGCCGTTGGGCCCGATCAGGCCATAGACTTGGCCGCGCTGGATGGTGATGCCCACGTCTGTGAGTGCTTGCAGGCCGCCGAAGCGCTTCGAAACGCCCTGCACCTTGAGTACGGTGTCGTTGCTCATGTGTGGTGTTCCGTTCGCTCAGGAATTGATCGGGTACTGGCGAATTTCGGTATTGCCAGGCGATGCATCCGCAGGGAAATCGATGCCCGGCGGGTTCTGCTGGGCCGTCGTTGGCACGTCCTTGCCCGGGCCGGGAATCTTGCGTGCCTTGCCGTGCTCGGGTGATGGCCACAGACCGCGTGGGCGGATCAACATTACCGAAATCATGGCCAGTGCGATCAGCAGCTGGCGCAGGATGGCCGAGTCCAGACGACCATCCGTCATTGCCTGCAGCGGCCCCGCCACGTAGCGCAGCACCTCAGGCAGCGAAGCCAGCAAGACGGCGCCGAGGATGACGCCCGGGAGATGCCCGATGCCCCCCAGCACCACCATGGCGACGATCATGACTGACTCCATCAGGCTGAACGACTCGGGCGACACAAAGCCCTGGAAGGCCGCAAACATGGCGCCGGACACGCCGCCAAATGAAGCGCCCATGCCGAACGCCAGCAGTTTCAGGTTGCGGGTGTTCAGGCCCATCGCCTTGGCGGCGATTTCGTCCTCGCGGATCGCCATCCAGGCACGGCCGATTCGCGAATCCTGCAGGCGGCTGCAGATGATCACGGTGACGATGACCAGCGCCAGGAACAGGTAGTAGTACAGCGATACCGAGGCGATTTCATAGCCGCCGATGGTGAGGGGTTTGCCCAAGTCAAGCCCGAAGATCTTGACCGAATCGATTTGGTTCAGCCCCTTGGGCCCGTTAGTGATGTTGTACGGGTGATCCAGGTTGTTCAGGAAGATCCGGATGATCTCGCCAAAGCCAAGCGTCACGATGGCCAGGTAATCACCACGCAGCTTGAGCACTGGAATGCCCAAGAGCACCCCAGTCATGGCCGCCAAGCCCAGCGCCAACGGGATCACCATCCAGAGTGACGTGTGAAACCCATTCGGAAACGCGGCAGCGATGGCCGGAAAGGTGTCGGTCAGGTGCGGCGAGGCGAGCAGGCCGTAAAGGTAGGCGCCCACCGCGAAGAAGGCCACGTAACCGAGGTCCAGCAGGCCGGCGTAGCCGACCACGATGTTCAGACCCAGCGCCAGCATCACGTAGAGCAGCGCGATGTCGGCGATGCGCACCCAGGCGTTGCCGAAGCTTTGCAGGATCAGCGGCGCCACCAACAGGGCGATGCCGCACACCAGAAAGGCGATCAGTTTGTTTTTCTGCGTCATGGTCGTCCTCCCCGGTCAGGCACGGTCGGCCACACGCTCACCCAGCAGGCCAGACGGCCGCAGGGTCAACACGATGATCAGCACGATGAAGGCAAAGATGTCGGTGTAGTGGCTGCCCAGCAGGCCACCCGTCAACGTACCGATGTAGCCGGAGCCGATCGCCTCGATAAGGCCAAGGAGCAACCCCCCCAGCACGGCCCCCCCGAGATTGCCGATACCCCCAAATACCGCGGCCGTGAAGGCCTTCAGACCTGGCAGGAAGCCCATGGTGTGCTGCACCGTGCCGTAATTCGACGCGTACATCACGCCGGCAATGGCCGCCAGAATGGCGCCGATGATGAAGGTGGCCGAAATCACCATGTCGGGCTTGACACCCATGAGACCCGCAACGCGGGGGTTTTCAGCGGTGGCCCGCATGGCGCGGCCGATGCGGGTGTAGTTCACCAGGTACATCAGCGTGGCGAGCGACACCGCGGTCACGCCCAGGATCATGATCTGGGTCGGCGTGATGTAGGCGCCGCCGATATTGAAAGGAGCGCTTGGCAGCAGCGTCGGGAAGGGCTTGTAGTTCGGCTTCCAGATGATCATGGCCAGCGTCTGCAGCAGGATCGACATGCCGATGGCAGTGATCAGGGGCGCCAGCCTGGGGCTGTTGCGCAGCGGCTTATAGGCCAGCTTCTCAATCACGAAGTTCAACGTGGCGGCCACGATGCAGGCGATCAGCATGGCCAGAATCAGGATCACCCAGCCGGGCGCGCCGGGCATCGCCGACTGCATGATGCCGATCACGGACCACGCGGTGACGGCGCCAATCATCAGCACCTCTCCGTGCGCGAAATTGATGAGTTGAATGATGCCGTACACCATGGTGTACCCGAGGGCAATCAAGGCGTACATGCTGCCAAGCACCAGACCATTGATGATCTGCTGTAGCAATACTTCCATGGAACACTTCCTCTCTCTTCCGCTGCGCCCATGATCAATGGGACGACGGGGTTGGTTGGCGAAACCGCCGAGCGCCTTGTGGGTCGCTCAGTGGCATCCACCTAGCAAAAAACCCGCCAGGTGACCTGCGGCGGGTTTCGACGTACCAAAATTCTAGCTACTGGAACGCTGTCGTCGCGGCGCATGTTCCCCGGGGTTTTCCCTCTTTTCATCTTGACGATGTCGCGTAGGCGACTGCGCCGACACGGTGCGGCGTACCCTACTCAGAGCGGCCCGCCTCACGGTTGCGCCGCCGCAATTCGGTCAATTTTTCACCGATCCGAATCTCCAACCCTCGTGGCACGGGCTGGTAAAACTGTTGGGGCAGTATGCCCTCGGGCAGGTAGTTCTCACCTGCGGCAAAAGCGTCCTGCTCGTCGTGTGCGTAGCGATACCCCTTGCCGTAGTCCAGATCGCGCATCAATTTGGTGGGTGCGTTGCGTAGATGCATCGGAACGGGGCGCGTCGTGTCTTGTTTGACAAACGCCTTGGCCGCCTTGTACGCGTTGTAGACCGCGTTGCTCTTCGGTGCAACAGAAAGATACACAATACATTCGGCCAGTGCCAATTCCCCCTCGGGCGAGCCCAGGCGTTCGTAGACCTCGGCCGCATCCAGCGCCAGGCGCAGCGCGCGCGGGTCGGCCAGGCCAATATCCTCGCTGGCCATGCGCACCATCCGGCGCGCCAAGTAGCGCGGGGCGGCCCCGCCATCGAGCATGCGCACCAGCCAGTACAGCGCGGCGTCAGGGTCGCTACCGCGTACCGCCTTGTGCAGCGCGCTGATGGTGTCGTAGAACTGCTCGCCGCCTTTGTCGTAGCGGCGCAGGCGCTCGCCCAGCACGCGCTGCAGCCACGCGGCGTTGATGGTGTCCAGCCGCTCGGCACGGGCGGCCACGGTGAGGGTCTCCAGCGTGTTCAAAAGCCGCCGCGCATCACCATCGGCATAGGCGATGAGCTGCTGCTGCGCTTCGCTTTCGATAGCTGGCTGCGCAGGTTCGGCGCTGGCCCGATCCAGAATCTTCTTTAAGTCATCTTCCCCAAGCGGTTGCAGCACGTACACCGCAGCGCGCGACAGCAGGGCCGAGTTGACTTCAAACGAAGGGTTTTCGGTGGTCGCGCCGATGAAGGTGAACAATCCGCTTTCGACATGCGGCAAGAACGCATCCTGTTGGCTCTTGTTGAAGCGGTGGACCTCGTCCACAAACACGATCGTGCCTTGCGGTGTCAAGCTGTCGCGCGCCTTCTGCGCCAGTTCGACCGCCTCGCGGATGTCCTTGACACCGCCCAGCACCGCGCTGACCGGGATGAACTGCGCATCAAACGAATCCGCCATCAAGCGCGCGATCGTGGTCTTGCCGGTGCCCGGTGGCCCCCACAGGATCAGGCTGTGCGGCTGGCCCGACTCGAACGCGATGCGCAGCGGCATGCCTTCGCCCAGCAAATGCTGCTGGCCCACCACTTCGCCCAACGTACGTGGGCGCAGCCGCTCGGGCAGCGGCACGTGCAGCGAAGCGGAATCAGCGGGAGGGACTTTGGCGCCGGGCATGCGGCATTCTATGAACGCTGGACTGAACCGCCCCCGGCTTTTGAGGAGGCCAATCCATCTGAGAGGATTTAGCCATGGGCTGCTGCCGGGGAACACAGAGGGAAACCGGGGAACAACACCCCGGTTTGCGGACTGTACCTCGACTTGGTCCCCGGTTTTTTCCCCAGTTTTGCGTTGGCAGCAAGCGGACTCACACGCACGAAGATGGACGCTAACCCGTTGTCAAAGAAAAAGGCCGTGCACCGGATGTAAGCGCACGACCTTAGATGATGTAATGGTGGAGCTGGGGGGACTTGAACCCCCGTCCGCAAATCTTCCACGCCCAGTTCTACATGCTTAGCGGTCTGATTTGAGTCTCACCACCTGAACCGCGCAGTCGCACGCTGTACAGGCAGCCAGTACCCTTGAATCTCGCCTGCGCCCAAGGTACCCGGGCACAAGCCAGCCGATGTGAATTCCCCCGCAGCCGGGACGGCTTGCGCCGCCCTTGCCCAGCCCATCGGCCTGCTGTTGCGAGGCTCACCGGTGTTTAAGCGGCGAGTGCGAAACGTTCGTCGTTTGCAGTTAGTTTTTTTCAGCGGTTTAGCGAGGTGACTGAACCTCGGCATGCCCTGAGGCGATTCCAACCCACGTCGAAACCAATGCAGCCCCGGATGGAACCTATTTTAGTCCTTGTCGAGCCATTTCAAGAGCTCAAGGGGCGAATGAATGACCGCGTCCGCCCCCCAATCGCGCGGATCGGTGTCCGGCCCGAGATAGCCGTACGCAGCGGCAACGGTGCGCAGCCCGGCAGCCCGCCCGGCCTGGATATCGCGCGCGTCGTCCCCCACATAGATGGTCTGTCGAGGATCGAGGTGTGCCGCCTGCAAGGCAGCGAAGATCGGTGCAGGATGGGGTTTGGTGTGAGGCGTCGTGTCGCCGCAGATGACGGTGCATGCGTCCTGAAACATGCTGAACGCCCCCATGGTGGGCAGAGTGAATCGACTGGCCTTGTTGGTCACGATGCCCCAGCGCGCGCCCCTCGAGGACAAGCCCGCCAGCAACTGAGGCACGCCATCAAAACTCAAGGTCTGGCGCAGCAGGTGCCGGTCGTAGGCTTCCAAGAACTCTTCACGCAGGGCAGCGTAGTCGGCCTGTTCGGGCGTGACACCGAGCGCCACATGCAGAACGCCGCGGGCGCCGGATCCCGCATGCGGACGGTAGATATCCAGGTCAAGCGGTGGCAGCTTGCGCGCGTGTCGAAGTGCATTGCCAGCCAAGGCGAGATCTGGTGCGCTGTCGATCAACGTGCCATCCAAGTCGAACAGCACGGCGCATATATCGACTGGCGGGCTATTCACGCTCATTCTGGCCGGCGCGCAGCGACCATGTAATTCACATCCGTATCCGCCGTCAGGCGAAAACGCCGAGTGACCGGATGAAAGGTCAGGCCACTGCTGCGAACGAGATCCAGGCCGGCTGCCCGGCAGAACGACGCCAGTTCATGGGGCCGAACCAGCCGTGCGTACTCGTGTGTTCCTCGCGGCACCATGTTGGCAAGGTACTCGGCACCAACGATGGCAAGCAAAAACGATTTAACGTTGCGGTTGATGGTAGAGAAAAACACCCAACCACCAGGACGGACGAGCCGGGCGCAGGCGCTGACAACCGATGAGGGATCGGGCACATGCTCCAGCATTTCCATGCAGGTGACCACATCAAAAGCATCTGGTGACTCATCTGCGAGCGCCTCTGCCGCTACCAGACGGTAGGCCACTCCTGGAGTTTGTGCTTCCATCGCATGCAGTTGAGCGACCTTGAGGGACTTTTCCGCCAGATCGATGCCAAGCACCTCGGCGCCACAGCGCGCCATGGCATCCGCCAGAATGCCACCGCCGCACCCGACATCGAGCACGCGCGCGCCCCCCAGTGGGCGGATGCCATCGATCCAGTCAAGCCTGAGGGGATTGATCTGATGCAAGGCGGCAAACTCGCCGTCCATGTCCCACCATTGATGGGCCAAGGCAGAAAATTTGGCCAGTTCAGCTTGGTCTGCGTTCACTTCGCTCATGAGCCCATTTTCCCACGCGCTTGTGGCGATCATTCAGGCATTGCAGAGCGGGCCCTTGCTGGCATGGACAAGCCGCTCGTCTGCGCGAAGCGCACACGCTCTGCGTGGACCTCGGCCTCCGTTATGCAAAGCTTGGGGGCGGGCTCTTTGCGCCTCTGCCAATGCGCCCTGTAAGCGGCGCTCTGGTACGGATCGGAGACCACATACCCCGCCGCACCTGAGCATTGGCCCGAGGCGGTGCACTCACGCCAGGTCGCCCCATAGACAACCCTTCCGTCACGCGTCAGGCCTGGAAACGCGCTGACCAAAGTGCGTTCGCGCGCATGGTCCAGTCGAAACGCAGTCTTTAGCGCTCGATCAAAAACATATGCGCTCCCCAGATCACTGTAGGTCAACCATGTCGGTCCGGACGCAGATTTGGATGGGTAGCCAAACACCGCCTTGCTCGGCGACGAGCCAAGATCGGCTCGCAGGTCGCACGGGTGCTCCTTGGCCAATGGCTCCATTGCCAGTCCGTAGACGCGCATGCTGGGCTGGCCTTTCAGAGGCGACTGGGGGATGGCGGAAAACTCCATTCCGTCGATGGAAATCATTGGCAGCGCAAAAGCCCCGCCATCCTCGCCTCGCCGTTGACCACAGATGAAGCGCGGACCACTTGACCGAACGACCCTCGCGGTTCGGCCATCATCGCGCACCTCGATCGTCTCAAGTTGCAACGGCCCGACGCCCTGACTGTCGGAATCGGCATTCTGAGGCCAACTGAGCGATCGGATGAAGACCGTCTGGGCTCCAAGTGAAGCCTCGTTCCCTGAAGGATTAGCGACCAACAGTTCGGACGCCGCTGCGTAAAAACCTGTCATGCCACCCCGAAATACGGGCCTTGCCCGATTTTGGTCATGCAGCACTTCAGCAAAACGATAGTGTTCTCCCGACACGTCGACTAGGTAGCGCCAAGTCTGCTGAACCGGAAATGCCTCGTTGGAAAATGGCGTCTTGTAGACGCGAACGGGTCCGTCGGAAGTTTCGGATAATTCCATCAGACTGACGGTGCCGACCTGTTCGCCGGAGTAGGAGCGAAGAATGAAACGGCCATCCGGACTGATGCGCTCATAAGTGCCCAGCGCGGGAAGGCCTTGGGTACCACGGCCGACCACTGCGCTGTCAAGGGCGTGGTAGGAGATCGCCGCAATACACCTATTTTCCTCCCTGTCTCCTTGCGCTTGTGCATCATACATTTGAGTGAGCCCGGCGACCGCGAGCACGGGCACGAGCACACGAAAGCCAAGTCGTGCCGTGCCCCTCATTTGCACCCCTCGCCCGCCAGTTGTCCTAGCCTGCTATGCAGTGTGTCTGCCCAAAAATCACTGGGCATCACGCCCAAGATGGGCCAAGGATGCACCGCGCCGCAGCGACCAACCAACGCTGAAGGCGTATGGTTCAACAGACCACAGTCGGCTGCCGTTGTCTGGGCGATCAAACCAATGTCAGTGAGACCGTCTGAAGCCACTTTGGTCAAGGCCTGTGCCCACTCTCCATCAGGAATTCTGGGATCGCGCATTGCCAACACCTGAAATCCGTCGTCCTCAGCAGTAACTTGCATTCGACGCCACTCCTGCAGCGCGAGAGGCATGCGCGGCGACAGAACGACCAGTACCGTTGGCTGACTGCCTTTGAAGAGCGTGCTTAAAGCGCGTTGACACAATGCACGAGACTCTTGCGGCGCGTCGGCGAGCGCGCACACACATGAACCGGCAGCTAACCCTACCACCAAGCGCAAGACAGAGCGCCAGAACCCACGACTGGCATTGGCCATCTGCTTCACCGTTCAAATAAAAAAGCCTTGAGGGCAAACACCCTCAAGGCTTTTGTCGAGCAAACTCAGTGGGAATTACTGAGCGCGCGTGCCGACCACTTCCACTTCCACGCGACGGTTCTTGGCGCGGCCTTCGGCGGTGCGGTTGTCAGCCACAGGCTGCTTCTCACCCTTGCCTTCGGTGTAGATGCGGTTGCGCTCGATGCCCTTGGACACCAAGTAGGCCTTCACGGCTTCAGCGCGGCGAACCGACAGCTTCTGGTTGTAGGCGTCAGAGCCAACGGAGTCGGTGTGACCCACGGCGATAATGACTTCCAGGTTGATGCCCTTAATCTTGCCGACCAGATCGTCCAACTTGGCGCGGCCTTCCGGCTTCAGCACAGACTTGTCGAAGTCAAAGAAGGCGTCAGCAGCGTACGTCACCTTCTGGGCAGCCACAGGAGCGGGTGCCGGAGCGGGAGTCGGAGCAGCCACAGGAGCGGGTGCCGGAGCAGCAGCGGGAGGAGCCTGCAGGGCGCCATCACAGCCAGGAGCAGCCGTGGCGGGCGTCCAGTAGGCATCGCGCCAGCACAGTTCGTTCGTGCCGTTTTTCCAGATCAGGTTGCCGTGGCCGTTACGCCAGTTGTCAGAGTTGATCGTCGAGCCAGCTGCGAAGGCGGAACCAGCCACGGTTGCAACAGCGAACAGGGTCGCCACTTTGTTCAGTTTCTTCATGGTTCTCCTCATGGGGAAAAAAGCCGCAGCCGGGCTGCGATAAATCGGACGCTTCAAGTGACCACCACCGAAAACGCTGCGTCGATTGTGCCACACGTCCTTCTGCATTCTTAGCAGAACGGGCGCCCGCGCCGTCAGACAAAGCCCGAATTCCGGGCTTGTGTTGCTCTGATACGACAAGCGATTCAGCCTAAAATTGACGGCTTGCTCACCGCCTGCCTTGCTTCTATATCTATATGACTTCGTTCGCCAAAGAAACACTTCCGATCAGCCTGGAAGAGGAAATGCGGCGAAGCTACCTGGATTACGCCATGAGCGTGATCGTCGGGCGCGCCCTCCCAGATGCCAGAGACGGGCTCAAGCCGGTCCACCGACGCGTGTTGTTTTCCATGCACGAGGCCAACAACGTCTGGAACCGGCCTTACGTGAAGTGCGCGCGCGTGGTGGGGGACGTGCTTGGTCGCTTCCATCCGCACGGTGACTCGGCAACCTATGAGGCGCTCGTGCGCATGGCACAGGATTTCTCCCTGCGCCACCCCCTGATTGATGGGCAGGGGAATTTCGGATCGGTTGATGGCGACAGTGCGGCCGCTTATCGCTATACGGAATGTCGACTGGAAAAGATCGCTGGCGAGATCCTTGCGGACATCGACAAGCAGACCGTCGACATGGTGCCCAACTACGACGGCAAGGAGTTAGAGCCCACGGTGCTGCCAACGCGGCTGCCCAACCTGCTGATCAACGGCTCTGGCGGCATCGCGGTCGGCATGGCCACGAACATTCCGCCGCACAACCTGAACGAAGTGGTCGATGCCTGCCTGCATCTGCTTCACCACTCGGACGCGACCATCGAGGAACTGATGGAAATCGTGCCGGCGCCCGACTTCCCGACGGGCGGCATCATCTACGGCATCCAGGGTGTCAAGGATGGTTACCGCACCGGCCGCGGCCGGGTCGTGATGCGCGCCAAGGCGCACTTCGAAGACATCGACAAGGGCCAGCGCCAGGCCATTGTGGTGGACGAGATCCCCTACCAGGTCAACAAGAAGACGCTGCAGGAGCGCATGGCCGAGCTGGTGCACGAAAAGAAGCTCGAAGGCATCAGCCACATCCAGGACGAATCTGACAAGTCCGGCATGCGGTTGGTGATCGAGCTCAAACGCGGCGAGGTTCCTGAGGTCGTTCTCAACAACCTCTACAAGCAGACCCAACTGCAGGACACCTTCGGCATCAACATGGTGGCCCTGGTCGATGGACAGCCCAAGCTGTGCAACCTGAAGGAGTTGCTGCAGGTCTTCCTGCAACACCGCCGTGAGGTGGTAACGCGGCGCACTGTGTTCGACTTGCGCAAGGCGCGCGATCGCGGCCACGTGCTTGAAGGCTTGGCGGTGGCACTGGCCAACATCGACGAGTTCATCCGGATCATCCGAGAATCGCCTACACCGCCAGTTGCCAAGACCGAACTGATGGCGCGCACCTGGGACAGCGCGCTGGTGCGGGAGATGCTGACGCGCACGCGCGAGGATGGGGCGACCATCAGCGCTGACGACTACCGCCCCGAATCGCTGGGGCGTGACTTCGGCCTGCAGCAGGACGGCCTGTACCGCCTGTCGGACACGCAGGCGCAGGAAATTCTGCAGATGCGACTGCAGCGGCTGACCGGCCTGGAGCAGGACAAGATCATCGCGGAGTACAAGGAGGTCATGGCCGAGATCGAGGATCTGCTCGACATTCTGGCCAAGCCTGCACGCGTCTCTACGATCATCGGCGAGGAACTGGCCGCCTTGAAGACCGAATTCGGTCAGACCAAGGAGGGCGCACGCCGCTCCATCGTGGAGCACAACGCGCAGGACCTCGCGACGGAAGATCTGATCACCCCCACCGACATGGTGGTCACACTCAGCCACAGCGGCTACATCAAGGCTCAGCCCCTCTCTGAGTACCGCGCGCAGAAGCGCGGTGGTCGAGGCAAACAGGCCACCGCCACCAAGGAAGACGACTGGATCGACCAGCTGTTCATCGCCAACACGCACGACTACATCCTGGGCTTTTCCAACCGCGGCCGGCTGTACTGGCTCAAGGTGTGGGAGGTGCCCTCCGGCTCGCGCGGCTCGCGCGGGCGCCCGATCGTCAACATGTTCCCGCTGGCCGAAGGCGAGAAGATCAACGTGGTGCTGCCGCTGACCGGCGACGCACGCACCTTCCCCGAAAACCGCTACGTCTTCATGGCCACATCGATGGGCACCGTCAAGAAGACGGCACTGCCGGAGTTCAGCAACCCACGCAAAGCCGGCATCATCGCGGTCGACCTGGACGAGGGCGACTTCCTGATCGGCGCAGCGCTGACCGATGGCGTGCACGATGTCATGCTGTTTTCTGATGGTGGTAAGGCTGTGCGCTTCGACGAGAACGACGTGCGCCCGATGGGCCGCAACGCCCGCGGTGTTCGCGGCATGCAGTTGGAAGAAGGTCAGGGTGTCATTGCGCTGCTGGTGGCGCCTGGAGATGCGAGCGCCGAAGACTCGGAACCAATGGCCCGCAACAGTGTTCTAACTGCCACTGAAAACGGTTACGGTAAACGCACCAACATTACCGAGTACACACGTCACGGGCGTGGTACCAAGGGCATGATCGCGATTCAACAAAGCGAGCGCAACGGCAAAGTCGTCGCAGCGACGCTGGTCGGCGTTGATGATGAGATCATGCTGATCACCGACAAGGGTGTGCTGGTGCGCACCCGGGTGGCCGAGATCCGCGAGATGGGCCGAGCCACCCAGGGTGTCACGCTGATTTCGTTGGACGACGGCGCCCAACTCAGCGGCCTGCAACGCATCGTCGAGAACGACGCGCAAGAAGCCGAGGCCGAACCCGACGACGAACAACCCCAGGATTAACGATGGAGCAACCCTTGAAGAACGCCACTTTTTCCAAACTGCCATTTGCTATTCTTTTTGCAGCTGTCTGCGCAGTTTCCACGGGAGCTCACGCCCAAAATGACAGCAAACGTGCGCTCGCCGTCAAGCTGGCCCAGATGCAGCAGAAGGCCGACGGCGAAGCGATGATCGAGCAGCTGACCGGCACCGCTGTGCAGCCCCTGCTGGCTGGCTGGTCGCAGCGCCTCGACGAAACCGTTCCTCCGGCACGCCAGAAAGAAGTGCGCGACAAGCTGGACGTCGAACTCAAGAAGTTCGCCGACAGCACGCACAAGGCCGTCGAAGCCCAGACAGCCAAGGCCGCAGAGGCCGCGCTGGTGCCCATCTTCATGGAAAAGCTGACCGAGGACGAGCTCAAGACCATCGTCGCCTATATGGAGTCGCCCGTCAGCGCCAAATTCCAGGCCCTCGGCCCGGATGCCACCAACGCCTGGGCCAAGCGCATCATCGACGCGACCAAGCCGCAAGTCGAAAGCGGCGCCAAGACGTTCGAAGCTGCCGCCAACCGCATCGTGAGCAGCTCTGGCGGGTCGTCCGCCCCTGCCAAGAAATAATCGTCCAGAATCGACGGTTTTCGTATACGCCGGCCCTCGGGCCGGCGTCCTTGCTGGATTCGCGCGCCGCATGAGTTCTTCTCCCATACAGTCCGACGCCCTCGCCAAGTTGCGCGTTCAGATCGACAGTCTGGACGCCCAACTGCTGTCCCTGCTCAACCAGCGCGCCCGCGTCGCCGAGGAGGTGGGCGAGCTCAAACGCCATGAAGGCACACCCTTCTTCCGCCCCGACCGCGTGGCGCAGGTCATCGCCAAGATCCAGGGCAACAATACGGGGCCGCTGCAAAACCAGCACGTGGCCGCGATCTGGCGCGAGATCATGTCGGCCTGCCTGGCCCTCGAAGTCCCGCAGCGCGTGGCGGTGCTGGGGCCGGAAGGCACCTTCACCGAGCAGGCGGCGATCGAATTCTTCGGCAGCGCGGCCAATCTGGTGTACTGCAGCTCCTTCGACGAGGTTTTCCACGCCACGGCCGCGGGAACGTCGCAGTTCGGCGTGGTCGCGGTCGAAAATTCCACCGAAGGCGCGGTGACGCGCTCGTTCGACCTGTTCCTGCATTCGCCTGTGCACGTGGTTGGCGAAGTCAGCCTGCTGGTACGTCACAACCTGCTGCGCCAGGTCAACACGCTCGACCGGGTCGAGGCCGTACTGGCGCATCCGCAGGCCCTGATGCAGTGCCAGCGCTGGCTGACCGAGCATCTTCCGCACGCAGAGCGCCGTGCCGTGGGCAGCAATGCCGAGGGCGCTCGCCTCGCCGCCAGCAACCCCGCCTGGGCCGCGCTGGCCAGCGACCGGGCTGCCGCGCAGTTTGGTCTGCACATCGTCGGCCACGCGATCCAGGACGAGGCCTACAACCGCACCCGCTTTTCGGTCATCTGCCTGCCACAGACCTTGGGAATGCCGACGGCGACCGGACGGGACTGCACGAGCATCGTCGTGTCGGTGCCCAACACACCGGGATCAGTCCACGACATGCTGACACCGTTGAAAAAGCACGGTGTGTCCATGACGCGCTTCGAGTCCCGCCCTGCCAAATCGGGCCAGTGGGACTACTATTTCTATATCGATATCGCCGGTCACCCGTCCGAGCCGCATGTGCAGGCGGCGTTGGCCGAGCTTCAGGCCCAATGCGCGTTCTATAAGGTGCTGGGGGCATATCCACTGGGACAAGATGTTTGATCAACTGGGACTGATTGGCTGTGGTCTCATGGGCGGCTCGTTCGCCCTGGCGCTCAAGCGCGCCGGACTGGTGCGCCGCGTGGTGGGCTACAGCAAATCTCCTTCCACCACGGCGCGCGCGCTTCAGCTGGGCGTGATCGATGTCGAAGCACCCTCCGCCCTGCTCGCCGTGTCGGGCGCCGATCTGGTGCTGCTGGCCGTCCCCGTGGCAGCGACCGAAAACACGCTCAAGGCCATCCGTCACCTGCTCGATCCGCGCATGTTGATCATGGACGTCGGCTCCACCAAGCGCGATGTGGTCGATGCGGCACGCCGGGTCTTAAAGCACGACGTCGGCCTGTTCGTGCCGGCGCACCCGATCACCGGGCGCGAGGTCTCCGGCGTGGAAAACGCCGACGCGTCGCTTTACGCCGGCCGGCACGTCATCCTGACGCCGATCGAACGCACCCAGACCGCCAAGATCGACAAGGCTGAAGCGCTGTGGCGCGCGCTCGGCTGCAACGTCGAGAGCATGTCCCCCGAATCGCACGATGCGGCGTTCGCCACCGTCAGCCACTTGCCGCACATGATTGCATTCGCCTTGATAAACGGCATCACCGCGCAGGAGGACGGCGAGAAGTTCCTGTCGCTCGCTGGGCCCGGCTTTCGCGACTTCAGCCGCATCGCCGCCAGCGACCCTCAGCTGTGGCGCGACGTGCTCATCGCCAACCGCGAAGAGCTGGCGCGCCAGACCGATCTGTTCAAGCAGGCGCTGGGCGACTTCGAACGCCTAATCGCCAACGGCCAAGCCGACGAACTGGAACGCCTGATCAACCGCGCCAGCCACGCCCGCGCCAACTGGCGCCTGACGCCCGGCTCGCGCTGAAAGCGCGGGCGTCGCGCCCGGCGCTGACGGCCTCACCGCACCGTTTTCATTCCTCCTGCCGCCGTGTACGACACCGAATTTCTCGACATTCCCGCCTTGCGCAGTGTGCGCGGTAGCGTGCGCCTACCCGGATCCAAGAGCATCTCCAACCGGGTCCTGCTGCTGGCCGCGCTGTGCGAAGGCCGCACCGTCGTGCACGACCTGCTGGATTCGGACGACACGCGCGTCATGCTGGACGCCCTGCGCGCGCTGGGCTGTGGTGTGCAGGTCGACGGTTCCCGCGCCACGATTGATGGCCTGGGCAACCGCCCACGGCAACCGCAGGCCGAGCTGTTCCTGGGCAATGCTGGCACGGCGATGCGCCCGCTCACCGCCGCACTGGCGGTGCTGGGCGGCGACTACCAGCTGCGCGGCATCCCGCGCATGCACGAGCGCCCCATCGGCGATCTGGTCGACGCCCTGCGGGCGCTGGGCTGCACCATCGACTACCTCGGCACACCGGGTTACCCGCCGTTGCGCATCGGCCAACCCGCAGTGCGGCTGGACCAGCCGATCGGCGTGCGCGGCGACGTGTCCAGTCAGTTCCTCACGGCGCTGCTGCTGGCTTTGCCGCTGGCGGCCAGTCAACCAGGCAGACGCGATGTCGTGATCGAGGTCGTGGGCGAGCTGATCTCGCGCCCCTATGTCGAGATCACGCTGCAGCTGCTGGCACGCTTTGGCGTGCAGGTGCAGCGCGAGGGATGGTCGCGTTTCACCATCCCGCAGGGCAGTCGCTACCGCTCGCCGGGTGATATCCATGTTGAAGCCGACGCATCGTCTGCTAGCTATTTCATAGCTGCTGGCGCAATATCAGAGCCCGGCAGAGGGCCAAATGGCTTGAAAATCGAAGGCGTAGGCGAACAATCCATACAGGGCGACATCCGCTTTGTAGACGCCGCCCGCGCCATGGGCGCGGAGATCGACAGCGGGCCCAACTGGCTGCAGGTACGCCGCGGCGCGTGGCCACTGAAGGCCATTGACCTGGACTGCAACCACATCCCCGACGCGGCCATGACGCTGGCCGCCATGGCGCTCTACGCCGACGGCCCCAGCACGCTGCGCAACATCGCTTCCTGGCGCGTCAAGGAAACCGACCGCATCGCCGCCATGGCGACCGAGTTGCGCAAGCTGGGCGCCCAAGTCGAAGAAGGCACGGACTTCATCCGCGTCACCCCGCCTGATTCGACCACAGGCTGGCGCGCCGCCTCGCTGCACACCTACGACGACCACCGCATGGCCATGTGCGGCTCGCTTGCCGCGTTCAATCCGGCCCGCTTGCCGGTGCGCATTCAGGATCCGCGCTGCGTCGGAAAGACCTTTCCCGACTATTTCGAAACGCTGTTCGCCATCGCCGAACCCTCGACACCTGTGCCTGTGCTGTGCGTGGACGGCCCGACCGCTTCGGGCAAGGGCACCCTGGCGGCGGCGGTAGCGCACCGGCTGGGGTACCACTATCTGGACTCTGGCGCGCTCTACCGGCTGACCGGCCTGGCCGCCCGACAGGCCCAGTTGGAGCCCGAGCCCGTCAACGAAGCAGAAATTGCTGCGCTGGCGCGGCAGTTGCCGGTGCAGTTCCGAGCCGACCGGGTATGGCTGGCTGGCGAGGAAGTCACTGAACAGATCCGGTCCGAAGCCGCTGGAATGGACGCTTCCCGCGTTTCCGCATTGCCCAGCGTGCGCGAGGCGCTCCTGAATTTGCAGCACAGCTTTGCCCGCCTGCCGGGCTTGGTGGCCGACGGTCGCGACATGGGCACGCAGATCTTCCCCTTCGCCCCGCTCAAGGTGTTCCTGACCGCCGACGCCGCCCAACGCGCCGATCGCCGCCATAAGCAGTTGATTTCCAAGGGAATTTCCGCTAATATTGACAGTCTTCGCGCCGACTTGGCTGCACGCGACGCCCGCGATTCGTCCCGGAGTGTCGCGCCACTCCAACCAGCGCAAGATGCCCTGCTTCTGGACAATTCACAGCTGTCGGTCGAGGAATCGGTTGACCGGGTGCTTGGCTGGTGGCAGGCGCGGCAACCGTTCTAGAGCCCTCAAGGCTCGCGCTGTCGCAGCACGGCCAGACTCGGATTTCATCCCGTCTGGTTTTTTCCGCTCCGTCTGGCCTCCCTCCTGCACGTTCCAGTGCATTGGGTCAGCCGGTTGTTCAACCCTTAACCCGCGGCCCTGTGGCCGTCACCTTCCGACCGCAGTCTTTTAGAAGCGATAGCAATCCCGCCATCGCAAACCTGTGTGTGCGGACAAGGAAATTTCATGTCTGAATCTTTTGCCCAGTTGTTCGAGGAATCCCTGCAGCGCACCGAAATGCGCCCGGGTGAAGTCATCACCGCCGAGGTGGTGCGCGTCGAACACAATTTCGTCGTGGTCAACGCTGGCCTCAAGTCCGAGGCCTATATCCCAATTGAGGAGTTCAAGAACGACCAGGGCGGCCTCGAAGTCGAACCCGGCCAGTTCGTCCCGGTGGCCATTGGCTCCATCGAAAACGGCTACGGCGACACCATCCTGAGCCGCGACACCGCCAAGCGTCTGGCTTCGTGGCTGGCGCTGGAAAAAGCCCTGGATTCGGGCGACTTCGTCACCGGCACGACCGCTGGCAAGGTCAAGGGCGGCCTCACGGTGCTGGTCAACGGCATCCGCGCCTTCCTGCCGGGCTCACTGGTCGACACGCGTCCCACCAAGGACCTGACGCCCTACGAAAACAAGACCCTCGAGTTCAAGGTCATCAAGCTGGATCGCAAGCGCAACAACGTGGTGCTGAGCCGCCGCGCCGTGGTCGAAGCCTCGATGGGCGAAGAGCGCGCCAAGCTGATGGAGACCCTGAAGGAAGGCGCCATCGTGAACGGCGTGGTCAAGAACATCACCGAGTACGGTGCGTTCGTGGACCTCGGCGGTATTGACGGCCTGCTGCACATCACCGACATGGCATGGCGTCGCGTGCGCCACCCGTCGGAAGTGGTGCAGACCGGCCAGGAAATCCAGGCCAAGATCCTCAAGTTCGACACCGAGAAAAACCGCGTGTCGCTGGGCCTCAAGCAAATGGGCGACGACCCATGGCTGGGCGTGTCGCGCCGCTACCCCTCAGGGACGCGCATGTTCGGCAAGGTCACGAACATCGCCGACTACGGTGCGTTCGTCGAGCTGGAGCCCGGCATCGAAGGCTTGGTCCACGTGTCCGAAATGGACTGGACCAACAAGAACGTGGCCCCGTCCAAGATCGTGTCGCTGGGCGACGAGGTCGAAGTCATGGTGCTCGAGATCGACGAAGACAAGCGCCGCATCTCGCTGGGCATGAAGCAGACGCGTGCCAACCCATGGCAGGAGTTTGCCCAGAACACCAAGCGCGGCGACCGTGTGAAGGGCCCGATCAAGTCGATCACCGACTTCGGCGTGTTCGTGGGTCTGGCTGCCGGCATCGACGGCCTGGTGCACCTGTCCGACCTGTCCTGGAACGAGCCCGGCGAAGCCGCCGTGCGCAACTACAAGAAGGGCCAGGACGTTGAGGCCATCGTGTTGGCCGTGGACGTTGACCGCGAGCGCATCAGCCTGGGCATCAAGCAGCTGGACCAGGACCCGTTCACGACGTTCGTCACCGTCAACGACAAGGGCCAGACCGTCACCGGTACCGTTCACTCGGTCGATGCCAAGGGTGCCGAGATTGATCTGGGCAACGAAATCATGGGCTATCTGCGTGCGTCGGAAATCAGCCGCGACCGTGTCGAGGACGCCAGCCAGGTGCTGAAGGTCGGCGATGAGGTGAATGCCGTGGTGGTGAACGTCGACCGCAAGTCGCGCAACATCCAGCTGTCGATCAAGGCCAAGGACGCCGCCGACCAGCAGGAAGCCATGGCCAACCTGAGCCAGAACACCGGCACCGCCGGCACCACCAGCCTGGGCGCCCTGCTGCGTGCCAAGCTCGACAACAACGAGAAGTAAGCGTGTGAACGGTCGGTTCTACCCGGCCGTGTCGACCTATGACACGATCAGATCTGGTGGAAATGCTGGCCGAACGCTTCGGCCAACTCACGCACAAGGATGCCGACGCGGCCGTCAAGACCATTCTTGATGCCATGGCGGACGCCTTGGTGCGTGGCCACCGGATCGAGATCCGTGGCTTTGGGAGTTTCGCGATCAACCGGCGCCCTCCGCGCATGGGCAGAAACCCCCGCACGGGCGAGAGCGTGCCGATTCCTGAACGCAGGGTGCCCCACTTCAAGCCAGGCAAAGCCTTGCGCGAAGCCGTGGGCAGCCAGCCGGTCGAGGGGCACGAATTGCCCGGCAATGCAGGATGAGCCGGTCGCAGCGTCGCCAATAGAAACTAGAATCTTCCCGAACCTCGTGGAAGATTCATGTCCAAGCTCACAAGGCTGCTGAAGTGGATACTGAAGGCAGCCATTTTTTTTGCCCTTTTCGCCTTTGCCCTGAATAACCAGCAGGACGCCACCGTGCACCTGCTCTTCGGCCACCAGTGGCGCGCGCCCATGATGTTGATCGTTCTGGTGGCCTTCGCTTCCGGCCTGGTGGTCGGTGTGCTGGGCATGCTGCCGGGATGGTGGGCCAAGCGCAACGCGCGCCCTCCATCAGGTACTGAACGCCATTCCAACATGGCCCCGTTGGACGACACCTTGATTCCACCGCCCCATGGAGTTTGATCTCAGTTGGTTGCTGCTGGGCGTCCCGATCGTTTTTGCGCTGGGCTGGCTGGCCTCCCGCTTCGACCTGAGACAGTTGCGCATCGAAAACCGCCAGGCGCCCAAGGCCTATTTCAAAGGCTTGAACTATCTGCTGAATGAGCAGCAGGACCAAGCCATTGATGCCTTTATCGAGGCTGTGCAGCGCGACCCGGACACCACCGAGCTGCACTTCGCGCTCGGCAACCTGTTTCGTCGCCGAGGCGAGTACGAGCGCGCGGTACGCGTGCACGAACACCTGCTGTCACGCGCAGACCTGCCCTTGTCCGATCGCGAGCGTGCCCAGCACGCCCTAGCCCTGGACTTCCTCAAGGCCGGCCTGTTGGACCGGGCAGAGGAAGCGCTGCGCAAGCTGGACGGCACCCGCTACCAGGATCAGGCCTGGCTGACCTTGCTGTCCCTCTACGAACGCGGGCGCGACTGGCCGCAGGCGACCGCCGTCGCACAACGCCTGGCGCAGCGTCAACAAGGGGATTTCGCCCACCGGCTGGCTCATTACCTGTGCGAGCAGGCCGCCACGGCGCAGGCCAAGCACAAGGACTTTCAGCGCGCTCAGCAGTTGCTTCGTGACGCGATAGCTCAGGCCCCCGACGCGGCTCGTCCGCGGATCCAGTTGGCCGGGTCCATGGCGGCGCAAGGCGACAGCGCCACCGCCTTCGCTCACCTGCTGGAATTGGAAGACCACGCCCCCCAGGCGCTGCCTCTGGTCGCAAGCGAACTGGTCCGTATCGGCAACGAGCTCGGCGAACTGGAACGCGCGCGGAGCGTCCTGCGGCGCCGGTACGCCGTCGATCCCTCGGTCGATATCGCGGACGCTCTGGTCCAGGCAGACGTCGCCTCAGGGGTTTCCTTGAAGCAGGCCCGCGAAGGCTATGTCCGACACATGGTGCAGGAGCCTTCGCTGATCGCCGCAGCGCGCTGGCTCAGCCAGGAGAGTTTTGCGCACGATGGCGCGCACGAAGCCGTGCAGCGGTCGGTCGAAGACGCTGCCAGGCCCCTGGCGCGGTACCGCTGCGCGGCTTGCGGCTTCGAGGCCCAGGGCTACTTCTGGCAATGCCCTGGATGCCAGGCGTGGGACAGCTTCCCGCCCCGTCGAATCGAAGAGCTGTAGCCACGGTGTCAACCTGACGCGGTGACTTGCCGTTACAGAGAGGTCGCACCATGTCGGTCGCGACAACCAAGGAGGGACACCCATGCTGAAGAAATTGCTGGCCGCATTGGCCATGTCGTACGCCGCGCTCTCGTTTGCAGCGGTCGATGTCAACACCGCGTCCGCCGCTGAACTTGATAGCGTCAAGGGCATCGGCCCCGCCATGTCGACGCGCATCATGGACGAGCGCAAGAAAGCCCCTTTCAAGGACTGGCCTGACCTCATTGCGCGCGTGAAGGGTGTCGGTGGCAAGAACGCAGCGAAGTTTTCCACGGGTGGTCTGACCGTCAACGGCTCTGGCTATAGCGGAGCCCCCGCTGCGAAGGCCCCCAGCCAGCCCGCCCCCGCCGCAGCCAAGACCGCTGCGCCTGTGGCCCCGGTGGCAGGCGCCAAAGCCACTGCGCCAACCAAACCCTGAGAACTTTTTCCTGCACCGCGGCGCGCGCACCCCGCACGTTGCAAAGTGCTTCGCGAGCGGCTCCGGCCGCTCGCTGCCGTTTCAGGCTGTGCCGAAACCGCCGCCACCCGGCGTGTGGATCTCGAGAATGTCGCCCGCCTGCATTTCTGCGCTGCCAATGTGCTCCAGCTCCTCGGCGCTGCCGTCGGCTCGGACAACACGGTTGACGCCGACCTCACCGGACTGGCCGCCGGCCATGCCAAACGCGCCGCGCACCCGACCGTTGCTCAGGATACTGGCCGTCATGGGCTCCAGGAAACGCATACGCCGCACGCCACCGTCGCCCCCGTTCCACTGCCCTTTGCCACCCGAGCCATGGCGAATCTCGTAGCTTTCCAGCCGGACCGGGAACCGCCACTCCAGCACCTCGGGATCGGTCATGCGCGAGTTGGTCATGTGGGTCTGAACGACGCTGGTACCGGGGAAACCGTCCACCAGCCGACCCTGAGCATCAAACACCCCGCCAGCGCCCGACCCGCCTGAAATCGTCTCGTAATACTGATAGCGGTCGTTGCCGAATGTGAAGTTGTTTACCGTGCACTGGCTCGCCCCCATGAGGCCCAGCGCGCCAATGATGGTGTTGGTGATGCAGGTCGATGTTTCGACGTTGCCCGCCACCACGCTGGCCGGCGGATTCGGTCGCAGCATCGAGCCTTCGGGAATGACCACCTCGATCGGCTTCAGACAGCCCGCGTTCAGCGGAATATCGTCGTCCACCAGCATCCGGAAGACGTACAGCACCGCCGCCATGCACACGGCCGTCGGCGCATTGAAGTTGTTGGTCTGCTGCGGCGACGTGCCGGTGAAATCCACCTTGGCGGTGCGCGCCGCGCCGTCGATCGTCACGGCCACCTGGATCTGGGCGCCGTTGTCCAGCGGCAGTGTGAACTGCCCGCCCTGCATGCGTGCGGCCAGTTGGGTGATGGCGCGGCGCACCGACTCTTCGGCGTTGTCCTGCACATGTCGCATGTAGGCCTGCACCACGGGCAAGCCGAACTGCTCGACCATCTTGCGCAGTTCCTGCACGCCTTTTTCGTTGGCCGCTATCTGCGCCTTCAGGTCGGCCATGTTCTGCTGCGGATTGCGGCTGGGGTATTCGCCGCTGGCCAACAGCGCAAGCATCTCCTGTTCGCGCAGCGCGCCGCGATCGACCAGCTTGAAGTTGTTGATCTGAACACCCTCTTCCTCGATGCGCGTCGAGAAGGGCGGCATCGAGCCCGGCGAGATACCGCCGATGTCGGCATGGTGTCCGCGCGAGCCCACGTAGAAGATCGGCTCGCCACCCTCTTCCAGATAGACCGGCGTGATCACCGTCACATCGGGCAGGTGCGTACCGCCGTGGTAGGGGTCGTTCAGCACGTAGACATCGCCCGGCTGCATGCGGCCCGCGTTCTCACGGATCACCGTCTTGATGCTCTCGCCCATTGAACCCAGGTGCACCGGCATGTGCGGCGCGTTGGCGATCAGGTTGCCCTCCGCGTCGAACAGCGCGCAACTGAAGTCCAGCCGCTCCTTGATGTTGACCGAGTACGCCGTGTTCTGCAGTTGCAGGCCCATCTGCTCGGCGATGTTCATGAACAGGTTGTTGAACACCTCCAGCAGCACCGGGTCCACGGTCGTTCCGGCGGCGAACTGCACGGCGCGCTCGCTCGTGCGGTCGAGCAGGATGTGGTCATGCGCCGTGAGGCGCGCGCGCCAGCCCGGCTCCACCACCGTGGTGGCGTTCTGCTCGGCGATGATGGCAGGCCCGTCGATCACATCGCCCGGCCGAAGGTCTTCGCGCACGATCAGCGCCGCGTCGTGCCAAGCCGCCTGACCGTCCAGCCCCGCGGAATACATGCGCACCGTATCGCGGCGGGGCACGTCGCGTTCGGCCTGCAGGGCGTGGGTGCGCTCCGTCGGCGCATCACCGGCCACGACGGCTTCCACCGAAACGGCTTCTGCGATCAAGGCCTTGCCCTGCATCAGGAAGGCGAAGCGCTGGCGGTACGCCTCCTCGAACGCACGGACGATCTCGTGCATTGCCTGCTCGTCGCTCACGTGGCCCGCGTGCAGGTGCGGGAAGGGGACGATCAGCGCCGAATCGGTGCCGTCGTAGCGCACGTGCACGCGGCGCAGCACACGGATGTCGCCACGGCTGACCTCCTGGCGCTCCAGTTCGGCCTGCGCGGCCAGCGCCAGTTCGCCCAGCCGCTCACGCAGCGCCGGCATGTTTTCGGGCGACAGCGGCAGCTCCACCGCCGTTTCGCGCATCACGTTCTGATCGGCCAGGCCCATGCCGTAGGCCGACAGCACGCCGGCCAGCGGGTGCACCAGCACGCGCGACACGCCCAGCGCGTCGGCCACCAGGCACGCGTGCTGGCCCCCCGCACCGCCAAAGCACTGCAGGGTATAGCGCGTCACGTCATAGCCGCGCGCCACGCTGATCTTCTTGATCGCGTTGGCCATCTGCTGCACCGCAATCTGGATGAAGCCGTGCGCCACGTCTTCGGGCAGGCGGCCGGTCGGCTCCGCGATCTCGGCGAACTTGGTGCGCACCACCTCGCCGTCCAGCGATTCGTCTGCCCGCGGACCGAACACCTTGGGAAAGTACGCGGGCTGCACCTTGCCGACCATCACGTTCGCGTCCGTCACCGCCAGCGGGCCGCCACGCCGGTAGCTGGCCGGGCCCGGATTGGCGCCTGCGCTCTCCGGCCCCACGCGAAAGCGCGCGCCGTCGTACTGCAGGATCGACCCACCGCCCGCCGCCACCGTGTGAATGCTCATCATCGGTGCGCGCATGCGCACGCCAGCCACCTGGGTTTCAAACTCGCGCTCGAATTGACCGGCGTAGTGGCTCACGTCGGTGGACGTGCCGCCCATGTCGAAGCCGATCACCTTGGGCTGCCCGGCAATCTCGGCCGTGCGCGCCATGCCGACGATGCCGCCGGCCGGCCCGGACAGGATCGCGTCCTTGCCCTGGAAGGCATGCGCATCGGTCAGGCCGCCCGACGACTGCATGAAGAACAGCTTGACACCCGGCATCTCGGCCGCGACCTGGTCCACGTAGCGGCGCAGGATGGGCGACAGGTAGGCGTCCACCACCGTCGTGTCGCCGCGGCTGACGAACTTCATCATCGGGCTGGTCTGGTGGCTGGTGCTGATCTGTGTGAAGCCGATCTGGCGCGCCAGTTCGGCCGCCGCCTTCTCGTGCTCGACGTAGCGGTAACCGTGCATGAAGACGATGGCCACGCTGCGCAGGCCCTTCTTGTACTGCGCGACCAGGTCGGCCCGCAGCTTTTCCGTATCGAGCGCAGTGACCACGTTGCCCTGCGCGTCCATGCGCTCGTCGGCCTCGACCACGGCGCTGTAGAGCAGCTCGGGCAGCACGATGTGCCGGTCAAACAGGCGAGGCCGGTTCTGGTAGGCGATGCGCAGGCCGTCGCGAAAGCCCTGCGTGGTGACCAGCAGCGTCGGCTCGCCCTTGCGCTCGAGCAGCGCGTTGGTCGCCACCGTGGTGCCCATCTTCACGCATTCCACCAGATCGGGTGTGACCGGCTCGCCGTGCGTCAGACCCAGCAAATGGCGGATGCCCGCCACGGCCGCGTCCTTGTACTGCTCGGGGTTTTCCGACAGCAGCTTGTGCGTGACGATGCTGCCGTCGGGCTTCTTGGCCACGATGTCGGTGAACGTGCCGCCGCGGTCGATCCAGAACTGCCAGCGGGGGTGCGGATGGGTAGGGGATGCGTGCGTCATGGTGTTCCGGTAGATTTGAATGATATTGGCCTTGCGCCGTACAACCACCTGCGCAAGCAGCTACTGAATTTATAGTGAAGAGGCGGCGCGCGCCGCCTGGTCGTACAGGCCGGACATGGTCCGAAGCAGGCGCGCCAGCTCGCCCAGCTGCGGGTTGAGCTGGGCGTCCACGCTGTCCATCAGGCAGGCTTCGCGCACGGCGCGGTAGCGCGCCACCGCGGCTTCGCCCGCCTCGGTGGGCAGGTAGAACACGTCCTTGCCCTGCTTGTCGCTGCGCAGCAGCCCCGCGGCCACCAGCTTCTTGAGGGCATAGGCCACAACGTGCGTGTCCTCGTAGTTCAGCACGAAGCAGATGTCGGCCAGCTTCTTGTTGCGCGCGCGGTGGTTGACGTGGTGCAACACCAGCACGTCGGTCACCGTCAGGTCGGGCACGCCCGCGGCGGCCATGCAGCGCACCATCCAGCGGCTGAAGGCGTTCCACGCGACGATCATGCCGAACTCGAACTCCGATGCCTCCACGCTGCGCGGTGAGACCAGGTGCGATGACGACACGATGCCCGGTGAGACACCGGCGGTGGCGGAAGCGAGGGGTGTATCCGGCATCAGGGTATTCCCGAAATACGAGGTAATTTGTTGAGATTTTGTTGACACTTTAGCGAAGCCCTTTCTAGACTTCAAGTCCGCTGCGTTGTCGGCATGCGCGTTTTCACCCTTTACGCTCGATGCCCGCGCCGCGATGCTCAAGCGATCCACGAACCCCCTGAAGGAGTGCACATGAAGTTGACCCGACGCACCGTCGCCACCCTGTCCGGCCTGCTGCTCGGCGGCCTGGCGACCACCGCCGGCGCGCAGACCAAGTGGGACCTGCCCACGGCCTACCCCGCCAACAACTTCCACACTGAAAACCTGGCCCAGTTCGTCAAGGACGTGGACGCGGCCACCGGCGGCAAGCTCAAGATCCAGATCCACGACAACGCCTCGCTGTTCAAGGCACCCGAGATCAAGCGCGCCGTGCAGGGCGGGCAGGCGCAGGCCGGCGAATTCCTGATGGTCAACTTCCAGAACGAATGGCCGGTGTGGGGGCTGGATGGCATTCCGTTCCTGGCCACCAGCTACGACCAGTCGATGAAGCTGTACCAGGCCAGCAAACCCGCCGTGCAGAAGAAGCTGGCCGAGCAGGGCATGGTGCTGCTGTACGCCGTGGCGTGGCCGCCGCAGGGCATCTTCAGCAAGAAACAGGTGGCCAGCGCCGCCGACATGAAAGGCATCAAGTGGCGCGCCTACAGCCCGGCCACGGCGCGCATAGGTGAACTGGTGGGCGCCCAGCCGGTGACCGTGCAGCAAGCCGAGCTGTCGCAGGCCATGGCCACCGGCGTGGTCGAAAGCTACATGAGCTCGGGCTCCACCGGCTACGACACCAAGACCTACGAGCACCTGAAGTTCTTCGCCGACACCCAAGCATGGCTGCCCAAGAACGCGATCGTTGCCAACAAGAAGGCCTTCGACGCGCTCGACCAGGCCACGCGCGACGGCCTGCTGAAGGCATCGGCCGAAGCCGAAAAGCGCGGCTGGGCCACCAGCGAGAAGAAAACCGGCGAGTACCTCGACCTGCTCAAGAAGAACGGCATGACCGTGTACCCGCCGTCGGCCCAACTGAAAGGCGACATGCAGAAGGTCGGCGAGACCATGCTGAAGGAATGGATCGACAAGGCCGGCCCTGAGGGCAAGGCCGTGGTCGACGCCTACCGCGCGGCCAAGTAAACGCACCATGTCCCGCGCGACGCCCTCCCGGCCAGCCGGCGAGGGCGTCGACGTTTCTACCGTTTGATCTCACTGGCCCAGCGCATGCGCCGATTCCTTGATTTTCTCTACGATGCCGCCGCCTGGCTCGCAGCACTGTCCATGATCGGCGTGCTGGTCATGGTGCTGACCTCGATCCTCGGGCGCCTGCTGCACTTTCATCTGCCAGGGACCGACGCCTACGCGGGCTACAGCATGGCCGCGGCCGGCTTTCTGGCCCTGGCACACACCCTGAAGAAGGGTGAACACATCCGCGTCACCTTGCTCATCGGGCGCCTGCAAGGTGGCCCGCGCCGCGCGATGGAAATGTGGGCCTTGACGGCGGCGGTGCTGCTGGCCGGCCTGTTTGCTTTCTACGCGTGCCGGCTGGTGCTGGTTTCGCACGAATTCAACGACGTGTCCACGTCCAACGACGCCACGCCGCTGTGGATTCCACAGCTGAGCATGGCGATTGGCACCGTGCTGCTGTTCGTCGCCTTTGTCGACGAATGGGTGCAGGAGCTGCGCGGGCGCCGCGTGCACGACGATCACGCCGAGGAGGCGCTGCACAATGAGTGACTTCGCCATCACCGGCCTGCTGATCGCCTCGCTGTTCCTGCTGCTCGGCAGCGGGGTCTGGATCGGCCTCACGCTCACAGGCGTCGCCTGGATCGGCATGCAGCTTTTTTCGGCTCGCCCCGCGGGCGACGCCATGGCGGTGACCATCTGGGGATCGGCCTCCAGTTGGACGCTCACCGCCCTGCCCTTGTTCGTGTGGATGGGCGAAATACTCTTTCGCACCAAACTCAGCGAAAGCATGTTCCGCGGCCTGGCGCCCTGGGTCACCTGGCTGCCCGGCCGGCTGCTGCACACCAACGTGATCGGCTGCGCGATCTTTGCGGCGGTGTCGGGCTCGTCGGCTGCGACCTGCGCGACCATCGGCAAGATGTCGCTGCCGGAACTCGCCAAGCGCGGCTACCCCGAAGGCATCACCATCGGGTCGCTGGCGGGGGCTGGCACGCTGGGCCTGCTGATCCCGCCATCGATCATCATGATCGTCTACGGTGTAGCCGCCGATGTCTCCATCGCCAAGCTGTTCATCGCGGGCGTTCTGCCCGGCATCCTGCTGGCGCTGCTCTTCTCGGGCTACCTCATGGTCTGGGCCCTCATGAATCCGGGCAAGGTGCCGCGCCCCGACCGCACGCTGAGCTTTGCCGAAAAGCTGCACGAATCGCGCCACCTGATTCCCGTGGTGATCCTGATTGCCGCAGTGCTCGGCTCCATCTACTCCGGCGTGGCCACGGCGACCGAAGCCGCCGCCGTGGGCGTGGTCGGCTCGCTGCTGCTGTCGCTGGTGCAAGGCAGCTTATCTTGGGAAACCTTCAAGACATCGCTGCTGGGCGCCACGCGCCTGTACTGCATGATCGCGCTGATCCTGGCGGGCGCCGCCTTCCTGACGCTTGCAATGGGCTACATCGGCCTGCCGCGCCACCTGGCCGAGTACATCGGCAGCCTGGGCCTCTCGCCCTTCATGCTGGTCATTGCGCTGGCCGTGTTTTACATCGTGCTCGGCTGCTTCCTTGACGGCATTTCCATGGTGGTGCTGACCATGGGCGTGATCCTGCCCACCGTTCAGGCCGCCGGATTGGATCTGATCTGGTTCGGCATCTTCGTGGTCATCGTGGTCGAGATGGCGCAGATCACCCCGCCGGTGGGCTTCAACCTGTTCGTGCTGCAGGGCATGACCAAGAAAGACATCGCCTACATCGCGCGTGTGACCATGCCCTTCTTCTTCCTGATGTGCGCCATGGTTCTGCTGCTGTGGTTCTTCCCGCAGATCGCCACCTGGATGCCGGGACACATGTAACGCGCTGACACTGCGCGCTCCCCTATGATGCCGGTCCGGTCCGCCCACCGTGCGGACGCTGATCGAGAGTGAGAGATTCGTGTTCAAGAATGTGATGCTGTACCGCCTGGAGCCGGGCTGGCCGACCTCCGCGCAGCAGCTGGAAGAAGCGCTGGCCACCGAACCCTTTGCCGAGTGCAGCGCCACCCAACAGCGCGCCACCGGCTGGGTGCCCCCGAGGGGCGAAGCGCACGGGGCGTTGGTCGAAGTGGTTGATGGCCAGTGGATCGCGCGTTTCGTCATCGAGACCAAGTCCGTTCCTGGCGACGCGGTGCGCCGCCGCACGGACGAGGCCGTGGCCGAGATCGAGAAAACCACTGGCCGCAAACCCGGCAAGAAGGAAGTGCGCGATTTGCGCGACGACGCACTCAACGCCCTGCTACCGCAGGCCTTCCCGCGCCGCGCCCAGGTCACCGCCTGGATCGACCCCGAACAGCATTGGCTGGTGCTCGACACCGGCGCGCAAGGCAAGGCCGACGAGCTGATCACCAGCCTGGTGCGCGTGGCTGGCCAAGGCTTTGGCGTGCGCCTGCTGCAGACCACGCAGACGCCACAGGCCGTCATGTCGGCTTGGCTGGCGGCGGAATCGGCGGACGAGCTGCCCGACGCCTTCCACGTCGAGCGCGAATGCGAACTCAAAGGCAGTGGCGACGAGCCGGCCGTCGTCAAGTTCACCCGCCACGACCTGGTGACCGACGAAGTGCGCCAGCACATCGCCGAAGGCAAGCTGCCGACCAAGCTGGCCCTGGGCTGGCAGGGCCGCGTGGGCTTCATGCTGACGCAGGCGCTGCAGCTCAAGAAGATCACGTTTGAAGAAGGCGTGTTCGAGGAAGGCGCCACCAGCAAAGACGACGACCGATTTGACGCCGACGTGGCCCTGGCCACCGGCGAGCTGAGCGGCCTGATCACCGACCTGATCGAAGCGCTGGGCGGCGAGGCCGACCCAGCCGCCTTCCCCACGCCGCCCGACGCGCCGCAGGTGGCCACGACCACCGCCAAAGCGCCCACCGCCGCGGTGGCGACCACGGCCGCAGACGACGACGGCCCGCCGTTCTGAGCGGCGCCGCCCGCCGCGCCTCGCCTTTTAAGCCATGCCCGCCGTCCTCGCCATCTGCCTGGGCGCCTGCGCGGGCGCCCTGCTGCGCTGGCACCTCGGCCTGTGGCTGAACCATGCCGGCGCGCTGATGCCCTGGGGCACGCTGGCGGCCAACCTGATCGGCGGCTACCTGATTGGCCTGTTCATCGGCGTGCTCCAGCAGCACCCCGGCATCGACCCGACGTGGCGCCTGCTGCTGGTCACCGGCTTCCTGGGCGCACTGACCACCTTTTCCAGCTTCAGCATGGAAGTGGTCGACATGCTGATGCTGGAGCGCTGGGTGCAGGCGCTGATGACGGCGACCGCGCACCTGGCGGGGTCCTTGCTGATGACCTACGTCGGCATCAAGACCGCTGCGCTTTTCATAGCTGCCCGCGCATGATCTCTTAGGACCACAGACCGATTTGCTTGTAGAAGACGCCCCCCTCAGCGCCGACGAACTGGCCCACCTGAAGTTGGTGGCGCCGAGCTTGCTGGCAGGCCAGCGCTGGGGATTCTGGCTGCTGGCGAACGCGGTGGCGCTGGCGTGGATTGGCGCGCTGTTGGTCGTCGCCGCGCCCAACCCGGACGGCTTTCGCCGCGAGCTGGTGCTGCCGTTGCTCACGGCCTGGCTGGGACTGAACGGCTTTTTCTTCTGGCTGCGCCACGTCAACCGCGGCGTGCGTGGCGACGTTGCCGCGCCGCGCAAACAGATCATCCGGGGCGACGCGGACGGTTTGGCCGCCAGCGGCAACGCCCTGACCTACACGGTAGGCGGCGAGGGCTGGCGCGCCTACCCGGCCTTGCCCCTGGGCTCGGGCTTCGTGGTCGGGCGCCTGCGCATCGAAACGGTGGCCGGCGTGGGCGGCACCGCCGTCACCGTGCAGCGGACCAGCCGGGGCGAGCGCCTGCTGGGCGTGCGCTACCCCGACTGGGACGACACCGCCACCTTGCACCACGAGGCGGGCCTGAACGCGGCCGAACAGCGCCTGCTGACGCGCCGTGCGCACCGCACCGGCTTGTTCCTGGCCCTGGGCGTGGGCGGCGTCGGGCTGCTGTTGGGCCTGCCACGTGGCATGTCGCCCTGGCTGGCGCTGTGGCTGCTGCCGATAGTGGCGCTGTACATCCTGGCACACATGGCCGACGGGCCGCAGCACTGGGTCGGCTGGGTGGCCGCGCAAGGCCCGGTCACCGAAACCCTGCGCGCGACCTGGCGCGGACCCCGCAACCGAATCGAACGCGGGTCCTGGGTGCGCGTGGCCGGGCAGCTGTTTCCGGTGTCGGAATTGCCCGCATTGGGCGCAACCGTGCGTCTGCGCGCTCGCCTGCGTGCCGATGGCTTTGCGGGGGAAACCACCGAGTTTGAAACCCTGTCGGCCGCCGCGGTTCCGCCCGCCGCCGACGCACAATGGGGCGCATGAGCCCGCCCGACCTGAACGCCCGCGCCGAGCGCGTCGTCACCCCTGAATTGGCCGCAGCCTTCGCCCGCGATGGCGCCGTGTGCCTGCGCCAGCTGCTGAACGCCGACGAAGTCGCCCTGCTGCGCGCCGGCATCGATGCCAACATCGCCACGCCCAGCCCGCGCGCCAAGGTCGCCAGCCGGCCGGACGACCCGGGCTTTTTCATTGAGGACTTCTGCAACTGGCAGGACAACGCGGCCTACCGCGACGTCATCACCCAGTCGCCCCTTGCCGCGGCCGCGGCCCGCCTGATGGGCAGCCAGCAGGTGCGCCTGTACCACGACCACATGCTGACCAAGGAGCCGGGCACGCGCCAGAAGACGCCCTGGCACCAGGACCAGCCCTACTACAACATCGACGGGCAGCAGAACGTCAGTTTCTGGATCCCGGTCGACCCGGTGGCGCGCCCGTCCACGCTGGAATTCGTCGCCGGTTCGCACCGCGGCCCGTGGCTGATGCCGCGCACCTTCATGGACCACCAGGCCAAATGGTTTCCCGAAGGCAGCCTGGCCGACCTGCCCGACATCGAGGCGGACCGCAACGCCTTCCCCATCGTCGGCTGGGCGGTGGCGCCGGGCGACGTCATCGCCTTTCACATGCTCAGCCTGCACGCCGCGGGCGGCGTGGCGGGCGGTGCGCGGCGCCGCGTGTTTTCCGTGCGCATGCTGGGCGACGACATCACACACGCGCCGCGCAGCTGGGTCACCTCACCGCCGTTCCCCGGCCTGGCCGATCGCCTCCCGGCCGGCGTGCCGATGCAGGACGCGCTGTTCCCCTTGCTGTGGCCGACGCTGGACGGCGCGCTGAACGCTACATAAACCGTAGCTGGCTGCGCAGATGGTTCTAGAGCCGGAGGCCGATTTTCCTTAAAACGACCCGACTCAGGCGGTCAACGCCACCACCACCGCGCTTTCGTCCAGCTCGGCCACCGCGCGACTGCCGCTGCGCAATCGGTTGGGTCGCGCAGCAAAGCCGACCAATTGCAGGCCGCCCGCCAGCGTCACCACCGCCTCATCGCGCTGCACGCCGCGCGACAGGCGCGCCACCTTGCCAGCCAGCCGGTTGACCGGCACGGTGGCGCCGCGCGCGCGCGCCGCCACATCGGTCAGCGACGCCACGCGCACCGCCGTCGCCTTGCACAACGCCAGCACCGGCAAGCCGGGTGCCAGCGCCAGCAGCTCGGCACTTTCGCGGGTGATCAGCGACGCCAACTCGCCCCCATCGGCCAGGGCCAGCACGACGCGCACCATGGGGTCGCGCGCGCCATCGCTTTCCAGCCGCGCCACGCGGCAGGGCAGGTGGTTGCGCATGCTGGTGCGCGGACCGGCCAGCGCGGCGGCCGAGGGCGCGTTGATGCGCTCCAGCACGCCGCGGCGCGCCACGTCCATCTGATGCGCGGCTTCCAGCAGGCGCACGCCGGCGGGCGTCAGGCGCGCACCGCCGCCACCGCTGCCACCCACCGCGCTGTCCACCAGCGGCATGCCGGCCAGGTTGGTCAGCGTGTGGATGGCCTGCCAGGCCGCCTTGTAGCTGATGCCGGCCGTGCGCGCGGCCTGCGAGATGGAGCCCTGCTCGCCCACCAGTTGCAGGATCTGCAGGCGTTTGTCGGCCTGGGCATAGCCCATGTTCTGGGGGGAAAGCGCGCGTCGAACCATGGGGGGATTCTGGCGCAGCCGCTCGCGCGCCCCATGCGACGGGCGGCTGCTACACTCGCTATTCCGTTTATGAATAGCGCATCGCTTCAGCAGCGCTGCGACCGACCGTCCCAAGGATCTGCCCATGTCCCGCTCCCTGCGCCGCCTGATCGCCCTTTTCGCCGCTTGCGCCGCCTCGTTCACGCTGCACGCCGAAACGGTGAACGTTGCCGTCGCCGCCAACTTCACCGAACCGGCCAAGGCCCTGGCAGCGATCCTGGAAAAGACCACCGGCCACACGGCCAAGCTGTCGTTTGGCGCCACCGGGGCGTTTTACTCCCAGATCAAGAACGGTGCGCCGTTTGACGTGCTGATGGCCGCCGACGACGAGCGGCCCGCCCGCCTGGAAAAAGAAGGCGACACCGTGCCCGGCTCGCGCTTCACCTACGCCACTGGCCAGCTGGTGCTGTGGTCGGCCAAGCCTGGTTATGTCGACGACAAGGGCGAAGTGCTGAAAGCCAACCAGTTCAACAAGCTGGCCGTTGCCAACCCCAAGAACGCGCCCTACGGCGCGGCTGCGATGGAGGCCATGGAAAAACTGGGCCTGATGGCGACGCTGCAGCCCAAGCTGGTCACCGGCGAAAGCATTGGCCAGACCTACAACTTCATCGCCACGGGCAACGCCGAGGTTGGCTTTGTCGCGCTGTCGCAGGTGCTGTACAACGGCCAACTCAAGGGCGGCTCGATGTGGATCGTGCCCGAGCGGTTGCACGCACCCATCGTGCAGGACGCGGTCACGCTCAAGCGCGCGGCCGGCAATCCCGCGGCCAAGGCCTGGATGGACCTGATGAAGACGCCCAAGACCAAGGAATTCATCCGCACCTACGGCTACGCCGTCAAGTGAGCAGGCGCGCATTCGGCGCGTCACCTTTGAATCTTTGGCGCCGCCAGCCTTTGCTGGGTATGCGCAGCCAGCTACCATTCGATGAGCAACCCGGGGCCGAAAGCGGCCCCGTACTCACTGCACGCCCCGCCCTGTCCGATTCCTGATGCTGGATTCCGCTGCCCTCGCCGCCGTGCGCCTGTCGATCGAGCTGGCGCTCAGCACCACGCTGATCCTGCTGGTGCTGGGCACGCCGCTCGCCTGGTGGCTGGCGCGCGGCCAGGGTGGGCGCCTGGGCTGGCTGCGCGTGCCGGTGCGCGCCCTGGTGGCGCTGCCGCTGGTGCTGCCGCCGTCGGTGCTGGGGTTTTACCTGCTGGTGGGCATGGGGCCGAACGGGCCGCTGGGCCAGCTGACGCAGGCGCTGGGCGGCACCACGCTGGCTTTCACTTACTGGGGTTTGCTGCTCGGCTCGCTGCTGTATTCGCTGCCCTTTGTGGTGCAGCCGCTGGTGGGCGCGTTCGAGCTGATGGGCGAGCGCCCGCTGGAAGCCGCGGCCACCCTGCGCGCCGGCCCGCTCGACGCCTTCTGGCACGTTGCCGTGCCGCTGGCGCGCCCCGGTTACCTGACCGGCGCGGTGATGGGCTTCGCCCACACGCTGGGCGAGTTTGGCGTGGTGCTGATGATCGGCGGCAACATCCCCGGGCAGACGCGTACCATCGCCGTGCAGATCTACGACCATGTCGAAGCGCTGGAATACACGCAGGCGCACTGGCTGGCCGGCGGCATGCTGGTGTTCTCGTTCGTGGTTCTGCTGCTCTTGCACCTGATCCAGAGCCGGCGTGTTGCGGCCAACTGAAGCGGCGGGAATACTATG
Organism: Ottowia flava; assembly: GCF_008017535.1. Lineage (GTDB taxonomy): Bacteria > Pseudomonadota > Gammaproteobacteria > Burkholderiales > Burkholderiaceae_C > Ottowia > Ottowia flava. The sequence goes on from NZ_VRUA01000016.1 coordinate 64,766, forward strand.
ACTTTCGTAGCTGCCAGCGCAGATGTATCCAGCGCTGCAGGCCAATTTGAATCAGATTCTCCGGCTTCGAGCGCGCCCGGCGTCGCCGTGCGTGCGCGGGTCGAGCGCGGCACGGACTTCGCGCTCGATGTGGACGTGACACTGGCCGGGCGCGGCATCACCGCCATCTTCGGCGCGTCCGGCTGCGGCAAGACCACGCTGCTGCGCGCGGTCGCCGGTCTGGTGCGCCCGCAGCCGGGGCGCGTGGTGGTCAACGGCGACGTCTGGCAGGACGACGCACAGCGCGTGTGGCGCCCCACGCACCGCCGGCCGCTGGGCGTGGTGTTTCAGGAGGCCAGCCTGTTCGAGCACCTGAGCGTGCAGCGCAACCTGGACTTTGGCCGCCGCCGCGTGCCGCCGGCCGAGCGCCGCGTGTCGCTGGAGCAGGCCATCGACCTGCTGGGCATCGCCGCGCTGCTGGGGCGCAGCCCGGCCGGCCTGTCGGGCGGCGAGCGCCAGCGCGTGGCCATCGCGCGCGCCCTGGCCACCAGCCCGCGCCTGCTGCTGATGGACGAACCCCTGGCCGCGCTGGACGCGCCGCGCAAGGCCGAGCTGCTCCCGTATTTCGAGCGCCTGCAGCGCGAGCTGGACATCCCCGTGTGCTACGTCACGCATTCGCTGGACGAGGTCGCGCGCCTGGCCGATGACGTGCTGCTGGTGGACGCCGGCCGCGCCGTGTCCCACGGCCCCACAGCCGAGTTGATGACGCGCATGGACCTGTCGCTGACGCAGGGCGACGCCGCCAGCGCGCTGATCGACGGGCGGCTGGAGGCGTTTGACGCTACCTACCGCTTGATGCACGTGCACTTTGCCGGCGGTGTGCTGCAGTGCCTGCAGGCGCCCGGCACACCGGAGCGCGCGCTGGGCCAGCGGGTGCGCCTGCGCGTGCAGGCGCGCGACGTCAGCCTGACGCTGGCCGCGGCGCACGACACCAGCATCCTGAACGTGCTGCCCGCCACGGTGCGGTCGATCGGCGACGACGGCCCGGCGCAGACACTGGTGGCGCTGGATGTGGGCGGCAGCACCCTGCTGGCGCGCGTCACGCGCAAGTCGGCCGACGCGCTGCAACTGAAACCCGGGCAATCGCTGTTCGCCCAGCTCAAGGGCGTGGCGGTGCTGGACTGAGCGCGGATCGGCGCGGCACCGTGCGAAATAGCTGAGTCGATTTAAGAAGCAGCTGGTCGCCTGCTCTTTACTACGTTTTACATAGCTAGCTGCGCTGATGGCTGTAGGGCTAGCGGCAGATTTCTCTTGAATTTCTTGGGTGGGCGACCTCAGAACGCTGGCATGCCGATGCGGCGAACCCTCCCGCGCCCATTGTTTCCAAGGCCGAAACAGTGACTTGCCTCCCAGGTCCTTTTTCAAACCCGCCCCCAGGCGCAAAGTACAGGTCATGGCAGCAGCGCAAGGCCAAGCCCCTCAAAAAGGCTTCGTTTAGCGCCACGGCCACAAACACCGCCAGCAAAGTCTGCTGGCACTTTGAAGACCAGTTAATCGAGGATATTCACCATGACCAAGTTCGCTTCCATCGCCGCCGCTGCTGCCCTGTCCGCTCTGTTCGCCGGCAACGCCATGGCCCAAGTGCCCGCCAGCGGCGAAGGCCCTCTGTTCCTGAACGAGACGCAAGCCGTGTCGACGGTCAGCCGCAGCGCCGTGCAGAACGAAGCTGTGGCCCAGCGTCCTGCATCGGGCGTGTTCGATGGCTCCACAGTGGCTCAAAGCACAGCCGGCGTGAGCCGCGAAGCCGTGCGTCAGGAAGCCATTGCGCACCGTCCTGCGTCGGGCGCATTCGATGGCAGCACCGTCGCTCAGCAGTACCGCAGCGCGCCCACGCAAGCTGCTGGCGAGTGATGAAGGCTGGGCGGCGCCACGGCGCTGCCGAGACGCACTTTTCGGAAAAACATGAGGCGGCCGCTGATGCGGCCGTTTTGCTTTCCTGTCCGCTCAGCGCCGCTGGATCGTCGGCTCTGACCGGAACTTGTCCGGCCAGTGGGGGCGACGTGCCGGGGCCAGCCCGTTCTGACCGCCCGTCATGGACGCCGCGTTTCGGACGGCATTCCCGGCATCCATGTAGAGCAAAATGACGCAATCTCGATTAGTTCCCAATGATTATTTCCAATTTGGAAATAGTCCATTGCATACTCGGTCCTGTTTCTTTTGCGGCGGATGGGCCAAAGTAGAGCCTATGGAGACGGGGCAGTCCACAGCCATCACGACTCGGCTGTCGACAAAGCCACGTCACCTGAAGCCAGCCACCGGCTGGCCAACCACCGAATGAAAGGAATGACCATGACCACACGTTTTGCCTCCCTCGCCGCTGCTGCTGCCCTGTCCGCGCTGTTCGCGGGCAACGCCATGGCCCAAATGCCTGCCAGCGGCGAAGGTCCGCTGTTCCTGAACGAAGCCAAGTCGGCGTCCACAACCACCCGCGAAGCCGTTCGCCAGGAAGCGATCGCTCAGACCCCGGCATCGGGTGCGTTGGACGGCTCGACCGTGGCCACGCAGGCCAACAGCCAGGACCGCTCTGCCACAGCGCAAGCCCCGAACGCACAGGGCGCCAACCAGACCAGCGCTGGCGAATAACCCAAAAGGGCGGTAACACCACGCCGCCGCCTCCAAGCTTGAAACAGGAAAAACGGCCGCATTCAGCGGCCTTTTTTTGTGCACTCACCCTATCCGGCGTGGCGGCGAGTTCGCCGCACGGTCAAGGCCGCTCAGGCCACCGCAGTCTGCCGCGGGGGCTTGCCCGTCGCCACTGCTTGCTCCCCATGCACGCCCATCGGCGCAGGCGTTCGGCCAGAGGTTTCGCGCTGTACCGCGGAGACCTCCTGGAATACCGCTGCGCCCGTGGCCTCCAGCGCATCGCACAACTGAGGCAGGTGCGCCATCGGCATCACCTCCATCAACCTGCTGGCAACCCTGGCAGCGTAGTCCGCGCCGCTGCGCCGATGAACGAACACCAGCGCGGCGACCAGGGCATCGACCAGATCCTCGGCGGCTTCGGCGCAGTGCAGCGACACCGCGAGCGATGCCGCATCGGCGTCGCGCAGCATCTGCATCAGGCTGACCACATACATCTTGCTGGCGGCCAATGAGCGGCGCGAGCCGCCGCGCGCTGCACCTGCGGGCGCCAGGTCGCGCAGGGGCACGACGGGCGAAGCTGGCTCGGCAACGGGTTGCGGTACGGCTAGCGGTGCGGCGGGTGGCAACTCGGCGATCGGCAGCGCCCCCGGCCCGAGGCGCACGCGCTCGAGGTAGCCTTCGGTGACCAGTCGCTGCATCACCGGCTCCACCGCAAAACCCAGCCAGCGCTCCAGTTCCGCCGTGCTGCGCCGACCATCGGCCAGCACCAGCAATTGTCGTTCGCGCGGACTCAGCGCGCGCCGCTCGGCCAGCAAGGCCCGCCCACGCTCGGTTTTGGCCAGAATCATTTCGCCACTCCTGAGTATCCTGTTGGCGACCAATGTAGGAAATTCGTGTGACCTGGCGGTGACCGCGGCGTCCGCTCGCCGCCAAGGTGATGCTCGTGCTGTTGAGCGGCCCTTCTTTCAGATCAGCCGCGGCACGGCATCAGCCCCGCAACGCAGCTAGGTCCTGCGAGCTCAGCCAACGCCATTGGCCCGGTGCCAGGTCTGCCGGAAGAGCCAGCCCACCGATTCGCGACCGGTGCAGCGCTTCCACCCGATTGCCGACTGCGGCCACCATGCGCTTGACCTGGTGGTACTTGCCTTCGGTCAGGGTCAGGCGCAGATGGTTGTCGCCCACCGCCACCGCGGCAGCGGCAGCCACCGGCTTGGGGTCGTCGTCCAGCACCACACCACCGGTCAGGCGCTCGATCTGGCGCGCGTCCAGGGAATGGCGGGTAGTCACTTCGTACACCTTCGGCACATGATGCCTGGGCGAATTCATGCGATGGATGAAGGCCCCGTCGTCCGACAGCAGCAACAGGCCGGTGGTGTCCTGATCGAGCCGGCCGACGGCCTGCACCCCAACGATCTTGGCGGACGACTTGGTGTGCGGCGGCCGCTGGCGCAGCGGCGCAGGCAGCAAGGTGTAGACGCTGGGCCAAGCTCCTGGGCGGTGCGAACACTCGTAGCCCGACGGCTTGTGCACCATGAGGTAGGCACGCTCGTGGTAGGCCCAATCCACGCCCTTCACGGCGTACCGCAAGGTATCCGCACGGGTATCGACATCGGCGTCCGGCGCATCGCACACCTGTCCGCCGACCGTGACCAGCCCTTGCTCGATCAGACCAGCGCACAGGCGCCGTGTGCCAAAGCCCTGGGAAAACAGCATCTGGTCAAGCCGCATAGTCGGAGATCCGTTTGGCCCATGTGAATATCGTTACCAAACCGGGAACCGTTTGTCTGGCGTGAATTAGTAGCGAATTGGCTTGGAATCGGCCTTTACGGCTCGGTCGAGATGTATAGAAAAGTTTAATCTTCACATGAATCCGTTACTATTACCGATAAATACCACCATAGGTAGAGGGGAGTCTCAGGTGAACGCGCTGACCGGTTCGGGGGGTGTGACGATCGTTGTGCTGGGCATGATCGGCTTGCTGGCCGGTTTGCTCGGGCTTGCGCTTTACTTCTCGGAGCGTAGCCGGGTCGCCCGCGAGCGCCCGGCTGAAAAACCACGCCGGATGCCCAAGCAGTGGCCGCTGAATCCGCGACCCCTCGCCAACAGCGCAGAACGCCGGGTCTGGCACTGGTTGCGCGTGACCTTCCCCGACCACCAGGTCGTCCCCAAGCTGCCGCTCACCCGTTTCACGCTGCCGCGCGACCCCGAGCAGGGGCACGAATGGTTCGAAATGCTGAGCACCGCCTACTGCAGCTTCACCATCTGCGCCAACGACGGCCAGGTGATCGGCTGTGTCGACCTGAGCGGCCCGCGCGGCCTGTCGCGCGGGAACAAGCACCTCAAGCACACGCTGCTGGGTCAATGCGGCATTGGCTACTGGGTCCTGTCTTCCGACGCACTGCCCAAGGCGGAGTCGCTGCGCAGCGAGTTCCTTGGCGCCGGCGAAGCGATGATGCTGGCGCACCGCACGCAGCCGGCCGATTTGGACGTCGTGCGTAGCCACCTGCACCAAGCGCTGGACCGCGGACGCGAACAGCGCTTTGGCGCCCACGCCGACCCCTCGGACTCCGACATGTCGCACTGGCCCCAGGCCGATTCGTTCCTCGGCACGCTCGACAGCCGCCGCGGAGCGCTTCAATCTCAATAGCTGCTCGCGTAGTTCTGGCGCCGTTCGGCGGCGATATTCCTTCAAGTCTCTGTGGTAGGAGCAAGCTGGATGAAGTGCGTCCGGTAATGCTCCAGTTCGTCGATCGACTCATGCACATCGGCCAGCGCGGTGTGCGACTGCTGTTTCTTGAACGATGCCGCGACCTCTGGTCGCCAGCGGCGCGCCAGTTCCTTCAGCGTGCTCACGTCGATGCTGCGGTAGTGAAAGAACGCCTCCAGCCTCGGCATGTACTTGACCAGAAAGCGCCGGTCCTGCCCGATGGTGTTGCCGCACAGCGGCGAGGCGCCCTTGCCCACGTACTTCGCCAGGAAGTCGATCACCTGCTGCTCGGCCATGGCCTCGGTCAGCGTGCTGGCCTTGACCTTGTCGATCAGACCGCTGCGCCCATGCGTGCCCTTGTTCCAGGCGTCCATGGCGTCCAGCTGCGCGTCGCTCTGGTGCACGGCCAGCACCGGGCCTTCCACGCGCGTTTTCAGCCAAGGATCGGTCACGATCACGGCGATCTCGATGATGCGTTCCTTCTCGGGGTCCAGGCCTGTCATTTCGCAGTCCAGCCAGACCAGGTTGTCGTCGGATTTGGCCAGCGCCGGAGCCGGCGTCAGCGTTGGATCGGATTCACTCATGCGCCCGATTGTCCACGCCAAGACCATGTGCGCGCTGCACCGCGTCCCTTGCGACGGCCCGCGCGCGCCCTAAACTGCGGGTTTTGCCCTGACGACCGCCTTTTTTGCGGAGCCTCCTACCTTGAACGAGCCGTTTTCCCCCGCTTTGGTGACCAGCCTGGTGTTCGCCCTGGTCCTGCTGGCCAACCTGGCCGTCAAGTTCTGGCTGGCGTCGCGCCAGATCCGCGCAGTGGCGCGGCACCGCGCCGCCGTGCCAGCGGAGTTTGTCGACACCATCGCCTTGTCTTCGCACCAGCGCGCGGCCGACTACACCGTGGCCAAGCTGCGCTTCGGCCTGCTGGAGCTCGGCGTCGCCGCCGCCGTGCTGCTGGGCTGGACGCTGCTGGGCGGTCTGGAGTGGCTCAACGGCGCCCTGCTGGACTGGCTGGGCCCGCGCCCGCTGCTGCAGCCGCTGGCGCTGCTGGTCAGCTTTGCCGTCATCAACGGGCTGATCGATTTGCCCGCGTCCGTCTACCAGACCTTCGTGATCGAAGAGCGCTTTGGCTTCAACAAGATGAGCTGGTCGCTGTGGCTGGGCGACCTGCTCAAGTCCACGCTGCTCAGCCTCGCCATCGGCGTGCCGCTGGCCGCGGGCGTGCTGTGGCTGATGCAGGCCACGGGCGACGCGTGGTGGCTGTGGACCTGGGCCGTGTGGATGGTCTTCAGTCTGCTGATGCTGGTGATCTACCCCACCGTCATCGCGCCCCTATTCAACCGCTTCCAGCCGTTGCAGGACGAGTCGCTCTCCGAACGCGTAGGCCAGCTGATGGCGCGCTGTGGCTTCAAGGCCAAGGGCTTGTTCGTGATGGACGGCAGCCGCCGCAGCGCCCACGCCAACGCCTACTTCACCGGCTTTGGCGCGGCCAAGCGCGTGGTGTTCTTCGACACGCTGCTCAGCCAGCTGACCCCGGCCGAGGTCGAAGCGGTGCTGGCGCACGAGCTGGGCCACTTCAAGCACCGCCACATCGTCAAGCGCATCGCCGGCCTGTTCGCCTTCAGCCTGGCCGGCCTCGCGCTGCTGGGCTGGCTGTCGGGCCAGCCGTGGTTTTACGCCGGGTTGGGCGTCACGCCCAACCTGCCGGCCACGCTGGGCGGCGCCGTGCCCAACCACGCGCTGGCGCTGCTGCTGTTTTTGCTGGTGGTGCCGCTGTTCAGCTTCTTCCTGTCGCCGCTGATGGCGCAGCTGTCGCGCAAGCACGAATTTGAAGCCGACGCCTACGCCGCCAGCCAGGCCAACGCGCAGGATTTGTCCAACGCACTGGTCAAGCTCTACAAGGACAACGCCAGCACGCTGACGCCCGACCCGCTGTACGTGCGCTTCTACTACTCGCACCCACCGGCCAGCGAGCGCATCGCGCGCATGGGCGCGCAGGTGCTGCCGACATGAGCGATTTCAAGAAAAATCAGACTTCAGCCCTAGAACCACCTGCGCAGGCAGCTATGGATTTGCAAGCATTCTTGGCCCATGCCCCCGGCTGGCAGGCGGCCGCCGAAGGCAGCGCCGCGGCCATTGAAAAGGCGTGGCGCTTCACCGACTTCGCCGCCGCCATGGCCTTCGCCCAACGCGTGGCGGCGCTGGCCGAATCGATCAACCACCACCCCACCCTCACCGTCGGCTGGGGCCTGTGCGCCGTGCGCTGGACCACGCACGACGCTGGCGGCCTGACGCCGCGCGACTTCGACGCCGCGCGCCAGACCGACCTGCTGGACCCGGGCCCGAACGCGCTGCCGGACCCGGCCGGCGCTGGCGCATGAGCGCCGCTCGGCCGCTCCGAAGGCGCTCGCACCCGAAGTGCGAAGCACGAAGGGCCATCCCATGAGCCGCCCCGCGCGCGCCACCTCCAAAGGCCGCGCCGCCGCGGCCGCCGCCGACCAGGCGGCGTTGCTGCCCGGGCTGGTCATCGCCAGCCACGGCCGCCACTGCGTGGTCGAAACGCCGGAGGGTGCCCGCGTGATCTGCCACCCGCGCGGCAAAAAGCTCGGCGTCGTTGTTGGCGACCGCGTGCGCTGGCAGCCGTCGCAGGACGAAGGCACCGTCGAGCAGATCGAGCCGCGCCGCAACCTGCTGTACCGCCAGGACGAAATCCGCACCAAGTCCTTCGCTGCCAACCTGGACCAGGTGCTGATCCTGGTCGCGGCTGAGCCGGAGTTTTCAGAGCACCAGCTCGCGCGCGCCCTGATCGCCTGCGAGGCCGAGCACATCACCCCGCTGATCGTGCTGAACAAGGCCGATTTGACCGAGCTGTTTGCGCGCGCCTGGCAGCGCCTGGCGCCCTACCGCGCCATGGGCTACAGCGTGCTCCCGATGGCCGCCAAGCCCAAGGACGGCCAGGTGCCCGAAGGCTGTTTGCTGGACGACGTGATCGCGCGCCTGCAAGGCCACACCACGCTGATCCTGGGCCCGTCCGGCGCGGGCAAAAGCACGCTGATCAACCGCGCCGTGCCCGGCGCCAGTGCACTGACGGGCGAGATCTCGCAAGCGCTCAACTCCGGCAAGCACACCACCACCACGACGACCTGGTACTGGCTGGACGCCGCGCGCACCGGCGCGCTGATCGACTCGCCCGGCTTTCAGGAATTCGGCCTGCGCCACATCGACCCGGCGCAGCTGGCCGCGTACATGCCGGACCTGAAGCCGCACGTGGCCGACTGCAAGTTCTACAACTGCACGCACTTGCACGAGCCCGGCTGCGGCGTGCGGGCGGCGGTGGCGGGTACGGCGCAGACGCCCAGATTTTATGAAGAATCGGCCTGCAGCCCTACAACCATCAGCGCCAACCGCTATAAAATCTACAGCGATCTGTTTGACGAACTGAGCGCGGTGCCGAACTACGGCGTGGGTTGAAGCGGCTCGCACTTCGGCGCGATCAAAAAGAAAAGGCGCCCGAAGGCGCCTTTTCCTTCGGACCGTGTGTCCGGTCAGCCGCAGCTGCCCACAAAGCCGCACTGCGTGCAGTAGTCGCAACCGTCCTTGCGGATCATGGCGTGCGCGCCGCATTCGGGGCATTTCTTGCCGGCCATGACGCCCGGCGCCATCGTGCTGCTGGGCACGGCAACGGGTTCGGCGGCCGGCAACTCGTCCACGTCGAACAGCGAGGCCTGGGCCAGTTGCTGGCGGTTGGCGATCAGGTTTTCGATGGCGTAGCCGATGGCCGCGACCTCGCTGTCGTGCCAGCGCGGCACGTGCGTGCCGTCGGCCTTTTCGTACGTGCCCAGGCGCACCGGGCCGCGGTCCCAGCTGACTTTCTGCATGTCGGACAGGGCGCGGTCGAGGAAGCCGCCGCGCGCAGCCAGGCTGAGCATGCGCATGGTGGCGGTGATCCACTGCTGCGATTCACCGCTCTGGCCGACGGGCATGAAGAATTCGATCGCGCGTTCCACCGAACCCTGGCCATCGGCGGCGGGCATGGGCAGGAAGGTGACGATCAGGTACAGGCGCTGCTGGCCTTCGCTGGTCCAGTACTCGATCTTCTCGGCCACCGCGGGCAGGCCGCCGGCCGGGCGCTTTTCGATCACGGTGCGCGCCGGGTCGTACGCGGGCACGGCGGCCAGCGGGGCGACGGCAGCGGCGGGTGCGGCCGACTCTTCCTTCTTGGCGGGCGTGGTTTCCAGCACGGCGCCCAGGATGCTGTTGGGGCGGTAGGTCGCCAAGCCCTTCAGGCCGGCCTGCCAAGCCTGGCGGTACAGGTCCTTGAAGTCCTCGTAGGGGTAGTCCTCGGGGATGTTGACGGTCTTGCTGATGCTGGTGTCGACGAAGGGCTGCACCGCCTCCATCATCGCGACGTGTTCCTGCGCGCTCATCTGCAGCGCGTTGACGAAGTAGTCGGGCAGCTTGCCGGCTGCGTCGTCGGTGGTCACGCTGCTATCGACCTGGGAGCGGTACACGCGGAAGGCGTGGTCTTCGACGGTGTAGGCGCTCTTGCTGCCGTCGGCCTCGCGCTTGTTGCGCTGGTAGCCCCAGCTGAAGGCGGGCTCGATGCCGTTGCTGGCGTTGTCGGCGAAGGCCAGGCTGACGGTGCCGGTGGGCGCGATCGACAGCAGGTGGCTGTTGCGGATGCCGTGTTTGCGGATGGCGGCCTTCAGGTCGTCCGGCAAGCGGTTGGCAAACGTGCCTTCGGCCAGGTAACCCTTGGCGTCGAACTTGGGAAAGGCGCCCTTTTCTTTGGCCAACTCGACCGAGGCCCGGTACGCCGCGTCGCGCATGCGGCACGCGATCTCGGCGGCCATCTGTCGGCCTTCCTCGCGGTCGTAGCGCAGTTGCAACAGCGTCAGCGCGTTGCCTAGGCCGGTGAAGCCGACACCGATCCGCCGCTTGCTGGCGCTTTCGGCGCGTTGCTGCTCGAGCGGCCAGAAGGTGACGTCCAGCACGTTGTCGAGCGCGCGCACCTGCGTGGCCACAACCTGTTCAAACCGCGCAAAGTCGAACACCGGTGTGCCACCCACGCCAAACGGGTGCTGCACGAAGTTCGTCAGGATGATGGGGCCGAGGTCGCAGCAGCCGTAGGACGGCAGCGGTTGCTCGCCACAGGGGTTGGTGGCGGCGATTTCCTCGCAGTAGTTGAGGTTGTTGTCGCGCCCGATCTGGTCGAGGAACAGGATGCCGGGCTCTGCGAAGTCGTAGGTCGACTTCATGATGGTGTCCCACAGCTCGCGCGCAGGCAGCGTGCGGTAGACCCATTGGCCGTCGGTGCGCTGGTGGGCGCCCTGCTCCACCAGTTTGGCACCGGGCGCGGCCTTGTGCACCAGCTCCCAGTCGGCGCCGGCGGCCACGGCCTTCATGAAGGGGTCGCTCACGCCGACCGAGACGTTGAAGTTGTTCCAGCGGCCTGGCGTGCGCTTGGCGGTGATGAATTCCAGCACGTCCGGATGGTCGATGCGCAGCACGCCCATCTGCGCGCCGCGGCGCGCGCCGGCGCTTTCGACCGTCGCACAGGACTGGTCGAACACGTTCATGTAACTGCACGGCCCGCTGGCCATGCTGTGCGTGCCTTTGACGAAAGCGCCCTTGGGTCGGATGCGGCTGAAGTCGTAGCCCACGCCGCCACCGCGGCGCATGGTCTCGGCGGCTTCGCGCAGCGCTTCGTAGATGCCGGGGAAGCCCTCGTCGTCCGTGCCCTGGATGGCGTCGCCCACCGGCTGCACGAAGCAGTTGATCAGCGTGGCCTGGATGTCGGTGCCCGCGGCGCTCATGATGCGGCCGGCGCCAATGGCACCCGCGTACAGGTTGGCCAGGAACTTCTGTTCCCACTCGGCGCGCAACTCGGGCTTTTCAACCGAGGCCAGCGCGCGCGCGACGCGGCCATAGAGCTGTTCGAGGGAGGTCTCGCCGGGTTTGAAGTACTTTTCCGCCAGCACGTCGCGGCTGATGGCTTGCTGCTCGGCGGCAGCCGTGGTGCCCGGCAAGGCGTCTCGTTTCATAGGGGGTTCACTCCGCTGTCTGCATGCCGCCCGACGATGGTCCGGCGGCCAAAACCCCAATTCTTGCACTCTGGCCATCCACCATACAGAAAATTGCCGGTTTCGGCCTGCGCGAGCGGTGGATGACTTTGGGCGATCGCCCGCCAAGCCGCATAAAATCAGGGGTTTCCGGTTTCCACAGCCTCTGGACAAACACCATGAACCGCTGCCCGAAAGCCCCTAAAGCTCACTTATTCATAGCTGCCTGCGCAATATTGGCAAGCGCTGCAGGCACTTTTTCCAACGAATCTCATGCGCAATTCCAGCGCATCTTCCCGCAGGACGTGAAGCGAGGGACGATCAAGTTCTCGGAGATTCCGCTGGAGGTCAAGCTCGACGGCACCGAAGAACGCCTGGCGCCCGGCGCCCGCGTGCGTGGCCCGCAGAACACCTTTGTGCTGAACAACCAGTTGGTTGGCGAGACCTACAGAGTCAACTACATCCGCGATCCGGCGGGCATGGTGCGCGACATCTGGATCCTGACACCCGAAGAGGCCCAGACGATGCCCGACGGCACCGCCACGCCGCCGCCGGGCCGACTCAAGCTGAACGAATACGGCGGCTGACACCGCCCCTGTCACCGCTCGTCGGCGCGCACAGGCGCCGACACAGCGGACGGCGCACCGAGCGCCGCTCTTTTTTTGCGATTTCTTTGTGAGAGGACAACCTGCCATGTCACGCAAGGTGTTCATCAAGACGTTTGGCTGCCAGATGAACGAGTACGACTCGGACAAGATGGCCGACGTGCTGGGCGCGGCCCAGGGCTACGAAGCGACCAACGACCCTGAGCAGGCCGACCTGATCCTGTTCAACACCTGCTCGGTGCGCGAGAAAGCGCAGGAAAAGGTGTTTTCCGACCTGGGCCGAGTCAAGCACCTCAAGGAAAAAGGCGTGCTGATCGGCGTGGGCGGCTGCGTGGCCAGCCAGGAGGGTGAAGAAATCATCCGCCGCGCGCCGTACGTGGACGTGGTGTTCGGCCCGCAGACGTTGCACCGCTTGCCCGAGTTGCTGACCGAGCGCGACCGCCAACAGCGCCCGCAGGTGGACATTCGCTTCCCGGAAATCGAAAAATTCGACCACCTGCCGCCGGCACGCGTGGACGGTGCCAGCGCTTTCGTGTCGATCATGGAAGGCTGCTCCAAATACTGCAGCTACTGCGTGGTGCCCTACACGCGCGGAGAAGAATTCAGCCGCCCGTTCGACGACGTGCTGACCGAAGTCGCCGGCCTGGCCGACCAGGGCGTCAAGGAAGTGACGCTGCTGGGCCAGAACGTCAACGCGTACCGCGGAAGAATGGGCGGCGATACAGGTGTCGCGGGCGCCACGGGCGAGATCGCCGACTTCGCGCTGCTGATCGAGTACGTGGCCGAAATCCCCGGCATCGAGCGCATCCGCTACACGACCAGCCACCCGAACGAATTCACCCCGCGGCTGATCGAGGTGTACGGCCGCGTGCCCAAGCTGGTGAGCCACGTGCACCTGCCGGTGCAGCACGGCAGCGACCGCATCCTGATGGCGATGAAGCGCGGCTACACGGCCATGGAATACAAGAGCATCATCCGCAAGCTGCGGGCGGTGCGGCCCGACCTGGGCCTGTCGAGCGACTTCATCGTGGGCTTCCCGGGCGAGACCGAAGACGACTTCGGCAAGATGATGAAGCTCATTGATGACGTGGGTTTCGACGCTTCGTTCAGCTTCATCTTCAGCCCGCGCCCCGGCACACCGGCGGCCAACCTGGCGGACGACACGCCGCACGAGGTCAAGCTGCGCCGCCTGCAGCTGTTGCAGGCCGAGATCGAGCAGAACGTCCGTGCCATCAGCGCGAGCCGCGTCGGCACGACGCAGCGCCTGCTGGTCGAAGGTCCTTCACGCAAGAACGCGGCCGAGCTGATGGGCCGCACCGAATGCAACCGCATCGTCAATTTCGACGGCGGCCCCCACGGCAGCCGCCTGATCGGCCAGATGCTGGACGTGACCATCACCGAAGCGCTGCCGCATTCGCTGCGGGCGCGAGTGGCGGTCGAAGCCGCCGCCTGAGTCGCCGCGCTCGCGCCAATGCGGCGCACCGCGTCAGGCATCGTGGTAGTCCGCAGGCACCAGAGGTGCCGGGGCCGGCGGCGCCAGCGCGGCGGCGGTGAAAAGCACGTCGGTCGACGAGTTCAGCGCGGTTTCGCAGGAGTCTTGCACCACGCCGATCACGAAACCGATCGCCACCACCTGCATGCCCACGTCGGCCGGTAGGCCCAGCAGGCTGGTCGCCATGGGAATCAGCAGCAGCGAGCCCCCGGCCACGCCCGAGGTGCCCGCAGCCGCCAGGGTGGCCACGATCGACAGCAGCAGCGCGGTGACGAAGTGGACCTGCACGTTCATCGTGTGGGCGGCCGCCAGCGCCATGACCGAAATGGTGATGGCTGCGCCCGCCATGTTGATGGTGGCGCCCAGCGGGATCGACACCGAATACGTGTCCTCGTCCAGGTCCAGCCGCTTGGCCAGCGCCAGGTTGACGGGGATGTTGGCGGCCGAGCTGCGCGTGAAGAAGGCCGTGACCCCACTTTCACGCAGGCAGGCGAACACCAGCGGGAAGGGGTTGCGGCGCGTCGCCAGCCAGACGATCAGCGGGTTGAGCACCAGCGCCACCAGCAGCATGCTGCCGACCAGCACCAGCAACAGGCGGCCGTAGCCCAGCAGCGCGCTGAAGCCCGATTCGGCCAGCGTGCCGGCCACCAGGCCAAAGATGCCCAGCGGCGCCAGGCGGATCACCCATTGCACGATGCTGCTGACGGCGTCGGCCAGGTCCAGCAGCATCTGCTGGGACGCGATGGCGGCACGCCGCAGCGCCAGCCCCAGGCACACGCCCCAGGTCAGGATGCCGATGTAGTTGGCTTCCATGATGGCCGTCACGGGGTTGGCCACGGCCGACATCAGCAGGTTGGTCAGCACCTCGCCGATCGCCTGCGGCGGCGTGCCTTGCGCGGCCGGCACGCTCAGCACCAGCGCGGTGGGGAACAGGTAGCTCATGGCCACGCCGACCAGAGCGGCGCCAAAGGTGCCCAGCAGGTACAGCACCAGCACGGGTCGGATGCGCGTTTCCTGCCCGCGCTTGTGCGAGGCAATCGCCGCGGCCACGAGGATAAACACCAGCACCGGCGCGACCGCCTTCAGCGCGGAGACAAACACCTTGCCCAGAAGGCTGACCGATTTGGCACCTTCCGGCCAGGCCAGTGCCAGCACCACACCCAGCACCAGGCCGATCGCGATTTGCCCCACCAGGGGCACACGCCGCAGCCACGTGCCGGCGCCGACGGCCTTCGTTTCTTCTTCGTTACTCATGGGTGTAACTGTAGTTCACCCACCCCGCAGCAGCCTGACAGGCGCCGCCACGACAACGCGACGCCCGGATCAGCACTCGGTGTACGCCACCGCCAGGCCGCCGAGCGAGGTTTCCTTGTATTTGTCCTGCATGTCGCGCCCGGTGTCGCGCAAGGTGCGGATGGCGGCGTCCAGGCTGACCTTGTGCGTGCCGTCGCCCGACAACGCCAGCTGCGCCGCGTTAATGGCCTTCACGGCCGCCATGGCGTTGCGCTCGATGCAAGGCACCTGCACCAGCCCGCCGATGGGGTCGCAGGTCAGGCCCAGGTTGTGTTCCAACCCGATCTCGGCCGCGTTCTCTACCTGCTCGGGCGTGCCTCCCAATACCTGCGCCAGGCCCGCTGCCGCCATGGCGCAGGCGGAACCCACTTCGCCTTGGCAACCCACCTCAGCACCCGAAATCGACGCATTGGTCTTGATCAGAATGCCGATGGCCGAAGCCGCGAGCAGGAAGTCGACCACATCGCCGTCATTGGCGCCGCGTTGGAAGTCCATGAAATAGTGCAGCACCGCCGGGACGATGCCCGCCGCGCCGTTGGTGGGCGCCGTGACGACCCGACCACCGGCGGCGTTTTCCTCGTTCACCGCCAGCGCATACAGGTTGACCCAGTCCATGGCTGAAAAGGTCTGCGTGATCAGGTTGGGCCGCCCATCGCGCGCATTCAGGCGCCGGTACATCGCCGGTGCCCGCCGCGGCACGTCCAGCCCGCCGGGCAGCACGCCTTCGCAGCGCAAACCGCGCGCCACGCAGGCGCGCATCGCCGACCAGATGTGCAGCAGCGCGGCGCGTGTGTCGTCGTCGCTGCGCCAGGCGCGTTCGTTGTGCAGCATCAGCTCGGCCACGTTCAGGCGCGTATCGCGGCACAGTGCCAGCAGCTGGTCGGCCGAGTGAAAGGGGTGGGCGATCGCCACCTGCGTCACGCCGCCTTCGCCCGCCTGGGCCTGTGCCTCGTCCACCACGAAGCCTCCGCCGACGGAGTAGTAGGTTTCCTCGCGCAACACGCCAGCATCGCCATGCGCACTCAGCCGCAGGGCATTGGGATGCCAGGAAAGACTGATGGGCAAAAGCCGTAGATCGGTCTGCCAGTCGAACGCGACCGCATGCTGACCCGCCAACTGCAAGCGGCCATCCAGTTGTACCGCGTCCACCGCAGCGCTCATGGCATCCGGATCGACCACGTCCGGGCGCAGTCCCATCAGGCCGGCGACCACCGCACGGTCGGTGCCGTGGCCAATACCTGTCGCTGCAAGCGAGCCATACAGCTTCACCTCAACGCGCCGAACCCGTGGCAACTGACCTGCGGCGCGCAGTGCGTCCACAAACAAGCCTGCCGCGCGCATTGGCCCCACCGTGTGCGAACTCGACGGGCCAATACCAACCTTGAACAAATCGAGCGCGCTGATGGACATCCAAGCTCCTGAACAATGGTCGGCTCAGTTTAGCGAGCACCAACGAAAACTCTCTCGGTAGGAGCCCGGGTGGACGCCCACAGGATCTTGGGTCGTGGGCCAGACGACAGCCAAATTTTGCTATCTTAAGAGTAGCTGCATGCGCCCTAGCAGGTTGCCAGTGAGGCATGTTTAACATGAAACTGAGGTCTGCCCGAGAGCGCGCTGGCTTGCGCAGCCACTGCGTGGTGAATCCGCCCGAGTGGCTTCCAATTGACCAACAAAAAGCCCCTCTGACCGGTAGATCTAAGGGGCTTTTGACCAATGGTGAATTGGTAGGCGCGATTGGATTCGAACCAACGACCCCCACCATGTCAAGGTGGTGCTCTAACCAACTGAGCTACGCGCCTGGATGATTCGAAGCGCAGGAGTGTAGCAGATCGGCCGGCGCTTTTGGCTCAGCGCCGCTTCGCGACACGCACTCCTGTCACGTTCAGCACCTCGCGCAGCACCTGCGACAGGCGCTGCGTGTCGCTGACCTCAACCGTGAAGGTCATCCAGGCCCAGCCTTTGACGGACTGCGTCTGCACACCGATGACGTTCATCTTTTCGCGCGCGAAAACGTCGGAGATGTCGCGCAGCAGGCCCTGGCGGTCGGTAGCCTCTACCGCCACATCCACCGGGTACGCGGTCTTGCGGCCTTCGGCCGGGGCGCTCCAGTCAACTTCGATCACCCGCTCTGGCTCGCGCGCCAGCAGGTCGCGGAAGCTCGCGCAGTCGCGTCGGTGCACGGTGACGCCGCGTCCGCGCGTGACGTAGCCGCCAATCGCGTCGGGCGGCGCAGGCTTGCAGCAGCGCGCCGGCTGCGTCAACAGCGAATCCAGGCCGACCACCAGCACGCCGCCGCGCGCGCCACCTTCGGGTTTGGGCTTGCGCAGCAGGATCTGTGCATCGGCGTCGGGTTGGGGCGCAGGCGGGCGCAGCACGGTTTCAATGCTGCGCAGCGACAACTCGTCCTTGCCCACGGTTTCAAACAGTGCGTCGGGGCTCTTGTAGCCCAACTCGTTGGCCAGAAAATCCATCGACACCGAGGTCTTGCCCTCGCGCTGCAACAGCTTTTCAACCATCTCGCGGCCGCGCGCGGTGGTCTCGCGCGCCTGCTGCGCATTGAACCAGGCGCGTACCTTGGCGCGCGCCCGCGACGATGCCAGATAGCCCAGGTCGGCATTCAGCCAGTCGCGCGACGGCCCGCCCTCCTTGGCCACCACCACTTCCACGGTCTGCCCGTTCTTCAGCGGTGTGTTCAGCGGCACCATGGCGCCGTCGACCTTGGCGCCTCGGCAGCGGTGGCCGAGCTCGGTGTGCACGGTGTAGGCGAAGTCGACCGGGGTGGCGCCGGCAGGCAATTCGACGATGGCGGCGTCGGGCGTCAGCACGTAGATGCGGTCGTCGAACAGGCCGTACTGCGGCGCCGTACCCGACAGGTCGCGCTCCCAGGCCAGCAGCTGGCGCAGCACGGCGATCTTGGCGTCGTAATCGCTGGCGGCGCTGACGCCCACATAGCCTTTGGTGCCCGCTTCCTTGTACGCCCAGTGCGCGGCCACGCCGTGCTCGGCGTGCTCGTGCATCTCGCGCGTGCGGATCTGAATCTCCCACGCGCGGCCCTCGCCGTCGCGAACCACGGTGTGCAGCGACTGGTAGCCGTTGATCTTGGGTTTGGCAATGTAGTCGTCAAACTCGTCCGGCACGGGCGTGAACTGCTGGTGCACCCAGCCCAGCGCGGCGTAGCAGTCGTCGACCTGCGGGACCATGATGCGCAGCGCACGCACGTCGAACACCTGGTCGAAGTCCAGCCCCTTGCCGCGCATCTTGCGCACGATGCTGCTGATGTGCTTGGGGCGCCCGGACACCTGCGCCGCGATGCCCTGGGCGCACAGCGCCGCCTCGATCTCGGCGCGGCGCTGTTCCAGCGCGGTTTCGCGCTCGACGCGCTTTTCGTCGAGCAGCGACGCCACCATCTTGTAGGTGTCGGGCTCCTGCGCACGGAAGATCAGATCTTCCATCTCCCACTTGATCTGCCAGATGCCCAGCCGGTTGGCCAGTGGCGCAAACACGTCGTGCGACTCGCGCAGCAGCATCGGCGTAGGCGCGCGCCGCACGGCCGCGCAGTAGCGCAGCGTCTGCAGGCGCGAGGCCAGGCGCAGCAGCACCACGCGCAGGTCGCGGCTGAAGGCCAGCAGCATCTTGCGCACGTACTCGGTCTGCTGGCTGGCCAGTTCGGAATCCGACGCCTGTTCGTTGCGCTTGGCACGCGACAGCATCTGCACCTGCTCCAGCTTGGAAGTCTCGATCGCCAGGCGCGCCAGGCCGTCGCCAAAGGCCTTGCCAATGATTTCGTCGGGGCGGTTCAGTTGCGCGCTGGCGTAGCTCAGGTAGGCCACCGCTTGTACCGATTCGCTGCCGCCGATTGCCGCCAGGATGTCGGCCACCGCGTCGGCGTGGTCCAGCAGCGCTTCGCCCGAAGTGGTGAACTCGTCCGTGAGCAGGGGAACGGCGAACGCACGGGCGCGCGAGCGCATGCCCAGCACATCGTGCGCATCGCCCGCCGTGGCGGTCAGCACATCGGCCACCGGAGCACCCGGTGGGGGTGGGCGCAGGGAAAGGGATTTCATCAGCCTGGAAACAACAAACCGCCGCGAACGCTTTCCAACCGGAAGGGCTTCACGGCAACAGAAAATCCAGCACGACGCGCACCTGGTCGGGCGCCACCAGCGTGGGCGCATGGCCGACTCCGGCGAACTCCCGCGCGCGTGCGCGTGGCCCACGTTCCGCCATCGCAGCAACGGTGGCAGGGCTGAGCAGGTCCGAATCGCCGCCGCGCAGCACCAGCGTGTCGGCCGAGACATGGTCGTACAGTTGCCACAGCGCTGCCTCGCCCTCGGCCGCCGAAGTCTCGGACATCGCGGCGTACGGCACCGCGATGGCGGGGTCGTAATGCATGCGCCACCCTCCCTCAGCGCGCTGGCGCAGCATAGGACGCGACAACGCCAACCATTCAGTATCGGTGTGCGGCCCAAAGCCCGCCGACAGCGCGCGCATGTCGGCCGCGCCCTGTTCCACTGTTTCGTAGGGGCCTGACTTGCCCAAGTAGCGCCCGATGCGCTGCAGCGCCGCCCATTGGACCGCCGGGCCCACATCGTTCAGCACGAGCTTCCGCACCGGTGCCGGTAACGGAAGCTGCGGCAGCCCTGCGACCGACAGTCCGATCAGACCGCCCATGCTGGTGCCGACCCAGTCCAGCGTGCTGATCGTTGCGCTCTGGTGCAGCGCCGCGAGCATGGCCAGCATGTCGCCCACGTACGTCGGGAACTGGTAGCCCATCGGGTCCTTGAGCCAGTCGCTCTCACCCCGGCCGACCACGTCGGGGCAGACCACGCGCACGGCGCCACCCTGTTCGGCAGCTCGCGCCACCAACCGCCGCGCCAGCACGTCGAAATCCCTGCCTTGGCGCGACAAGCCATGCACGCAGACGATCAAGTGGCCGGCCTGCGCGTCGCCCCATGCCCACCAGGCCATGTGGTGACCGCCCTGGGCATCGGGACAGTGGACGCGGTGCAGGGTGGGCGAATTCATGGCAGCAAAAAAGACGAAAGCAGATGACGTGCCCACCGGCTGGGCGCTCGGTCCGGCAGGTCACACTTGATCGTACGCGAAAGCGCCTCGCACCGCGGTGATCCGACGACCAAGAATTGTCAATAATGATAGCGGCTAGCGCTTTATCCGCCTAGGTTTAAGGCCAAAATCATGGCCAAACCCTAGGCAGAGGAATGGTAAAAACCAGAACTCAGTGCGCCTGAACAGACCCCGACACAGTGATGCGCACCACGCTCTTGCCAGGCTCGATCGGCACCGGGGCCGCGTCGGCGGCTGCGCCTGCACGCATCTCCTTGGCCATCGCCATCATGCGCGGCTGGTACCCGCTGTCCTCGCCACTGACGCTGACCTCGCGCAGCGTATAGCCCGCAAAGCCGAACGCCTTGGCGATCTCGCCAGCGCGGGCCTTGAACCGCTCGATCGCCATCGCCTGCGCCTCGCCCTCTACCTTGCCACGCGCCTCTCGGCTCAGCCCGAATTCGATGTTGCCGATGGTCATCGACGGCACGCGGGCAGCGGCCTGCGTGATGCGCGGGAAATCGCGCCCTTCCAGCACGATCTCGGCGCGCCCCTGCCAGCCGTTGATCTTGCCGTCGCGGGCATAGCGCGGGTGCACGTTGAAATCGCCCGATCGAACATCCATCTGCTCGCGCTGGGCGGTTTTCTTGACTTCGTTCATCGCGGCATCCACTGCCTTGCGCAACTCGTTTTGCACGGTGTTGGCGTCCGCGCCTTCGCGGGTCGTCGACAAGCTCAGAGTCAGCAGGTCCTGCTGCACCTCCACCAGGCCGGTGGCACTCAGTTGCAGCACGTTTTGAGGTGGCGTCATGGTCAGTGTGGAAGTGGCACCTGGCTGCGCCTGCGCGCTCCCCAGGGTCATGGCGAAAAAGCTGGCCGCAGCCAGCACGTGACGGAGTTTCATACCTTCAAGATGAAAAGGGTTCGAGGCTGGTGATCTTGGCACAGCCGCTGACGCTTCCGTGTCGGACAGCGGCTGGCACCGAGGGCCGACCGCCGGCCACGAAGCGCCTCAGGGCCGGGAGACCACGGGCGTGAGTTGCGGATTGCCGGCCTGCGGCGAGGCACGACGGACCTGGTCGCGCAACACCTGACGCTGCGCTTCGGTCAGCCGATGCGGGTTGCTGTCGGGGGCCTCTGAGGGCCGACGGTACTCGGCCTCCACCGTCTGCCAAAGGCCACTGCGCGGCGCCAAGGCCGGGGTCTGCGCCGGTGTCGGGGCGAATTCGCCAGCCGGTGGCACCGCCTGCTCACTAACGCCTTGTGCCCCTGCCGCGGGCGCCAGCATCAAGCCGGGGCCGAGCAGGGCCACAGCAAAAAATGAAGAACCTTGGAACGACATGCGGCCTGACCTTCCCATGAAGGGTCGTGAATGTCCGCCAAGAAGGCCGGGAGCGGGGCAACATCTGTAACACTGTGAAAACAAACGAGGGAAAGCCCTGATCCCCTGGTGCAAAAGGGTCACAATGCCTCTGTTACAAATAGGACCCAAGGAACTTGATGAACCAGGCAATCAACCGAGCCGACAAGATCGTCGTTGTGGACGACGACGCCCGCATCCGCGACCTGCTGCGCCGCTACCTGGCGCAGGAAGGCTTCGAAGTGATCGTGGCCGAGGACGCCAAGGCACTGGCGCGCATCATGCTGCGCGACACCATCGACCTCATCGTGCTTGATCTGATGATGCCCGGCGAAGATGGCCTGTCCGTGTGCCGCCGTTTGCGCGCCGCGGGCGACAAGACGCCCATCATCATGCTGACCGCCAAGGGCGAAGACGTGGACCGCATCGTCGGTCTGGAAGTCGGCGCCGACGACTACCTGGGCAAGCCCTTCAACCCGCGCGAACTCCTGGCGCGCGTGCACGCCGTGCTGCGCCGCCGACCGCCCCAGGAAGCGCCGGGCGCGCCCTCAGCCGAGAACGAATCGGTCAGCTTCGGCCCCTTCGTGTTCGACCTGGCGGCCCGTTCATTGCACAAGAATGGCGAGGAAATTTCGCTGACGACCGGCGAATTCGCCATGCTGAAAGCCCTGGTGCGCCACCCGCGCCAGCCGCTGTCGCGTGAAAAGCTGGCCCAACTGGCCCGTGGCCGCGAGTTCGAGCCCTTCGACCGCAGCCTGGACGTGCAGATCTCGCGCCTGCGCAAGCTGATCGAGCAGGATCCGGCCAGCCCGCGCTACATCCAGACGGTGTGGGGCGTGGGTTATGTCTTCGTGCCGGACGGCACCAGCTGATTGCCGCCTGGCGACCGGGCTGCGTCGGCCGCGCTGCGGCTGAGCGCCCGCGCCAGCGACGCGCACCGTTCCAACCTCTTTCATGCCAACCGCCGAACCTGCGGGCTCGCTGACCGACTCCATGCACGCCCCCCTGGAGGGCGTGGCGCCGGTGCGTCGGCGCGTGTTCGGCATCACGCTGTTCTGGCGCACCTTCATCCTGCTCAGCCTGTTGCTGCTGGCCAGTGCGGTGGGCTGGTATCAGCTGTTTCGCAAGCTGGAATACGAGCCGCGCCTGGTCGACAACGCGCGCCAGGTCGCGTCGCTGGTCAATCTGTCGCGCGCCGCGCTGATCCACTCCGACGCCATCGCACGCGTCTCGCTCATCAAGACGCTGGCCGAGCAGGAAAAAGTGCGCATCCTGCCGCACGAGCCGGGCGACAAGTTCGACCTGTTCGCGCACGACGAACTGGAACGCCGCATGAGCAACGAGCTCATCGCGCGCCTGGGCCCCGACACCGTGGTGGCCAGCCGCGTCAACAACGAACCGGGCCTGTGGGTCGGCTTTTCGATCGAGGGCGATTCGTACTGGCTGCTGATGGACCGCTCGCGCGTCGGCGCGCTGCTGGGCGGCAGCACCTGGCTGCTCTGGCTGGCGACGCTGGGCGGGGTGTCGCTGGTGGGCGCCGCGCTGCTGGCGCGGCTGATCAACCGGCCGCTCAAGCAGTTGTCCATCGCCGCGGCGCGGGTGCGCGACGGCGACTACCAGCGCAGCCGCCTGGACGAAAGCGCGATGTCCAGCGAGATCCGCGAGGTCAACGTGGGCTTTAACCGCATGGCCGACCAGCTCTCGAAAATCGAGCAGGACCGGGCCGAGATGCTGGCCGGCATCTCGCACGATCTGCGCACGCCGCTGGCGCGCCTGCGACTTGAAACCGAGATGAGCGTGCCCGACGAGGAGGCGCGCGAGCACATGGCCGCCGATATCGCGCAGGTCGACACCATCATCGACAAATTCCTCGACTACGCCCGACCCGACCACCTGACGCTGACCGAAATGCCCCTGGGCGACCTGGTGCACGAGTCGGCCACGCCGTTTGCGCTGCGCGACGACATGGAATTTCAGATCGAGGTCGCGCCCGAACTGCGGGTGCTGGGTGACGACGTCGAGCTGATGCGCGTGCTGTCCAACCTGCTTGAAAACGCGCGCCGCTACGGCAAGACGCCGGGCACCGAAGTCACCCGCGTGCGCATCGCGGCCACCGCGCGCGATGGCGTCGTGATCCTGCGTGTGCGCGACCACGGCGCGGGTGTGGCGCCAGAGCAATTGTCCAGCCTGACGCGCCCCTTCTTCCGTGGCGATGCCGCGCGCACGTCGGCCACCGGCGCGGGCCTCGGCCTCGCCATCGTGGCCAAGATGGTGCAGAACATGGGCGGCTCGCTGGAGCTGGCCAACAGCCCCACTGGGGGCCTGCTGGCGATCGTGCGGCTGCAGCAGGCGCCCGACACCCGGGTCCCCACCAAGTCGATGAAGAAGCGGCGCGGCACGGAAAATGTGTGAAACAGGCCTTTCAGCCCACACCCATCTGCGCAACCCGCTACTCAATCAATAGCACCACTGCGCGAGCCTCGATCGACGCGCCCTGCCCCACCGGCCCCAGCTTCTCGGCCGTCTTGGCCTTCACGTTGACCTGCGTCGCCGCGATCTGCAGCGCGGCGGCAATGCGTTCGACCATGGCCGCACGGTGCGGGCCCAGGCGCGGCGCCTGCGCGATGACGGTGCTGTCCACATTGCCCACGCGCCAGCCTGCAGCGTGCACGCGGCGCGCGGCCTCGGCCAGCAAAGTGAATGAATCCGCGCCCTTGAAGGCGGCGTCCGTGTCGGGGAAGTGCGTGCCAATGTCGCCGAGCCCAGCCGCGCCGAGCAGCGCATCGGTGATGGCGTGCAGCAGCACATCGGCGTCCGAATGGCCGAGCAGGCCATGCGTATGCGGAATGGTCACGCCACCGATCACCAGCGGGCGACCCGGCACCAGAGCGTGCACGTCCCAGCCTTCGCCGATGCGGAAGGGAAGCAGTGGGGCGGCAGGTGTGTCGGTCATGCGTTGCGGCTTCTCAAAATAGCTTCGGCCAAGGCAAAGTCTTCCGGGTAGGTGACCTTGAAATTCTGCGCGCTGCCGCGCACCAGCAGCGGTTGCGCGCCGGTGGCTTCGATGGCGCTGGCCTCGTCGGTGAGGCCGGCGAAGCCGGCGAAGCCGCTGGCGGCTTGGGCAGCGTAGGCGTCGCGCAGCGCGCCGATGCGGAACATCTGCGGCGTCTGCGCCAACCATTTGTCGCTGCGGTCGACGGTGGCGGCCACGCGGCCGCCAGCCTCGGCTTTCAGCGTATCGGGCAGCGGTAGTGCCAGCAGGCCGCCGACGGCGTCGGGTAGACAGGCGTCGATCAATGCGTCGATCTGTGCGGGGGTGACCAGGCAGCGCGCGGCGTCGTGCACCAGCACCCAATCGCCCGGTGCGGCGCCGTGGGCCAGCAAATGGTTCAGGCCGTTCAGCACGCTTTCGGCGCGCGTGGCGCCGCCGCAGGGTGCGACGGTGCGCCGCGCGGCTGCGTCAGACGTCAACACGCCGTCGCCCGGCGCCACCACGACCAGCACACCGGCCAGCCGCGCCACCTGGGCGAAGGCCGTCAGCGTGTGCTGCACCATGGGCACACCGGCCACCGGCTGGTACTGCTTGGGCTGCGCCGTGCCGGCACGCGAGCCGGTGCCGGCGCAGGGCAGCAGCGCGTAACAGCGGGCGGCGGTAGGCGTGGACTTGGGCGCGTTCATCGGGCCAGGCCAAGGTGTTGCGCCAACCCGGCTTTCAGCCGCAGGAGATCAAAGAATACTCTCAAAA
The DNA here is from genome assembly GCF_008017535.1 of Ottowia flava. Lineage (GTDB taxonomy): Bacteria > Pseudomonadota > Gammaproteobacteria > Burkholderiales > Burkholderiaceae_C > Ottowia > Ottowia flava. The sequence goes on from NZ_VRUA01000016.1 coordinate 89,710, forward strand.
CAATAGCTGATCGCGCAAGTGGTTGTAGGGCCAGCGGCCGATTTGATCAAAACTCAGACGGATTCACCGTTCAGCAAACCCCACAGCCGCCCGGGCGACAGCGGCATCTGCAAGCGTGGCGACACCTCACCGCGGTCGGCCCGTGCCAGCGCGTCGGCGATGGCGTTGACGATGCTGGGCGTGGCGCCGATGGTGCCCAGCTCGCCCACGCCTTTCACGCCCAGCGGGTTGTTCTTGCAGGGCGTGCTTTCGTCCATCTCGGTCTTGAACATGGTCTGCAGGTCCTGCGCGCGCGGGGCGGCGTAGTCCATCAGGCTGCCGGTCATCAGCTGGCCGGTGTCGCCGTCGTAGACGATCTGCTCGGTCAACGCCTGCCCGATGCCTTGCACGGCGCCGCCGTCGAGCTGGCCGCGCACGATCATCGGGTTGACCACGCGGCCGACGTCGTTGACGCTGGCGTAGGCGACGATGGCGACGGCACCGGTAGCGGGGTCGACCTCGACCTCGCTGATGTGGCAGCCGTTGGGCCAGGTCGGGCCGCTGACGGTGTGGGTGTGGTCGACAAAGATGTGGCCGCCCTCCTGCTTGGCCGCCAGCTCGAACAGGCCGATGCCGTGGTCGGTGCCGACGACGGTGAAGCGCCCAGCCTCGTAACGGATGTCGTCGGCGCTGGCTTCCAGCGACTTCGCGGCCAACTGCTGCGCTTCTTTCAGGGTGGCGTCGGCGCCGCTGCGCATGGCCGACCCGCCGGTGAACAGCGAGCGCGACCCCGCGCTGCCAAAGCCGTTGCCGCGGTCGGTGTCGCCCAGCACCACGCGCACCTTCTCGATGGGCACGCCAAAGGCATCGACCACCAGTTGCGCCAGCGACGTGGCAATGCCCTGGCCCATCTGGTTGACGGCGGAGTAGACCTCGATGAAACCGTCGCCTTTCACGTCGACGGTGACACGCTCTTCAAACACGTTGCCGCCCGTCCATTCCAGGAAGGTGGCAATGCCCAGCCCTCGCCACAGGCCACGCGCCTTCGATTCGGCCGCGCGCGCGGCAAAGCCGTCCCAGTCGGCCAGCGGCAGCGCCTGGTCCATGACGTGCTCAAACCGGCCCACGTCGTAGGTCTGGCCCATCGGGTTCTTGTACGGCATGGCCGCCGGGTCGATGAAGTTGCGCCGGCGCAGCGTGACGCGGTCGATGCCGGTCTGGCGCGCGGCCTCGTCCATCAGGCGTTCGATGTTGAAGATCGCTTCGGGCCGGCCCGCGCCGCGGTAAGCACCGGTGGGCGCCTGGTTGGTCAGCATGGCGCGGAAGTGGTAGTCGATCACCGGCACGTGATAGACGCTGGTCTGCACCCAGGGGCCGATCAGCAGCTGAATAGCGACGCCCGTGCCGGTGGCGTAGGCGCCCACGTTCGCGTGAGAATGCACGCGCAGGCCCAGGATCTTGCCTTCTGCGGACAGCGCCAGCTCGGCGTGGGCCTGCACGTCGCGCCCGTGCGTGGTGCTGAGGAATTCCTCGCTGCGGTCACCGGTCCACGTAACGGGCCGGCCGCTGGCGCGTGCGGCCAGCGCGACCGCCACGTCTTCGGGGTATGCGCCGGTCTTCATGCCGAAGCCGCCGCCCACGTCGGTGACGCGCACGCGCACGTCGTCGGGCTGCACCTGCAGACCGGCCGCCACGGCGGCGCGCACGCCCGTGGGCATCTGCGAGCTGATGTGCACCTGCATGCGGCCGCCCTCGTCCCAAGCGCGCACGGCGCGCGGCTCCAGCGTCAGCGCGGCCAGGCGCTGGTGGGTGATGTCGAGCTGGACCACGTGCGCCGCGCTGGCAAAAGCGGCGTCGCACGCGGCGGCGTCGCCATGGCGCGCCTCGCAGCTGATGTTGTCGGGCGCGGCATCGGCCAGGCTGGCGTCGGCGCGCAGAGCCGCGGCGAGCGTGGGCACCGGCGGCAGCTCTGCGTAGTCGACCATGACCTGCTCGGCCGCGTCGCGTGCCTGCTGCAGCGTGTCGGCCACGACCAGTGCGACCGCTTCGCCGACGAAACGCGCTCGCTCATGCGCCAGCACGCGCCGCGGGGGCGAGGCGCAATCGCTGCCGTCGGCCCGCTTGAAGGGCGCGCCCGTGGGCATGGGCGCCACGCCTTGCGCCGCCAACTGCGCGCCGGTGATGATCGCGCGCACGCCGGGCATGGCCTCGGCCGCCGCGGTATCGATGGCACCGATCGTCGCGTGCGGGTACGGCGAACGCACGAACACCAGGTGGCCATCGCCGGCCTGCGACAAGTCGTTGGTGTAGCGACCCTGGCCTTGCAGCAGGGCATCGTCCTCCATGCGCTTGACGGCTTGGCCGCTGCCAAAGCGGGCGACGGCGGGGGCGGTGGTGTTCATCGGGGAAGTCCTGTGGTGGCGAATCGGTGGGTACACCGACTATATCGGCGCGCCTTGTCCCGCGCTGCACGGGCACACGGACCGGCGGCGTCCGAACCGGCTGGGGAAGCACATTTACAAAGAAAACCGGCTTTCGCCCTAGAACCACCTACGCGATTAGCTTCTGTTTTCCTAGCAAATACCAGGGTTTTTCGCAAACGCCGTTGCCGGAGCCCGTCATGCGCCGTGCCGGGACCGGCGAACGTTTAGGGATGGTGTTCAAAACACGATTGAAGCCAGCCGATAGCGGGCGGCTTGCCACGACATGAAGCAGCGCGCCCCAGAATGGGTGAATTCAATGCAGTATCTGCGTTTGTGCGGCCCAGTTTCGGGCTGATGGCGGCCATCTGGA
>NZ_VRUA01000017.1 GCF_008017535.1 Ottowia flava
AAAAGGGAACGTCGTTTCAACGTTCCCTTTGTAAGCCATCAGCGAAGCAGTAGGGCTTAACTGACTGGCATTGGCCCGCGAGGGCCGCTTTTTCATGGTCAGGCTGTTCGCACTGCCCGCGCGGGGGTCAGGCAGGCATCACGCCGTTGCGAGGCCCGGGCTGTTTGAGCAGCGTGATGAGAATCGCCGCGATGAAGATCAGGAACCAGACGAAGGACCAGTTGGCGATGGTGCCGCCCAGCAAGGTCCAGTCGACCGCGCTGCAGTCGCCGCCGCCCTTGAAGATCATGGGAATGGCGCGCTGCAGGGGGAAGGATTCGATCATTCCGTAGATGTCGCGCCCGCAGGTCGCAAATTCAGGCGGGTACCACTGCAGCCAGCTCTGGCGCGCGGCGGTGAAGGCGCCGAAACCGGCCACGCCCACGGCCATCAGGCCCCAGAAGCGCCAGGCTGCGACCTTGCGGCTGAACGCCGCAATGGCGCAGAACACACCCACCACGATCAGCGCGTAGCGCTGCACGATGCACATTGGGCACGGATCAAGCCCCACCACGTTCTGCAGGTAAAGAATGCCGAACGCCAGCATGGCGGCACTGATGGCGGCGATGGCGCCGAACACGCGGCGGGGATGGGCGAAGAAGGCGTTGAGCAAAGCGGTTGTCCGAAAAAAGGTCGGTCTGCACATGGCAGGCTGCCAGCTAGAGCGCTGCGCCGCGCCGAGGTTCCCCACCGGCGCCGAACGCGCTGCGCCATCAGACAGGTGGCGGCCAAGTTTGCTATTTTTTCGATAGCTGGCCGCGCTTTACCCGTCTGCGCAGAAGGCCGATTTTAGGTCAAAACCGCTTGGTGGTCCCGCTCGCCGCCTGGCTTGCGCAGCGGGAGGGCCGGGCCTTACTTGGCCTGCGGGAACTTCCTCACCCAGGCGACGAAGGCGTCCATGATGCCCTGGGCGAATTCTTTGCTCTGTTCGCCCATTTCGCCGTTGACCACCAGCCCGTCCTTCCACTGGATGAAGGCTTCGTTGCCCGCCAGCGTGGGCATGGCCAGGTAGGCCAGCACGTTGCGCAGGTGCTGCTGAGCCAGCGCGGTGCCGATGACGCCGACCGACACGCCCATGACGGCGGTCGGCTTGCCTGCCCACACGCTCTTGCCCCAGGGGCGCGACGCCTGGTCGATGGCGTTTTTCAGCACGCCCGGGATGGACCGGTTGTATTCGGGTGTGACGAACAGCACGCCGTCGGCCTGCTTGATCTCGTCGCGCAGACGTGCCACGGTCGGGACGGCAGGCGCGGCATCGGCGTCCTGATCGTACAGCGGCAGATCGTCGATGCGCACGAACGAGAACTTGAAGTCGGCCGGTGCCAGTTTGACGAAAGCCTCGGCAAACTGACGGTTGAAGGATTCCTTGCGGATGCTGCCGACGACGACAGCGATATGGGTCTGGCTCACGGAAAAACTCCTGAAAATGCGTGGGAAACACGCGGGGGTGTACTGCAACCGCGCATCATGCTGCGCCGCGCAAAACCTTGCAGGCAACGCCCTTCACCAGAACGTGTAGGACGACAGGCTGACCGTGATAATCGCCCACATGGTCAAGCCACTGTCTTCCGACGACCCGCTGGATCTGGCGCCCGACGCCGACCCAGGCCTCTCCGAGCCCAAGCGCCAGCGCCGCATCCAGTCCATCGAGGTCGGCATGCGAGTGCTGCAGGCGCTGACCGAACAGCAGCGCCCTCTGGCGCTCAAGGAACTGGCCGCGCTGGCCGGCATGCCGCCGGGCAAGGCGCACCCTTATCTGGTCAGCTTCATGGCCGCGGGCATGGTCAAGCAGAGCCCGCTCACCGGTCATTACGAACTCGGTCCGGCCGCGCTTCAGATGGGGTTGGCCGCGCTGCAGCAGCTCGATCCACTGACTGAGGCCAGCCAGGAGGCCGCCGTACTCGCCACCCGCGCCGACCTGAGCATCGCGCTGGCGGTGTGGGGCCAACTGGGCCCGACGGTAGTGCGCCTCGACGAGCCGCGCTACCCGCTGCACGTGAACCTGCGCGTGGGCACCGTGATGTCGCTCTTCAACACCATCACCGGGCGCGTCTTTGCCGCCTACCTGCCTGAAAAGATGGTGCGCACCATGCTGGAGGACGAGCACCGCCGCGTGGTGGGCGGCCCCAGTGCGGACTTCGATGCGCCCGAGATCCAGCGCCTGCTGGCCGAGATCCGTGCCAGCGGCATGGGCCGCGGACTGTCGATGCCGCAGCCGGGCGTCAACACCCTGTGCGCGCCAGTGTTCGACGCGGCCGGGCACCTGGCGCTGGTGATGACCATGATCGGCCCGCACGGCGAGTTCGGCGCCGAGATCGACAGCCCGGCCGGGCGCCTGCTGCGTGAACATGCCGCCAACGTCTCGCGGCGCTTGGGCTACGTGGCAGCGCAGACCGATTGATCGACCGGGCACATCCGCCCGTCTTTTCAGGACATCCGATACCCATGGCACTGTATTTCCCCGCTCCCCCCACCCGTAAGTGGGCGCGCTGCAGCGCGTCGGCCGCCGCCTTCGCCTGCCTGCTCGGCGCCTTCAGCGCCGCAGCGCACGCCGATGACAGTGACTATTCGGCCAGCTACCGCAGTTGCATGGACAAGGCCAGTGGGGTGACGGCGTCGATGATCGATTGCATCGGCGTGGAACTGCAGCGCCAGGACCAGCGGCTCAATGCGGCTTACCGCCAATTTCAGCAGACGCTCAAGCCAGCGCGCCGCCAACAGCTGCAAGCGGTGCAGCGCGAGTGGCTGCAGTACCGCCAAGCCAACTGCCGCTTCCAGGGCGACCCCGATGGCGGCACCGCCGCGCGCGTGGCGGGCAATGCCTGTGTGTTGGCGATGACTGCCACGCGAGCGCGCGAACTCGAACAGATGATGCCGGTGCGTTGACGTATTTCGGGTCTGCGCGCCTGGCGGCACCCGGGGTCGCGTGCGCCGCCACTGAAATTAAACATTAACGAACGAATTGACGAATAGATAATTCGCGCGCACAATCCGGCCCACCGATTCCCACCCCACGGAGACCGCATCCCCATGGCCGACAAAAAATTCGCCTCCCACGCCGACCTCGAAGAAAAGCAGATCAGCTGGGACAAGCTCAGCGACAACGCCTACGCCTACACGGCTGAAGGCGACCCCAACACCGGCGTCATCATCGGTGACGACGGCTGCATGATCATCGACGCCACCGCCACGCCCGTGGCCGCGCAAGGCGTCATCCAGAAGATCCGCGAGATCACCGACAAGCCCATCAAGTACGTGGTGCTGACCCACTACCACGCCGTGCGCGTGCTGGGCGCCAGTGGGTACAAGAACGAAGGCTTGGAGCAGATCATCGCCAGCCACGACACCTGGGACCTGATCGTCGAGCGCGGCCAGCAGGATATGGATTCGGAGATCGGCCGCTTCCCGCGCCTGTTCCAGGCCGTCGAAAGCGTGCCCGGCCTGACCTGGCCCACCATGACCTTCACCGGCGAGATGACCGTGTGGCTGGGCAAGCTGGAGGTCAAGATCAAGCAGGTGGGCCGCGGCCACACCAAGGGCGACACCATCGTCTACCTGCCCAGCCAGAACATCTGCTTCTCGGGCGATCTGGTGGAAGCCGACGCCGCCTGCTACACCGGCGACGCCTACCTGGCCGACTGGCCGCAGACGCTGGACAACCTGGCCGCCATGAAGTTCGACAAGCTGGTGCCCGGCCGTGGCCCCACGCTGATGACGCCCGACGCCGTCGCCAAAGGTCTGGCCTACACACGCGACTTCGTCAGCACGCTCTACAGCAGCGCCCAGGAAGCCGTGGCGCAGGGCATGGACCTGAACGCCACCATGAAGCACACGCGCAGCAAGATGGACCCGAAGTTCGCTCAGGTCTTCATCTACGAGCACTGCCTGCCCTTCGACGTGACCCGTGCGCACGACGAGGCCAGCGGCATCCGCGACCCGCGGATCTGGACCGCGGAGCGGGATCAGCAGATGTGGCATGAGCTGCAGAAGGTTTAACCCCCTGAGGCGCTGACGCGCCATCCCTCTTTTGCTGCGCAAGGGGGACGACGCCGATGTGCGGCGCAGGTCCGCACATGGCGTCCGCTGGGCGGGTGCGCACTTTGCGCAGCGTGCGCGAGGTTGGACGGTCAGCGACGTCGCTTTGTGGGACCGCAATTGCTTCTCAATTGATAGCTGCTTGCGCAGGTAGTTGTAGGGCCAGAGGCCAAAAAGACTTAAAAATCGTTCCGATCGCCGGAACACAGGAGACACAGGTGCAAAAGACCTTCACCTACCCCAAGTTCACATACGAGCGGCCGCCGGAGATTGCCGAAGGGCGCCCCGGGCATTACCCGGTGATCGTCATCGGCGCCGGCCCGGTGGGGCTGACGACGGCGATCGATCTGGCGCAGCAGGGGCAGGACGTGCTGCTGCTGGACGACGACGACACGGTGTCGATCGGCTCGCGCGGCGTGTGCTACGCCAAGCGCACGCTGGAGGTGCTGGACCGCATCGGCTGCGACAACCGCTTTGTCGACAAGGGCGTCAGCTGGGACGTGGGCCGCACCTTCTTTGGCGAAGGCGAGGTGTTCAACTTCAACCTGCGCCCGCAGGACCGCCACCTGCGCCCCGGCATGATCAACCTGCAGCAGTACTACCTGGAAGAGTTTCTGGTGCAGCGCTCGGACGAGCTGCCGCAGCTGCACAAGCGCTTCAAGAGCAAGGTGACGGCCGTCGCGCCCGGCGCCGAGCGCGTCACGCTGCAGGTCGAAACGCCCGATGGCCCCTACACGCTGACGACCGATTGGCTGGTGGTGGCCGACGGCGCGCGCAGCCCGGTCCGCACCATGCTGGGCCTGGACATCGACGGCAAGGTCTTCATGGACCGCTTTCTGATCGCCGATGTGGTGATGAAGGCCGACTTCCCGGCCGAGCGCTGGTTCTGGTTCGACCCGCCCTTTCACCCCAACCAGAGCGTGCTGCTGCACAAGCAGGCCGACAACGTCTGGCGCATCGACTTCCAGCTCGGCTGGCAGGCCGATCCGGTGGAAGAGAAAAAGCCCGAGAACGTCATCCCGCGCATCAAGGCCATGCTGGCGGCGCAAGGGGGATCGGAGCGCGAATTCGAGCTGGAATGGGTCAGCGTCTACACCTTCCAGTGCCGCCGCATGAACCGCTTCACCCATGGTCGCGTGCTGTTCGTGGGCGACGCGGCGCACCAGGTCTCGCCCTTCGGCGCGCGCGGCGCCAACAGCGGCATCCAGGACGCCGACAACCTGAGCTGGAAGCTCAAGCTGGTCATGGCTGGCCAGGCGCCCGCCACGCTGCTGGACAGCTACCACGAAGAGCGCTCCTACGCGGCGGACGAGAACCTGCTCAATTCGACCCGCTCCACCGACTTCATCACGCCCAAGAGCGCCACCAGCAAGACCTTTCGCAACGCCGTGCTCAGTCTGGCGGGCAAATACCCGTTTGCGCGCGCGCTGGTCAATTCCGGGCGCCTCTCGGTGCCGAGCTGGCTGGCCGATTCGCGCCTGAACACGCCCGACAGCGACGGCTTTGCCGGCGACATGATCCCGGGCGCCCCGCTGCTGGACGCGCCGGTGCAGGTCGCAGGGCAGCCCACGTGGCTGCTGCACCAGTTGGGCAACCGCTTCCAGCTGCTGTACTACACCGACGACGCCAGCCAGATCGACGCGGCGACGCTGGACGGCCTGGCGGCGCTGAACCGTCTGCCGATCGGCATTGAAGCCGTGGTGGTCGCCCCGCGCGGCCAGGCCGGCGCCGGCCTGAAGACGCTGACCGACGCCGAAGGCTGCGTGCGCGAGCGCTACGACCTGGCGCCCGGCAGCACCTACCTGCTGCGCCCCGACCAGCACGTGGCCGCCCGCTGGCGCGGCTTTGACGCCGCCCGTGCCCAGGCCGCGCTGGCGCGTGCCACCTGCAACGCCTGAAACCCGAGGTCTGCCATGCCCCTGAACACCGACCCCAATTTCCGCGAAGCCGGCAAGCGCTACTTCCAGACCTTCTCGCCGGGCGACGACTTCTATGAAGCGCTGATCGAGATGCACCGCGAGCTGAGCGACGATCAGAGCGCCGTCGTCAACGCGCGCCTGATCCTGCTGCTGTCCAACCACATCGGCGACATTGCCGTGCTGCGCGAAGCCATGCAGATCGCGCGCGCCGATGTTCAAATGGATTGATTGACCGCTACCGACGCAAGGAGACCTTAGCCATGCCCTTCATCGACCGCATCCACCACGTCGCCTACCGCTGCAAGAACGCCAAGCAGACCGTCGAGTGGTACCAGAAGTACCTCGACATGGATTTCATCCTGGCGATCGCCGAGAACGAAGTCCCCTCCACCAAGGAGCCGGACCCGTACATGCACATCTTCCTGGACGCGGGCAACGGCAACGTGCTGGCGTTCTTCGAGCTGCCAACCCGCCCCGAGATGGGCCGCGACGAGAACACCCCGGCCTGGACCCAGCACCTGGCGCTGAAGGTCGATTCGATGGAGACGCTGGACAAAGTCAAGGCCAAACTGGAAGCCGATGGCATCGGCGTGATCGGTCCCACGGACCACACCATCTTCAAGTCCATCTACTTTTTCGACCCCTCTGGCCACCGCCTGGAGCTGGCCGTCGACACCGCCACGCCGCAGATGAACAAGGCGCTGGATGCCGTCAAGTGGGACATGCTCAATGAGTGGGACCGCACCAAGAAAGCGCCGCAGCACGCGCGCTGGATGCACGACGGCAGCGCGGTCGAGTCGCACTGACGCGGCGACGCAAGCGCCCTCGCCCCGAACCAGGCGGTCATTGACCGCCTTTTCATGCCTGGGCAAGGCATGGTCAGCTATGCTTACAGTAGCTGCCAGCGCAGACAGGTCTTTGTCTTTGGGCCCATCTAATTCAACAAATCGACGATCTGGCATGGATGGGCCAGCCAGCGTCCGTCGCCGCACAGCGGCTTGACCCCACCGCCTGGCCGATATCCAGCGGCCCCACCCCGTATTTCGTAGCGTTCTGACACAATTGCGGCTGCCGCCGTCGCTCCGTCTGGGGGTAACCGCGTCCTTTCACCCTTGCCTGCTGTACCCCATGGCCGCCCTTTCTGCCCCTGCCTCCCTCTCCGATGACGACGAACGCCCGGCGGCGATCGCGCCGTTCTGGCAGCGGTTGAACAACTTCTTCCTGTTCCCGTTCCAGGTCGAGCCGCTGATCTTCATGACGCTGCTGGCGCTGGGCAGTTTTGGGTTGTTTTTGCCCTGGGTGGCGCGCATCCTGATCGCCATCGGCCTGCTGCTGGGCGCGAGCCGCTACGCCTTCAAGGTGGCGGCGCTGGCCTCGCGCGGCGTGCTGCACAGCCGCGACTACACCAACGCGCTGAACGACCCGGACTGGAAGGTCCTGCCCTGGAAGTTCTTCGCCGTCCTGCTGGTGCATGGCTTGGTGATCGGCTTTCTGGGCAGCCAGAACGAGTGGCTGGGCTTGCTGGCATCGCTGGTGTCGTCGCTGCTGCTGCCCGCCACGCTGATGGTGCTGATCCAGTCGGCCAGCCTGCGCGCGGCGCTCAACCCGTTCGAGCTGCTGGGCACCATGACCGACATCGGCGCGCAATATCTGTTGCTCTGCCTGTTCCTGTTCCTGCTGCAAGCGGGCTTCCCCAAGGCGGTCGAGCTGCTGCTGCCGATCACGCCGGGCTGGCTGCTGCTGCCCATGCTGACCTTCTGCGCGGTGTACTTCCTGTGGGTGATGGCCGCACTGATCGGCTACGTGATGTACCAGCACCACGGGTCGCTCGACATCGACCTGCTGCGCGAGCCCGAACCCGACGCCGCCGCCGTGGCCGCGCGTCCGGTCAAGACCGAAGCCCAAGTGCGCGACGCGGAAGTGGCCGAGCTGGTGCAAAAAGGCGATCTGAACGGCGCCATCGCCCAGGCGCGCGAATGGGCGCGCGTGGGCTTTGACAACGTTTCTGACCAGCGCCGCTACCACCGCGTGCTGCTGCTGGACGACGTGCATTCCGGCCGGCTGCGCGACCACACCCAGCGCTACCTGCCGCTGCTGCTGATCCGCAAGCTGGGCCCCGAGGCGCTAGAAGCGCACGCCGCCGTGCTGAAGCGGATCCCCGACTTCGCCATCGACAAGGCCGACACCACGCTCGCCCTGGCCGAACAGGCCTGGAAGCGCATGGACGCCAAGCAGACCATCGCCCTGCTGCGCGGCTTTGACCGGCATTACCCTGGCGTGGTGGAGATCCCGCGCGCCTACGAGTTGATCATCCGCGCGCTCAAGCAAGGCCTGGGCAAGGGCGACAAGGCCATGCCGGTGATGCAGGCCATGCAGCGCCGCTACCCCGACCACCCGTCGACGCAGGAAGCCGCCTGGGTGCTGCGCGACGAGCTCGAAAAGCTATCTTCCTGATAGCTGCCTGCGCCGGTGGTTGTAGGGCCAGCGGTCGATTTGGCTTGAAATTTTCAGCGTGACGACCCGGGCCTGATCGGCGCCACGCGCCCCCTTCTCAGCTTGCGCCCTGCCCCGCCAGGCGCCGCGTCAGTGCCTCGTGCGGCGCGTGCCGCTCCAAGAGCGGCAGCCAGGTCTGTGCCTGCTGGTGGCGCCCGGCCTTCATCTGGGCGTTGATCAGCAATTCGAACGTGTCCAGCCAGCCCTCGGGAGGCGGCGCGCTGCGCGCCAGCACGCGCGCCAGTTGCTCGGCGTCGTGGATTTCCCCTTCCAGCACGAAGCTGCGCACCAGCTGCTGCAGCGTCGCCGGGCTGATGCGAATGCCGGGTTTGGCGCGGTCCAAGTACACGCGGTAGCTTTCCACCTGAAGGCGCCGGTGCGGCGCGTGGCGGGTCGACAGCTTGAAGATCTGCCGCGCCGCGGCGTGAAAGCTGTCGCTGGCCGGGTCGTGCCGGGCCGCGTCAAACCAGGCGCGCAGCAGCTCCGGGTCGGTTGGCGCGAGGCGCGCGGCGCGCTGCCAGACCAGCGCAGCGTCGGCAAAACGCAGGCTCTGCGTCAGCGCGCGGGCCTTGTCGACCAGCGGCTTCAGCTCGGCATGGCGCGCAGCCGCCGCCGCATCGGCTTGGCTCGGCGCAGGGGCACTGGGCGCCTCCACGCGGCGCGTGGCCATGATCAGCGCCATCAGCAGCGCGCCGGTGATCAGCCCGCCCAGGTGCGCCATGTAGGCCACCTGCGCGCCGCCCATCAGGTGCTGCACCAGCTCAAACGCCATCCACACCGGCAGCATGACCAGCGCCGGCCAGCGCGCGTAGTTGAAGTAGAAGAACAGCATGTAGAAAAACGGGATGCGCCGCAGCCGGTACAGCACCACGTACATGCCCATCAGCGCCGACACCGCGCCCGACGCGCCCAGGCCCAGCCCGCCGTTGCCCGCGTACACCCAGGCCGCCAGCGCCGACGCGCCGATGCCGCCCAGCAGGTAGCACGCCAGGTACAGGCCGCGCCCCAGCGCCATTTCCAGCGTGAAGCCAAACAGGAACAGGAAGACCATGTTGCCCACCAGGTGCCCCACGCCGCCGTGCAGGAAGGTGTTGGTCAGCCAGGTGATGGGGCGAAACGGCGCGTTGGCGTCATGGTTTTGCGACCAACGTTCGGTGAAGCGGGCGGGCTCGGTCGGCGTGAAGGCGTCGCGCGCGGCCTTCCAGTCTGCGTGGCGCGGGTCGCCCGGGCCGATCAGCCGGCCGTCCAGCAGGCGCTCGCGGAAGGCGCTGTCATGCCACATGGCCTGGTAGACCAACTCGACCATGTCGGCGCGCTGTGCCTGCTCGACGGCGTCGGCGCGCCGGCGGTCGCGCGCCTTGCCCGAGGCGGCAGCCCGTCGATCCAGCTCCTGTGCGTACAACGGCAGCTCGATCTTCGGCAGCGGCGTGTGCTGGTAGCGCTCGGCCGCGCGCTGCACCGCGCGTTCTTCCGGCACCTGCCAGGCGAAGAACACCCAGCAGTTGATGGCGATCAGCAGCAGCGTCATCCACGGCGGCGAGCGCCAGGACGGCTTGGTTTCCAGCGGGATGGCGATGAACATGGCGCGAGGCGCCCTCTCCTGCGCCGTCCGGTCGGGGCCGCGCGGCGCCAGGCACCGGCGCGCACGATCCGCGAGTCGCTACAACTTGTAATAGCTGGCGATTCTAGGGGGTGGCGCGCTGGCAGGCGCTGCGGCGGCGCATTCCCTCGATCATGGAGAAAGAAATACGGCTTTTACCTCAGTGGCGCTTACGCTGGCAGCTATGCAATTCAGAGCGTTTGCCCGGCAGGGTCGCGCTGCGCCTGACGCATCAAAGGTCGAAAAAGTCGAAGATCGACCAGTCCAGGTCGGGCAGCTCCAGCCACGACAGATCCCAGTCGAAATCCAGCCATGACGCCGCGTCGACCTGCACACTGTCTACGCTCAGCGCCTCGGTCAGCTCTGCCTTCATGGCGGCGTAGTTACAGGCCTGGCCGCTGCCCGCGTGCAGGCGGTCGAAGTCGGCGTGGGTGTTGAAGAAAGCGTGCGACCAGCAACCCACGTCGAGCGGGATGGCCTGGCGCTGGTTGGCGCGCCGCACCTGTTCCACCGTGTAGTAGCGCAGCTTGCCGTACTGGCGCACCAGCTCATCGCCCACCTTCTTGATCTGGCGGCGCGCCTGCAGCGGGCGCGTGCTGCAGGCGGGCGGCAGGGGTGTGGCTGGCGCTTGGGCTGTCGGCGCGGCGCCGTTCATGCCATTTTCACGGCGGTGCCGCTGACCGAGACCATCATCATGCCGTTGGTCTCGCCCAGCACCTCGTAGTCGAAGTCGATGCCGACGATGCCGTTGGCGCCCAACTCGCGCGCGGCGGCCTTGGCTTCTTCCAGCGCGGCTTCGCGCGCACCGGCCAGGGCGCGCTCATAACCGCCTGCGCGGCCGCCGACCACGTCGCGCACGCTGGAGAACATGTCGCGGAAGATGTTGGCGCCGATGATGGCTTCGCCGTTCACCAGGCCCAGAAACTGCGCCACCTGCGCCCCGCCCTGCCCTTGCGGCACGACGGTGGACAGGAAGAAGTCGTCGGACGACTTGGAAAACCATCCCATGTTTCACCCTCCTTGAGGGCGGCAGCGCCAGCGTCGGCGCCCCGCCTAGCCCCCCGCGCATCCGATCGGACGCGCAGTGGGTCACTACATTTTACATAGCTGCTCGCGCAGGTGGTACTAGGGCCAGCGGCCGAATTTACCCTGAATGCGCGAATTCGGCGCCGCCCCGGCCCCGTGCGCCCCGCGCCTCAGACCTTGGCCAGCGCCTGGTCCAAATCGGCGATCAAATCGTCGATGTGCTCGATGCCCACGCACAGGCGCACGGTTTCTTCCTTCACGCCGGTCTTGGCCAGCTCATCGGGCGACAGCTGGCGGTGCGTGGTGCTGGCCGGGTGCGTGGCCAGCGACTTGGTGTCGCCAATGTTGACCAGGCGGGTGAACAGCTGCAGCGCATCCAAAAAGCGCGCACCGGCCGCACGGGCGTCGTCACCGGCCGCCGACTTCACGCCGAAGGTGAACAGGCCGGACGCGCGCCCGCCCATGTACTTCTTGGCCAGCGCGTGGTCGCGGTGGTCGGGCAGGCCGGCGTAGCTGACCCACGCCACCTTCGGGTGCTTTTGCAGCCATTCGGCGATCTTCTGCGTGTTCTCGCCAATGCGGTCCATGCGCAGCGCCAGGGTTTCGATGCCCTGCAGGATCTGCCAGGCGTTGAAGGGCGACAGCGCGGCGCCCATGTTGCGCAGCGGCACGACGCGCGCGCGGCCGATGTAGGCGGCGGCGCCCAGCGCTTCGGTGTAGACCACGCCGTGGTAGCTGACGTCGGGCTCGTTCAGGCGCGGAAAGCGCGCTTTGTGCTCGGCCCAGGGGAACTTGCCGCTGTCGACGATCACGCCGCCGATGCTGGTGCCGTGGCCGCCCATGTACTTGGTCAGCGAATGCACGACGATGTCGGCGCCGTGCTCGAACGGGCGCAGCAGGTACGGGCTGGCGACGGTGTTGTCCACGATGACGGGCACGCCGTGCTTGTGCGCAATGGCGGCGACCTTGGCGATGTCGGTCACGTTGCCGGCCGGGTTGCCGATGGATTCGACGTAGACGGCCTTGGTGCGCGCGTCGATCAGCTTGTCAAAGCTGTCCGGGTCGTTGTGGTCGGCAAAGCGCGTTTCGATGCCGTACTGCGGCAGCGTGTGCGCGAACAGGTTGTAGGTGCCGCCGTACAGCGCGGTGCTGCTGACGATGTTGTCGCCCGCCTCGGCAATGGTCTGGATGGCGTAGGTGATGGCCGACTGGCCCGAGGCCACAGCCAGCGCGCCGATGCCGCCTTCCAGCGCCGCGACGCGCTTTTCCAGTACGTCGTTGGTCGGGTTCATGATGCGCGAATAGATGTTGCCCGGCACCTTCAAATCGAACAAGTCGGCGCCGTGCTGCGCGCTGTCAAAGGCGTAGGCCACCGTCTGGTACAGCGGCACCGCCACGGCCTTGGTGGTCGGGTCGGGCGTGTAGCCGGCGTGCACGGATTGGGTTTCAAACTTCCAGGTGTCGGACATGGGGGCTCCTGAGGGTCGCTATTGTTTGAGTAGCTGTATGCGCTGATGGTTGTAGGGCTGGAGGCCGATTTCTTTAAAATCCGGCTTGTGCAGACGCGCGAACAGCGGAATCTTGCAGTCTAGTGCCCTGTTGCGGCGAATCCCCGGACGCGCTGAGACCGTTTCGTCATGAGCTTATGTCAGCTGCGTCGACCCACGTTCGCCGCCGTCGCTGGGCAACGCACCGGGAGGCGGTTTGTCGCCAAGCGACTGCGCACAGCGATTTTTCATTGCCAAATTGATAGCAGCCTGCGCAGGTGGCTGTAGCGCTGGCGTGCCATTTCATTTCGATCAAAACCTGCCTCGGCACCCCGGCGCCACTCAGGCACCCGCGCGCAACGCCACGTTGTTCAACTTGTCCAACCGCTCCGGCCACGCACCCGGGCCGTCGGTGGTCGCGCCTTGCAGCAGGATGCGGGTCCAGGCGATCCAGGCGTCCCATTGCACGCGTTTGTCCCAGGCGTTGCCCCAGCTGCAGAACGCTTGCAGGGCGCTTTCTGCCGCGCGGGCGGCGTCTTCGCGGCGGCCGGCGCTCAGGTACAGCTGGGCCAGCACCATCTGCGGCTCGCCCACCCAGGGGTTCAGGCGCACGGCCTGCTCCAGCACGCCGGTGGCCACGTCCAGGTCGGCCAGCGGCTGGTCTTGCTGGATGACGGACCAATACAGGCTGGCGGCGGCCGCGTCGTCGCTGGCGCTGAACGGCGCGGTGCAGGCCTCAAACACCGGCGGCATCGGCAAACGCCCTTTCAGTTTCGGGTGCTGCAGCGCCAGGCCCAGGCGGTTGATCTGGTGCAGCATGCGGCCGGACGGGCGCATCGGCCCGGGCCAGAGCGAGGCCATCCAGTGCACCTTCTGCTGACGGCTGGTGTCGGTGTCGGGAAAGCGCGAATAGATGTCGTCCTGCCAGCTGAACCATTGCTCGATCGTGTCGGCCATGCTGACGACCAAAAAGGCGGCCACCACGTCCGGCGCCAGCGTGATCGGCTCGCCCTGGTTGGTGTGCAGCGGCAGGCTGCCGTCGGGCTCGATCTGCCCGGCCAGCACCTTCTGCGTGAATTCGCGGCGCGAGGCGGTGCAGAACAGGTAGACCAGCTCTTCCTCGCCCTGGCCGACCAGCGCCTGCAGGCGCCCGCGCTCGGTCGCCATGTCGAACTTGACCAGGTCGACGAAGGCGTTGCCGTACACGCTGTGCAGCAGGCCCAGCAGGCGCACGGCGCGCGGCTGCTGCCACAGCGCCAGGCTGCGCGCCACGCCGATCAGGTGGTGGCGAAAGGTGCCGGCCTTGTGCCAGTCCTGCCCCACACCGCGCGCCAGCACGGTGGGCAGCACGGGCGCCAGGTCGGCGTCGTGCGCCAGCCATTCGTCGTCCAGCAGTGCCTGGGCGCGGGCGAACAGGTCGGGGTCGAGGGCTTGCAGGGGCAGCTTCATCGGGCGCAGATCCAGTCAGAGGGGGGCAAACTCGGTCGCCCGAGCATAGCGCCGACCGGCTTCGCCGCTCAGTCCAACTCTTCGGCCCAGGGGGCGTGCGCGAACTGCTGCACCGCGTAGTCGATGAATGCCTGCACCCGGGCCGGCCGGCTGCGCCCCGACGGGCTGACGAGGTGCAAGCCGATGGCGTCGACCTCCCAGCCCTCCAGTGCGGTTTCGAGGCGGCCATCGCGCAACTCCTGAAACACCAGAAACGACGGTTGCAAGGCCAGCCCCAAGCCAGCCAGCAGCGCGGGTTGCAGGGCCTCGGCATTGTTGACCTGCAGTTGCATCGGCAGCGCCTGGGTGAAGTCGCCGTGTTCGCGGTGACGGAAGGTCCAGTTCATGCCGTAGCGTGCATAGCTGTACTGCAGGCCCTTGTGCTGCGCCAAATCACGCGGGTGCTGCGGGCGGCCATATCGCTCGAAATACGCAGGGGAGCCCACCAGCAGGATGCGCACCTTGCACAGCTGCCGGGCAACCATGCTGGAATCGACCAGGTTGGCGATGCGCAAGGCAACGTCGAATCGGTCGCGGATCAAATCGACCTGGTCGTCGCTGAAGTGCAGGTCCAGCTCGACCTCGGGGTGCGCCTGCATGAAGCCCGGCAGGATGGGCGAAAGCCGCGGCACCCCAAAGGACATCGGCGCGGCGATGCGAATCTTGCCGCGCAAGGCGCTGGACTGGTCAACCACCTCGGCTTCGATCGCCTCGCCTTCCTGCAGGATGCGCGCGGCGCGCTCAACGGCGTACTGCCCCGCGTCCGTCAGGGCGATATGGCGCGATGTCCGCTGAAACAATGTGGTCTTCATCCGGTGTTCCAGCCGGGTGATGGCCTTGGAGACGGTGCCCTGCGAGAGCCCCAGCTCTGCCGCGCTGCGCGCGAATGAACCGGTCTCGGCCACCTTGGCAAAGATGGCCCAGGCTTCCAGATCGGGGAGCTTGCTCATGGGTCGGGCATTGTGCTGCACGCAGCCCGAAAAAAACGGAAAGACTGGTTTTCCGAATTGTCTATTTCTGACCTACCGCAAGGCGCCTAGACTAAAAATGAAGTAGGTGGCACAACGTGACCGACCGCCACCCACCCTTCTTTCCGGCGCCCTCCAATAGAAAGCCCAGCGCATGCCCAACAAGCAATACCAGGAACTGCTGACCCCGCAGAACAGCCAGATCATCTTCATCGACCAACAGCCGCAAATGGCGTTCGGCGTGCAGTCCATCGACCGTCAGGTCCTGAAGAACAACGTGATTGCCCTGGCCAAGGCGGCCAAGGCATTCAACATCCCGACCACCATCACCACGGTCGAAACCGGCAGCTTTTCCGGTCACACCTACCCCGAGCTCCTCAACGTGTTCCCCGAAAGCCCGCTGCTTGAGCGCAGCTCGATGAATTCGTGGGATGACCAGAACGTGCGCGATGCGCTGGCTGCGAATGTGGCCAAAGGCCACACAAAGATCATCGTTTCGGGCCTGTGGACCGAGGTGTGCAACACCACCTTCGCCTTGTCGGCGATGCACGACAAGGACTACGAGATCTACATGGTGGCCGACGCCTCGGGCGGCACCTCGCTCGACGCCCACAACTACAGCATGCAGCGCATGGTGCAGGCCGGCGCTGTGCCCATGACCTGGCAACAGGTGCTGCTGGAATGGCAGCGTGACTGGGCCCGCCGCGATACCTACGAGGCGGTGATGGACATCGTGCGCGAACATTCGGGTGCCTACGGCATGGGCGTGGACTACGCCTACACCATGGTGCACAAAGCGCCCGAGCGCGCCCAGCACGGCCTCAGCATCGGCCCCACGCCCGCCCGTGACTGAACCCGCAGCGACACCTTCCTGCGAGATTCACGGGATCGGCATGGCAGGGGTTGCGCACACAAGGAACCATGCGAATGAAGATGTATGTACTGTCGTTGGGGGCGGGCTTGTTGATCGGTGTGATCTACAGCCTGCTGCAGGTGCGTTCACCCGCGCCACCGCTGGTGGCCTTAGCCGGATTGCTGGGCATTCTGCTGGGCGAGCAAATCATCCCGGTTGGAAAGCAGCTGATGGCGGGCACCGCCTTAAAGGCGGCATGCGAACAGACGCAGGCCACGCAGCACGTGTTGGGGCCGCTGCCCGGCAACCAGGCTTGTCAGGCCACCGTCGCAGCACGCGACACCTCTTCCAACTGACACGGGCGCCGCAGCGAGGGCCGAAGGGCCAGCCGGCGCCGCCATTCGTTGATCTTCCATTTTTGTTAACGCTATGACTTCACGTCGCAAAGTCCTTGGCGCTGCCACTTCGGTAGCGTTGGGTAGTTTGGTGGGCTGCGCTGGCAGCACACCTTCACGTTCAGGAGCCTCCATGTCCTCGTCCCCTGAGATCGTTTTTCACAACGGCCAGTTCACCACGCTAGACAAGACCAAGCCCACGGCCACGGCGGTGGCTGTCCGGGGCGGCAAGTTCGTCGCTGTCGGCTCCGACGCCGAGGTGTTGGCGCTGGCTGGCGACGGCACGCGCAAGATCGACCTGCAGGGCCGCAGCGCCCTGCCCGGCCTGTTTGACAATCACACCCACGTGATCCGCGGCGGGCTGAACTACAACCTGGAATTGCGCTGGGACGGCGTGCGTTCGCTGGCCGACGCCATGGCCATGCTGAAGGCGCAGGTCGCCATCACACCGGCGCCGCAGTGGGTGCGCGTGGTGGGTGGTTTTACCGAACACCAGTTCGTCGAGAAGCGCCTGCCCACGCTGGAAGAAATCAACGCCGTGGCACCCGACACCCCGGTATTCCTGCTGCACCTGTACGACCGCGCGCTGCTCAACGCCGCTGCGTTGCGCGCCGTCGGCTACACCAAGGACACGCCCGAGCCCCCGGGCGGCGAGATCGTGCGCGACAGCAGCGGCAACCCGATTGGGCTGCTGGTGGCCAAGCCCAACGCCACCATCCTGTACGCCACGCTGGCCAAGGGCCCCAAGCTGCCGTTTGACTACCAGCTCAACTCCACGCGCCACTTCATGCGCGAGTTGAATCGCCTCGGCGTGACCGGCGTGATCGATGCCGGTGGCGGCTACCAGAACTACCCCGAAGACTACGAGGTCATCAAAAAGCTGGACGAGCAGAAGCAGCTGACGGTGCGCCTGGCCTACAACCTGTTCACGCAAAAGCCCAAGGAGGAAAAAGAAGACTTCATCAAGTGGACCCAGACCGTCAAATACAAGCAGGGCAACGACTACTTCCGCCACAACGGCGCGGGCGAAATGCTGGTGTATTCGGCGGCCGACTTTGAAGACTTCCGCCAGCCGCGCCCAGACATGCCCGCCAGCATGGAAGGCGATCTGGAAGGTGTGATCCAGGTGCTGGTGCAGAACAAGTGGCCGTGGCGCCTGCACGCGACCTACGACGAGACCATCAGCCGCGCGCTGGATGTGTTCGAGAAGGTGAACCGCGAAACGCCGATCACTGGCCTGAACTGGTTCTTCGACCACGCCGAAACCATCTCCGACAAATCCATCGACCGCATTGCGGCGCTGGGCGGCGGCATCGCCGTGCAACACCGCATGGCCTACCAGGGCGAGTACTTTGCCGAGCGCTACGGCGCCAAGGCGCTCGAAGCCTCGCCCCCCGTCAAGAAGATCCTGGAAAAAGGCGTCAAGGTCTCGGCCGGCACCGACGCGACGCGCGTGGCGTCGTACAACCCCTGGGTTTCGCTGTCCTGGATGGTCACGGGTAAGAGCCTGGGTGGCCTGCAGATGTACCCGCAGCGCAACCTGCTCGACCGCGAAACCGCCCTGCGCATGTGGACCGAGAACGTGGCCTGGTTCAGCAACGAAGTGGGCCAGCGCGGCCAGATCATGGTCGGTCAGTTGGCTGACTTGATCGTGCCCAGCAAGGACTACTTCAAGGTGCCGGAGGACGAGATCTCCTTCCTGACCAGCGACCTCACCGTGGTCGGTGGCCGCGTGGTTTACGGTGCCGGCAACTTCGCCAAGCACGACGACAACCCCTTGCCACCCGCCATGCCCGACTGGTCGCCGGTGCGGCGCTACGGTGGCTATGGCGCCTGGGGCGACCCCGAAGGTGCGGGCAAGAATTCGCTGCACCCGGCGCGCTACCGACAGATGGCCGCCGCTTGTGGCTGCGGCACCGGCTGCGGCATGCACGGCCACCAGCACGCCAGCGCCTGGGCGTCCAACATCCCCGCGTCGGACCTGAAGGGCTTCTTCGGTGCGCTGGGCTGCAGCTGCTGGATGGTTTAAATGGCGGCACCGACGTCCTTCGCCGGCCGCCTGACGCAGTCTGTGCGCCCTGTGCTGGGCAGCCCGGCGATCCGCTGGCTGGCCTACCTGGGCCTGTGTGCGGCCTACCTGCAGGGGGGGCTGAACAAGCTGACCGACTTCCCCGGCGCCGTGGGCGAGATGACGCATTTCGGACTGACGCCGCCCGCCCTGATGGCGGTGCTGGTGATCGTGCTGGAGCTGGGCGCGTCGCTGATGATCCTCACGGGCTGGCTGCGCTGGCTTGGCGCCCTCGCGCTGGCGGCGTTCACGCTGATGGCAACCTTCATCGCATTGCGCTTTTGGGAGCTGCCCGTGGGACAGGAGCGCTTCATGGCGGCCAACAGCTTCTTTGAGCACCTGGGCCTGGTGGGCGGTTTTCTGCTCGTCGCCTGGCTCGACGTGCGCGAGTCTCGCTCGGCTTGAGGCCGGCGGCAGTTCTTCCCGCCGCGCTCGTGTGAAGAACTGCCGGCATCGACCCCGGGAGTAAGGGCACTCCGAGCCATGCGTCGGACTTGTTACAGTGTCGGGTTCACATCCCCTGCTCGGGGGCGTCGCGCGCCGCCGCGCCGCGTCCACCGGCCAACCACGACGAAGGATCCCCATGGCACGCATGGTCAACTGCATCAAACTGGGCCGCGAGGCCGAAGGCCTGGACTTTCCCCCCTACCCGGGCGAGTTGGGCAAGCGCATCTGGGAAGGCGTGAGCAAGGAAGCCTGGCAAGACTGGCTGAAGCACCAGACCATGCTGGTGAATGAGAACCGCCTGAACCTGGCCGACCAGCGGGCGCGCGAATACCTCAAGCGCCAGATGGAAAACCACTTCTTCGGCGGCGGCGCCGACCAGGCGGCCGGTTACGTGCCGCCCGCGGCCTGAGCACCACGCCTCCCCCAGCGCGCGCCTGCACGCCATGACCGGCGCGCCAACCCCGGCCGACAGCGAAGCCGCCCTGGGCGCGCTGCGCCGCCAATACCACTTTCGGCCTGGCCCGCAGGGCCTGCGCGCGTGGGACGTGCACCGGCTGATCCGCCTGGCGCGCGACTTGCCGGTGCAGCAGGTGCCGCTGTCCGCCATCCGCGAGCTGGACGACAACTGGTGGTTTGCCCATGGCGACGCCGTGCCCACACCGCGCGCCATCGTCGAGCACGTGCGCCTGATGGACACCACCGATCTGCGCTGGCCGGTGATCCTGAGTGCCGACGGCGGCGTGATGGACGGCATGCACCGCGTCGCGCAGGCGCTGCGCCTGAGGCACACGCACATCGCCGCCGTGCGCTTTGCCGTCGACCCGCCGCCCGACCATGTGGGCGTGCAGCCTGGCGCGCTGGACTACGGATGAACGCATCGGCATTCGCGCTGGCAAGGCTGCCCATGCCGCGTTGACCTGCATCACGCTGCGCCCCGCGAGTTTCAAGCAAAATCGCCCTCTGGCCTTACAGCAGATTGCGCGACCAGCTCCTCTTACGATAGCAAAATGGCGAACCCGACGGTCGAATGGCGTGCAGACGGCACGCCGTACAGCCCGCGCTTTGGCGACATCTACCGCAGCACCAGCGGCCTGGCGCAGGCGCAAGCGGTGTTCCTTGAAGGCTGCGGCCTGCTGCGCGGGCCAGTGGGCAGCCCGATGGCCGTGGCGCGCCCGCTGTGGGCCCACGCGCCACGCTGGGCGGTGCTGGAAGCCGGCTTCGGCCTCGGCCTGAACTTTCTGGCCACCTGGCTGGCCTGGCAGAGCGACCCCGAGCGCCCGCAGCGGCTGTTCTACAGCGCCGTCGAAGCCTTTCCACCCGACGCCACCGACCTGCTGCGCAGCGCCGCGCCTTACCCCGCGCTGCGCCCCTTGGCTGAAGCGCTGGCCGCCCAGTGGCGCGGCTTGCTGCCGGGCCTGCACCGCCTCAGCCTGAACCAAGGTCGCGTGCAACTGACGCTGGCTGTGGGCGACGTGCGCGCGATGCTGGCCGAGCTGAGTGGCGCCTTCGACAGCGTCTACCTCGACGGTTTCGAGCCTGAGCGCAACCCCGACATGTGGGGCCTGCCGGTGATCAAGGCGATCGCGCGCCTGGCGCGCCCCGACGCGCGCGCGGCGACCTGGTGCGTGGCCGCGCCGGTGCGCGAGGCGCTCATCACCTGCGGTTTCGAGGTCGAACGCGTGCGCGGCCCGGCGCCCAAGGGCGAGGTGCTGCGCGCCCGCCTGGCGCCGCGCTGGTCGCCACGCCGGCGCCAGGCACCCGACGCGCCGGTGCAGGTGGCAGCGCCGGGCCATTGCGTGGTGATCGGCGGCGGCCTGGCCGGGGCGTCAGCGGCCTACAGCCTGACGCAACGCGGCTGGCGCGTCACCGTGCTCGACGCGGCCCCAACGCCCGCCACCGGGGCATCCGGCCTGCCTGCCGGCGTGGTGGCGCCGCACGTCTCACCCGACGACCGCCCGCTGTCGCGCCTGACCCGCGCTGGCGCCCGCGCCACCCTGGCGCGGGCCGCCGCACTGCTGCAAGAGGGAGTGGACTTTGGCGCCACCGGCGTGCTGGAGCGCCACAGCCCCGGCGAGCGCCGTCCGCCCGCCGCCTGGCAAGACGTGGCCGCTGACGGCGCTACCGCACCCGAATCCTGGCCCGACACCGACCCACGCACCCGTGCGCACGCCCAAGCCGCCCACGTACCGCTGGACGACACCCAGCGCGCGCTGTGGCACGAACACGCCGGCTGGATTCGTCCGGCGGCGCTGGTGCGCGCCATGCTGGGCGCACCAGGCGTCGCCTGGCAAGGGGGTCAGGCCGTGGCCAGCCTTCGCCCACACGGCGCGCAATGGCAGGTGCTGGGCGCCGATCGCACCGTGCTGGCCGAGGCCGACCTGGTCTTCGTCACCGCCGGCTTCGGCTCTCTGGCCCTGCTGCCAGCACGCGGCAACGCGGCGCTGCCCCTGCACGCCCTGCGCGGCCAGGTCGCGTGGGGCCCCATGCCGGACGACGCCGCCAGCCTGCCGCCCTTTCCCGTCAGCGGCCACGGCAGCCTGATCGCGCACGTGCCTGGCAACGGTGGTCCCATGTGGGTGACCGGCTCCACCTTCGAGCGCGGTGAAAGCCAGCCACTGCTGCGCCCCGAAGACCACGCCCACAACCGCCAGCGCCTGGCCGAACTGCTGCCCGCCGCCAGCGCGACGCTGGACGCGCAATGGCCGGACGGCCGCGCCCAGGCATGGGCCGGCGTGCGCGCCACCCTGCCCGATCGCCTGCCGGCGGTCGGCGCGTGGCCGGTGTCGATGGTGCCGGATTATGAGAAAAATCGGCCTCCAGCCGTACAACCACCTGCGCAAGCAGCTATTGAAACCGCAGCACGCGACACACCGCTCCCCCTCCACGTGCTGACCGGCCTCGGCGCCCGCGGCCTGACCCTGGCCGTGCTGTGCGGCGAGATCGCCGCCGCCTGGCTGCACGGCGAGCCGCTGCCGGTGGAAGCCTCACTGGCGCGCAAGCTGCGCGCGGGCCGGTTTGGCGGCACCCCTGCAGGCTGAGGCGCGCGGCCGCTTTGGCCCGTCGGTCGGACGCGGCGCGAACGAAGGCCAGCGGGGCACTTCAGAACACACTCGCCTTCAGATGCGTGCGCAGGCGAGAAAAAGAAAAACCACCCCGAAGGGTGGTTGGGCTGACGAGGCTGGCGACGGCGGTGTTGACACCATCGCCTGGCGCCACGATCAGTTCAGCGGCGTCTTCTTGCCGTCCTTGTAGACGTACAGCGTGATGGCCGCGTTCTTCAGTTCGCCGTTCGGTTCGAACTGGATGTTGGAAGTCACGCCCTTGTAGTTGGACTCGGCCAGCTTGGGGATGTAGACCTTGGGGTCCCACGAGTTGGCACGCTTCATGGCGTCGGCCAGCAGCATGGTGGCGTCGTAGGTGTACGGGCTGTAGACCTGGAACTGACCAGGGTACTTGGCGTCGTACTTGGCCTTCCAGGCGGTGCCACCAGGCATCTTCTGGATCGAGGCGCCGCCTTCGGCGCAGACCACGTTGCCCAGCGTCTTGGCGCCGCCGGACAGCTTGGCGATCTCGGTCGTGCAGATGCCGTCACCGCCGAAGTACTTGACGTTGGCCATGCCCAGCTGTTCCATCTGGCGCAGCATCGGGCCGGCCTGGGGGTCCATGCCGCCGAAGAACACGCCGTCCGGGTTCTTGGACTTGATGGCCGTCAGGATGGCCATGAAGTCGGTGGCCTTGTCGGTGGTGAACTGCTCGTCGACGATCTGGATGCCCTTTTTCTTGGCCGTGGCCTTGAACACGTCGGCGACGCCCTGGCCGTAGGCCGTGCGGTCGTCGATCACGGCGATCTTCTTTAGCTTGAGCGCGTCGGCGGCGTAGTTGGCCAGGCCAGCACCCAGCGCCAGGTCGTTGGCGATGATGCGGAAGGTGGTCTTGTAGCCGGGCTTGGTCAGCGCGGGGTTGGTGGCGGCGCCGGTGACGTGCGGAATGCCGCAGTCGTTGTAAACCTTGGAGGCGGGGATGGTGGTGCCCGAGTTCAGGTGACCGACCACGCCGGCGACCTTGGCGTCGCACAGCTTCTGTGCGGCGGCGGTGCCCTGCTTGGGATCGGCGGCATCGTCTTCTGCCTGGATTTCCCACTTGATCTTCTTGCCGTTGATCGTGATGTTCTGGGTGTTCAGCTCTTCAATGGCCATGCGCGAGCCATTCTCGTTGTCCTTGCCGTAGTGCGCCTGGGGGCCGGACACGGGGCCAACGTGACCGATCTTGATCACCTGCTCCTGGGCCATCACGGCTCCGGCCACCAGGGTCAGCACTGCGGCTGCGGTCAACTTCAGCTTCATCTGCATAGAAATACCTCCGAGAAAGGAAATGGGTTGAGATGTATGAGTAAGCTCAACGGGCTCGAACGGTATCGCAATTCGTGTGCCACCACATCAGGGAACACGATAGTGTGGTGGCATGCGCAATTTAGGGGTTTCTCCTGACATCTTCCCCATGCGCACCACGGGCGTGCGCAGTAGCGATGGCATCTCGCACCACTTCGGCCACCGTCTTTTGCACCCGACCATTGAGGCCGAGCAACTGCTCATGCAGCACACGGCCAATGGCTTCGCTGATGAGCCGATCGAGTTCCGGTCCCAAGAGGGCCAGCAGCGCCTGTGCGTCGGGTTGCGCAGACAGGGCATCGGCGGCTGACGCCTGTCTGGGCGCTGGCGCCTGCGGCGTATTGGCAGGGACTTCAGCACCCACGACTTCGGTCAAGGTCGGAACGTTGCGCGGCACGAGGCGCTGCGGCGGGACTTCCTGCTCGGCGCCGGAGGGCTGTTCGGACGGTTGATCTTCCTCAGACATCTTTCGATTACTCCTTGGCGGCCGCATCGTGCCGCTTGATCTCATACCCCCTGTCTGCGTAATGCCGCCAGCGCTGGCGCGCATGCGCCCGGCCCGCCTGGTCTGTGCCGACCAGTTCAATCAATCGTTCAAAGCGCTCGAAGCCAGCGGGCACCGTCTCCCCCAGGTGAACCATGATCTGCGCACCCTCCACCTCTTGAGCGTCGGTGGCCAGCACGACGGGCGTGTGGGCCAGCGTCTCGGGGGGCGCCGAGGCGCGGGCGTGCGGGATGAAGTCGAGCGCAGAGAACGTCCACAGCGCCGTGTCGAGCGCGTGAATCTGCTCCGCCGAGCCGACGACGACCGTGCGACCGCCGGTCGCGTACGCCTTGCGCAGCAGTCGACAGGCGTAGCCCAGCCGGTCTGGTACGTTGAAATGGAAGGCCACTTCGGTCATGGCGGGTCAGCGCGCCGCACGGGCGCTAGATGGCGTCTCAGGTCAGCGCTTGGTCGACGCGGCACGCTTGCCGCCACCAGCTTTCTTGCCGGACGGTTGCTTGGTCGTGCGTTGCGGCGACTGCTGTGCGCCCTGGCCTGCCGTGTCCAGCAGGTACTGCACGAGCAAGCCGACGGGGCGCCCTGTCGAGCCCTTGGCGGCGCCGCCTTTCCAAGCGGTACCGGCGATGTCCAGGTGCGCCCACGGGTAGGCGCTGGTGAAGCGCTGCAGAAACTTGGCCGCGGTGATGGCGCCGGCCGGCCGCCCGGCCACGTTGGCGACGTCGGCAAAATTGGTCTTGAGCCCGTCGGCGTAGTCGTCGTCCATCGGCATGCGCCAGCATGGGTCCTGCGCCTGCTGGCCCGCGGCTTGGAGCGCCTGCGCGAGCGCGTCGTCGCTGGCGAACAGGCCGCTGCGCACGCCGCCGAGGGCGATCACACAGGCGCCGGTCAGCGTGGCGATGTCGATCACGGCACGCGGCTTGAAGCGCTCGGCGTACGTCAGTGCGTCGCACAGCACGAGTCGGCCTTCGGCGTCGGTGTTGAGGATCTCGATGGTCTGACCGCTCATGCTGGTCACGACGTCGCCTGGCTTGACCGCGCGCCCGTCCGGCATGTTCTCGCAGGCAGGTATCAGCCCGACCACGTTAAGCGACGGCTGCAACTCCGCCAGCGCGCGGAACACGCCCAGCACGCTGGCCGCCCCGCCCATGTCGAACTTCATTTCGTCCATCTCGGGCGCAGGCTTGAGCGAGATGCCCCCAGTGTCGAAGGTGATGCCCTTGCCCACCAGCACGACCGGCGCATCGGCCTTGGCCGCCCCCTGGTAGCGCAGCACAATGAAACGCAACTCCTGCGCCGACCCCTGCGCCACCGCCTGGAAGGCGCCCATGCCCAGCTTGGTCACATCCTTGGGACCCAAAACCTCGCAGCTCACGCGCACGGACTTGGCCAGATCCTGCGCAGCCTGCGCCAGCATGGTGGGCGTAGCGTGGTTGGCGGGCCGGTTGGCCCATTCACGCGCAAACGCCACACCACGTGCAACGCCAAGCGCCTGCTGGTAGGCCGCCCGGACTGCGGGCGCATCGGGCACGCCGATCACCAATTTCTTGAGCGGTGACTTGCTCGCGGCACTGCCCTTGCCCTGTCCTTTGGTGGTGGTGTACTGGTAAGCCGCGTCGTTGGCGGCGCACACGGCCGATGCAACGGCTTCGGCCGACGCCGATCCAGCGAAGCAGACGGTGAGCGCCGTCGCCGGGCCGCGCTTGAACTGACCGACCGCGGCCGACACCGCCTTGCTCACCTGCGCTGCAGAGGCACTGCCCACACCCACCAGCATCACCCGCTCGGTCGTGATCCGCGGAGCGCCAAAGCTGGACAACATCGCCCCCGCCTCGGTCTTGAAATCGCCGCTGGCCAGCGCACGCTGGATGAACGCCGACAGCGCGTCTTCGCCGGGCTCAAAGCCGTCGGCCACCAGAACGGCCAAGGCCGGCGATTTGTAAGCCGCTGCTTCAGGCAGCCGCAGCGTCTTCAGTTCGAAGTCCATAATCAGCGTTTTCCTTTCGACCGATGTTATTCGATTCCTCCCTACGCAAGGAGCTTGGCCGCAGCTTCGGTGCGACCCTGGTGGTGCTGGTGACGATCGTGGTCACCGTCATGCTGATCCGCACACTGGGTCAGGCCTCGGTCGGGCGCGTCAACCCCTCCGAAGTCATGCTGGTGATGGGCTACACGGTGCTGGGGCACCTGCCCACCATCCTGACGCTCAGCCTGTTCGTCGCCATCACCGCCACGCTGACGCGCATGTACGCCAGCAGCGAAATGGTGGTGTGGTTTTCTGCCGGCCAGGGGTTGATCAGCTTCCTGCGGCCGGTCCTGCGCTTTGCCTTCCCTGTGCTGGTGGCGGTGTTCGTGCTGGCGCTGTTCGTCTGGCCCTGGTCCAACCAGCAGATCCGCGAGTTGCGCGACCGTTTTCAGGGCCGCAACGACATCGAGCGGGTGGCACCCGGCCGCTTCATCGAATCGGCGGGCGGCCAGCGCGTGTTCTTCATTGACAAGGATACGGCCGACGCGAAGTCGGGCAGGAACATCTTCATCGCGTCGAATGAACGCGGCAAGGAAAGCGTCACAACCGCCGCCAGCGGCCACCTGACGGTGCAGAACGGCGAACGCTACCTGATCCTGGAAAAAGGCAACCGACTGGAAACCGAAGTCAAGAGCGGGGCCACCCGCGTCAGCGAATTCCAGCGCTACGGCAACCGCATCGATGCCCGCGAGCTCGGCCCTACCAACAACAACTCGCCGACCATGAAGCCCACCCGTGTGCTGCTGTCGGACCCCAACCCCACCAACATGGCCGAGCTGTCCTGGCGCATCGGCCTGGCGCTGGCCGCGATCAACTGTGTGCTGATCGCCGTGGCAGCCACCCGCGTGAACCCGCGGGTCGGCCGCAGTGGCGGGTTGGTGTTTTCGCTCTTCGCCTTTGCCAGCTACTACAACCTGCTGAGCGCAGGTCAAAGCTGGATCGGCAATGGGCGCGTCGGCCTGGTGACTTACCTCATCCTGCTGCATGGCGGCATCTTCGTGCTGACCATCGGCTGGCTGCTGGCGCGCAACGGCAACTGGAACCTGCGCCTGCCCGGGCGCGGTCAGCGACGGGAGGCCGCAGCATGAGGACCATTCGGCGCCTGATCTACACCGAGATCCTGCGCTCGGTCGGCTTCGTCACGGTTGCCTTCCTGGCGCTGTTCTTCTTCTTCGACTTCGTGGACCAGTTTGGCGAACTGCGCCGCGGTGCCGAGCACGGCTACAGCGTGGGCTACGCGCTGCTGTATGTCGCGCTGCAATTGCCCAACCACCTGTATGAGTTGCTGCCCATCACGGTGCTGATCGGCACGATCTACGTCATGGCGCGGTTGGCTGAAAGCTCCGAATACACCATTTTGCGCACCAGCGGGCTGGGGCCGCAGCGTGCGCTGGTCACGCTGCTGTCGCTGGGGCTCGGCTTCGTGGCGCTGACATTCGTGTTCGGCGACTACGTGGCACCGGCGGCGAACCGGGCCTCTCAGCAACTGCAGGCGCGCTTTTTGGGCGACATCACCATCGGCCGAACCGGCGCCTGGATGAAGGATCGCCAGGCCAGCCACAACTATTCGGTCAACGTCGGGGCGTTGGCGTCAGATGGCACGCTGGGTCAGGTGCGCATCTTCGAGTTCGACCAGACCGGCGGCCAGCTCACTTCGGCCACCAGCGCGGCCAAGGGCACGTTCGAACCCGATGGCTGGC
This sequence comes from Ottowia flava, assembly GCF_008017535.1. Taxonomy (GTDB): domain Bacteria; phylum Pseudomonadota; class Gammaproteobacteria; order Burkholderiales; family Burkholderiaceae_C; genus Ottowia; species Ottowia flava. Next base: position 27,435 of record NZ_VRUA01000017.1, read on the forward strand.
AGCTGCACGACGTGGTGCGCCGCGTGTATGTCAGCACCGACCCGAACAACCCGACGCTCAAGTTCGAGAAGCTGGCGGACTTGCGCTGGCCGACCACCATCTCCATGGACATGGTCGCGGCCGCCCTGCTCAGCCCCGACAAGATGCAGACGCTGGATCTGTACCAGTACATCAACCACCTGCAGGCCAACGGCCAGAGCGCCCAGCGCTACGAGATCGAGTTCTGGCGCAAGGTGTTTTACCCGCTCAGCTGCCTGGTGATGATGGTGCTGGCGCTGCCCTTCGCCTACCTGCATTTTCGCTCGGGCAACATCGCCGGTTACGTCTTCATGGGCGTGCTGGTGGGCATCAGCTTCTTCCTGCTGAATAACGTGTTCGGCTTTGTGGGCAACCTGCGCAACTGGGAACCCTGGGTCGCGGCGGCCTTGCCCGGCATTCTGTATTCCCTGTTGTCCTTGGGCGCCTTCAGCTGGCTGGTGTTGAGGCGTTAGCGGTGACCTCTGCAGCCACCCCACGCAGCGGCACCGTGCTGTTCGCCCACGGTTCGCGCGACCCGGCCTGGCGTGCGCCGATCGAAGCGGTGGCCGCGCGCATGCGCCAGCTCTCGCCCGGCGCGCTGGTGACCTGCGCCTACCTCGAATTCACCGCGCCCGATCTCGCCGCCGCGGTGCAGGAGCTGTTGGCACAGGGCGCGGCCCGCATCACCGTGTGGCCGATGTTTCTGGGCGCCGGACGCCACGCACGCGAAGACCTGCCCCGTCTCATCGACCAACTGCGGCAAACCCATCCGGACGTGCCGATGCATCTGCAGGCCGCCATCGCCGAGGACCCGCGGGTGCTGGACGCCATGGCCCGCAGCGCGCTCGATTCACCATAGCGCGCCGGCCTGTGGCGTGGAATCTTTAGAACCAATATTGCATAATAAACAGGTTCTATATTCCAAACACCATGAACCTGCACCAGTTTCGCTTCGTTCAGGAGGCCGTGCGCCGCAACCTGAACCTGACCGAAGCGGCCAAGGCGCTGCACACCTCGCAGCCCGGCGTCTCCAAAGCCATCATCGAGCTGGAAGAAGAGCTCGGCATCGAGATCTTCACGCGCCACGGCAAACGCCTCAAGCGCGTGACCGAGCCGGGCGAGAAGGTGCTGGAGGCCATCGCCATCATCCAGCGCGAAGTCGGCAACCTTAAACGCATTGGCGAGGAATACAGCGCGCAGGACACCGGCACCCTGTCGATCGCCACCACCCACACCCAGGCGCGCTACGTGCTGCCACTGCCGGTGGCCAAGCTGCGCGAACGCTACCCCAAGGTCAACATCAGCCTGCACCAGGGCGCGCCCGATCAGGTGGCGCGCATGGTGATCGAGGAGACGGCGGAGATCGGCATTGCCACCGAGTCGCTGGCCAACTACCCCGAGCTGGTCACCCTGCCCTGCTACGAGTGGCAGCACGTGCTGGTGCTGCCGCGCGCGCACCCGCTGGCGCAGAAGACGCGCCTGTCGCTGGAAGACATCGCCGTTGAGCCGCTGATCACCTACCACCCATCGTTCACTGGCCGCACGCGCATCGACAGCGCGTTTGCGCAGCGCCAGCTGACGCCGCGCATCGTGCTGGAGGCGATCGACTCCGACGTGATCAAGACCTATGTGCGCCTGGGCCTGGGCATCGGCATCGTGGCCGAAATGGCGGTGGAGGCAGAGAAAGACCCCGACCTGGTCACCCGCCCGCTGGGCCAGCTGCTGGGCCAGAACGTGGCGCGCATCGCGCTCAAGCGCGGCGCCTATTTGCGCGACTTTGTCTATCAGTTCGCCAGCCTGCTGTCCGACCGGCTCGACAAGGATTTGATCCTGCGGGCGATGAGCGGGCACGTCGCTGATTATGAACTCTGAGCTCCCCCCTGTGGCGCTGACGCGCCTTCCCCCTCTCTCTTCGCGCTCCGCGCTTCGGGAGGGGAGACAACGCCAATGCCCGGCGCAGGTCCGGGCATGGCGTTTGCTGGTTTTGGGGGTATGCGGCGCTGACGTGCACTGCGAGCGTCGGTGAGTTGCCAACGCCCTCATGCTCTTAATTTTCTAGCTGGCCGCGCAAGTCCCACTAGGGATAGACGGCGATTTCTCTTGTAAAACACCTTTTCACTTTCTCGCGACTCCGATGACGACGACGCCTGTTTTTCCTTCCCGGCTGCCGAACGTGGGCACCACCATCTTCACCGTGATGTCGGCGCTGGCGACGGAGCACCAGGCGGTGAACCTGGGTCAGGGCTTCCCCGATTTCGACTGCGACCCCAAGCTGGTGGACGGCGTGAACAACGCCATGCGCGAAGGCCTGAACCAGTACCCGCCGATGACCGGGGTGCCCGTGCTGCGCGAGGCGATCGCCGCCAAGATCCTGGCGCAGACCGGCCGCGCCTACGACGCGGGCAGCGAGATCACCGTGACCGCCGGCGCCACGCAGGCCATCCTGACGGCCATCCTGTGCTGCGCCGGTCCGGGTGACGAGGTGATCGTGCTCGAACCCTGCTACGACAGCTACGTCCCCAACATCGAGCTGACCGGCGCCACCGTCGTGCGCGTGCCGCTGACGCCCGGCACCTTCCGCCCCGACTTCGACAAGATCGCCGCCGCGCTCAGCCCGCGCACCCGCGCCATGGTGATCAATTCGCCGCACAACCCCAGCGGCACCGTCTGGTCGCCCGCCGACATGCAGCGGCTTGACGAGCTGCTGGCGCCGACCAACGTGCTGGTCATCAGCGACGAGGTGTACGAGCACATGGTCTTCGCGCCGCTGCGGCACGAAAGCGTGGCACGCTTGCCGGGCCTCGCCGCGCGCAGCTTCATCGTGAGCAGCTTCGGCAAGACCTTCCACGTCACCGGCTGGAAGATCGGCTACGTCGCCGCGCCCGCGGCGCTGACGGCCGAGTTCCGCAAGGTGCACCAGTTCAACGTGTTCACCGTCAACACGCCCATGCAGCACGGTCTGGCCCGCTACCTGCAGGACCCGGCGCCCTACATCAACCTGCCGGCCTTCTACGCCGCCAAGCGCGATTTGTTCCGCCAGGGCCTGGCGTCGACCAAGTTCCGCCTGTTGCCCTGCGAAGGCACCTACTTCCAGTGCGTCGCCATCGACGGTCTGGGCGTGCCCGAGCGCGATTTGAGCGAAGCCGACTTCTGCCAATGGCTCACCCGCGAGATCGGCGTCGCCGCCATTCCGCTGTCGGCCTTCTACGGCAACGGGTTCGACCAGAAGGTCGTGCGCTTTTGCTTCGCCAAGAAGGACGAGACCTTGCGCGCGGCGCTGGCGCGGCTGGCCAAGCTGTAAGCTGTGGCTGCGAAACGCTATAACTTGAATAGCTGGTTGCGCCGGTGGCTGTAGGGCCAGCGGGTCATTTCTCTTGAATTCAACGTACCTGGCAGACGCGTGTGCCGTGTGCCGTGTGCCAGCTAGCGTGACCGCCGGGTCTGGTTGAGCCATCCACCGTTGCGAGCTTGCGCCCCCAGCCGCTCGCCGCACAATGGCGCAATGGCTTCCACCGCACCGCCCACCGACCGCCCGCCGCGCTACTGGCTCATGAAGTCCGAGCCCGACGAGTGCAGCATCGACGACGCCCTGGCCGCGCCCCAGCACACCGTGCCCTGGACCGGCGTGCGCAACTACCAGGCGCGCAACTTCATGCGCGACGACATGCAGGTGGGCGATGGCGTGCTGTTCTACCACTCCAGCTGCCCCGAGCCCGGCATCGCCGGCATCGCGCGCGTCGCCTCCGCCACGCGGCCCGACCCGACGCAGTTCGACCCCGAATCGCCCTATTTCGACCCCAAGTCGCCCACCGACAGGCCGCGCTGGCTGCTGCTGGACGTGCAGGCGCTGCGCAAGACGCCCTTGATCAGCCTGGCCGAGCTGCGCGCCGTGCCCGCGCTGGCCGAAATGCGCGTGCTGCAGCGCGGCAACCGCTTGTCGATCACGCCGGTCACGGACGCGGAATGGGCGCGCATCCTGACGCTGGTGTGATGCGCTGCCGACGCTCGGCGCCGTCCTACAGCCTGCACCGGCGCGGCGCCCTAAGCTGATCGGGCTTGTACAGCCTGCCAGGCTCTTTCGCGCCATGCCCAAAACCAGCGAATCCACCGACGAAGACGACACCCCGCCCCGCGCCCCGGCGCGTGTGGTGTGGAAGGGCGCGATCAGCTTCGGGCTGGTTCACATCCCGGTGGCGCTGTACACCGCGACCACCAGCGGCGGCGTCGATTTCGACTGGCTGGACCGCCGCACCATGGAGCCGGTGGGCTACAAGCGCATCAACAAGAAGACCGGCAAGGAGATTGCGGCGGCCGACATCGTCAAAGGCGTGGAGGTGGAAGACGGCCAGTACGTGGTGCTGAGCGCAGACGAGATCAAGGCGGCCTTTCCCAAGACCACGCAGACGATCGAGATCGAAAGCTTCATCCACGCCAGCGAGATCCCCTTCACCTACCTGGAACGGCCGTACTACCTGGCGCCCATCAACCGCGGCGAGAAGGTGTACGCGCTGCTGCGCGAGGCGCTGCTGGAGACCGAGCGCGTCGGCGTGGCCCGCGTGGTGATCCAGACCAAGCAACACCTGGCCGTGCTGGTGCCCAGTGGCCCGGCGCTGATCCTGAACCTGCTGCGCTGGGGCGGCGAGATCCGCTCTTTTGAAGCCCTGAAGCTGCCGCCGGCGGGCGTGAAGGCGGCCGGCTTGAAGGAAGGCGAGCTGAAGATGGCGCGCCAGCTGATCGAGGAGATGACCGCGCCCTGGGACGCGGACGACTTCCGCGATTCCTTCCGCGACGAGATCATGCGGCTGGTGCGCCAGAAGGCCGAGTCGGGCGAAGCGAAGAGCGTCGAAAAGGTGGCGCCCACCGGCGAAGGCGGCAGCGCCAAACCGGGCGCCGAGATCATCGACCTGACCGAATTGCTCAAGCGCAGCCTGCAGGGCGGCGCCAAGGACAAGGACGACGATGGCGAGTCGAAAGCCACCCCCGCCAAGGCCAAGCCGCGCGCGCCGCGCAAGCGCGCCTGAGGCGGCCAAGCCCTCGCCGGCGCAGCGCCCAAGCCGCGCACCCGTCCTTGCGGATTTCAAGGAAAATCCGGACTCCGCCTTACAACCATCTGCGCAGACAGCTACCAAATCAGAAGCGAATGGAGCGCCGGACGCGCTGCGCGCCTACCGCGCCAAACGCAACTTTGCACGCACGCCCGAGCCCGACGGCAGCGCGTCCGTGGCGCCTGGCGCGGGCGACCTGCGCTACGTCATCCAGAAGCACTGGGCCAGCCACCTGCACTACGACCTGCGCCTGGAATGGGGCGGCACCATGCACAGCTGGGCCGTGCCCAAGGGCCCGAGCCTCGACCCGGCCGACAAGCGCCTGGCCGTGCAAGTCGAAGACCACCCCATCGCCTACAACGACTTCGAAGGCCAGATCCCGCCCGGCCAGTACGGCAGTGGCCGCGTCATCGTGTGGGACCGCGGCACCTGGACGCCGGCGGGCGACCCGGCGCAAGCCTTTGCGAAGGGCCACCTCAAGATCGACCTGCACGGCGTCAAGCTGCGCGGGCGCTGGGCGCTGGTGCGGTTGAAGGACGCGCAGGCGCGGCAGCCGCCGTGGCTGCTGGTCAAGGACCGCGACGCCGAAGCGCGCCGCGCCAGCGAGTACGACGTCACCGCCGCGCTGCCGGATTCGGTCGGGCCGTCAGGCAACGCGGTGCCAAGCGCGACCCAGGCCGTCAATGCGCCACGGTCGGCTGGCGCAGGCGCGGCAAAGGCCTCGGCGAAGGCCGCGGCGCCCAAGTCGACCGGCCGCCAACGCAGCGCACCACAGCCCCCTGCGGCGGCGCTGCCCGACACCTTGTCCCCCCAACTCGCCCAACTGGCCGACGCGCCGCCGCCCGACCCCGCCGACTGGCAGTGGGAGATGAAGTTTGACGGCTACCGCCTGCTGGCGCGCGTGGACGCCGCGGGCGCGGTGCGCCTGCTCACCCGCAACGGCCTGGACTGGACGGCGCGCATGCCGGCGCTGGCGCAAGCCGTCGCCGGGCTGAATCTGCCCGGCAGCTGGCTGGACGGCGAGGTGGTTATGCCGAACGACGACGGTGTGCCCGATTTCGCCGCGCTGCAGCGCGCGTTCGACGAGCGACGGGCGGGCGATTTGGTGCTCTACCTGTTCGACGCGCCTTGGCTGTGCGGCGTCGACCAGACCGCGCTGCCGCTGACCGACCGCCGCGCCGCGCTGGAAGCCGCCCTGCCCAAGCTGCCCGGCGCGGGCACGGTCCGCCTGTCCGCCGTGCTGCCCGGCGACCCCGCCAGCCTGCTGGCCAGCGCCTGCCGCATGGGGCTGGAAGGGCTGATCGGCAAGCGGCTGGGCGCGCCCTACCGCGCCGGCCGCTCGGCCGACTGGATCAAGCTGAAGTGCCAGCAGAGCGACGAATTCGTCATCGCGGGCTTCACCGGCGGCCAGGGCGCGCGCAGCGAACTGGGCGCGCTGGTGCTGGCCGCGCACGACGCGCAGGGCCGGCTGCGCTGGGCGGGCAACGTGGGCAGCGGGTTTTCGGGGGCGACGCTGGCGGACCTGCAGCGCCGGTTGACGGCCCCGCAGCAGGCAGACAACCCGCTGGCGCCCGGCGACAAGGTGCCGGGCCGCGTGCAGTGGGTCGCGCCCCAGCTGGTGGCCCAGGTGCGCCACGCGGGGCTGACGCCGCAGGGCCATGTGCGGCAGGCCGTATTCCTGGGCTTGCGCGAAGACAAGGCGGCGCGGGACGTCGAATTCCCAGGCGTTTCAAAGTCAAATCGACCCACAGCCCTACAACCACCTGCTCAGGCAGCTACCAAACAAGGAGCAAAAATGCCCGCCCCCCCAACCATCGACGGCCAGCGGCTGACCCACCCCGAGCGCGTCATCGACCCCGCCAGCGGCACCACCAAGCTCGCCCTGGCGCGCTACTACGCCACCGTGGCGCCACTGATCCAGCCGCACCTGACCGACCGCCCCGTCGCCCTGCTGCGCGCGCCGGACGGGCTGGGCGGCGAGCTGTTCTTCCAGAAGCACCTGCAGGGTCGCCCGATCGCCAGTGTGACCCAGTTGCCGGCCAAGCTGGACCCCGGCCACGCGCCGCTGCTGGCGATCGACAGCGCCGCCGCGCTGCTGGCGGTGGTGCAGTTCAATACCGTGGAGTTGCACACCTGGAACGCCGCCGCCGACAAGATCGAGCGACCCGACCGCTTCGTGCTCGACCTCGACCCCGGCGAAGGCGTGGCCTGGGCGCAGGTGCAAGAGGGCGCCCAGCTGGCGCGCACGTTGCTGACCGAGCTGGGCCTGGTGCCGTTTTTGAAAACCAGCGGCGGCAAGGGCTTGCACGTGGTCGTGCCGATCAAGCGCCTACAGGGTTGGGACGCGGTCAAGGACTTCAGCCGCGCGCTGGCCGAACACCTGGCGCGCCTGATGCCGGACCGCTTCACCGCCGTCAGCGGGCCCAAGAACCGCGTCGGCCGCATCTACCCGGATTACCTGCGCAACGGGCGCGGGGCCACCACGGTGGCGGCCTGGTCGGCGCGCGCGCGACCGGGCATGGGCGTGTCGGTGCCGATCGGCTGGGACGAGCTGGCGCGCGTGGGCGGCGGCGCGCACTGGACGCTGGGCAACATCGAACAGCGCCTGCGCACCGGCAACGCGCCGTGGGACGGCTGGGGCGAATCTGCGCGCGCGATCGGCGCCGCGGTGAAGACGCTGGCGAAAGCGTCCCGATAGGCGCGTTCAGGCCGGCTGGCGGTACACGATCACCTTGAGCGAGCGCGCCTCGTCCCGGTCGGCAAATGCGGGCGGGTTGGGCAGGCGGCCCACGCGCTGCAGGCTGGGCGCCTGTTCGCGCATCGCGTCGTCAATGAAGTCGGGGCCCAGCTCGGGCGCGTTCAGGCACAGCAAGGCCTGGCCGCCGGGCGCCAGCAGATCGGGCAGGCGGCGCATCAGGCGCGGGTAGTCTTTGGTCGCGATGAAGCTGCCCTTCTGGTAGCTGGGCGGGTCGACGATCACCAGGTCGTACGGGCCGGCGCGGCCCAGCTTGCCCCAGGTGCTGAAGATGTCGTGCGCCAGAAAACTGGCGCTGCCCTGCCCCGGCCCCAGCAACCCGTTCAGGCGGTGGTTCTGCTGCCCCACCGCCAGCGCGCCGCGCGCCATGTCGATGTTGACCACCTGCGCCGCACCGCCCAGCAAGGCCACGACGGAAAACGCGCAGGTGTAGGCAAACAGGTTGAGCACGCGCGCGCCGCCGCCTTCGCGGTCGGCCAGCGCCGCACACTGCTCGCGCACCCAACGCCGCCCCTCGGCCATGTCCAGAAACAGGCCGTGGTTCTGCCCGCGCAGCAACTGCAGGCGGTAGCGGGCGCCGGCCTCCTGCACGGTGTGCGGCTCGGGCAATTCGCCCGCCATCAGCCGCGTGTCGGCCTGCCCGCCCGGCGCGCGCGACTGGAACGCCCAAGTCAGCGGCGCGCCAGTGGCCAGCGCATCCCAGCGTGCCTGCAGCCGCGCACCGACCTCGGCCAGCTGCGCGTCCGTCACCGCCTGGAAGCTGGTCAACACCAGCGCCGGTGGCAGCGCGTCCAGCGTCCAGTGCTCTTCGCCAGGGAAAAGCCCACCGCGGCCATGGAACAGGCGCGTGGCCTCGGCGCACACGGGCATGGCGGCGATGGCTTCGGCGAGGTGGTGCATGTCAGACGCGGCGCAGCGGTTGGGAAAAGCGGCGGCCATCCTACCCGCAGAGGCAAGTTGACCTGAAGCAGGGTTCGGGTTGCACCTCTTGCCACGGGCGCGCTGGCGACCCTACAGTGGGTTTGCAAGCGGCGCGTTGCCGCTGGATGTACCTCTAGGAGATGGTTGAATGGCTGTGAATACTCTCTGGACCCGCCGTCGCATCGCGCAAGTCAGCGCTGCCTGCCTTGCCGTGTGCGCCATGGGCGCTTCGGCCGAGGCGAACTACCCCACCAAGCCGGTGCGCATCGTGGTGGGCTTCTCGGCGGGCGGCACCACCGACATCGTCGCGCGCATCATGGCCAAGGAATTGACCACGGCACTCGGCCAGTCGTTCGTGGTCGACAACAAGCCCGGCGCCGGCAGCAACATCGCCACCGACATGGTGGCCGCGGCGCCGCCCGACGGCTACACCCTGCTCTTCGTGGCAGTGACCAGCGCGATCAACCAGACGCTCTACCCCAAGGTCAAGTTCGACCTGAACCGCGACTTCGAAGCGGTGGCCCTGGGCGCCAAGGTGCCCAACATCCTGGTCGTCAACCCCAGCGTGCCCGCCAAGAACGTCAAGGAATTCATCGACTGGGCGCGCGCCAACGAAGGCAAGATTTCCTACGCCTCGTCCGGCAGCGGCACGTCCATCCACATGGCGGGCGAGATGTTCAAGGTGCGCACGGGTCTGAAGACCCAGCACATCCCCTACAAGGGCAGCGCGCCGGCCGTCACCGACCTGATCGGCAACCAGGTGCAGTTCATGTTCGACAACATGCCCGCGTCCTGGCCGCATGTGCAGGCGGGCAAGCTGAAGGCATTGGCGGTGACGACCAAGACCCGTTCGCCCTCCGCGCCCGATTTGCCGACGATGGAAGAAAGCGGCGTCAAGCCGTTCGACGTCAGCTCGTGGTTCGGCCTGATTGCGCCCAAGGGCACGCCCAAGGACATCGTCGACAAGCTGAACAAGGCCATGAACGCTGCCTTCGACAAGCCTGAAGTGAAGGAAGCCTACGCCAAGCTCGGCGCCGTGGCCGAGAAGAACACGCCGCAGGATTTCAGCAAATTCATCGCCGCTGAGGTGAAGAACTGGGCGCCGATCGTGAAGGCGTCGGGGGCGACGGTGGATTGACCATCCACCGCGCAGCTGTTTGAAGTGAAATGTGCTGCCTGCGCGCTCTGGTCCTGCGCGGGCAGCTATTTTTTTTATAGCGTTTGCGTAGCGCACCAAATCCGTTCTTGAAGCCGCGAACGGTCGTCACCGCTCAACGTATTCGGCGTGCAGTGGCTCAACACTGCAGCGCTGCCGCGCGCCACGCCTACCAGGCTGCGCCCCCGGCGTCCTTGATCTGCTGCAGGGTTCGCGCGTTTTTTCTATACTGCCCCCACTTGGTCTGAAAAGACGAGAGCGTGGCGGGCGGCTGACGACATACCCGCAAGCGGCTTGGCCGCGGTGGTCGTCGCAACCGTTATCACCTGCTTGCTGAGGCCTGTGCGCGTTGCGCCAGGCTGGAATAGCCATCCTGCAACGCGCCTCTTCAGCGCCCGCTGTCGCCCGCACGTTGCTGTCAGGAGCCAAAGCAGTGGGTAGACATCATGTGAACCGGCGCAGTTTTCTGAAGACCGCCGCCGCGCTGGGCGTCATCGCCAGCATGCGTCCGATGCACGACGCGCTGGCGGAATTGCTGGTCCCGCGGGCGGTCAGGACGCCCAGTGGATCAGCGGCAACAAGCTCAACTACCGGCGTGACGGGCTGGCCAAGGTGCGCGGCGAGAAGGTGTTCGCCATCGACCTGCGCGCCAAGAACATGAAGGGCTGGCCCGACCGCCAGTCTTACGCCCTGACGATCCACGTGCCGCGCGCCGACCGCATCTACGAAGGTCTGGACCTGGCCGCGCTGGGCCCCGAGTTCCAGCCCGACGTGCTGATCGACGCCGAATCCATTGCCGCCGACGGCGTCGGCATGCCCGAACCCAGTTTCTATGGCGACTTCTTCGTCAAGAAGGGCCAGGTGCCTCCCATGCTCGGCCATCCGGTGGCATTGGCCATCTGGCACGACTACGAGAAGTTTCGCGTTGCCAACCAGCGCCTGCGCTTCAACGACGCCATCTTCCGCTTCGGCGCGGCCGCCCAGCAACCGGCGCGCGCGCCCTACGTGGCGGCGCGCTTTCTGCGCATCCAGGGGCAGGACGCCTACGGCGAAGACCAGGTCTCGCCGATGAAGAACACCACCGTGTGGCCCAAGGTGGACGAACAAGGCGTGCACTGGCCGGACGCCAGCGACCCGGCCTTTGGTGAACTGATGGCCGCATCCGCGCGCATCCAGGCGGAGATGAAGCAACCCAAGGAAGGTGTGCGCACCTTTGCGCGCAAGTACCGCAGCCAGTCCATCGACCACGTGGCGATGGAGATGGACAACGGCCTGGCCTGGTACGACACCGCCACCAGCACCCTGCACATGGTGGGCGCCACGCAGGCGCCCTACAGCACGGCAGAACACGTCATGCACATGGTCAAGGCCAGCAAGCTGCCGCTGGAGCGCCTGGATTACATCAGCGCCTACACCGTGGGCTACGGGCAGAAGGAGCACCATCCTTTCCCCTTCTACTGCGCGCTGGCTGCGCTGTACGCGCAGGGCCGGCCGGTGCGGCTGGCGCTGGACCGCTGGAAGCACTTCCAGTTCGCGCTCAAGCGCCACCCGTTCGACGTCGACACGGCGATCTCGGTCGACAAGGACGGCAAGTTCCAGGGCCTGACCTGCCACATGCTGGGCGACGGCGGCGGAGTGATGAACTTCAGCCCATCGGTCGGCACGGTGGCGGTGACGGCGGCGCAGTCGATCTACTACTTCCCGCAAAGCGACCTCAGCACGCAGGTCAACCCGTCCGTCGGCGTCACGTCGGGCTCGATGCGCGGCTACGGCACCGTGCAGTCGATGGCCTACACCGAAATGCTGGTGGACGAGATCGCGCACGAGCTGAAGCTGGACGCCATCGAGCTGCGCCAGCGCAACGCGATGCGCAGCGGCATGAAGAACACGCAGGGCGCTTCGCCGGCCGGCGCGATGCGGATCGGCGAAATCCTGGCGCTGGCCGCGAAGGAGCCGCTGTGGACCGAACGCACCAAACGCAAGACCGACTATGAGGCCGCCCATCCTGGCATGCGCTACGGCGTGGGCTTTGGCGCGGTGCAAAAGGACTTTGGCACCGGCGCCGAAGCCTGCATCGCGCAGCTGGAGATCACGCCCGAAGGTCGCATCAAGATGCGCCACATTGCTACCGAGATCGGCACCGGCAGCACCACCTCGCAGCTGATCGCGGTCGAACCCTTCCTGGGCCGCCCCGCAGACGAGGTGGAATTTGCCATCAACCAGTGGGACACGATGCCGCTGGAGACCTCGGACGAGCCCTATACCACGCCGCAGCACAAGGAAGACGAGCTGGCGCGCAACCCGCACTGGGTACCGCGCATGGTGTCGCCCGTGTCCGCGTCGAATTCGGCTTACTACTTCCGGCACGCCACGCAGCAGGCGGCGCAACTGCTGCTGAAGCTGTCGATGTGGCCGGCCGCCCAGTCGATCTGGGGGGGCGCCTCCGGTGGTGGGCAGCTGCTGCCCGGCACCGTCAGCGCCGACCAGCTGGAATGGCGCAACCGCATGCTGGTCGCCGGCGAGATGGAACCGCTGAGCCTGGAACGCCTGGCGGCGCGCGCGCACGAGTTGGGCGGCGTCACCGGCGTCTGCGTGCACACCTTCAACCGCTGGGCCTGGGCCAAGGCGGACTTCACCGTGGACGGCACGCCGTTACAGGCCTGGATCGACGCCCTCTCCGTGCAGTACGGCCAGGGCGCCAGCGAGGCGAAGAAGGCCGCAATGACCAGCGGCGGCTACGCCTTCATCCCGCGCGACAAGGTGGCCTACCCGCCGGTGCAGCGCAACAACGCGGGCACCGTGTACTACGCGCCTTGCGCCACGATGGTGGAGCTGTCGGTGAACGGCGCGGGCGTGGTCAAGATCCTGTCGCACAAGACCTGGCTCGAATGCGGCACCCAGATCGTTCCGGAACTGGTGTCCGGGCAGATTCAGGGCGGCGTCGCCATGGGCGTCGGCCACGCGCTGTACGAAGATCTGCCGACCGACGCCAGCGGCCCCGGCAACGGCCAATGGGGCCTGAGCCGCTACCACGTGCCACGCGCCAGCGAGGTGGCGGTGTGGACGGCGCAAGGCCATGTGCTGCCGCCCTTGTCCGGCAACGACCCGCCCAAGGGCATGGCCGAGGTGGTGATGATTCCGGTGGTGGCCGCCTGCGTCAACGCCGTGGCCCACGCGACCGGCAAGCGCTTTTACGCCACCCCGTTGACCGCCGAGAAAATCAAGGAAGCCCGCTGATGTCCGACCGAATCCAATTCTCGGCCACGATCAACCGCAAGCCCGTGGGACCGATCGACCTGCCAAAGGACTTGATGATGATCGAGTTCCTGCAGGAATACGCCGGCCTGAACGGCACGCGGCTCGGCTGCGGCCAGGGCGTGTGCCGTGCCTGCACCATCATCGTCGACGATCCGCAAAAAGGCGCGACCACGGTGCCGGCGTGCATCACCGGCGTGGCGTGGCTGAACGGCAAGACCATCCGCACCGTGGAAGGCATCGCCACGGTGGACGACAAGGGCGTCGTCAAGCCCTCGGCCGTGCAACAGGCCTTTCTCACGCACTTCGCGTTTCAGTGCGGCTACTGCACGCCGGGCTTCGTCAACTCCGCCACGGCCCTGGTCGAACGGCTGGCGAAGAACCCCGTGCCGGCCGACGATGTCGAGAAGGTGATCGAACAGCAGCTGGAGCCCCATATCTGCCGCTGCACCGGCTACGTGCGCTACTACGCCGCCGTGCGCGACGTCATCCTTGGCACCCCTGGCCTCACCACCGGACAACGCACGAATAAGGTGGAACAACATGGCTAAGCGCAAATGGCTTCGCGGCCTGGCCCTCCTGCTGCTCGTTGCGCTGCTCGTGGTCGGCGGTATGTACCTGTACGGCAGCTCCTCCGGCACCGTGCCCCCGGCCACGGTGGACTTCGCCAAGCTCAGCCCCGAGCAGGAAAAAACGCTGTACGCGCGCGGTGAGCAGGTCTTTCGCGCCGGCGACTGCGCCGCCTGCCACAGCTCGCCCCAGACGGGCGCCGAGCTGGCTGGCGGCGTGCCCATGGTCACACCGATGGGCACGCTGTACGGCACCAACATCTCACCGTCCAAGCAACACGGCATCGGCAACTGGACGGCGGACGACCTGTACCGCGCCATCGCCAGCGGTGTCGCGCCGAGCCGCAAGCTGCTGTACCCCGCCATGCCCTACACCAGCTACCACCAGGTGACCCGTGGCGACGTCGACGCGCTGTGGGTGTGGCTGATGAAGCAGCCGGCCGTCGAGGTGGCCAACCGCGCCAACGCGATGCAGTTTCCGTTCGACGTGCGCCCGGCCGTCGCGCTGTGGAACGCGGTCGAGCGCCCCGCTGCCAAGCCGTTTGATGCATCAACCGACGCGCTGTCGCGCGGGAAGTACCTGGTCGACGTGATGGGCCACTGCGCCGAATGCCACAGCCCGCGCACGCTGACCTTTGCACTGGACAAGTCCCGGTACCTGGAGGGCAGCATCATCGAAGGCGCCTACGCGCCCGCCATCACGCCGGCGGCGCTTTCGGGCCGCGGCTGGACGCGCGACGACCTGGTGCGCTTCTTCCGCACCGGCCTGTCGCCCCAGGGCGTGATGACCTTCCGCATGGCGTCCGTGCTCGACCATTCCACCTCGCACATGCCCGAAGAGGACCTGCGCGCCATGGCCGCCTACCTGACGCAAGACCAGGCCATGCCCGGACCCAAGCCAAAGGCGCCGCAAGGCGAGGTGAATGTGAAGGGCGAGGCCATCTACGTCGGCCTTTGCGCGGGCTGCCACGGCGTGCAAGGCCAGGGACAGCCGCAAAGCTCGGTGCCATTGAACACCAACACCACGGCCATGTTCCCCACCCCGATCAACCTGATCCGCGTCACCCGCGAAGGCCTGCAAGAGCGCGACCTGCCGCACGGCGGCCGCATGCAAAGCATGCCCGGCTTTGCCGACAAACTGAGCGATCAGGACATGGCCGACCTGGTGAACTACCTGCGCCAGACCTGGGGCGGCCAACCCGGCGACGTGACGCCCGCGCAGGTGGCGGACCTGGTCAAGACGATCGAACACGGCGACCAGTAATGTCGTGATCACGGCCGACGCGCTTGCATCCACCTGGGGGTGCCGATCCCGCACCTCCAGGTTGGTTGGCGGTGTCGACGCAGCCTTTGAAAATGGTGTGATCCGTCATGAAAACGCCGATCGCCCCTACGAACATTTGCGCAAACAGCTATTGTTTCAATAGTGACTCCGCCTCAGAGCCGACCGCTTCTTGCGATGGCGCCACGAACGTCTGCCAGCGCGTCGGGCGCTGCCACGGCTGCTTTTGAAAAGCGTATGGAGCGTTCTGGCAGGACACCGCCCCGCTCCCGTTGGCGATCCCCCCAAGAGCGCCTATGCGGCGCTGTCCGCGTGATCGTCGAACACTGACCACCCCAGAAAATCAGCAATCCGCCCAGCCAGCGATTCGTACCAAAGCGCATTCTCCGTGTCCGAGCACACCAGTTCCACCACATTGACACGCGTCAGCGCCTCTTCGTTGGAAGCATAGCCACCGGTCGCGTCACATGACGCCAGGATCACGCAGACCCAGGGTTGTCCTTCGGTCGACGCAAAGTGCGCTGGCGCGGTCTGGCGAAGCTCCGGCAAGGCGGCGAGAAACGCCACCAGTGGCGCCGCCGGGGCGTGGTGTGAATAGTCAGGCGCTCCACGCAGGGTCAGGTACCAAGTCACGCGAGCCTCATCGACGCGATGACGAGCACGAGCCACGAAAGCACAGCCCCATCGCACTCCCTCATCACAATAAAAAAGCCGCGCAGCCCTAGAGGGACTTGCGCGGCCAGCTAGCTATTCAATAGCATTACTTCTTCTGCGGCGGCAAATCCGTGCAACTGCCGTGCGCCACTTCCGCGGCCATGCCGATGCTTTCGCCCAGCGTAGGGTGCGGGTGGATGGTCTTGCCGATGTCGACCGCGTCGGCGCCCATCTCGATGGCCAGGGCGATCTCGCCGATCATGTCGCCGGCGTGGGTGCCGACGATGCCACCGCCCAGGATCTTGCCGTGGCCGTGCGCTTCAGGGCTGTCGTCGAACAGCAGCTTCGTGAAGCCCTCGTCGCGCCCGTTGGCGATGGCGCGGCCGGACGCGCTCCAGGGGAACAAGCCCTTCTTGACCTTGATGCCCTGCGCCTTGGCCTGATCTTCGGTCAGGCCGACCCAGGCCACTTCGGGGTCGGTGTAGGCCACGCTCGGGATCACGCGCGCGTTGAAGGCGCTACGCGCCAGCGCTTCGTCGCCCTTCTGCTCACCCGCGATGACTTCCGCGGCGACGTGCGCTTCGTGCACCGCCTTGTGCGCCAGCATCGGTTGGCCGACGATGTCGCCGATGGCGAAGATGTGCGGCACGTTGGTGCGCATCTGGATGTCGACGTCGATGAAGCCGCGGTCGGTGACGGCGACACCGGCCTTGTCGGCGCCGATCTTCTTGCCGTTGGGGCTGCGGCCAACGGCCTGCAGGACCAGGTCGTAGGTCTGCGGCGCGGGTGCGCCCTCGCCTTCAAACGTGACTTCAATGCCCGCGTCGGTGTCCTTGGCGCCCACCGTCTTGGTCTTGAGCATGATGTGGTCAAAGCGCGGCGCGTTCATCTTCTGCCAGACCTTGACCAGGTCGCGGTCGGCGCCCTGCATCAAGCCGTCCAGCATTTCGACCACGTCGAGGCGCGCACCCAAGGTCGAATACACCGTACCCATTTCCAGGCCGATGATGCCGCCGCCCAGCACCAGCATGCGCTTGGGCACGCTCTTGAGCGCCAACGCGCCGGTCGAATCGACCACGCGCGGGTCGTCGGGCATGAAGGGCAGGCGCACGGCCTGGCTGCCGGCGGCGATGATGCAGTGCTTGAACTGCACGACCTTCTTCTTGCCGGTCTTTTGCTGGCCGTCGCCCGAAGTCTCTTCGACCTCCAGGTGGTGCGTTCCGGCAAAGCTGCCGTAGCCGCGCAGCACGGTCACTTTGCGCATCTTCGCCATCGCGCCCAAGCCACCGGTTAGCTTGGCGATGACCTTTTCCTTGTGGGTGCGCAGCTTGTCGATGTCGAGCTGGGGCGCGCCGCCGTAGTCAATGCCCAGCGCCGCCAGGTGGCTGACCTCGTCCATCACCGCGGCCACGTGCAGCAGCGCCTTGGACGGGATGCAGCCCACGTTCAGGCACACGCCACCCAACGTGGCGTAGCGCTCGACCAGCACCACGTTCAGGCCCAGATCGGCCGCGCGGAACGCCGCGGAGTAGCCGCCAGGCCCGCCGCCCAGCACCAACACGTCGCAGTCCAGATCGCTCTGGCCGCTGAAGGCCACGCCGGGTGCCGCACTGGCCTGAGGCGACGCTGAGGGCGCTGCATTTTGTGTAGCTGGCTGCGCTTGCTGGGCGGGCGCTGGGGCCGAATTTGGCTTGGAAGTTTCTGCCGGCGCCGATGCGGCCGCAGCGCCCTGCTCTGCCGCGTCGAGCGAGAGGATCACCGAGCCTTCGTTGATCTTGTCGCCGATCTTCACCTTCAGATCTTTGACGACGCCCGCGTGGCTCGACGGAATCTCCATCGACGCCTTGTCGGACTCCACGGTGATCAGCGACTGCTCGGCCGCGACGGTGTCGCCCGGCTTGACCAGCAGTTCAATGACGGCGACGTCCTTGAAGTCGCCAATGTCGGGGACCTTGATATCAATGGTGGCCATGGATGCGGTCTCCCCTCACAGCAGGATGCGGCGGTAGTCCGCCAGCACCTTGCCCAGGTAGGCGTTGAAGCGCGCCGCGGCGGCGCCGTCGATGACGCGGTGGTCGTAGCTGAGCGAGAGCGGCAGCATCAGGCGCGGCACGAAAGCCTTGCCGTCCCATTCGGGCTTCATCGCGCTCTTGGACAGGCCGAGGATGGCCACTTCGGGGGCGTTGATGATGGGCGTGAAATGGGTGCCGCCAATGCCGCCCAGCGAGCTGATCGACATGCAGCCGCCCTGCATGTCGGCCACGCCGAGCTTGCCGTCGCGCGCCTTCTTGGCGAGTTCACCCATCTCCTGGCTGATCTGGATGATGCCTTTCTTGTCGGCGTCTTTCAGCACCGGCACCACCAGGCCGTTGGGTGTGTCCGCCGCAAAGCCGATGTTGTAGTACTGCTTGTAGACGAGCGTGTCGCCGTCCAGGCTGGTGTTGAACTCGGGGAACTTCTTCAGCGCCGCGACCACCGCCTTGATGACGAAGGCGAGCATGGTCACCTTGACATCGCTCTTGGCCTTGGCGGCCTCGGCATTGGTCTGCACGCGGAAGGCTTCCAGGTCGGTGATGTCGGCTTCGTCGTTGTTGGTGACGTGCGGGATCATCACCCAGTTGCGCGACAGGTTGGCGCCGCTGATCTTCTTGATGCGCGACAGCTCCTTGCGCTCGGTCGGGCCGAACTTGGCGAAGTCGACCTTCGGCCACGGCAGCAGGTCCAGGCCCAAGCCGGAGCCACCGGCCGGTGCCTTGGCGGCCTGTGCCTTGGTCTGCACGGCGCCGGTCATCACCTGCTTGGTGAAGGCATGCACGTCCTCGGCGGTGATACGGCCCTTGTCGCCGCTGCCTTTGACTTCTTCCAGCGGCACGCCCAGCTCGCGCGCGAACTTGCGCACGCTGGGGCTGGCGTAGGGCAGCTGGCCCGTGGGCGCGGCCGCGGGGTTGTGCACTGGCATGGACGCCGGTGCAGCCACGGCCGGTGTTGGCGCCGCGGCGGCCGGCGCAGGTGCGCTGGCGGCAGGGGCTGCAGCAGGCGCCGGGGCTGGCGATGCAGCCGCAGGCGCTTCGGCGCCCGTGCCTTCCACGATGGCCAGCAGGTCGCCGATGTTGAGCTTGTCGCCCAGCTTGACCTTCAATTCCTTCACCACGCCGGCGGCGCTGGAGGGGATTTCCATCGATGCCTTGTCGGATTCGACGGTGATCAGGCTCTGCTCCAGCTTGACGCTGTCGCCGGGCTGGACGAAGACCTCGATCACGGCGACGTCCTTGAAGTCGCCGATGTCGGGCACGCGCACCTCGATCGGGCCGCTGGCCGCCGGTGCGGCGGCCGGTGCGGGCGCAGCAGCGGGCGCAGCAGCGGGCGCAGCCGCTTCTTTTTTGGTAGCTTCTTGCGCAGGAACAGCCTGGTCTGGCGCCTGTTTTGGCTCAGATCCTTCGGCCGCTTCCAGCACCACGATCACGCTGCCTTGCTTGACCTTGTCGCCCAGCTTGACCTTGAGCTCCTTGACCACGCCCGCGTGACTGGACGGGATTTCCATCGACGCCTTGTCGGACTCGACGGTGACCAGGCTTTGTTCGACCTTGACGGTGTCGCCGGGCTTGACCAGCACCTCGATCACCGCCACCTCATCGAAATCGCCGATGTCGGGGACTTTGACTTCCACCATTGCCATGCTCGTCTCCTCCGGGTCAGGCGTTCAGCGGGTTGATCTTTTCGGTCTGGATGCCGTACTGCTTGATGGCAGCGGCCACCCGGTCCAGAGGCACCTTGCCGTCGGCCGCCAGCGCGTGCAGCGCGGCGACCGTGATGTAGTGGCGGTTGACCTCGAAGTGCTCGCGCAGGCGGTAGCGGAAGTCGCTGCGGCCAAAGCCGTCGGTGCCCAACACGGTGTAGCTGCGGCCTTCGGGGATGAAGGGCCGAATCTGCTCGACAAAGCTCTTCATGTAGTCGGTGGAGGCCACCACCGGGCCGGCGTGCGGCTCGAGCTGGGTGGTCACGAAAGCCTTCTTCGGCTTCTCCAGCGGATGCAGCAGGTTCCACCGGGCCACGTCCTGGCCTTCACGCCCGAGTTCGTTGAAGCTCGGGCAGCTCCAGACGTCGGCGGCCACGCCCCAGTCTTTCAGGAGCAACTCCTGCGCCGCCATCGATTCGCGCAGAATCGTGCCGGAGCCCAGCAGCTGCACGCGCGGTGCGTTGCCGGCGGCTTGCGGCGCGGGCTGGCACAGGTACATGCCCTTGATGATCTCTTCCTCGGTGCCGGGCTTCAGGCCGGGCATCGGGTAGTTTTCGTTCAGCAGGGTCAGGTAGTAGTAGACGTTTTCCTGCTTCTCGACCATGCGGACCAGGCCGTGGTGCAGGATCACGCCCACTTCGTGGGCGAAGGTCGGGTCGTAGCTGACGCAGTTGGGAATGGTGCCGGCCAGGATCTGGCTGTGGCCGTCTTCGTGCTGCAGGCCTTCGCCGTTGAGCGTGGTGCGCCCGGAGGTGCCGCCCAGCAGGAAGCCGCGCGCCTGCATGTCGCCCGCTGCCCAGGCCAGGTCGCCCACGCGCTGGAAGCCGAACATCGAATAGAACACGTAGAACGGCATCATGATGCGGTTGCTCGTGCTGTAGCTGGTGGCCGCGGCGATCCAGCTGCACATGCCGCCGGCTTCGTTGATGCCTTCCTGCAGGATCTGCCCGTCCTTGGCTTCCTTGTAGTACATGACCTGGTCTTTATCGACCGGGGTGTACAGCTGGCCCTTCGGGTTGTAGATGCCGATCTGGCGGAACAGGCCTTCCATGCCGAAGGTGCGGGCCTCGTCCACCAGGATGGGCACCACGCGCGGGCCGAAGGCCTTGTCGCGCAGCAGCTGCGTCAGAAAGCGCACGAACGCCTGGGTGGTGCTAATCTCGCGGCCTTCGGCGGTGGGTTCGAGCACGGCCTTGAAGGTCTCGAGCGAGGGGATGGTGAAGCTCTCGTCGGACTTGGTGCGGCGCAGTGGCAAGTACCCGCCCAGGGCCTTGCGCCTCTCGTGCAGGTACTTCATCTCCGGTGTGTCTTCGGCCGGCTTGTAGTACGGCAGCTTGTCGAGTTCGCTGTCCGGCACGGGGATGTTGAAGCGGTCGCGGATGTAGCGGATGTCCTCGTCGGCCAGCTTCTTGGTCTGGTGCACGGTGTTCTTGCCTTCACCGGCCTTGCCCATGCCGTAACCCTTGACGGTCTTGACCAGCAGCACGGTGGGCTGGCCCTTGTGGTGCTGGGCGGCGTGGAAGGCGGCGTACACCTTCTCCGGATCGTGGCCGCCGCGGCGCAGCTCAAAGATCTCTTCGTCGGTCATGTGCTCGACCAGCTTGGCGGTCTCAGGGTACTTGCCGAAGAAATGCTTGCGCACCCAGGCGCCGTCGTTGGCCTTCATGGCCTGGTAATCGCCATCCAGCGTTTCCATCATCACCTGGCGCAGCTTGCCGGACTTGTCGCGCCGCAGCAGTTCGTCCCAACCTTTGCCCCACAGCAGCTTGATGACGTGCCAGCCGGCGCCCCGGAAGTCGCCTTCCAGTTCCTGGATGATCTTGCCGTTGCCGCGCACCGGGCCGTCCAGGCGCTGCAGGTTGCAGTTGATCACGAAGATCAGGTTGTCGAGGTTCTCGCGCGCGGCCAGGCTGATGGCGCCCTTGCTCTCGGGCTCATCCATCTCGCCGTCGCCCAAAAACACCCAGACCCGGCGGTTGTCGGTCTTGGCAATGCCACGCGCGTGCAGATATTTCAAGAAGCGCGCCTGGTAGATCGCCATCAGCGGGCCCAGGCCCATGCTGACGGTGGGAAACTGCCAGAAGCCCGGCATCAGCTTGGGGTGCGGGTAGCTCGACAGGCCTTTGCCGCCGACTTCCTGGCGGAAGTTCTCCAGCTGGTCTTCGGTGATGCGGCCCTCCAGATAGGCACGGGCGTAGATGCCGGGCGCGCTGTGGCCCTGGAAGTAGATGCAGTCGCCGCCGTGGTCTTCGCTCTCGGCGTGCCAGAAATGGTTGAAGCCGGCCCCCCACATGCTGGCAAGCGACGCAAACGAGCCGATGTGACCACCCAGGTCGCCACCGTCTTCGGGGTTCAAACGGTTGGCCCGCACCACCATGGCCATGGCGTTCCAGCGCATATAGGCGCGCAGGCGCTTTTCGATCGCGATGTTGCCGGGGCTGCGCGCCTCCTGATCGGGCTCGATCGTGTTCACGTAGCCGGTCGTGGCCGAGAACGGCAGATCGATTGAATGCTGGCGGGCGCTCTCCAGAAGCTGCTCCAGCAGGAAGTGGGCGCGCTCAGGTCCCGCCTGCTCGATCACGGACGAAAGCGCATCCGTCCATTCGCGGGTTTCCTGTTGATCGGGATCCTGGCCGGGGGCTGCTGCAGTAGGCTCTGCGGACATGTAGTTGTCTCCTTTAGTTGACCTAGGCTCAAGTTCATTGTGAACGAAGACCAGATCATTGCATAAGTCGGCCTCAAATTCCGAGTTCTGGTTTTGATATTCACATTGTGAAATTTCATAGAGAAATTTCGTGGTGTGCGGCCCACAATGCGCGCAGGGAACGCCCTGCTCTACACTGGCGGGTTCCATGTTCACCATGCCCTCCGTCGACAACCTCCCGGCGGCGCCTGCGCCCTGGTGGCGACGGGCCCGGCAATCGCTGACCCAGCGCCTTGCCAACCTCGCGCCGCTGGCGGCCGTACTGCTCTTTCTGGCTGCGATTGCGGCGGCTTTCTGGTACCTGCGGGTGGAAGAAGTCCGTCGCGAGCAGGAAGCCGTCAAGCGGGACGTTGAATACGCCCAGCAACGCCTGCGCCTGCGCCTCATCGAGCGGCAGGAACAGATGATGCGGCTGGCCCGTGACATCTCCAACCGCGACGTCGACGCCGAACAGTTCGCCTCGCGCGCCGAAGCGCTGGTCGCACAGAACCCCGAGCTGCTGGCCATCCACTGGATCGACGAGCACCGCCGTGTGCTGCGCGGTGAAAGCTCGCCCAGCCTGATGATGCCGCGCGACTGGCTGTCGCAAGGCGTGCTGACGCCCAGCGACACGCTGACGGGCTACGACCTGGCGCGCGACCTGATGCAGCCGGTCTACGCCCAACCTATCGCCAGCAAGGACACCGACCCGGTGCTGCAGCTGCACGTGCCGCTCACGGCCAAGGGCCAGTACGCGGGCGAACTGTTGGTCGAGTACTCGGTCGATGGCCTGCTGCGCTACGGCGTGCCAGCGGAGATCCTCGCCAAATACGCCGTGGCCTTGCTGGACGGCAAGAGCCAGTTGCTCACCGGCCAGAGCATCCCGGAACGCGAAAACCTGTCGGACATGCTGCCCTGGACCAGCAAGGTCAACGAGTTCGAAAGTCCGGTGTCGCCCGTGGGCAATGGCCTGGTGCTGCGCGCACAGGCCTGGCGCACCTCGCAGAACGTGGTGGGCGGCACCTTGTTCTGGCTGGTCGCTGTGCTGGCGGCGATGACGGCCTGGATGCTGATCGCCAACTGGCGCCAGTCGCAGCGCCGGCAGGAAGCGCAGCAGGCGCTGCAGGCCGAAACCACCTTCCGCCGAGCGATGGAAAACTCCATGCTGACTGGCATGCGCGCGCTCGACCTCGACGGTCGCATCATTTACGTCAACCCGGCCTTCTGCCAGATGACGGGCTGGACCGAGGAAGAGTTGCTCGGCCAGTCCGAGCCCTTCCCCTACTGGCCCGACGAAGACCACGAGGTGCTGGTCACGCGCCTGACCGAAGAGCTCGCCGGTGCGTCCGACCCGTCGGGGTTTCAGATGCGCGTCAAGCGCAAGGACGGCTCGGTGTTCGACGCACGCCTGTACGTGTCGCCGCTGATCGACGCCAGCAACCGCCAGACCGGCTGGATGGCGTCGATGACCGACATCACCGAGCCCAACCGTGTGCGCCGCCAGCTCTCGGCCTCCTACGAGCGCTTCACCACCGTGCTGGAGGCGCTGGACGCCTCGGTGTCGGTGGCGCCGCTGGGCAGCGAAGAGCTGCTGTTCGCCAACAAGCTGTACCGGCAGTGGTTTGGCGGCACCACGGCCGGCCACATGCAGCTGGTGGTGCGCGCCGGCACGCCCGAGACGCACGTCAGCGACGAAAGCCTGGACGCGGTCGACTCGTTTGCCGGCTTGCCGCTGGAGAGCCTGGCCGCCACGCCGCTGGCCGAGCACGCCGAGGTGTATGTTGAGCGGCTCGACAAGTGGCTGGAAGTGCGGTCGCGCTACCTCAACTGGGTGGACGGCCGGCTGGCGCAGATGGTGATTGCCACCGACATCACCGCGCGCCGTCAAGCCGAGGAGTTGGCCGCCGCGCAGGCCGAACGCGCCCAGACCGCCAGCCGCCTGATCACCATGGGCGAGATGGCCTCCAGCGTCGCGCACGAGCTGAACCAGCCGCTGACGGCCATCAGCAACTACTGCACCGGCATGATTTCGCGCATCAAGGGCGGCGCCATCACGCAGGAAGACTTGCTGGGCGCGTTGGACAAGACCGCACGCCAGGCGCAGCGCGCCGGCCAGGTCATCCAGCACATCCGCAGCTTCGTCAAGCGCAGCGAACCCAAGCGCGAATGGGCCGAGGTCGGCGCCATGATGGACGAGGTGATCGAGCTGGCCGAGATCGAGCTGCGCCGCCGCCAGGTGCGCCTGGTGCACCGCATCGCGCCGCGCCTGCCGGCCCTCTTCGTCGACCCTATCCTGATCGAGCAAGCGCTGATCAACCTGATCAAGAACGGCGCCGAATCCGTCGACGTGGCCCAGCGTCCGCCGCCGCAGCGCACCGTCGAGCTGACTGTGGAGCAGCGCGATATCGACGGCATGCCGGTGGTCGAATTCAGCGTGACGGACCAGGGCCAGGGCCTGGCGCAGGAGGTGCTGGCGCGCCTGTTTGAAGCCTTCTTCTCCACCAAGAACGAAGGCCTGGGCATTGGCCTGAATTTGTGCCGCTCCATCGTCGAGTCGCACCAGGGGCGGATCCAGGCGGAGAACCTCTACAATTCCGACGACGTTGTGGGCTGTCGTTTCACATTCTGGATCCCCGTGGGGCCGGCGCACGACAGCTTTCCTGAGAAGTCCGAAGCGAAGGTTGTGGCATGAGTTTGATTCCCAAGCGCGGCACGGTGTACGTGGTCGATGACGACGAAGCGGTCCGTGATTCGGTCCAGTGGCTGCTGGAAGGCCAGGACTTCCGCGTGCGCTGTTTCGAATCGGCCGAGACGTTCCTTGCCCGCTACGACCCGCGCGAAGTGGCCTGCATGATCGTTGACATCCGCATGAACGGCATGAGCGGCTTGGAGTTGCAGGACCGCCTGGTCGAACGCGGCTCGCCGCTGCCGATCGCCATCATCACCGGCCACGGCGACATCCCGCTGGCCGTCGACACCATGAAGAAGGGCGCGCTGGACTTCATCCAGAAGCCCTTCAAGGAAGAGCAGCTGATCTCGCTGGTCGAGCGCATGCTGGAGCAGGCGCGCGCCAATTTCTCCGAACAGCAGCAGAGCGCCAGCCGCGACGCGCTGCTGGCCAAGCTCACCGGGCGCGAAGCGCAGGTGCTGGAGCGCATCGTCGCCGGCCGACTGAACAAGCAGATCGCCGACGACCTGGGCATCAGCATCAAGACGGTGGAGGCGCACCGCGCCAACATCATGGAAAAGCTGGGCGCCAACACGGTGGCCGATCTGCTGAAGATCGCGCTCAAGCAGGCGCCGGCGCGCGCCTGATGAAGCCAGGGGCGCCGCGGGCGCCCTTTTCGTTTCCGGCTTGCATACTCTTTTTTTGATAGCTTCCTGCGCAGATTTCTCTAGCGCTGGCGGCCTTTTTCATTCATAAGGCATCGTTCATGACCGCACAGCTCATCGACGGCAACGCCTTGGCGCGCCAGGTCCGCGCCGAGGTGGTTGACCGCGTCGCCCGCCTGAAGGCGCGCGGCGTGCAACCGCACCTGGCCATCGTGCTGGTGGGCGACGACCCGGCCAGCCAGGTCTACGTGAAGCACAAGGTCGCCGACAGCGAGCAGACCGGCCTGCAGGCCACGCTCGACCGCCTGCCGGTGGACACCACCGAAGACGCCCTGCTCGCCCGCATTCGTGCGCTGAACGCCGACGCCAAGGTGCACGGCATCCTGGTGCAGCTGCCATTGCCCAAGCACATGAACGCCCAGCGCGTGATTGAAGCGATTGCGCCGCACAAGGACGTGGACGGCTTTCACGTCGCCAATGCGGGCGCGCTGATGGTCGGGCAACCCGGTTTCGTGTCGTGCACGCCCTACGGCTGCCTCAAGATGCTCGAATCGATCGGCGTCGACCTGAAGGGCAAGAACGCCGTGGTGCTGGGCCGCAGCAACATCGTGGGCAAGCCGATGGCGCTGCTGCTGCTGCAGAAGAACGCCACCGTCACCGTCTGCCACAGCGGGACGCGCGATCTGAAGGCGCACACGCTGCAAGCCGACGTCATCGTCGCCGCCGTGGGCAAGCGCAACGTGCTGACGGCCGACATGGTCAAACCCGGCGCCGTGGTGATCGACGTGGGCATGAACCGCAACGACGAAGGCAAGCTGTGCGGCGACGTCGACTTTGACGCGGTGAAAGAAGTCGCCAGTTGGATCACACCCGTGCCTGGCGGCGTCGGCCCGATGACGCGCGCGATGCTGCTGGTCAACACGCTGGAAGCGGCCGAGCGCGCCAGCGGCGGCTGAGGCGCCGAACGCGCCCACGTGTGCCACCGTCAGAAACTCCGTTTTTAGGAGCTGGTTGCGTAGGTGGTTGTAGGGCCAGCGTCACATTTGGCTGAAACCATTGCCGCGCACTCCACGCAGCATCTGTCTTGAAACCCTGGCCAACGCCCCCACGCTAAAGCCCATGAACGCCACCGCACCCAATCCCCTGCTGGACTTTTCCGGCCTGCCCTTGTTTGACCAGATCCGGCCCGAGCACGTCGGCCCCGCCGTCGACACGCTGCTGGCCGGTGCCGAAAAGGCGCTGAGCGAGGTCACGCAGCCGGACTTCCCCGCGGATTGGGCCGCGCTGGCGCGCACGCTCGACGTGGCGACCGAACGCCTGGGTCGCGCCTGGGGCGCCGTGAGCCACCTGAACGCCGTGGCCGACACGCCCGAGCTGCGCGCCGCCTACAACGACGCCTTGCCGAAAGTCACCGAGTTCTACACCCGTCTGGGTTCGGACGAGCGGCTGTACGCCAAGTACAAGGCGATCGACCCGGCCAGCCTGAACGATGAACAGCGCCAGGCCCGCACCAACGCGCTGCGCGGCTTCGTGCTGGGCGGCGCCGAGTTGCAGGGCGCGGCCAAGGACCGTTTTGCCGACATCCAGGCCCGCGCGGCCGAGCTCGGCCAGAAGTTCAGCGAAAACGCCCTCGACGCCACCGACGGCTACGCCTACTACGCCAACGATGAAGAAGTCGCTGGGATTCCGCACGACGTGCAGGACGCCGCCCGCGCCGCCGCCGAAGCCGAAGGTCAGCCTGGCTACAAGCTGACGCTGAAGCTGCCCAGCTACCTGCCGGCGATGCAGTTCGGCACGCACCGCCCGCTGCGCGAGCGCCTGTACCGCGCCTACGTCACCCGCGCGTCCGACTTCGCCGATGGCGACGCGGTGAAGTACGACAACGCCCCCGTCATCCGCGAAATCCTCGCGCTGCGCCAGGAAGAAGCGCAGCTGCTGGGCTACGCCAACTTCGGCGAAGTGTCCCTGGTGCCCAAGATGGCCGAGTCGCCGCAGCAGGTGATCGACTTCCTGCGCAACCTGGCGGGCAAGGCCAAGCCTTTTGCCGAGCGCGACCTGAACGATCTGCGCGCCTACGCCGCCGAAAAATTGCAGTTGAACGACCCGCAGGCCTGGGACTGGGCCTACATTGGCGAACAGCTCAAGGAAGCGCGCTACGCCTTCAGCGAGCAGGAGGTCAAGCAGTACTTCCCGGCGCCCAAGGTGCTGGCCGGCCTGTTCAAGATCGTCGAGACGCTGTTTGAAGTGGCCATCCGCAAGGACAGCGCGCCCGTGTGGCATCCGTCCGTCGAGTTCTACCGCATCGAGCGCGGCGGCCAGTTGCTCGGCCAGTTCTACCTCGACCCCGGCGCGCGCGCCGGCAAGCGCGGCGGCGCCTGGATGGACGACGTGCGCGCCCGCTGGCTGCGCCCCGACACCGGCGCGCTGCAGACGCCGGTGGCGCAACTGGTCTGCAACTTCGCCGAAGGCGTGAACGGCAAGCCGCCGCTCTTGACGCACGACGACGTCACCACGCTGTTCCACGAGTTTGGCCACGGCCTGCACCACATGCTGACGCAGGTGAACGAGCACGACGTGTCCGGCATCAGCGGCGTGGAATGGGACGCGGTCGAGCTGCCCAGCCAGTTCATGGAGAACTTCTGCTGGGAATGGGATGTGCTGCGCCACATGACGGCCCACGTCGACACCGGCGAGCCGCTGTCGCGCGCGCTGTTCGACAAGATGCTGGCCGCCAAGAACTACCAGGCCGGCATGCAGACGGTGCGCCAGATCGAGTTCGCCCTGTTCGACATGCGGCTGCACACGGAGCCCGCGCGCGCCGCGGACTTCCAGAAACTGCTGGAAGAAGTGCGCGATGAGGTGGCGGTGATCCACCCGCCCGCCTTCAACCGCATGGCCAACACCTTCAGCCACATCTTCGCCGGCGGTTACGCCGCGGGCTACTACAGCTACAAGTGGGCCGAGGTGCTGAGCGCCGACGCATACGCCGCTTTCGAGGAATCTGCCCACCCCGACGGCTCGCCGAACGTGGAAACCGGGCGAAAATACCGCCAGGCCATTCTGGAAGCGGGCGGCAGCCGCCCGGCCATGGAATCGTTCAAGGCGTTCCGCGGGCGCGAGCCCTCATTGGATGCCTTGTTGCGCCACCAAGGCATGGCCTGAGCGCGAGGCGCTCTGCCGCCCTGGCTGTTTTCAGGTCTCGACAAGGGAGTCACTGTCCGATGCTGCACCCATCCTCTTCTCGCTTCGTGTCCGCCGCAGCCTGTGCGGCCCTGGCGCTGCTGGCCAGTGCCGCCAGTGCGCAGGTGTACCGGTCGGTCGGCCCCGATGGGCGGGTGGTCTATTCGGACAAGCCGCCAGCGGCCAACGCCCGCGAAGCCGCGCCCACCGCTGCCGGCGGCACGCCAGCCAGCGGCGGCGCCCTGCCCTACCAACTGAACCAGACGGCCCAGCGCTACCCCGTGACGCTGTATTCGGGCAGCGCCTGCGCGCCCTGCAACAGCGGGCGCAACCTGCTGGTGCAGCGCGGGGTTCCCTTCACCGAGAAAACGGTCGAGTCGAACAACGACATTGAAGCCCTGCAACGCCGCGCGGGCGACACCAACCTGCCGGTGCTGACCATAGGCGGCCAGCGCCTGTCAGGCTTTTCCGACGCGGAATGGACGCAGTACCTGGACGCAGCCGGTTACCCCAAGACCTCGCAGTTGCCCGCCAGCTACCGCCGCCCCACGGCCAGCCCGCTGGCGCCGGCGAGCGCGGCCCGCGCGCCCGCTGCAGGACCCGCGGCAGACGCCTCTGCCGCAGCGCCCGCCGCACCGAGCGTGGCGCCCGCGCGTGACGCGAGCAACCCGGCCGGCATCCGCTTCTGATTTTGTAGCTGCCCGCGCAGATCGGGCCTGCGCTGGCACCGTTTTTTCCTTGGAAAACGGGCGGTGGCGTTGCGCTCGACGCGCGAGCGTGGTCACGCCAGCTTCAGCAGCCACAGCAGCGCGCTGATGGTGAAGAACGACGCCACGGTCGTACCCAGCAAGGCCGCTGCGGCCAGCCCGTCGTGGCCCTGGCGCTGCGCCAGGATGGGGTAGATGCCGAACATCGGGCAGGCCGTGGCCAGCAGCACGCCGGTGCGCAGTTCCGGCTGCAGCGGCGCCATGCCGCCCACTTCCAGCGCGGCCAGCACACCGAAGGTCAGCAACGGGTGCACGATCAGCTTGCCCACGGCGATCTGCGCCACCTGCGCGCGCATGCCCACGATCGATAGGCCCGCCAGCGAACCGCCAATCACGAACAGCGACAGCGCGCTGCTGGCCTGCGCAAACAGGCTCACGCTGCGCTGCACCGGACCGGGCAGGGGCAGCCCGGTCCACGCCACCAGCAGACCCGCCACCAGGCCGAGCACCATCGGGTTGCGCACCAGCCCGCGCGCCACGCCGCGCAGCACGTCGCGCCAGTGGCCGCCGCCCTGCGCAACGTCGATCAGCGCCAGCAGCAGCGGGATCAGCAGCAGGTTTTCCACCAGCATGTTCATGCCCAGGATGCTGCCCGCCACCGCACCCAGCACCAGCAGGTTGATCGGGTAGCCAACGAAGCCGCTGTTCGGGCACATCGTGCCCATGGTTTGCACGACCGCGAGCGTACGGTCCGCCTGCGCACGGCGGCGGAACCACAGCAGCATCACGATCAGCGTGGCCAGGCTGCCCAGCGCGTAGACCAGCAGGTAGTCCCAATGGAGTGCTTCGCGCAGCGGCCGGTTGGCCAGCGCATCGAACAGCAGCGCGGGCAGCGCCACGTACAGCACAAACTTCCCCAGCACGCGCATGTCGGCACGCGCAAACAACCCGGCGCGCACGCTCAGGTAACCGAGCGCGATGACGATGTAGATCGGCCCGGTGATGGCCAGAATGCCCAGCATCTGCGCTGGCCGGTGTCAGGGTTGGGCGCGGCGCGCCAACAGCGCATCGGCGTAGGCCTGCCAGGGCGCGCCGGGCGGCACGTCGGCAAAGGCGCCTTCGCGCGCCTGATCGGCCACCCATTGCTGCTTGGCGGCGATGGCGCTGGCCATCAGCGGCTCGAACCCGGCTTCGGCCACGGTGCGCGCGGCTTCGCGCATTTCTTCGGCGCGGCGCTGGCCGTGCTGCACCACGCGGCTGAAGAAGTAGGCGCCCTGCTCCGACCAGTCGATGCTCGGGAAGGTCTCCTGCAGCGTCGGCAGCACATGGTCTTCGACGCCGTAGGCGCGCGCCGTGGCGTAGGCCTCGATCACCAGCGCTTCCAGGCCCTTGATCATCACGCTGCGGCTCATCTTGATGGCGCTGGCCACGCCCAGGCGGTCGCTCACCGGCTTGGCGTCCATGCCCCAGCCGCGCAGGCGCTCGGCCAGCGCAGCGGCTTGCGCGCCGCCCAGCAGCATGGGCACGCGGATGCCGTAGGGCGGCACCGAGGTCATCACGCCCGCCTCGACGTAGTGCGCGCCGGCGCCGTCGACCAGCGCGGCGCACTGCTGCTTGGTGCCGGGCGAGGCCGAGTTGAGGTCGAGAAACAGCGTGCCGGGCCGCAGGTGCGGCGCCGCTTGCTCTGCCACCGCCAGCGTGTTGGACGCGGTCACGGCGGAGATGACCAGATCGCTCGCCGCGCACAAAGCCGCCATAGAGGGCTGGGCCATGGCACCGGCCTGCGTCGCCCGGGCGGCTTCGGCGGCGCCGCCCTCGGCGCGGGCAAACTTCAGGTCCCAAGCGCTGACGGCGGCCACCCCAGGCTGACCCAGCAGGCCTGCCGCGAAGATTCTGCCCACTTCGCCGTAGCCGACGAGGCCAATGTGCTGCGCTGCGTTCATCTGAATATGCTCTCTTTATAATAGCTGCCTGAGCTGGTGGTTGTAGCCGCGCGGGCCTATTTTGTCTGAAATTCCAGGACTGGCGCGCAGCCTGTCACTGGCGCGCGACGTGCGCCTTGTCGATGACGGCGTTCCAGCGCTGAATGTCCCCGCGCAGCATCTGCGCCGCCTCCGTGGGCGTGCCCGGGTGCGGATCGAGGTTCAGCGTTTCCAGCTTCTTGCGCACACCCTCGTCGGCCAGCGCGGCGTTCACCGCTTTGTTCAGTCGCGCGATCACGTCGGCGGGCGTCTTGGCCGGTACGGCCAGGCCGTTCCATGAAGCGGCGTTCAAGCCCTTGACACCGGCCTCCTGCGCCGTGGGTACGTCGGGCAGCACGCGTGAGCGCTTGGGCCCGGTCACCGCCAGCGGCTTGAGTGCCTTGCCCTGAATCTGGGCCAGCAGCGGGCTGAGGATATCCAAGCCCGCGTCGATCTGGCCGCTGCGCAAGGCGGTGATCACGTCCGGCGTGCTCTTGAAAGGCACGACTTGCAGGTCGATCCCGGCCGCGGACTTGAACAGCTCGGCCGCGAGGTGCTGCGTGGTGCCGAGGTTGGGCGTGCCCAGGTTGACCTTGCCCGGGTTCTGCCTGGCGTAGCCCACGAGATCGCCCAGCGTGGCAAAGCGGCCGTTCTCGGCGCCGACGATCACCAGATCGAACGTGGCCAGCGGCGCCACCGGCGCGAACGCCTTGAGCGTGTCGAACGGCAACGACTTGAACAGCGCTTCGCTCACGGCCGTGCCGCTGGAGATCAGCAGCAGCGTGTAGCCATCCGGCGCGGCGCTGGCGACCGTTTGCCCGGCCACCACACCACCCGCGCCAGGTTTGTTTTCGATCACGATGGGTTGGCCCAGCGTTTTGGTCATGTGCTCGCCCACCGCGCGCGCCGTGATGTCGGCGGCGCCGCCCGGGGCGTTGGGCACGACGATGCGGATCGCCTTGTTGGGATACCCCTTTGCCGCCCAGACGGCAGGCAGGTAAGCGGTCAGAGCGGCGGCGGCCAGCAGTTGGCGGCGGTGCATGGGCATGGGTTTCCTGAAAGGTCGTGTCCGAGGCGCACAGCGCGCCTCCTGCCGAGGTGGCTCTATTGTGCCGATCGCGTTCCGGATCGTTGAAACCTAGGGTTTGCCCTAGGCACAACATGCACAAAAGTGCTTGTATTTGATTATCTGAAATAATCATAATTCGCCATCAGGAGACCTCGATGAGCGGCAAGCACCAAGACATTTCCCTGGAAATCGGCGGCAAGGACGGCAACATCGCCATCGTCCGCCTCACACGCGGCGCCAAGCGCAACGCCCTGTCGGACGGCCTGATCGCGGCGATCCGCGACACCTTCCAGAACCTGCCCGACACCGTGCGCGCGGCCGTGCTCGACGGCGAGGGCGAGCACTTCTGCGCCGGGCTCGACCTGTCCGAGCTGAAGGAGCGCGACGCGGGCCAAGGCATGCACCATTCGCGCAGCTGGCACACCGCGCTCGACGGCGTGCAGTACGGCCCGGTGCCGGTGATCGCTGCGCTGCACGGCGCCGTGGTCGGCGGTGGCCTGGAGCTGGCCAGCGCCGCGCACATCCGCGTGGCCGACGCCACCACCTTCTTCGCCCTGCCCGAAGGCCAGCGTGGCATCTTCGTGGGCGGTGGCGGCTCGGTGCGCATCCCCAAGCTGATTGGGGTTTCGCGCATGACCGACATGATGCTGACGGGCCGCGTCTACAACGCAGAAGACGGCGAGCGCATCGGTCTCGCGCAGTACCTCGTGCCGCGGGGCCAGGCCTTTGACAAGGCGATGGAACTGGCCGAACGCATCGCCCAGAACGCGCCGCTGACCAACTACGCGCTGATGCACGCGCTGCCGCGCATCGCCGAACAGCCGGCCGACCACGGCTACATGACCGAGGCGCTGATCAGCGCCATCGCCCAGGCCGCCCCCGACGCCAAGGCGCGCGTGCGCGCCTTCCTGGAAGGCAAGGCCGGCACGAAGGTGCAACGCGACTGATCGGCCGCCCCAAGATTCAAGCCATTTTGGCCGCCAGCGCTTGCTGGGCAAGCGCAAGCAGCTATGAATTCAAGAGTGGAGACAAGCATGAGCAATGCCCCGTCCAGCGCCAACGCAGCGCCCCGCTACCGCCCGCTGACCTTCGGCGTCACCACCATCACGGTGCGCGACGGCGATGAAGGCGTGAAGTACCTGAACGCCGAGGTGCCTCTGGCTTCGTTCGGCGAGCGCATGGCCGACCGCCTGATCCACTGGGCGAAGGCCACGCCGGACGAGACCTTCGTCGCCCAGCGCCAGCGGGGCGCCGACGGCACGCTGGGCGACTGGCGCCACGTGAGCTACGCCGAGGCGCTCGACGCGGCACGCCACATCGGCCAGGCGCTGCTCGACCGGGGCCTGTCCGAGCACCGCCCCGTCGTGGTGCTCAGCGACAACGGCATCGACCACCTGTTGATGGCCATGGGCTGCATCTACGCCGGCGTGCCCTTCTCGCCCGCATCGCCCGCCTATTCGACCATCAGCAAGGACTACGGCAAGCTGCGCCACGTCATCGACACGCTCACGCCCGGTTTGATCTGGGCCGAGGACGGTGATCGCTACGGCGCGGCCATCGCTGCGGTGGCACCGTCCGACTGCGAAATCGTGCTCTCGCGCAACGCCGATTCGGCCAGCCTGCGCGAGCGCGAAAGCACGCCGTTCGCCGAGCTGCTGGCGACCCAGCCCACGCCCGCCGTCGATGCGGCGCAGGCCGCCACCGGGCCCGACACGATCGTCAAGTTCCTCTTCACCAGCGGCTCGACCAAACTCCCCAAGGCGGTCATCAACACCAACCGCATGTGGTGCGCCAACCAGGAGCAGATGCGCCTGTCGATGCCGATCCTCATGGAAGAGCGCCCGGTGCTGATCGACTGGCTGCCGTGGAACCACACGTTTGGCGGCAACCACAACGTCGGCATGGTGCTGAACAACGGCGGCACGCTCTACATCGACGAGGGCAAACCCACGCCCGCGCTGATCGGCGAGACATTGCGCAACCTGCGCGAGATCGCGCCGACCATGTACTTCAACGTGCCGACCGGCTTCGAGGCGATCGCCAATGCCATGAAGACCGACGACGCACTGCGCAAGAACTTCCTCTCGCGCGTCAAGATGTTCTTCTACGCCGGCGCCTCGCTCGCCCAGCCGGTGTGGGAATCGCTGTTCGAGAGCGCTGAGCGCGAACTCGGTCAGCGCGTCGTCATGACCTGCGGCTTCGGCATGACCGAATCCAGCCCTTATGGCCTGTTCGTCACCAGCCCCGACATCCAGGCGGGCGACCTCGGCCTGCCCACGCCGGGCATGGAAGTGAAGCTCGCCCCCAGCAACGGCAAGGTCGAGATCCGCTACAAGGGCCCCAACATCACGCCGGGCTACTGGCGCGCGCCCGACGCCACGGCCGAAGCCTTCGACGACGAGGGCTACTTCTGCACCGGCGACGCCGTGACCTGGAGCGACCCGGCCAACCCCAGCGCCGGCCTGCGCTTCGACGGCCGCATCGCCGAAGACTTCAAGCTGGCCACCGGCACCTTCGTCAGCGTCGGCCCGCTGCGTGGCCGCGTCATCGCGGGCGGCGCGCCCTACATCCAGGATGTGGTCGTCACCGGCCTGAACCGCAAGGAAGTCGGCGCGCTGGTCTTCACCACGCCCGCCGTGCGCACGCTGACCGATCTGCCAGCCGATGCGCCGCTGGCCGACGTGCTGCAACACCACGCCGTCCTGCAGAAGTTCCAGAGCCTCGTGACCGACCTGTCGCTGACGGCCACAGGCAGCGCCAACCGCGTGACGCGCCTCATGCTGCTGTCGGAGCCGCCGTCCATCGACAAGGGCGAGATCACCGACAAGGGCAGCATCAACCAGCGCGCCGTGCTCAAGGAGCGCGACGCCCTCGTGCAGGCGCTGTACGACGAGCCGGCGGGCGTGACCGTCATCAAGCCCGGCGTCGATTTATGAGCACCCCGGTGGCGCGCTGCGCGCGCCTTCCCCTCAAGGGGCCGAACCCATCTCGGCACACATCTAGGAAACACTGACATGGCCTCCAAAGGATTTTTCTCCGCTTTCGACGACGTCTGGATGCTGGACGGCGTGCGCACGCCGATGGTCGACTACTGCGGCGCGCTCGGCCACGTCTCGC
Source organism: Ottowia flava (assembly GCF_008017535.1). GTDB lineage: Bacteria > Pseudomonadota > Gammaproteobacteria > Burkholderiales > Burkholderiaceae_C > Ottowia > Ottowia flava. The sequence goes on from NZ_VRUA01000017.1 coordinate 62,876, forward strand.
CCACCGACTTGGGGATCAAGGCCGCGCGCGAAGCCCTTAAGCGCGCCGGCGTGCCCGGCAGCGACATCGGCTCGGTCGTGACCGGCAACATGGCGCCCGGCGACTTCGACCAGTTCTTCCTGCCGCGCCACATCGGCCTGTACGCGGGCGTGCCGGTCGAAGTGCCGGCCATCATGGCGCAGCGCATCTGCGGCACGGGCTTCGAGCTGTTCCGCCAGGCGGGCGAGCACATCCAGGGCGGCGCGTGCGATGCGGCCCTGGTCGTCGGCACCGAAAGCATGACGCGCAACCCCATCGCCGCGTTCGATCACCGCACCGGCTTCAAGCTGGGCGCGCCGGTCGGCTTCAAGGACTACATGTGGGAGGCGCTGAAGGATCCGGCCGCCGGCATCAACATGATCCAGACCGCCGAAAACCTGGCCAAGAAGTACGGCATCACGCGCGAAGAAGTCGATCAGTTCGCGGCCAACTCGTTCGCGCGGGCCGTGGCGGCGCAGGAAAGCGGCTTCCTGGCGGGCGAAATCGTCCCCGTCGTCACCGAGAAGTTCGAGCTGGAAGGCTACAAGGCGCGCGGCATCAAGCTGCAGGGCAAGCTCACCGAGGTGGCGACGGACACGCACCCGCGCATCTCGCCCGCCGAAGTGCTGGCCAAGCTGCGCCCGGTGTTCGAGAACGGCGTGCAGACCGGCGGCAACTCCTCCGCGCTGGTCGATGCGGCCGCGGCCGCCGTGGTCGCCTCGGGCGCCTACGCCAAGGCGCACGGCAAGAAGCCGCTGGCGCGCGTGGTGGCGGCTGCCGCGGTGGGCGTGCCGCCCGAGATCATGGGCATCGGCCCCGCGCCTGCCATCCGCCTGCTGCTGGAGCGCGCGGGCCTGAAACTGTCCGACATCGGCCGCTTCGAGATCAACGAAGCGCAGGGCGCGCAGACCCTGGCCGTGGGCAAGGAACTCGGCCTGGATCTGGACAAGCTGAACGTGAACGGCGGCGCCATCGCGCTGGGCCACCCGCTGGCCGCCACCGGCGTGCGCCTGACGATCACCGTGGCGCGCGAAATGCAGCGTGCGGGCGTCAAGTACGGCATTTCGTCGGCCTGTGTGGGTGGCGGCCAGGGTATCGCGCTGCTGCTGGAGAACCCGGCAGCGTGATCCCCGAGCCCGAGTCAACGACCAGCGGCGCCTTCCATGCCATGCACGAGATCTTTCGCAGCTGCCCCGCAGGCGTGCGCGCGTGGCAGTGGTTGGTTGTGCGCGGGCACCGGGCCGGCCCACCGGTAATCTTAAGAAAAATCCGGCTTCAGCCCTACAACCACCTGCGCAAGCAGCTATCAACTTAGGAGTACCACCATGCAGATCAAGGGACAAGCGGCACTGGTGACCGGCGGCGGCTCGGGCCTGGGCGAAGCCACTGCACGCGAACTCGCGCGCCTGGGCGCCCAAGTCGCCGTGCTCGACCTCCACCTCGACAACGCGAAGCGTGTGGCTCAGGACATCGGCGGCATCGCCATCCAGACGGACGTGAGCAACGCAGACAGCATGCAGGCGGCCATCGACCAGGCCGCCGCCACGCACGGCCCGGCGCGCATCCTGATGCAGATCGCCGGCATCGGCACGGCCAAGCGCGTGATCGGCAAGGACGGCAACGCCGCCCCGCTGGAAGACTTCGCCAAGGTCGTCAACGTCAACCTGATCGGCACGTACAACGCCGCCCGCCTGTTCGCCGCCGCCTGCGCCAAGCTGGATCCGATGGAAGACGGCGAGCGCGGCGCGATGGTCTTCACCGCCAGCGTGGCGGCGTTCGACGGCCAGGTCGGCCAGCAGGCGTATTCGGCCAGCAAGGGCGGCGTGGTCGGCATGACGCTGCCCATGGCCCGCGATCTGGCGCAGCATGGCATCCGCGTGTGCACCATCGCCCCGGGCCTGTTCGCCACGCCGTTGATGCGCACCCTGCCCGAGCCGGTGCAGCAGTCGCTCGCCGCGTCGATCCCCTTCCCCTCACGCCTGGGCAAGCCCGAAGAGTTCGCCGAACTGGCCTGCCACATCGTGACCAACGGGCACCTGAATGGCGAGGTGATCCGGCTGGATGGGGCGCTGCGGATGAGTCCGCGATGAACACCCCCCTGAGCGGCTGTCATGCTCGGCGCGCGTCGCCAGAGGCGCCGGCCCTTCGACCTGTCCAGACCTGCGCAGGCAGGCCTGGAGCCGCAGGCCTCAGCCCCCGCTCTCTTCGCGTTTGCGCGCTTCGGGCTGGGGGACAACGCCAGTTGCCGGCGCAGGTCCGGCAACGGCGTTCGCTGGTGTCGCCTGCTCCGCGGCGGCTGGAGACGCCGTGGCACGTCGGCGGGCCGCGCTCTCGCTGCACGCCTCTCCACACAAACCCTGACCGCGCAGAACCTTCTGGCGCGTTGAAAGCCCAAGGATGAGCAAGACCACCGTTTACGACGTGAAAGTGATGTTCGGCGACTGCGACCCGGCCGGCATCGTGTTCTTTCCCAATTTCAGCAAGTGGATGGACGCTTCTTCGCTGCACTTTTTTGTCGAATGCGGCATCCCGCCCTGGCGTGAGTTGCGCAAGACCACCGGGATCATCGGCACGCCGCTGCTGGAGATCCACACCAAGTTCATGCGCCCGGCGACCTACGGCGACACGCTGCACGTGCACACCAGCGTGGAAACCTGGAACGCCAAGACCTTCGTGCAGAAGCACCAGGTGTTCAAGGGCGACGAGCTGCTGTGCGAAGGCTTTGAGACGCGCGCCTTCTGCGTCCACCCCGAAGGCGGGCGCCTGCAGGCGATCGCCGTGCCCGATTTCATCAAGGAGAAGTGCGCTTAGGCGCGCCACTCGCCCCAGCACGTTCACAACCGTTTTCCAACCGCAACCCGAGGAGACACCCCGATGACCCGTTTCAAACTCAAGGCCCTGGTGGCCGCCGCTGCCCTGACGGCCAGCGGGTTGGCGGCAGCCGACATCACCATCGGCGTGATCGCGCCGCTCACGGGGCCCGCGTCGGGCCTGGGCATTCCGGCCGGCAACCAGGCCAAGCTGTGGCCCAAGACCATCGCGGGCGAAAAGCTCAACGTGGTGGTGATGGACGACGCCTCCGACCCGACGCAGGGCGTCACGCACGCCAAGCGCTTCGTCACCAACGACAAGGTCGACATCCTGATGGGCTCGGTGGCCACGCCAGTGGCCGCGGCCATCGCGCAGGTGGCTGAAGAGTCGCAGACGCCGCAGCTGTCGTGGTCGCCCGTGGCGCTGCCCGCCGGCAAGGACAAGTGGACCTACCGCATGCCCCAGTCCAACGCGGTGATGGGCCACGCCATCATCGAGCACATGAAGAAGCAGGGCGTCAAAACCATTGGCTTCCTGGGCTACAGCGACGCTTACGGCGAGACTTGGCTCAACGACTTCAAGCCGCAGGCTGAAAAGGCGGGCATGAAGCTGGTGGCCGTCGAGCGCTTCGCCCGCGCCGACACCAGCGTGACCGGCCAGGCCCTGAAACTGGTGTCGGCCAACCCCGACGCGATGCTGGTCGTGGCCTCGGGCTCCGGCGCGGCCATGCCGCAAATGGCGCTGATGGAGCGCGGCTACAAGGGCAAGGTCTACCAGACGCACGCCGCCGCCACGCGCGATTTGATGCGCGTGGGTGGCAAGCAGGTCGAAGGCGGCTTCGTGGTGTCGGGCCCGGCTGTGCTGGCCGAGCAGCTGCCGGATTCGCACCCGTCCAAGGCCGAAGCCATCAAGTTCGTGCAGCAGTACGAGAAGGCGTACGGCCCCGGTTCGCGCAACCAGTTTGCAGGTCACGCCTACGACTCGATCATCGTGATGGAAAAAGCCGTGCCGATCGCGCTGAAAAAGGCCAAGCCGGGCACGCCCGAGTTCCGCGCTGCCCTGCGCGACGCCTTCGAGCAGATCGGCAAGACCACGCTGTCGCACGGCGTGCTGAACTGGACGCCGCAGGACCACTGGGGTTACACCCAGGACACCGGCGTGATGATGAAAGTCACTGGCGGCGAATTCAAGGTCGAGAAGTAAGCGCGGCCGCGCCCCGCGGGCTGCGCTGTCGGCCCGCCCTGCTCCGGCCCGCCCTGTGCGGGCCGGCGCGCTTTCATGTTCAGAATTTCAAGAAAAATCTGGCTCTCGCGCTACATGGACCTGCGCAGCCAGCTACACTATCCATAGCATCATGCCCGACTACCTCGTTCCGGTCGAAGACCTTCAAGCCGTGCTGTTCGACGTGCTGCACGCGCCCGCGCAGCTGGCCGAGCTGCCCGCGCACGCCGACACCGACGAGGCGCTGATGCGCCAGATGCTGGACGAGATGGGCAAGTTCGTCAGCGGCCAGATCGCACCGCTGAACCGCATCGGCGATGAAGTGGGCGCGCAGTGGAAGGACGGCGCCGTGACCATGGCGCCCGGCTTTCGCGATGCCTACCAGGCCTTCTGGCAAGGCGGCTGGGCTGCGGTGTCGGCCGCGCCCGAAGACGGCGGCCAGGGCCTGCCCGCGGTGCTGGACGCCGCGCTGTACGAAAGCCTGTCCGCCGCCAACCACGGCTGGACCATGGCGCCCGGCCTGCTGCACGGCGCCTACGAGTGCCTGAAGCACCACGGCAGCGACGCGCTGAAAGCCGAATACCTGGAAAAGATCGCCACCGGCGAATGGCTGGCCACCATGTGCCTGACCGAACCGCACGCGGGCAGCGACCTGGGGCTGGCGAGCACCAAGGCCGTGCCGCAAGCCGATGGCAGCTACCTGATCAGCGGCACCAAGATCTTCATCAGCGGCGGCGAGCACGACCTGACGGACAACATCGTCCACCTCGTGCTGGCGCGCGAGCCGGGTGCGCCGGCCGGCCCCAAGGGCTTGTCGCTGTTTCTCGTGCCCAAGTTCTACGCCGATGGCAGCCGCTCGGCCGTGGCGTGCGAGCGCATCGAGGAAAAAATGGGCCTGCACGGCAGCCCAACTTGCGTGATGCGCTTCGACGAAGCCCGCGGCTGGATCGTCGGCGCGCCCGGCAAGGGCCTCAACGCGATGTTCGTGATGATGAACGCCGCCCGCCTGCACGTGGCGCTGCAAGGCGTCGGCCTGCTGTCGGCCGCCTGGCAAAAAGCGGATGCGTACGCGCACGAGCGCAAGCAGATGCGGGCGCCGGGCGCCAAAGACACCAGCCTGCTCATTGACCACCCGGCCATGCAGCGCACGCTGGCCACACAACGGGCCTGGCTGGATGCCGGGCGCGTGCTGGCCTACCAGACCGCGATCGAGCTGGACGTCGCCAAGCACCACCCTGACGCCGAGCGCCGCGCGCAGGCCGAGCGCTGGTGCGCGCTGACCACCCCGGTGCTCAAGTCGGCCTGCACGCACCAGGCCTTCCACGGCGGCAGCGACTGCCTGCAGGTCTTCGGCGGCCACGGCTACGTCAGCGAATGGGGCATCGAGCAGCACGTGCGCGACGCGCGCGTGGCCATGATCTACGAGGGCACGAACGAGATCCAGGCGATCGACCTGCTGGTGCGCAAGGTGCTGGCCGATGGCGGCACCGGTCTGGCCGCGCTGCTGGACCGCGTGCGCGCCGAAGCCGGCGAAGGCCCGCTCGGGCGCGAAGCCGTGCGCTGCGCCGACGCACTGCAGGCGTTGACGGCCCAAATCGTTCAAGCCAGCCAGGGCGACGCCACACTGCCCTACTGGGTCGCCGACGACTACCTGCGCGCCGCCGCGATCGCGCTGATGGCGTGGGCGGGCGCCCGCATCGAGGCCAGCCCGGCCGCCGCGCGCCCAGGCGCCCGCGCCGCGCTGGACGCGCTGGCGCACTGGGTGCTGCCCGAATTCGACATGCGCCAGACCATCATCCAACGGCGCTTGACCCCGGCGCAGGCGGCCTGACCATGGACCGACGAGCCCGAGACCGCGGCGCCCCTCGCCTTCGCGCGGTCGACACCGAGGTGGCGCGCCCGTCACCCCCCGCGGCCGATGCACTGCCGCCCGTTGACCCGGCGCCAACGGTCGACCAGGTCGACACCAGCTACCTGCAAACCCTGGTCGGCTACAACGCGCGCCGCGCCGCGCTGACGGTGATCGGCCTGTTCGTGCCGCGCATGGCCGAATACGGGCTGCGGCCGGTCGATTTCTCGATCCTGTCGGTGATCCGGCACAACCCGGGCATCACGTCCAAGCAGCTGTGCAGCGCCCTCAATCTGCTGCCGCCCAACCTGGTGGGCAAGATCGCTGCCATGGACAAGCGGGGCCTGCTGGTGCGCCACCCGCACCCGAGCGACGGGCGCGCGCTGGGCCTGCAACTGACCCCCGCGGGCCATGCGCTGATGCACGACGCCGAGCAGAGCGCGTTCGAGCTGGAACGCGAGGCCGCGGGCGCGCTGAGCGCGTCGGAGCGCCGTACGCTGCTCCGATTGTTGCAAAAAGTATACAGTTCCAACTGACCGTTCGCCCCTCACAGAGTCTGGTTTTTGTAGCGGCCAACCCACGATGGGCCGGCATAAGAAGCTATGAAACTGCTAGCGTGCTACAGATTTGCGATATAGTCGTTCCACGCAAATGCGCCACCTGAGGAGAAGCCTGAAATGAGTTCCAAAGAAAACGCCGCGACAGGCCAGTTGCTGGCACTGCTGGAAGCGCGCTACGCGATCCGCGTGCTGTGGGCCCTGCGCGACGGCCATCCCCAGACCTTCCGCCTGCTGCAAGACAGCGTCGGCGGCATCACCCCCAACACCCTGAACACCCGCCTGAAAGAGCTGCGCGCCGCCAACCTGGTGACGCACGGCTCCGACGGCTACAGCCTGACGGCCAGCGGCACCGACCTGATCAAGCGCCTGTCCGATCTGCAGGCCTTTGCCACCAAGTGGGTGGCGGCGCAAGCCAAGAAGAAGTAAGCCCCGCATGCCGGCACATCGGCAGAGCGCCAGGCACTCCCAAGGCACATGAGAGAAGCGGCGCGGGCCGCTTTTTTACCCTTCAAATCCGGCTTCTGCGCTACAACCATCTGCGCAGGCAGCTATCAAATCAGAAGCAAACGACATGAGCCAACTCCAGATCACCGACACCGTGCCGGGCACCGGCGCCGAGGCCAAGCCGGGCCAGAACGTCACCGTGCACTACACCGGCTGGCTCTACAACGACGGCCAGCAAGGCGCCAAGTTCGACTCCAGCCGCGACCGCAACGACCCGTTTGAATTCGCCCTGGGCGCCGGCATGGTGATCAAGGGCTGGGACCAGGGCGTGGCCGGCATGAAAGTCGGCGGCCAGCGCACCCTGATCATCCCGCCTGACATGGGCTATGGCGCCCGCGGCGCCGGTGGCGTGATTCCGCCCAACGCCACGCTGAAATTCGACGTCGAACTGCTCGGCGTCAGCGGCTGACACCCGCCCGCTTCGGCCAAGCCGACCAGCGCCGCCCCCGAGGCGGCGTTTTGCCTTGCAGGCTTCAGCTCCTCTCGACGGTGGTGCGGCGCAGCCGACTTGCCGTTTTTTCGGGCAAAACCGGCCCCTGGCGGTCCGAAATCTGCGTTTTTCGCTCTTTTTGAACCGCCAGCGCCCTTGAAACGGGTCAGCGCGCGCCCACATGAGCGGGTAATAAGCCCCCATCAAGAGACAACCCGCACCTCCACGCAGAGCATGTCCGACAAACCTTACCCCTTTTCAGCCGGCGCGCCCGGCACCGATTTCGACCCGCCGATGAGCCCTGAGGAACTGGAGGCGGCGGCCGCTGCCAACCAGGCCGATGCGTCCGCGGCACTGACCAACGCCCAGGCCGAACTGGACCAGCTCAAGGCCAAGACCGCCGAGTTGACCGACCAGGCCTTGCGCGCCCAGGCGGATGCCCAGAACGCCCGCCGCCGCGCCGACGAGGAAATCGCCAAGTCGCGCAAATTCGCGCTCGAAGGCTTCGCCGAAAGCCTGCTGCCCGTGCTGGACAGCCTGGAAGCGGCCCTGAACGTCGAAAACGCCACCGCCGAGCAGCTGCGCGAAGGCTCCGAAGCCACGCTGCGCCAACTGCTGAGCGCGCTGGAGCGCAACAAGGTGGTCGAGGTGAACCCCGCACCCGGCGCCCGCTTCGACCCCGCCACGCAGCAGGCCATCAGCATGGTGCCGGCCGCCCAGGAGCCCAACACCGTCGTGTCGGTGCTGCAAAAGGGCTACACCATCGCCGACCGCGTGCTGCGCCCGGCTCTGGTCACCGTGGCGGCGCCGCAATAAGTCACCCGCTGCATCGAATTCCTTCACTGGCCGCTTGAAAACCTTGCCGCCAGCCACAGCTTTCAGACAATTCAGCTTTAAGAAGCCTCTCGGAGAAGAAACATGGCAAAAATCATCGGTATTGACCTGGGCACCACCAACTCGTGCGTGGCCATCATGGAAGGCAACTCGACCAAGGTGATCGAGAACGCCGAAGGCGCGCGCACCACGCCATCCATCGTCGCCTACCAGGAAGACGGCGAAGTCCTCGTCGGCGCACCCGCCAAGCGCCAGGCCGTCACCAACCCCAAGAACACCATCTACGCCGTCAAGCGCCTGATCGGCCGCAAGTTCACCGATCCGGAAGTGCAAAAGGACATCCACCTGATGCCCTTCGAGATCATCAAGGCCGACAACGGTGACGCCTGGGTCGAAGTGCGCGGTCAGAAACTGGCACCGCCCCAGATCAGCGCCGAGATCCTGCGCAAGATGAAGAAAACCGCCGAGGACTACCTGGGCGAAGCCGTGACCGAAGCGGTCATCACCGTGCCGGCCTACTTCAACGACAGCCAGCGCCAGGCCACCAAGGACGCCGGCCGCATCGCCGGTCTGGACGTCAAGCGCATCATCAACGAACCCACCGCCGCGGCCCTGGCCTTTGGCCTGGACAAGGGCACCAAGGGCGACCGCAAGATCGCCGTCTACGACCTGGGCGGTGGCACGTTCGACGTGTCCATCATCGAAATTGCTGACGTCGACGGCGAGAAGCAGTTCGAAGTGCTGTCCACCAACGGCGACACCTTCCTGGGCGGCGAAGACTTCGACCAGCGCATCATCGAATACGTGATCGGCGAGTTCAAGAAGGACCAGGGCGTCGACCTGTCCAAGGACGTGCTGGCCCTGCAGCGCCTGAAGGAAGCCGCTGAAAAGGCCAAGATCGAGCTGTCCTCGGCCGCCTCGACCGACATCAACCTGCCCTACATCACGGCCGACGCCTCCGGTCCCAAGCACCTGAACATCAAGCTGACCCGCGCCAAGCTGGAAAGCCTGGTTGAAGAACTGGTGGCCCGCACCATCGCGCCCTGCAAGACCGCCATCAAGGACGCCGGTATCAGCGTGAGCGACATCAGCGACGTGATCCTGGTCGGTGGCCAGACGCGCATGCCTCTGGTGCAGGAAAAGGTGAAGGAATTCTTCGGCAAGGAGCCGCGCAAGGATGTCAACCCCGACGAAGCCGTGGCCGTCGGTGCCGCCATCCAGGGCCAGGTGCTCTCGGGCGACCGCAAGGACGTGCTGCTGCTGGACGTCACCCCCCTGTCTCTGGGCATCGAGACCATGGGCGGCGTGATGACGAAGATGATCACCAAGAACACGACCATCCCGACCAAGTTCGCGCAGACCTTCTCAACCGCCGAGGACAACCAGCCCGCCGTGACCATCAAGGTCTACCAGGGCGAGCGTGAATTGGCTTCGGGCAACAAGCTGCTGGGCGAATTCAACCTGGAAGGCATTCCGCCGGCCAGCCGCGGCATGCCACAGATCGAGGTGACCTTCGACATCGACGCCAACGGCATCCTGCACGTGTCGGCCAAGGACAAGGGCACGGGCAAGGAAAACAAGATCACCATCAAGGCCAACTCCGGCCTGTCCGAAGGCGAGATCGAGCAGATGGTCAAGGACGCGGAAGTCAACGCGGCCGAAGACAAGAAGAAGGTCGAACTGGTGCAGGCCCGCAACCAAGGCGATGCGCTGGTGCACAGCGTGCGCAAGACCGTCACTGAGCACGGCGACAAGCTGGACGCGGGTGAGAAGGACAAGATCGAAGCTGCGATCAAGGACCTGGAAGAAGCCATCAAGGGCGACGACAAGGCCGCGATCGAGAGCAAGACCGAAGCCCTGATGACCGCCAGCCAGAAGCTGGGCGAGAAGATGTACGCCGACGCGGGCGCCGCGGCTGGCGCTGCCCCCGGTGGCGACGCCGGCGCCCAGGCTTCCAGCGGTGCCGCGGCCGACGACAACGTGGTCGACGCCGAGGTCAAGGAAGTCAAGAAGGACTGATCCTCGGGCCCAGGTCGTTTCAGGGCGGCGTCGCGCACGTGGCGCGCCCCACATGCCGCGCAGGCTGTTCCCACCGGGAATCGACTGCGCGGCTTTTACTTGAGAAAAGTCGCATACCCCTATGGCCAAGCGTGATTACTACGAAGTGCTGGGCGTCCCCAAGAACGCGCAGGACGAGGAAATCAAGAAAGCCTATCGCAAGCTGGCGATGAAGTTCCACCCTGACCGCAATCAGGGCAACGCGCAGGAAGCCGAGCTGAAGTTCAAGGAGGCCAAGGAGGCCTATGAGATGCTCAGCGACCCGCAAAAGCGCGCCGCGTACGACCAGTACGGCCACGCCGGGGTCGACCCCAACATGCGCGGTGCAGAAGGCTTCGGCGGCTTTGCGGAGGCCTTTGGCGACATCTTCGGCGACATTTTCGGTGGTGGCGCACGCGGTGGCCGCGGCGGCCCGCAGATGTACCGCGGCGCGGACCTCAGCTATGCGATGGAGATCACGCTGGAAGAGGCAGCCAATGGCAAGGACGCGCAGATCCGCATCCCCAGCTGGGACGAATGCGACACCTGCCACGGCAGCGGCGCCAAGCCCGGCACCAGCGCCACCACCTGTGGCACCTGCCACGGCCAAGGTGTCGTGCAGATGCGCCAGGGCTTCTTCAGCGTGCAGCAGACCTGCCCGCACTGCCGCGGCACGGGCAAGCAGATCAAGGACCCGTGTTCCACCTGCCACGGCCAGGGCAAGATCAAGCAGCAGAAAACGCTGGAGGTGAAAATTCCTCCCGGCATCGACGACGGCATGCGCATCCGCAGCGTCGGCAATGGCGAGCCCGGCACCAACGGCGGCCCGCCGGGCGACCTGTTCATCGAGATCCGCCTGAAGAAGCACGACATCTTCGAGCGCGACGGCGACGACCTGCACTGCGTGGTGCCGATCGGCTTTGCCGCGGCGGCGCTGGGCGGCGAGATTGAAGTGCCCACGCTGGGCGGCAAGGCGGCCATCGACATCCCCGAAGGCACGCAGGCCGGCAAGCAGTTCCGCCTGCGCGGCAAGGGCATCAAGGGCGTGCGCTCGTCGTATCCGGGCGACCTGTACTGCCACGTCAGCCTGGAAACGCCGGTCAAGCTGACCGAGCACCAGAAGAAGCTGCTCAAAGAGTTTGACGAATCCCTGCGCAAGGGCGGCGCCAAGCATTCGCCCAGCACCGAAAGCTGGACCGACCGGCTGAAGAGTTTTTTCGGCGCCTGAGCGCCGGTCGCGCCGCCAAAGGCGCGCCAGTCTGACCCAGCGCCTGGCCTGCCCGCCAGGCGGCTTTTTTTCTGCACCTCTGGCCATGAGGCGGCGGCCCTCAAGCCGGCTTAAGGTCACGCTCAGACCGCGGCGCCACACTCCGGCCCCATGTTGGCCTCCGCTCTCACGTCCGCGCGCCCCCTCATTCGCTCGCGCGCTCGTCACACTGCCGCCGAACCGGCTCCGCGCCTGACCTCCCGGCCGCTCGTCTGGCTGTTGCTGGCAGCGCTGTGGATCGCCAGCGTCGGCAACCTTGCCCTCTGGCGCGCGCTGGCCGCCCTGCCCGAGTTGGCCAACGGGCGCGGTCTGGCGTTCGGGCTGGCGTTTGGCGTTGCGGTGACGGCCCTGGTGGTGATGCTTCTCAGCCTGTTCAACTGGCGCTGGACGCTCAAGCCCGCCATTGCGCTTTGCCTGCTGACAGCCGCCGGTGGTACCTATTTCATGCAGACCTACGGCGTGGTGATCGACCCCACCATGATGGTCAACGTGCTGCTGACCGACGGGCGCGAGGCGCGCGAACTGTTCAGCTGGCCCATGGTGGGCGCGCTGCTGGTGCTGGGCGTGCTGCCGGCGGCGATGCTGTGGCGGGCACGGCTGCGCTGGCCGGGCGGCTGGCACCAAGCGCGCACCAATGCTATTGTCTTCGTAGCTGCTTGCGCAGTACTGGCGTTGTCTGGAGGTCTTTTTTTTGAAGATCTCTCGTCTACCATGCGCAACCACAAGCAGGTGCGCTACCTGATCAACCCGGTCAACACGTTCTATTCGCTCGCCCGCGTCGGCCACCGGCCGGTGCAGCGCAACGGCGCCGCCGTGCTGCCCCTGGGCGAAGATGCCCGCCTGGCCGCGCTGGCGCCGGGCGCTCGCCCGCCCCTGGTGCTGATGGTGGTGGGAGAAACGGCCCGCGCCGATCACATCGGCCTGAACGGCTACGCCCGCGACACCACGCCCGAGCTGGCGCGCGCCGGCGTGGTCAGCCTGCGCAATGTGTGGTCTTGCGGCACCAACACCGCGGCTTCCGTGCCCTGCATGTTCTCCAACCTGGGCCGCGAGGCGTTTGGCGACCGCCAAGCCAACACTGAGGGCTTGGCCGACGTGCTGCAGCGCGCGGGCCTGGCCGTGCTGTGGCTCGACAACCAGGCCGGTGGCTGCAAGGGCGTGTGCGACCGCGTGCCCAAGGTCGGCTACCAGGCTCTGGCAGCGCCTGGCCTGTGCAGCGACGATGGCGAGTGCCTGGACGAGGTCATGCTGCGCGATCTGGACGCGCGCATCGCCCAGCTGCCGCCCGAGCGCCGCGCCCGGGGCGTGGTGGTCTTCATGCACCAGATGGGCAGCCACGGGCCCGCCTATTACAAGCGCAGCCCGGCCAAGTTCAAGCCGTTTCAACCGGAATGCGCCACCAACGCGCTGCAGCAGTGCGAGCATGCGCAGCTGTTGAACGCCTACGACAACACCATCCGCTACACCGACCACTTCCTGGCCAGCGCCATCGACTGGCTCAAGGGCCAGCAGAGCCAATGGGCGCCTGCCATGGTCTACGTATCCGACCACGGCGAATCGCTGGGCGAGAACAATCTGTACCTGCATGGTCTGCCCTACAGCATCGCGCCGGATGTGCAAAAGCGCGTGCCCTGGATCACCTGGCTGTCGCCCGCCTTCCAGCAGCAAAGCGGCATCACCAGCGCCTGCCTGGCGCGCCAGCAGGACGTCAAGCTGTCCCACGACAACTACTTCCACAGCACGCTCGGCCTGCTGGGCGTGCAGACCCAGGTGCTGGACCGCGCACACGACCTGTATGGGCGCTGCCGTCGAGCGCAAGCGCAGGCCGGCTGATGTCGTCCGACCAATCCGACACGCCTCGCCGGTAGAACGTCCGCGTCCCACGCGGCGTTGGCCCAGCAGAGCTGCGCCGCAGAGAGACAACAGCTTGCGCAAGGCCCATCGGAGGAAAAAAGCAAGCGGCTCGCCCGCAGGACGGTGTCATCCGCGGCGCCCATTAGCCTTGGACGATCTGGGCTTGCACGGCACGCGGTCAGCCAGCCCAACGGGTGCCATCAGGCCAACGCGCTCGGCACCCCGCCTGGCTCCGTGTCCGGGCGCCGGCTGGTCACCCCCCGCGGCGCGGCAGTGGCTCAGACCTTGGCGGCATACAAGGTGGCGACCTGCTGGCCGAAAGCCGCGCTCGCCTTGGATGGTTTCCTGTCGTCGTTGAATTCGGGCAGGCCGCCCACGGCGCGGGCGTGCTCCGCCAGGCAGCGGTATTCGAACTGGGCCACTTCCCCCATCACCTCCAGATCACTGGGATGGAGAGACGTCACGTCGCACGGAAATGGCACCACTGCCACGTACAAGGCCCGAGCCACGGACGCATAGTCAGGGTACAGACAGCGAACCCGGTCGGCGCCGCGGTGGCCCGTGCGGCCACGCACCGCGTTGTCGAACTGCCCAAGGCGCGCGCGCAGGCCACCGCGGGAAATCGTCATGCCGATGTAGGCGATCTGGCGGCACCACGTGAAGGGCGCGGACGGGTCGAACGCCTCGTCGGCCAGCGCGCACACGTACACCCCCGGGTGGCTCAAGCCCGCAATCGCCTCGCGCTGCGGCCATGCCTGCCACCCTGTAAACCTGTCCTCATACATAGTCCAACATTCCTCCTCCAACCGTCAGCCCTGCCCCTCGGGTGCCGCCGACGCTAAAAAATCCCCGCTTCCATGCCTGCGGCGAGACCTTCGCCCAGATCGGCACATTGCGCAAGGGCATTGGCCCCGATGGTCTTGGGCGCCAGGATCTGCTGGGGTGTTTGCGCGTGGGTGCAGACAATCAGGCTCGGTGCGATGCGGTTCAGGCGCCAACCGGTGGCGATGCGCTCCAACTGGCGCACGGCGTTGCTGCCGTCGCTGCCGGCACAGACCATGGCGGCGTAGGGGCGGCCGTTCAGCCGGTCGAGCACGGGGTAATAGCAACGGTCGAAGAAGTCCTTCATCACGCCGGACAGGGCAGCCAGGTTCTCAGGACAGACGAAGAGGTAGCCGTCAGCCGCCAGCAGGTCTTCCGGCCCGGCGTCGGGGGCGGCCTTCAGGTGCACGGTCACGCCGGCCTGCCCGCGCGCGGCCTGGGCGGCGGCTTCGGCCATCTGGCGGCTGCCGCCGGTGCGCGAGTGGTAGACGATGAGCAGGTGTTTCATGGCGGTGCGGCGGTCGCGCGACGGCGCAAGCGGATGCGCCCATTGTTGCGGATGCGCGGGGCCAGGGCGATGCCTGGAGACGCGCCGCAGGGCGACTCGTCGTGTGCAGGTTCGCGCACCGTTGAGGGGGCGAGCGCACCGATCGGTTCTTTTCGCCCCGCCGCGGCCACGCGAATTGACGCAAGTCATGGCCGCGCGACCGCCCCTGGCGAAGAATGGGCCATCCCACATTGACAGCCGCGCCCGCGGTGCCGCCCATGTTCCGAATCTCGCAGTTCATGCACGAATTGGCCCAGGCCGAGGCCACAGGCGTCTACCCTGCCCCGGCGCGCCGCACCGGCAAATCGCCCGGCAGCGCCACGCAGCCGCTGGGCCCGGTGGTGATCTGGAACCTGATCCGCCGCTGCAACCTGACCTGCAAGCACTGCTACGCCTTCAGCGCCGACCACGATTACCCCGGCGAATTGAGCACGCAGCAGGTGTTCGATGTGCTGGATGACTTGCAGGCGTTCAATGTGCGTGCGCTGATCCTGTCAGGCGGCGAGCCGTTGCTGCGGCCCGACCTGTTCGAGATCGCCGCGCGCGCCAAGGCCATGGGCTTCTACATCGGCCTGTCGACCAACGGCACCTTGATCGACGAACCGCTGGCCCAGCGCGTGCATGCCGCGGGCTTCGACTACGTGGGCATCAGCCTGGACGGCATTGGCGCCACGCACGACAAGTTCCGCCGGCTGGAAGGCGCTTTCGACCGCAGCCTGGCTGCCGTGCGCCACCTGCAGAAGCTGGGCACCAAGGTCGGCCTGCGCTTCACCATGACCGAACTCAACGCGTTCGACCTGCCCAACCTGCTGAACCTCATGCGCGACGAGCAGGTCGACAAGTTCTATTTCAGCCACCTCAACTACGCCGGGCGCGGCAACATCCACCGCGGCAAGGACGCGCACCACCTGGCCACGCGCGAGGCGCTCGACCTGCTGTACCAGACGGCCTGGGACGACGCCCGAAGCGGCGGCCAGCACGAGTACGTCACCGGCAACAACGACGCCGATGGCGCGTACCTGCTGCAATGGGTGCGCCAGCACCTGCCGCGCTGGGCCGATGACGTGCAGCAGCGCCTCGTCGCCTGGGGCGGCAACGCCAGCGGCGTGCACGTGGCCAACATCGACAACGTGGGCGACGTTCACCCCGACACCATGTGGTGGCACCACACGCTGGGCAACGTCAAGGCGCGCCCGTTTTCCGAGATCTGGATGGACCTGAGCGACCCGCTGATGGCCGGACTGAAGACGCGCCCGCGCCAGGTGCACGGGCGCTGCGGCGGCTGCCAATACCTGGCCATCTGCGGCGGCAACACCCGCGTGCGCGCCCAGCAGGTCACCGGCGACGCGTGGGCCGAAGACCCAGGCTGCTACCTGAGCGATGAAGAGATCGGCGTCGCTCCGGGCGACGCGCGCGTGGTCACCACCGCCTACCGCGGCCGCAAGGTGATCGAGCTGGTCCCCAGCGATTCTTAAGAGAAATAGGCCTGCAGCCCTACAACCACCTGCGCAGGCAGCTACGCTAATGATAGCAAATAAAACCCTGAATGGTCTCCTGCGTGCCGGGCTTGCGGCCACCGCCATCAGCCTGATGGCCAGCGCCTGGGCCCAGGCACCCGCATCGCTTGGCGCAGCGCCCCAGCGCACGGTCACCCAGCTATATCAGCAGCATTGCGCCGCCTGCCACGGCGAGCAGCGCCTGGGCGGCATGGGCCCGGCCCTGCTGCCGGAAAGCCTGGCGCGGCTGAAGAAGCCCGAGGCGCTGGCCGTGATCCGCGACGGCCGGCCGGCCACGCAGATGGCGGGCTTCGGCGCGCAGCTGTCCGAGGCCGAGCTGAAGGCGCTGGGCGAATGGATCTACACCCCGGTCAGCCCCGCGCCGCGCTGGGCCGACGCCGATATCCGCACCAGCCGCGTCGAAACCGCGGGCTGGAAAGACTGGCCGGCCAAGCCGCAGTGGCGCGCCGACCCGATGAACCTGTTCATCGTGGTCGAAGGGGGCGACCACCACGTGTCGCTGCTGGACGGTGACAAGTTTGAGGTGATCCACCGCTTCCCCAGCCGCTTCGCCCTGCACGGCGGACCCAAGTTCACGCCGGACGGGCGCTATGTGTTCTTCGGCTCGCGCGACGGCTGGATCACCAAATTCGACCTGTGGAACCTGAAGACCGTGGCCGAGGTGCGCGCCGGCATCAACATGCGCAACATCGCCGTCAGCGGCGATGGCCAATGGGTGATGGCGGCCAACTACCTGCCGCACACGCTGGCGCTGTTCGACGCCGACCTGAACCTGGTCAAGACCTACGAGGCGCGCACGCAGGACGGCGCCCGCACGTCGCGCGTGTCCGCCGTGTACGACGCCGAGCCGCGCAAGAGCTTCGTCATCGCGCTGAAGGACATCGCCGAGATCTGGGAGATCAGCTACGACCGCCAGGCCCCGCCGATCTACGACGGCTTCGTGCACGACTACAAGATGGCCGAAGGCCTGCCCAAGGACGGTTTTCTGGGCGTGCGCCGCACCCCGCTGGCCGAGCCGCTGGACGACTTCTTCTTCAGCCCCAACTACGCCTACGCGCTGGGTGCGTCGCGCCCGCACGACGACGGATCGCCCAGCGGCCAGGTCGTCAACCTCGACGCGCGCCGCAAAATCGCCACGCTGCCCATCGCCGGCATGCCGCACCTGGGCTCGGGCATCACCTTCGACCATGGCGGGCGCCGCGTGATGGCCAGCCCCAACCTGAAGGACGGGCGCATCAGCGTGATCGACATGCAGACCTGGCAGCTGGTCAAGGACATCGAGACGCCGGGCCCGGGCTTCTTCATGCGCAGCCACGAAGCCACGCCCTACGCCTGGGTCGATTCGATGATGAGCCCCAAAGCCAAGGACACCCTCACCATCCTCGACAAACGCACGCTAGCCCCGGTCGCCCAGGTGCGCGAGCCCGGCAAGACGCTGGCGCACATCGAATTCACGAAGGATGGCCGCTACGCCTTGGCCAGCGTGTGGGAAAACGACGGCGCCCTGGTCGTCTACGACGCGTCCACGTTCAAGGAAGTCAAGCGGCTGCCGATGAAAAAGCCCGTGGGCAAGTACAACGTGTTCAACAAGATCACGCGATCGGAAGGCACGTCGCATTAGAGGGCAGCCCACTGCGCCGATCAGCGTATTTGATCCGCCGGGAA
This sequence comes from Ottowia flava, assembly GCF_008017535.1. Lineage (GTDB taxonomy): Bacteria > Pseudomonadota > Gammaproteobacteria > Burkholderiales > Burkholderiaceae_C > Ottowia > Ottowia flava. The sequence continues at coordinate 80,812 of NZ_VRUA01000017.1, forward strand.
TTTTTTCCTAGCATGCCCTGTCTCCCAACACACTCCAGGAGCTGGCATGGCCGATGTTCTGTTCGACACCGATGGGCCGGTGTGCCTGATCACCCTCAACCGCCCCGACAAGCGCAACGCCGTGCACGGGCCGATGGCGCGCGAGCTGCGCGACGCCTTCCTTCGCTTTGAAGCCGACGACGCGCTGCGTGTGGCGGTGATGTCCGGGGCAGGCGGCCATTTCTGCGCGGGCGCCGACCTCGCCGCCGTGGGCGACCCGGCGCTGCGCAACGAGCTCGATCCGGAAGGCGGCGGCGCGGGTCCGATGGGGCCATCACGCCTGGCGCTCAGCAAGCCCTTGATCGCTGCCGTCAACGGCTACGCGGTGGCGGGCGGGCTGGAGCTGGCGCTACTGGCCGACTTGCGCGTAGCCGATGAAGACGCCACCTTCGGCGTGTTCTGCCGGCGCTGGGGCGTGCCCTTGATCGACGGTGGCACGGTGCGCCTGCCGCGCCTCGTGGGCATGGGCCGCGCGCTGGACATGATCCTGACCGGGCGCCCCGTGGGCGCCGCCGAGGCGCACGCGATGGGCCTCGTCAACCGCGTCACCGCACCGGGTAGCGCCCTGGCCGCCGCGGTCGAGCTGGCCCACCAGATCGCCGGCTTTCCGCAGCAATGCCTGCTGACCGACCGCGCTTCTGCCTACGCCCAATGGAGCTTGCCGCTGGCCGACGCACTGCGCCAGGAGGGCGCGCGCGGCACGCCCATGGTCGCCGCGGAAGGCGCAGCAGGTGCGGCCCGCTTCACGCAGGGCGCGGGGCGCCATGGGCAATTTGGCGGCAGCGGCCAGGGCGTCGCCTGACCTGCCGGGGGTCGCGCCCCAGCGGCACGACCGAGACGCGACAGCACTCCGACCTGACGCGTCACTCGAACCTGCACAGTTCCCCGCCTGCGCATTACCCGGGCTGACCGCCCGCGCATGCCGTCAGCGCAGCGCCGGGGCCGCGCGCAGCGCGCCCACCGCACCGCCGCCCATGGCCGCGCCGAAGCGCTTGGCAAAGCGCTCGGCGATGTTTTCCTTGTTGGTGTAGTCGACCAGCTTCTCGGCCTTGACCACGTCGCGCGCCACGCCGTCCAGGCTGCCCAGTTCATCGGCCAGGCCCAACTGGATCGCCTGCTCGCCCGTCCAGAACAGGCCGCTGAACATATCGGGCGTTTCCTTCAGGCGGTCGCCGCGGCCTTTTTTGACCACGCCGATGAACTGCTGGTGGATCTGGTTCAGCATGGTCTGTGCGTGCTGCTTCTGCGCGTCGGATTGCGGGCTGAACGGGTCGAGGAAGCCCTTGTTGTCGCCGGCCGTCAGCAGGCGGCGCTCGATGCCCAGCTTTTCCATGGTGCCGACGAAGCCGAAGCCGTCCATCAGCACGCCGATGCTGCCAACGATACTGGCCTTGTCCACGTAAATCTTGTCGGCGGCCGACGCGATGTAGTACGCAGCCGAGGCGCAGGTTTCTTCCACCACGGCGTAGATCGGTTTCTTGTGCAGCGCGCGCAGGCGGCGGATCTCGTCGTTGATCAGGCCCGCCTGCACGGGGCTGCCGCCGGGCGAGTTGATCAGGATCACCAGCGCCTTGGAGCCATCGTCTTCCAGCGCGCTGCGCAGCGCCGGCAGCACGTACTCGGCGCTGGCCTCGCCGGAATCGGAGATCTCGCCCTTGATGGTGACCATCGCGGTGTGCGGCAACGCGGCCTTGGTCCCGGGCAGGTTGTCGGCCACCAGGAACCAGATCAGCGCCGCGAACAGCGCCATCCACACCAGGCTGCGGAAGACGCGCCAGCGGCGCGCGGCGCGGCGTTCGCGCACGTCTGCCAGCAGCAGTTTTTCGATCGCCTCGCGCTCCCAATGCAAGGTCTTGGCGTCCAGGGTCACTTCATTTTCCATAGCTGTTTGCGCAGATTGGGTAAGGGCCAGAGCCCGCTATTGTTCCAGAAGGGCACATCGCTGCCGCGGGCGCCCGGTTTCAGAATTCAGAATTCAAGTGGCCTGAGCAGGTAACTGGTGTGCCACTGCACCACACCGCCCTGCTCGGTCAGCTCGACCTTGATCAAGCCGCCGCGGCACGGGCCGCCCGCGCATTCGCCGGTGTCCGGTGTGTAGGCGGCGCCATGCGACGCGCACAGCAGCCATTGGCCGCTGTCATCGAAGAAGCGGCCTTCCTGGTAGTCCATCTCCATGGCCACGTGGGTGCAGCGGTTCAGGTAGGCGTGGACCCGCCCTTCATAGCGAATGGCAAAGGCGCGTAGGGTCTGCCCGCCGTACACCACATCGAACGCCACGGCCACGCCGCCGTCGACCAGATCGGTCGAATTGCAGAGTGGAATCAGCTCAATATCGTTGGTGGACATGCGCAAACAGCTGCGAATACGATAGCAATCAGGCGTGCGCGTCCAGCCACTGGCGCAGCTCAGGCACCGAATGCAGCACGGCGCGCGGGCCCAGCGCGTCGAATTCGGCGGGCTCGTGCGCGCCGTAGCTCACGCCCAGACTGGCACAGCCGGCGTTGCGCGCCATCAGCAGGTCGTGCGTGGTGTCGCCGACCATCAGCGTGCGTTCGGGCTCGGCGCCGAATTCGCGCATCAGCTCGTGCAGCATGCGCGGGTCGGGCTTGCCAGCGGTTTCATCCGCGGTGCGCGAGCCGTCGAACACGCCGTGCAGGTCGCGCGTGGCCAGCACGTTGTTCAGCCCGCGGCGGCTCTTGCCGGTGGCCACGGTCAGCCAATGGTGGCGCGCCTTCAGGTCGGCCAGCATGGGCAGCACGCCGTCAAACAAGCTGATGTCGTCCTGGTGCGCCAGGTAATGGTGGCGGTAGCGCTCACCCAGCAGCGGGTACTTGTCTTCCGGCACATCCGGGGCCGCGTGGGCCAGCGCCGGCATCAGCGCCATGCCGATCACGTAGGACGCCGCTTCGCGCGTGGGCCGCGCGCCACCGACGTCGACCACTGCGTCCTGGATGCAGCGGGTGATGAGGCCGGTGGAGTCGAACAGCGTGCCGTCCCAGTCGAAGCAGATCAGGTCGAATTGGCGCGGACGGGTCATTCAGGGGTCAGGAAGGCTTGCAGATCGGGTGGCAGCGGCGCGTGCAGCTCGACGCGCTCGCCGTTGGCAGGGTGCGTGAACTGTAACCGCCATGCATGGAGAAACATGCGTTTGAGGCCCCGCTTGTGCAAGGCTTTGTTGCGGTCGAAATCGCCGTATTTCTCGTCGCCCGCAATCGAATGGCCCTGGCTCGCCAGGTGCACGCGGATCTGGTGCGTTCGCCCCGTTTTGATGGTCACTTCCAACAGCGTGAAGCCCGGCAGGCGCTCGCGCACCTTGACCAGGGTGATGGCGCGCATACCGTCCGGGTCGTCCTTGCCCACCACTTTGACGCGCCGCTCGCCCTCGCCCACGCCGCCCGGCACCAAATACTTGTGCAAGGGCGCGTCGATCACCTTCAGCTTGTCCGGCCAGTCGCCCAGCACCAGCGCCAGGTAGGTCTTGCCGGTTTCACGCTCGCGGAACTGGTCCTGCAGGTGTTTGAGCGCGCTGCGCTTCTTGGCGACCAGCAGGATGCCGCTGGTTTCGCGGTCGAGCCGGTGCACCAACTCCAGCGTCTTGGCCATGGGGCGGGCGCGGCGCAGTTGCTCGATCACGCCAAAGCTGACGCCCGAGCCGCCGTGCACCGCCACGCCAGCGGGCTTGTCGATGGCCAGCACGTGCTCGTCTTCCAGCAGCACCGGGAATTCGCGCGCCGGGGCGGCCTGCGGGCCGTCCGTCGGCTTGGCTTCGGCCACGCGCACCGGCGGGACCCGCACCACGTCGCCGGGCGCGACGCGGGCGTCGGCGCTGGCGCGGCCCTTGTTGATGCGCACTTCACCACTGCGGATGATGCGGTAGACGTGGGTCTTGGGCACGCCCTTTAGGTGGCGCAGCAGGTAGTTGTCCAGGCGCTGGCCGGCCGATTCTTCGTCCACCGTCAGCCAGCGCACCGCGGGTTTGCCCAGGGTCACGGAGCTGGGCGGATTGGCACTTATAATGCGATTCACTGGCAACCGGCCGTAAGTGGTTGAATTTGAAATGGAAGTTGCTTGCCCAAGCGCGCAAGTGTAATTCCACCCCTTGCGAAGTCGGCGCCAGTAATGGTCGATGCCGGGCCTGCACAAGAAAGCGCCCTGCCCTCCGCGCCCCTTTTGGGCCCGGGCAGCCACGCACGAAAAGCGCAGGTCGGGTCGACGCGATGAAACCCTGATTGACGGAATACCCAAAGTCGGCAGGTTGGCCCGCACTGCGCGTGGTGAACCTGCCGATCGGATCGAAGCGAGAAACCCGGTGCTGATGGCGATGCTGACAATGCTCCAACGCTGGCTGCGGCCTGCGTTTGTGGATGCATTTTCGGCCCTGAGCCGCACCACACCTGCGCAAGCAGCTACTCAATTTGTAGCGTGTACGCGGGTTTTGCCACCGGACCCCCTCGCCCCCTTCCACGCGCCCCCGCCTGACTTCGGCCGCTGAAGCTTCGGTTTCAGCAGCCCGGATCGCCCTGCGTCCCGCACCGGCATCCGCCCGTCTCGCGCCACGGCAGTTCCTTCGTCTCGTCGCGCCGCCTCCGGCATCTCAGGCCCCGCTTGACGGGGTCGTGTGAGATAGACAGAAGGAAAACGCATCATGAAACGGATGCTGATCAACGCCACGCAGGCTGAAGAGCGCCGCCTGGCGATCGTCGATGGACAGAAGCTCCTCGACTACGAAATCGAAATCGAAGGGCGCGAACAGCGCAAGGGCAACATCTACAAGGCCGTCGTGACACGGGTCGAGCCCTCGCTCGAAGCCTGCTTCGTCGACTACGGCGAAGACCGCCACGGCTTCCTGCCGTTCAAGGAAATCTCGCGCCAGTACTTCGCTGAAGGCGTGTCCGTCAGCCAGGCGCGCATCAACGACGTGATCAAGGAAGGCCAGGAACTGCTGGTCCAGGTCGAAAAGGAAGAGCGCGGCAACAAGGGCGCCGCCCTGACCACCTTCGTCAGCCTGGCCGGCCGCTACGTCGTGCTGATGCCCAACAACCCGCGCGGCGGTGGCGTTAGCCGCCGCATCGAGGGTGAGGACCGCGCCGAGCTGAAAGAGGCGATGGACCAGCTCGAATACCCGAAGGGCATGTCCATCATCGCGCGCACCGCCGGCATCGGCCGCACCGCGCCCGAGCTGCAGTGGGACCTGAACTACCTGCTGAAACTGTGGGACGCCATCGCCGGCGCCGCCAAGGGTGCCAAGGGCGCCTTCCTGATCTACCAGGAAAGCAACCTGGTGATCCGCGCCATCCGCGACTACTTCAACTCGGACATCGGTGACATCCTGATCGACACGGACGACGTGTACGAGCAGGCGCACCAGTTCATGAGCCACGTGATGCCCGAGCAGGCGCACCGCGTGAAGCGCTACCGCGACAACGCGCCGCTGTTCTCGCGCTTCCAGATCGAACACCAGATCGAGTCGGCCTACAGCCGCACCGTGACGTTGCCTTCGGGCGGCGCCATCGTGATCGACCACGCCGAAGCGCTGGTGGCGGTGGACGTCAACTCGGCGCGCGCCATCAAGGGCGGCGACATTGAAGAGACCGCCACCCGCACCAACCTGGAAGCCGCCGACGAAGTGGCGCGCCAGATGCGCCTGCGCGACCTGGGCGGCCTGATCGTGATCGACTTCATCGATATGGAAGAGGCCAAGAACCGCCGCGAGGTGGAAAACCGCCTGCGCGACGCGCTGCGCCAGGACCGTGCGCGCGTGCAGTTCGGCTCCATCAGCAAGTTCGGCCTGCTGGAGATGAGCCGCCAGCGCCTGAAGCCTGCGCTGTCGGAAGGCGCCTCCATCCCCTGCCCGCGCTGCGGCGGCTCCGGCCACGTGCGCGACACCGAGTCGTCGGCCCTGCAGATCCTGCGCATCATTCAAGAAGAATGCATGAAGGACAACACCGCCGCCGTCAACGTGCAGGTGCCGGTGGAAGTGGCCAGCTTCCTGCTGAACGAAAAGCGCCCCGAGATCGCCAAGATCGAGCTCAAGCAGCGCGTCAACGTCACCATGGTGCCCAACAAGACGCTGGAGACGCCGCACTACAAGCTCGAACGCCTCAAGCACGACGACCCGCGTCTGGACGATCTGGATTCCAGCTACAAGCTGGCCGAAGAGTTCGAAGACCCGACCACCGTCACGCGGCGCAGCCAGGAGCCGACCAACCGGCAGCAGCCCGTGATCAAGGGCGTGCTGCGCGACGAGCCGGCACCGCAGCCGGTGGTGCGACCCGAGCCGGTCAAGGCGCCCGTTGCCGCGCCGACGCCCGTGGTGGCGGCGCCTGTGGCCCCGCCGCCAGCGGGCCTGATGGGTTGGCTCAAAGGCCTATTCGGCGTGGCATCGCCACCGCCGCCCGTGGTCACCACCCCGGCCCCGGCACCACAACCGGCGGCCTCGACGGACAAATCCGACGCCCGCAGCGGTGAGCGCCGCGGTGGCCGCGGCGGACGCGGACGCGGCGGCGAAGGCCGCAGCGGCGAAGAGCGCGGTGCGCGCGGTGAAGGCCGTCGCAATGAAGCCCGTCCCGATGGCAGCGAAGGCCGCTCTGGCCATGGCCGAGATGGCGGCCGCCGCGGCGGCGAGCGTGGCGATCGTCCGCGCCGCGACGCGCAGCAGCCGGTGGTCAACGGCGACGAGCTGAACCCGAAGGTCCAGAACGGCCATGAGGCCGACGCAGCCACCGAAGCGGCACCGGCACGTGCGCCGCGCGGCGAGCGGGGTGAGCGTGGCGAAGGCCGCCGCGGTCGCGGCGAAGGCCGCCGTGAGCGCCCTGCCCAGGACGCAGCGGCTGAAGTCGCTGGCGTGAACGGCCAGGACGCCACACCCGACACGCTCAATGGCGAGCGCGAAGCGCAGTCCGGCGAACGCCGCGAGCGTCGCCCGCGCGAGCGCAACGGCCGCGAGCGCCGCGAACGCACCGCCGACGTGGCGGCCGAAGCCAGCGCCGAGCCGATGGACATGGCCGCGCCGGCGGTGGCACCCGTCGCCGCATCGAATGAGCCCGCGCCGCGCTCTTACTTCGCACGCGCTGGCGACATCCCGGAAGCACCGGTCGCTCCCATGGCTGAGGCGACGCCGCCGGCACCTGTGCCGACGCCCGCCCCAGTGGCCGAGCCCGCTGCGCTGGCCGTTACAACCGTGGCAGCTGGACCGGTGCCTGCCCCCGCAACCGCGGTGGTGAGCTTGGGCATGCCCAAGGTCCAAACGTTCACGCTGCCTTCAGACCAGCTGGCGCAAATCGCAAGCGGCGCCGGCTTGCAGTGGGTGAACTCCGACGCCGACAAGGTCGCCGCGGTGCAAGCCGCCATCGCCGCCGAGCCGCGCCCGATCCATGTGCCACGCGAGCGCCCGCCGCTGGTTGAGTTGGACGACGGCCCGCTGGTGCTGGTGGAAACGCGCAAGGACCTGCAGACCGTGACGCTGGCGTTTGAGCGCCCGGCCGAAGGCGCGCCGCACTGAGCGCGGGCTGAGCCCAGTAAGCAAAACGCCGCCTTCGGGCGGCGTTTTCTTTGCGGGCACGGTTTTTGAGCCAAATCGGGCTGCAGCGCTAGCTGGATCTGCGCAAGCAGCTCCTCAATTTGTAGCATTCTGACCACGCCGCCGCGCCGACGCCTGCCGCGCGGTGCGCGCCGTGCGCACGAATCGGTCATCTGCCCGGTTACGCGGCCGGCGCAGATGTCACACCTCTACACAACTTCACGAAAAACCGTTAGGGATGGTGTTCAAAACACGATTGAAGCCAGCCGATAGCGGGCGGCTTGCCACGACATGAAGCAGCGCGG